>CAWDBV010000001.1:0-239080 GCA_963800705.1 uncultured Solirubrobacterales bacterium
GCAGCGCCTGGTCGATCGTCATCGGCTGCATTGGCGTGGAACTTCTCCCTGACCACGAGCGGGCCGGTGGCCCCGTCCATCTGCATGGGCAGCAACCCTGAGCGCGGCCGCCTCTGCCTCCGCTGTCGTCGGCGAGGGGACCGACCCGGGGAACGTCATCGTCGGGGAGGGTGGGGAGCGGCACCGTCGCCTCCGGGCGCCGCTGCCCGTTGGCCGGCGAACTTCGGCCCGGTCCGGCCGCCCGGCTTGGCCGCCGCCTTGCGGCCCACGCGCAGCCCGCCGAGCATGCGCCGCGTCGTCCGGCGCCGGGATCGCCGGGATGTCCACGTCGGCGAGGTCTGCCATGTCCGCCATAGCGGCGGCCGCGCTCACCGGGGCCCCGACCGCTGCTAGCGCATCGGTGGACCGCACGCTCAGGTCGCCGTGCCGGGCCTTGCGCCGCTCGGCCGCCTTGCGCAGCTGGCCTTCGAGTTTGGTGAACGCGAGGTCAAGGGCCTCGTACAGGTCGTCGGCCGCCGCCTCGGCCCTGACGGCCGGGGCCCCTTGGACCTGACCGTGAGCTCGACCCGCTCGCTCCGGTCAGCCTGCCTTGGGTTGCGCTCCGTCAGAAACCTCGACGTCAATCCGGATCGCGTTGTGATCGAGCCTCTCGAGCTTGGCCAGCTTCTCGCGGTCGCGTGCCTCTGAAAGCGCTCGGGAACGTTGGTGTGCCTGCCCTTGAAGGTGATGTCCATCTCGAATCCCCCTTCGGCGTTGATTACCAGTGACGAACCTTCTGCATCCTGCCGTTTAGCAGCAGCAGCATCTGAGCTTCCTGATAACACCAGGCTCAAACGGTTCGGTGGACACTCGCCCGGCCGACCTGGTCTTCGACCCCACATCCGCCTGCTGAGGGGTTCGCAGCCTTCCATGGCCACTACTAACCTTCTCCCGTAGGCCGGGGAACGCTCTGGGCCCCCCGACGGGGCGGGACTTCTTGTACAGCGCACCGTGATCGGTCGACGAGAGAGTCGCCTTACGTGGACCGTTTTGCCTGCGGCTGGCATCGGCTTGCCGAGGAGACTCTCCGGCCGCCATCGCGGCGGGGAGAGCCTGCCCGGCGCAACCACGGACCCGGGCGAGTGCCATGCATGAACGCTAGTCCTCCCCGGCCCAAATGTCAGGCGGGACGTTCGTGACAAATACCCGTATAGCGGACTTAAGCCCACGATTCTCTCGCAGGTTTTCAGCAACCTCTAAGGTTGCATCCAGCCCCAAGGGCTCGGATCAGCCCGGGTAAGCGGGCAGGGAACCCCGGCCCAGCGCGGTCCACGGGCGGGTCAGGCTGGCGTCGGTGGCCATGCTCCCCTGGGGCAGGCCAGCGACCAGCGGGCTGCCGATGCTGGCGGCGATCAACTTCATGCCCGGGTCGACCGGGATGGAGACGGGGCTGGGACTGCCCCCGCTGACCGGGTACTCGGTCAGCGCCGGGCCCGGGGTGGCGAGCGTGATGACGTCGTCCGGCCCGTACCAGGCCAGCCCGGTGAACTCGGTCGCGCCGTTGAGCGGCTTGAGCTGCACCTGGGACAGGGTGATCTGCGCCAGCCCTGCCGCCCGGAGATCGCGCCGATGCACAGCACCTCGCCGTCGAGCACGAGGGCGACCCGGACGCCGTCCGGCGCCACCCGCAGCGCGGTGACCTGGTTGCTGAGCGGGGCCGCCGGAAGGGGGTCACGCTGACGGAAACCCGCTCCGAGAGCGGCGCCTTGCTGTTCTTCGTGCCCCGGAACAGCATGACCTGGTCCCCGGCCGAGGCCCACAGGTCGTCGTTCCGGTCCCAGCTCACCGTCTGGTAACTGCCGGGCTGCCTGGTCAGCGGGCCGTCGATGAGGCCGGTGTACAGCGCACGGCCGCGCAGCACCGCCAGGTAGGTGTTGTGCGGTGAAACCGCGATAGCGGTGGCGCCCGCGCCGATGTGCAGCCCGCGGACCGGCTTGCTCCCGCCCAGCTGGCTGGCGAGGTCGCCGGCGCTGTCCACGAAGTCGAGCGGGCTCGCCGGGGACGCCGCGGGCTTCTTCGCCAGCACCGGGCTGCCCTTGGGCGACGGCGACCACGCCCGGCCGTCCCTCTGGACCTCGATCGACTGGACCGCGTGACCGCTGGGCACGGCCTGGCCCGTGTCGGCCAGCGTCTGCAGGAGCTGGGCCGAGACGTGCGCCATGGTGTCGGGCGTGGCCTTGACGATGCTCCCGGTCGAGCTCGAGGACGGGACCGTGATCCGCGAGGAGTCCTCCGACATGGTCGAGCGGATCTCCTCGGGCAGGCTCTCGGCCTAGCGGCCGTAGCGGTCGTGGAGAGCCGAGCTGCTCGGGTAGCGGCGGGCGCGGCGAGGGCGCCGGGTCGGCGGAGACCGAGACCGTCTCGGCGACGCTGCGCGAGACCTTGTGCTTTCCGCCGTCCGATGCGACCACGACTTCGTCGTCGGATGAGCTCTCGAGCGTTCCCTCGAGCTCGGCTCTAGTCCGGAGTCCTTGAGGTAGTGGAGCAGTTCCTCGGCCTCGTTCTCGAACCGCAGCACGCGCAGCTTCGCCCCGGGCTCGACGTCGGCGAGCAGAACGCCCCGCTCGTGCTCGCCCTCGGTCAGCGGGTGGCCATGGGGGCAGGTCTTCGCGTCGCCGATCGCCGCCTCCATCCGCTCCTGGAGCACCGGCGACATCGCGTGCTCGAGCCGCTCGGCCTCCTCGTGGACCTCGTCCCAGGGGATGCCGAGCACGTCGGTGAGGAAGCGCTCGATCAGCCGGTGCCGGAAGACGACCTCGGCGGCCTGCTCGTGGCCCTGCTTCGTGAACTCGAGCGACTTGTCGGAGCCGCGCTCGACATAGCCGTCGCCCTCGAGCCGGCCGATCATCTCGTGCACGGTCGGCGGCGAGAGCTGCATCGCGCGGGCGATGTTGGCGCCGGTGATCGGCAGCCCCGCCTCGGTGAGCCAGAACATCGTCTGCAGGTACTCCTCCTCGGCGACTGTGGCGTGCTCGTCGGACACGCGCCGAGATTATCGGCTGCACTCGTGAGAGGATCAGGCTGTGGAAATCGGATCAGGCACGAGAGCGATCGTCACCGGCGCCTCGAAGGGCATCGGCCGCGCGACGGCGCGCGCCCTCGCCGCTCGGGGCGCAAAGCTCGGGCTGATCGCCCGGGGCAAGGACGAGCTCGAGGCGGCCGCGGCCGAGGTGGGCGAGGGGACGCACATCGCGACCGCCGATGTCGCCGACCGCGGGGCGATCGATAAGGCGGTCGCCGGCCTGGTTGAAGAGCTCGGTGGCGTCGAGATCATGGTCGCCAACGCCGGGATCGCCAAGTACGCGCCGTTCGCCGACCAGGACCCCGACGAGGCCGAGCGCATGGTGCTCACCAACGTGCTCGGCACGATGAACACGGTCCGGGCGGCGCTCGAGCCGATGCTCGACCGCGCCAAGGGGCACATCGTCGTGGTCAGCTCCGGCGCCGGGTTGCGAGCATTCCCCTGGGGTGCGGTCTACGGCGCGACCAAGGCCGCCGACAAAGGGTTTGCCGAGGCGCTGCGGCACGAGCTCTCGGGGACCGGGGTCTCGGTGAGCACCGTCTATCCGGGAGAGGTGAAGACCGCGATCCATGAGGATGCCGAGCAACTCCCCGACTGGCGCGACAACGATGGCGCGATCGACGCCGTCCACGTCGCCGAAGCGGTCCTGGAAGCAGTGGAGGGGGATCGGCGCGACGTCTATGTGCCGAAGAACGTCCGTCTGTTGGGGCTCAACGACCTCGCCCCCGGGCTCGTCGACCGGCTGCTCGCGTCGATCCGCGGCGGCTCGGCGGCGCCGCGCCGCTACTAGCCGGCCTTGGAGAGCGCCGAGCTGATCCTGGTCGCCGTGCTGGTCGTGATCGCGTTCCTGAACGCGGTCGCGAACTGGCTCCAGGTCCCGTATCCGATCCTGCTCGTGCTCGGCGGGATCGCGATCGCCTCGATCCCGGGTGTCCCGGAGGTCGAGCTCGACCCGGACCTGGTGCTGCTGATCTTCCTGCCGCCGCTGCTCTACTCGGGGGCGTTCTTCGCCGATCTGCGCTCTCTGCGGCGCAACGCCAGGGCGTTGTCGCTGACCGCGATCCTGCTCGTGCTGCTGACGATGGCGGTGGTCGCGATCCTCGCCCACGAGGTGATGGGGATGTCCTGGGCTGCCGCGTTCACGCTCGGGGCGGTCGTCTCGCCCACCGACCCGGTCGCCGCGGCCGAGATCATGCGCCGGGTCGGGGCACCGCGGCGGATCCTCAACATCGTCGAGGGCGAGAGCCTGCTCAACGACGCCGCGGCGCTGGTCTCCTACAGAGTCGCGATCGCGGCCGCGGTCGGGGGCAGCTTCTCGCTGCTCGACGCGAGCCTCGAGTTCGTTGCCGCGGTACTCGGCGGTGTCGCGATCGGCCTCGCGGTCGGATACGTGATCGCGGCGATTCGCCGCCGGCTCGAGGACAGCGTCACCGAGATCACGATCTCGCTGTTCACCGGCTACGTCGCCTACCTCCCCGCCGAAGAGATCGGGGCGTCGGGCATCCTCGCGGCGGTCACCGCCGGGATCTACCTCGGCTGGCGCGCCCCCGAGCTGATCTCGCCGACCACCCGCCTGCAGGGCTTCGCTGTCTGGGAGGTTCTGGTCTTTCTCCTCAACGCGACCCTGTTCGTGCTCATCGGCCTCCAGCTCCCCGTCGTCCTCGACGCGCTGGCCGACCGCGGCACAGTCGAGACGCTCGGCTACGGGGCGATGATCGCTGCCACGGTCACCCTGACCCGCTTCATCTGGGTGTTCACGACGCCGTATGTGATCCGCGCCCTCGACCGCCGCCCGCAGCAGCGCGAGCGGCGTGTCGGCCCGAAGCCCAGAATCGCGGTCGCCTGGTCGGGGATGCGGGGGGCCGTGTCGCTGGCGGCTGCGCTCGCGATCCCGCTCGAGACCGACGCCGGCGCGCCCTTCCCCGACCGCGACCTGATCCTCTTCATCACCTTCGCGGTGATCGTCGCGACCGTCGTCGGCCAGGGCCTGACGCTGCCGGCGTTGCTGGAACGCCTCGGGCTCGCCGAGGACACCGAGGACGAGGAGCGCGAAGAGCTCCGCGGCAGGATCGCCTCGGCCTCGGCGGCGCTGCAGCGCCTATACGAGCTCGAGGCCGAGGGCTGGGTTCCCAAGGACACCGTCGAGCGAGTCCGGGGCATGTATGAGTTTCGCCAACAGCGCTTCGCGGAACGGGCGGGCAAGGTCGCGGACACCGGTATCGAGGATCGCTCGATGACATACCAGCGGCTCATGCACCAGCTCTTCGATGCACAGCGCCAGGAGCTCTTGCGAATGCGGAACGAGGGCGAGGTCTCGGCCGACGTGATGCGGTCGATCGAACGCGAGCTCGACCTCGAGGAGTCGCGGCTCGACGCCTAGCCGCCGAAGATAGTGCTACTGTGCTAGCACAATGGCACAGCAGCCCACGGCGACCGCTGAAAGTCACGAGCGCGCCCCCGAGGTAGAGCGCAGCGACGACGTCCCGGTTGGGACCCAGCTCGCCTGGCGGCTGCGGGCGCTGATCAAGAGTGGGCGCCTCGAACCCGGGTCAAAGCTGCCGGGCATCCGCGAGCTCGCCGGCGGCGCGAGCGTGAACGTCAACACCGCCCGCGCGGTCTATCGGCGCCTCGAGAGGGAGGGGCTCGCGGTCTCCCGGCAGGGCCACGGCACATTCGTCGCCGACCGCCCCAGCGTCTCGCCGGTGCTCGAACAGCTCGCCGCCGACAGCGCCAGGGCCGCCCGCGAGTTCGGGGTCGAGCCCAGGGAGCTGGCTCGCACCCTGTACGCGTCCAGCCCGCCTGAGTGGTCAGGCGCTCCGGACGAGCACGCCCCCGACCTCGACGAGGAACTCGACGAGCGTGGCGCGCGCGAGTCGCTGCGCGCCCAGATCGCGCGGCTGGAAGCGGAGCTCGCCGCCTATCCCGAGGCCAGATCAGCTGCGGGCAGGCGATCCAGCTATCCGGCCGTGCAGAAGCTGGGCAGGCTCGAGAAAGTCCGCGACGAGCTCGTCGAGCGGCTGCGGTATGCCCGCAACGATGCCGAGGCCCAGGCGCTCCGCGAGGGCGATGCGCGCGTCCGGCTCGAGGAGATGGTGGACGACCCGGCCGCGCACAAGTGGGAGGCGATTTCGAACGAGGACCTCGGCGATCCGGGTTGCAGGCACTGGCAGGTGCGGCCGGCTTGGGGCCCGGTCGGCGCGATCATGAACTGGTGGCGGGTGAAGATCTCGTCGGGGTGCCCATAGCTGCGTAATGGTCCGAGCCGTCGCAGATCGGGCGTTCCTCCCCGCCAAGTCCCTGTTCGAGCAGATCGGGGACATGGTGATCCTGACCGCGAAGACCGTGGTGTCAGCGGTTCGTCCCCCGTATCCCTACGGCAGCGAGTTCATCGGGCAGTTCCTGTTTGCGCTCCAGCTCTGCTGGTTTCCGCTGTTGATCTCGACCCTGGCCTTCGGCTTCGGGGCCCCCGGCCTCCAGGCCGCCAACTTCCTGTCGCTGTTCGGCGCCCTCGACCGTCTCGGCGGCTTCTTCGTCCTCGCTTCGATCCGCGAGTTCGCGCCCTTCGTGACCGCGATCGTCGTCGCTGGCGTCGCCGGAACGGCGATCACCGCCGACCTCGGCGCCCGCAAGATCCGCGAGGAGCTCGACGCCCTCCAGGTGCTCGGCGTCGACCCGGTCAAGAACCTCGTCGTGCCGCGCTTTCTCGCCCTGATTCTGATCACCGGCCTGCTCGATATCTACGCGCTGATCTTCGGGATCATGGGCGGGATCGGCGCGGAGCTGCTCTACAACGAGCCGCTCGGCGGATTCTTCGCGACCCTGTTCACGAACGCCTCAGTCACCGACCTCTGGGGATCGGTCCTGAAGACGACCATGTTCGGAGCGATCATCGCGATCGTCTGCTCCTACAAGGGGATGACTGCGTCCGGAGGGGCAGCCGGAGTCGGTCGAGCGGTGAACGAAGCCGTGGTCATCACCCTGATGGGGATCTTCGCCTTCAACTACGTCTTCACCCAGACCCTGCTCGCCACCCATCCGGAACTGCAGACGATCCGATGAGCACCGACTGATGCACTACGCCGTCCAAGCCGCCAGGAGCATTGGATCTACGGTCTCGACCGTGATCGCGGCGCTGCTGCTCGGGTTCGGCGTGCCGATGTTCTGGACCTGGACGGCGTCGAAGATCGCCGGCGACGGCGGCGCACACATGAGCGCATCGCTCTGGGTGTTCATCGCGCTCGGGATCATCGTCACCTACTGGGTGCTGTTGCTGATCGGGGGAAGCGTTCGCGGCCGGTGGCCAGGTGAGAGCGAGGCGCCGACGGCCAGGCGTCAGTCCTGGAACCGCAGCATGCGCGATGAGCCCTTCCGCCCCGGCAGCGGCAGGAGCGACCCGGTAGAGCGGATCTTCGTCTTGGCGGCGACTCTCGGCTTTGTCGTCTTCGCGATCTGGTTCGCGATCTTCGCGGGTACCCCCTGCGCCGGGCCATGCGGCACGATCGGATGAGGGTCGTCTTCAGGCGCCGGCGAGGGTCGAGACGATCGCCTCGTAGACGCCCTCGCCCATCTGACCCTCGGTGACGGTCACGTTCGGGTAGTTCGGGATCGCCTTGCCGAGCCCCGGGTCGCGCTCGGGGCCGTTGGCGGGGACGAAGAAGCGCCCGACCACCTCGGCCACGCCGAGGTCCTCGACCGAGTCGCCGATCGCGATCGTCTCCTCCGGCGCGTAGCCGCGCACCTGCTGATGGAAGCGGACCGCGTTCGCCTTGCTCGCCTCGGCCGGGATCAGGTGGTAGGCGTGGGCCGGGCCGTCGATTCCCTCCATCGGGCGGAAGATCGCTCCGTTGTCGATCAGCCGCCAGCGGTCGTGTTCGTGCTCGGCAAGCAGCGCGTTGCCCTCGGCGACGTCGACCTTGCCCCGGAACAGGTGCGAGAGCTCGCGCTGCTTGTGCCAGGGCCGGTGGTACTCGAGCGCGCCGGGAAAGGCGTCAAAGAGCAGCTGCGGCACCCCGTCGTCGTGGATCGTCTCGGCGAGGGTCTTGCCCTCCGCCGGCTCGAGATCGCCGACCAGCAGCGTCTTCTCGCCGTCGATCACGATCCCGCAGCCGACCTCGTAGATGTAGGCGCTCTGGCCCATCAGGCGCGCGTCCTCGAGCACCTGCGCCTCGCGGCGCCCCGACTTGACGACCAGCTCGACGTCGGCCCGGAAGCAGGCCTCGAGCGCCCGCGCCTGCAGCATCGAGAAGCCGCCCTCGGAGTCGCGGAACAGAGATCCGCGCTTTCCGAGCAGCGTTCCGTCGAGGTCGGTGTACACGCACTTGAGCGCCAATGCGCTCGCTACGGTAGCCGCGATGCCGACATACCCGAACCTCGCATGACAACTGCGCGTTGGTCGCTCGGCGAGCGCGACCTCGATCTCTCGGCCCCGGTCGCGGTCGGGATCGTCAACGTCACCGACGACTCGATGTTCGAGGGGGCGCGCAGCGGGACCCCCGAGCAGGCGGTCCGCGACGGTCTCGAGCTTGCCGATGCCGGTTTCGGGATGCTCGACGTCGGCGCGGTCGCGGCGCGCAGCGGGCCCCCGGTGCCCGCTACCGACGAGGCCGAGAAGCTGATCCCCGCGATCGAGGGCCTCGTCGCCGAGGCCGCGGTGCCGGTCTCCGCCGACACCTTCTCGGCCGAGGTCGCCGAGCGCGCCGTCGACGCCGGCGCCGCGGCGGTCAACGACATCTCGGGTGCGCGCGACCCGGCGCTGCTCGACCTCGCCGCCTCGAGCGGCTGCGGGCTGGTGCTGATGCACATCGAGGGCCCGCCGCGCGAAGAGCGCGACCCGCCCTCCTACGAGGACCCGGTCGAGCACATGAAGCGCTGGTTCTCCGAGCGGATCGAGGCCGCGGTCGCCGCCGGCGTCTCCGAGCTCCAGATCGCGATCGATCCCGGGATCGACTTCGACCTCGGGGTCGCCGACGGGCTCGAGGTGCTGCGCCGGCTCGACGAGCTCCGCGCGCTCGGCCGGCCGCTCTACGTCTCGTTGTCGCGCAAGGACCTGATCGGCGCGGTGCTCGCCGGCTCGTGGGACGAGCGCGCGCCGGCGGGCGGGCGCGAATGGGGGACGGCGGCGGCCGCTGCGTTGGCGGTCGCCAAGGGTGCGGATCTGATGCGGATCCACGACCGCAGCGCGCTGCAGGCGGTCCAGGTCGCGGGAGCGATCCGTGCCTAGGGCCGCGACCAGGCTGCACTGGGAGGCGGCGCTGGGTTCCGGGCGAGCCGACGGGCGGCTCGTCCACGAGAGCTCGGAGCGCTCCCACAAGGCCGAGCCGCGGGCGCTCCCGCGAGGCCTCGACCCGGAGCTTCGGGCCGCGCTCGAGGCGAGGGGGATCGAGAAGCTCTACTCGCACCAGGCCCACGCCTACAAGACCGCGGCCAAGAAGCACCTGATCCTGACCAGCGGTACCGCGAGCGGAAAGTCGCTCGCCTTCAACCTCCCCGTGCTCGACGCGATAGCCCGCGATCCGAAGAGCCGCGCGCTCTATCTCTACCCGACCAAGGCGCTCGCCCAGGACCAGGCGCGGGCGCTGGCGGATCTCGGCCCGCCGAACCTGCGCGCGGCGATCTACGACGGCGACACCCCTCGCGAGGAGCGCGCCGCGATCCGCCGGCGCTCGAACCTGATCCTCTCCAACCCCGACATGCTCCACGTCGGCGTGCTCCCCAACCACAAGGGCTGGGGCGACTTCCTCGCCAACCTCAACTTCGTCGTCGTCGACGAGGCCCACACCTACCGCGGCGTCTTCGGCTCCCACGTCGCCAACGTGCTCCGCAGGCTGCGGCGATTGGCGCGCCTCTACGGCGGCGACCCCCGCTTCGTGCTCACCTCGGCGACGATCGCCAACCCCGACGAGCTCGCCGAGCGGCTCACCGGGCTCGACTTCGAGCTCCTCGATACAGACGGCGCCCCGCGAGCCGGGCGCGAGATCGCGATTTGGAACCCGCCCCTGGTCGAGAAGCGGGTCGGGGCGCGGCGCTCGGTGATCTCGGAGTCGGCCGACCTGCTCGCCGACCTGGTCGGGCTCGGGGTGCGGACGATCTGCTTCATGCGCTCGCGCAAGGGAATCGAGCTCATCAACCGCTTCGCCGCCAACCGGCTCAAGGAGCAGGGCCGCGGCGAGCTCGCGAAGCTGATCGCGCCCTACCGCGCCGGCTACACGCCGCAGCAGCGGCGCGAGATCGAGGCCGCGCTCTCCTCCGGGGAGCTGCTCGCGGTCGCGGCGACCAATGCGCTCGAGCTCGGGATCGACGTCGGCGAGCTCGACGCAGCGATCTGCGCCGGCTTCCCGGGCACGGTCGCGAGCCTGCGGCAGATGTGGGGGCGTGCCGGTCGGCGCTCGCGCGGGCTCGCGGTCTACGTCGCCGGCGAGGACGCGCTCGACCAGTTCTTCTGCCGTCACCCCGACGAGTTCCTCGAGCGCCCGGTCGAGGCGGCGATCCTCGACCACCAGAGCGAGCAGATCCACGGCCAGCACCTGATCGCGGCCGCGCACGAGGCGCCGCTCTGTGCCGAGGACGAGGAGATCCTCGGCGAGGGCTGCATGGATCTGGCCGATCAGCTCGTCGGTGCCGGCGAGCTGCGCGCGGTGCGCGGCGGCAAGCTGATCCCGCGGAAGTCCGAGTTCCCAGCCGGGCGGATCTCGCTGCGCTCGGCCTCGTTCGACAGCGTCGCGGTCGTCGACTCCGGCTCGGGCGAGATGCTCGGCCAGGTCGAGGCCGAGCGCGCCTTCTCGACCGTGCACCGCGGCGCGATCTACCTCCACCTCGGCCGCTCATACGAGGTTTCCGAGCTCGACGTCGACTCGCGGCGGGCGATCGTCTCCGAGCGCGAAGCCGACTTCTACACCCAGGCCAAGAAGGAGACCGACGTCTGGATCGAGGAGATCTACAAGACCCACGAGGCACTCGGGGTCGAGCTCAACTTCGGCAAGGTCGCCGTCACCGAGCAGGTGATCGCCTTCCAGCGCAAGAAGCTCGCCGACCACGAGGTGGTCGATACGGTCTCGCTCGATCTCCCCGAGCAGAACTTCATCACCCAGGGGCTCTGGTACACGCTGCCGCGCAAGCTCGCCGCCGCGTTCCCGGGCGAGACGCTGCTCGGCGCGCTGCACGCGTCCGAGCACGCCCAGATCGCCGTGCTGCCGCTGATCGCGATGTGCGACCGCTGGGACATCGGCGGGCTGTCGACCAACGTCCACCCGCAGACCGGCCACGCGACGATCTTCATCTACGACGGCCACCCGGGCGGGGTCGGCATAACTAGACGGGGTTATGACGTTTTCAAGGAGCTGGTCGCCGACGCGCTTCGCCTGGTCGGCGAGTGCCCCTGCGAGCACGGCTGCCCCTCATGCGTTCAGAGCCCGAAGTGCGGCAACCTCAACGACCACCTCCACAAGCCCGGCTCGATCGAGCTGATGACGCGGATGCTGGATGCGAGCAGCAAGGGCAAGAAGGCCGCGTGAGCAGGCGCGTCGTGCAGATCAGCGTCATCGGCGCTTCCGAGGGGGACGGGGAGATCCTCCGCGAGGCCGAGGCGGTCGGCCGCGGGATCGCCGAGGCCGGCGGGGTCGTGGTCTGCGGCGGCCTCACCGGGGTGATGGAGGCAGCATCGAGGGGAGCCGCCCAAGCAGGCGGTGAAGTGGTGGCGGTCTTGCCGACGCTCTCTCCGGCTGACGCCAACGAGCACGTCACCTACGCCGTTGCTACCGGGATCGGCCACGCCCGCAACCTCGCCGTGGTCGCCTCCGGCGACGCGGTGATCGCGGTCGGCGGATCGTGGGGAACGCTGTCGGAGATCGCCTACGCGCGCAAGCTAGAGCGGCCGGTGGTCGCGCTGCAGAGCTGGCCGCTCCGCGACCGCGCCGGAACCGACCTCGGCATCGTCGAGGCCGAGAACGCCGAGCAGGCGGTCAAGGCCGCGATGTCCTCGGCGGTCACCGAGGAGAGCTCGGACGAGCGCACCCAGGCGGCCGACGACACCCTCGACTAGCCGGGGTAGCGCTCGCGCAGCGCCAGGACTGCGAACGCGTGCGACCAGCCGAGCGGCGTGGTCGAGAGCGGGCGACCATTGCTGCTCGAGACGCGCTCGGGAAGCGTGCCGGCGGGCGTTGCCGACCGGTGGAGCGCGGCGAGCATCCGATCCGCGGCCTCCGTTTCGCCGAGGCGAGCCAGAGCCCACGCGCTCCACGCCGTCGGCGCGCTCCAGGCCTCGCCTTCGGTCCAGTCCTCCGTCGGTCCGATCCCGAAGCGCGTCGCACCGGCGGCGAGGTTGAGGAGCGTGCGGCGCGCGTCGTCTCTGAGGCCCGGGCGCGCGAACGGGACCACCGCCCAGGCCGCGGCGGAGTCGAGGGCGGTTCCGCCCGCTTCGCGGGTCAGCCCGCGTGAGGAGCTGAAGCGGCCGCGGATCTCGCTGGCGGGGGCACCGGCGGCGATCGCGTTGCCGAGCAGATCGGCCTCGACGTTCTCGCCGTAGTCCTGGCGCCCGCTCCACTCTCCCGGCTCCACCGAGCCGATGCCGGTTGCGCGGGCGGCGGCGTCGACCCAGCCCCGGGCGTCGCCGGCGGCCGGGCGGCCGGCAACCGGCTCGCCGTCGGTGCCGAAACGCGCCGCCTCGTCGAGCTCGAGGCCGGTGAGGAATGCCGCGACCCGCCGCGCCTGCTCCCGCCGCCCCGCCGCCTCGAGCGCGAGCGCCCCGGAGGCCGCGTCGCGCGGCCAGATGTAGCGCCAGCCGTCGCGGTCGCCGGCGATCATCGCCCCGCTATCGGGATCGGTGAGCGCATGGAGAACGAGCAGCGAGCGGCTGTAGAGGCGGTCCGCCCAGGGCGGTGCCGCCGCGCCGAGCGGAACCGACCGCTCCGCAGCTGGCACCCGCTCGGCGAACGGCGCCGGGATTTCGATCGCGATCGGCGCCGGCTGCTCGCGAGCCACTCCCGAGAGCGAAATCACGGCGAGCAGGAGGCCCGTGAATACGACTCCCCGCGGCAGCATCTGTCGAGCTCCGCTCACGGAGCTAACGCTAGCCTTTGCTCCGCGTCACCCGGCGAGGTAGCTCAGTTGGTAGAGCACACGACTGAAAATCGTGGTGTCACCGGTTCGATTCCGGTCCTCGCCATCGGATGATCCAGCAGTCTGCGTCTTAACGGGATACTCCACGGCTATGTCTGAGGAGAACGTCGAGATTGTTCGCCGCGCGGTTCAAGAGTTCAACGAGCGCGGTTTTGACGGCATCGGAGACAGCAACTTGGCCTCTGATGAGATCGAATTCCACGAACCTCCAGAGCAGCCCGCGCCGAGGGCGGCCCGGGGTCGCGCGGAGGTGCGAAAGCTTGCCAATGAATTTGATGCTGCGTGGGAGGAGCACCAGAGCGAGCTTCAGGAGATACGAGCCGTCGATGCAGAGCGGGTGCTGCTGACGACCGTCGAGCACTTCAAAGGGCGTGACGGCATCGAGCTCGACGACTCCGTTCGCCGCAATCTTCACGCTGCGCGGGGGCAAGATTGTCCGCTGGCAGGCGTTCTGGGACAAGGAGAAGGCGCTTGCAGCCGCCGGACTTCCGGAGGAGTCTGGCGACTGATGGCGCGCCCGCTGCCCCACGTCGATCCGATCGCGCCCCGCGGCGGGCTCTACCGGGCATACACCCGGCTCGTCAGCGGCAGGGTCGGCATGTGGCTGTCGCGCAACGTGGTCTGGAAGCTGGATCCGTATCTGCTGCGGCTGAGCGGCGGGCGGGTCGGAATGGGGTTGATCCTGCCGACCGCGCTCCTGGAGACGAAGGGCGCTCGCACGGGTGAGATGCGGCGAAACGGCGTCATCTACTTCAACGACGGTGACCGGGTGACGGTGATCGCCTCGAAGCTCGGCCTGCCCGAGCACCCCTCGTGGTTCCACAACGCCCGCGCCAACCCCGAGGTCACGCTCGGCGGCGAGCCGTTCCATGCCCAGGTCGTCGAAGACGAGGCGACGCGCGAGCGGCTCTGGGGTCTCGCCGACCAGCTCTTCCCGCCCTACGCCGACTATCGCGAGCGGGCGGCGCAGGTCGGCCGTACGATCCCGATCGTGCAACTGGTGCCCGGCCGATGACGCTGACCAGCATGGTCGAGCAACTCGCCGCGGGGGAGGTCACCTCGACCGAGCTGGTCGAGGACGCGCTCGACCGGATCGATGCGACGCAGCCGACGCTGAACGCGTTTCGCCACGTCCGCCGCGAGCAGGCTCTCGAGGAGGCGGCCGAGGCCGACCGCCGCCTCGCCGCGGGCGAGCGCGCGCCGCTGCTCGGCGTCCCGACGGCGATCAAGGACGACATGGACCTCGAGGGCTACCCGACCTCGAACGGCTGCCAGGGCGAGTGGGAGGTCTGCCCGGAGGACGGCGAGTTGGCGCGGCGGCTGCGCGCAGCGGGGGCGATCGTGGTCGGCAAGACCAATCTGCCCGAATTCGGGCTCTACCCCTTCACCGAAGGCCACTTCGGCGCAACGCGCAACCCCTGGGACCTGGAGCGCACGCCCGGGGGCTCGAGCGGGGGTTCGGCTGCGGCTGTCGCGGCCGGGATCCTGCCCGCGGCGATGGGCTCCGACGGGGCCGGCTCCGTTCGCATCCCGGCGGCCTGGTGCGGGTTGGTCGGGATCAAGCCGGAGCGCGGCCGGATCTCGACCTGGCCTTCGCCCGAGTCCTACAACGGGGTGAGCTGCTACGGGCCGTTGGCCAGGACCGTCGAGGACGCGGCGCTGATGCTCGACGTCGCGAGTGGCAACCGAGAGGGTGACCTGCACAGGCCTCCGGCGGGTGAGACTACATTCGCCGAGGCGGCCCGCACAGGCCCCGGTCAACTGACCATCGCGCTCTCCTTCAAGGCTCCGTTCGTGGGACTGCGGGTCCGCCTCGATCCGCAGATCCGCGCCGCGGTCGAGCGGATCGCCGGGGTGCTCGAGGGGCTCGGCCACCGCGTCATCCGCGCCGACCCCCAGTACAGACTCGTGGCGCCCACCTTCGCGACGCGCTCGCTGGCCGCCGTTCACGATGAGGTTGCGAAGGCCCCGGATCCGAGCCTGCTCGACCGGCGCTCGCACGAGAGCGCTCGTTCAGGTCGCCGGCTGGGCGGTGCCCCATACCGGTTCTCGCGCCGAGCCGAGGCCGGCGCTGCTCGCCGCATCGGCCGCATCTTCGAGCGCTGCGACGTCGTCCTGACGCCGACCACCGCGAGGAAGCCGTTCAGGATCGGCAGGGCCGAGGGGCTGAGCGGCTTCGCGACCGACCGCATGATCACCGCGGCCTGCCCCTACGCCTTCGTCTGGAACCACCTCGGCTGGCCCGGAATCAGCGTGCCCGCGGGCCTGAGCGATTCCGGGCTGCCGATCGGCGCCCAGTTCCTCGGCCGCCACTGCGACGAGTCAACCCTGATCTCGCTCGCCGCCCAGCTCGAGCAGGCCGAGCGCTGGCATGAGCGTCAGGCCCCGCCGCGCCAACCCTTGGTCGAGCTGGCGTAGTGCTCGATCGCCCCGGTCTTCTCGAGGTCGTCCTTGTTGATCGCCTCGACGTCGAGGTCGATCTCGATCATGTCGCTGACCACGAAGCCGCCGTCGGGCAGTTCGTCCTGCCATGAGACGTCGAAGTCGTGGCGGTTGAGCCGCGTCTGCGCCTTCCAGCCGATGCGGCGCATCGTGCCGCGGTTCTCGTCGCCGACCCAGAACGGCGTCTTCCACTCGCCGAGGTAGTCGACCGCGAGCGGAACGGTCTGCGTGTTGCCGCGGATCGTCAGCTCCGCTTCGGCCTCGAAGCTGTCCGCCCCGGTCCGTCTCACAAACCGACCTTTGAACGGGATCCGCGGGTGGTTGTCAGTGTCGAAGAAGTCGGCGCTTCGCAGGTGGTCGTCGCGCATCGGCTCGCCGGTCCATAGCTTGGTCGCGTCGATCTCGCCTTCGAACGTGGTCTCGAGGCATGTGTCCCAGTCGAACTCCATCTGGCCGTGGATGTCCTTGAACAGGCCCCGGACCCAGGTCACCATCATGTGGCGAGAACGGAACTCGGCTTCGGTGTGGCCTGGCTCGAAGATCCAGCTTGCCATCAGCCGGCAGCCGCCTCGGGCGGGATCGCGAGCGGGACCTCGTCCACGTAGCACCACGACCAGTCCTCGCCGGGCTCGGCCGAGGTGACGATCGGGTGGCCTTCAGCGGCCGCGTGCTTGCTCGCGTGCTGGTTCGGCGAGGAGTCACAGCAGCCGACGCTTCCGCAGTCCCGGCAGACGCGGAGGTGGAGCCATTGGCCGCCGGTCTTCAGGCACTCCTCGCAGCCCTCGACAGCCTCCGGCATCCGGACCTTGATCTGGTCGAGGTGGGAGCAGGCAGGCGGCACCCGCCGAGTCTAGGACTTGCCGTACACCGGCACCCAGGCGCCCGAGATCGGGGCCGAATCCTCGGAGCAGAGGAAGCGGATCACGCGCCCGATCTGTTCCGGGGGAACCCACTCCTCCGGGTCGGCGTCGGGCATCGACTCGCGGTTGGCGGGCGTGTCGATCACGCTCGGCATCACCGCGTTGACGCGGATTCCGTCGCCGCGGTACTCGACGTCGAGCGCTTTGACGAGCGCGAGCACGGCGGCCTTCGAGACCGAGTAGGCGGCGCCGCCCGAGAACGGCTCCAGCGCAGTCTTCGTGCCCACGCAGACGATTGCTCCGCCCCCAGCGTCGAGCAGCTTGGGGATCCCGGCGCGGCTCACCCGGACCGCGGTCATCAGGTTGAGCGCGATCATCTTCTCGAGCGTGGCAACTGGCTCCTCGTGGAGCCGCTCGCCGGCGGCGAACCCTCCGACCAGGTTGACGATCCCCCTCAGCGGCCCATCGGCGGCCGCCGCATCGACCGCGGCCGCGGCGCCCTCGTCGCTCGAGAGGTCGGCCTCGACCAGCCCGACCCTGTCGCCGAAAGCCTCGGTGACCGCCTCGCGCTCGCGCTCGACGAGCCAGGTCGAGACGACGCGGGCGCCCGATTCGACGAGCTCGGCGAGCACCGCCGAGCCGAGCGCGCCGGTTCCGCCGGTGACCAGCACTCCGCCCTCGATCGAGGCCGGTGTCATGTTCGGGGCCCTTCGGGCGACCTCATGGGCAGCAGGCTATTGGGCCGGCGGCGAATGGTTCCCGTCCGCATCCGGCTCTACCTTGGAGAAGCAATGGCAGAGCAGATCACAATTCATGAGAACGGCCGCGAAAACGGAGCCGAAACCGGCTCCCAGGGTGATGGCGGGGCCGCTAACGGCCGCCAGAGCGTGCGCGCGCTGGCCGACGGCGATTCGGTCGACTCGGTGTTCGCGGTTCGCGACCGCGACCTCTCGAAGACGAAAAACGGCGACGACTATCTGCGCCTCAAGCTCGGCGACAGCACCGGCAGCGTCCCGGCGATCTGCTGGGACGACGCCGCCGCTTGCTTCGAGGTCGCCGTTCCCGGCACGGTGATCCGGATCGCCGGCCGTTTCTCGATCAACCCCCGCTACGGGCCGCAGATCAAGATCGAGTCGCTGACCGCGGCCGAGCCGGGCTCCTACGAGGACGAGAACCTCGCCGCTGCGCCGGAGATCCCGGTCGAGCGGCTCGAGGCCGACCTGCGGCAGCTGATCTCGACCGTGCAGCGCCCCGAGCTCGGGACGCTTCTCGAGCGCTTCTTCGGGGCCGAGACCGCTGCCTGGGAGCGCTTCCGCGATGCCCCTGCGGCGAAGCTCTACCACCAGGCCTACGCGGGCGGGCTGCTCGAGCACACGCTCTCGGTCGCGCAGGCGGTCAGCGCCGCTGCCTCGTACTTCGGCGGCATCGACCGCGACGTCGCGGTCACCGGTGCGCTGCTCCACGACATCGGCAAGACCGAGGCCTACAACGACGATCCGCTGGCGATCGACCTCACCGACTCGGGCCGCCTCCAGGGCGAGATCCCGCTCGGCTACTACAAGGTCCGCCGCGAAATCGAGTCGATCGACAGCTTCGATCCGGAGCTCGCCCAGGCGCTGCTCCACATCATCCTCTCCCACCACGGGCTGCTCGAGCACGGCTCGCCGGTTGTGCCGGCGACGCGCGAGGCGACCCTCGTTCACATGCTCGACAACCTCGGCGGCAAGCTCGGCAGCTTCGATCGCCTCGAGCGCGAGCTCCCCGATGGTGAGAGCTGGTCACGCTTCGACCGCGGCCTTGACGCCGCGGCGTTCTTCGGCGTCCGCGCAGCCTGAATAGTCTTTCGGCGGTGGAGGTGAAGACGGGGAAGCACCTGGCGCGTGCGATCGTCCATCCGGCGGCGCTGATCTCGCTGCTCGTGTTCGCCGGCGGTGCCGGAGTGGCGGCGGGCGTCGCAGCCGGCACGACCGCGGCGATCGCGGCGGCAGTCGGCGTCTTCTTGCTCTGGCTGATGATCGTGAGCGTGGTCGGGATGCAGCGCGCCCGGCGCGAGTTCAACGATGCCTACGCGAAGGAGCGCGGCCTGGCCTGGACCCAGAACGGCGCCATCCCTCCGTCCACCGAGCTGCTGCGCCGCGGCGCCACCCGCCGAGCCGACCACGCTTTCACCGGCAAGCTCGACGGCGAGCTCGACGGCACGATCGCGCTCTACACCTACGAGGAGCACGGCGTCGGCGGCGGGCCCGGGCAGCCGAGCGAATACCACCACTTCACGGTCGTGTTGATCGAGGTTCCCGACGCCGGCGCGCGCCTGCCCGCGCTCTACTGCCAGCGCCGCTCGGGCTTCCGCTTCCTCGACGGCGCCGAAGACGTTTTCCGCAAGACGAAGCGGGTCGAGCTCGAGAGCGAGCAGCTCGACCGCCGCTGCGAGATCTTCGCCGACCCCTCGAGCGACGACAACTGGATCAGGCAGCTGTTCTCGCCGAGCTTCGTTAACTACCTCGCCGACCAGACTCCGGACGGGTTCGCGTTCGAGGTCGAGAACGGGGTGATGTGCGTGAACGTGAACCGCCACCGCGGCAAGGCGTCCGAGCTCGACGAGCTCTCCGCTGCCGGCGTCGCGGTCGCGAAGCGGATCTCAGAAGAGCTGGCGGAGTAGCTCAGTAGGAGAACTTCGTGGCGCAGCGCTGAATGGCCTGCTGATCGGCGCCGGCCTTCTCCAGACAGCGCTGGACCTGCTGGCCGTTGCCGCTTCCCTCGGCGGCCTGTTTTGCGGCCTCCTGCGCCTCGGCGGCCTGCTTCGTGGCCTGCTCGATCGCCGGCGCTACCGAATCGAAGGCGTTGTTGGTCGTGTCGGTGATCGGCCGGATCATGAAGAAGTAGATCGCGGCCAGGGTTCCGACTGTCACGATCAGGCCCACGAGCCGCAACGAGATGTTCCCCAAAAAGTCCACGCGGGAAATCTAGCCGACCCGCAGCGGTTGGCAAGCCATAGGGTGCCGCGCCATGCGGATCGTCTGGCGGGTCTTGATCGGACTCCTGATCTTTATATGGGTCGGGCTGGCGCTGTCGCTGGCGATCGACGTCTGGCGCGACCAGTGCGTCACCAGCGAGTTTCGATGCGAGCGCCCCACCGAGGACAAGTTCTTCGCGGGCTTCCAGCTTCTGGTCGCGGTGGCTGGATCGTGGTTGGCGTGGCGGCGCCGCTGGTGGTGGTTCGCCGCCGTGCTCGCCTTCTGGATCTTCGTCCCGTTCTTCTTCTTCTCGCTCTCAGAGGCCTAGAAGCTCAAACGCAAATAGCGAAACTCCGTAATGAGCGGGGAACCCTCCGGGGCAGCCGCGGTTCCCCGTCTATTCTGCCTGCGTGGCCAAGGACACCGAGAAGCTGATTCGCCAGCTCTCGCTGATCTCGTTCCTGATGGCGCAGGGCAGGCCGGTGCAGGCGCTCGAGATCAAGCAGGAGGTGGAGGGCTACAGCTCGATGAACGACGATGCCTTCGCGCGCCGCTTCTACGCCGACCGCGCCGAGCTCGAGAGCCTCGGGATCGTGCTCCAGATCGAGAAGCCCGGCGAGAGCTTCTCGAGCCAAGAGGCCGAGCTCTACTCGCTGCCGCCCGAGAACTACTACTTGCCGACGATCGAGTTCGCGGACGGCGAGCTCGCAGCGCTCAACACCGCGCTTTATCTGCTGCAGGGCAAGTTCGCCTACGCCGAGCCGCTGCGCCTGGCGCTGCAGCAAGTGTCCTGGGGAAGACCGAGCCCGCTTGGCGCCCCCGACGGCGACCCGGTGTCTGTGGGGATGGCCGGTGAAGCCGGAGGCGCCGAGCTCTCGCAGCGGCTGTCGAAGATCGAGACCGCGATCTCGCGCCGCAAGACGATCGAGTTCACCTACTACACGATCGAGCGCGACAAGACCGAGAAGCGGAAGGTGAACCCGTACCACCTCGTCTATCGCCCCGGCAACTTCTATTTGATCGGCCACTCGCACGAGCGCGACGATGTGCGCGTCTTCCGCCTCTCGCGGATCAAGGGCAAGGTCTCATACGCCTCGAAGGCCGAGCACGACTTCCAGCCTCCGGAGGACTTCGACCGCCGCGACTACGGCCGCCGCTCGGAATGGCAGCTCGGCGAGCCCGCGGGGACGGCGAAGATCTTCCTCAGCGACCGGATCGCGTGGCTGGTCGAGCGCGACTTCGGCTCTTACGGTGAGCTGCGCCCCGCCGAGGCCGCCGACCGCGCTCCCGGTAAGGGCAGCATCTTCGAGACCGAGTTCTCCTCCAAGCGCCAGCTCGTCGCCTGGGCGCTGCGCTGGCGCCGCCACGCCACCGTGCTCGATCCTCCGGAGCTCGCCGGCGAGGCGGCGGAGCGGATGGCCCTGCTCCAGGAGCGCCACGAGGGCGACTTCGTCACCGCGCCGCCGCGGGCCGCTCGACGCACCGGCACGCGCTCGCCGGCCTCGGCGCGGTCGAACGGCCGCAGCGAGTCGACGATCCGCCCCGAGCGCTTCGCGCGCCTGGTCACCCTGGCCGGGATGCTGATCGAGGCCGGGAAGAACGAGGAGCGGCTCAGCGTTGCCGAGGTGCGCGACCACCTCAACCTCTCCGAGGCCGAGCTCCGCGACGACATCGACCTTCTCAACGTCGTCAACTTCGGGGGCGGGACCTATGTGCTGTTCGCGCAGGTCGATGGCGAGGAGATCGAGGTCGACGCCGAGCCCTACGGCGACAACTTCGCCCGCCCCGCTCGCCTGCTGCCACTCGAGGCGAAAGCCCTCGTCGCCGCGATCGATTTGTTCGGCGACCACCTGCCGCAGGCGGGGCTGGCGAGCGCGCGCGAGAAGATCGTCGGCGCGCTCGGCCACGACCCCTCAGAGGAGGGGCTCGAGATCGCCTCCGGCGGCGGCGACGACTCCGCGGTCGCCCGCCAGCTCAACGACGCGATCACCGAACGCAAGGTGCTCGAGATTCACTACTACAAGGAGAACGAGGACGAGTTCACGAAGCGCGAGATCGAGCCCTACCGGCTCCAGAACGGGCCCGAGGGCTGGTACGTCGCCACCTACGATCATCGCCGCGAGGCCGTTCGCCACTTCCGCCTCGACCGGATCAAGGAGGTCACCGAAACCGGGCGCGGCTTCGAGCCTCGGCCCGAGGTCGAGGAGCTGGCCGCGGTCGAGGGCTGGATGGTGGACGGCGAGGTGCCCGCGGCGAGCATCGCCCGCGTCTGGGTCTCACCCGAGCGCGCCCGCTGGCTGGCCGAGGAGCGGACGGTTCTCGAGGAGCTCGAGGACGGCTCGGTGGTGGTCGAGGTCCCGTTCGCCGGCACCCAGTGGCTGCTGCGCGAGATCCTCGGCGGCGCCGGCGAGCTCGTCGTGCTCGAGCCCGCCGATGCCCGCGACGCCATCCGCGACGAGCTGCGTACAGACGGCGGGGCGCTCGCCGAGGCCGCCTGATAGCCGAAGGGCTCGACGTAGAGCGGATAGTCGCCCCGAACTCCGGGCCGATGACCCTCGAGGGGACGAACAGCTATGTGATCGGGGGCGCTGACGAAGGCGGTGATAACGGTGCTGCGATCGTGATCGATCCCGGCCCGGCCGACGAGGGGCACATCGCGAAGCTGCGCGAGGCAGCCGAGCGGCGGGGAGGAGTCGGCACCGTGCTGCTCACCCACTCGCACTCCGACCATACCGAGGGCGTCCCGATGCTCGGGGTCGAGCCGTTCACCCCCGCTGACGGCGAGTCGGTCGGCCCGCTGACCGCGCTCGCCACCCCGGGCCACGCCCCCGACCACCTGTGCTTCGTCGCCGGCAAGGCTTGTTTTTGCGGCGACCTGATCCTCGGCTGGGGCTCGGCGATCGTCCCCTCGCGCGAGCACGGCGGTTCGTTGGCCGACTACATGGACTCGCTGCAGAAGCTCGCCGATCTCGACCTAACGCTGCTCTACCCCGGCCACGGCCCCGACATAACTGACCCCGGCGCCAAGATCAAGGAGTACTACGAGCACCGCCTCGAGCGCGAGCGCAAGCTGGTCGCGGCGCTGGAGGCGGGCGAGCGCTCGCGCGCCAAGCTCCTCGACGCCGCCTGGGACGACGTCCCAGGCGAGCTCCGCGGCGCCGCCGCGATCGCGATGCAGGCACACCTCGAGAAGCTCGAGGACGAGGACGCGTTACCCCCGGATCTGACCGATTAGGCTGCATCCATGCGTGATGCGCTGAAACTGGGCGGGCTGACGGCGGGTGCGCTGACGGCGCTGGTGGGGAGCACGGCCGCCGGCCTCTACTACCAGCTCTTCCGTCGCCCATTGCCGCAGACCGAGGGCGAGCTCCGTGTTCTGGGGCTCGAGGGGACGGTTGAGGTCCGGCGCGACAAATGGGGCGTTCCGCACATCCGCGCCGGCTCCGATCTCGACCTCTGGTTCGGCCAGGGCTTCTGCCACGGCCAGGACAGGCTCTGGCAGTGCGAGGTCTATCGCCGCGTCGTCTCCGGCCGCATGTCGGAGATCGGCGGCGCCGAGGGGCTCACCCTCGACCGCTTCATGCGCACGCTCGGCCTCTACCGGATCGCCAAGAAGGAGGAGGCCGAGCTCGATCCCGACCTCCGCGCCCGGCTCGACGCCTATTGCAACGGCCTCAACCAGGCCGCCGAGGCGGGCGCGCTGCCGGTCGAGTTCCAGATCCTCCGGCTGAAGTGGCAGCCGTGGCGCCCCGCCGACATGCTCGCCTGCGCGAAGCTGCTTGCGCTCGGGCTCTCGACCAACTGGGAGGACGAGCTGCGCCGCGCCGACATGGCGCGCGAGCTCGGCGAAGAGGTCGCCGCGATCCTCGACCCGACCTACCCGGTTGGAAATCCGATCGTCATCAGGCCCGGAGAGGGCTTCAACGGCAACGGGCGCGCGCTCGCCGAGCAGATCGCCCGCGTCCGCGAGCAGGTCGGCTTTGCGACCGGCGCCAGCGGCTCCAACAACTGGGCGGTGAGCGCCGAGCGCTCGGCCACAGACGGGCCGCTGATCGCAGGCGACCCGCACCTCGCTCCGAGCATGCCCGGCATCTGGTACCAGGTCGGCCTCGAGAAGGGCGACCGCTTCGCGCGCGGCTGCACTCTGCCCGGGATCCCCGGCGTCGTGCTCGGCCAGAACAACGATGTCTGCTGGACGTTCACGAACGCGATGGCCGACGTCCAGGACCTGTTCGTCGAGCAGATAGAGGGCGAGCGCTACCGCTTCAAGGACGAATGGCGCGAGCTCGAGGTGGTCGAAGAGCCGATCGAGGTCAAGGGGCGCTCGGAGCCCGTCAACCACACGGTCCGCCTCACCCACCACGGCCCGATCGTCAACGAGCATCTCGGCGCCGACGCGGGCGAGCCGCTGGCGCTGCAGTGGACCGCGCTCCAGCACGCCGCGGTCAACCACATCTACCTCGACATCCTCGAGCCGGCCAGCGGTCCGGAGCTGGTCACACTGCTCGAGGACATGACGATGCCGGTCTCGAACCTGGTCTGGGCCGACCGCAGCGGATCGATCGGCTACAAGACCGTCGGCCTGCTGCCGCTCCGCAAGGGCGACTGCCCCGACCTGCCAAAGCCCGGTTGGAGCGGCGAGTTCGAGTGGGCGGGGACCGTTCCCTACGACGAGCAGCCCGAGCTCGTCGATCCCGAATCGGGCTACCTGGTGACGGCCAACAACCGGATCGAGCCCGACGGCTTTCCCCACCACATCACCAGCGAGTACATGGACGGCTACCGCGCCAAGCGGATCGAGCAGATGCTGCTCTCCCAGGAGGAGCACGATCTCGACGACTTCGAGAGCATGCAGCTTGACCGCCACTCAATCCCCGGGGTCGAGGTCGTCCATCGGCTCGCCCGCCTGAAGCCAAAGGGTCAGCGCGAGACGCGCGCAATCGAGATCCTGAAGAGCTGGGACGGCGACATGGGCCCCGACTCGGTCGCGGCAAGCGTCTACCACGCGTTCATCATCCGCTTTGCGCGCGAGTTCGCGCGCGCCGCGATCAAGGACCGCGACCTCTCCGAGCGCTGGATGGACCGCGCCGACAACGGCTTCCTCGACCACAACACCTCGACCTGGCGCTGGTACTCGCACCTGCTGTCGCTCTGGGAGCAGGGTGACGACGAGCTGATCGGGCGGCCCTGGGACGATCTCGTCGTCGACGCGCTCCGCGGCGCCCTCGACGACCTCGAGGCGGAGTGGGGCCTTGACGAGGAGGGCTGGCGCTGGGGCCGCGTCCACGCGCTCGAGTTCCCGCACGCGCTCGGCGGCGCCAATCCGCTCTTCGCCTGGATCTTCAACCGCAGCCTCGAGGTCGGCGGCGGCTCGGAGACCGTCTGCCAGGTGGCGAGCGACCCGGCGCGCCCCGAGCAGGCGGCTTGGGCGCCGAGCTGGCGCATGGTCGCCGACCCGGTCAACCCGGAGCGATCGCGCTGGCAGGCGTTCACCGGCCAGTCCGGCCACGTAGCCAGCCGCCACTACGACGACACGCAGGACCCCTACCTGGACGGTCGCACCCAGCCGATGGCCGGCGAGGGCCCCTGGGAGACGCTGACGCTCCACTCGGCGTGAGCCGCCGCGACGAAATTCAGCTGACCGAGGAGGAGCGGGAAAAGCTGCTCGAAGAGGAGCGCGTCGTCGTGATCGGATCCTTCGGCCCCCGTGGCTGGCCGCACCTGATGCCGCTCTGGTACGTGCTCCGCGACGGCGAGATCTGGATCTACACCTACGCGAAGTCGCAGAAGGTCCGCAACCTCGAGCGCGACACGCGCGCGACGCTTCTGATCGAGACCGGCCACGAGTACGCCGAGTTGCGGGGCGTGATGATCGAGGCCGAGGCCGAAATCATCCGCGAACACGAGACCGTTTTCGAGGTGGCCAAGCAGCTCACCTCGCGCTACGCCGACGGCGCCCAGGTCGAGGGCGACGCGGCGGCGGCGCTAGAGCAGCAGGCCAAGAAGCGGGTCGCGGTCCGCTTCGCGCCCAAGAACGTGGCGAGCTGGGACCACTCGAAGCTCGGCGGCACTTACTAGGCCAGTCGCCGGCCTGTGAGCCGGCTCACTTAACAGCGGTCCTCGATGTAAGAGGGTGGTTGCGATGAGGGGATTGGAGAGGCCGATTTGGCTCGCGATCGTCGCCGTGACGGGCGCGTTGCTCGCATACTTCGTGCTCGCCGCGCTGGCGGTGCAGCCGAGCGGCGCCGCTCCGCCGCGGCTCGCGGTGCAGGGCAACGAGCTCGTCGCCGGCGGTGAGGCCGTGCGGCTGCTGGGCGTCAACCGCTCCGGCAGCGAGTACGCATGCTCGCAGGGGTGGGGGACCTTCCAGGGCCCGGTTGACGACGCCTCGATCGATGCGATCGCCGGTTGGGACGCGAACGCGGTCGCGATCCCGCTCAACGAGCAGTGCTGGCTGGGGATCAACGGGGTGAACCCGGCCTACGGCGGCGCCAACTACCGCAACGCGATCGTCGGCTACGTCAACCGGCTGAACGCGGCCGGGATCTACGCCGTGCTGCGGCTTTCAACCGCGGCGCCGGGCCTTGGGCTCAACAAGGTCGACCAAGACCCAGCCGGCGACAGCACCGAGCTGCCGATGGCCGACGCCGACCACGCGCCGTCTTTCTGGAACTCGGTGGCGACGACCTTCCGTGACAACGGCGCCGTCGCCTTCCACCTCTACGACGAGCCGCACCACATCACCTGGGATTGCTGGCAGAACGGATGCCTCGAGACCGACGACGTCTTCGGCATCTACCAGACTGCCAGCCAGCATTCGCTCGTCGACGCGGTGCGGGGTACCGGGGCGACCCAGCCGATCTTCATCAGCGGGGTCGGCTACGCGGGCGAGTTCAGCGAGTGGCTGGCCCGGCGCCCGAGCGATCCGCAGGGCCCGGTCGGCGCCAACCTGAGCACCTTCGACTACGGCCAGTGCCAGAACACCTGCCAGGGCGACATCACCACGATCGCCGCCCATGCGCCGGTGATCACCGGCGGCTTCGGCGATACCGACTGCAGCCACGACTACAGCGACTCGTGGATGGCGTTCGCCGACTCGATCGGGATCTCGTATCTGGCCTGGACCTGGAACACGACCGCCGACTACGGCGGCTGCCACAACGCGCTCCTCGACGGGATCGACGCCTACTACACGGGTCAGCCGACCGGCTTCGGTGTCGGTGTGCGCGATCACCTTCGGGCGCTGGCGGCGCAGCGGAATGCCGGGGGCGGCGGTAGCGTGGCCGCGCCGGCATTCCCTGTCGCTGCCGCACGGCGATCCGCGGCGAAGCGCAAGCGCTGCTCGAAGCGCCGCAAGCCGCGCAAGTCCCGCAGGCGCTGCCGCTCAGCCCGCCGCCGCTAGACCGGCAGCTTCAGTGCCTTCTTGCGGCACTTCTTGCGAGTCTTGCCCTTCTTCTTCTTGCACCTGGCGAGGGCGGCGGCGCGCTGGCCGGTCGTCGCGGCTGGCGTGGCGGTCGCGGCCGGCGTCACGATCGGGGTCGTCCCCTGGCTCGTCCGAGGCACAACGCAGGCGGCCACCGCCCGAAGCCGCCGGTTCGCAACGAAGGTGCGACCGTCCGCGTACCACCCCCTCGCATCCGGCATCGGCGTCGAGCTTGAAAGAGGTGACGCGCCGGCGTCGGCGACATTCGGCCCTTGGCCTGGCTCGTGCCAGAAGGCCCCACCGGTCACGATCCGTTGGCCATCTGGACAGGGGAGGTATCCGCCCGCGATCGCATTGCTGGCCGGAAGGTCCTGAGCATGAATCGAGTACCCCCCGACGCTTGCGCTCGGAAGGCAGTGGGCGATGATCGTGAGGACGCGCGGCGTGGCGGTGTTATTGGCGCCGTCGGCGTACCAGCCGCCTCCATCCTCGGTAGGGGTCGAGCTCGAGATCCACGCCTCGGCATCCTGGGCCGTGGGCGGCTGGTTGGGCAGATGCCAAAATGCGCCACCCGAGACGATGCGGTGGCCTGCCGGACAGGGGACGTAGTTGCCGGTCGAGCCGTTGTTCAGCGGCCCCAGATCCTGAGATTCGGTCTCGTAGTTCGCGCCGATCACCGAAGCGGGCAGACAGAACATCACCGTCTGGCGAAACTTCGCAGTGGTCTCGGTCCGCCCGGCGCTGAACATCCCGAGCCCGTCCGAAGTCGGCGTGTTGCTGCCCATGTGCGAGGACGCGGCGTTGGACGGGTACGGCCCAAATCCGGGGTGCCAGAAGGCACCCTCGGCAACCACGCGCTGGCCCCCGGGGCAAGAGACGAAGCCGCCGGCAAACTCGGTCACGGCGGGATCAATGAGTTCCTGGGTGGGATTGACCAACGTATAGGCCCCGTCGTCGATGGATGCCAATGCGATGGTCGAGGAGAACAGGCCGATCAGGGCCCCTGCGAGGAGCGACAGCGAGATGGGTCTCCAGCTGCGAGACATCAAACCGCAAGCTGCAAGGCGCGCTTGCGGCACTTCTTGCGCGCCTTGCCCTTCTTCTTTTTGCACTTGGCGAGCGCCGCCGCGCGCTTGCCGGTCGGGCCGGCCGCTGCCGCCGGCGAGACCGTGGGCGACGTGGATGGCGGTTGTACCGGGATCAGCCCGGCGCAGTTGAAGCCGGGCATCGGGTTGCTGTCGAGTTCGAAGGCGCCGATGTCGCATGCCGGCCCCTGCGGCCGTGAGACGCCGCGCTGGTCGGTGGCCGGCCCGTTCGGCACGCCGTGGTTGATCGCGGGGCTGCCGGGATTGAGGTAGTGGGTTCTCGTCGGCCCGCCGTAATCGCTCAGCGCACCGAGCATCGCGTCGGGAACGCCTGTGAGCTCGTTACTGGGGCCGAGCAGCGTGCAGCCGAAGACCGGGCCGATCAGGTTGCTGCCGCCGGAGTAGAACGTTCCGTAGCAGTCATCGATGCCGGGGGCTGTGTTTCCGGCGATGATCGTGCCGCTGAGTTTGTCGGAGGGCCCGACACCGGCGATGTAGATCCCGCCCGCTTCGCCCTCGTTCTCGGAACTGGTGACATCGTTGTCGGTGATCGTGAGGTTGGTGAGCGTCATCGTGGTCCCCACCGCGGAGGTCTGCCAGATGCCGCCTCCGATCGGGTCCGAAAAGAATCCGGCGGGATCCTCCTTGGCCGTATTGCCCGAGATTGTGCTGTTGGTAGCGGTAAACGCGCCGGCGAGATTGGCAATGCCGCCCCCCCAGCCTTCGCCGTCAAGCCCATCGTTTGTGGTGTTGCCGGCCACGGTGCTTCGCGTCAGCGTCAGCGACCCACTCTCGTTGAGGATGCCACCACCGAGGATCCTGGGCCCACCGTTGACGCCGTTGTCGGTCGCATCGTTGTCCGTGATCTCGCTGTCGACCACGCTCAACGTGGCCTGGTTGTGGATGCCGCCGCCTCCGGTACCGATTGCGGTCAGCGCATTAGTCGAGCGCTCGTGGCCGTTTTGGATCCGCAGCCGGCTCAGCGTCACCGGCCCGGCCGCGGGCAGCACGTCGATGACGCGATCCCTGTTGGCCAACGGTGCTGCCGGACCATATCCGTCGATCGTCGCGAGGCCGGTGCCGTTGCTCTGGATCGTCGTCCCCCCGCCGCCGCTGATGTCGAGGTCGCCGTAGATGTTGCTGTCCTCGGGGGGGTTGTGCCTGTCGAGCGTGTAGGTCTGACCTGCTGTGAGGACGATCGTGTCCGGGCCTGCGGCGTCGCCCACGCAGCCGAGGTTTCCCGAGGAGTCGTTGGTATTCGCCACCTCCACCGCTTCTCGCAGCGAGCAGGGTTGGCCGACCTCATACTCGTCGATCGTGTCGTTGACGACGATCGTCGCCGCGCTCGCCCCCGCGGGCAAGAGAGCGAAGCCCGCCGCGAGAATCCCGAGCCAGATTGCGGCGCGCCGGTTCACAGCGGAAGCCTGTTCGCCTTCTTCTTGCACTTCTTGCGCGCTTTGCCCTTCTTCTTCTTGCAGCGGGCGAGCGCGGCGGCGCGCTGTCCGGTGGCGGCTACCGTCGGCGAGCCTGCGGCCGGGGGCGTGGCAGTGTTGATCGGAGTGGGCGGAAGACTGGCGGGCGCGTTGAGCTCAAAGGCACCCGTATCGCACGGCGCTACCGGGCCGCGGAAAAAGCCGCGCTGGTCGGTCGCCGGGCAGGCGCCACCGTGGTCGATCGCCTGGCTGTTGGGGTTGAGGTAGTGCGTCCTTGTCAGCCCGCCGTAATTGCTCAACGCGCCGAGCAGGGCCGGGACGTTGGTCAAATCGTTCGAGCCCCCCGTATGCGGGCACCCGTCCGTGTTCCCGATCAAGTTGTTGCCGGCCGAGGCAAACATCACGACCGGAGCTGTGGACTCGGTGCAGTCCGGGTCGTCAGGCGAGGTATTGCCCGCCAGGATCGTTCCACCCAGCGTTGCGCCGGAATCCTCGATGTCGATGCCGCCGCCGAACGCGTCCCCGGCGACATCGCCGGGCGCTGCGTTGTCGGCGATCGTGACGTTGGTCAGGTTCATTGTTGTGCCGGCGTAATAGATCCCGCCCCCGCCGGAGTAGTTGCTCGCGTCACCGGCCGCATCGGCCGCGGTGTTGCCGGAAATCGTGCTGTTCGTTGCCGTTAAAGAGCTTCCGAAAAAAGCGATGCCGCCCCCGCGCGCGTCGTCGAGCGCCAAAGCGTCTGCCGCCTCGGCGCTGTTGTCGGCGACCGTGCTCCGGTTCATGCTCAGCGATCCGCTGGTGACGAGGATCCCGCCGCCGTGGGGGAAGTTGACGCTGGCGTGGAGCTTGTCGTGGTTGTCGGCCACCTCGCTGTCGGTCAGAGTGAGGCCGGCGACGGTGCGGATGCCGCCTCCTCCGCCGCTTTGGACCAGGCCGTTGGTGATCTTCACGCGCGAGAGGGCCACCGGTCCGGAGCCTGTCAGCACGTCGATGACGCGGTCCTTGCTGCCGAGCGGAGCGGTCGAGCCATACCCGTCGATTGTGGCGAGGCCGGGGCCGTCGCTCTGGATCGTGGTCCCGCCCCCGCCGGTGATGTCGAGGTCGCCGTAGACGTTTGCATCCTCGGGCGGGTTGTAGCGGTCGAGCTGGTACGTGTGATCGCTCTGGAGGACAATTGTGTCGGGCCCGGCGCCGTCGCCGCTGCAGCCTCGGAAAGGTGCATTTGTGTTCGCGGCCTCCACCGCCGCGCGCAGGGTGCAGGGTGCGCCGACGTCGATGTCGTCATCGTCGTCGTTAACGACGATCGTCGCCGCGCTCGCGCCGGCGGGAAGCGCCACCGCTACCGCCGCCAGAACCCCGAGCAAGATGTTGGTTCGCCCGATCACAGCGGCAGCTTCAGCGCCTTCTTTTTGCACTTCTTGCGCGCCTTGCCCTTCTTCTTCTTGCACCGCTTCAGCGCCGCCGCGCGCTGGCCGGTCGGGCCGGCGGCGGGCACTGCGGCGGTGGGCGACGCGCCACCCGAAGCCGGCGGCGGCAGCGGAATCAGCCCGGCGCAGTTGAAGCCCGGCATCGGGGTGCTCGCGAGCTCGAAGGCACCGATGTCGCACGCCGAGCCCTGCGGACGCGAGACGCCGCGCTGGTCGGTGGTCGGCCCGTTCGGCCCGGCGGCGTCTATCGCAGGGCTGCCGGGGTTCAGCGCGTGGGTGCGGGTCGGGCCTCCGTTGTCGGTCAGCGCGCCGATGTTGGGGGGGATCGGGGAGAGGTTTGTGCCGACTTGGTCGTTGGGGCCGGTGAGCTGGCAGTGCACGACGCTGGTGTTGCCGATCAGGTTCCCGTCCGAAGTTTCCGGACCACCGATGCAGTCCACGGGATTGCTGTCGGCAGTGTTCCCGGCGACGAGGTTGCCGTTCATCGTGCCGGTGTAGATCTGCAGACCGCCGACCGCCGCGCCGCCGGCGGTCGCGGTGTTGTCGGTGATCGTCGTGTTTGTGAGCGTGACCGGGCTCGGGGTCGCCGCCGTGCCGTCACCGAGAAAGGCGCCGCCGACGTACCCCGGATCGGTGACGCTGCCAGTCGATGTGTTGCCGGAGATCGTGGTGTTGGCGATCTCGGCGGCCGATCCCGTCCCGTAGACCGCGATCCCGGCGCCGATCACCTGGTTGTTGGTCGCGTTCACAGTGTTGCCCTCGACCGTGCTGCCGCGCATCGTCAGCTTCCCGAGCGGTCCCTTTGCGTAGATGCCGCCCCCGAACACATTCAAGCTCGGGATCGCGACCGCGTTGTCGGTGATCTCGCTGTCGATCACCGTCAGTGACGTGTCGGCGCGAACGCCGCCGCCGCCGCTGTCAAGGGCATCACCGGCATCGGCGACGTTCAGGAACCCGTTGCTGACCACGACCCGGTTCAGGGTCACACTTCCGGCTGTCGACAGGGCATGGAGTACCCGATCCTTGTCGCCGGCGGCGGTCTTGCCGCGTATTTCCGCCAGGCCGTTGCCGACCGTCGTGATCGTCGTCGGGCCGGCCATGTCGAGGTCGCCCCAGATGTTGGCGTCTTCGTGGCTGAAGTAGAGGTCGAGCTGGTAGATGTGCCCGGCGGTGAGCTGGATCGTGTCGAGGCCGGCGTTGTCGGCCTCGCAGCCGAGGTTCCCGCCCCCGAGCCCGCCCGCCGCATCGTTGGTGTTGGCGACATGGACCGCCTCGCGAAGCGTGCAGAAGGCGTCGGCTGCGGGCAGCGTGTCTAGGTCGCTTTCGACGACGATCGTCGCTGCGCTCGCGGTGCCCGCGAAAATGCCCAGCGCCACCGCCGTAACCCCTAGCCAAAGTCCCACTCTTCTGCCCATCGCACAAGAGGATACGGCCTTTGCGCTTCACATTCCACAGGTGGCTAGCCTTGCCCGCCCATGGAGGCCCTGAAGGGATTGATCCTCTCGGGCGGCGCGGGAACGCGGCTGCGCCCGATTACGCACACCTCGGCGAAGCAGCTCGTCCCGGTGGCGAACAAGCCCGTGCTCTTCTACGGGATCGAGGCCCTGGTCGCCGCCGGGATCACCGAGATCGGGATCATCGTCGCGCCCGAGACCGGCGACGAGATCCGCGAAGCCGCCGGCGACGGCTCGCAGTTCGGGGCCGAGATCACCTACATCGAGCAGGACGCGCCGCGCGGACTCGCGCACGCGGTTCTCACAGCGGAGGACTACCTCGGCCAGTCCCCGTTCGTGATGTACCTCGGCGACAACCTGCTCCGCGACGGGATCACCGAGCTCGTCGACGCGTTCCGCACCTCGGAGCCCGACGCGCTCATCCTCCTCACCCCGGTCACCGACCCCGAGTCCTACGGGGTCGCCGAGCTCGACGGCGAGCGGGTCGTGCGGCTGGTCGAGAAGCCGAAAGACCCGCCCAGCGACCTCGCCCTGGTCGGCGTCTACATGTTCGACCCCGCGATCTTCGACGCGGCGCGCTCGATCGAGCCTTCGTGGCGCGACGAGCTCGAGATCACAGACGCGATCCAGGCGCTGATCGAATCGGAGAAGCGGGTCGAGCCGCACGTCGTCAAGGGCTGGTGGAAGGACACCGGCCGGCTCGAGGACATGCTCGACGCCAACCGGCTCGTGCTCGAGGAGATCGAGTCGCGAAACGACGGCGAGCTGGTCGAGTCGCAGGTCGACGGCAGGGTCGTGATCGATGTGGGCGCGAAGCTCGAGCGCAGCCGGGTCCGCGGCCCGGCAATCATCGGCGCCGGCGCCCACATCGTCGACTCCTACGTCGGTCCCTATACGGCGATCGACCGCGACGTCGAGATCCGCGGCTCGGAGATCGAGCACTCGATCGTGCTCGCGGGCTCCTCGATCGTCGACCTCGGAGTTCGCATGGAGGGGAGCCTGCTGGGGCGCGACGTGAAGCTCGCCCGCAGCGACGGAACCCCGAAGACGCTCCGCTTCCTGGTCGGCGACCACGCCGACATCTCGATCCCATGAGGCTGGTCGTCACCGGCGCGAGCGGAATGCTGGGCCAGGACCTGGTCGCGGCCGGGACCGACGCCGGGCACGAGGTCGTCGGGCTCTCGCACGAGGAGCTCGACATCACCGACCCCGCTCAGCTCGAGGCCTCGTTCGAGATCCTCGAGCCCGAGGCGGTGATCAACTGCGCCGCGTGGACCGACGTCGACGGCGCCGAGGCGGAAGAAGCCGCCGCGACCGCGGTCAACGGCGAGGGTGCCGGCAACGTCGCCGCCGCCGCCGCGCAGGCGGGCGCGAGCGTCGTATTCCCCTCGACCGATTACGTCTTCGACGGCACCAAGACCGATCCCTACGTCGAATCCGACACGGTCGGGCCGATCTCGGCCTACGGCCGCTCGAAGCTCGCCGGCGAGGAGGCGACCGCCGCCGCGAACCCGCGCAGCTACATCGTCCGCACCTCGTGGGTGTTCGGCCCCGAGGGCAAGAACTTCGTCGAGACGATGCTGGGCCTGGCCGAGAAGGGCGAAGCGCGGGTGGTCGACGATCAGATCGGGAGCCCCACCTACACCGCGCACCTCGCCGACGGCCTGCTGCTGCTCGTCGAGACCGATGCACTCGGCCTCCATCACATGACGGGCGCAGGCAGCTGCTCGTGGTACGAGTTCGCCGGTGAGATCTTCCGCCAGGCGGGGCTCGACGTGAACCTCGAGCCGGTCCCGACAAGCGAGATGCTGCGGCCCGCGACCCGGCCCGCGAGCGCGATTCTCGACTCGGAGCGCTCCGACGCGATCGCGCTTCCCGACTGGCAGCGCGGCCTCGCCGAGTACCTGGAGCGCCGGCAGTGAAGCTCGTCGTCGCCGGCGGCGCCGGCTTCATCGGCTCCAACTACGTGCGCCGCCGCCTCCGCGAGCGGCCCGACGACTCGATCGTCGTGCTCGACAAGCTCACCTACGCCGGGCGGCGCGAGAATCTCGAGGGCACCGGCGCCGAGCTCGTCGAGTCAGACATCACCGACGCCGACCGCGTCCGCTCCGTGCTCGCCGACTGCGACGCGCTCGTCAACTTCGCCGCCGAGTCGCACGTCGACCGCTCGATCGAGTCGCCCGGCGAGTTCATCCAGACCGACGTCTTCGGCACATTCGTGCTCCTCGACGCCGCCAAGGACGCGGGGATCCGCTACCTGCAGATCTCGACCGACGAGGTCTATGGGTCGCTCTCGGAGGCCTCTGCGAGCGAGGACTCGCCGCTCGATCCGTCCTCGCCGTACGCGGCCTCGAAGGCCGGCGGCGACCTGGTTGTGGGCGCATTTGCCCGCACCTACGGGCTCGAGGCGGTCACCTTCCGCGCCTCCAACAACTACGGGCCCTACCAGCACCCCGAGAAGCTGATCCCGCTCTGCATCCTCAACGCGCTCGCCGGTGACCCGCTGCCCGTCTACGGCGACGGCATGCAGGTTCGCAACTGGCTCTTTGTGGAGGACTGCTGCGCCGCGGTAGACGCCGTGCTCGAAAACGGCGAGCCGGGCGAGGTCTACAACGCCGGCGGCCCCGACGAGCTCCCCAACATCGAGGTAGTTCGCAAGATCCTCGAGCTCACCGGCCGCGACGAATCGCTGATCGACCACGTCGAAGACCGCCTCGGCCACGACCGCCGCTACTCGCTCTCCTCCGAAAAACTCAATGCCCTCGGCTGGAAGCCCGAGGTCGGCTTCGAGCATGGAATCGAGCGCACCGTCGACTGGTATCGCGACAACGAGGATTGGTGGGGGCCGATCCGCTCCGGCGAATACCGCGACTACTACGAGAAGCAGTACGGCCGCAAACTCGCCTGAAGTTCGCTTGATCCAGGTTCGCCGGTCACTAAGATCGGTCGGTTGGCCACTGAGCAAAAAGCAAGTGCGAATCAGGCATCCCAGGCGCTAGAGCCGTTCAGCGCCCCGGTCAGGGGCTGGTTCGAGGACTCGTTCGCCGATCCGACGCCTGCCCAGGCGCAGGGCTGGCCCGCGATCTCCTCAGGTGCCCACACGCTGATCTGCGCCCCGACCGGATCGGGGAAGACGCTCGCCGCCTTCCTGTGGGGCATCGACCGCCTCGCACGCGAGCCCGAGAAGCTCGGCGAGGGAGTCAAGATCGTCTACGTCTCGCCGCTGAAGGCGCTCTCCTACGACATCGAGCGCAACCTGCGGGCGCCGCTGCAGGGGATCAAGTCGCCGATCTCGGTCGCGCTCCGCACCGGCGACACGCCGCAGTCCGAGCGCCGCAAGATGCGCCGCGAGCCGCCCGACATCCTGATCACCACCCCCGAGTCGCTGTACCTGATGATCAGCTCCGGCGCCCGCGAGATCTTCGGCGGGGTCGAGGCCGTGATCGTCGACGAGATCCACGCCGTCGCGCAGTCGAAGCGCGGGGCGCACCTGGCCCTGACCCTCGAGAGGCTCGAGCACTTGGCTGAAGGCGACGTCCAGCGAATCGGCCTCTCGGCAACCCAGCGCCCGCTCGAGACCGTGGGCCAGTTCCTGGTCGGGCCGCGCCGCGAGTGCGAGATCGTCGACGCCGGCAGGCTCAAGGAGCTCGACCTCGAGATCGTCGTCCCGGTCGAGGACATGACCGAGCCCGACGCGTCGACCGAGAAGCGCAAGGACGGCGGCGACCACGGCATCGAGGCACCGGAGCCGGCGGTGCGCTCGATCTGGCCCTCGGTCTACCCCGAGCTGCTGAAGCTGGTTCGCGAGCACACCTCGACGATCATCTTCGTCAACGCCCGCCGCGCCGCCGAGCGGCTCGCGAAGCGCCTCAACGAGCTCGCCAACGACGAGCCCGAAGGGGAGCTGCCGGCGACCGAGCATGGGGGACACAACGGGAGCTCGAAGGGGGAGGAGGACGGGGCGATCGCGGTGGCGCGCGCCCACCACGGGTCGCTGTCCCACGAGGAGCGCTCCAACGTCGAGGAGCTGCTCAAGTCGGGGCAGCTGCCTTGCATCGTCGCGACCTCCTCGCTCGAGCTCGGGATCGACATGGGCGCCGTCGACCTCGTGATCCAGGTCGAGTCGCCGAAGTCGGTGACCAGGGGCCTGCAGCGGATCGGGCGCGCCGGCCACGGCCTCGGCGAGGTCTCGAAGGGCCGGGTGTTCCCGAAGTTCCGCGCCGACCTGCTCGAGTGCGCCGTCGTCGCACGCCGCATGCGCGAGGGCGAGATCGAGGAGACGGTGATCCCACGCAACCCGCTCGACGTCCTCGCCCAGCACCTGGTCTCGATCGCCGCAATGGACGAGTGGGAGGTCGACGAGGTCGAGAAGCTCGTCACCGGCGCCGACCCGTTCCGCGAGCTCTCCCGTGAGCAGCTCGAGAACGTGCTCGACATGCTCGACGGCCGCTATCCGTCCGACCGCTTCGCGGAGCTCCGCCCGCGGATCGTCTGGGACCGGACCGACGGCAAGATCCGCGCCCGTCCCGGCGCCCGCCAGCTCGTCGTCGCGAACGCGGGCACGATCCCCGACCGCGGCCTCTACGGCGTCCACCTCCCCGACGGGCGCCGGGTCGGCGAGCTCGACGAGGAGATGGTCTACGAGGCCAGGCCCGGCCAGACCTTCCTGCTCGGCGCCTCGACCTGGCGGATCGAGGAGATCACCCGCGACAGGGTGGTCGTCACGCCGGCGCCGGGCGCGCCGGGCGCGGTGCCGTTCTGGCGCGGCGACGGGCTCGGCCGCCCCGCCGACCTCGGCCGCGCGATCGGGGCTTTCTCGCGCGAGGCCGTGTCCACGGAGCCCGAGGTGCTTGCCAAGGAATACGACCTCGACAAGCTCGCCGCACAGAACCTGGTCCGCTACCTGCGCGAGCAGCAGGACGCGACCAGGGTCGTGCCATCCGACGAGACGATCGTGATCGAGCGCTTCCGCGACGAGATCGGCGACTGGCGGCTGTGCGTGCTCTCGCCCTGGGGCGGGCGCGTCCACGCCGCCTGGGGGCTGGCGCTGACGGCGAAGATCCGCGACGACCGCGATCTCGAGGCCGACGCGATCTGGTCCGACGACGGGATCGTCATCCATCTTCCTGATGCTGACGAGCCTCCCTCCGGCGACATCGTCCTGATCGAGCCCGACGAGATCGAGGAGCTGGTCGTCCGCGAGCTCGCCGGATCGGCGCTGTTCGGCGCCCGGTTCCGCGAGAACGCCGCCCGCTCGCTGCTGATCCCGCGGGCTTGGCCGGGGAAGCGGACGCCGCTCTGGCAGCAGCGGCTCAAGGCGCAGAGCCTGCTCGAGGTGGCGCGCGAGTTCCCCCGCTTCCCGGTCATCCTCGAGACCTACCGCGAGTGCATGCGCGACGTGCTCGACCTTCCGGCGCTCGAGGAGCTCCTGCGCGGTCTGCACTCGCGCAGCGTCTCGATGGTCGAGGTCGAGACGCCCACCGCATCCCCATTTGCGTCGTCGCTGCTCTTCGACTACGTCGCCACCTACATGTACGAGGGCGACACGCCGAACGCCGAGCGCCGCGCCGCGGCGCTGGCCCTCGACCGCGATCTGCTCCGCGAGCTGCTCGGCCAAGAGGAGCTCCGCGAGCTGATCGACCCCGCGGCACTCGACGAAGTCGAGGCCTCGCTGCAGCTGCTGCTGATCGAGGACGCCAAGGCCGGCGACCGCGACGCGCTCCAGCAGGTGCTGCGCCGGCTCGGGGACCTGACCATCACCGAATGCGAGCAGCGGGTCGCCGAGGGCTACTCGGCGGCCTCGATGCTCGAGAAGCTCGAGCGCGAGCGCCGCGCCGCCAAGGTCAGGATCGCCGGCGAGGAGCGCTGGATCGCGGCCGAGGACGCGGGGGTCTACCGCGACGCGTTCGGAGTCCCGCCGCCGGCCGGCCTTCCGGAGAGCTTCATCGCCGGGGTGGCCGAGCCGATCAAGGCGATCGTGAGCCGCTACGCGCGCACCCACGGCCCGTTCCCGACCGCGCAGCTCTCGGCCCGCTACGGCGGGGTTGACCCGACCCCGGCGCTGCAGGAGCTCGAGCGCGAGGGCGCAATCGTGCGCGGCGAGCTGCTCCCCGGCGGCACCGAGCGCGAGTGGTGCGACGCCGATGTCCTGCGCCGCATCCGCCGCGCCAGCCTCGCGAAGCTGCGGCGCGAGGTCGAGCCCGCCGACCGCCGCGAGCTCGCGCGCTTCATCGCCAGCTGGCAGAACGTCGACGCCCACCGCGCCTCCGGCGCCGGGCCCGACCGGCTCCGCGAGGCTCTGGTGCCGCTGCAGGGCGTTGCGCTGACGCCGAAGGTATGGGAGAACGATGTCCTTCCGCGCCGCTTGGGCTCCTACAGCCCGGCCTGGCTCGACGAGCTCTGCACCAGCGGCGAGCTGGTCTGGATCGGTGCCGGCGCGCTGGGACGGAACGACGGCAAGGTCGCGCTCTACTTCCGCGAGGACGTGCGGATCGCCGGCCCGCCGCCCTCGAACGCGAAGCTCGATCCGGCCTCGGGCGAGGTCGTCGACGCGATTCGGGCGCGGCTGGCTCGGGGCCCCTGCTTCTGGCTCGACCTGCTGGAACTCGAGCACTCGGCCGAGGAGCTGCACGAGGCGCTCTGGGACCTCGCCTGGACCGGGGAGGCGACCAACGACGCCTTCGCGCCGCTCCGGGCGCCGCGGCTGCGCGCCGCCCAGCAGCGCGAGCGCACCGGGCGCCGCTTCTCCCGCCGCCGCCCCGCGGCCGCCGGCACGGTGCTCGGGCGCTGGTCGCTGACCGCGCCGCTGTTCGAGAACGCGCCCGCCGCCGGTCCGCGGCTCCGCGCCCAGGCCGAGCTGATGCTCGAGCGGCACGGGATCGTGACCAGGGAGACGGCGCTGGCCGAGGGGATCCCGGGCGGCTTCTCGACCATGTACGGGGAGCTGACCAACCTCGAGCTGCTCGGCACCACGCGGCGCGGCTATTTCGTCGAGGGGCTGGGGGGCGCCCAGTTCGCGCTCCCCGGCGCGGTCGAACGGCTTCGCGAGCTTCCCCGCGCCGAGGACGAGTACCTGCTGCTCGCCGCCACCGACCCGGCGAATGCATACGGCGCGACGCTGCCGTGGCCGAAGCTCGAGGGGAATAGACGCCCCGCCCGCGCCCCGGGCGCCTACGTCCTGCTCCGCGACGGCGAGCCGCAGCTCTACGTCGAGCGCGGCGGCCGCGGCGTGCTGCGGCTCACCGATCTCTCCGCCGAGGAGCTCGAGCGGGCGCTCGGCGAGCTGATCGCCGCGGTGCGCGGCGGGCGGATCGCGAAGCTCGCGATCGAGCGCATCGACGGCGAGGCCGTGATCGGCTCGCCGCTCGAGAGCCTCGTGATCTCGGCCGGTTTCAGGCGTCAGCCGACCAAGCTCGTCGCTTCGGCATGACGGCGGCCTGAGATGTCCGAGGGCGACACCATCCACCGGCTGGCGCGGCGGATCTCCGCCGGGCTGGGCGGGGAGCTGATCGAGACCGCCGAGGCGCCAAGCCCCCGAAGCCCACTGCGGCGGACAGCGGACCGGCTCCAGGGGCAGATCCTGGAATCCGCCGAAGCGAGGGGAAAGCACCTCCTGCTCATCTTCGACGGCGGGCTCGCGCTTCGCAGCCACCTGAAAATGAGCGGAAGCTGGCAGCTGCGCGAGGTCGGAGGGTCGCTTCGCAAGCCGCGCCGCCGCGCCTGGCTGATCCTCCGCGGAGCCAACGGACGCGAGGCCCTCCAGTTCGACGGGCCCGAGCTCGAGCTGCTGCGCGCGGGGGCACTTCACAGGCACCCGCGTCTGGCTCGGCTCGGCCCCGACATCCTCGATCGCGGTTTCGATCCCGATCAGGGGGTCAGGCGGCTCCGCGCTCAGTCGCAGGATCGCGAGCTCGGCGAGGCGCTTCTCGACCAGTCGGTGGTCGCCGGGATCGGCAACGTCTACAAGAGCGAGGGCTGCTTCGCTGCCGAGCTCGATCCGTGGTGCACGCTCGGGGAGCTCAGCGACCACGAGCTGTTCGCGGCGATCGAGGAGACAGCCAACCTGATGCGTACCGGGCTCGAATCAGGGCGGATGCCGCGGCGCGTCTACCGCCTCGCACGGCGGCCGTGCCCGCGCTGCGGCACCCCGATCCGCTCCCGCGGCCAGGGCGATTCGAACCGGGTCACCTACTGGTGCCCGCGCTGTCAGCGATCCGTTAGGGATAATCACCCGCGTGGGCGCAAACTCCGAGTCCACCCGGGAACTACTAGGGCGCGTTCCGCTGTTCGCGGAGCTGTCCGGCGCTGAGCTGGAACGGGTGTCGCAGGTCGCGATACCGCGCAAGTTCCCCAGCGGCACCCGCGTTTTTCACGAGGGCGACACCGGCGACGCCTGCTACGTCGTCAAGAGCGGCGTCTTCCGCGTCACCCGCGAGCACTCCGACGGCCGCGCGATCACGCTCGCCAACCTCGCCAACGGCGACATCTTCGGCGAGCTCGCGATGCTCGACGGATCGGCGCGCTCGGCGAGCGTCGAGGCGCTCGAAGACTCCGAGCTGCTCGCCCTGCCGGCGACCGACGTCAAGGGCCTGCTCCGCGATCACCCCGAGCTCGCGGTGAAGCTGGTCGAGGCGCTGACGCGGAGGCTGCGCGAGGCCAACGAGCGGATCTCGACGCAGTCGTTCCGCACCGTCCCAGGCCGGGTCGCCGGTGTGCTCACCAGCCTGCTGACCGAGGAGCTCCCTGGCGACGCGGCGCGCGACGTGACGATCCGGATGACGCAGGCCGACCTCGCCCAGCTCGCCGGGACCTCGCGCGAGAGCGTCAGCCGTTTCCTCGCCAACCTCGAGCGCGCCGGCGTCGTCCGCTGCGGCCGCGGCCGGGTCACGGTGCTCGAGCCCGACCGGCTCGACTCCTACATCTTCTAGGCGACGATGCCCCGATTCGGACGGGGCGAACGCGATTTCGAGGGCGGCCGCGCCTCGATGGTCGAGGGACAGCTGCGCGGCCGCGGGATCGTCGACGAGCGCGTGCTGGAGGCGATGGCCGGCGTCCCGCGCGAGCTGTTCGTCACCCAGCGCGACCAGCGCCGTGCCTACGCCGACCGCGCGCTTTCGATCGGCGAGGGGCAGACGATCTCGCAGCCGTGGATCGTCGCCGCGATCTGCCAGGCGCTTCGGCTCACCGGGAGCGAGCGCGTACTCGAGATCGGCAGCGGCTCGGGCTACTCGGCGGCGGTGCTTGCGAAGCTCGCAGCCGAGGTGATCAGCGTCGAGCGGGTCGAGGCGCTCGCCGAGCGCGCCCGGATGCTGCTCGCGCAGCTCTCGATCGACAACGTCGAGGTCGTGATCGGCGACGGAAGCCGCGGGCTTCCCGAGCGTGGGCCCTACGAGGGGATCGCGGTCCACGCGACCGCACCCTCTCCGCCTGTGAGCCTGATCTCCCAACTCGCCGACGGCGGCCGGCTCGTGATCCCGATCGCCTCGCGGAGCGCCGACATGCTGACCGTCTTCGAGCGCAGCGGCGATCAGCTGCAGCAGGAGATCATCGGCCCCTGCCGTTTCGTGCCGCTGATCGGAGAGGAGGGTTTCAGCAGCGGCCAGGGGCCGGATCGACCGGGTCCCTGACTACTTCTTCTTCTTGCCCTTTTTCTTCTTCGCCTTGCAGCCGATCGGCTTCGGGTCGGCGCCGTCGACGAGCGCGATCTCGGCGGCCTTGTTGGGCGGGCCGCAGTCGATCCTGTCGTCGGGGGTGCCGTCCTGGGCGCGTAGCTCGTCGATGCCGTCGCCGCCGATGAATGTGTCGGCGCCCTCGAGGCCGTTCATGACGTCGTTGCCGCCCATCCCGTTCATGACGTCCCTGCCGGCCCGCCCGAGGATGCTGTTGTTGGAGTTGTCGCCGGTCAGCTCGTCGTTGCCGGGGCTGCCCTCGAGGTACTCGTTCGAGGACTGGACCTGCGAGGGGTTGCAGTTCGCCTTTCCCTTGTCGAAGGCGCCGCCGCCGATCGTCGCCGTGACGTCGTAGCCGAACGAGGGCGCGAAGGCCGCGTTGTCGGTTCCGCCGCCGCCGTTGAAGACGTGGCCGTCGCAGGGGGTGTTGGTCTCGAGCAGGTCCTCGCCGTCGCCGCCGTTCATGATGTCGGTCCCGGCGCGCGAGTTGAGCACGTCGCTGCCGCCGTTGCCGTTCATGACGTCGATGCCGCTCGTGCCGCCGTCGACGAGGTCATCGCCGGGGCCGCCGTTGACGACGTCGTTGTCGACGCCGCCGTTGAGCTTGTAGGGGATCAGAGTCGGCACTCCGGCACCCAGCGTCAGCGAGTCGTTGCCCTCGCGGGTCGCGACCAGCACCGTGTCGGGAAGCACCGAGACCTGGCAGACCGCGGCGTTGTTGCCGGCCTGGACGCAGCCCCCCTGGGCCTGGACCCCGGCGGCGCTGTCGGTGACCGTAAACGCGCCGCCGCCGAACTCGACCGTGACCGCGTTGACCGCGGTCGTGCCGAGCGCGAGCAGCTTCGGCACGCCGTCGAGCCGGTTCGGGTCGAGGCTGACGCAGGTCTGCGTCCGTCGGCAGACGTCCGGTGCGGGCGGCGGAGTGTTCGGTCCCGGCCTGTCGTTGCAGGAGATGAACGTGGTGGCGTTGCCGCTGCTGCACAGATCGCCGCCCTCGAAGCCATCGATCTTGCTCGCGCCGTTGCCGATCAGCGTGTCGTCGAAGGGCGATCCGAGGATCTCCTCGAATCCGGCGAGGCTGTCGTCGCCCTCGCCGCCGGCTCCGCCGGAGTTGAGGTTGACGGTGACGCCGGTCTCACCGCTGTTCTCGCCCGGTGTCGAGTCGGCGTAGGAGACGATGTCGCCGGAGCCGCCGCCGCCGTTCAACTTGTCGGTCCCGTTGTTGCCCTGAACGAGGTCGTTGTCGCCGTTGCCGCCGTCGACCTCGTCATTCCCGAAGCCGCCGATGGCCTTGTCGGCCGCGCCGTCGCCCCCGGAGACGTTCTCGTCATCGCCGGACTGGGAGCGGACGATGTCCGCGTTACCGGGGCCGCCGGTTACGCCGCGGTCGTTGTCGATTCCGCTCAGCACCGTGTCGCCGTCGCCCTCGCCGCCGTCGGCACTGTCAGCACCGCGCTCGCCGAGCACCATGTCGACGCCGCTGCCGCCCTTGAGGTTGTCGGCGCCGTCCTGGCCGTTGACGGTGTCGTTGTCCTCGCCGCCGTCGAGGTTGTCGCCGCCGTCCTCGCCGAGCAGGTTGTCGACTCCCGGGCCGCCCTGAACCTGGTCGCCGCCGGGCTCGCCGTGGATCGTGTCGTTGCCGGTGCTGCCGTCGATCGAGTCGGCCCCGCCGCCCCCGAAGATCAGGTCATCGCCGTCGCCGCTGTTGATCTTGTCCTTGCCCTTCCCCGGGCAGATCGTGTCGTTTCCGCCGAGGCCCTTGATCTTTTGCTTGCCGCCCTCGGAGACGATCACGTCGTCGCCCTGGGTGCCGGTGAGCTTCTTGGTCTTGCCGCTCTTGCCCTTCGGCTTGATCGTCGCGCGCTTGCCGCCGCAGGTAAGCGACTTGGTCTCCGCCAGAGGCGCGATCCAGAGCGCGAGCGCGGCCAGTCCCAGCGCGCCCAGCAACGTAGTCCTGCGTTTCCCGGCCAGTCCCATCCGCGGAAAAGATAACCAAAAACCGTTTAGGCTCGCGCCAATGACCGGTGGCATCTACGTGCTCAATTTCTACTCGGCGCTTTTCGTCGACCAGCTCAAGCGAGGTCGCAAGACCGCGACGATCCGGCTCGGCGACAAGACGCGCAAGTACGTGCGCGGCCAGGTCGTCTGGGTGACGATCGGCTTCCAGCACAACCCGCGCGAGAAGATCTTCGCCGCGGTGATCGAGGACGTCGAGGTGAAGAAGTTCTCCGATCTCTCGCCGCGCGACATCGAGCACGACAACCCCGAGTTCCGCCGGATCGAGGAGACCGCGCACTTCCTCGAGCAGATCTACGGCCGCCCGATCGAGGGCGACGACACGGTGACCGTGATCCGTTTCTCGCAGATCGTCGAGCGCCAGGACACGCAGCAGCTGGGCGTCGGCGAGCCGCCCTCGCGCAACTAGGCTCGCCGGTGGCCGAGTACCGCTTCCTCACCACCTGGCTGCTGAGCGCCCCCCGCGAGCGGGTCTGGGACGCGATCTACGAGTCCGAGACCTGGCCCGAGTGGTGGAAGGGTGTGCTCGAGACCGAGCGGCTCGAGGACGGGGACGAGGCCGGAGTCGGGCAGCTCGGGCGGTATGTCTGGAAGTCGAAGCTCCCCTACAAGCTCGAGTTCCTGATGCGGACGACAAAGGTCGAGAAGCCGCACCTGCTCGAAGGGGAGGCCGACGGCGAGCTCGCCGGCACCGGCCGCTGGCGCTTCTACGAGGAGGACGGCAACACCGCGGTTCTCTACGAGTGGAACGTGCACACGACCCGCGCCTGGATGAACCTGCTCACCCCGGTCGCGCGCCCGATCTTCGCCGCCAACCACGACTACGTGATGCGAAACGGCGGCGAAGGGATCGCGAAGCTGCTCGGCGCCGAGCTGCTGGCGATCGACTGAGCCTCGGCCGAGCGAATCGATCTCCTAGTATTAGACCCCCGTTGGCACTCTCCTGTCGAGAGTGCCAGAAACTCGTGACTTGGAACTACCCATGGAGGTAAGCGAATGAAGCTGAAGCCGCTGGGCGATCGACTGATTGTCGAGGCGTCCGAGGAGGAGGAAACGACCGCAAGCGGGATCGTCCTTCCCGATACGGCCAAGGAAAAGCCCCAGAAGGGGAAAGTCGTCGCCGTCGGTGACGGTCCGATCGAGGACGGCAAGCGCCGCCCGATGGACGTCAAGGCCGGCGACGAGGTTCTCTACAGCAAGTACGGCGGCACCGAGATCACCGTTGAGGGCGACGAGTTGCTCGTCCTTCGCGAATCTGACGTGCTCGCCGTAGTCGAGTAACACGGACTTAGAACAAGGAGGAAGCAAGCTATGGCTCACAAGGAGCTCAAGTACGACGAGGAAGCGCGTGGCGCTCTGCAGACCGGAGTCGATTCCGTGGCCAATGCGGTCAAGGTGACTCTCGGGCCGAAGGGCCGCTACGTCGTCCTCGACAAGAAGTTCGGGGCGCCGACGATCACCAACGACGGCGTCACCATCGCCCGCGAGATCGAGATCGAGGATGTATTCGAGAACCAGGGCGCGCAGCTCGTGCGCGAGGTCGCCACTGCGACCAACGACGTCGCCGGAGACGGCACCACGACGGCGACCCTGCTCGCTCAGATCATCGTTCGCCAGGGCCTCAAGAACGTCGCCGCCGGGGCCAACCCGCTCGGGCTGCGGCGCGGAATCGAGGAGGCGGTCGACCAGGTCGTCGCCCACCTCGCCGAGAAGCAGTCGAAGGACGTCGGCGGCAAGGACCAGATCGCACGCGTCGCCGCGATCTCGGCCGCAGACGAGGAGATCGGCAACGTGATCGCCGACGCAATCGACAAGGTCGGCAAGGACGGCGTCGTCAACGTCGAGGAAGGCCAGACCTTCGGGATGGAGCTCGAGTTCACCGAAGGCATGCAGTTCGACAAGGGCTACATCTCGCCCTACATGGTCACCGACCAGGACCGCATGGAGGCGGTTCTCGACGAGCCCCACATCCTGATCGCGAACCAGAAGATCGGGTCGGTGCGAGACCTGCTTCCGGTTCTCGAGGCAGTGATGCAGGGCGGCAAGCCGCTGGTGATCATCGCCGAGGACGTCGAGGGCGAGGCCCTGGCGACCCTGGTGGTGAACAAGCTGCGCGGCACGTTCACCGGTGTCGCCGTGAAGGCGCCCGGGTTCGGCGACCGCCGCAAGCGGATGCTCGAGGACATCGCCATCCTCACCGGCGGTGAGGTGATCACCGAGGAGATGGGCCTGAAGCTCGAGAACACGACCATCGAGCAGCTCGGCTCCGCCCGGCGCGTCGTTGTCTCCAAGGACACGTCGACGATCATCGACGGCGGTGGCGAGTCGAACGACATCAAGGGCCGCATCAAGCAGATCAAGTCGGAGATCGACAACACCGATTCCGATTTCGACCGCGAGAAGCTCCAGGAGCGGCTGGCGAAGCTCGCCGGCGGCGTCGCGGTGGTCAAGGTCGGAGCAGCGACCGAGACCGAGATGAAGGAGAAGAAGCACCGCGTCGAGGACGCCCTGCAGGCAACTCGCGCGGCGCTCGAAGAGGGCATCGTGCCCGGCGGCGGCGTAGCGCTTTTGAACGCCGACGGCGCGATCGACCTCGACTCCTACAAGGACGACGACGAGCGCACCGGAGCGACGATCATCAAGCGGTCGCTGGAGGAGCCGATCCGTCAGATCGCCGAGAACGGCGGCCTCGAGGGCTCGGTAGTCGTCAACAAGGTCCGTGACCTGAAGCCCGGAGAGGGCCTCAACGCCTCGACCGGCGAGTTCGAGGACCTGGTCGCGGCCGGAGTGATCGACCCGACGATGGTCACCCGCTCGGCGCTCCAGAACGCCGCGTCGATCGCCAAGAACATCCTCACCACCGAGGCGATCGTCGCCGAGCCGCCCGAGAAGGACGGCGCCGGCGCCGCAATGCCCGGCGGTGGCATGCCCGATATGGGCGGGATGATGTAGGCGACCCGCTAGACTGGTTGATCCCTGCAGACCCCCTCTGCAGGCAACCCCCAGCGTCTCTCGTTTGCGAGAGACGTACCCCCCTAAAGAGGCCCGGGTCCCCGCCCGGGTTTCTTTTTTTGTGGTTACTTCAGCTGGTGCGCGCCCAGCACCGCGGCCATCGGCTGCGGCTCGACTCCGAGGCTGCGGACGTCCTCGTCGCCGCGCTCGCTGGTCATCGGCACTTCCATCAGCTCGGCTTCCTCCCAGGTCGCGAACGGCGAGTCGGGCGAGAGCAGTTCGACCGCCTTCAGGCCGCTGCGGACGAGCGGCAGCGGGACGTGGACGAGCGGGCGGTCGTGGCCCGCCGCGCGTGCGACGAGCTTCGCGATCTCGTCGTAGGTGAGCGTCTCGGGGCCGGCGAGCTCGTAGCGGCCGTCCCTCTCCGCGACTTCGGGGACGGACCCGTTCAGCGACGTGGCGACGCAGCGGGCGACGTCGCGCGAGCAGATCGGCTGGTAGCGCGCGTCGCCCGATCCCGAGATCGGCAGCACGGGCAGCACCGCGAGCCGCTGCATCAATGTGACCCAGGGATCGCCCGGCGCGTAGACGATCGAGGGCGCGAACACGGTCGTCTCGAGATCCGAGTCGCGGACCGCCTTCTCGGCGAGCGCCTTGGCCGGAAGAAGCGGGTGCGCTGGAACTCGCTGGCCCCGATCGCCGAGAAGAAGACGAAGCGCTCCACCCCTGCGCGCTCGGCGGCGCGGAGCAGGCGGTAGGGTCGCGAGCCCGTTGAGCTCCTCGATCGTGCCCCGAGGCTGGTCGCGGATCGTCGCCGCGAGGTGGACGACCGTTTTCACGCCGCGCATCGCGTTGCGGATCGAGTACGGGTCGGCGAGATCGCCGAGCGCGATCTGGACGTTGACCCGCTGGGCACCGAGCTTGCGGGGATCGCGGACCAGGGCGCGGACCCGCTCGCCGGACGCGAGCAGCATCGGCAGCAGCTCGCCTCCTATCAGACCGGTGGCTCCCGTGAGAAGAATCATTGGGCTCCAGATCTAGCCGCGGTCCCTGCCAGTCGCCTACAATGCCGCTCCCTATGACTTACATCATCGCTGAGCCATGTATTGGTGAGAAGGACAACTCGTGCGTCGAGGTGTGCCCGGTGGACTGCATCCACCCGACCCCCGACGAGCCCGACTACGACAACGTCGAGCAGCTTTTCATCGATCCCGATGAGTGCATCGACTGCGACGCCTGCGTCGAGGCCTGCCCGGTCGACGCCTGCTTCGCCGAGGACCAGCTCCCCGACGAGTGGTCGAAGTACATCGAGGTCAACGCGAAGTACTTCTACAAGAAGGCTTCGTAGCTACTGCGCCATCGGCAGCGGCTTGCCGCTGACGTCGCCGTTGCCGGCGGGCGCCGCAGCGGGCGCCGACGGCGTCTGCATCACCGGCAGCTCGACCGGGGTGGTGGCGACGATTCCCCGCGCCGCGTCGCGGATCGCCTGCGAGGCGGGTGAGTCGGGCTCGGCGATCACGAGCGGCGTCGCCGTCGTCGGCGTCTCGCGCAGCTCGCCCGAGAGCGGGACCTTGCCGAGCAGCGGGACATCGAGCTCGTCGGCGAGCAGCTGGCCGCCGCCCTCGCCGAAGATCGAGACCCGCTCGCCGTCGGGGCCGACGTGAAGGCGGACATGTTCTCGATCACCCCGAGCACCTCGAGGTCGACCTTGGCCGCCATCTGAGCGGCGCGCTGGGCGACGCTCTGCGCCGCCGGCTGGGGAGTGGTCACGATCAAGATCTTCGCCTGCGGAAGCAGCTGGGCGAGTGTCATCGAGACGTCGCCGGTGCCCGGGGGCAGGTCGAGCAGCAGGTAGTCGAGCTCTCCCCATTCGACGTCCTCGAGGAACTGCTGGATCGCCTTGTGGAGCATCGGCCCGCGCCAGACGACGGCGGCGTTGTCCTCGACGAAGAAGCCGATCGACATCGTCTTCGGGCCGGCCGGGGAGAGCGGCGGGATGATCTTGCGCTCTGCTGAGACCTCGGGCTTGCGGTTGATGCCGAGCATGCGTGGGATCGAGTAGCCGTAGACGTCGCAATCGAGCGCCCCGGCGGTCTTTCCCTCGGCGATCAGCGCCGCGGCGAGGTTGGCGGTCATCGTCGACTTGCCGACGCCGCCCTTGCCGGAGGCGACGCAGATCACGTTCTTCACCTGGGCCAGCGTGCCCTCGGGGAGCTTTGCCGCGGCCGAGCTTCTCCTGGAGGCCGGACTTCTCCTGGTCGGAGAGCACGTCGAAGCCGACGCTCGACGGCACTGACGCCGTCGAGCGCCGAGACCTGCTGCACGACAGCCTGCTGGAAGTGGTTGCGGATCGGGCAGCCGGCGGTGGTCAGCGAGACGATCACCTCGACCCGGCCGTCGTCGCCGATCTCGATCGAGCGCACCATTCCGAGCTCGACGATCGAGCGCCGCAGCTCGGGATCGATCACGGCGCTTGAGCTGCTCGGTTATCTGGTCTTTCGTGGGCATCGGGAGGCATTGTCCCAGATGGGCCCCTCGCGCCCGAAACCGCCGCCGAAAAGCGAGAAGCCGGCCAATGGCCGGCTTCTCGAGGGAGGAGAGGTTGCTGCTTCTGTTCGCCGAGGTATGTGGGCGAACAGATCTCTCCGGGCGACGCCGCCTCTCGTCGGCGGCCCGGGCTAAGCCCTAGGCGGTGGCGCGAACGCGCACCTGCTCCCGGGTCTTCTGGATCCGCGGCTCAACGCGACTGCGGGTCGTCTTGGCCTGCTCGACGAGCCGCTTGCGGGCCTCCTCGCCGCGCTTCTCGGCGACCTTGAGGCGACGCTCCACGGGCTCGGGGAGCTGCTTGCGAACCTCGACACCGCGCTTCTCGGCGGCGCCGATGCCCTTCTCGACCTGCTGGCGAACGACCTTCAGGTCCTTCTGACGCTTGGCGGGATCGTTGATCCGCTCGAACGTCTCGGTGACCGCGTCGACGATCGCCTGCGGCGCGCCGAGAGCGACGTGAGTCGCCTTCTCGACACCCTCCACCTTCGGCTCGGGAGCCTCGGAGGTTCCATTGCGGGAGAAACGGGAAAACACTGACATCAACTTCTCAACCCCTTCTGTGGGTTAGCTTGGTCTCTTGATCTCTGAATCTCATTACCTTTAATGTCATTCGGAAACATAGCACCGAACGTGTGTTTGTGTAAACCGCCGGGCGGCAGGGGTTACAGAGAAGTCGGGATCAGCTACTCAGCAGGCTGCGCGGCGAGCAGGGTGGCGAGGTCGCCGGGCGCCCGGGCCGCGGCGATCGGATAGCGCGCGTCGAGCGAGAGCGGCGCGTCGGCGAGCGGCAGATCGCCGAACACGGCGTCGCCACCAGCCTCGCGGACGATCAGCTGCCCTGCGGCCGCGTCCACCGAGCGGCACGGGCGCAGCGAGAGCATGCCGTCGAAGCGGCCCGCGGCGACGTAGGCGAGCGTGATCGCGATCGAGCCGATTACGCGAAGCCGGTAGACCTGACCCTCGAGCGCCGCCGCCACCGGCCCGACCCGGTCCGGCTTCGCCGACTCGAGCCCGACGATCTCGAGGCCCTCGCCCTCGTGGGCGCGCAGCGCCTCTCCTCCGAGCGTGGCGCCCTCTCCGCGCGAGGCCGCGAACTCCTCGCCGGTGCCGAAATCGTGGATGAAGCCGAACTCGACCTCGGCCATCGTCTCGCCGGAGGCGACCGCGAAGCTGAGGCAGTGGGAGGGGATCGTGCGGCGCGCATTCAGCGAGCCGTCGATCGGGTCGATCACGACCCTGGTTCGGCGAGCTGCCGAACGCCACCTCGCCGCGCTCCTCGGAGATCGCCGTGAAATCAGCGCCTCCCTCGTGGTGCTCAGAGAGGAGCCTGAAGATCGCGTCCTCGCAGCGGCGGTCGATGACCAGCGCCCGGTCGCCGCCTTCGCCCACGCCTTCGTATTCGGTGCGGCCGGCGATCCCGCTGTGCTCGGCGAACACCGCTTCCTGCGCCTCGACGGCGCGGCGACAGAGCGACAGCCACGCGTCGTGTGAGCCCACGCCTGGATCCTACCCGCGGAGCGTGCGGTCAATGTCGGCCGATACGCCGGGGCCGTCCACTAGCCTCAATCCAATGGCCGAGGACCAGCTCGACGGGCTCAGCGAGGCCCAGCGCCGCGCCGCGACCCACGGGGCCGGCGCGCTGCTCCTGCTCGGCGTCGCGGGGTCGGGCCGAACCGAGGCCCTGGCCCGCCGGCTGGCGCGGCTGACCGAGTCCGGGGAGCGGGCGCTGGCGCTGAGCTCGTCGAACGCGGCCGCGGAGCGGATCCGCTCCCGGGCTGAGCTGCTGATCGAGGGCTCCTTCGAGGAGCTCGCCGTCCACACCCACCGCGACGCCGCCGAGTACCTGCTCCGCGAGCACGCCGAGGAGGCGGGAATCGACCCGTTCTTCGAGTCGATCAGCGCCGCCGACCGGCTCGCGATGCTTCTCGACCGCCTCGACGAGCTGCCGCTGCGCCGTCACGAGATCCGCGGCAACCCCGCCGGCCTTCTCGCCCGCGTGATCGCGAGGATCGACGAGCTCAAGGCGCAGGGGATCACCAGCGACGATGCTCGACGAGCTCGCCGACGAGCGCGAGCACGCCGCCTCCGACGAGGCCGAGCGCGACGCCGCGGGCCGGGAGCGCGAGTTCGCGCAGCTCTACGCGCGCCACGACGAGCTCGTCGCCGGCTGCGGGGCGCTCGACGCCGGGGACGTGTTCACCGAGCTCGGCCGCGTGCTGCGCGACCGCCCGGCGATCGGCGCCGCGATTGCCGAGCGCTTCCCTCACCTGCTGATTGACGAGGCCGAGGACGCCGCCGCGGGACAGCGCGAGATGCTGCGCCTGCTCGCCGAGGGCGCCGAGAGCGTCGTCGCCGCCTGCGATCCCGAGCAGGCTCGCGAGGGCGCCGCCGACGCGCGCCCGGTGAGCTGGCTGCGCGAGGCGCTCGACGGCCCGGAGGAGGCGCTGCTCGAGGGGCCGCTGCGCTCGGCAGGGGAGCTCGCCGACGCCTCGCACGCGGTCGTCGCGACGGCGAGCGAGGACGTCGAGCTGCCGCGCGCGCCGCTGGCGCCCGACGGCGCGGTGCGCTTCTGGCGCTGCCGCAACGAGCGCGCCCAGGCTCAGGCCGCGGCGCGCGAGATCGAGGGCGTGCTCGCGGCGAAGGACCTCGAGCCGGAGCGGATCTGCATCGCGGTGCCCTCGGCCGCCGACGCGCGCACGGTCGCCGCCGCGCTCGAGGAGAGAAACGTCCCCCACCGGCTCGCGGGCGCGGCGGCCTTCTTCCTCCAGCCCGAGGTCCGCGACGTGATCGCGTGGCTGCGGCTGCTCGCCGATCCCGCCGACGCCGCCGCTGCGGCGCGGGCGCTGATCCGCCCGCCGACCGAGTTGCGCTCCGTCGACCTGGCGCGGGTGTCGACGATCTCCCGCCGCCGCAAGCTCGACATGGTCTCGGCGCTCGAGGCGGCGCTCGAGAGCCCGCAGATCCCGCCCGAGGCCCGCGACAGGATCTCCGACTTCCTCCGCCTCTACCGCGCCGCCGCGAAGGCGATGGGCGAGATGCGGGCCGACGTCTTCGTACGCCGGCTGATCGAGCGGGTCGGCTTTCGTCGCCAGCGGCTCTTCGCCGCCCAGCCAGAGGCCGCCGAGCGGCTGGTCAGCCTCTCGCAGCTCGGCGACATCGCCGCGGCCTGGGTGCGCCGCGAGCCGAACGGCTCCAACCGCGACTTCGTCCGCTATCTGGCCGCGGTCTCCGAGGCAGGCGTCCCGCCCGAGGACGAGCTCGAGAGCCCGGCGCCCGGCGCCGTGCGGCTGCTCGAGCTCGGCGCGCTCAAGGGGCTCGAGTTCGACCGCGTCTATCTGCTCGGCCTCCACGCCGGCGCGCTGCCGGCGCACCCCGAGGCCCGCCGCCGGCTCTACACCGCGATGACGCGGGCTGTGGAGGAGGTGGTGCTCTCGTGGCCCGAGCAGGACGGCGGCCGGGCACGGCGGCCGGCGGCGCCCTACGAGGACGCGCGGACCGTGATCGGCGCCGAGCACGAGGTCCACGACGAGGAGCTCTTCGGCCCCGCAGAGGACCTCCACGCCAGCTACCGGATGATCCGCGACGAGGTGCTCGAGACCGCCTGGCGCGCGGGCGGGTCGCTCGGCGAGCTGCGGCTCGACACCCCGATCGACGTCCAGCGCGCCGTCGTCCGCTACCTCGAGATGCTGAAGCTCTCGGCGCTCCTGCAGCGCCCCGAGGAGGAGCCCGCGGCGGAGGCGATCGCGGCGATCAACGAGCTGCTCGGGCAGGCGGTCTCCCCCGAGCAGCGCGAGGGACTCGCCGGGTCGAGCCTCGACGAGTACCTGCTCGACGGAGAGCGCGACCGCCGCCAGCGCCGCGAGAGCGTGGCGGCGCGCGAGGAGCCTTCGCTCGAGGCGTTCCTGCCCCGGCGCGGCGAGGGGCTGGCGCTCTCGGCGACGGACATCGACCTCTACCGGACCTGCCCGCTCAAATACAAGTTCCGCCGCGTGTTCAGGATCGACGAGGAGCCGACGATCAACCAGCGCTTCGGGATCGTCATCCACCAGGTCCTCGAGCAGTTCCACAAGAACGAGCCCGCGGTCGAGGACGAGGCCGCGAGCCTCGATCGGCTGATGGGGCTGTTCGCCGGCGCCTGGCGGCGGCAGGGGTTCGGCGAGACCCACGACGAGCTCCAGTTCCGCGAGCGCGCGATCGCCGCCCTGCGCCGCTATCACGAGCGCCACCTGGCGAGCAGCGCGAGCCCGGTCTGGCTCGAGCGCGGTTTCGACTTCCGCGTCGGCCCGCACCACCTGCGCGGCCGAGTCGACCGCGTCGACGAGCTCGGCGAGGGCCGCTACGAGCTGATCGACTACAAGACCGGCGACCCGAAGCCGGAGTCAGAGCTCGCCGACGACCTCCAGCTCGCGGTCTACCGGCTCGCGGCGCGCGAGGCGTGGCAGCTCGAGCCCGAGGCGGGCAGCTACTGGTACGTGCTCGCCGACGAGAAGGTCGCCGTCAAGGGATCCGCCGACGACCTCGAGCGGGTCGAGCGCACGGTGCTCCAGGTCGGCGAAGGGATCATGGAGCAGGACTTCGAGCCCCGGCCCTCGCCGGAGATCTGCTCGTGGTGCGATTACCGACTAATCTGTCCCGCATCGGAGGCTTAAGGCAGAGGACAATCGCGGGGCTGGCGGTGGCCGCAACGGTGCTCGTCTGCGCCGCTCCGGCCCAGGCGGGGAACCTGACCGTCAACACGCTTTCCGACCACCCGCCCGATCCGGGTGGCTGCAACTTCCCTCCGGACGACTGCACGCTGCGCGAGGCGCTCGCCGAGCCGGTGGGCATCTACGGGACCCAGATCCGGTTCACGGTCACCGGGACGATCCAGCTCGCGAACGCACTGAACCCGATTACGAGCTCCACCTTCATCCAGGGGCCGGGCGCCGACCAGCTGACTGTAAGAGGCGTGACGGGAGGCGGGACTCCGTTCCGCGTCTTCGAGGTCGCCAGCGGTGACTTTGCCGGGATCAGCGGGCTCACGATCGCCGGTGGTGAGGGGACCGAGGGCGGGGGCCTCTACAACGCCGGCACGGTGAACCTCGACAACGCGGCCGTCGTCGGCAATACGGCAACGGGGCCCGGAGGAGGAATCAGAAACATCTCGACCGGACTGCTTCGAATCAACTCGAGCACGATCAGCGGTAACAAGACCAGCGGGACTCCGGCGACCACGGGCGGCGGCGGGATCGCGAACTCCGGCTCACTGGATCTGGTCAACTCAACCGTGGCAAACAACCACGCCGACGGCAACGGGGGAGGCATCGACAATTACGATCTCGCCGGGGCCATTGCAGTCCTGTCCTCCGCCACGGTGACAGGCAACGTCGCCGCCGACAGCGGCGGAGCGACCGACTCCGGAGGCATCAACGAAGCCGGCGCCGGCAGCTTTTTCCAGGTCACCAACACGCTCGTCGCCGGTAATTCAGTCAATCGGGCCGGCACGGTCAATCCGGATTGCGGCTCCGACGGTGCGACCGATTACACGTCCGGCGGCCACAACCTGATCGGCGTCCAGACGAGCGGATGCGACTGGGGCATCTCGGATACCTCGACCCACATCAGCGGCGTCAACGCGAACCTCGGCGGACTGTCGTCCAACGGTGGTCCCACCGCGACAGTCCCGCTGCTGCCCGGCAGCCCGGCGATCGACCGTGCCAACCCCGGTGTGGGACTCGGCCAGTGCGGGTCCATCGACCAGCGCGGCCTGCCCCGCAACGGCCGCTGCGACATCGGGGCCTTTGAGCTTCAGCCGCCTACGCCCGAGCCGGCGGCCGGCGGCTCGCCGACCGCGGCGGCCGCCAGCGTGGCGCCGCCGCCGCTCTGCACCAAGAAGAAAAAGAAGAAGAAGAAGCGCCGCTCCGCGCTCGCCGCGAAAAAGAGGAAAAAGAAGAAGCGCTGCTAGTCTGGGCCCACGCGCCTGTTACGGTTGCCGCGAAGGCAACCTGAGTCACGAGGAGATTTGATGAGAAGGGCAAGCAGGGTGTGTGTGGCAGTTGCGGCGAGCGCGGTTTCGCTCTTTCTCGCTGCGCCGGCCGGGGCCGCGAACATCCCCGTTCTGAACACCAATGACACGGGAGCCGACTCGCTTCGGGCGGCGATCACGGCCGCGAACGCAAACGGGGTCGCGGAGGCCGACACGATCCCGATCAACGCCACGGGGACGATCAACGTGGCCTCCGACCTACCGCTGATCTCAGGGCCGATGACGATCACCGGCCCCGGCGCGGGGAGCCTGACCGTCCGCGCTTCGGGTACCGGGTACTCGCTCTTTTCGGTCTTCACTTCGAATGCTGCGCACACCGTGAAGATCGAGGGGATGACGATCGCCGACGCCGACACCTTCACCGCCGGTGGGGCGATCGGGATCGGCGCCGCGCTCGGCCTGACGATCGTCGACAACGTTCACATCACCGGCAACACGAGCGGCTCGGGTGGCGGGATCCACAACAGCGGACGCCTGTTGCTTACCGACAGCACCCTCGATGACAACGAGGCGCCCTTCGGCGGCGGCGTCGTGAGCTCGACCGGTTCCGTGAGCACGATCGTCAACACCACCGTTCACGGCAACCGCGCCGAGGAGTTCGGCGGCGGCATCTATGCCAGCGGCGGGGCCGTCAGCGTCACCCTGCTTTCGAGCACGATCACGGGCAACAAGTCCGATTCAGACGACACCGGCCTCACCGGCGACGGCGGCGGGATCTACAGGGCGGGTGCGCCGGCCATCTTCTCGGTCGGCAACACGATCCTCGCGGGGAACACGGTTGGCACGAGCGCGAGCCTGAGCCCCCCCGTTGGTATTCAGTGCGGCGGCGCCTTCACCTCGCTCGGATACAACCTGCGCCAGAGCTCCGAAACCCCGTGCACCGGCTTCTCGGGCACCGGCGACATCGTCAACGCGCTGACCGGGCTCGGCAGCTTCGGGAACAACGGCGGGCCGACCCCGACGGTCCCCCTGCTGACCGGCAGCCCAGCGATCAACGGTGGAAATCCCGCGATGCCGGGACCCATGCCTCCCGCATGCGAAGCGACCGACCAGCGCGGTTTCTCGCGCGTCGCGTTCGTCCAGCCCTGCGACATCGGCGCCGTCGAGGCGCAGGTCCCGACGTTCCCCTTCCCGGGCAACAAGACCGTCCACGCCGGAGAGACCCTCGCGTTCACGCTCACGGCCACGGATCCGGACCCCGACCCACTCACCTTTTTCATGAACAACGGCCCCATCGGAGCCACGCTCGATCCGGGCACCGGCGCCTTTTCTTGGACGCCGAGCGCCGCGCAGATCGGTAGCCACCCGGCGGTCCAGCTCGGGGCCTCGGACGGCTTCTTCAGCAGCTCGACCACGATCACGATCACGGTCACATCCGCACCGGTCGTCAGTCCGCCGGGTAACCCGCCATCCGGAACCCCGCCCGGGAGCACATCGACCGCCACCGGCCAGCGTGCCGCGGGTCTGAAGAGATGCGCGCGCAAGAAGGGCAAGGGACGCAAGAAGTGCAGGAAGAAGGCGAAAAAGCTCCCGGTTTAGCGTCTGAGGCCGAGCCGGGCTAGGCGCCCGGGCCCCGCGCCGGCCCGCCGTGCTCGGGCGGTTGTTGGCGAAGGAAGCGCTCGAAGTCGCGCGCCAGCGATTCGCCTGAGGGCACGTCCTCGCCGTTCTCATCCATCGCCTCGGACTGCTGGGCCTCGAGCTGCTCGACGAGCTCGGCGATCTCGGGGTTCTGCTCGACCGCGGTGTCGACCTGGCCCTCGAACGCCTCGGTCTCCTCCTCGAGCCCGGATGCTTCGACCGCTACGCCGACCAAGCCCTCGAGCCGGCGCAGCAGCGCCAGCGCCGCCTTCGGGTTCGGGACCGCGGCGACGTAGTGCGGAACCGCCGCCCAGAGGCTCGCCGAGCTCATCCCGCGCCGCCGGCACGCGTCGTGGACGACGCCGACGATCCCGGTCGGGCCTTCGTAGTTGGTGCGCGTGAGGCCGAGGCTCTCGACCAGCTCGTCGTCGGAGGCGAGCCCGGTGATCGGCACCGGCATCGTGTGGGTGACGTCGGCGATCAGCGCGCCGAGGGTGACGACCATTTCGGCGCCGAGTCCCTCGGCGACCTCGGCGATGCCCTCGGAGAAGGTTCGCCATTTCAGGTTCGGCTCGGTCCCGGCGAGCAGCACCAGGTCGCGCTCGGCGCCGGGCGCCTCGGCGGCGAGCAGGTTGTTCCCGGGCCACTCGATCTCGCGGGTCTGACCTTCGCTGAGGTGGATCGTCGGCCGCGCGACCTGGAAATCGAAGAACTCCTCCGGGTCGACGTGGGCGAACACCTCGGCCTCTAGCGAGTCGGCGATCGCGGTCAGCGCGGTCGTCGCCGACCCGGCGGCGTCGTTCCAGCCGCGAAATGCGCAGACCAGAATCGGCGAGCGCAGCTTCGGTGGATCCTGTTCCCAGACGATCGCGTCCATTGGTTGATCCTACGCTTCCACTGTCCCCGCGCCGTCCGGAGCGGGTAGGAAGATCGATGGGTGGAGCCCGCGCAGGCATTGAAAGCCGTCAAATCCGCCCCCGAGACCGGGCACGGGCCCTCGGTCGCCGAGCTGCGCCCCGGGCAGCGCTTCGAGGGCGATTACGCCTGTGCGCGCAAGGACCGGATGACGGCGCGAAACGGCTCTCCGTACCTGGCGCTCGAGCTCCGTGACCGTAGCGGCACGATCCCCGCCCGCGCCTTCCGCGATGCCGACCGGCTCGCGGCGCGCTTCGAGCGCGGGCATGCGATCCGCGTGCGCGGCAAGGTCGAGCGCTTCCGCGGCCAGTTGAGCGTCGAGATCGAGGACCTGCGGCCGCTGACCGAGGGGGAGGCCGACCCTGGCGACTTCCTTCCCGCGGCCTACCGCGACCGCGACGAGCTCGAGGGCTTTCTCGAGCACCTGACCCGCGAGGTCCACGACGAGCCGCTCCGCGGCGTAGTCGAGGAGCTGCTCTTCGGCGGCGAAGTCGCCGAGCAGTTCAGGCGCGCGCCATGCACCCGGGGCGGTCACCACTCCTACCTCGGCGGGCTGCTCGAGCACACGGTCGCGGTCGCGACCCTTGTCGGTGAGACCTGCGTCCTTCACCCGCGGCTCGACTCAGACCTGCTGACGGCGGCCGCGCTGCTCCACGACGTCGGCAAGGTGCGCGAGTTCAGCTACGGCGCCGACTTCGAGATCACCGAAGAGGGGAAGCTGCTCGGCCACCTCGCGATCGGGGCCGAGATCGTCGGCGGGGCCGCTACCGGCTTGCCGGCCGAGCGCCGCGCCGCGCTCCTGCACTGCGTGCTCTCCCACCACGGCCCGCCGGGAAAGAGCTTCGGCTCACCGGAGGCGCTGGCGCTCTACCGGCTGAACGCGCTCGACGCCGGCGTCAAGGGCGCGCTCGAGCACGGGCTGCACTAACCCGCCGCTAGCGCTTCTTCTTTTTCTTGCGCTTGCACTTCAGCTTGCCCTTCTTGCGGACGAGCTTGCGGCCCTTCTTGCACTTCTTCGTCACGGCTGCGACCGGGGTCAGGGCGGCCGCGGCCGCGGGGGCCAGCGGCGTGCAGCTCGCCGGTGCCGGGACGGCGGCCTGGATCTCGTGGGCGCCGATGTCGGGCAGCGCGTCACAGAGGCCCTTGGCGTTGACGACGCGGGCGCCGCGGTTGAAGTCGAGCGGTCCGAGCGTCGGGCTGAGCGCGCCCGCGTCGGTGGTCACCGAGCCCGGGGCGGGGGCGAAGTCGCCGCCGATGATCCCGGGCATGTTCGGGATCGTGGACTGGTTCCCGGGGCCCCTGTTGACGACCTGGTTCGGCGCTTCGCCCATCACGGTGTCGAAGTTGGAGTGGTCGATGTTGATGACGATGTCCATAGGAGGAGCAAGCCCGCCGCTGAGCACGATGTCGGTGGCGCCGAGCAGGATCGAGTTTCTGACCGTCGCGGCTTGCGGCAGCCCGTAAGCACTGTCTGCGAGCAGCGCCACCGACCCGGCGCCGCTCGCCACCGCGGTCACGTTCTGGAACGTGCCAGGGTCGGAGCCCGCCCGCAGTGCGGCCCCACTCGGAGATTTCGCCCAGACGACGCTGTCCCGGAGCAAACCGCCCTCCTTGACGAGCGCGCCGGTGCCGCCCGCCAGCGTGGCCTCAGCGATCACCTCGATCCGCTCGGCCAGGCCGCCATCCTGGAAGCTGAAGGCAATGTCGCCGCCCCCCATGCCCGAGATGGACAGCTTGACGTCGCGAAGCTGCCCGTTCTGGAAGATCGAGAGCCCGCTGCCGTTCGTGCTGACGAACTCCGGGCGGGTGCCCGGGACGAGGGCCTCGACGATCTCACCCTGGATCTGCAGGGACACCGCGAGCATGAACGGCGAGTCGTCCTTGAGCTGCACCAGCTCGCCTGGGTTGGCCTGGGCCAGGGCTTCCGAGAAGGCGCAGGGCATCGCGACCGAGCAGGTCCCGCCGGCTCCCATCCCGGATGCGACGTAGGGGGGAGCAGCAGCCGCGGGCGCGGCGCTCGCGAGCAGTGCCGTCGCCGCCAAGATCCCGGCCAAAGTTCCCTTGTGAATCCCGCGCATCGGGAGCAGTGTATTCAGTCGTAGTCGCTTCCGCGCGGCTTCTGGCGCCGCTTTTTCGTTTCGCCGCGCCGCTTCTTCTGCTCCATCCGGCGTTCCTTGGCGGCCCGCCCCGGCCGCGTCGGGCGCCGCTTGCGCCGCACCTTGAGCCCGGCGTCGAGCTTCTCGGCGAGCCGCTTCAGCGCCAGCTCCCGGTTGCGCGCCTGGCCGCGGGCGTCTTGGGCGACCGCGTCGACGCGGGGTCCGAGCCGGTTCAGGAGACGGTCGCGCTGGGCGGGGGTGAGTGCTGCTGAGGTCGTGACATCGAAGACGGCCTCGATCCGCGACGCGGTCACGTTCGCGTGCTGGCCGCCGGGACCGCCCGAACGGCTGGCGCGAAGCTCGATCTCGCTGAGCGGAATCGAGACTTCGTCGTTGACCTTGAGCTCGTCAGCCATCGTCCGCGCGCAACCCGCGCCTGATCAACTGCGCGCCGACGACGAGCAGAAGCACAGCGAACGAGACCTCGAGGGCCCGCTGGCTGACGTTGTTGGCCACGCCGACGCCGATCGCCACGCCGATCGGTGAGAGCGCGCCGAGAACGATCCCGTCCTTGACCCGGACGTTTCCGTGCGCGTTCTGTCGCCAGGCGGCGACGAAGGCGACCGGAATGATTGCCAGCAGCGAGGTGGACTCGGCGGCGAGCTGGCTCTGGTCCTGGAAGATCGTCAGCGCGGGGACGAACAGCACCCCGCCGCCGACCCCGAGCAGCCCGCCGACGATCCCGCCGGCGAAGCCCATAATCGCCGCGGCGATCTCGCTCATGGGATCGCCAGCTCGACGGCGATCACGAGCAGCAACACGCCGAAGATGATCGAGATCGCGCCCTCGGGAAGCCGCTGCTGGAGCGCGACGCCGGCGACGCTTCCCCCGATCGCGGGGATGCCGACCAGCGCCGCCTTCTCGACGTCGACGTTGCCGTGCAGGGCCTGGCCGATGACCGCGAACGCCGCGATCAGGACGATCGCCGCCATGCTGGTCCCGGTCGCTTCGCGCTCCCCGTAGGCGAGCCAGAAGATCAGGAGCGGCACGATCACGGTGCCCCCGCCGACCCCGAACAGGCCGCTGAAAGCGCCCGCGGCCGTGCCGATTGTGGCCAGCTTCAGGAGGCGGTCGCGCGGCAAGTCTTCTCCGTGGGCACCGGCGGCGATACTAGAGATGATGGAGGCCGCTTCAGACCTGCTCGCACCGCTGCGCGAGCATCCCGAGACCTCAGCCGTCCTGCTCGACGTTGACGGCACGCTGGCCCCGATCGCGCCCCGGCCCGAGCTCGCTCAGGTCCCCGACGCGACCCGGGAGCTGCTCCGCAAGCTCGCCGAGCGCTACGCGCTGGTCGGCTGCCTCTCGGGACGGCGGGCCCTCGACGCCCGTCTGCTCGTCGGCCTCGACGAGCTCGCCTATTCGGGCAACCACGGCTTCGAGCTTCTGCTGCCCGGTGAGAGCGAGGCGCACCCCGATCCGGTGCTCGACGGGCACGAGCAGGACGCCGCCCGGTTCGTCTCCCATCTCGACCAAGGCGATCTCGAGCGTCTGGGGATCAGGGTCGAGGACAAGGGCGCGATCGTCGCTCTGCACTGGCGCGGCTCCGGGAACGAGGGCGAGGCGGAGGCCTGGGCGGGGGAGCTCGAGAGCGAGGCCGAGTGGCAGGGTCTCGTTCCCCACCAGGGCCGGATGGTGCTCGAGATCCGCCCGAACGTCTCGATCGACAAGGGCAGGGCGCTGAGCTCGCTGCTCGAGGGTCGCGGGATCACCGCGGCGCTTTACGGTGGCGATGACCGCACCGACCTCGACGCCTTCAGGGCGCTGACCGCGCTGGTCGAGTCCGGGGAGCTCGAGCACGCGGTGCGGATCGCCGTCGCGGCGGAGGAGGCCCCGCCCGAGGTCGCCGCCGCCGCCGATCTCGTTGTCCCCGGGCCCGAGGGCTTCGCCGAGCTGCTCGGCAAGCTCGCCGACTGATGCTCTACTGCGACCTGCTCCGGATCACCGTTCTGCTCGCCGCCGGCGCGGCGACGCTGCTGGGCGCGATCACGATCGTCTCCGCGCAGCCGGCCGATGACAACACGACCCTGATCGTCGCCGCGGTCTGGTGGTCGCTGGCGGCCTTGCTCGGGCTCTATTTCGGGCGCGGCGACCGCGCCGCCGCGGCGGTCAGCGCGGTGCTCGCGGGCGCGCGCACCACGCCGACCCTGCCGACCGACAATCCCGGCCGCGTCGCGATCGGCCGCCTCTGGCCGATCGGCGCTTTCGCGGTGGTCGCCGGCGGGCTCGGCTTCGTCTTTCCCGGGGTGGCCGCGATCGGTACCGGCTACGCGCTCTTCGTCGCCCTCGCCTGGCGCCGCCGCGAGGGCGCCGTCGCCGCGGTCGAGGAGCGCGACGGCGTCCGCTTCTACGTCGAGCCCGGCTCGGCGCTTTCGCCGCTCACCCTGGTCCGCACCCCCGGCCTGCGCCGCGACCGCGCCCCGGCAGGCCACCCGCCGCCGCCTCCCGGGGCCGCGGCGTAGGTCAGCTACTTCGCCCGCTTCCTCAACCTCGAAAACTCCCGCCAGGCGCGAGTGTTCGCGATCTGATCGGCGCTCAGCCAGGCCCGGCGCGCGGTCGCGATTCCGTACTGGATGTTGTCGAGCGTGTCGGTGCCGTGCGCATCGGTGTTGACGCAGATCATCACCCCGGCGTCGGCGGCGAGCCGCGCGTGGTGCTCCGATAGGTCGCGCCTCCGGGGGTTGCCGTTGATCTCCATCATCGTCCCGGTCCGCGCCGCGGCCTCTGCGACCTTCTCGACGTCGATCGCGTAGGGCTCGCGGGCGAGGATCTGGCGCCCGGTCAAGTGCCCGATGCAGTCGACCTGCGGGTTCTCGATCGCCGCGACCACTCGCTCGGTCATCGCCTTCTCGGAGATCTGGAACGAGGTGTGGACGCTCGCCATCACCCAGTCGAGCTCGGCGAGCAACTCCTCGGGATAGTCGAGCGATCCGTCGGTGCCGATGTTGACCTCTGATCCGGCGAGCACGCGAAAGCCGCGCTTCCCTTTGTTGAACGCGCGCACCTCCTCGATCCGCTTCTCGAGCATCTCGTCGGTGACGTGGTCGCCGAACCCGTGACTCGCGGAGTGGTCGGTGATCGCCAGGTAGGCGTAGCCGCGCTTCTTGGCCGCCGCCGCCATCTCCTCGAGCGAGTTGCGCCCGTCCGACAGCGTCGTGTGCGAGTGGAGGTCGCCGCGGATGTCCTCGACCGTGACCAGCTCCGGCAGCTCGCCGGTGTCGGCGGCCTCGATCTCGCCCCGCCCCTCGCGCAGCTCGGGCTCGATGAACGGGAGGCCGAGCAGCTTGTAGACGCCCTGCTCGTCGGCGAACTTGTGCACCTTCTTCTTGCCCTCGGTCTCGGCGACGCCGTGCTCGGAGACCGAGAAGCCGCGCGCCAGCGCCCGCTCGCGGAGCTGGACGTTGTGCTCGGCCGAGCCGGTGAAGTGCTGGAGCAGGTTGCCGAAGTTCTCCTCGGGGACGATTCGCAGGTCGACCTTGAGCCCGGTGTGAGTCAGGCCCTGGGCGCCGGCATCACCGCCGCGGCCGTCCTCGGCGATCAGGGCGTGCTTTGAGAACTCCTCGATCAGCGCCTTGGGGTCGGGAGCCGAGGCGACCAGGTCCACGTCCTTGCAGGTCTCGGTCCAGCGCCGCGCCGAGCCCGCGATCTCGATCCGCCAGCTCTTGTCGACCGCGGTCAGATCGTCGACGAGCTCCTGCGCGACCGGGAGCACGTCGGAGAGCCGGCGACGCTCCTCGTCGCCTCCCTCCGGCATCCCCTCGAGCGAGGCGAGCACGGTCTCCTCGACCTTCGGCCCGAAACCCTTCAGCTCCTGGATCCGCCCCTGCTCGGCGGCGGTCTTGAGTTGCTCGAGGTCCTCGATCCCGAGCTCGTCGAAGAAGCGCCGCGCGGTCTTCGGCCCGACCCCGGGCACCCGCGTCACCTGGACGAGCGAGACCGGGAACTTCTTCTTCAGCTTCACCGCCGACGGGATCTCGCCGGTGTCGATCAGCGTGCGGATCTTCTCCTCCATCGTCTTGCCGATCCCCTGCAGCTCGGTGAGGGTCCCGTCCTCGGCCATCTGCTCGATCGAGATCGGGCAGTCGCGAACCGTCCGCGACGCCTCGCGGTAGGCGAGCGTCCTGAACCGGTCGGCGCCGTCGAGCTCGTAGAGGATGCCGAGCTCGCGCAGCGCGTTGGCTATCTCGGAGTTGCGCACGCCGGGAAGTATCCCGGCGTGCGCTCATCCGATCTTCTTCGTTAGTTGGTTACCGTCGCGGTGCCGGTGAACACGCAGGCGGCGCCGGTCTCCTCCAGGTGGAACGTGATCGAGATCGGCTTCCCGCCGGGCACTCCGCGCCCGTTTGTGTCGTAGATCATCTGCCCATCGGCGACCAGGTCATCGCTCAAGAAGATGTCGGCGATGTTGGCGTTGGTTTGCTTCGTGAAGCTGGACGACTCTCCTCCGCTCGTGTTGACGTCGTCCATCGCGGTCAAGAACGTCTCCCACTTGACGTAGAGCGGGCCCGAGCCGGTGCTCGAGTAGACCCCGTCGACCACGCCCGAGCACAATCCGGTCAGCGTGAAGCCGTTCGCGCTGAAGACCGTCTGCGGGGTGGCGGAGCCACCGACCTGGACGTAGTCGATCGGAACGACGCTCGTCGTGTTTTGGCCCGCCGCGCCAGCCGGGCCCTGTGCACCCTGAGGGCCGGCTGGACCGGCCGGGCCCTGCGGTCCTTTCTTGACCTTCTTCTTCTTCTTTGCCGACTGCGCGCCGTCACCGGCGACCGCGATTGCGACGACCGAGCCGGCGAAGAACGCCGCCGCGATCGCTACGGCAAGGATGCCCGTGCGATTGCTCTTCATGTCTCCTCCTCTGGTTGGGTGGGAGACGCGACTCTATCCTCCGGACCAAGGTCCGCGCGGACTCAGGCCGGGAGCTTCAGCGCGCGCTTCTTGCACTTCTTGCGCGCCTTGCCCTTTTTCTTCTTGCACTTGGCGAGGGCCGCGGCGCGGAGGCCGGTTGCGGCCGCAGTGGTCGCGGCCGGAGTGGTCGCGGCCGGAGTCGTGGGGGTGGGGGCGGGCTGCGTCGGCGGTACCGGCGCCGTCACGGTAATCGTGATCGGGCTGGCGGCGGTGCTGAAGACTTGGTCGTAGACCTCGAACTGAATGCCCGGATAGCTCCCGATCTGGGAGACCGTCGGGGTCCAGGAGAAGACTCCCGTCGTCGGATTGAGCGTAGCCCCGGTCGGCAGCGGAGCGCTGCTGTAGATGAGCGTGTCGAGCAGGTCGGGGTCGCTTCCGACGAGGTTGAAGCTGAGCGTTTGTCAGCGCCGCCACGGTCTTGTCGCCGACCGGGTCGAGGTCCGGTTCCTGCGCTTCGTAGGCGCCCATGTCGCAGAAGTTCATCCCGGGCGGCCGCGGCTGCCCGCGCTGGTCGGTGGTCTCGCAGTTCGGAGGGATGCCGTCGGGCGTCGCCGGGTTGCCGGCCTGCAGCGCCGGGCTGCCCGGGCAGCAGCCGGCAGGGTGCGGGTCGGCCCTCCGTTGGCGGCGAGCGGGCCAAGAAGCGGATCCGCGCCGTCTATCATGCCCATCAGGACGCCGGCGACCCGGCAGCCTGGTCCGTTGCGTGTGGTCCTCGACAAGGTTGTAGCCCTGCGAGGTGATCGAGTGCCGGAGCAGTCGGGGTGCACATTGGGGACGGCGAGGCGTCGATGTTGTCGGCGATGATCGAGTTGCGGGCGTTGACCGTCCCGAGGTTGTAGACGCCGCCTCCGTCGCCCGGGGGGTTGTTTGCATCGGAGTCGGCGGTGTTGCCGGCCACGGTGGCGTTGATCAGGTTCAGGGTGCCTGACACGAAAGCGCCGCCGCCGTACCCGGTCGCCTCGTTGCCGCTCACCGTGCTGTTGAACAGCGACGCCGATTCCCCGAGGTCCACCGCGAGGCCACCGCCTTCGCCGCTGCCGGCCGTGGCCCGGTTTCCCTCGATCGTGGTCGCGACGATCCCGGGGGCGCCGTCATCGACATTTATCCCTCCGATCAGACCGGCGGTGTTGTCGGATATCTCGCTGTTGCTGACCAGGGGAAATCCGTTGCCTGTGACAGTGAACCCGCCCCCGAGTCCTCCCGTCGCCTTGTTCTCGCGGATGGTCGAGTTGGTGATGAAGAGGTTGATTCCGGACTGCTGCCGGATCCCGCCGCCGCCCAGCACGCCCGCTTCGCCATCGGTGATGTCGAGGTTGAGCAGGGCTGGCGTCGTCAGCGAGTTGCCGCCGGGACCGACGTGAAACACCCGGTCGTCGGTCGCCGCGACTGGGTCCCCGACCCCGTCGCCGTTCGCGTCGATGGTCGCGCGCCCGGGGCCCGTCGTTGTGATCGTCAAGTCCTGGTCTCCCACTGCTCCGACGAGGTCGAGGTCCCCGCTCGCGTTGGCGTCCTCGTCGCCGGGCAGGGAGAGGTGGTAGGTGACCGCGGGGTTGAGCTGGATCGTGTCGGCGTTCACGTCGACCACCGCCGGGCCGACGAGCGTCGCGCAGCCGTTGAAGGTCCCGGTGGTCTGCGCCGCCGTGATCGCCTCGCGCAGCGAGCAGTGTCCGCTATCGGTGTTGTACTCGTCGACTCCGTCGGTTGGCGTGACGGTGCCGGCGCCGGCGGCCGCGGGCATCAGCCCACCGGCGATCAAGGCCACGCCCAGCGCCATCAAGCCGCGATTAGCCCTCCCAGTCACAGTTCCAGCGTACGCCCTATGCAGTGGGACCGCAACCGGTAGCGCTCACCGCGAGCGCCGCTTCGCCCGCTTGATGCAGCGCTTCCGCTTCCCCGCCGTGCGGACCTTGCCGCACTTGCGGAGCGCTTTGCGGAGCTTCTTGTTGGTTGCCCGGCCGGGGCGGGAAGGGAACCCGGAAAGCACCGTCGTGTTGCCGCCGCCCTGCGCCTGCTCGCCGATCACGTTCGTGTGCGGAAGCCCGTGCGCGCTCTCGAGCTCGAAGACCTTGGCGGCGATCGCATTGCGGAGCTGGTCGCCGGCCACCCGCGCATAGACGCCGGGCTTGTTCGGCCGCGCGCACCCGTCGCCCCAGCTCGTCAGCCCGACGAGGCGGTACCCGTCGCCCGCCGGCGCCTGCAGCGGCCCGCCGCTGTCGCCGTTGCAGCTGTCGACGCCGCCGGCGAGGTACCCCGCGCAGACCATGACCGCGGGATAGAAGCGCGAGCCGTAGACGCCGGAGCCGGCGCAGCTCGAGTCGGAGATGATCGGCACCGTGGCGGCGCGCAGCGTGTTGCTCGGGCCCGCTGCCTCGCTCGTCCCGCCCCAGCCCGTCACCTGGGTCGCGGCGCCCGGCGCCCAGATGCCGGCCTCGCCTGACCCCGCGATCTTGATCGGCGCCTGGCCCGAGGGGGCCTGGAGGACGATGTAGCCGACGTCGTTCTCGGTGCTGGCCGGGTTGTAGTTGCTCGCGAAGGCGACGGCGCGAACGTCGTGCTCGGCCCCGTCCGAGCCCGAAAGCGTCGTCCGCCCGAGCACGACGTTGATGTCGTTGGCCTCCAAAGGCGGGTGGAGGATCGCCTCGAGCAAATCGGGGTCGCCCTCGGCGAGACAGTGCGCGGCCGTGAGCACGATGTAGGGCGTCACCAGCGCGCCGCCGCAGCGCTGCCGCTGGAGCGCGTTGCCGCCCGCCTTCGCCGGGTCGAGGACCATCGCGGCCATCCAGGGGTACTGCGAGGTGCTGGTCGGGGAACCGCCGACGATGCGCCCGGACGCGGCCGCTGTTCCGCTCCCGCAGAGCAGGATCGCGAGGCATGCGACGACCAACTTGATGAGGCGCCCTGGCATCGGGGCGAGTGTAGCCCGTCGAGCGGGCGCGATTCGAGCCAAATTGCGGACCCGTTTTCCGCATTTTCCGAGCCTTGGTGACGCACCCGGGGCATCGAGGTGGGAGGCTCGCTACTCAATTTGATGTGACCCGGTTGATCCGTCATGCAAGGGGTGAGGAATCCGTAGGTGATGCGGATGGGGCTCCTGCGGCAACGACAGCCTCCGGAAACGGGAAGTCAGCGGCTGAGCTGCGACGCGATGCGGCACTGGCTCTGATTGGCCGCCACGACAAGACGATCCGCCGAACTGCGCGCAGGTTCTCGATCTGCGCGGAGGACGCGGAGGACGCTTACCAGCGCGCGATCGAGATCTTGCTTCGAAAGGCGCCCGTCCTCGAGCCCAGCCGCCTGCTTCGCTGGATGCATACCGTCACCCGGCACGAGGCGTTTGCGGTGCGTCGTCAGCGCGTTCGTTCGTCGGGGACCGCGGTAGTTGAGAACGAGGACGGCGAGGAGCTCGATGCGCTGGATCTGATCGCCTCGGAGCGACCGGAACCAGCCGAGATGGGCGAGCGCAGCGAGAAGCTCGCTCGAAGCCGCGAAGCGCTGCGGCTGCTGAAGCCGAACGAAGTGCGGGCGCTGACCTTGAAGGCGGAAGGCTTCTCATACGCCGAGATCTCCGAGGTGACCGGCTGGACGAGAACCAAGATCAACAGGCTGATGGTCGAGGGTCGCAGCCGTTTCCTGGGCTTCTTCTCGGACATCGAGGAGGGCCGGCGGTGCGACGAGCTCTCGGCGACTTTGTCCAAGGTCGCCGACGGCGAGGAGCCGAATGCTCCGGCGCTACGCGAGCACCTCCGGCAGTGCGCTCATTGCCGCGCCAAGCTGAAGGCCTATCGCGGCGTCCCGCAGCGCGTTCTCGAGCTCGCCCCGGTCGGAATGCTCGCCGGGCCGACTTTCCGGGATCGGGTCGGGGACCAATTGATCGCCGGCGTCGATCGCGCCCGCGAGCTGGCAATGGGACTCGTTCACCGCGGCGGCGCTGTAGACGCGACCCAGGCGGTCGCAGCCGGCGGCGGACCGCGCGGATCGGGGCTGGCGATCCTTGGAATCGTGTGTGGTCTCGGCGCCGCTGGTGGCGGTACCTATTGCGCGGTCCAAGGCGTTTCGCCGACGGATGTCGTTCCGGGCCTGGCAGCGCCTTCGGAGCCGGCCCAGCCGGTGGCGCCCCAGCCCACACCCGCCGCTCCAACAGCTGAGGAGCTCAAGGCTGCGGAGCAAGCTGCGAGCGAAGAGGCTGCCCAGCCGCAGACCCCGGCCCAGCAGGCGACCCGCGAATTCGGCATCGGCTCGGGACAGCCGCAGAGCGCTTCAGGCACGACCGAGTTCGGCGCCCCCGCGGGTGGCGGCTCTGGCGGGGGTGGCGGTGGATCGGGCTCAGGCGGCGGATTTGGATTCGAGAAATGAACTCACGGCAACCGCTGACATCAGGAGGTGCAAGAAAATGATCGCGACCGGTACCGACGCGCAGAGCAATCGAAAGCCACTGGCGTGGCGGGTCGGTGCGATCGCGATCGGGTTCGCCGCCTTTGCACTGTGGGCGTCGGCGCCGGCGAACGCGGGCACCTACCTGGCCGCGCAGTGCGACACCCGCTACCAGTCGGACACGCCCGAGGTGGCGTTCACCCAGACCGGCGGCTTCTTCACCGACTCTTCGACCTGCACCAATACGGGGAACCCGGGATCGGCCGGGTTGCAGCTGATCACCCCGGACTCCGGTCACTTCGTCCCTGGGTACTCGCAGTTTCTGTTCAGCGCGCCGAGCGGGCTCGTGTTCTCGGGGGTGGATCTGTCGTACGTGCTCGAGACTGCGCATAGTTTCGTTTCGGAGTTGCACATCGGCGGGCCCGGGTTCAGCGACTACTGGTCACCGCTTGGAATCGGCACGCACTACGTCCCGAACGGCGTCTGGCAGCACCTGGCCTCCGCGGGGACAGAGCTCAGCTACGTGCTCCTGCAGCTGCGCTGCCCCTGGCATTGCACGAACTTCCCCGAGCCGACCCACCAGATCCGCGCTGCTTTCAAGGCACTGGACTTCACCGTCAACGATCGCAACCAGCCGACGCTGTCTGTCGGCGGCGAGATCCTCTCGGGTGGCGTTCGCCGCGGCATCGAGGAGCTGACCGCCGCCGCGAGCGATGCGGGCGGCGGCGTACACCGGATCACGGCGACCGTCAACGGCACCGCGCTGCCGCAGAAGGTGAGCGCCTGCCAGCTGAACGCCGGGGCGGCGATGCGGTTCAGGCCTTGTCCCCCGACGAGTTCCGCGTCGTACACGCTGAACACCGAGGAGGGGCCCTGGCGCGATGGCGTCAACGAGGTCTCGGTCTGCAGCTTCGACTACGCGCGCTCGGGACCGAACGCGACCTGCGAGACCCGTCAGGTCGAGGTCGACAACAGCTGTCCGAAGTCCGACGGGGCCGCGCCTGCGAGCGCGCTCGGTGCGGGGCTGCAGGACAAGGCCGGCGCGCTGCAGACGGCGACCGGTGCGAAGTCGACCGAGGGCATCCCGCTGAAGGGCAACGCGATCAGCTCGAGCGGGGCGCCGGTGAGCGGCGCGACCGTTTGCTTGTTCGAGAAGATCGACGCACCCGAGGAGGCCCGCCAGCTCGTCCAGCAGGCAAAGACGCGAAGCGACGGCGGCTTCTCAGTCATCGTGCCGCCGGGGGCCTCGCGGATCTTCGACGTCGTCTACCGCTACAACAGCCGCACGATCGAGAAGCAGCTCTACCTTGACTCCGAGGCGGTGCCGACGCTAGAGCTCGCAAAGAAGAAGCTCAAGAACGGCAGGACGATGAAATTCGGCGGCACGATCCCGGCGGCGCGCGCCGCCGACCGCCAGGTGACCGTTCAGGCGAAGATCGGGAAGACGACCTGGCGGACGTTCAAGCAGCTCAAGACCGACAAGGACGGTCGCTTCTCGGGCGTCTACCGCTTCAAGCGCTCGACGCTGCCGAGGGCCAAGTACACCTTCCGGGCGCTGGTCAAAAAGCAGCAGGGCTATCCCTACAGCCCGGGGATCTCGAACACGGCGAAGCTGATCGTGTTCGGGAAGCGCAAGTAACGCGCCGCTAGGACCAATCCTGAAAGCGACGGGGCCGACAGTTCGCCGACCCCGTCTCGCGGTCTCTAGTTTGGCTGGCGTGTACTAGTTCGGCATGCATACGGCCACAACGGAGACCGGGCCGGCCGCGTTCAGCGAGGCACCCGACCAGCCTGTGGGCGGGGCGGGGGCTGCGGCGGCTGGGTCGGCTGCCCTGAGCGGGTCGGGCACCTGGGAGAAGGCGCCGCCTGAGATCGCGCGCTCGGAGCTCTCGCACAGGGCGTTCGCAAATCCGGTCCCGTTCGCGGTACGGGTGACGAATGCCTTCAGCTTGGTGCCTCCGATTGCCCCCGCGGCGATCTTCGGCTCGGTGACCGCGCTCGCGGCGAGCTTGTCGCTGACGACGGCGCCCGTTGCGAGCTTGTCGGCCGTGATCGCCCCGTTTGCGATCTTGTTCGTCTTCACGGCCTGGTTCTTGATCTGCTTGGTGCTGATCTTCTTCGATACCGCGATCGCGGTCGCGCCGCCGGCGAGCGCAAAGAAAAGTGCGAGCGTCGAGGCTACGTTTGCGTAGCTGAGCTCAGGTCGTTTCATCAACTCTCCACCTCCAGGGTCGTTGGGTCTTGAAACCCGATCGCGCAACCGTAGTTGCCCTCACCGCGCTTGCGATGACTCGTCCGGATTCCGGTTCAATTCCGCGTTAGAGATTTCAAGAAGCGGGTAGGACCCCGGCATCTTGGAGCCGCGTCGGAACGGGAATAGCCAGCGATGCATCCAGTGCCTTGCGCCGGTGGGCGCTGACGGGTACTCGAACTCGGCCGGGCTCAGCCTCTGCTCGGTCTGTTGGGAGTCGGTGGCCGAGTGGCGCCCGCTCTCGGCGAGCGCGCGGTGGATGCCGCCGACCGGGCCGCGGATGCGGAGCCAGTCGGATGAGAACAGGGCTTCGGCGGGATCGCTCTAGCGGGTGAACATCAGCGCGGGGCCGATCTTGAAGCCGCTGGCTCCTCGCCACGTCGCCGAGTACTCGCCCTTGGCCTTGGCGGTGAAGTTGCGCGCCAGGTCTACGCGGCCGCTGTAGATCTGACCGTTCTTGGTCAGCATGAAGGTCTTGCACTGTCGGGCGCCCTTCGGCGGCTGGACGCACAGCTTGTAGTTGCCGCTGAAGCTGAACGTCCGTAGCTCGAGCGTTATCCGGCCGCCGTTCTGGGTCGCGTAGGTGCAGACGTCCCCGGACTCGGGGCTGCAGTACATGTCGAGGACCTTGCCGGCGCCCGTCGCCGCGGCGGGGGCCACCAGCAGGAGCGCCAGGATCCCGGTGAGCATGAGCCGGCGCATCAGTCCGCGTCCTCGGCAGGCCTATGGCAGACCGCCTCGACGTTGTGGCCGTCGGGGTCGAGGACGAAGGCGCCGTAGTAGTTCGGGTGGTAGATCTCGCGCACCCCAGGGCCGCCGTTGTCGGTGCCGCCGGCCTTCGTGGCCGCCTCGTGGAAGGCATCGACGGTGGCGCGCTCCTTCGTGTAGAAGGCGAAATGCGCCGGCGCGGTTTCGGCCGCTTCGCGGATCCAGAAGTTCGGCTTGTTATCCCGCTGGAAGCCGATCGCGTTCTCGAACTGGCCGAAGAACGAATAGCCGAGCGGCTCGAGCGCGGTCTCGTAGAAGGCCTTCGAGCGCTCGAGGTCACTGACGTTCACTCCAAGGTGGTCGAGCATGCGTGCTGTCTACCACAGGGGATGCGATCCTCTCCGGCTCGATGCGGCTGATCGACGTCAAGCACCTCGGCACCGAGAAGGTGATCGGCTGCTGGGAGCTCGACGGGTTCCTGGTCGACCCCGGGCCCGAGGAGTCCTGCGCGAACCTGGTCGAGGCGCTCGGGGGCGAGCAGCCGCGCGGGCTGCTGCTCACCCACATCCACCTCGACCACGCGGGGGCGACCGGGGCGCTTGTGAAGCGCTGGCCCGAGCTTCCCGTGTACGTGCACGAGCGCGGCGCCCCGCACCTGATCGACCCTTCGAAGCTGCTCGCCAGCGCGACGAAGCTCTACGGCGATGACATGGAGCGGCTCTGGGGCGAGGTGCTGCCGGTCCCCGAGCGGAACGTGACCGCGCTTGCGGGCGGGGAGGAGGTCGAGGGGTTCCGTGTCGCCTACACGCCCGGCCACGCCTCCCACCACGTCTCCTACTTCCACGCCGACAGCGGCCGCGCCTTCGTCGGCGACATGGCCGGCTGCCAGGTGCCGCCGTCGGATTTCCTCCTGCCGCCTACGCCGCCGCCCGACATCGACATCGAGGCCTGGGAGCGCTCGATCGACGCGATCCTCGAGTGGTCGCCCCAGAGCCTCGGCATCACCCACTTCGGCGCGATCGACGATCCAGCCGCCCACATGGCGCGGATGCGCGAGCGGCTTCGCGAGCAGGCCGAGCTGGCCCGCGAGCTCGAGGCCGAGGCGTTCGAGACGCGGGTCCGCGACGAGATGCGGGCCTCATGCGAGGACGAGCAGACCTTCAGGTCGTTCGAGCAGGCGGCGCCGCCCGAGACCCACTGGCCCGGGCTGCACCGCTACTGGTCAAAGCGCGCCCAAGGCTGATCTGTCAGGACCGCCCCCTGCGCGGCGACCCCATCCCTGCCCCAAGTTGTAAATTGCTTAAGGAGGAGGAGTACCCCATGTCGATCAGACCCGTTGCGTTGATCTCGATCGTTGCCCTCGCGCTCGTGGCCGCGCCTGTCGCGCAGGCAGATGAGCGCCGCGAGGCGCATTCGCTCGCCGAGGTGGCGAAGAAGAAGTGCAAAGGGAAAAAGAAGAAGAAGTGCAAGCGTAAGCAGGCGACCTCGTCGCTGCCGACCATCCCGATCCCGGTGGTGCCGGCGCCGGCGCCGGTGGCGCAGCCGCTACCGCTGACCCAGGCCGAAGCCGAGAACGCCGCCCTCGACGCCGCCTACTACGAGTACCTGATCGATCCCTACGCCGACGGCTGGGGCATCGACGGCTGCATACAGGTGACGACCTACCGCTGGGACTGCCTGGCCTGGAACCACGAGGACTACCCGCCCCCGCCCCCGGACGGTCCGTACTGGTGCGACTGGATCGAGACCGTCGTTCGCACCGGGATCAACGGCGTCGACTCGTACCGCAACTCCGACTTCGACTGCTACCCCGACACGTGAGCGGCGCAACGCCGCCCGGGACCACCCACTGGCCCGGGCTGCGCCGCCGCTGGGGAAAGGGCTAGGGCGCCGGGCTCAGCTGCTGAGGGGGGCCGGCGGGCGACTGTTCGATCGCCTTGGCTGCCTGGCGCTCGGGGCTGATCCGGACGACGTCCCAGACGAGGCCGAGGCGCTCGAGCGCCAGGATCACGAGGCCGCCGGGGTCAATCTCGCGGCGGCGCAAGCCGTGAAAGGCGGAGGTGGGGAAGGCGTGGTGGTTGTGGTGCCAGGCCTCGCCGAATGTGGCGACCGCGAGCCAGGAGACGTTGCCCGACTGCTCGTTGGTCTCGAAACGCCTGCGGCCGAAGTAGTGGCAGATCGAGTTGATCGAGAAGGTGAGGTGGTGGCAGATGAAGATCCGCACCAGGCCGCCCCAGAGCAGGCCGAGCAGGGCGCCCTCCAGGGTCCCCGTGATCGCGTAGCCGAGGCCGAAGGGGAGCACCAACGTAGCGAGCAGAAACAGGCCTTCGCGGCGGTCGAGCGCGCGAAGGCCGGGGTCGTCCATCAGATCGGGGGCGAAGCGCTCCCGGTCCGAGCGGCCCGCGGTGCTGAACAGCCAGCCCATGTGAGCGTGCCAGAGGCCCTTGAGCGCGCCGATCGCGCCATCGCCATACCCATGTGGTGAGTGCGGGTCGCCCTCGTCGTCGGCGAAGGTGTGGTGCTGGCGATGGTCGGCGGCCCACTTGATCACCGAGCCCTCGACCGCCAGCGAGCCGAACACGGCCAGGGTGTAGCGGACGACGGGGCCGCTCTCGAAGGCCCGATGGGTGAAGAGGCGGTGGTAGCCGACCGTGATCCCGATCATCGTGATCGCGTAGAAGCCGAACAGCAGGGCCAGCTCCATCGGGCCGACATAGCGGTTCCACAGCAGGACGATCGCGACGATGAGGCCGGCAAACGGCAGGCCCATACCGATCACGGTGATCGCCTTGTGCGCGGCGTTCGGTTGGTGCAGCGACTGCATCGTCCGTGACCTCCGTGGGTCGCCAGTTGGGGGACTCAGGAAGTCAGGCGGCGTTGCTCAGTCAGCGATTTTCGCGGCGAACCGAACCTCGGGGCGAATGCCCTCCTGGACCCAAGGTACTCCGTCGCCGAGACGGTTGCAAGCGGTGAGCGACGAAGCTTGTCGATCAGTCCGCGGAGGGACCGGCCACGGACTCGCCGGCGGCGCGGGCTTCAGCCTCCTCGACCAGGTCGGTCGGGCTGAGCACGAACACCTCGCAGATCATGTCGGGGTCCTGCTGGTTTCCGCTCATGAACCCGATCACGGGGCGCCCGGTGGCGGCCTGGACCACCGCCTCGAAACGCTGGCGCATCACCTCCTGGAACGCAAGCCGCTGCTCGATCACCGCGTTACTGCGGCCGCCGTCGAAGAGCGTCTTCTCGACCCGTGTGAATCCGCCGCGCAGCACACACACGACGAGGTCGTCGTAGTAATAGGTCTTGGTCTGCGTCGGGCCGACGCCGTAGTACTCCTTGAGCAGAGCGACCAAGCCATCGGAGATCGCTGTCAGTACTTCGCCGTGCTCTTTGCTGGGCTGCTGGTCGTCTGCTTTGGGCATCTCAACTGCCTCTGTTGAGTGCCGCAAATCCTATTGACCCGAGCCGCCGAAAGTCAGCTAGGCCGGCAGCGCAAGGGCTGCCTTGCGGCACTTCTTGCGCTTTTTCTTCGAGCGCTTCTTCTTGCAGGCCGCGAGCGCGGTGTTGCGCTGGCCGGTCGGGCCGGCGGCCGCGGTGGTGGGAATCGTCGCCGCGGCCGGCACCAGCGGCGCCGGGTTCACCGTCGTCTGGCTGAAGTCGCGCCTGGTGTCCACGCCGCCGCTGAAAAAGGCTTGGGCGTGAAAAACGGTCTGCAGGCCGGGGGTCGGGAGGTGGGCATCGACTGCCGGTAGCCGCAACGCCGTCCCCGCGAAGGTGATCGAGCAGCTCGCGCCGGATCCGAGGCCTACGACCGCATTCGGGCCCATGAGCAAAAAGGTGCCGGGTGTGAAGTTCTGGCTGATGGTCCAGGTTCCGGTGCAGGCTTCGCCTGGCGTAATCGTCCCCTCACCGTCTCCCACGCCGACGGGGCCGAAGCCGAAACCGGGATCGAGGTCGGTCAGGCCGTCGCAGTCTTGCCCGAAGGACGTGCACCCGGCGTAGAGCTCGATCCCCGACACGTCGGTGGCGTCGCCGACGCCGGCGTCGGTTTCCTGGACCACGATCCGCGTCGACGCCGGGACTCCGACCGTGTAGGTCGGCGACGGAAGGACCGTGATGGCGCCCTGGACCGCCCCGGCCGGTGCCGCCGTGGCGGCCAACACCGCGCACGCCAAGAGCCCTGCGACTCCGAAACCCCGGACCTTCCCCTTCTTCATCCGGCCTCCCAACTCGTAGACACGGGGGAGTCCATCGCTACTTCTTTTTCTTCTTCACGCACTTCTTCTTGCCCTTGACCGTCTTCGGCTTCGAGCCCTTCTTGCACTTGACGGGTACGGGCTGAGACTGGCCCGGGGTCGCCGGCGGATTCGAGGCCGCCGGGGGATTCGGGGTCGCCGGCGGATTCGGGGTCGGCGGGAGGACGAAGAAGTCGAGGATGTCGGGAGCGGCGCAGTCGGGATCGAGCAGATCGACTCCCGCCTGGTCGGCCTGAACCGTGTCGACATCTCCGGGGTTGTCGGCGCCGCACGATGCGGTGTCGCTGACCCCGTCACGGAGGAAGAGGCTGTCGGGGCCGATCCCGGCCACCACCAGATCCGACCCGCCGTTGCCGGTGAGCGTGTCGCCGAGGTTGCCGCCGATGAGCTGGTTGCCCTCGTTGTTCCCGGTCAGCGTGTTCGCAGCGGAAATCGACCCCGTCAGGTCCTGGATATCGACCAGCGTGTCCTGGGTGGTGGCCTGCCCCCCGGTGGCGATGCCGGTCAGCAGGTTGGCGTTAACGCCGGGGGCGAGGTTGTTGAACCTGGCCAGGTCGTCATCAGCACCGCCGTCGAGCAGATCGTCGCCCCCCCGCCCGTCGAGGTTGTCCTCGCCGCCACCTCCAAGGAGCTGGTTAACACCGCTGTCACCCGTGAGGACGTCGTTCTGGGAGCTGCCGCTCAGGTTCTGGATGTCGGCCAGGGTGTCGTTTCCCTGCCCGATCGAACCGGTAGTCGAGGCATTCACCCCGGTTGCGAGGCTGAAGAGAGCCGTGTTCGTTCCCAGATCACCGTCGAGGGCGTCGTCATCGCCCTTGCCGTCGAGGACGTCGTTCCCCTGGCCGCCGCTGATCGTGTTCTGGCCGCCGTCGCCGATCAGCTGGTCGCCGCCGTCCGAGCCCTGGATGTCCTCGAACTGCGACAGCAGGTCGCTGCCGACGAACCCGCTCGGGCCCGATGCGGTCCCCGCGTCCAGGTTCACGATCGCCTGGGCATTGAGCGGAAGGTCGGCGTAGGAGACGCTGTCGAGATCGCCGCCGCCGTAGAGCGTGTCGTTGGCCGCGTCGCCCGCGCCCCCGAGGATCTGGTCGAAGCCGTCGCCGCCGCAGATCACGTCGGCGCCTCCGAGCCCATTTATGTCGTCGTTGCCACCGAAACCGGCGATCACGTCAGCGCCTCCGGTCCCGGCGATGGTCTCACCGCCGCTGGTTCCCCAAATCGTCGCTCCGAGCCCCTCGCAGGGGAGCAGCTCATAAGCGCCCGGCTCGCAGTTGCTGGTCAGGTCCCCATCGCTGTCAAAGGGCCGCGGCGCCACACGTTGGTCGACAACCAGGTCCGTTGCGCCATCGAGGTTGTTGCACTCGGTGCTGGCCGGGACACCGTCGATCAGCACCGGCGGCCCGGTGAGCGCCATCGTCTGGGTGGGGCCGCCATTGTCGGCGAGCGGGCCCACGACCGCCGGAATGCCCTCGAAATCGTTGTCGTCGCCCGCCCCGATGCAGCTCGTGCCCACGTCAACGTTGTAGCTGTTGGTGGTCAGGATCGGCGAGCAGGCGCCCAGGCCATCCCGGATCAAGGTGCCGCGGAGCGTGTAGTCGGTGGCGCTGGGAACGTGGAGAGCGGGCGCGGTGCCGGCGACGTTGGCGACGATCGTCGACTGCACGATCAGCAGCGTGTCGGTTGCATCCGTCTCGATCGAGATCGCGCCGCCCGTACCGCCGCTGGCGCTATTGTCGGCCAGGGTCGAATTGAGGATTAGGGTCGGTCCGGTCTGTCCCTCGGCGTTGAGGCCGGCGCCCTCCTGACCGGCCCCGCCGATGAGCGCGTTCGCGGTCACTGTGCTGGAGAGCAGGTCGAGGGTGCCGGTGCCGGCGAAGTAGATGCCGGCGCCGCGCGGATTGTCTCCGGTCTCGAGGGTCGAGTTGACCTGATTGCCGGAGATCGTCGAATCCGTAATCGTCGGCGACGCCCCCGAACCGCCGACGTTGATCCCCCCGCCGCTCTGCACCTGCACGGTCGCGTTGTCCTCGACGGTTGCGATGTTGCCGTTGATCTCGCTCCCGCTGATCGTCAGGCCGGGAGCCACCGAGGTGAGGGAGTCGATGCCGGCACCTTGGATGGAGTTCGCGGCAACGGTGTTCTGCGCCACGGTCGCCCCCGTTATCACGAGCTGCCCGTTGAGCCACGAGATCCCTCCCCCCTCCGCGCTCGTCCCAGCCCCCTCCCCCACCTGATTGCCGACGATCGTAGCCCCGATGACGTTCATGTCAGTGCCCGGGGCCGCGGCCTCCCGGCGGATTCCGCCACCGTCGCCGACCGCGTCGTTTCCCGAGACCGAGGTGCCGGGGTTGAGGTTGATATCGCTGTCGCCGGCTGAGACGCGTATGCCGCCACCGGAGCCCCCGGCGACGTTGTCGTCGATTTGGCTGTCGCCGCTGAGGGTCAGGGGGGAGGTGTTGAGATTGATCCCTCCACCGCTGCCCGACGAAGTGTTGAAGTCGACGGTGGACCCGTTCATGATCACCGTCCCGCCTGTGTTCGAGATCCCCCCGCCGACGTTGCCGCCCGTGGTGGAATTGAGGGTCACATGCGAGTCATTCAGCGTCAAAGCCCCGAGTGAAGAGATCCCGCCGCCGAGGCCCGCGACATTCCCGTCGGTCACGGTGAGGTCATTGAGGGTCAGCGAACCGCCGGCGGTGTTCACATGCAGGGCACGATCGAGGGTGGTGGCGCCATTCGCGTCGATCGTCTCCGCAGGGCTGCCGGCGACACCACTGATCGCAAGGTTTCCGACGGGGGCGCTGACGTTGAGGTCGAGATCGCCGCTCACGTTGGCGTCGTCACCTGCGGCGCCGACGAGCGACTGGGTGACCCCGGAAGGAAGCTCGATTGTGTCCGTGGCCTCGCCGAAGGAACCAGTAACCATGCATGCGGTCTCATTGCCTACGGCCGTGTTGTCATTGTGAATCTCGACCGCGTTGCGCAGCGAGCAGGAGAGGTCGTTGGCGGCCTCATCCACTCCCGTGAGGTTCAGGTTCGTGATCGTCACCGCACTCGCCGGCGCGGCAGAAGCGAGCAGCGCAAAGGTCCCCAGGATTCCGACTATTCGAAGTCTCGCGTTCACAGTTCCCCATTCCCAGTAGCCCTGCGTTGGGGGACAGCGTACTACTTGTGCACTTGCTTCTTTTCTGGCGCACCGATCCCCGCCGCAGCACGCCGAGCTACAGGAACAACCTGGTTAGGAACTACAGCTAGCCGCAGCCGGTGTTGTTGCCGCAGCTCGAGCACGTGTAGCACGAGCCCGTGCGCTGCATCATGCCGCCGCACTGGTCGCAGGCGGGGCCGAGGTCGAGGCCCTCCATCTTCGCCGGGACGACCGGCGGGGTGTCGGTGAGCGCCTCGGTGGCCGGCTGCGTCTCGCCCTCGGGCTTCGCGGCGCCGTTGCCGTTGCCCTCGGTCGAGTGGCCGTTGCCGCCGTTGTCCGCCATTGCCGCCATTGGTCTCCTCGAGCGGCAGCGCCTGCTGGGCCTCGCGCTTGGCGCGGATCTCGTCGGTGAGGATGCCGAGGTCCTCGAGCACCTGGGTGTCTTCGATGAAGCGGCTGCCGAGCCAGCGCATGAGGTAGTCGGGCAGCGACTTCGCGAACGGGATCTCGGGGTTGCGGGTGATCCCCTCGGGCTCGAAGCGCATGTAGCTGAACTTGCGCACGAAGACTTCTAGCGGGACTCCGTACTGCAAGCCCAGCGAGATCGCGGTTGCGAACGCGTTCATGAGGCCGCGCATCGTCGAGCCCTCCTTGCCGATGTCGGTGAGGAAGATCTCGCCGAGCTGGCCGTCCTCGTACTTGCCGGCGGTGATGTAGCCCTCGTGGCCGGCGATGTTGAACTTGTGGGTGATCGACTCGCGCTCGACGCGGCATCTTGCGGCGCACCGGCTGCGCGGGTGAGGCGGCCTCGTCGGGCGCCGCGGATCCTTTTCGTCCTGGGCGTCGGTGCGCAGCGCCTGCGCGGTCTTCGAGCCGTCGCGGTAGATCGCGAGCGCCTTCAGCCCGCCCTTCCAGCCACGCGTGTAGGCGTCGGCGATGTCCTCGACCGTCGCGGTCTCGGGCAGGTTGACCGTCTTCGAGATCGCGCCGGAGATGAACGGCTGGGTCGCGGCCATCATGTCGATGTGGCCGGTGTGCGAGATCGCGCGCTCGCCGACCGCGACGTCGAATACCGCGAGGTGCTCGTCCTTGAGCCCCGGCGCGCCGATGATCGTCGACTCGGCCGCGATGTGAGCCTCGATCTGCTCGACCTCCTGGTCGGAGTAGTCGAGCGTGCGGAGAGCCAGCGGGACCGACTTGTTGACGATCGTCATCTGGCCGCCGCCGACGAGCTCCTTGAACTTGACGAGCGAGAAGTCGGGCTCGATCCCGGTCGTGTCGCAGTCCATCAGGAAGCTGATCGTCCCGGTGGGGGCGAGGACAGTGGCCTGGGCGTTGCGGTAGCCGTGGCGCTCGCCGAACTCGACCGCGTCCTCCCAGGTCTCGCGCGCCGCGCTCAGCAGCGGCTCCTCGACGAAGCCGTCGGAGATCTCATAGGCGGCGTCGCGGTGCATCCGCATCACCTTGTTGTGCGGCTCGCGGTTCTTGTCGTACTCGTCGTAGGGGCCGATCGCGGCGGCGACCTCGGCCGAGCGGCGGTAGCCGCGCCCGGTCATCAGCGCCGTGATCGCCGCTGCGGTGGCGCGGCCCTCGTCGGAGTCGTAGGGGACGCCGTCGGCCATCAGCAGCGCGCCGAGATTCGCGTAGCCGAGCCCGAGCTGGCGGAAGGCCCGCGCGTTGCGGGTGATCTCCTCGGTCGGGTAGCTCGAGAAGCCGACCAGGATCTCCTGGGCGAGGAAGACGATGTCAACGGCGTGGACGAAGTCGTCTGTGTTGAAGCTGCCGTCCTCGTTTCGGAACCGCATCAGGTTGAGCGAGGCGAGGTTGCAGGCCGAGTCGTCGACGTGCATGTACTCGCTGCACGGGTTCGAGGCGTTGATCCGCCCCGACTCCGGGCAGGTGTGCCAGTCGTTGATCACGGTGTCGTACTGGACGCCGGGATCGGCGCAGCGCCAGGCGGCGTCGGCGATCTCTCCCATCAGCTTGCGCGCCGGCAGCTCCTTGATCGCCTCGCCGGTCGTGCGGGCGGTGAGCTCCCACTGGCCGTCGGTCTCGACAGCCTCCATGAACTGGTCGCTGACACGGACCGAGTTATTGGCGTTCTGGTACTGGACCGAGGCGAAGGCGTCGGAGTCGAGGCGCATGTCGAAGCCGGCCTGCTTCAGGGCCTCGGCCTTCTGCTCCTCGTCCGCCTTGCACCAGATGAACCTTTCGATGTCGGGATGGTCGACGTCGAGCACGACCATCTTCGCCGCGCGGCGGGTTCCGCCGCCCGACTTGATCGCGCCGGCCCAGGAGTCGGCGCCGCGCATGAAGCTGACCGGGCCCGAGGCGATCCCGCCCTTGGCGAGATGCTCCATCGAGCCGCGGATCTTCGAGAGGTTGATCCCCGAGCCCGAGCCGCCCTTGAAGATGATCCCTTCCTTCGTGTTCCAGTCGAGGATCGACTCCATGTCGTCCTCGACCGAGAGGATGAAGCACGCCGAAGCCTGCTCCTCGCCGTCCTTCTTCCAGCCGACGTTGAACCAGACCGGCGAGTTGAAGGCGGCCTTCTGGTTGACGAGGATCGAGGTCAGCTCGGCCTCGAAGGCGTCGCCGTCGGCATCGGTGGCGAAGTAGCCGGCGGCGCGGCCGCGCTCGGCGATCCGCCCGGCGACCCGGGAGACCATCTGCTTGACCGAGGTCTCGCGCTCGGGCGTGTCGGGGCGGCCGCGGAAGTATTTCTGGGCGACGATGTTGGTCGCGTTCTGCGACCAGGTCTTCGGGAACTCGACCCCGCGCTGCTCGAAGGCCGGATCGGCGGGATCACCGATCACGGCGTCGCGGGTCTCCCACTCGAGCTCGTCGAAGGGGTGGATGCCCTCGGTCGAGAAGCGGCGTTCGATGGCGAGGCCCCTGGTGTCGGCCCTCGGTGCCCTCGTCGTCTTTGCCATCTTTCCGTCTCCTCTCATCGGCTCTTTGCAGTTCTTGTACTGGGCCGTTGAGCTTCCTCTTTGGTTCGGATGGAACCGCTCCGCTTCGAAGTCCGTTGTTTGCGGGGTTTTTTGGTGAAACTGGCGGAGGCGAGGACCTCGCGGATCGAGTCGGGGTCATCGAGCGCGACACCGGCGAACTGGAGGTAGGCGCCGGTGTCGATCTCGCCGAGCCCCTCGAGGCAGAGGTGGCGGACCTGCTCGGAGGAGAGCTCGCCGCCGGCCTCTTCGATCTCGCGCCCGATCGAGGCCACGATCTTCTCGACGTCGGCGGTGCTGACGTCGCGCTTGTGCGTGGCGCGGGCGAGCGCGGTGCGCAGCTTCGCCGGGTCAAAGCGCTGGCGCGAGCCGTCGCGCTTCGCTACCCAGCTCGGCTCGGCCTCGCGGCGCTCGTAGGTGGTGAAGCGCTCGCCGCACTGCTCGCAGTGGCGGCGGCGGCGGACCGCGGCGCCGTGCTCGGCGCGGCGGCTCTCAAGCACCCGGGTCGGGGAGTTGCAGGATGGACACTCCATGCCTGCAGTGTACTGGTGCTAGTAGCTGGCGAAAATATCGCACGCTACATATAGCGGTACCAGACCCGCCGCCGCGACGATGCTAGTCCAGTTTTTCGATCGTGACGGAAGCGTTCGTGTTGGGCTGCGTCCCTCCGGCGGGAGTCTGCAGCGTGACCGCCGCGGCCGACGAGTGGTTCCTGATCGAGAGCACATCTCCAGCCGCGAACGGGAAGATCACCTGGCCGTTGTTCTGCTGGGTGCCGGCGCCGGAGCCGTAGGTCGAGCCTGGGACCAGGGTCCCGTTCAGGTAGACCGCGAACTGGTTCGGCTCGACACCAGAGACCGAGAAGCTGACCTGGTAGATACCCGCGTTGGTGATGGTGATGGCGCTGGCGCCAGGGGCATGGGTGATCCCGGTGAGGATGCCGTTCGAATCGAAGGAGATGTCGCCTTCGATCGGGATTGAGGCTGCGCTGGTGTTGTAGATGTAGGCGTACTCGGCCGGTTCGGTCGTGCCCGGAGTACCCGGGATGCCCTGGGGCCCCTGCTGTCCCTGGGGCCCCTGCTGTCCCTGGGGCCCGGCCGGACCCGCAGGTCCCGCTGGACCGCGCTTGCCCTTCTTCGCCGTGCTCGTGGCGGAGGGGCCGTTGTCGCCGATCGGGCCGGCGATCGCCGTTGAGATCAGCGCAATCGCTGCGACGAGCCCGAGGCCGGTCAATACGTACCTTCGCTTCATCGACTCGAAGAGTGTATCTCTGGGAAAGGGGTAGACATAGGCTCACACCGTGCTTAGCGGACTCGACAGAGCAGCGGCCTCTGTTGCACTCGCGGGAGCGCTCGCGCTGCCGGCCTGTGGCGGCGACGACGACCCGGCCGAGGAGAACCCGGCCGAGCAGGCGCCGCTCGAGACCAAGGCGGAGTGCCCGAAGACCCCGGCCACCGAGGCGAAGACCGGGGTTGTATTCACGATCACGGCCGAGGGCGGCGGACCGGCGAGCGACGCCGACGTCGAAGAGACGATCGAGATCATCTGCGAGCGCGCCCAGGAGACCGCGACTGAGCTGACCGGAATCGGTCGCGAGGGCGCCGACGCCCTTCGGATCAGCGTCGCCGGCCAGGACGGCGCCGCGCGGGCGGAGAAGCTGGCCCAGTCCGGCATCCTCGAGTTCTACGAAGGGGATCCCGGCCAGGGAGCGCCGGCGCTCACCAACGAGGACATCGAGAACCCGAGCCAGGGACCGGATCCGGCGACCGGCATGCCCTCGGTCTCATTCGACTTCACGGCGGAGGGCGCGAAGAAGTTCGAGGCGCTGACCACGGCGGTCGCCGAGAGCGGCGGCAGCTTCACGATCGTCTTCGACGGCGAGGTGGTCTCGATGCCGAGCGTCAGCGAGCCGATCAGCGCGGAGAACGGGGCCACGATCACCGGCGATCTGAGCCTCGAGGAGGCGCGCGACATGGCGAGCATTCTCGAGCTCGGACCGCTGCCGGTCGAGCTCACCTCCGCCGGCAACCAGCCCGGCGCCTAGCGCTTCCAGCCGGTCCCGCCGACCAGCGCCCGCATCAGCGCCGGGGGCGTGGTCCGGACCATGAGCCGCGCCCGCCATGGGACGATCAGCTCTCGCTTCTCGCGCTCGACGGCGCGCACGGCGTGCTCGGCGACCTGCTCCTCGGTGAGCGGCTTGCCGAACAGCCTCGCGACGCGCGGGATCCGCTCCCGCGATCCCGGGTTGTTGTCGAAGTAGGGCGAGTCGACCTCGGCGGGGGCCATCAGCGTCACCCCGACCCCGGTGCCGCGCAGGTCGGCGCGCAGGTGCGAGCTGAAGGCGCGCATCGCCCAGCGCGCGGTCCCGTAGCCGGCCGCGCCCGGGATGTAGGAGTAGGCGGCGAGCGAGGTCATGTTGAGGATCCGCCCCGAGCCGCGCTCGATCATCGCCGGCAGCAGCGCGCGGGTGAGCTCGAAGGCGGCGAGGTAGGGGAGCGCCATCTGGTCGGTCGCCTCACCGGGGTCGTTCTCGTCGACCGCGCGCCAGCGCCCGGCGCCGGCGTTGTTGACGAGCAGGTCCGGGGCGCCGGGGCCGGCGAGCAGCTCGGCGGCGAGCCGGTCGACATCGGCGGTGTCGGAGAGGTCCGCCGGCATCGCGTCTGCCCTCCCGAGCTCGGAGGCAAGCTCCTCGAGTGCCTCGCGCCCGCGGGCGACGAGGATCAGATCGGTGCCGCGGCCGGCGAGCGTCCGCGCGATCTCGGCGCCGATCCCGCTCGAGGCGCCGGTGACGACGGCGAGCTTTCCCTCCAGCTCCACGGAGCTGACCCTAGCGCTCGCGGCCCAGGGTCAGGAACTGATCCCAGGCGTATCCCCAGCGCAGCCGCCGCAGCACCTGCCGGTCCGAGCGCCGGCGGTTGGCCTCGACGAGCGCCCGCCGCCGCTCGATCGCGTCGCCCTGCTCGCGCACCCAGCCGTAGGTGCGGCGCTTGGCACTGAGGAACTCGCGCCCCTTGAGCAGGCAGTACCCCCACATCATCGCCCCGGTGAAGGCGAACAGCGGAGCGAGCGCCAGCCGCGTGCCCCGCTTCATGTCGGCGCGGATCATGTAGCCGCGGTTGCGCTCGAGCAGGAAGAGCTTGTCGGCGTTCATCGTCAGCTCGTACTTGTGGCGCACGGTCGAGGCCGGGACGCAGTGGACGTCGGCGCCGATCAGCTGCAGAAGCGAGGAGAGCTGCACGTCTTCGGAGTAGAGGAAGCCGGTCTCGTCCCAGCCCCCGAGCCGGTCGAGGATCTCGCGCCGGACGACGAAGGCGCCGCCGTGCAGCCCCGAAGTCCGGAACGGCTCGGTGCCGGCCCGCTCGCGGGGCTTGCCGAGCCACTTGTTGAAGCCGAGCCCGGTCACGTTCAGGTCCTGGCCGGCGGCGTTGATCGTCTCGGGGTCGTCGTAGAGCAGGATCAGCGGCGAGACCGCTCCGGTCTCGGGGTTCTGATCGAGGAACGAGACCAGCGGTGCGAGCCAGCCGGGGCTGACGACCGCGTCCATGTTGAGAACGGCGACGAAGCGCCCTCGGGCCTCCTCGAGCGCGAAGTTGACCGCGCCGGCATAGCCGCGGTTCTCGGGGCTGCGCAGAACGCGGATCGCCCCCTCCGAGGAGACGGCGGCACGGTCCGCGAGCCCGGCGCTGTCGTCGGTCGAGGCGTTGTCGACGACCAGGACCTCGGCGGCGGGGCCGCCCGCGTCCTCGAGATCCTTGGCCAGCGCCTGGAGGCACTCCGCGATGTCCTCGGCGCCGTTGTAGTTGACGACGACTACCGAGACATCGAGCTCAACCGGCGGGCTCGTGCTCATCGCGGAGCTCGTGCTCGTCGGGGTTGCGGAGCTGGCCGCCGAAGATCGAGATGAAGAGCGCCGCCGACATGATCTGCAGGCCGAGGACGAGGAAAGTGGTCGAGAGGACGAGCGAGCGGGTGTCGCTGAACACGCCGTCGCCCGCCCAGGAGATAGTCAGCTGGAGCAGCTTCGCAAGCGATGCGAGCAGGATCACCCCGCCGAGGCAGATCGTCGCGACGCGGAACTTCTGCGAGGCGATCCGAACCAGCCACGGCGAGGGCGGGCGGCCGGCGCCGAGTGCGTAGAGAGACGCGGCGATCCCGAAGACGACGAGCTGGAAGGCGGCGAGCACGCCCAGCGCGGCGACGATGAAGCTGTGGATCGAGAGCCCGAGGTAGTCGGTGACCACCGCCGGTCCCTGGCTGAGCCAGATCGCGCCCGCGATCGAGACCGTCATCAGGAAGAGCCCCGGGAGGATGAAGGTCAGAAACGGGTTGTAGATCAGCAGCAGCACGATCACCCGGCCGAGGATCGCGAGGCCGTCGCGCCACGGGCTCAGCTTCTTCTCGCCGAGCCGCTCGTGGTAGTCGATCGGGATCGTCGCCACCCGCAGGCCGCGGGCCTGGGCCTTGATCCCGATCTCGGCCTCGATGTCGAATCCCGAGGCCTGCAGGTCGAGCCGGTCGATCGCCTCGCGGCGCAGCCCATAGAGACCGCTGAGGTGGTCGCCGCCCTCGAGCCCGTGGCTCAGCTTCAGCAGCCGGTTGAAGATCCGGTTGCCGACGCGGTTGACGAGCGGCATGTTGTCCTCGTGGCGCTCGCGGTGGCCGCGGACGAGGTCGTGGTCTGAGAGCTCGCCGACCAGCTCCTCGATCGACTCCGTCGGATAGGTGGCGTCGGCGTCCATGATCACGATGTTCTCGCCCTGGGACTGGGAGAGGCCGGTGCGGATCGCGGTCCCCTTGCCCTGGTTGGCCTTGTGCCTGAAAAGCCGGCAGTCGTGCTCGGCGGCGACCTTGGCGGTGTCGTCGGTCGATCCGTCGTCGATCACGATCACCTCGTAGGAATCGTCGAGGTGGCTCTCGAGGTCGGCGAGCACCTGCGGCAGCGCCGCCGCCTCGTTGTAGGCAGGCAGGAGCACCGTTGTGCGGACGCCGTTCGCCTCCGGGCCGGCGGCCTCCGGCTTGGTTGAAGCAGTCGTGGGCACGACCGTATGAGGATAGGGAGGGTTACCCTTTCGAGGCGTGGCAGAGCGTGCAAGACAGGCAAGGGAAACGGCCGCCGAGATGGTCGAGAAGGTGAAGCCGCGCCTGCGCGGTGTCTCCCACGAGTGGGCGTTCTTCGTCTCGCTGATCGCGGGAGGGGCGCTGGTGATCGCCGCCGACTCCGGGCGGGCCACCGCCGCGGTCGCGATCTACGCGGGCTCGCTCTCGGCGCTGCTCGGGACGAGCGCCCTCTATCACCGCGTCAACTGGAAGCGGCCGACAGCGCGCCGCTGGATGCGCCGCCTGGACCACTCGATGATCTTCCTGCTGATCGCCGGCACCGTGACCCCGTTCCTGACCCTGGTGATCGAGGGGCCGTTCGCCGACGCGCTGCTGATCGCGGTCTGGGTCGGGGCGCTGGCCGGGATCGTCGTCGAGCTGATCTGGGTCGAGGCACCGAAGTGGGTGACCGCGCTCGTCTATATCGGCGTCGGTTGGATCGGCGCGCTCGCCTATCCGAGCATCGTCTCCGATGCCGGACTCGGAGCCGGCGTCCTGATCGCGGTCGGCGGCGTCCTCTACACGGTCGGCGCGGTGATCTACGCGCGCCAGCGCCCCGACCCGCGCCCGCACGTCTTCGGCTACCACGAGATCTTCCACCTGCTGGTGATCTTCGCGGCGGCGGCGCACTTCGCCGCGGTCGCGATCTACGCGCTGCCGGAGGGCTGAGCCGTGTGTTACTACGCCTTGCTGGCGACCGAGTCGGCGCTGCGGCGCTTCGCGTCCTCGATCAGCTCCAGGACCTCGGTCTCGCGCCCGGAACGGACCAGCTCGACTGGATCGGGATCGCCGTTGACGATCCCCTCGAAGAACTCCTTGCGGTCCTGATAGGTGGGCAGCGTCCCCTTCGCCCAGCCGCGGGCGTCGTTGAGGATCACCGCAAGCCGCGCATAGGGCTCGCCGAACTGCTCGCCGATCTCGTCGCGCATCCGCTTCGCGAGCGCCGGCGAGGCGCCGGCGGTTGAGATCGCGATCGCGATCGGCCCCGAGCGCTCGATCGCGGGGAGGATGAAGTTGCAGAGCGGCGGCACGTCGACGACGTTGACGAGCATCGGCGCGGCGCTCGGCGCCCTCGGAGACGGCGATGTTGACGTCGGTGTCGCTGGTCGCCGCGATCGCGAGGAAGGCGCCGTCGAGGTCGGAGTCGCGGAACTCGCGCCGCTCCCACGAGATCGAGCCCTCGCTCGCGTAGCCTGCGAGCGCGTCGGTGAGCTCGGGGGCGACCACGGTGACGTCGCCGTCGCAGAGCAGCAGGCCCTCGACCTTCTCGAGCCCGACCTCGCCGCCTCCGACGACCAGGCAGCGGCGGCCCTTGAGCTTCAGCGCCGCCATGTAAAACGGGGTCTCGAGCATGTCGCGCACGCAGGACTGGTCGCAGATCCCCTTGCGGAACTGGCAGACGCACGGCGTGCCCTCGAACGCTTGAGCAGGCATTGCGACTAGAGGTTAGAGAGGGCGCTTATCGAGAAAGCCTGTCGCCCCAGGCCTGGGTGCCGGTGCCCGGGTCGGTTCCCCAGCCCTGGCGGCGGCCGAGCACGAGCCCGCCGCCGCCGATCAGCGCCAGCGCCAGCATCCCGCCGAGGATCCCGAGCCAGAGCGGGAAGCCGCCCTCGTCATCGAGATCGCCGCCGGTCTCGGAGACCGGAACGGCCGCGGTGCTCGACGGAGCCCCGGATGGGGTGGGCGAGCCGTCGGGAGCGGACGAGGGGCCGACCGCGCTGCCGGAGCCGCCCGTGCTGGGCGGCACCCCGGTGCCGGTCGCCGCGCCGCCGCCGCCCGAGCTGGTCGAGCCTTTCGCGCCGCCCTTCGAGCACGCTCCCGCCGAGCGCGCCTCGAGGGCGCGGTTGAGCGCCGAGACGAAGCGGGGGTCGTATTGCTGGACGTCGGTCGGCACGGCGCCGAGCGCGGCCTGAAGATCGGCGGCCGAGTACTTGCAGGGATCGATCGCGCCGTCCGCCGAATAGTCGCGGTAGATCGTGCCGATCGAGGCGCCAGAGGCGCCTGCGGGCAGGGCAAGTGCGATCACCAGCCCCGCCACGGCGAGAAGTCCCTTCCTCGAAGTGAGCATTCGAGACAGGGTAGCCAGTTTGTGAAAGGGCCAAACCGACAACCGTTTATCGTGGCCCGCCCGATGGAGGGCGCCGGCACCCGACAACTACGGCTTCCGGACTACGCGGGGTGGCTGCTGATCGGCGCTCTCGCGTGCCTCGCCTACGCCGCTTTCGCGAACGGGAGCAGCACGATTCCCGAGGAGAGCCGCCTCCAGGTGGCGATCGCCGCCGGGGTCTTGGCCGCCGGTCTCGGGCTCGCCGCCGGGGCGCTGGTTCCGGCTCGCTCGCCGCTCGCCTGGACAGGTGTTGGGGTGCTGGCGGGCTTTGCGCTTTACAGCGCGCTCAGCGTCGGCTGGTCGATCGCCCCCGACGAGGGCTGGCTGGCCTCGAACCGCGCCTTCGCCTACGCGGCCTTCGCCGCCATCGTCCTGCTCGCCGCGCCCTCGGTGCGGCGCGCGCCCGAGCTCGCGCTTGCCGGGTTCGTCGTCATCGGCCTGGCGGTGGCGCTCTACGCGCTCGGGGGCAAGCTCTTCCCGACCGTCTCGATCGGCCCGATCGACCTCGACCACGCTTCGCTGCTCGCGCGCCTGCGCTCGCCGCTCGGCTATTGGAACGCGCTCGGGCTGCTGCTCGTGATGGCGACGCCGGCCTGCATCTGGATCGCGGCCGATCGCTCCCGGCGGCCGCGGCTGCGGATCGCGGCGCTGCTCTCACTCCAGGTGCTGCTGGTCGCGATCGCGCTGACGCTCTCGCGCGGGTCGCTGGTGGCGTTCGCTGTCGCGGTCGCGGTGATGGTCGCCGCCGGGCCCGACCGCCAGCGCCGGCTCGGGGTCGCGGCGCTCGGCGCGCTCGCCGCGGCGCCGGCGGTCGCCTACGCGTTCTCGGTCGACCAGCTGTCTGTGAGCGGGATTCCGGCCGACGAGCGGAGCGGAGAGGGGCTGATCCTGTTCGCGATCCTCGTCGTCTCGGCCATTGCCCTCGCCGGGGTCGCGAAGCTCGCGCTCGGCGCCGAGCAGCGCGTCGCCTGGAGCGAGGAGCGCACCGGGCGCCTCTGGCGGGCTCTCGCCGCGCTGGCCGTGGTCGGGGCGCTCGCCGGGACGGTCGGGCTCGCGGCCTCAGACCGCGGGCTGACCGGGTCGGTCTCGCACGCCTGGGAGCGGTTCAAGGCGCCGACGGTCCAGAACTCCTTCGACCCGGCGCGGCTCGTCTCCGGGACGGGCTCGAACCGCTGGACCTGGTGGTCGGAGGGCGCCGGGGCCTGGTCGGAGCGCCCGATCGCGGGCTGGGGCGCGGGCTCCTTCCCTCTCCTTCACGACCGCTACCGCGAGCAGGCGACCCAGGTGCGCTCGGTCCACGACGTTCCGCTGCAGATGCTCGCCGAGGGCGGGCTGATCGGCGCCGGGCTCGCGATCGCGGCGGTGGCGCTGCTCGGCGCCGCCGCGGTCTCGACGACGCGAAGCGCGACCGGCGCCGACCGCGCGGCGCGGGTGGCGCTGCTCGCCGCGGCCGCCGCCTGGGCCGTGCACACGCTCTATGACTGGGACTGGGAGATCCCGGCGGTGACGCTGCCGGCGCTCGGGGCGCTGGCACTGGCGGCGGTGCCGCGCCCGGACGGCAACGGCGCCGGCCCCGAGAAGCGCGAGTGGGGGGTCCCGGTCGCGGTCGCGGCGGCGGTGCTCGCCGTCGTCATGGCGAGCTCGGCGGCGCTGCCGGCGATCGCCGAGGACAAGCGGCTCCAGGCCCAGCGCGACGCCTCCGAAGCCGAGGCCGACACAGCGCGGGTCGAGGACGCCGCCGCCGAGGCGCTGTTCGCCCACAAGCTCAACCCGCTCGACGAGTCGGCGCTGTTCGTCGCCGCCGACCTGCAGACGCGGCTCGGCGACTTCGCCCATGCGCGCGAGCTCGTCCTCGACGCAGCGCGGCTGCAGCCCGACAACTTCCGCGTCTGGGACCGGGTGATCGAGCTCGCCGGGGCGAGCGGCGACCCGCTGCTGCTCGCGACCGCGACCCGGAGGCGGATCGAGACCGAGCCGCTCACCTTCGCCGCCGAGCCGGGGAAGACCGCCGGCCTGCTCTACACGGTCGAGGTCCCCGCGCAGCTCTCGCCGACCGCCGTCGGCACCCCGCCGCCCTAGCCGCGCGCCTGATGCGGGTTTCCTAGCCGCGGATCGCGGCGAGCGTGCGCTCGAGCCCGTCCTCGAGCCCGACCTGCGCCCGCCAGCCGAGCTCGCTCTCGGCACGCTCGGGGTCGAGCGCGGTCCGCTGCACCTCGCCGGGGCGCGCATCGGCTGGCTGGGGCTCGAAGTCGTCTCGCCCTGCGTGGGCGCCGATCAGCTCGACGAGGCGCAGCACGTCGGTCTCCACTCCCGTGCCCGCGTTCAGCGGCCCCGCCGCCTGCGCGCCGGCGGCGGCGAGGATCGCCTCGGCGACATCCCCTACATATATGTAGTCCCGCGTCTGGCGCCCGTCGCCGAACACGGTCGGCTGCCCTCCCTCGAGCGCCAGCCCCGCGAAGATCGCGATCACTCCCGCCTCGCCGCGCGGGTCCTGGCGCGGCCCGTAGACGTTCCCGAGCCGCAGCGCGACCGCGTCGAGCCCGTGCGCGCGGCGGTAGAAGTCGAGATAGCCCTCGCCCGCGAGCTTTGACTGCCCGTAGGGGGAATCGGGCTCGCAGCGCTCGTCCTCGGCGAAGGGAAGCGCGCGTCCCTCGCCCTCGCCGTAGATCGCGCCACCCGTGGAGGCGAAGACGAAGCGCTTCGCCCCCGCGCGCCGCGCCGCCTCGAGCGCGTTCACGGTCCCGACCACGTTCAGGCGCGCGTCGAAGGCCGGATCGGCGACCGAGACGCGGATGTCGATCTGGGCGGCGAGGTGGAAGACCGCTTCGGGGGAGAAATCGCCGGCGACGTCGAGCACGGCCTCGGAATCGGTGATGTCGAGCTCGGTCAGCCGCGCTCCTTCCTCGAGCGCGCCGGCGAGGTTCTCGCGGCGACCTGTCGAGAGGTCGTCGAGCACCAGAACCTCGTCGCCGCGCGCCACCAGCGCGTCGGTGAGATGCGAGCCGATGAACCCGGCTCCGCCTGTGACGAGGGCCTTCAAGTGGGCCGATCCTACGGATCGGCCCAGCATCCTCACTTCGACAGAAGTTGTTGGGGCGCTCTGAGGCCCCTGCTACCCTCGCGCCGCTCATGCGACTGATAGTCACCGAGAAGAACAACAGCGCCAAGAAAATCGCCGAGATCCTCTCCGGAGGCAGCGCCAAGGAGGACAAGAGCTACAAGGTGCCCTACTACACCTGGGCGGATTCGGACGGCGATCAGATGACGATCGGCCTCAAGGGCCACGTCTTGAACCCGGCGTTCCCCGAGGAGTACAAGAGCTGGCAGGAGATCAACCCTCGCGACCTGATCGACGCGCCGCTGATCAAGCAGCCGACCGACAAGAACGTCGTCAAGGCGATCCAGAAGGTCGCCAAGGACGCCGACGACATCATCATCGCGACCGACTTCGACCGCGAGGGCGAGCTGATCGGCTACGAGGCGCTCTCGGAGATCATCGAGTCCAACCCCAAGCTTCAAAGTGCGGAGCTCGAAAAAGCGACCGAGGACGGCAGCGCCAGCGGGATCAAGCGGGCCCGCTACTCGGCGCTCACCAAGGAGGAGATCGAGCGCGCCTTCGGCGATCTCGACGAGCTCTCGATGCCGCTCGTCCAGGCCGGCGCCGCGCGCCAGGACATCGACCTGATCTGGGGCGCGACCCTGACCCGCGCGGTCTCGCGCGCCACCCGCCGCTTCGGCTCCAACTTCCTCTCTGTGGGACGCGTGCAGAGCCCGACCCTCGGGCTGATCGTCGAGCGCGAGCTCGAGCGCCGCGCCCACAAGCCGGAGCCCTTCTGGGAGGTCGTCGCCACATTCTCGAACCCGGAGGGCAGCTTCGAGGCCCACCACTCGACAGACAAGTTCTGGAAGCAGGACGAGGCAAAGGCTGCGGTCGAGGGGACGAAGAGCCCCGGGACCGTCACCGAGATCAAGTCGCGGAAGAGCACCCGCAAGCCGCCGACCCCGCTCAACACCACCGCGTTCACCACCGACGCCTCGAGCCGGCTCGGGATCACCCCGGCGCGGGCGATGCGGCTCGCCGAGGACCTCTACATGGACGGCTATGTCTCCTATCCGCGAACCGACAACACCGTCTATCCGAAGTCGCTCGACACTAAGGAGCTCGTCACCGCGCTGGTCAAGATCCCCGAGTTCGAGGCCGCCAAGGGGCTGCTCGACAAACCGCTCGAGCCGACCCGCGGCAAGAAGGAGACCACCGACCACCCGCCGATCTACCCGACCCAGGCCGTCAATCCGAAGCGGCTCGAGGCGCGCAGCGACGCCCACCGCAAGGTCTACGAGCTGATCGCGCGCCGCTTCCTCGCCACCTTCAGCCCGCCGATGATCACCGAGTCGACGCGCGCCGACATCAAGGCGGGCTCCGAGGACTACTTCGTGCGCGGCTCGGTCGTCGTCGATCCCGGCTACGCGGGGATCTACACCTACGCGCGCTCCTCCGACGAGGAGATTCCGAAGCTCGAAGAGGGCCAGAAGCTCGATCTCGAGGGCGAGCCCGAGCTGATCTCGAAGGAGACACAGCCGCCCGGGCGGATCAGCCAGGGCAAGCTGATCGAGATGATGGAGGAGCGCGGCCTCGGGACCAAGGCGACCCGGGCCGACATCATCCAGAAGCTCTACTACCGCGGCTACGTGCACGGCAACCCGCCCGAGCCGAGCGAGACCGGGGTGACGATGTACGAGGGCTTCAAGACCTACATGCCTCGGATCGCTTCCTCGGAGATGACCGCGGAGCTCGAGGCGGAGATGGATGGCATCGCCGCCGGCGAGATGACCAAGCACAAGGTGCTCGAGGACAGCCGCCTTGCGCTGCGTTCGGCCTACGACGAGATGGGCGAGGATGTCGACAACGACGACGAGGATGCGCCCTGGCGCAAGTTCGCGAAGCTGGTCTGGAGCGGCATGGACGAGGACCGCGTGCTCGGCCCGTGCATCGTCTGCAAGGAGGCCGGCCGCAAGCAGGAGGACGGCTCGCCGAACATGCTGCGCGTGATTCGCGCCCGCAAGTCGGGTAAGTCGTTCGTCGGCTGCACCGGCTGGAAGGGGGCGGACGCCGAGGAGGGCGACCCCGACTCCTGCGACCAGACCTTCCCGATGCCGCAGCCGCGCTTCTACGACGTCTACAAGCTCGAGGACACCTGCACGGTCTGCGGCCGCACCCCGCGGGTCTCGGTCACCCAGAAGTTCAAGCCGGGCCGCCCGTGGAAGCTCTGTTTCAACGACGAATGCCCCTCGATGGAGGAGATGAAGCGCAAGCGCGCCGAGCGCGAGGCCGCCAAGGAGGCGAAGGCGAAGGCCAAGGAGGAGGCCGAGAAGGCGAAGGCCAACGGCGCCGCCGAGGCCGATCCGAAGGAAGCGGCCAAGGAGGCCAAGAAGATCGCCGGGCAAGCTTCGGCGACGAAGACCAAGCGCGCCCGCTCCTCGAAGAACGGTGCCAAGAAGGGCGCCAAGAAGACCGCCGCCACGAAGGCTGGCTCCACCGCGAAGAAGTAGGGGTGGCGGTTGTTCATCTCGCTCGAGGGGATCGACGGCTCGGGCAAGACCACGCAGGCCAAGTTGCTCGCCGATCAGCTCGGCGACGACACCGTGCTGGTCCGCGAGCCGGGCGGCACTCCGGCCTCGGAGGCGATCCGCAAGCTGCTCACCGACCCGGGCGTACCGCTCGGCTGGACGGCCGAGCTGATGCTGTTCTGTGCGGCACGCGCGCAGCTGGTCGAGGAAGTGGTCGCGCCGGCGCTCGAGGCCGGCCGCGACGTGGTCTGCGACCGGTTCAGCGATTCGAGCATCGCCTACCAGGGGGCCGGCCGCGAGCGCAGCATGGCGACGGTGCGGGTGCTCTGCGAGCAGGCGACCGGGAACCTGTGGCCTGACGTGACGCTGCTGCTCCGGATCGATCCCGAGGCCGCCTTCGAGCGGGCCGGCGGGGGTGACCGCTTCGAGACCGAGGGGGTCGAGTTCCAGCGGCGGGTCGCGGCGGGCTATGAGGCGATCGCGCAGGCCGAGCCCGAGCGGGTGCGGATGATCGACGCGAGTGGGTCGAAGCAGGAAATCCACGAGCGCGTGATGGCGGAGGTCGAGGCGGCTCGTGGCTGAGATCGTCGCCCCCGACGCGCCCGATGCGCTCGCCGCGGCGACCGCCGACCAGCCGCGAGCGCGTGCGGCGCTGCTCGCCGCGCTCGGCGCCGGGCCCTCGCACGCCTATCTGTTTCGGGGGCCGCGCGGCGCCGGCAAGGCGACGGCCGCGCGCGCCTTCGCCGCCGAGATCCTCGCCGACGGGTCGCCGGATCCGGAATCGGCGCGCGCCCGCGCGCTCGCCGAGCCCTCGCCGCACCCCGATCTGGTCTGGCTGCGCCCGCCCGGAGCCTGGCACCTGGTCGACGAGATCCGCGGCTCGGTGATCCGCGCCGCGAGCATGCGCCCGTTCGAGGGCGAGCACCGGGTGTTCGTGATCGAGGCCGCCGACGCGCTACGCGAGGAGAGCCAGAACGCGCTCCTGAAGACGCTCGAGGAGCCCGCCCCCTTCGCCCACCTGATCCTGCTCTGCGCCGAGCCCGAGGCGATCGCGCAGACGATCGTCTCGCGCTGCCAGCCGGTCAGCTTCGCGCCGCTCTCGGCGGAGGCGGTTGCCGAGCGGCTCGCCGGCGAGGCCGAGGGTGACGAGCTGGCCGAGGTCGCGCGCCTCAGCGGGGGAGACCTCGAGCTTGCGCGGATGCTGCTCACCACCGAGGGACGGGAGCTGCGCGCGCTCGCCGAGGCCGCGGCTCGCGCCGCGACCGACCCCGTGAGCGCCGCCGCCTCGCCGTGGAAGCCGCTGCTCGAGAGCGCCGAGGAGGCCGGGGCGCGGGCGGGCGAGCGCGCCACCGACGAGCTCAAAGAGGTCGGCGCGGGGCGGCGCGGGAGCGGAAAGCTGCCGCGCGATGCGGTCGAGCAGGTGAAGAGGGTCGAGCGCCGGGCGCGCACCGAGTCGCTCGACCTCGCGCTCGCGCTGTGCTCGGCGTGGTTCCGCGAACTCGCCGCTGAGCAGCCCGAGCGGGCCGGCGCCGCGCTCGAGCTCGTCCTCGACACACGCCGCCGCCTTCGCCTGATGAACGTCTCCGAAGAGCTCGCCCTCGACGCGCTCTGGTACCGCCTCGAGGAGATATTGGGTAGCTGATCGCGGCGCGACCCCGCGCCGTGTGTTAAGAAAAGCTCAGATGGCAACGCGCGTCGGTCTGCCGACGACCGAGAAACGCCCGCGGATAGGGATGCGCCTCTGGCTCGGGGTCTGCTTCGCTGCGGTCGGGCTGACGACCGCCGCCGCGGTCTATTTGATCGTCCGCGACTCCTCGGGGCGGACGCTGTCGGAGAGCTCGGCCGAGCTGGCGGTCGGGCGCACGGTGCGCCTCGCCGACTCGATCGAGGAGACCTTCCCGAACAACGTCCCCGAGCGGCTCCAGGCGGGCAAGTCCGAGAACCTCGACGCCTGGGTGGTCGACGGCGAAGGCAACCTACTCACCCCCGAGACCGGCAGCGGCGGGGTCACCTTCGAGGAGCTGCCCCGGGTCGAGACGGCGGTCAACCAGGCGCTGCGCGGAAGCGTCTTCGAGTCCGACCTGCCCAATGACGTCACGGTTCTGGCGACGCCGATCAACGTCGGCGACGAGGTCGCGGGGGCGCTGGTGACCCGGGCGACGACGCCGGCGGCGGTACGGCGCTCGATCGAGGACCTGCGCGGTGACAGTCTCACGGCGCTCGCGTTCGCGATCGCAGCGGCGATCCTGCTCGGCTTTGCGGTTGCGACCCTGATCGCGACCCGCATCAAGCGCCTCGCCGAAAGCGCCGGCCGCATGGCCCAGGGCCGCTTCGACGAGCCGCTGCCGATCGGGGGCCGCGACGAGATTGGCGACCTCGCCCGGGCGCTCGACTCGATGCGCGAGGCGCTGCGCGAGACCTTCAACATGCTGGCGACCGAGCGCGATCGCCTCTCGGCGATCCTCGACGGCCTCACCGAGGCGGTGATCGTGGTCGGGTCCGACAACGACGTCCGTTTCTCGAACCCCTCCGCGGCGGCGCTGATCTCGGGGACCGAGCCGCTGCCGGAGATCCAGTCGGCGCTCAACCGGGCCGCCGAGCGCGGCTCGGCCGAGAACGCGTGGCTGCGGGTGCGCGACCGCGTCTTCGCGGTCCAGGCGCGCCGGGTGCCCGCCGAGCGATCGGTGCTGCTCGTCGCCCGCGACCGCACCGAGGAGCTGCGCCGCGAGCTCGCCGAGCGCGAGTTCGTCTCCAACGCCGCGCATGAGCTCCGCAACCCGCTCGCCGGGATCTCGGGCGCGATCGAGGTGCTGCGCGCCGGCGCCAAAGACGACGACGAGGCCCGCGAGCACTTTCTCGGCCGGCTCGCCGACGACGCCGAGCGGATGACGCGGCTCACGCAGTCGCTGCTCACGCTCGCCAGGGTCGAGGCCGGGGTCGAGTCGGAGACCGAGATAGTCGACGTGGCGCTCGCCGCCGAGGAGGCCGCCGAGGCGATCACCGCGCCCGAGGGGGTCGAGCTCGTGGTCGAGGTCGAGCCCGAGCTCGTCGCCCAGGCCGACCCGGGGCTGCTGCGCCAGGTCCTGATCGGCCTGCTCACCAATGCCTACAAGAACACGCCCGCGCCCGGCCGCGTTACGCTGCGCGCCGAGCGTCGGACCGCAAGAGAGGTGATGATCGAAGTCGAAGACACAGGCACCGGAATCCCCGCCGAGGAGCAGGACCGTGTCTTCGAGCGCTTTTACCGGGGAAGCGGATCGCTCGAGAGCGAGGGCTTCGGCCTCGGCCTCTCGATCGCAAAGCGGATGGTGGACGTGATGGGCGGCGAGATCGGGGTGCGGTCGGCCCCCGAGCACGGCAGCACCTTCTGGGTGCGCCTGCGAGAGCCGCAACCGAGCCCGACCCCGGTGGCCTGAGATGAATCCTCCCGACCCAGGGCGGATCCTGGTCGCCGACGACGAGGTCTCGGTGCGCGAGTCGGTCGGCTACGCGCTCGGACAGGAGGGATTCGAGGTCGTGCTCGCCGTCGATGGCAACGACGCCGAGTCAAAGCTCGACGGTCCCGAGTTCGACCTGCTGATCCTCGACATCATGATGCCGGGCCGCAGCGGGCTCGACCTCTGCCGCGAGATGCGAAGCCGCAGCCCGGTTCCGATCATCCTGCTCACCGCCAAGGACGCCGAGGTCGACAAGGTCGTCGGGCTCGAGGTCGGAGCCGACGATTACGTCACCAAGCCCTTCTCGGTCCGTGAGCTGCTCGGCCGCGTCCGTGCCCAGCTTCGCCGCCGCGACCTCGACCGCGCGGCGCCCGCCGAAGGAGCGACGATCGACGCAGGCGACGTGACCATCGACCTCGCGCGCCATCTGGTCACGGTCCGCGGCGAGCCCGTCAACCTGACCCGCTCCGAGTTCCAGGTCCTGCGGCTGCTCGCCGAGCGGCCTGGCGAGGTGTTCAGTCGCAAGCAGATCATGGAGGAGCTCTGGCAGACCGAGTTCCGCGGCGACGTTCGCGCCTGCGACGTCCACATCTCCAACCTCCGCCAGAAGGTTGAACGCGACGCGCAGAAGCCCGAGCTCGTTGTCACGGTTCGCCGGGTGGGCTACAAGTTCGCCGAGAACTCGGGCGCGGGAGCCGGTGCCGAGGCCGATGGTGCGTCGGGCAACTCCGGCAACTCCGCTTCGTCCGATTCGGATTAGAACATCCGCGGCGTGAGGGCGCGACTGCACCGGGTTCCCGGCCGCGAGCCCTGGCGCTCGGCGGCGGCGGCGATCATCGACGAGCACGGGCTCACCGTGCGGCGCTGGCGCAGCTCGACGACCGGCTGCGCCTACCTCGACCGACCCGAGATCGAGGGCCCCGAGCCGCGCGGAGGGGTCAGCTTCGCGGTGATCGCGCACGAGGTCGGCCACAAGGCACTCGGCCACCGCAACTCGAAACCGCGCTGGCTCGAGGAGGTCGAGGCCTGGGAGTTCGCGCTGGCGCAGTTCGAGCGCTTCCCGGCGCTCGGCGAGCCGGGCGCCGGCGTCAAGCGCCGCGCCGTGCGCGGCGTCGCTCACAGTTTCGGGATGGCGCTCCGGCGCGGCGCCGACCCGGACCGGATCGCGGCCACAGCCCCGATATGGTGGGAGGCGTGCAGCGCTTGAAGATCGCACCGCTTTCCGTCGTCGCCCTCGGGTTGCTCGCCGGCGTGCTCGCATCGAGCTCGGCGGGGCAGACGACGACCCCGACCACGCCGACGACGCCGGTGCGGATTCTCTTCCCGAGCAAGTGCCAGAACGGCGTCTTCCAGCCGAAGAGCGTCGTAGTCACCTGTGCCGACGCCGGGGTGATCGTGAAGAACATCCAGTGGAGCCAGTGGACGAACCAGATGGGCGTCGGCACCGGCAAGGCCGGCCGCTACCCGGCGAAGCTGATCCTCACCGCCGCGAAGACCTGCTCCGACAACGCGCTCCACTACACGAAGCTGCGGCTCATCTATCCCGACGCGCGCCCGAAGGGGTTCAAGAGCAGCACGTCCTACCCGTTCCCCTGCTCGGAGCAGACCGCGCCCTAGCCGTAAGGATGGGTGGGTTGCACGGGGTGAAGCTCACGATCGCGCTCGCCGCCTGCGCGGCGCTCGCAGCGGCGCTCGCCTCGAGCGCGGGCGGGCAGGGAGCGACGCCGGTCAGGATCCTGTTCCCGGCCAAGTGCAAGAACCCCGTCTTCCAGCCGAAGAGCATCGTCGTCACCTGCCCCGGCGGCGGTCTGGTCGTCGAAGCGATCCGCTGGAAGGAGTGGACGAGCAGCACCGGCCGCGGCCGCGGGGTCGCGGTCCTCGACAACGACAGGTTCCCCGCCAAGCTCGTGCTCACCGAGTCGGAGGCCTGCAACGCGACCGACGCCCAGTACACCCGCCTTCGGCTCACCTACCCGCGCAATCGCCCACCTCAGAGCAACAAGAGCATCTCGGTCGATTTCCCCTGCGCCTAGAATTACCGCCTTCGCCCAGGTAGCTCAGTTGGTAGAGCACGTCCCTCGTAAGGACGGGGTCGTCGGTTCGAGTCCGACCCTGGGCTTTAGCCGGCTAAGCGCAGCACTGACGCCCGCGCCAGGAGTTGCGGGCCTCCCAGAGCGCGAAGGCGGCGATCCCGAGGGCGGCGATCGGGTCGGCCCACCACCAGCCGAAGGCGGCGTTGGCGGCGAGGCCGGCGAGCAGGGTCGCGGCCATGTAGGTGCAGAGGATCGTCTGCCGCGACTCGCTCGCCGCGGCCGAGGAGTGAAGCTCGCGCGCGACGCGGGTCTTGGCGGCGGCGAGCAGCGGCATCGTCGCCAGCGTGACCAGCGCGAGGCCGATCCCGACCCAGCTCACATCGGGCTGGTGCGAGCCGGCGAGGTCGCGGACCGCCTCGAAGCCGACGTAGGCCGCGATCAGCAGGAACGAGCCCGCGATCAGCTGCTGGGCGCGGCGCTCGGCCGATCCCGCGGTCCCCTGTTCGCCGCGGCCCCCGCCGAAGCGCCACAGCAGCACCACGCCGGCGATCATCTCGACCACCGAGTCGGCGCCAAAGCCGATCAGGGCGGCCGAGCCCGCCGCGATCCCCGCAACGATCGCCACGGTGGCCTCGATCCCGTGCCAGGCGAGCCCGATCCAGGCCAGCAGCTGGGCGCGGCCGACGAGCGTCTTCCGGCGCTCGGGCGGCAGCGGGACGTCGTGGGCGTGGATGTGGGCGGTCGAGCTCATGCCGGCACCCTACGCCCGGGCCCGGCGATCGCCAAGCAACCGATATTGAGAGCCGTTATCGGGTCAGCTCGCGGAGCCGCACGCGCAGGAAATCGATCGCCGCGGCACGCTGGTCGGCGGCCTCGAGCAGCTCCGCGTAGCCGAGCTCGGCGCCGGGGAAGGTGGTCGCGTTCCAGAGCTCGCCGTCTCGCTTGCCCGCCCAGAGCGTCACGTATATGTAGGGGAGCGGGTGATCGGGGTCGCCCGGGGAGGCGCCGTAGCCTGCGCGCTGCCCCTTGTCTTCGACGCCGGCTTCGAAGGCGAGGTCGAAGTGCTCGGGCCAGAGCCGCAGATCGCTGGGATCGAGCTCCTCGCCGCACTCGTGCTGGAGGCGGGCGAGGACCGAGCACCCGAACTCGAACCAGGACGCGAGCTGGTGCGCGGCGTCGTCATCGACCTCGAGCCGCTCGTGGTCGATCTGACCGTCGCGCTCTGTGAGCAGCTCGGCGCCCTCGACCCGGAGCTGGGTGAAGACCCCGTCGTCCCAGAACCACGGCGTCCCGAAGCCGCCCGGCGTCTGGCGAAGCGAGATCTCGTTCTCGGGCTTGCGCGCCGGGGCGATCCGCTTCTCGGCGAGCTCGTGGAGCGTCTTGCGCGCCTGCTCGAACTCGTCGCCGAGCGGCTCCAACTTCAAGTCGCCACCTCCTCGGCTTCGCGTCCGGGGGTGCTCAACGCTTCACCGGCCCGAAGTAGTGGTCGACGTACTGGTCGCAGGCGCGGGCGATCGGGACCGTGCGCGCCTTCTCGGGCTGCGCGGCGGTGATGTTGCCGACGTCGGCGGCCTGGTCGACCCCGAGCAGCTTCTGCAGTCCGGAGTGGTCGTTGGCGGTCACCGTGACCTCGATCGGCTGGCCGGTGGACCTCACCGCGCCGATCGGCCAGAACGGCCCCTGCGCGGTGCGGTGCAGGAAGCCGCCGTCGGCTGTCGCCGGCAGCTCGGTGCGAAGGCCGTCGGCCTCGACGGTCAGATCGAGCACCGGGCTGTAGTACTGGAGCGAGAGCTGCCAGCGGCCGGGCGGAAGCTCGAGTGCCTGTGACATCTCGTCGCCGTCGTCGATCTTCGCGTCGGGCTCCCAGAAGAGCCGCTTGCCGACCTCGGACTTGGGCTGCACGACCGCGGTCGTGTAGCCCTCGGCGATCGCCTCGTCGATCAGCCCCTTGAGCTTCTCCCGCTTGCAGTCGTAGAACGAACCGGGCCGCTCTTCCTCGGGCAGGACCCCGATCATCGGGCTGCGCCCGGCGCGCTTCCAGAGCACGAAGCTGTCGGTCCGGTCGACCTCGCGGAAGTTCGGCGGCGGCGCGCTCTTGTAGGCCGCCGCCGTCGTGACCGCGAAGTCGACCCTGTCGAGAGCCGCCGGGGCGACCGAGTCGAAGTCGACCGGGAGCCGGAAGAGCTTTCCCTGGCGGGGAAGGATCCGCTCCTCGGCGAACTGGCCTGGACCGAGGACGTCGGCTCCGCGCAGGTGGTAGTCGGAGAAGCGGCTGTTTGTGAGCGAGAGCACCGTCTTGTCGCGGATCGCCGCGCGGAACTCCTCGAGCTGGTTGGCTTCGTAATCGGGAGGCGCGACGCGCGAGTCGCGGAGCGCCAGGAAGGTCGAGTAGCCGGCGAGCACCAGAAAGACGACCGCGAACGCGGTGCGTGCGACCGGCGTACCGGAGGTGGGTGCGGCCGAGACCTCGGCGGCGGGCCGTGCGCTCCGCTCAGCCCACGGTCCGAGCATGCCGCGCAGCATCAGCAGCGCCGCCACCGGCGCGACGATCACTAGCGCCTTGGCCTGCACGTAGAAGCCCGAGTTCACGTACGCGGCGAGGTAGATGAGCGCGGCGCCGACGAGCCCGGCGAGCAATGCCCGCTCGCCTTCGCGCAGGGCCCACGCGATTCCGATCCCGAGTCCGATCAGCCCGATCGCCCCGAAGAGCAGATACGCGGAAACGTCGCCGGTACCGAACAGGAAGTCGCCGCTCGGCCAGACGCCGAGTGCCTCGAGCGGCGAGACCGCCTCCTTGAGCCGGCTGTTGACATCGGCGACGAAGCCGACCGCGCCGGAGCGGCGGAAGTCGATGATCCGCGGCAGCTCGGCGATCCCGATCACGACCAGCACCCCGAGCGGGATCAGCAGCATCGGCAGTGCGCGGCGCATCCCGGCGATCAGCTCATCCTGCTCGCCGCGCCGCCATGCCGCGACGAACTCGATCAGGCCCCAGGCGCCGGCGATCGCGATCGCGTAGGCCACCCCCGGGTAGCTGTAGACGGCGATCATCCCGACCATCAGCAGGCCGACAACGAGCAGCAGCGCCCGGCGGTCCCCCTTGCCGGCCGAGAGGTCGCGTACCGCGAGCGCGAAGCCGAGCACGAGCAGCGCCATCGTCAGCTCCTTGAAGCCGCCGATCCCGAGCGTCGCTGCCGCCATGTAGATGAGCGCGGTGAAGACGGCGGCGATCGTGCGCCGAACCGGTGAGAGCTCGCTCAGAACCGCGAGCGCGCTGATCGCGATCAGCACCGGCAGCGCGAGGATCAGGCCGAGCATCGCCGCGAGCGGCTCGGCCCCGATCCCCTCACTGATCGCGGCGCAGAGTCCGTGCGGTCCGATCGGATACCCGTTCTTGATCTCGGTCGGACGCAGCCCGACCGGGTCCTGGAGCCAGGCGGTCATGTCGAGGTGCATGGCGAGGTCGTTGTTGACACCGACTCCGAGCACCCCGATGTGGCCGCTGGCGATGAACGGCACCGAAGCGAGCAACAGCGTCACCACCGCAACCGGCAGCGCGATCGCGAGGCCGCGGGGGATCGCTTCGCCGCGCAGGATGAGCAGGCTCGCCGCGATCAGGACGAGGAGCACGATCAGCGTCGTTGTCGCCCTCCCCGGCAGCCGAACCACGAGCGAGCAGACCGCGAGCAGGGCGGCCAGTCCGACCGCGGGCTCGAGCCAGGAGAGCTCGCGGCGGCCGAGCACGAAGAGGATCGCCCGGCCGACGATCAGGGCGGCAACGCAGATCAGCACGGCTGAGGCGTAGGTGGAGATCAGCAAGGCGCGGGAAGGATAGGGATCAGTCTTTGGCCCGGCCGCCGCCGTTGCCACCGTCGCGGTCGGCCAGGATCTGCTCGCGCTCGGCGAGCCGGTTGCTGCGCCGCAGCCCGGCCTCGCGCTGGCGGCGCTCCTCCTCGGGGCCATCGACCTCGAGCGCCGGCACCGGGGTCGGCTTGCCGTCGGTGTCGAGGGCGACCATGGTCAGGTACGCGGTCGAGGTGTGGCGCAGCTCGCTGGTCGCCGGGTTCTCGGCCTCGACCCGCACCCCGACCTCCATCGAGGTCCGCCAGACCGCGTTCACCTGCGCCGTGCAGCGCAGCAGCTCGCCGACGTGGACCGGATCGACGAACGCCATCCGGTCCATTCCGGCGGTGACGACACGGGTGCCGCTGTGGCGCAGAGCGGCGATGCCAGCCGCCTCGTCGCACTGCTTCATCACCGTTCCGCCATGCACGAACCCGGCCAGGTTGGCGTCGGTGACGCCCATCCATCTGACCAGGACCGATCGGGATGCGGCGGCGCGCCTGGGGTCCATCGGAGGCCGATCCTATTGTCTGCCCATCGAGCTCGAAGAGACAGTCCGCGACGCGGTGGACCACGTCATCCCCGTCGTCGAGGCGATCGGGGCGACGATCATCCTGGTCGGGGTGCTGGTGACGGCGGTCGTCTACGTGATGTCGGAGCTGCGCCTTCGCCCGGTCGCCTACGAGCACATCCGCCTGTTGCTCGGCCGCTCGCTCGCGCTCGGGATCGAGTTTCAGCTCGCCTCCGACATCCTCTCGACCGCGGTCTCGCCGACCTTCGAGGACATCGGCATGCTCGGGGCGATCGTCGCGATCAGGACGGTGCTGAACTACTTCCTGGCGCAGGAGATCGAGAAGGCCGAGGAGATGGAGAAGAAGGGGATGCTGCACACGCCGAAGAGCGTGCCGGGGATAACGCTGCCGGACCGCAAGCCGCGGTGAGCGGGCCCCACCTCTCCACGGAGCTGACCTCGACCGTCGGTGCGTTGATCCTCGCCTTCGCGGCGACGATCATCATCGCCGGCTCGCTTCTCTCGTTCACCGCCGGTCGCCACGTTGGGATGGCGTTCGCGACCCAGATCTCGCTGGGGCTCGAGTTCCTGCTTGCGGCGGGGCTGATTCGTCTGGCGAGCGCCCAGACTCTCGACATGCTCGGCATCGTCGCCGCGATCATCGTCTTGCGGCGGACCGTCTCCTACGGAATAGGCCTCGCGGTGCGCGCCGCCGGGTAACGTCGGCGCGTGCCCGACGCGCTCGAGCAGCTCAACAACGAAGTGGTGGCCTGCCGCCGCTGCCCGCGGCTGGTCGCCTGGCGCGAGGGCGTCGCCGCCGATCCGCCGAAGCGCCACCGGGGGGAGGAGTACTGGGGCCGGCCGCTGCCGGGGTTCGGCGATCCCGGCGCCGCGATCGTGCTCGTCGGGCTGGCGCCGGCGGCCCACGGCGCCAACCGCACCGGGCGAATGTTCACCGGCGACCGCTCCGGCGATTGGCTCTACGCCGCGCTCCACCGCGCCGGGCTCGCCAACCAGCCGACCTCGGTGAGCGCCGACGACGGGCTGCGATTGACCGGCGCCTACATAACAGCGGCGGTCCGCTGCGCCCCGCCCGCCAACAAGCCGACCCCCGTAGAACGCGACAACTGCCTCCCCTACATGGAGCGCGAGCTGGGGCTGCTCGACCGGGCGAAGGTGCTGCTGGCGCTCGGCTCGTTCGGGTGGGACGCGGCGCTGCGCACCTGCCGCGCGCTCGGCCACGAGATCCCGCGCCCGAAGCCGCGCTTCGGACACGGCGCCGAGACCGAGGTCGGGCCCTACGCGCTGCTCGGCACCTACCACCCGAGCCAGCAGAACACGTTCACCGGCAGACTCACCGAGGAGATGCTCGACGCGGCGATCGCGCGGGCGAAAAAGCTGGCGGGCGAGGCTTAGAGCCCGGCCGGAACCCGCTCGGGCCGGTCGAGGCCCTCGGCGCGGGCGGCGTCGGCGACCGCTTCGGCGACGCGCTCGTGGACGCGCTGGTCGAGGGCGTCGGGGACGAGCTCCGAGGCCTCGACGAGCGATGCGATCGCGCGCGCGGCGGCGAGCTTCATGCCGGTCGAGATCTCGCCGGCCCCCGTGAGAAGCGCGCCGCGGAAGATGCCTGGGAAGCCGAGCACGTTGTTGACCGAGGTCCCGTCGGCGGCGAACGCCGCGCCGGCTTCCTCGGCCGCCGATGGGTAGATCTCCGGCTCGGGGTTGGTGAGCGCCAGGATCACCTGCCCGTCGCGGATCATCTCGGGAGAGATCAGCCCCGGCTGCCCGGTGGTCGCGACGACGATCTCGGCCCGCTCCATCACCTCCTCGAAGGAGGCCGGCTCGATTCCGCGCTCGCGGGCGCGCTCGTGCGAGCCCTCGTCGGGATCGGAGGCGACGACGGCCTTCGCCCCGGCGTCGAGCATCATCGACGCGATTCCAAGCCCGGCGGCGCCGAGCCCGAGCTGGCCGACCGTCGAGTCCTCGATCTTCACCCCGGTCTGGTCGCAGGCGACGAGCACGGCGGCGAGCGTCGCGACCGCGGTGCCGTGGACGTCGTCGTGCATGACGGGGATGTCGAGCCGCTCGGCGAGCTGGGCCTCGATCTCGAAGCACTCGGGAGCGGAGATATCCTCGAGGTGGATGGCGCCGAAGCCGGGAGCGATCTTGACCACGGTCTCGACGAACGGCTCGACCTCGGCCGCGTCGATCAGGATCGGCATCGCCGAGACCCCGGCGAGCAGCGAGTAGAAGAGCGCCTTGCCCTCCATCACCGGCATCGAGGCGGCGGGACCGATGTTGCCGAGCCCGAGCACCCGGGTCCCATTCGTGCAGACGGCGATCGTGCGGCCGATCATCGTCAGCCGGCGGGCGAGGTTGGGTTCCTCGGCGATCGCCTCGCAGACCCGCGCCACTCCCGGGGTGTAGACGTCGCGCATGTCCTGCAGCGCCTCGACCCGGACGCTCGGCTCGATCGTCAGCTTGCCGCCCTTGTGGCGGGCCAGCGATCTATCCCAGAACGAGATCACGCGCACGCCGTCGAGCTGGCCGAGCAGCCCGGCGAGCGTCTTCGCCTGGCCGTGGTCGCGGCACTCGACGTCGATCTCGCGGATCGAGCGCTCGCTGGTGATGCTCACCGTCTCGACGTCGCCGATCAGCCCCTTGCCATCGGCGATCGCCGCGCAGACCTTGGCCAGCTGGCCGCTTACGTGCGGCTGCTCGATCTTGTAGACGTAATCGACCGGCACCGCCCTAACCTAACCCGTAGAGGTCCGCAGATGTTTCCGCTCAACCTCCCGAACGCGCTGACGATGCTCCGCATTCTGGCGGTGCCGGTGGTGGTGGTGGCGCTGCTCGATGAGACCCCGAACGGGGACATCGTCGCGGCGGCGGTGTTCGCGCTCGCCGCGTTCACGGACGGGCTCGACGGCTACATCGCGCGTTCGCGCGACTCGATCACGACCTTCGGCAAGCTCATGGACCCACTCGCCGACAAGCTGCTCGTCACCGCTGCGCTCGTGTCGCTGGTCTCGCTCGGCAGGGTCGAGGCGTGGGTTGCGATGGTGATCATCGCGCGCGAATTCGCGGTCACCGGCCTGCGCGGGGTGGCCGCCGAGCGCGGGATCATCATCCAGGCGAGCTGGCTCGGGAAGCTGAAGACGATCCTCCAGATCGCGGCGGTGTTCGCGCTGATCGCCGCCGACCCGACGCCGCTCGGCGTCGACATCCTCGTCTACGTCGCGGTCGCGGTCACCGCGATCTCGGGCGTCGACTATTTCTTCGGCTTCAGGCGGATGCTTGACGAGGCCCCGGCGCCCGCCGAGCGCTCGGCATGAATCGGGTCAGGCGGAGGGGGCCTCGAGCCACTCGCGCATCGTCGTGTGGTGCACTGAGTGCTCGCCGGTCTCGAGCTCGGCGGTGATCTCGTTCAGCAGTCCGTAGCGCTCGGCGATCACGTTGTGACGGTGGATCGTCTCGAGGTTCTCCTGCCGGGACATGACGAAGGCGTCGTCGCCGAGCTCACCAAACTTCTCAATCGTGGCGCGGATCATCTCGCGCACGCAGTCCTCGACGAAGCGGGGGTTGGCGTGCGCCTTCTCGACCACGGCGAGCTCGTCGGGGCGCTTCATGAGCTCGTAGATCTCGCTCGACATCGAGCTCTCGACGATCTCGAGTAGCTGCCGGGCCTCGATCTCGGCCTCGCTGCCCTCGGGCCTCCCTATATATAGGCGCCCGATTCCGCGCTGGTTGTGCGTGGCGAGGGGCACGGACTCGATCGCCGCGTCGATCTGCTCCTGATCGAAGCCGCGCTCGGCGAGCCGCTCGCGGGCGCCCTCCTCGACCAGTCCCTGCGCGCACGGACAGGCGGTCATTCCCTGTGCCTCGACTCCGGTCAGCGTGCGCGTGCCGCGCTCGGAGGCGACCGCGGTCCCGAACAGCGTGTAGATCTCCTGCGTGGGGACGCCCGAGACCGGCGCCGGAACCGTCTCCGGGTAGCGGGCCGCGATGCTGACCTCGGCTCGGCGGCCGCCCTGGCGCTCGCGGACGCGCTCGGCGATGTGGGCGGCGAGCTGCTCGGCTCGCAGCGCCTCTCCGAGCACGACCTCGTCGATCACCTCGTTGACTACGTCCTCGAAGCGCGACATGTGGACCCCCGCCTGCTCGGGCGGGAGATCGACGACGCCCTCGAGCTCGGCGTAGTAGAGCTGCTCGGAGCCCTCGACGGTGACGCGGATCACCTTCTCGACGCCTGTCACGCCGACCCGCGAGAGGCTCACCCGTGTGGCGGGCTCGCCTGCCTGGGCGTCCGGGAGCGGGGTGGTTGTCGCCTGGTCGCTCATCGGCGACTAAGGGTACGGAGTCCGTCTTGTCGGGTGGACGCGGCTCAAGTGGCGCCCAGGCGTAACCGATGAGAGATGTGGGAGCAAATGCGAGCTCTTCCACTTCCATGTGCAAGCCGAGTAGGGCGACACAGAGAGGGTCGGGCTTCGGCCTGTCGGGCGGTAGCGGAGGAGCGGGGGGTGACGCTGATCGAGTTCCTGGTCGTGATCGGAATGATGTTGATCCTGCTCGGCGGAGTGATCCCGAGCCTGTTCGCCGCCACCAACCAGAGCAGCCGCCAGGCCGACCGGATCACGTCGCTTGACGCGAGCCGAGGCGCGCTCGAGAAGATGACGCGCGAGCTGCGCCAGGCTTCGCAGCTCGTCTCGGCGACGGGGCAGGTGCTGAACTTCAAGGTCTGGAGCTCGGGCGGAACCGAGCACTCGATTCGCTACGACTGCGCCCAGCCCGGGACGACCGCCGGGCAGTTCAAATGCGTGCGCTCGAACCTGACGGCGGGCGGTTCGCGGACCGAGATCGACGGGGTGCTGAACAGCACCAACCCGCCCCCGTTCACCTACACCGCCGCGGCGACCAACGGCCGGCCCCGGATCCAGATCGAGCTGCAGACCCAGCCGGAGAGCGCATCGCGGCCGGTGGTGCTCCGAAACGCGGCGACGCTGAGAGTTCCGGTGGCGTGATGAGGCGGGCCCCGACACGACTGCGGAGCGAAGACGGCTTCACGCTGATCGAGATGCTGGTCGCGGGAATCGTGCTCGCGATCGGAATCGGCGCTGCCGTGAGCATCCTGATCTCTTCGGGCAACGCGAGCACCACCGCGGAGCGGCACGAGGTCGGGGTGCAGCAGGCAGAACAGGCGCTCGAGCAGGTGCGGTCGTTGCCCTACAACCAGGTCGGGCTGACCGCGGCACCGCCGGCATCGCAGGCGGCCGGCGACCCGCCGTCGCGGGTGTCCGGGACGACCTTCAACCCGATCGGTCCTACACAGGAAGACCTCGTGCTCCCCGGGGACCCGAAAGTCGCGAGCCCGCAGGTGGCGCCGTTCAGCACCGTCACGGTGGGCAGCGGCAACAGCACGACGACGGCGAAGGTCTACCGCTTCGTCAGCTGGCGGACCGAGAACTGCAACCTGCTGCCGGTCAGCGCCCTGGCGCTGATCACGGGGAACAACGGGCTCGGTGCGATCAACATCCTCAACGGGCTGATCAACTCGTTGACGCCGGGCAACCCTAACGCCGGCGTGATCGCCGGGTTGACGCAGCTGATCAGCCGGATCGACGGCTCGAGCGCGAACCTCAACGGCCTGCTCAATCTGCTGGTCAGCACGGTGCTGAACGCGACCAACGGGATCATCGCCAAGGGCGCCGATCTGAGGCCCGCCGCGCAGAATCTGCTCAACACGATCGCGCAGGCTCGTACGCAGGCGATCAACCTCCAGAACGCGCTCGCCGCGCTCAGCAACGTCAGCCTCTGCAACCTCGACCTCTCGGTCCTGCTCAGCCTCCGCACCCGGTTCAGGGACCTGAGGACCGACAACCCGACCGGGCTCTACGCGCCGCTGAACAGCATCGTCAACGGCCCGACCTTCAACCAGGTCAGCAGTCTCTTCCAGGGCGTGTCCGGGGTCAGCTGCGGATTCCTCAACCTTCAGTGCCTGCTTCAGAACACGGTTGGCACGCTGCTCGTCAACACCAACAACGCGCTCGCCGGGGTCGAACCGACGCTGAAGACGACGCTAACCAACGCGAACTCGACCTTGCTCACCCAGACCACGCAGACGATCACCCAGCTTGCAACGGACGTCGCCGCTTTTGCGGCGAGCGCTACGAGCCCGACCCGCAAGAGCAGCAAGCGGGTCGTGGTCGCCGTCGTGCTTGACCCGGCCGGCTCGGTGGGTCCGTCCCAACCGATCTGGATGACGACTGTGGTCGCCGATCCGGCGGCGGGGTTGCTCGGATGAGGCGGCTGCGCGACGAAAGCGGAGTCGCCCTCCCGGTCGCGATCTCGATCCTGACGATCGTTCTGCTGATGGTCGGTGTCGCGGTCGCCTACTCGATCCACAGCCTCGACCGCTCCAACCGCGACCGGGCCAACAGCCGCGCACTCGCCGCCGCCGACGCCGGCCTCGACGTCGCCGCCTGGCGGATGAACAAGAGCATCGTCGCCGGGCAGTACTCGGAGATCCTCTCGCTGAACGGCAGCAACGGGCTTCTCAACCAGGTGATCCAGACGCTCGGCTGCACCAATCTGAGTGTCTCGGGGTCGAACATCATCGGCGGCCAGTGGTGCAAGGGAGTGACCGAGGTGCTCGACGACCACGGCGGGATGTCGGCGGGGGAGACGTTCACCTACTTCAGCGATCTCTCGATCAAGGCCGACATCGACAAGATCTTCCACCTGAACTCGAATACGACGGGGCTGGTGACGCGCAACGTGGTCTCGGTCGGCACCGCCAACGGAGAGCGTGCGGTCGTGGTCGGCAAGCTCGAGCTCGACCTGAACAACTTCATGACCGACCTCAACTTCCACCTCTTCACCCTGGTGCGCTACGCGCAGTGCTCGGCGTCGTCCTTCGACCCGAACAACCCGGCGGCCAACTGCCCGAGCATCTGACGCAAAACTGATGCAGATCCGTGTGAAGGTTGGCGCGAGGCTAGCGCGATTCGTGACATCCTCGAACGTACGTTTGGAACATGACCGGGGCGATCAATCATCGTCATCAAGGCGACATCGGCGAACTCTCGGCGATGGAGTGGTTCGCGAGCAAGGGCGCCCAGATCTTTGTGCCCATAGGCCACAGCCCCGATGTGGATCTGATCGTTCAGCTAGACGGGCGGGCCCTCCGAATCGAGGTGAAGACCTCCACTCGGGCGATCGAACGGCGGCGCTGGGAGGTGATGATCGCGACGCGCGGCGGCAACCGGAGTTGGAGTGGACTTGTCAAGCACTTCGATCCCAAGCGGTGCGAATTCCTATTTGTCCACGTCGGTGATGGCAGACGTTGGTTGATCCCGACAGGCGCCATCGACGCAGCCACTGGACTCACCCTGGGTGGGTCGAAATATGCCGAGTTTGAGATTGAGCCGGGACGACCACTTCGACCCGAAATCGGTGATCTAGAATCCCAAGACTCGGGGGAGTATCCAAGCGGTCAACGGATGGCGCCTGTAAAGCGTCCGGCTCAGCCTTCGCAGGTTCGAATCCTGCCTCCCCCACTAGCATCAGCGCGGCCAGTCAAGCCGACCAACTATGAGCGCAAGCTCGGGCAGAGCGGCCAAGCGGTCATCAACCAGAAGCGGCGGATCACGATCCCGCAGAAGCCGTTCTTCGAAGCCGGCTTGGAGAACGGCGGACGGGTGGGAGTGCGCAGCGACGGTCCCGGGCGGATCATCATCGAGCAGATCGAGTTGCCGGCCTGGGCGCGGTCGGCCTAGTTCGCGCGCTGCGCCCCGGCCTGATCCCACATCTGGCTACAGTTTCGGGCCCGCCCGGGTAGCTCAGTGGTAGAGCACTTCCATGGTAAGGAAGGGGTCGTCGGTTCAAGTCCGACCCCGGGCTTCAGAGGAATCTGGGAATGGACTTCAAGCTCACCGACGAGCAGGACGACTTCGTAGCCGCGATTCGCGACTTCTGCAAGCGCGAGGCGGGGACGCCCGAGAAGCGCGAGCAGCTCACCAACGGCTACACCGAGCTCCACAACCAGGGCATCTACGAGCAGATGGCCCGGCTCGGCTGGCTCGGGCTGACGATTCCGGAGGAGTACGGCGGCGCCGGCGGCACGATGGTCGACGCCTGCCTGTTCATGGAGGAGACCTCGCGCGGCATGGCGCCGATCGGGGGCTACGGCACGACGCTGATCGTCGCCGGCGCGACCCGCAAGTTCGGCTCCGAGGAGCAGAAGAAGCAGATCCTCGGCGGCGTCGCCGACGGCACCGTCGAGGCGATCGCGATGACCGAGCCCGAGGCCGGCTCCGACGTCGGCTCGCTGACCACCTCCGCGGAGCGATCCAACGGCGGCTACGTGATCAACGGCCAGAAGGTCTTCTGCTCGAACGCCCACATCTCCGGGCACGTGCTCGTTGTCTGCCGGACGACCAAGGGGGAAAACAAGCACGAGGGCCTGTCGATGATCTTCGTTCCCCGCGACGCCGAGGGCATGGAGATCAAGCCGATCGACACGCTCGGCGGCCGCGAGACCAACTACCTCTACTTCACCGACTGCGAGGCGCCGGCCGAGGCGGTGCTCGGCGAGGTCGACCGCGGCTGGATGCAGCTCATGTCCGGCCTCAACGTCGAGCGGCTGATCCTCTCGGCGATCCAGCTCGGGGTCGCGGCCCGCGTCCTCGACGACACGCTCGCCTACGTAAAGGAGCGCAAGCAGTTCGGCCAGCCGATCGGCTCCTTCCAGGCGCTCCAGCACCGGATCGCCGACATGGCGACCGAGCTCGAGGCCGCCCGGCTGATGACCTACTGGGTCGCCGGCCTGAACGACGAGGACCCCGACCGGATGCTGCCCAAGGAAGCCTCGATGGTGAAGCTGTTCGTCACCGAGTGCGCGAAGCGGCTCTCGCTCGAGGGCATGCAGATGATGGGCGGCTACGGCTACTCCTCCGAGTACGACATGGAGCGCATGGTCCGCCAGACCCTGGTCTCGACGATCTACGGCGGCACCTCGGAGATCCAGCGCAACATCATCGCCAAGACGCTGGGCCTGTAACGGCGGCGTGAACGTCCCGAAATCCGTATAGGGTTCGCCTCGTGACGGGAGCTAAGGGAATCCGCGCGGGGCTATTGGCGATCGCCGTTTTGGCGCTCGCTCCGGCGGCCGCGCAGGCGATCCCGCCCGACACCGAGATCACGAGCGGCCCCGTGCAGGACTCGACGATCCCCGGGCCGACCGCCACCTGGACCTTCCAGGCCGTCCCCGCGATGGTGGGCGACAAGTTCCACTGCAACCTCGACGGCGTCGTCACCGACTGCACCAGCGGGACGTTCACGACCCCGGCGCTGTCCGCCGGGCCGCACCTGTTCGTGGTCAACGCGCAGAACGCCGGCTTGGAATCTGACCTGACCCCGGCGATCCGCAACTTCACCGTGTCGCCTCCGCCTCCGCCTCCGCCGCCGCCCGCGATCGTCCCCTCGCCGCCGTTGCCCGGGACCGTGGCCCTCGCCCCGAGCGCGGGCGTGACCCTGTCCGGGCGTGCGCGTGGGACAGCCGTGGTCAAGCTGGTGATACGGGTGAGCTGCCCGGCCTCGGCAACCGGCGGCTGCGCCGGCGACCTGCTTGCCTACACGGGGAGGACCGGCAAGAGCGGCAAGGCGAAGATCGCCGCAGCCGATTCGCCGTTCACCGAGGCACCGTTCGCGGCGCCGGCCGGTGGGACGCAGGACGCGACGCTGAAGGTGCCGCGCAGCGTCTTGACGAGCTTCTTCGAGAAGGGCGACAAGCCGACCCAGGCCCAGTTCCAGGTCGCCGCCGTGCCGAGCGGGGTCACGCCTGACGTGAGGCAGCTCGGCGGCTACCCCACGGTCAAGGTCACCTACAAGGCGACCACGGGCAAGTCGGGCAAGCCCAGTAACCCGCGCTAGCGACCTTTAGCGCCGCGCTTCGAACTGGCCGTTTGTTTGACATCACCCCGGTTTTCGTGATATCCAACCGTGTTCGTCGCGGCACCCCCGTCGCGACCGCGGAGATGGAGAGCCAGTTTCGAAGGGAGTAGATAGAGGCGTGTGTGCGGGAACGGGAGCCGCTCGCTCTGCGCTGCCCGGACGCCGTCTCCTGCTCGGCCTGTTCGCCGCCGCCGCGCTGCTCGCCCTGAGCGCCTCCTCCGCCTCGGCAGCCAACCCGACGATCCTCAACCAGAACACGGGTTGCAGCGGCCAGACGAGTTGGCTCGTCTCCTGTGCCACCGGCGGCCAGACCGATAACGGCGCCAACATCCTCCGGGTCTCGGCGCTGGTCAACCACGACATCGGCAACACGATCCCCTCGCTGGTCACCGACGACGACTGGGACGACACGGTCGATCCGGACACCGTCAGGTCAGTCAGCGCCCAGCGACCCAACATCGCCGGCGGCTATCCCCGCTCGCGCGCCAATCTCTCCTACACCCTCCCGACCACCAACACCGGGATGAGCTGCGGGTTCAGCTCCACGCGCCGCACCACCGACCGCGACGCGCGCATCCAGGCACGCGACAACATCCCGCAGACAAGCGCCACGAGCTCCTCGCAGATCAAGTTCGTCGCAACCGGGCAGTGCCTCGGGTTCGAAGACTTCGCCTACCTCTACGGGTGGGGCGCCAACAACTTCGTCAACTCCACCGCGCTCGAGCCCGGCGACAGCAAGACCTTCACCTACAACGGCGACGACAAGGACACCACCGGTGACTCCGACTTCCAGGGCGTCCGCTGGCGGACGCGGAACCTGAGGACGGGTGCGCTCTCGGGCGAAACGGTCTCGTGCCCCAACAACGGCGACAACGCCACCAAGTCCCTGACCGTCGCGTTTCCCGACCGCGGCGCTTTCGTGGTCGAGGCCGAGCTGCTCGACGGCGGCGGCTGCACCCAGGACCAGAACCCCGACTTCTGGTTCCCGATCGGAACGGCCGACGTCAACAGCGCTAACGCTCCGTCGTTGACCGTCGGGGCGTCGCGGCCCCAGTTCAATGGCAACACGACGGTCACGGCCGGCGGCCTCGTCGATCCCGACAACTCCGACGGAGGCCGCTCCGAGTACATCGAGTGGGACCTCGACGGCAACGCCGGCAACGGCGTGGCCGGCTTCGAGACGACGACGATCGGCGACCACGTCAGCGGCCTCACCGCTCCGCAGACCAAGACCCACAGCACCGCTGGAGAAACTCCCGGGCTGCACACCGTGCGGGCGCGCGTCACAGACAACGGCGCCATGGCTGCCGCCGACAGCATTCGCCGCACATCCGGGGTAGTCACTGCGCAATATCTGGTCGACTCCGCTCCCGTCGCCAACAACCAGGGCGTCGACGTCGAGTCCGGAAACTCGATCCCGATAACGCTGACCGGCTCCGATCCCGACGGCGACTCGCTCACCTTCTCGATCACCGACCAGCCCGATCACGGAAGCCTGGACCCGGGCACCACCGGGCCGAACCAGACCTACACCGCCGATGCGACCTTCGCCGGCACCGACACCTTCCAGTTCCAGGTCAACGACGGCTTCGGCCGCACCGCGACCGGGACGGTGACCGTCCGCGTCGATCCGCAGACCAACATCACGCTCACCCCGCCCGACCCGTCGAATGACGAGACCCCCGAGTTCCAGTTCGCCTCCTCGGTCACCGAGACCGCGGTGACCTTCGAGTGCCGCCTCGACTCGACCAACCCGGGCGACTTCGCGCCCTGCAGCTCGCCCTTCGAAGTCACCCCGGAACTCTCCGAGGGCCTCCACACCTTCGACGTCCGCGCGATCGCCGCCGGCAACACCGACCCGACGCCGGCCAGCTACACGTGGGAGGTCGATGTCACCGAGCCCGACACGACGATCACCTCGACTCCGCCCGACCCGAGCAACGACACGACGCCGGCCTTCGAGTTCGAGTCCGACTCGCCCAACTCGACCTTCGAGTGCCAGGTCGACGGCGCCGGATTCACATCCTGCGACTCCGGTGACGAGTTCCCGGTTTCTGGCGACGGACTCCACACCTTCGAAGTCAGGGCGATCGACGACGCCGGCAACGTCGACCCCGATCCCGCCTCCTACACCTGGACCCTCGACACCACTGCACCGGTGGTCGACATCACCGTGTTTCCGCCCGACCCGAGCAACTCCGACGACGCCGACTTCGAGTTCACCGTCGATGACGGCACCGCCGACATCGAGTGCGAGCTCGACGGGGGCGGCTTCACCGACTGCGACACGGCGACGAGCCAGAGCTACACCGACCTCTCCGACGGCTCGCACACATTCATCGTCCGGGCCACCGACCCCGCCACCAACGCGGGCAGCGACACCTACACCTGGGAGGTCGACACCGTCGACCCGGTGGCGTCGATCGACACCTTCCCGCCCGACCCCTCCAGCGATACCACCCCTGAGTTCACCTTCTCCTCGAACGAGGACCCCGACGCGACCTTCGAGTGCCGGATCGACTCCGACCAGGAGGCGGACTTCGCGCCCTGCGCATCACCCTTCACGACCCCCGAGCTCTCCGACGGCGACCACACCCTCGAGGTGCGCGCGATCGACACCGCCGGCAACGTCGGCGATCCCGACTCCTACACCTGGACCGTCGACACGATCGCCCCCGTGACGACGATCGACAGCGCACCGGAGAACCCGACCAGCTCGGTCGACGCGACCTTCGAGTTCTCCTCCAATGAGGACCCGGACGTGACCTTCGAATGCCGCCTCGACTCCACCGACGAGGTCGACTTCGAGCCATGCGCCTCGCCCCAGAACTACCTCGGGCTCTCCGAGGACACCCACACCTTCGACGTCCGCGCCACCGACCTCGCCGGAAACGTCGGCGACCCGGCCTCCTACACATGGGAGATCGACATCACCGACCCCGACACGACGATCGACACCGGCCCGCCCGCCGAGAGCACCTCGTCGGTCGCCGTGTTCGAGTCTTCCTCCGACGAGTCGCCCGACGTCAGCTTCGAGTGCCGCCTCGACTCGGGCGACCCCGACAACTGGGAGGAGTGCTCCTCGCCGCAGCTCTACGCCGACCTCGCGGAGGGATCGCACACGCTCGAGGTGCGCGCGATCGACTTCGCCGGCAACACCGACCCGAGCCCCGCCTCGCACAGCTGGACGATCGACACCTCGACCCCCGACACAGAGATCACGAGCGGGCCGAGCGGCACCGTTGTAGAGAGCGAGGCCGACTTCGAGTTCTCCTCCGACGACCCGGCCGCGACCTTCGAGTGCTCGCTCGACGGCGCGCCGTTTGCGCCCTGCGCCTCGCCGCAGGCCTACAGCAGCCTCGACGACGGATCCCACACCTTCCGGGTCCGGGCCCGCGACCAGTTCGGCAACCCGGACCCGACCCCCGCCGGGCGCTCGTGGAAGGTCGACAGCCAGGGCCCGACGGTGACGATCACCTCCGGTCCCAGCGACCCGACCGACTCGACCGCCGCCACGTTCGAGTTCTCATCGAACGAGCCGGGAACGACCTTCAAGTGCAGCGTCGACGACGGCCCCGACGAGGACTGCGACAGCGGTGCCGAGTTCACGGCCCTCGCCGACGGCCCGCACACCTTCGAGGTCTACGGGATCGACGAGGTCGGCAACAGCGGCTCCGCGGCCTCGGCCGGCTGGGAAGTGGACACCACTCCGCCGACCGTGCTGATCACCGGGACCCCGCCGCCGGTCACGAGCTCTGCCCACGCCGAGTTCCAGTTCACGAGCCCGAGCGACGGCGCCGGCGCGACCTTCGAGTGCAGCCTCGACGACGGGCCTTTCCAGGACTGCGCCTCGCCGCGCGTCTACGACGGCCTCGACGATGGCGACCACAGCTTCGAGGTCAGGCCGGTCGACGACGCCGGAAACACCGGCACCGCCGGGGCCTACGAGTGGACGATCGCCGAGAGCGACCCGCCCGACACCTTGATCGACGCCGGGCCCGCCGACGGCACCCTGGAGACTGACGCCGAGTTCACGTTCCACTCCAATGAGGCCGGCGCGACGTTCCAGTGCAGCATCGACGGCGGCGCCTTCGCAGGCTGCACCTCGCCGGCGAGCTACACCGACCTGACCGTGGGCGAGGAGCACAGCTTCCGCGTCAAGGCGATCGACACCGACTCGAACCAGGACCCGAGCCCGGCCGAATACGAATGGACGATCGCCGAGCCCGCCCCGCCCCCGCCGCCGCCGAGCGACGCACCGACGCCCGCGCCCGCCGGCGCAGTCGCCGGCGCCACGACGCAGCCGGCTCCCACGGTGACGCAGCCGACGTGCCAGACGGGCTTCAAGCTGAAGAAGAAGGGCAAGAAGAGGCGCTGCGTGCGCAAGAAACGGAGGAAGAAGTGAAGCGGACCGGTCTCGTCGCCAGCCTCGCACTAACTGCCGCGCTCGCGGTCCCCGCCGCCGCGTCGGCCGCCAATCCGTCGATCCTGAACACGAACACCGGCTGCTCGGGGCAGACGAGCTGGCTGGTCTCTTGCGCGACCTCGGGCGAGACCGAGAACAACGGCCACATCCTCCGCATCTCGAGCTGGGTCCAGCACGACCTGACGAGCAGCCTCGCCTCCTACGTCACCGATGACGACTGGGACGGGACCACCGACCCGAGCACCGTCCGCAGCATCACCGCCGTCGACGAGCGGCCGACGATCGCTGGCGGCTATCCCCGAACGCGCGCGAACCTCTCCTACACGATCCCGACCTCGAACACCGGGATGAGCTGCGGGTTCCTCTCGGGGACCCGCCGCACCACCAATCGCGCCGCCCGCATCCAGGCGCGCGACAACGTCCCGCAGACGAGCTCACCCGCGACCTCCTCGCAGATCAAGTTCGTCGCCGCCGGGCAGTGCACCGGGGTCGAGGACTTCGCCTACCTCTACTCGTGGGGGGCGAACAACTTCGTCAACGCGACCACCCTCAATCCCGGGGAGTCGAAGACCTTCACCTATACGGGCGACGACAAGGACACAACCGGCGACTCGGACTTCAACGGCGTCAACTGGCGGATCCGCAACATTCGCACCGGCGCGACCTCAGGGGCAACGGTCGACTGCGACAACAACGGCGACAACGCGCAGAAGTCGACCACGGTCAACTTCCCCGACCGCGGCGCCTTCGTCGTCGAGGCAGAGCTCCTCGATGGCGGTGGCTGCGGCCAGAACCAAAACGGCGGCTTCTGGTTCCCGCTCGGAACCGCCGACGTCAACGGAGCGACGGCACCGTCGCTGACGCTCGACAGCGCCACGACCACGCAAAGCGGGGTCGTCCGCCCGCAGTGGCAGCAGGATTGGACCGTGAGGGCGCAGGGGCTCGTCGATCCCGACAGCGGCGACGGCGGCGGCACCCAGATCGTCGAGTGGGACCTGAACAACAACACCGGTGACGGCGTCGACGGCTACGAGGCCAACAACACCGCAGGTTTCGGGAGCACCCTGAGCGCGCCCCAGAGCCAGAACGTCGACTCGAGCCCGCAGGGCCCGGGTCTCTACAGCGTTCGCGCCCGCGCCACCGACAACGGCGCCGGCGACGCAGCGGACAATGTCCGCAAGCGAACCGGCGACGTCACGCTCCAGTACCGCGTCGACGCGCAGCCGCTCGCAAACGCGCAGACCGTCACCGGCGACACCAACATGAACAGCTCCGTGACGCTGACCGGCAGTGACTCCGACGGCGACCCGCTCACCTTCAGCGCCAACGACCCGCCGAACGGTTCGATCAGCGGCGGCACCGGCGCCAGCCGCACCTACACGCCCGACACCGGTTTCGCCGGTGACGACACGTTCACGTTCACGACCAACGACGGCTTCGGCCGCACCTCCGCCCCGGCGACCGTGACCGCGAAGGTGAGGCCCAACACCGGGGTCGCCACGCAGCCGCCGACCTTCACCAACGACAACGACCCGACCCTGACCTTCAACACCAACGCGACCGCGGTGCCGATCGCCTTCGAGTGCAAGCTCGACTCCGCGCCCACCTTCACAGCCTGCAACGGCGCTTCGAGCCATACGTACACGAACCTCGCTGACGGCGCCCACACCGTGCAGGTTCGCGCCACCGCCTCGGGAGGCAACATCGATCCGAGCCCGGCGAGCGCGAGCTTCACGGTTGACACCCTCGCACCGACGGCGAACGTCGACAACGGCCCACCGAACCCCTCCAATGACACGACCCCGGAGCTCGACTTCTCGAACACCGAGGCACCGGTTACCTCGCCGGTCAGCTTCCAGTGCCAACTCGACGGCGGCGGCTTCGCGCCCTGCGCGACCCCGTACGAAACCGCGACGCTGGTGGACGACGTCCACACCTTCGAGGTCAAGGCGACCGACCAGGCCGGCAACGCGGGCCCGGCCGACTCGTTCGTGTGGCGCAGCGACACGCTGCCGCCCGAGACCGGCATCGACGCGGCGCCCCAGGACCCGACCTCCAACACTACGGCCGAGTTCGAGGTCTCCTCGAGCGAGCTCGGCGACTTCGAATGCCGCCTCGACTCGAACCTCGAGGCCGACTTCGATCCCTGCGACGAGACGCCGGAGTTCTCCGGCCTCTCCGCCGGCGACCACACCTTCGAGGTCCGCTCGACCGACATGGCTACAAACACCGATCCGAGCCCGGCCGAGTACACCTGGGCCGTTGACCTCGGTCAGCCGCTGACCTCGATCGACTCGGCTCCGCCGAATCCCTCGCCCATCACGGACGCGACCTTCGAGTCTCATCGAACGAGCTCGGCACGTTCGAGTGCCGGATCGACTCCGACCAGGAGGCCGACTTCGAGGCCTGCGCCACCCGAAGACGTACACCGGGCTCGCCGAGGGCGAGCACACCTTCGACGTGCGCTCGGTCGACATCGCCAACAACCGACCCGAACCCGTCCTCCTACACGTGGAACATCGACACTGACCGGCCCGGAGACCGGGATCATTCAGACGCCGCCGAACCCGTCACCCGAGCGAGACGCCAGCTTCGAGTTCTCCTCGAACGAGCTCGGAGGGTTCGAATGCCGCCTCGACTCGAGCAACCCCGGCGACTGGGCCTCCTGCGGGTCACCCGCCGACTACAGCGGCCTCAGCGAGAGCGAGCACACCTTCGAGGTCAGGGCGATCGACCAGCTCGGCCACGTCGACCTCACCCCGGCGGCATACACGTGGCTGGTCGACCTCAGCCTCGGGCCAATGGCCTCGGGCGGCGATCCCGGCGCGGCCGCCGCGACGCTGCTCGCGCCGGATCAGGCGGGCCCGGACGGCTCCAATGCCGCGAGCAAGAAGTCGAAGCGCAAGAAGCGCCGCAAGAAGAAGCCGAGGCCCTACTGAGATGACCCGCCTCAAGCTCATCGTCGCGCTGCTCGCGGTCGCTCTGCTCATCCCGGTGGGGGATGGCTTCGCGCGCAAGGTCGGCAACCCGGGCAACTTCAGCGCCGTCGTCAACGACGGGCTGGTCCGCATCAAGGACCAGACCTTCACGTTCGACGACTCGGACCCCGACAACCAGGTCGAGTTCGCGGGCACGGTCGACGGCCAGGGCAACCTGCTGATGCCGACCAGCCAGTTCGACTTCCCGCCAATCGAGCAGACGGTGAGCGGCTTCGACCTCACGATCCACATCAACGTGGTCGGCGATCCGACCGACGCCAACAACGTCAAGGGCACCCTGAACCCGATCACCGGCGTGGCCTCGGTTCGGCTTCGCGTCTGGATCAAGATCGATGGCGTGCCGTTCGGCGGCGGCTGCCGCATCGCCTCGGCGGGCTCGCCGATCGACATCAATACCGCGATCACCGGCACCACCAGTCCCCCGGGCCCGAATACCCCGATCAGCGGCACCCCCTACAACACTTCGAACGGCCGGGTGAAGATCGTCAACAACAGCTTCTCGGTTCCGAGCTCGAGCGACTGTGGCCCGGCCGCCGGCTCGGTCAACGACGCGGTCGGGCTCCCGTCGGCCTCTGGCAACAACGAGGCCCAGCTCACCGCGACCTTCAATCCGATCCTGACCAAGGGCGTCAACGCATCCTTCAACGTCACCCCGAACAGCGGCAACGCGCCGCTGGCGACGACGCTCAACGCCTCGGGCTCGTTCGTGCCCGCCGGCGTCCGCACATGCACTCCGGCGCTGCCGTCGACTCCGAACTGCGGCTACCGCTGGGACTACGACAACAACGGCACCGTCGACGAGGTCACCAACACCGCCTCGGTCAATCACATCTATCTGACGCCCGGCAACTACACGACCAGGCTCACCGTCTTCGACAACGACCAGGACAGCGACACCACGACGCGAACCGTGAACGTCGGCGTCGCACCGCCGGATCTCTCGATAACGAAGAGCCACTCCGGGAACTTCATCGCCGGACAGCAGGGCGCCTACACGATCGGGGTGGCCAACAGTTCGGCTGGCCCGACGGCTGGCACCGTGACGGTCAGCGACACTCTGCCCACGGGCTTGAGCTTCGTCAGCGCCGCGGGCACTGGGTGGAGCTGCGGCGCGATGGGGCAGGTGGTGACCTGCACGCGTCCGTCGCTCGCTGGGAACTCGAGCGCTCCCAACATCACCCTTACCACCGCTGTCGGCCTTGCGGCGCGGCCGAGCGTCACGAACACGGCGACGGTGTCAACCACCGGGGATTCGAACCCGCTCAACAACTCCGCCAGCGACCCGACCATCGTCGACGCGATCGACCTCGCGATCGACAAGAGCCACGACGGGATCTTCGCGGCGGGTTTCCAGCACAGCTACTCGCTACGCGTGACGAGCGAGGAGAACCTCGCCACCACCGGTCCGACCGCAGTTGAAGACACGCTGCCGGCTGGGCTCACCTTCGACGGCTACACGGCGCCGGCGGGCTGGACCTGCAATGCCGTCGGCCAGGACGTCGAGTGCACCCACGCGGCTGGAATCGCGCCGGGTGCGGACGACGAGATCTTGATCAACGTCGATGTCGACGCCAGCGCGGTGCCGGGCGTGACCAACACGGCGACGGTCTCTACCGCCGGCGACGCCGATCCGGCCAACAACAGCGACTCAGACCCGACGACCGTGGTCGCGAACCCCGACCTGTCGATCGACAAGAGCCACAGCGGCGACTTCAGAGTCGGGACGCCCGGCAACTACACACTCTCGGTCTCGAACGTCGGCGCGCGAGCGACGGCCGGCACGACGACGGTCAGCGACACCCTGCCGTCCGGCCTCGTGCCGACCGGCGCCACCGGCAGCGGCTGGAGCTGCAACATCGCCGTCCAGGACGTGAGCTGTACGAGCGCCGAGGTGCTCGATCCGGGCGAAGACGCGCCGCCGATCACGCTCACCGTCGACGTCGAGGAAGCCGCGCTGCCCTCGGCCACCAACTCGGCGAGCGTCGCCACCGACGGTACCGGCGACGACTCCGACCCTAACCCGGCCAACGACTCCGACACGGATCCGACCAACGTCAGCGCCACCGACCTCTCGATCGACAAGAGCCACGCGGGCGGCTTCGCCGTTGGCCTCGAGGGCGATTACACGATCGAGGTCACCAACGAGAGCGATGCGACGACCGAGGGCACGACCACGGTCACCGACACGCTCCCGGCCGAGCTCAGCTTCGTCAGCGCGACCGGCACAGGCTGGAGCTGCGGTGCGGTCGGCCAGGACGTGACCTGCACGCGCAGCGGCCCGATCACCCCGGGCCTGACCGCGCCGGCGATCACGCTCACCGTCCTCGTCGCGCTCACCGAGGAGGAGGAGGTCACCAACACCGCCACGGTCAGCGGCGACGACGACATCAACCCCGCAAACGACTCCGACAGCGACCCGACCTCGCTCACCTCGACCGACCTCGCGCTGACCAAATCGCACACGAGCGACTTCCGCGCCGGGACGACGCGCGCCTACCTGCTCCACGTCAACAACATCGGCTCGGGCCCGACCGTGGGCACGACCACGGTCACCGACACGCTTCCCGAGGGGCTCACCTACGTCAACGGCACCGGCTCGGGCTGGGATTGCGATGCCGCCGCCCAGGAGGTCACCTGCGATCGCGACGCGGCGATCGCGACCGGCGACGACGCACCGCCGATCACGCTTCAGGTCGCGGTCGGCGCGGCGGCCTATCCGGGCGTCACCAACACCGCCACGGTCGACAACCAGGAGGACCGAAACGACGCCAACGACACGGCGAACGACCCGACCGTCGTCCACACCAATGACCTCGCGATCGCCAAGACCCACACCGGCAGCCTGCACGTAGGCGGCCAGGTGAGCTACGAGATCGACGTCGCCAACAACGGCGACGCGGCCACGAACGCTCCCGCGGTCGTTTCCGACACGCTTCCCGAGGGTCTCACGTTCGCCGGCTCGAGCGGCGATGACTGGTCGTGTGAGGCCGCCGGCCAGGACGTGAGCTGCGAGCACGACGGCTCGATCCCCGCCGGCGGCGCCGCCCAGACGCTCGAGCTGCTCGCCGACATCGACTCGGACGCCGACTCGCAGATCACCAACGAAGCTTCTGTCGCCATACCCGAGGACCCCGATCTCGACGACAACAGTGATGACGACACCGCCGACGTCGGGCGCATCGACCTCGCGATCGACAAGAGCCACGCCGAGCAGCTGCCCCGCGGCGGCCAGGGCGACTACACGATCGACGTCGGCAACGAGGGCGACATCGCGACCGCCGGGGGGACCCACGTCAGCGACACGCTCCCGGCCGGGCTCACCTACGCCGGCGCCTCGGGCACCGGCTGGAGCTGCGGAATCTCCGCCGGCACCGTGCACTGCGACCACGCCGGCCCGATCGCGCCCGGCGGCTCCGCGGCGCCGATCACGCTGACCGTCAACGTCGACGAGGACATCGGGGACGAGGTCACCAACACGGCGTCGGTGTCGACCACCGACGATGTCGACTCCGGCAACGACACCGACAGCGACCCGACCAACGTCAGCCCGAGCTTCGACGCCGCGGTCTCGATCCGCCCGCGCGTTCCCGACGGGGCCAAGCTGCGGGTCGGCACCAACGCCACCTACACCGTCTCGGTCCGCAACACCGGCTCCGACGACCTCTCCGGGCCGATCACGGCCACGGTCACCCTGCCGGCCGGGCTCTCGCTTATCGACTTCGTCGGCGATGGCTGGAGCTGCGCCGGGCCGGGCCCGACCGTGACCTGCACCCACGCCGCCGGGCTCCCCGAGGACACGCCGCTGTCGCGCAGCGACGTCGCGCTCGAGGTCTCGGTCGCCAAGGAAGCCGTGCCGAGCGCGACGACGAGCGTCGCGCTCTCGGCGCCGGGTGACTCGAACGCCGCCAACGACACCGACCAGAACACGATCGACGTCGAGATGATCGACCTCGACCTGAGCATGAGCTCCTCGGGCGGCTTTGCCCCCGGCGGTCAGGGCACGTTCACGATCGAGGTCGGGAACATCGGCTCTGCCGACGCGGTCGGCGACGTCACAGTGACCGACACGCTGCCCTCGGGGATCACCTCCGCGGGTGCGACCGGCGCCGGCTGGAGCTGCGCGGGCGCGGTGACCGTGACCTGCACCCACACCCAACTCGATGCGGGTGAGGCAGCCGCGGACATCTCCCTGACCGTGAACGTCCCCGAGAGCGCCGCGGGTCAGAGCCTCAGCAACACCGCCACCGCGGCGACCGCCGAGGACGGCGACACCTCCAACAACAGCGACACCGAGAACTTCACAGTCGGCCCGGCACCCGCGGCGCCGCCGTCGCAGGGGCAGAGCCCCGGCGCCAGCGCTCAGTCGGGAACAGCGGCCGCTACTGAGGCCAGCAAGTGCAAGAAGAAGAAAAAGGGCAAAGGAAGGAAGAGCAAGTGCAAAAAGCGCAGGAAGAGATGACGCGGACCCAGGCTGAAAACCGAGGCGGTCGCGTCAAAAGGCGATTCCGCCGCGCGCCTGCGCGCCGTGTCCTTCGCCTCGGCTCCGCGGTAGCGGGCCTCGCGCTCTGCGCGGCCCTGCTTCCGGCCGCCGCTTCGGCGAGCTTCCCGGGCGGGAACGGCCTGATCGTCTTCACCAGCAACACCGACGGCGACAACGAGATCTACTCGATGACCCCGGCCGGCGCCAACATCACCCAGCTGACCAGCAACACCGCCGTCGACGACGACGCCTCGGTCTCGCCCGACGGCACGAAGATCGTCTTCACGAGCAACCGCGACGGCGACGAAGAGATCTTCACGATGGACCTCGACGGGTCGGCTCAGACCCAGATCACGACCACCGGCGGCGGCGCCACCGGTGCCGACTTCGATCCCGCCTGGTCGGGCAGCGGCTCGCTGATTGCGTTCTCGAGCGCCCGCGACGGCGACAACGAGATCTTCACGATGACCCCCGCAGGCGGGTCGGTGACCCAGCTGACGACGAACATCGTCTCCGACTTCAACCCCGACTGGTCCCCGGACAGCAGCACGATCGCCTTCCAGCGCTTCGGCGCCGACAACGAGGTCTTCACGATGACCTCGGCCGGCGGCTCGCAGACCAACCGCAGCTCCAACGCCGCCAACGACGGCCGCCCGAGCTGGTCCCCCGACGGCAGCAAGATCGCCTTCGACTCGAACCGCGACGGCGACGCCGAGATCTTCACGATGACCCCGACCGGCGGCTCGCAGACCCAGATCAACGTCGCCAACACGGCCACCGACCAGAACGCCGCCTTCTCGCCGACCGGCGCCCAGATCGCCTTCAACTCGAACCGCGACGGCGACGCCGAGATTTTCAGCATGCCCGCCACCGGCGGCACCGAGACGAAGCGGACGGTCAACACGGCGACCGACGCGAACCCGAGCTGGGCCCAGGACAGCGTCCCGCCCGACACGGTGATCGACACCGGCCCCGCCGATTCCTCGTTCATCGACGACGACACCCCCGAGTTCACCTTCAGCTCGACCGAGCTCAACTCGACCTTCGAGTGCCAGATCGACGGCGGAGGCTGGACCAGCTGCTCGAGCCCGTTCACCCCGACGCTCGCCGACGGGCCGCACACGGTCGAAATCCGCGCGATCGACGTGGCAGGAAACGTTGATCCCTCGCCGGACAGCCGCACCTTCGTGGTCGACACGGTCGACCCCGAGACGACGATCGACGCCCCGACCCCGACCGACCCCTCCAACGACACGGCGCCCGAGTTCTTCTTCTCATCCGACGAGGATCCGGACGTGACCTACGAGTGCGACCTCGACGGCGGCGGCTTCGCGCCGTGCGCGTCGGGCGACACCTTCCCGGTTACCGGTGAGGGCGACCACACCTTCCAGGTCCGCGCCACCGACCAGGCCGGCAACACCGACGCCTCGCCGGCCTCGTTCACATGGGAGCTCGACACCGCCAACCCGGTGGTCGACATCACCGTCGCCCCGCCGGCTTTCTCGGCCTCGGCCGACGCCCACTTCGAGTTCACGGTTACCGACACCAACCTGGCCTCGGTCGAGTGCTCGCTCGACGGCGGCCCGTTCGTCGCCTGCGACAGCAACACCTCGCAGGACTACACAGGCCTTCCCGACGGCCCCCACACGTTCACCGTCCAGGGCACCGACACCGCCACCAACGTCGGCTCCGACAGCCACAGCTGGACGATCGACACGGTCGACCCGGAGACCAGTATTGACCCGCCGACCCCGAGCGACCCCTCCAACGACACCGATCCCGAGTTTTTCTTCAGCTCGAACGAGTCGCCCGACGTGACCTTCGAGTGCCAGCTCGACGGCGCCGGATTCAACCCCTGCACCTCCGGCGACACCTTCCCGGTCTCGCCCGACGGTTCGCACACCTTCGAGGTGCGCGCGACCGACCTGGCGGGCAACACCGACGGCTCGCCGGCTTCGTTCACCTGGGAGCTCGACACTGTGGCGCCCGAAACGACGATCGACCCGCCGACCCCGAGCGACCCCTCCAACGACACCGATCCCGAGTTCTTCTTCAGCTCGACCGAGCCGGGCTCGACCTTCGAGTGCCAGCTCGACGGTGCCGGCTTCAACCCCTGCACCTCCGGCGACACCTTCCCGGTCTCGCCCGACGGCTCGCACACCTTCGAGGTGCGCGCCACCGACGCCGCGGGCAACACCGACGGCTCGCCGGCCTCGTTCACCTGGGAGCTCGACACCACGGCGCCCGACACGACGATCGACCCGCCAACCCCGGCCGACCCCTCCAACGACACCGATCCCGAGTTCTTCTTCAGCTCGTCCCCGCCCGGCAGCACCTTCCAATGCCAGCTCGACACGGGCGGGTTCGCCGCCTGTGACTCCGGCGACACCTTCCCGGTCACCGACGGCCCGCACACCTTCGAGGTGCAGGCGACCGACGCGGCCGGCAACACCGACCCGACACCGGCCTCGTTCATGTGGAACGTCGACACAAGTCCCCCGACGGTCGACATCACCGTCGCTCCGCCGGCCAACACCGACTCGACCAGCGCCCACTTCGAGTTCACGGTCTCCGACGGCACGATCGAGTGCGAGCTCGACGGCGGCGGGTTCGGCCCCTGCGACACGCCGACCTCGCAGGACTACGCCGGCCTCGCCGACGGCGAGCACACCTTCGTGGTGCGCTCGACTGACGCGGCGACCAACGTCGGCTCGGACTCGCACACCTGGACGGTCGACACGGTCGACCCGGAGACGACGATCGACCCGCCGACCCCGAGCGACCCCTCCAACGACACCGCGCCGGAGTTCTTCTTCAGCTCGGACGAGTCGCCTGACGTGACGTTCGAGTGCCAGCTCGACGGCGGCGGCTTCACTCCGTGTGACTCCGGGGACACCTTCCCGGTCACCGGCGACACCCCGCACACCTTCGAGGTGCAGGCGACCGACCTCGCCGGCAATACCGACCCGACGCCGGCCAGCTTCACGTGGACGCTCGACACAGTCGCTCCAGTCGTGACGATCGACGAGGGCGCAGCGGGGACGCCGCCCGCGCTCACCAACTCGACCGACGCCCACTTCGAGTGGACGAACGACGACCCGGGCGCGACCGTCGAGTGCTCGCTCGACGGCGCGCCGTTCGGGCCCTGCGACACAGCCACGACGCAGGACTACACGGGTCTCTCCTCGGGCGAGCACACGTTCACCGTGCGGGCGACCGACACCGCCGGCAACGTCGGCTCCGACTCCTACATGTGGGAGATCGACACGGTCGGCCCGGTCGTGACGATCGACGGTCCCGACGAATTCACGAGCTCGACCGACGCCGAGTTCACCTGGACCGCTGACGAGGCAGCGACCTACGAGTGCGATCTCGACGGCGGCGGCTTCACGACCTGCGACTCGCCGGAGAGCTTCATGGGGCTGGCCGAGGGCCCGCACACGTTCACCGTGCGCGCCACCGACAGCTTCGGCAACGTTTCCGACACGCCCTACCTGTGGACGATCGACACGATCGACCCGGTGGTCGACATCACCGACGCGCCGCCAACGTTCAGCGACTCTGCCGGCGCCAGCTTCCAGTGGACCGTCACCGAGACCAATCCCGACCAGGTCGAGTGCAAGCTCGACGGGGGCTCCTTCGGGCCCTGCGACACCGCGACATCGCACGACCTCTCCGGCCTCGCCGACGGCTCGCACACGTTCATCGTGCGCGCCACCGACGCGGCGGGGAACGACGGCGAGGCCTCGCACACCTGGACCGTCGACACCACCGACCCGGTGGTCGACTTCACCGATGCGCCGCCCGCATTCAGCGACTCCGCCGGCGCCAGCTTCGAGTGGACGGTCACCGACGCCAATCCCGACGAGATCGAGTGCGACATAGACGGCAACGGCTTCGGGTCCTGCGACACGGACACCTCGCACGACCTCTCGGGTCTGGCCGAGGGCTCGCACACGTTCACCGTGCGCGCCACCGACGAAGCCGGGAACGAGGGTGAGGGCTCGCACACCTGGACGGTCGACACCACCGACCCGGTGGTCGCGATCACCGTCGCGCCCGCGGCGGTCACCAACACGACCGCGGCGCACTTCGAGTTCACGGTCACCGAGACCAATCCCGACGAGCTCGAGTGCTCGCTGAACGGCGCCGCGTTCGCCGACTGCGACTCGCCCGAGGACGTCACGGCGGTTGAGGGCTCCAACACGTTCGACGTCCGGGCCACCGACGACGCCGGCAACACGCACACCGATTCGCACGCATGGGTGGTCGACACGGCCGCTCCGGTGGCTGTGTTCACCGCGACCCCGGCGTCTTCGACGACCGACACCAACGCGGCGTTCTCGTTCACCTCCGAACCCGGCAGCACGTTCAGCTGCCAGCTCGACGGCGGTGCGGCCGCCCCCTGCAATTCGGGGAGCATCTCCTACAGCGGCCTAGCGGTCGGCGGCCACACGTTCATCGTGACGCCCACCGACGCCGCGGCCAACGCCGGCGCGCCGCTCTCCTACAACTGGACGATCACCGCGCCTGCCCCGCCCGACACGGGCGCTGGAGCTGCCGGAGGGGCTGCCGGCATCCAGGCGGCCATCCCGGACGACGATGACGATGATGCCGCCGGTGCGGGCGCCTGCAAGAAGAAGAAGAAGAAGGGCTCGAAGCGCAAGAAGTGCAAGAAGAAGAAGAAAAAGAAGTAGCCCGCGAAACTCCTTCTTGACGACGCGCGCGCTGTAGGCTTCCAGCCGATGCGGGGAGGCCGGAAGACCTGGGTCATCTTGATCGCTTGCTGCGCGCTCGCGGGCTTGCAGGTCACCGCCTGGGCGCTCAACCCTCCGATCGTCGAGATCACCTCCGGGCCCGACGACCCGACCAACTCGACGGTGGCCGACTTCACCTTCACGGTCGACGACCCGGGTGCCGACGTCGAGTGCTCGCTCGACGGCGAGGCGTTTGCGGACTGCACGTCGCCGCAGATGCGGACGATCGCCGCCGCGGAGGGCAGCCACTCGTTCATCGTCCAGGCCACCGATGCGGGAGCGATGGTTGGGTCGGACACCTATACCTGGGCCTATGACGAGACCGCCCCGACCGCGACGATCGACCCGCCGACGCCGGCCGACCCCTCCAACGACACCGATCCCGAGTTCTCCTTCAGCTCCGACGATCCGACCGCGACTTTCGAGTGTCAGCTCGACGGCGCCGGCTTCAGCCCGTGCACTTCGGGCGACACATTCCCGGTCACCGGCGAGGGCTCGCACACCTTCGAGGTCCAGGCCACCGACGATGCCGGCAACACCGGCCCAGCGGACTCGTTCACGTGGGAGCTCGACACGGTCGCTCCCACCGCGACGATCGACCCGCCAACCCCGGCCGACCCCTCCAGCGACACCGATCCCGAGTTCTTCTTCAGCTCGGATGAGGACCCGAACGCCACGTTCGAATGCCAGCTCGACGGCGCCGGCTTCAGCCCCTGTACCTCCGGCGACACCTTCCCGGTCACGGGCGAGGGCTCGCACACCTTCGAGGTCCAGGCCACCGATCCGGCCGGCAACACCGGCCCGGCGGACTCGTTCACGTGGGAGCTCGACACGACGGCCCCCGTGGTCGAGATCACCTCCGGGCCCGACGACCCGACCAACTCCACCACCGCGGACTTCACCTTCACCGTCGACGACCCGACCGCAGACGTCGAATGCTCGCTCGACGGCGAGAGCTTCGCCGACTGCACCTCCCCGCAGATGCGCACGATCACCGCCACCGAGGGCAACCACACCTTCACGGTCCGGGCGACCGACGACGCCACCAACCAGGGCTCCGACACCCACAACTGGGTCTACGACGCCACCGCTCCGACGGTCGAGATCACCTCCGGCCCCGACGACCCGACCAACTCGACCACCGCCGACTTCACCTTCACGGTCGACGACCCAGGCGCCGACGTTGAATGCTCGCTCGACGGCGAGGCGTTCACCGACTGCACCTCACCCCAGATGCGGACGATCGCCCCGACCGAGGGCACCCACACCTTCACGGTCCGGGCCACGGACGACGCGACCAACCAGGGCTCCGACACCCACACCTGGGTCTACGACGCGACCGCTCCGACGGTCGTGATCACCGCCCAGCCGCCGGCGATCTCCACCTCGCGCAGCGCCCACTTCGAGTTCGCGGTCGACGATCCGACCGCCGACGCGGAGTGCAAGCTCGATACCGGCGGCTTCGTCGGCTGCGACAGCGATTCGGGGCATGACTACAGCGCTCTCGCCGACGGCACCCACACATTCACCGTCCGTGCCATCGATCCGGCCGGTAACGAGAGCGCCCACGACTCCTACACGTGGTTGATCGACGCCACCGGGCCGACGGTCTCGATCGACGAGGCGCCGGATCCGGCGTCTCGCGATACGACGCCGAGGTTCGAGTTCTCCACCGAGCCGAACGCCGATTTCGAATGCCGGCTCGATTCCTCGGTCGAGGCCGAGTACGAGAGCTGCGCCTCCGGGGTCGAGACCCCGATCCTGGATGACGGCACGCACAAGTTCGAGGTCCGGGGCATCGACGAGTTCGGCAACGTCGGCTCGCCGACGGCGCACACCTGGGACGTCGACACGGCGGGCCCGACGGTCACGGTCGACAGCGGCCCACCGGACCCCAGCAACTCTACGATCGCGGTATTCGGGTTCACCGCCGCCGATCCCCACCCAGTTCAGGTCAGGTGCTCGTTGAACAACGGGCCGTTCGTGCCCTGCGATTCGTCGTCCGTGCACGAGTACGGTGGCCTCGGCGAGGCGACCTACAGCTTCCGGGTCAGGGCCACCGACGCGGCCAACAACACGACGATCTCCGCCGCCTATACCTGGACCATCGACCTCACCGTTCCGATGACGTCGATCGGCACCGGGCCCGCCTCGATCACCACATTGAGCGATGCATCGTTCTCATTCGGCTCCGAGCCCGGCGCCACCCTGCACTGCAGCCTCGACGGGGGCGGGTTCCAGCCCTGCAGCTCTCCGGTGACCTACCGTGGCCTGGACGCCGGCGGGCACGTCTTCCAGGCGCTCGCCGTCGACGCGGCCTCGAACACCGGTCCACCGGCGTCATACAGCTGGACGATCACCTCCGGCTCCAGCCAGCCGCCGACCGTCCTGCGCGGGGTTCCCCCGGCGGCCGGCACCGCGGGCAGGCGCTGCGGGGGCAAGAAGAAGAAAGCCAAGAAGAGCAAGAAATGCGGGCGCGGGAAGAAGGGAAAGAAGCGCTAACCTTTTGCCTACCTCGGGCCTCGCGGCCGGGGGTTTTTTACGTCGGCCACCGACAGGGCCCGACGCCGGGCAACGAAGTAGAGGAGACATGGCCTCGGACGTACGCATAGCTGTGACGCTCGCATGTGAAGAGTGCAAGCGCCGCAACTACCAGACCAACAAGTCGCGCCGCAACTCTCCGGACCGGATCGAGATCCGGAAGTACTGCCGCTGGTGTGGAAAGCACCAGCCGCACAAGGAAACCCGTTAGCGGTGGCAAAGACCCGCGCACAGAGAAAGGCCGAGCGCCGTGCCCGCGAGGCCGAGCAGGCCCGCAAGCAGCAGGGCGCCGACGGCGAGGACGCGCAGGCACGCGCCGCGGAGACGAAGGCCCAACACGACACCCAGGTTCCGGTCTCCGGGGACGTCGCCGAGTTCGAAGCTTCGATCGACACCCAGAGCGCGCCGCCCGACTCACCTCAGGCACCGGCGCCCTCGCGCGCTGACACCCCGGCACCGGCCGCGCCCCCGGAGCCGAAGAAGAAGTCGCGCCGCGAGCTGCGGCGCGAGCGCAAGGAGCAGGAGGAGCGGGACAAGAAACAGCGTGAGTCAGAGGCGCGCCTCAAGGGCGAGGAGCCGGCCGAGGAGCGCCAGCGCGGCGCGGTGATCGGCTTCCTGGCCTCTTGCTGGGCTGAGCTCAAGAAGGTCCAATGGCCCGATCGCGACACCCTCGTCCAGGCCTCGGCTGTGACGCTCGTATTCGTCGCCGTGCTCGCCGCCTACCTCGGCGTCCTCGACGCAGGGTTCAACTGGCTCATCAAGCGGATCATCTAGGCAGGGGAGAGGACTACTAACTCAATGTTTCGCTGGTACGTCATCAACACCTACTCGGGGCACGAGAACAAGGTCAAGCAGAACCTCGAGCACCGGGTCCACTCGATGAGCCAGGAGCGCAACGTGCGCCAGGTCGTCGTCCCCACCGAGCAGGTCTCGGAGATGAAGGACGGCCAGAAGGTCCAGCAGGAGAAGCGCACGATGCCCGGCTACGTGCTCGTCAACATGGAGATGAGCGACGACGCCTGGGGCCTGGTCAAGAACACCCCGGGAGTCACCGGATTCGTCGGGTCGCGCAACAAGCCGGTGGCGCTCTCGGCCCCCGAGGTCGACCGCCTCCTGCACCGCGAGAGCGCCGAGCGGCCGCGGACGCGGGCGCAGTTCTCGATCGGCGAGTCGGTGAAGGTGATCTCCGGCCCCCTGGCCGACTTCTCCGGCGAAATCGCGGAGATCAACGAGGACGCCGCCAAGCTCAAGGTCCTGGTCTCGATCTTCGGCCGCGAGACGCCGGTCGAAGTGGGCTACGACCAGGTGAAGAAGATCTAGGCTGCATTAGATGGCAAAGAAAGAGCTCACGAAAATCAAGCTTCAGATCCCGGCCGGAGCCGCAAATCCTGCCCCGCCGGTGGGTCCCGCACTCGGACAGCACGGGGTCAACATCATGGAGTTCTGCAAGGCGTTCAACGCCCAGACTCAGCAGGACCAGGGGACGATCATCCCGGTCGAGATCACGGTCTTCGAGGACCGCTCGTTCACCTTCATCACCAAGACTCCGCCGGCCGCGGTCCTGATCAAGGAGGCCGCCGGGATCGACAAGGGCTCGGGCGAGCCGCATGTCGAAAAGGTCGGAAAGATCAACGCCGCCCAGGTGCGGCAGATCGCCGAGCGCAAGATGCCCGACCTGAACGCCAACGATCTCGACGCCGCCGACAAGATCATCGCCGGCACGGCGCGCTCGATGGGCGTCGAAGTAGAGGGCCTCGAATGACCGGTCGGCGCGGCAAGCGCTACCGGGCGCTGCGCGACAAGATCGAGCCCGGCAAGCCCTATGAGCCGACCGAGGCCGTGAGGCTCGTCAAGGAGTCGGGGACGACCAAGTTCGACGAGACGATTGAGCTGCACATCCGGCTCGGGGTCAACGTCCGCCACGCCGAGGAGCAGCTGCGCGGCACCCTCGCGCTGCCGAGCGGGATCGGCAAGGACGTTTCCGTCGCCGTGTTCGCGGATGGCGAGCAGGCGAAGGCCGCACAGGACGCAGGGGCCGACTTCGTCGGCGCCGATGACCTCGCCGAGAAAGTCGAAGGAGGCTGGACCGACTTCGACGTCGCGATCGCGACCCCCGCGCAGATGCAGACGGTCGGAAAACTCGGCCGCATCCTCGGCCCGCAGGGCAAGATGCCGAATCCAAAAGTCGGCACGGTGACCGACGACATCGCGAAGGCGGTCGGCGAGGCGAAGGCGGGCAAGGTCGAGTACCGAACCGACAAGCAGGCGATCGTCCACCTGACGATCGGCAGGGCGAGCTTCGAAGAGCGTGCCCTGCTCGAGAACTATGCGGCAGTGATCGAAGAGCTGATTCGCGCCAAGCCGGCGGCGGCAAAGGGGCGCTATCTGCTCTCGGTGACGCTCACCACCACGATGGGGCCAGGCATCCGGGTCGATCCCGCGCGCACCCGCGCGGGCGAGATCCTCGGCGGGGCAGCACCCGCCGAGGAAGCCGAGCCGGTCGCCACGGGCTAGCGGTGACCGGGGTGCGGCCGCGCCGACCGCTCGCGCGGCTGGCGAGCGCCGCCGCTGCGGCAACCTGCGCGCTGGCCGCCGGGCTGGCCCTCTCCGCCGACCGGAGCCCCGCGGCATTCGTCCCGGGCGAGCTCGGTCAGCTCGCCTACAGCGCCGGCGGCGCCGACGTGATCGCGATTAGCCCCGAAGGGCTGAACCCGACCAACGTCACTTCCAACTACGGGACCGTCAACCAGGATCCCGCCTATTCGCCGAGCGGCGAGAAGATCGCGCTGGCGAGCAACACTGCCAGCTCCGGACAGAGCACCGACATCGTGTTCGCCAACTCCGACGGTTCGGCGGCGGTGAATCTGACCGCGGGAAACGGCGTGCCCGATACCGAGCCGGCCTTCTCCCCGGACGGCAAGAAGCTCGCCTTCACCACGTTCGACGGCGGCGACGAGGACATTTTCGTGATCAACCTCGACGGGAGCGGTGTCACCAACCTGACCGCGGGGAGCCCCGATGACGACTCCGACCCCGCCTTTGCCCCCAACGGCGGCCAGATCGCCTTTACGCGCCGCAGCGCCGGCGTCAACGTGCTCATGAGCATGAACGCCGACGGCACCAATCCGGTCGGGCTGATCCGCGACGCCTCCGAGCCGAGCTTCTCGCCGACGGGGGCCGACATCGCGTTCACCGGTGAGGCGGGCGGCGACAAGGACATCTTCGTGATCAGCACCGCCGGCGCCAACCTGGTCAACCTGACCGAGATCAGCCCGCAGGACGACTTCGAGCCCGCCTATTCGCCGAACGGCAAGCAGATCGCCTTCGCCAGCGAGCGCTACGGCCCCAGTGCCGACATCTTCGTAATGCTGGCGAGCGGCGGAGGTGTGTTCAACATCAGCTCGGTGAGCCGGGCGGCCGACCGCGATCCGGATTGGCAGCCGGCCCACAACTGCTCGAAGCACCGGGCGAACATCGTCGGTGCGCAGGGCGACGACGTGCTCACCGGCACCCCCGGAGACGACGTGTTCGTCGCCTTTGAAGGCGACGACGTCATCAAAGGCGGAGGCGGCAAGGACCGGGTTTGCGCGGGGGCGGGCGACGACACGGTGAACGGGGGCTCGGGCAAGGACCGCCTCTACGGCGGCCAGGGGAACGACCGGCTCTCGGGCGGCGGGCAGTTCGACTACCTGGTCGGGAACTCGGGCCGCGACAGGCTCAAGGGCGGCAAGGGGCCCGACCGCATCAAGGGCGGGGCCGGCAAGGACAGGGAGAGCAGAGGGGACTAGCTCGTGGCGCGCGGCGTCCGCTAGTCTCCCGCGCCAACCCAAGACCACCGGCTGGGTCGCCTTCAACATGTGTGGCCCGGAAGCCCGGTGCAGGTGCCTATGAACAAGGAACAGAAAGCCGCGCTCGTCACCGAGCTTGCCGGGGAGCTCTCGGAGGCCGAGGCGATCTTCGCGATCGACTACCGCGGGATCACCGTGCCGCAGGCCGCCGAGCTGCGCTCGCAGCTGCGTGAGGCGGATGCGCGCTTTCGGATCGTCAAGAACCGGCTCACGCTGCGCGCCGCCGACGAGGCCGGAACCGAGGCGCTCAAGGACTGGCTCGAGGGCCCGACCGCGCTGACCCTGGTCCGGGGCGACGCCGCGCTCGCGGCAAAGACGATCTCGAAGCTCGGCTCGGAATTCGAGGTGCTCGACTACAAGGGCGGGCTGATGGAGGGCGAGATACTCGAGGCCGACCAGTTCCAGGCGATCGCAAAGCTTCCTGGCCGCGAGCAGATGAACGCGCAACTCGCGGGGATCGTCGCCAGCCCGATCACCGGCCTGGTCCGGGGCCTGGGGTCGATGGTGCAGGGGCTGGCGCTGCAGCTGCAGGCGATCGCCGACCAGGGCTTGGTCACCGGCGAAGAGCCCCCGGCGGAGGAAGCAGAGGAGCCCGCCGGCAAGCCCGCCGAGGAGCAACCCTCCGAGGACGAGCCGCTGGGCGAGCCCGCCGAGGAGCAGGAAAAGACTGATGAAGAGACTTCGAACGAAGAGGCTTCGCAGGACGAGGCTGAAACAACTGAGCCGGAGGCCGAGGCCACCGGTGACGAAACCAAGGAGGACGAATAGGAATGGCAACCAGCACTGCAGATTGGATTGAGGAGCTCAAGGGGATTTCGGTCCTCGAGCTCAGCGAGCGCATCAAGGCGCTCGAGGAGGAGTTCGGCGTCTCGGCGACCGCGGTCGCGGCCGCTGCGCCCGCCGCGGGCGGCGACGGAGCCGCGGGCGACGGCGAGGAGGAGTCGAGCACGGTCGACGTCGTCCTCACCGAGGCCGGCGAGAAGAAGATCCAGGTGATCAAGGCGGTCCGGGCCGCGACCGGACTCGGCCTCAAGGAGGCCAAGGCGCTCGTCGACGAGGCTCCGAAGCCGGTCAAGGAGGGGATCGAGCGAGACGAGGCCGAGAAGCTCGCCAAGGAGATCGAGGAGGCCGGCGGCAAGGCCGAGCTGAAGTAGAACCGCCGGAATTTCGCCCCGAAAGGGCCGCGATTCCGGTAAAGTTGCGTCTCGCTCGGCGCCCTGGCGGCGCCAGGGCTTGCGGACCCCGCGACCGTTGTGTTAATCTGTGCGGCCGCGCGCCGGTGAGTCTGCTTGCCCGAACCTCAAACGCGCGGGATCCGTTAGGCCTTCGACCCAATAGGAGTTGCCCAGTTGGCATCTGTGCATGCTGCGCCCGTTCCGCGGAGGAGCTTTTCACGCCTCGAAAACCCGCTTGACGTCCCAAATCTGATCGATATTCAGCGCCGTTCGTTCACGGAGCTGACCGATCCGAAGAAGGGATTGCTGCGGGCGACAATCGATGACATCTCCCCGACCGAGGACTACACGGGGAACCTCGCGATCGAGTTCGGCGAGCTGAGCTTCGACGAGCCGCCGAACAACGTCGACGAGTGCCGCGAGAAGGACATGACCTATTCGCGGCCGCTCAACATCAAGGTCGCGTTCCAGAACCGCGAAACGGGGGAGATCCGCGAGCAGACGGTCTTCATGGGCGACTTCCCCTGGATGACCGACCGCGGCACCTTCATCATCAACGGAACCGAGCGCGTCGTCGTCACGCAGCTCGTCCGCTCTCCGGGCGCCTACGTGATGAACCCCAAGGACCGCGAGAAGCAGGTCTTCATCGCCAACCTGATGCCGGCCCGCGGCTCCTGGCTCGAGCTCGAGATCGACAAGAAGGGGCGCGTCTTCGTCCGCATCGACCGCAAGCGCAAGCTTCCGGTGACCGTGCTGCTGCGCGCGATGGGGTACGTCGAGGACAAGAAGCTGCTCGAGATGTTCGACAACTCGGTCTACATCCGGCACACGATCGCCGCCGATACCGAGCAGACCCTCGACGAGGAGGGCGCGCTGATCGAGCTCTTCAAGAAGCAGCGTCCCGGCGAGCCGCCCTCGGTCGACGCCGCCAAGGCGCTGCTCGAACAGCTCTTCTTCGACCCGAAGCGCTACGACCTGACCCGGGTCGGCCGCTACAAGCTCAACGCCCGCCTCGACCTCGACGTCGACCTCGACACGCGGGTCCTGACCAAGGACGACATCATCGCCCTGATCAAGGAGCTCGTCACGCTGCCGAAGCTGCTCGGCCTTCCCGAGGAGATCGACGAGGAGAACCCGATCAAGGACTACGCGGCCGAGGCGCAGACCTACCCGCGTGAGCCGGTCCGCGACCACCTCGACGAGTACGAGCACTTCGGGAACCGCCGCCTGCGCACCGTCGGCGAGCTGATCCAGGAGGCGTTCCGGATCGGCCTCTACCGGATGGAGCGCGTGGTTCGCGAGCGGCTCACGACCGAGGACGCCGACGCGATCACCCCGCAGACGATCATCAACATCCGCCCGGTGGTCGCGGCGCTGAAGGAGTTCTTCGGCTCCTCGCAGCTGTCGCAGTTCATGGACCAGACCAACTCGCTCGCCGGCCTGACCCATCGGCGGCGGCTGTCGGCGCTCGGCGCCGGCGGGCTGACCCGCGAGCGAGCCCCAATCGAGGTCCGCGACGTGCACGCCACCCACTACGGGCGCATGTGCCCGATCGAGACCCCCGAGGGCCCGAACATCGGGCTGATCGGAAGCCTGTCCTCCTACGCGGAGATCTCCGAGCACGGCTTCGTGACCACGCCCTACCGGGTGGTCAAGGACGGCGTCGTCACCGATGAGGTCGTCCACCTCGACGCCACCCAGGAGGAAGAGACGACGATCGCGCAGGCGAACGCCGAGATCGACCCCGCGACCAACAAGCTCAAGGGCCCACGGGTCCTCTGCAGGACCCGCGAGGGCGACGTCGTCGCCGTCTCGCCGAAGCAGGTCGAGCTGATGGATGTCTCGCCGACCCAGATCTGGTCGGTCGCCACGGCGCTGATCCCGTTCCTCGAGCACGACGACGCCAACCGCGCCCTGATGGGCTCCAACATGCAGCGCCAGGCGGTCCCGCTCCTGAAGCCCGAGCCGCCGCTGATCGGCACCGGCATGGAGCGCCGCGCCGCGGTCGACACCGGCGACGTCGTGCTGGCGGAGAACGACGGCGAGGTGACCTCGGTCGACGCGGAGAAGATCGTCGTCGGGCGCACCGAGTACCCACTGCACAAGTACATGCGCTCCAACCAGGGGACGATCATCCACCAGCGCCCGATCGTCTCGGTCGGCGACATGGTCACCGCCGGCGACGAGGACAAGAGGATCGGCCCGACGGTGCTCGCCGATGGCTCCTCGACAGCCGGCGGCGAGATCGCGCTCGGCAAGAACTGCCTGGTCGCCTTCATGTCCTGGGAGGGCTACAACTTCGAGGACGCGATCATCATCTCCGAGCGCCTCGTCAAGGATGACGAGCTCACCTCGATCCACATCGAGGAGTACGAGATCGACGCCCGGACGACGAAGCTCGGCGACGAGGAGATCACCCGCGACATCCCGAACCGGTCCGAGGAGAGCCTCCGCAACCTCGACGAGCGCGGCATCGTCAGGATCGGCGCCGAGGTGGTCTCCGGCGACCTGCTGGTCGGCAAGGTAACGCCGAAGGGCGAGACCGAGCTCACCGCCGAGGAGAAGCTGATCCGAGCGATCTTCAAGGAGAAGGCGCGCGAGGTCCGGGACACGTCGCTCAAGGTCCCGCACGGCGAGGGCGGCGTCGTCATCGACGTGCTCACCTTCGACCGCGAGGAGGGCGACGACCTGCAGCCCGGTGTCAACGACCTGGTCCGCGTCTACGTGGCGACGAAGCGCAAGATCGCCGAGGGCGACAAGCTCGCCGGCCGCCACGGCAACAAGGGCGTGATCTCGAAGATCGTTCCCGAGGCCGACATGCCGTTCATGGAGGACGGAACGCCGATCGACGTGATCCTCAACCCGCTCGGCGTGCCGAGCCGAATGAACATCGGCCAGATCCTCGAGACCCATCTCGGGTGGGTCGCGGCCAACGGCTGGTACGACGACGGCTCCGACTCCTATCGCCACTCTCAGGAGAACGGCGGCCGCGTCCACGTCGCGACCTCGGTCTTCGACGGCGCCAGCGTCGAGGACGTCGACGACGCGCTTGTCAAGTGGCAGGAGCAGAACTCCGAGCGCGGCATCGACCTGGGCGTCGACATGAGCGAGCGCCCGGGCAACCGCTGCGCCGGCAAGGTCCAGCTCTACAACGGCCGCTCCGGCGAGCCCTACGAGGGCAAGGTCACCGTCGGCCAGATGTACATCCTCAAGCTGCTGCACCTCGTCGACGACAAGATCCACGCGCGCTCGACCGGCCCTTACTCGCTGGTCACCCAGCAGCCGCTGGGCGGCAAGGCGCAGTTCGGCGGCCAGCGCTTCGGCGAAATGGAGGTCTGGGCGCTCGAGGCCTACGGCGCCGCCTACACGCTGCAGGAGATGCTGACCGTGAAGTCCGACGACACCGTCGGCCGCGTCAAGGCCTACGAGGCGATCGTCAAGGGCGAGAACATCCCCGAGCCCTCGATCCCGGAGTCGTTCAAGGTGCTGCTCAAGGAAATCCAGAGCCTGTCGCTGGACGCGAACGTGGTCTCCGAGGAGGGCTCCGATGTCGACATGCGCGACGAGGAGGACGACCTGCTCGAGGCGGCCGAGAAGCTCGGCATCGAGCTCTCGGGCGTGCGCGCCGACGGCGAGGGCGCCGCGGACGAGAAGACCGAGAAAGAAGAGAGCGACTCCGACGACGACTCGGACTCGAAGGCGAAGCCGAAGGCCAAGGCAAAGACAAAGACCAAAGCGAAGCCGAAGGCCAAGGCGGCCTCCAAGGACGGTGACAAGTAGATGATCGACATCAATAACTTCGACGCGATCGAGATCGGGCTCGCCTCATCCAAGAAGGTCCGGGGCTGGAGCTCGGGCGAGGTGACGAAGCCTGAGACGATCAACTACAGGACGCTGAAGCCCGAGAAGGACGGGCTCTTCTGCGAGCGCATCTTCGGTCCGACCAAGGACTGGGAGTGCTACTGCGGCAAGTACAAGCGGGTCCGCTACAAGGGCATCGTCTGCGAGCGCTGCGGTGTCGAGGTGACGCGCTCGAAGGTCCGTCGCGAGCGCATGGGCCACGTCGACCTCGCCGCCCCCGTTTCCCACATCTGGTTCTTCAAGGGCGTCCCGAGCCGGATCGGCTACCTGATCGACATGGCTCCGAAGGAGCTCGAGAAGGTCCTCTACTTCGCGGCCTCGGTGATCACCTGGGTCGACGAGAAGGCGCGCGACAAGGACGCCAAGAAGCTCGAGAAGGAGGTCGACAAGATCGTCGGCGAGTACGAGAAGGAGCGCGAGCAGCGCACCAAGGAACTGAACGAGGCACTGCAACGGAGGATCAAGTACCTCGAGGACGGCACGACGACCAAGTTCGATGACGACGACGAGCTCTGGGCCGACACCGTTCCGAAGCCGACCAAGATCAAGGACGACGAGCGCAAGAAGCTCGTCAAGGAGCTGACGAAGACCTTCGACGGCGAGATCGCCGACACCGAGGAGTACCTCGGCGACGCGGCCGATCGCATGCGCGAGGTCTGGAAGATCTTCATGGAGATGAAGCCGAAGGACGTGATCAACGACGAGACGACGTTCCGCGAGCTCAAGGACCGCTTCGGCTCGCCGTTCGGATGGGGCGAGTACTTCCGCGGCGGCATGGGCGCGGAGTCGGTGCGCGACCTGCTCGAGCAGGTCGAGCTCGAGGCCGAGGCCGAGCTGCTCGAGGAGACGATCAACACCTCGAAGGGCCAGAAGCAGGCCCGTGCGGTGAAGCGGCTCAAGGTCGTCGATGCGTTCCTGAAGTCCGACAACAAGCCCGAGTGGATGGTCCTCGACGTGGTCCCGGTGATCCCGCCGGAGCTGCGCCCGATGGTGCAGCTCGACGGCGGCCGCTTCGCTACCTCGGACCTCAACGACCTCTATCGCCGGGTGATCAACCGCAACAACCGGCTCAAGCGCCTGCTCGACCTCGGCGCGCCCGAGATCATCGTCAACAACGAGAAGCGGATGCTGCAGGAGTCGGTCGATGCCCTGTTCGACAACGGCCGCCGCGGCCGGCCCGTGACCGGGCCCGGCAACCGCGCCCTGAAGTCGCTCTCGGACATGCTCAAGGGCAAGCAGGGACGCTTCCGCCAGAACCTGCTCGGTAAGCGCGTCGACTACTCGGGACGTTCGGTGATCGTCTCGGGGCCGAGCCTCAAGATCCACCAGTGCGGGCTGCCGAAGCTGATGGCGCTCGAGCTCTTCAAGCCGTTCATCATGGCCCGGCTCGTCGAGCGCAAGCAGGTCCAGAACATCAAGGCCGCCAAGAAGATGGTCGACTCGATGATCCCCGAGGTCTGGGACGTGCTCGAAGAGGTCATCCACGAGCACCCGGTGCTGCTCAACCGCGCGCCCACCCTGCACAGGCTCGGCATCCAGGCCTTCGAGCCGGTGCTGGTCGAGGGCAAGGCGATCCAGATCCACCCGCTCGTCTGCCACGCCTTCAACGCCGACTTCGACGGCGACCAGATGGCCGTCCACCTGCCGCTCTCGGCGGAGGCCCAGGCCGAGGCGCGGATCCTGATGCTGTCCTCGAACAACATCCTCTCGCCGGCGCACGGATCGCCGCTCGCGACCCCGACCCAGGACATGGTGCTCGGGCTCTACTACCTGACCTACTGCTCCAAGGACGTCACCAAGATCGATCCGGCGGACCTCGATCGCAAGCCGCACCCGTTCCGGACCGCGCAGGAGGCCGAGCTCGCCTACGAGAACGACATCGTCGAGCTGCACGACTTCGCCGAGTACCGGCGCGCGGGCCACGAGCACTTCCTGACCACCGTCGGCCGGATCATCTTCAACGACCGCGTCGAGCGGGGGCTCGCCGAGGCGCTCGAGGACGAGTGGGATCCCGACGACTACGAGTTCGTCAACCGCTCCCTGAAGAAGAAGGACGTCAACAAGATCGTCGACGACCTCGTCAAGCAGGTCGGCGCCCCCGCCGTTGCCCTCACTGCTCGACGCCTTCAAGGAGCTCGGCTTCCATTTCGCGAGCCAGGCCGGCGTCACGATCTCCAAGAACGACGTCCGCTCGCCGGGCAACAAGGAGGAGATCCTCGAGCGCTACGAGTCCGAGGTCGCCGGGATCCAGGAGCAGTACGACGAGGGCTACCTCGGCGAGGAGGAGCGCAAGGAGTCGGTGACCGGGAAGTGGAAGGACGCCACCGAGGAGGTCGCCAAGGCAATGGAGGACAGCCTCGACGAGCTCAACCCGATCTTCATGATGGCCAACTCAGGCGCGCGCGGATCGTTCAAGCAGATCCGCCAGCTCGCCGGGATGCGCGGCGTGATGGCGAATCCGAAGGGCGAGGAGATCGAGCGGCCGATCAAGGCGAACTTCATCGAGGGCCTCTCGGTGCTCGAGTACTTCATCTCCACCCACGGCGCCCGCAAGGGCCTCGCCGACACCGCGCTGCGCACGGCCGACTCCGGCTACCTGACGCGCCGCCTCGTCGACGTCGCCCAGGACGTGATCGTCCGCATCGAGGACTGCAAGACCAAGGAGCACATCGAGATGCCGCTCCGCTCGGAGACCGGCGACCTGAACCAGAACCTGGTCGGGCGCATGGTCGCGAAGAAGTTCACGACCAAACGCGGCCGCGACCTGCTGAAGCGAAACCAGGAGATCGACCTGCCCGAGCTCGATGAGCTCGCCGAGGCCTTCGGCGAGGAGGACGCGATGATCCCGGTCCGCTCGGCGCTCAAGTGCGAGGCCGACAGCGGGATCTGCCAGCAGTGCTACGGGCGCGCGATGGCGACCGGCGCGATGGTCGAGATCGGCGACGCGGTGGGAATCGTGGCCGCGCAGTCGATCGGCGAGCCGGGCACCCAGCTCACGATGCGCACTTTCCACACCGGCGGTATCGCCGGCCAGGACATCACCCAGGGCCTGCCCCGCGTCGTCGAGCTGTTCGAGGCGCGCAAGCCAAAGGGCCTCGCCCAGATCGCCGAGGTCGCCGGCCGGGTCAAGGTCGAGGACGGCGAGAAGACCATCAAGGTTCTGATCATCGACGACAAGGGCGAGGAGGTCTCCTACAGCTTCCCCGCCGGGACCGAGCTGCTCGTCAGCTCGGGCAAGAAGGTCGAGGCCGGCACGCAGCTGAACGAGGGCTCGATCTACCCGGCCGAGCTGCTCGCGACCCGCGGCCGCACCGAGACCGAGGTCTACCTCGTGCGCGAGGTGCAGGACGTCTACCGCAAGCAGGGCGTCGACATCAACGACAAGCACATCGAGCTGATCGTCCGCCAGATGCTGAAGAAGGTGAAGGTCGATTCGAAGGGGACGACCGAGCTGCTCCCCGGGCAGCTCGAGGACCGCGTCGCCTTCAAGGCCGCGAACGAGAAGGCGAAGGAGAAGAAGAGCGGTGTTGCGGCCAAGGCCTCGGAGACGATCCTCGGGATCACCAAGGCCTCGCTGGCAACCGAGTCCTTCCTCTCGGCGGCCTCCTTCCAGGAGACGACCAAGGTGCTCACCGATGCCGCGCTCGAAGGCAAGCGCGACCGCCTCGTCGGCCTGAAGGAGAACGTGATCATCGGCAAGCTGATTCCGGCGGCGACCGGGCTGAGGCGCTACCGCTCGCTGCAGATCGAGCCGGTCGAGCCGGCCCAGCCTCCCGCCGAGGAGCTGCTCGACGAGGACGAGCTCGCCGCCGAGCTGGCGCTCGGGGGCGAGGGCGAGGGCGCCGAGCTCGAGGGCTTCGGCCCCTCGTTCGCCGAGGAGCTCGAGGAGCTCGCGACCGAGATCGAGACCGACGGCGCGCCGGCATCCGGCCAGGCCGCCGGGCAGTCCTCCTCCGAGGGCGAAGAGAAGCCCGACAAGGGCTGAGCCGGATCTCGCTTACGCCGCAATAGACGGCGAAAATCGGGTAGGCTTTCCCGCAATGCGTAAGGGCAGGGGTCCGAACCGGGGGGTTTGTCGCAGCGGCTTTCGCCGTTGTGCTCGTCTCGATGCTCTCGCAGGGCCGGCCGGCGCCGCGAACGGAACCTTCGACCGCGCTTGGGGCCAGGACGTGCTTGCCCCGAGCAGCGGTTCGAACTTCGAGATCTGCACGGTCGCGGCGAACTGCCTCGGCGGCGCCAATTCGGGGGGCGGCGCCGGACACCTGGACAATCCTCACGGGGTCGACGTCGAGTCCGGCAACGTCTACGTCGCCGACACCGACAACCACCGGATCGCGGTCTACGGGACCGACGGAAACTTCAAGTTCGCCTGGGGCAAGGACGTCAAGACCAGCGGCGGCACCGGCGCCGAGATCTGCGTGCCGGCCAACGGCGACACCTGCAAGGCGGGGATCCCGGGAACCGCGGCGGGAGAGCTCGAGGCGCCGCGCGACGTCGTCGGCAAGTCGGTCGGCTTCCTCGGGACCCTGGTCTACGTCACCGATTTCGAGAACCGCCGGGTTCAGGTCTTCGACCCCAACGGCGAGTTCAGGTACGCCTGGGGCAAGGACGTGATCAGCGCGGGCATGAATGACAACGGGACCGCGTACGAGGTCTGCATCTTCGGCCAGGACACTTGCAAGGAGGGTGAAACGCCGGGCCTCGGCGGCCTGCAGGGCGAGATGCACAGCCCCTACGGCATCGCCGAGAGCTCAGCCGGCGTCTACGTCAGCGACTATGTCTACGGCAGGATCCAGCAGTTTTCCACGTTGGGCGCGCCACAGCGCGTATGGGGGCAGGACGTGATCGACAACGGCGGGAACGTCGGCTTCGAGGTCTGCGACGGGGTCGAAATTTGCAAGTCCGCCGCGCCCCTCCCTGAAAACCGCCGGCGCGATGTTCAACCCCAAGGAGGTCGCAATCGATCCCGCCGGCGACGTCTACGTGATCGGCAACGGCCGCGTGCAGAAGTTCTCGGGAACCGGCACGTTCGAGCTGGCCTGGGGACAGGACGTGATCGACAACGGCGGCAACACCGGCTTCGAGGTCTGCCTGCCCGCCGACACCTGCAAGTTCGGCGACGGATCGGGGGCGGCGGCGATCACGACCGGGCACGGGATCGCAAGCGATCAGACCGGAACCATCTACACGACGACCGACAGCGATGCCCTCAAGGTCTTCTCGAGCTCCGGCACATTCCTGGGCGTCTGGGGGGAGAACGCGGTCGATGTCGGGGCCGGCAATACGCTCGACGGGCACAGCGAGGTCTGCGTCGACGCCGTTGCCACCTGCCAGAACCCCTCCACCGGTGAGCTCGGCGGCGAGTTCAACACGCCGCGCGGCATCGGCGCCGGCGGGAGTGATGTGTACGTCGGCGACTACGGCAACCACCGCGTCCAGAAGTTCTCGGATACGGTGCCGCCCGGTCCAGGCGGCGGGGGTGGCGGCGGCGAGGTATCGCCCGGCGTTACGCAACCGAGCTCGAGCTCGGGCACTTCCACCGGACAGCGCACCGCGGCGCTGAAGCGGTGCAAGAGGAAGAGGGGCGCCGCGCGGAAGAAGTGCAAGACGCGAGCCAAGAAGCTCCCGCTACTGAGCTTCGACTGACCGATAGCCGAAACTGGCTGTTCAGCCAGTACGGTTAGTCCTCGTGACAGCGCTGCGCGAGGGACAACGGGTATGCGTGATCGGCGCCGGCTCCTCGGGGATCGCCTCCTGCCAGGTGTTGCACGCGCGCGGCATCCCCTTCGACTGCTTCGAGCAGGGATCGAGCGTGGGCGGCAACTGGCGGTTCATGAACGACAACGGCATGTCGTCGGCCTACCGCTCGCTGCACATCAACACCTCGAAGGGGCTGATGTCGTACGCCACCTATCCGATGCCCGAGGACTACCCCGACTACCCCGACCACTTCCAGATCGCCGAGTACTTCGACGACTACGTGGACCATTTCGGATTTCGTGACCGGATTCGCTTCCGGACCGAGGTGACCTCTGTCGAGCCGGCCGGCGAGGGAGAGTGGGAGGTGACGGTGAAGCGCCCGGACGGGGAGCAGGAAGCCCATCGCTACGGCGCGGTGATGGTCGCCAACGGCCACCACTGGGACTCGCGCTGGCCAGAACCCCCGTTCCCGGGCTCCGACGGGTTCGCCGGCGAGCAGATCCATGTCCACGACTACAAGGAGGCCGACGTGCTGCCCGGCAAGCGCGTCCTCGTGCTCGGGATCGGCAACTCTGCCTGCGACCTGGCGGTCGAGGCCTCGCGGATCGCCGACGCGACCTTTCTCGCAATGCGCCGCGGTGCCTGGATCGTCCCGAAGTGGATCCAGGGCAAGCCGATCGACGAGACCGGAGCCCCGAGGATCCTGACCCGGCTGCCGCTCCGGCTGCAGCGCCACCTCTTCATGCGTGCGGTCAAGGCCGGCTACGGCGAGCCCACCGACTACGGGCTACCCGAGCCCGACCACAAGCTGCTCGAGGCCCATCCGACCGTCTCCTCGGACCTGCTGCCGCGGATCGGCCACGGCGACATCGGCGTGAAGCCGAACATCGAGCGCTTCGAGGGCACCGACGTCGTGTTCACCGACGGCAGCCGCGAGCAGATCGACCTCGTCATCTACTGCACCGGCTACAAGATCACTTTCCCGTTCTTCGACCCCGGGCTGCTCACCGCCGAGGACAACCGCATCCCGCTTTACAGGCGCGTCGTACCGGTCGAACACCCCGGTCTCTACTTCATCGCGCTGATCCAGCCGCTCGGAGCGATCATGCCGATCGCCGAGCTGCAGTCGGAGTGGGTCGCCGACCTGCTGCAGGGGAACGCCGTGCTGCCCGCCGACGCGGCGATGGAGAAGGTGATCGAGCGTGAGGACCGCCGCATGGCGCAGCGCTACCTGGCTTCGAAGCGGCACACGATCCAGGTCGACTTCTACCCCTACATAAGGACGCTGCAGCGCGAGCGCCGCCGCCGCAGCCGCCGGGGCGGGCCGCTCGGTGGGCTGCTGGCGCGGCGCTCGCACGAGCTCCGCGTCGAAACGGGCTCCGGCGCCTAGTCCCGGATGCCGATCGCCTTCGAGCGTCGGGGTTCCGGGGAGCCGCTCGTCCTCCTGCACGGGATCGGGATGAGCGGGCGCGCCTGGAACCCGGTCATGGACCGCGTCGGCCCCGAGCGCGACGTGATCGCGGTAGACGTGCCCGGCTTCGGGGCTTCGGCCGCCGAGCTCGACCGCCGCCGGTCGATCGCAGAGCAGGCCGCGGTCCTGCGCGAGTTCTTCGCCGGGATCGGGGTCGAGCGCCCGCACGTCGCGGGCAACTCGATGGGCGGCGGCCTCGCCTTCGAGCTCGCCAGGCTGGGCGCGGCGCGCAGCGTCACCGTCTTCTCCCCGATCGGGTTCGGCGGCCGCCTCTCCGGGCCCTGGGAGAGCGGCCTGCTGCGCTTTTCCTACTCCGCCGCCAAGGCCAGCCCCGAGCAGCCGGCGGCGTGGCGGATCGCGGCTTCCCGGCCCTGGAGCTTCATGGTCGGCTACGGGCGCCCGTTCCGGGTCTCGGCCGAGGAGATCCGCGAGGGGGCGGTCGACCTGAAGGGCGCGGACGGATTTCTCGACGTCCTACCCGGCGTGACCGGCTACCGGCTGCGCGATCCCGAGCAGCTCCGGGATACCCCGCTGACGATCGCCTGGGGGAGGCGCGACGTGCTGCTCAACTGGCGGATTCAGTCCCGCCGGGCCCGGCGGGCGCTTCCCTGGGCGCGGCATGTCGATCTGCCCGGGTGCGGGCATGTGCCCTTCTCCGATGACCCGGAGAGCTGCGCGCGGATACTGCGCCAGGGTTCAGCGGCCATCTGATAGGTTCGCACCCTCGGCGTCGGACATGGACGAATCGACGAGGGAAATGGAGAGCGTGGGACCAATAAGGAAGCGCTTCGCAAGCACCACCCTCGTTGCGGCGTGCCTGCTACTCGTCGGCGCCTCGAGCGCCTCGGCATCCGACTTCATTCAGCCCCCGACCAGCCCCGAGACCGTCGGCCAGTTCCCGGCCGGTGTCGCGACAGGGGACGTCGACCTCGACGGCGACGTCGACACGGTTACCGCCAACTTCAACAGCACCTTCATCACCACGAACCTCAACAACGGGTTCGGTGACTTCACCGCGGTCAACACGAACGTCGACTTCACCACCGGGATCGACCTCGCGCTCGGCAAGTTCGACGCCGACAACATCCCCGACCTCGCCTTCCTGATCCAGGGCAACGCCGCCGGCGGCCAGGCCGGGATCGTCGAGATCCTGAAGGGGAACGGCGACGGGACCTTCACCAACCCCTTCAACGCGATGACGTTCCTGTTCACGCCCGCCGGGGCGGGTGGGATCACCGGGATCCGCCCGACCCAGCTCGCGGTCGGCAACTTCAACGCCGACGCGATCAGCGACGTGGCCGTGGTCAACTCGCAGCAGACCGCCTCGACGACGCAGGGCACGGTCAGCATCTTCCTCGGCAACGCAGCGGCGAACGACACCTTCGCGGGAACGCCGGGCACCTTCAACGCGGTCACCGCCTCGCAGACGATCGCGACCGGCTTCAACTCAGCCGACATCGCCGCGACCACGCTCGACGCCGGCGCGACCACCGACCTCGTGGTCACCAACGCGCTCGGCAACGCGGTGACCCCGACCGCATCCGGAAGCGGCAGCCTCACAATTCTGCTCGGCAGCGGCACCGGCACGTTTGCCGCCGGCACGCCGGTCGCCGCCTTCCTGCCGCTCTATCTCGTCGCCGCACCGTTCAATGCCGGCGCGACCAACGACATCGTCACCACGGTGTTCAGCGCCAACCCCGCCACCGCCGGAGCGTCGATCTTCTTCCCGGGCAACGGCAACGGCACCTTCGGAACCGCGGTGGCGATCGCAAACGGCGCCGCCGGGCAGTCGGGCCAGCCCCAGCAGATCGTCGAGCGGGACTTCGACGGCGACGGCGACCGCGACTTCGCGACCGCCAACCTCGGCACCGACAACGTCTCGGTGCTCGTCAACCCCGGCAACGCCGCCTTCACCCCGGCGCCGACCAGCCCCGAGCCGGTCGGCGACGGCCCGATCGCGCTCGCCGCGGGCGACTTCGACAACAGCGGCTTCCCCGATCTTGCGGTGGCCAACTTCGGCACGATCAGCCCCTCGACGCCGGGCACGACCGAGTCGATCCTGCTCAACCGCCAGAACGCGAACCTGTCCGTGACCAAGACCGACAGCGCCGACCCGGTCCACGTCACCGATTCCTTCAGCTACAACCTCGCGGTCTCGAACGCGGGGCCGAGCGCCGCCACCCTGGTCAGCGTCACCGACACCCTTCCCGCGCAGGTTTCCTACAACGACGGCGCCTCGGACTCGCGCTGCAACGAGACCTCGCCCGGGGTCGTGACCTGTACGACGCCCCAGCTCTCCAACGGCGCACTGACGAGCTTCAATATCAACGTCACCGCGAACACGCCGGCGGCCGCGGCCAACAACAGCGCCACCGTCGCCTCGGCGATCCAGACCGACTCGACCCCGGCCAACAACACCGACTCCGAGACGACCGAGATCCGCGCCGCCGCCGACCTCTCGGTCACGAAGGCCGACTCGGCCGACCCGATCCACGTCGGCGAGACGGTCCAGTACAAGGTCGACTTCGCCAACGCCGGTCCGAGCGGGGCCACCAGCGTCGTGGTCACCGACACGCTGCCGGCCGAGCTCACCTACGTCGACGGCACCTCCGACCCGCGCTGCAACGCCGGCGTCGGCAACACCGTTGTCTGCAACATCCCGACGCTCGCCAGCGGCGCCGGCGACACGGTCACGATCGACGCGACCGGCAACGCCCCGGCCGCGCCGGCGACCGACTCGGTCAGCATCGATGCCGCCGAGGACGATCTCGTGCCCGGTAACAACACCGACACCGAGGACACGACGATCCTCGCCGCGGCCGACCTCGCGATCGATAAAAGCGATGACGCCGACCCGGTCCACGTCGGCGACGACATCACCTACACGCTCGACGTCGACAACAACGGGCCCAGCGGCGCGACAAACGTGGTCGTCACCGACGATCTTCCCGCGGAGGTCACCTACGACGACACGGCCTCCGACGTTCGCTGCGACGAACCCGTGGCCGGGAGCGGCAACGTCGAATGCGACCTCGGTGCGATCGCTGACGGCGGCAGCGACTCGGTCGACATCGTCGCCTCGGCTGACGCTCCGGCCGCGCCGGCGACCGACAGCGCCTCGGTCGACGCCGACCAGGACGACCTCGTGCCCGCCAACAACACCGCGACCGAGGACACCACGATCCGCGCCTCCGCCGACCTCTCGGTCGACAAGACCGACTCGGCCGATCCGGTCCACGTCGGCGACCAGTTCAGCTACTCGCTCGACATCGCCAACGCGGGGCCGAGCGACGCGACCAAGATCGTGGTCTCCGACACGCTGCCTGCCGAGGTCAGCTACGTCGACGCCGACTCCGACCCGCGCTGCGACGAGACCAGCCCGGGCGTGGTCGAGTGCACGTCCGACCTGCTCATCGCCGGCGGTACCGACTCGTTCGAGGTCGCTGTCACCGCCGACACGCCGGCGGCCGCTGCCCTCAACAACGTCACGATCGACGGCGACGAGGACGACCTCGTCCCGGCCAACAACAGCGGCGACGAGCTCACCGAGATCCGCGCCGCGGCCGGGCTCTCGATCGGCAAGAGCGATTCGGCCGATCCAGTCAACGTCGGTGACGACTTCACTTACACGCTCGAGGTCGACAACGCCGGGCCCAGCGACGCCGCGAACACCATGGTCACCGACGACCTTCCTGACGAGGTCAGCTACGACGACGCAGGCTCCGACGTCCGCTGCGACGAGACCGCGACGCCGGGCGTGATCGAGTGCGACCTGGACACGCTTGCCAGCGGAGCCTCCGACTCGGTCGTGATCGCGGTCACCGCCGATGCGCCCGCCAACCCGGCGACCAACACCGCCACGGTCGACTCGGACGTCGACGACGCCGATCTCTCCGACAACACCGATACCGAGGAGACCGTGATCCTTTCCGCCGACCTGTCGATCGACAAGACCGACACCGGCTCCGACCCGGTGATCGTCGGCAACGACATCACCTACACGCTCGCGGTCACCAACGACGGGCCCAACGACGCCACCAACGTCGAGGTCACCGACGACCTACCCGCCGGCACGACCTTCAATGCGGGCGCCTCTGACCCGGGTTGCGGCGAGGCAGCCGGAACCGTGACCTGCGATTACGGCACGATCGTCGAGGACGCCACCAACCAGGTCACGCTCGTCCTCGGCACGACCACCGCCGCCGTCCCGCAGGTCAGCAACACGGCCGAGGTCGACAGCGACGTCTTCGATCCGGACACCGGCAACAACAGCGACACCGAGACCACGACCGTGAGCCCGGCCGCCGACCTCGCGATCACGAAGGCCGACACCGGCTCCGATCCGGTCGCCGCCGGCGGTGACATCACCTACACGCTCAGCGTCACCAACAACGGACCGAGCTCCGCCACCGACGTGACCGCGACCGACGTGCTGCCGGCCGGCCTCAGCTTCGACGCCGCCGCGTCCGATCCGGACTGCAGCGCGGGCGGCGGCACCGTCACCTGTGAGTACGGCACGATCACGAGCGGCGCAACCAACTCGGTGACGCTGGTCGTCAACACCGACGGCGACGCGGTCCCGTCGGTCAGCAACACCGCGACCGTCGACAGCGACGAGATCGACCCGGTCTCGGGCAATAACTCCGATACCGAGATGACGACGGTCAATGCGGCGGCGGACGTCTCGATCTCGAAGACCGACCTCGGGCCGGTCGCTGTTGGCGACGAGATCGTCTACACGCTCGCGGCCACCAACAACGGGCCCAGCAACGCGACTGACGTCAGCGCGACCGACGTGCTGCCGGCGAGCCTGACCTTCAACGGCCCCGCATCCGATGTGCCCTGCACGGCCGTTGGCCAGACCGTGACCTGCGACTTCGGCGACGTCGCCGACGGCGCCACCGAGGACCTGCGCGTGGTCGCGACAAGCAGCGCCGCGTCGGCGCCGCAGGTCACAAACACCGCGACGGTTGACGCGAACGAGCCCGATGCCGTGGCCGCCAACAACACCGACTCGGTCACCACCCAGGTTGTCGCGCCGACCGAGCCGCCTGGCGGCAGCGGGCCCTCCGGCGGCGGCGGAACCGGCGGCACCGGCGCGCTGGGCGCCCAGGCGGCGGCGGTCGACACGAAGATCGACCGCGCCCCCCGCAAGGTGAAGCGCCGCAAGCGCGCCGTGTTCCTCTTCTCCTCGGCGCTTGCCGGCGCGCGGTTCGAGTGCTCGATCGACGGCGGCGCGTTCGCGGCCTGCGGCTCGCCGTTCGCGCAGCGTGCGAAGCGGCTCCGGCTCGGCACCCACTCTTTCCAGGTGCGCGCGATCGGCGCCGACGGAGTCGCCGACGGAACGCCGGCGGTCGCAACCTTCAAGGTGAGGAGATAGCGAGATGAAGCTGCGCAGAGCGAGGAACCTGGCGGCCGCTATCGGCATCGGCGCGGTAATGCTGGGCGCGACGAGCACCGCCAGCGCCGACCTCTACCACCCGGACTCCGAGGCCCGTAACTTCGCGACCACCGGTGGCGGCTGGACCGGCGCCACTACATACGACCAGGCACTTTGCATCCCGCCGCTCACCTGTCCGGGCGTCACACACCAGTTCTGGCCGACCGGCGGCGCGGGTGGTGCCGGCGACGGCTATCTCGACATCCACATGATGGGCCTCACGGGCCTCGTGGTCAACACGACCTCGACCTGGTCGAGCCCGAGCTTTACCTACAACGGCGACGGCGGCGCCGAGCCCGCCACGGCTGACTTCAGCCTCGCCCGCCGCACGACCGGCGGCAACCTCGCCGCACTGCTCAATGACGCCGACTACAGCGTCGCGCTCCAGGACCTGACCGACGGCAGCGGAAACCTGCAGATCATCGACCAGGCCCCGGCCGCGGTCTCGACCGACTGGCAGACGATCCCCTCGGTCTCGGCCGATCCCGACCAGTTGACGATCGGCCACAGCTACCGGTTCCAGATCGTCACCAGGGTGGGGCTGCCGGTCAGCGTCGCCCCCGACATCCACCTCAGCTACGACAACGTCGTTCTCGAGACGGACACGGGCGTGCCGCCGGACGGCGACGGTGACGGCGTCCCGGACGCCAGCGACAACTGTCCCAACGTCAGCAACCCCGGCCAGCTGGACAGCGACATGGACGGGCTCGGCGACGCCTGCGATCCCGACGACGACAACGACGGCGATCCCGACGGCGGCGACAACTGCCCGACGGTCTCCAATCCCGGCCAGGAGGACGCCGACATGGACGGGCTCGGCGACGCCTGCGACCCGACCCCGAACGGTCCCGACGGTGACGGCGACGGAGTCCCGGACATGAACGACAACTGCCCGACGGTCTCCAACCCCGGCCAGGAGAACAGCGACGGTGACGCGGCCGGCGATGCCTGCGACGCCGATGATGACGGCGACGGGGTGCCCGACGGAACCGACAACTGCGCGCTGGTCCCGAATCCCGACCAGGCGAACAGCGACGCCGACGCGCTCGGCGACGCCTGCGATCCCGACGATGACAACGACGGCGACAACGACGGCAGCGACAACTGCCAAACGGTTCCGAACCCCGACCAGGTGAACACCGACGGCGATGCGCTCGGCGACGCGTGCGATCCGGACGACGACAACGACGGGGTCATCGACGGCAACGACAACTGCCAGACGGTCGCCAACCCGGGTCAGGAGAACGCCGACGGCGACACGCTCGGCGACGCCTGCGATCCGACTCCGAACGGGCCCGATACCGACGGTGACGGCGACCCCGACACGATCGACAACTGCCCCGGCACCGCGAATGCCGACCAGGCTGACGCCGACGGCGACACGGTCGGCGATGCCTGCGACAACACCCCGAATGGGCCCGACAGCGACGGCGACGGGGTCGGCAACGCGACCGACAACTGCCCGTCGATCTCAAATCCCGGTCAGGCGGACGCGGACGGTGACGGGCTCGGCGACGCCTGCGATCCGACCCCGATCCCGATCCTCGCGCCCGCGGCGGGCACGCTGCCGGCCGCCGCCACCGGGTCAACCACCGCGACGACCCCGGCGGCGCGCCGCAAGCGCTGCAAGAAGGGCCGCAAGCTGCGCCGCGGCCGCTGCGTCAAGAGGAAGAGGAAGTAGGCGAGCCGCCGCGCTAGCGGCGGCCGGCGTGCTCAGCTGAGGCGGTTACCGCGGCCGGATGGGCCGCGACCCGTGTTCGCGCGCCGGGCGGGCAGTCGGGCAGGGCACGCGCGCCGCCGGAGTGGGGGCCGCGCCGCGGACCGCGCGGAGGCTTGGGTTCTCGGCGCCAGCGCCGGAAGCCATGCTCGCCCTCATCGGGGGTCTCTTCGACCTCCGGCTCGGCGCGGATCGCGTACCAGACCAGGTACATGCCCGCGAAGACGGGGATCTTGAGCACGACGCCCAGGAAGACGATCGGCAGCCAGCCCTCCACGGTTAGGAATTCACCTCTCGCTCACCTCAATCGGGAGTGTAGCCCTCGCGCGCCCAGGCAAGCAAGGCCTCGACGTGGCCCTCCTCGAAGCCCCTGTCGGACTCGGTCGGGACGAGCAACGTCGGCGCCTCGCGCTTCTTGGCCCAGCGCCGGCAGGCGCGGTTGAAGTTGTCGTCGATCCAGGCCAGCGGCCGGTCGCCGGCGTACTCGTCGATCGCCTCGAGCTTCCAATGTGCGGTCCCGAACTGCGCCCTGCCGTCGAAGGTCAGGTGCGGCATCTCGGGCAGCCCGAGCAGCAGCGGCAGGTGGTCGTTGGCGCGGTCTTCCCAGCCGCTCGCCCACACCCCCTCGTACTCCTTCAGGACCCGCTTGATGCGCTCGGCCGCGTCGCGGGAGAGGTAGTGCGGCATCCCGTCGACGAGGTGGAACTCGCCCGGCGGCTGGACGCCGTCATCGAAGCCGAACAGGCTGATCACCCCGTCGATGTCGATGGCAAGGAGCGGTTTCTTCCTGCGCCGGATCACCGGGCCAGATGCTAGGGTGCCCGCGGTGCAAGTGGGCAGGGAAACTTTGCGGACCGGCTTGGCGCTCGCTCTGGCCGCCGCGGCACTCGCGGCGATGCTCTTCGCCTCGACGGCGGACGCCGCGAACGGGCGCTGGGACCGGCTCTGGGGCAAGAACGTCTCGGCCTCGACCCCGGGCAGCGGGCCCGAGATCTGCACCGTGGCAAGCGATTGCCAGACCGGATTCGAGGGCGTGCGCGGCGGGGAGTTCGACAATCCCACCCGTGTCGCCGCCGACGACCAATTCGTCTATGTCAGTGAGCAGAGCCGGGTCGAAAAGTTCCGTTTCGACGGCAGCTTCGTGCTGGCGTGGGGGAGGGACGTCGTCGCCGGCAACGCCGAGACCGGGTTCGAGGTCTGCCGCGCGGCCGACGGCGACATCTGCAAGGCGGGGGTTGCGAGCGGCGAAGGCGCGATCGGCCCTTTCACAGCCGTGGCTACGAGAACGGACATTCTCTTCACCGAGGACGTCTTCGTCAGCGACACCGACCGGATCCAGCGCTTCAGTGAGAACGGCGATCTCGAGTTGATCATGGGAAACAACGTGATCGCGACCGGCAGCCCCAACGACACCGCCGACGATGAGTACGAGGTCTGCGATCCTGACGTCGACACCTGCCAGCCGGCATCGCCCGTCGGCTCGGGTGTCGGCAACGGAGAGTTCGCGCTTTCCATCCACGGCATCGCCGCGGCGGCCGGAAAGCTCTACACGGTCGACCTCGAACGCATCGCGCGATACAGCGCCCTCACCGGGGCCTTCGAGCGAACCTGGGGCAAGGACGTGATCGAAAGCAACGCCGAGACCGGCTTCGAGGTCTGCCTGCCCAGCGACGACTGCGGTAGCGGCGATCCGGGGTCTGCCGCCGGAGAGCTCAGTGCTCCAGGGCAACTCGCCGTGGGCCCCGATCAGAGCGTCTTCGTTTCCGAGCACAACAACCGCCGCATCTCCAAGTTCACGAGCGACGGGGGCTTCATCCGCGCCTGGGGCAGGGACGTGACCGCGAGCGGAGGCGGCGACACCGCGGCCGACGGCGCCGAGATCTGTCACCCCACAGGCGTGACGCTGGACGTCTGCCAGGCGGGCGAGGACGGCTTGCTCGCCGGCGAGTTCTCCGTTGCCCTGCTCGCCATCGGTGGCCTGGCCACCGACGCGGACAGGAACGTCTACGTGTCCGCGAACGAGCGGGTGCAGAAGTTCGAGGAGACCGGGGTCTTTGAGCGCGCCTGGGGCGGCGACGTCGTCGCCAGCGGCCCGAGCAACACTCTCACCAACGGATTCGAGATCTGCCTTGCCGCCGATGTCTGCAAGGCCGGCGCCGCGGCCGGGGGCGGCGGGGGCGGCGGCCGCTTCTGGGGCGTCACCGGCCTCGCCACGAACCCCGCCCGCGACCTGTTCGTGGTCGACGGAACCGGGAGCCGCGTGCAGAAGTTCTCGGACACGATCCCCCCGGGAACGCCCGCTGCACCCGGCAGCACGCCGCCGGGCCCAACTGCGGCGCCGCTCAGCGGGCCGACCGGGCAGCAGGCAGCTGCGCTCGCCAAGTGCAAGAAGATCAAGAACAAGAAGAAGAAAAAGAAGTGCATCAAGAAGGCGAAGTAGCTCCCGCTCTAGGCGGCTCGAGCGCCGATCTGTACCATCCGCCGCCGTGCCTAACACGAACCAACTGATCCGCAACGGCCGCAAGCGCCCGAAGAAGAAGACCGCGACCCCCGGGCTCAAGTCCGGCCAGGGGCGCAAGAAGCGCAACGCCGCCCCGCAGCGCCGTGGCGTCTGCACCCGCGTCTACACGGCGACGCCGAAGAAGCCGAACTCGGCCCTGCGCAAGGTCGCCCGCGTGCGGCTCACCAACGGTATGGAAGTGACCAGCTACATCCCCGGCGAGGGGCACAACCTCCAGGAGCACTCGGTCGTCCTCGTCCGCGGCGGGCGCGTCAAGGACCTGCCGGGCGTCCGCTACAAGGTCGTCCGCGGCACCCTCGATGCGTCCGGCGTCTCGGACCGCAAGAAGTCTCGCTCGCTGTACGGGGTCAAAGCCTCCTAGTGCCGCGCCGCTCCGCCGCACCGATCCGTCCGCTCGACCAGGACGCGCAGTACAAGAGCCGTCTCGTCCAGCAGGTGATCAACAAGGTGATGCGGCATGGAAAAAAGGCGGTCGCCGAGCGGATCACCTACGACGCGCTCGCGCTCGTCGGCGAGCGCACCAGCGAGGACCCGGTCGCCGGGCTCGAGGAGGCGATCAAGCAGCTCACCCCCGTGCTCGAGGTCCGCTCGCGCCGCGTCGGCGGCGCCACCTACCAGGTGCCGGTCGAGGTTCCGGCCCGGCGCGCCCGCACGCTCGCCGTCCGCTGGCTGGTCGAGTACGCGCGCGACCGCAACGAGAAGACGATGCACGAGCGGCTCGCGAACGAGATCCTCGACGCTTCCAAGCAGCAAGGCAACGCCTGGAAGCGCAAGGACGACATCTACCGCATGGCCCAGGCCAACAAGGCCTTCGCGCACTACCGCTGGTAGCGGTCCCCCGCTACACCTGGTCCGAGTAGTCGACGACCTTCCGGGGCTCCGGATCGGTGCCGAACAGCTTCAGCCTGTACTCGGGCAGCGTCGCCAGCGCGGTGCCGCAGACGGCGAGCAGCAGGGCGCCGATCAGCTCGAGCCAGAAGCCGCGCTGGGGCTCGGCCTTTGCGTCGATGAACGACTCGCGGGCGTCGTCGAGGGTGCCGATCTTGTTCGCGTCGGGGAGGTCGCCGATCAGGAAGATCAGCAGCGCGATCACCCCGCAGGCGGCGAGCGCGACCGCCGCGGGCTTCGAGCCCGAGGTGACGGTGACGGCGAGCGCGATCACCGCGAACACCGCGAGCACGAGCATCGAGCCGTAGTGGCGGTCGATCGCCTTCGATGACTGCAGCGCCTCGCCCCCAGGCGGGGTGAGCTCGAACGTGGTCATCAGCTCCGAGGCGGCGAGAAAGATGGCGGCGGCCAGGCACGCGATCGCGAGCAGGGCTTCGGTTCGTACGCCCCTCAAGCGCCGCTCCTTCGCGGCGAACGGCCGAACCGCGTGTCGGCGCTGAGCCTGCGCGCCCCGCGACGGCGCCGGCGCGAGTCGCGTTCGGGGTGCGCACGGTGCACGAAGGTGCCGAGCAGGGCGCCGCTCAGCGCCAGCACCGCCGAGGCGGCGAGCTGGGCGTAGAAGCCCTCCGTGAACTCGATCTGGGCGCCGGCGTAGGAGATTCCCGCGCGCCCGGCGTCGAGCCCGCGGGGGATGTCGATCAGCAAGCTGACCCCGATCCCGATCAGGCCGCAGAGCACGACCACCCGGCCGAGGCGCCAGCGGCCGGACAGGGTCGCGAGCACGAAGAAGAAGGCGACCGCGGCGACCCCGAGCAGCACGTAGCCGTGCGCCTCGCCGGCGTCGCGGGGATCGGCGAGCGGGACCGGGGCGACCCTGCCGATGCCGCTCTTGTACTCGGGCGCCCCGACCTCGACCGCGGTGAAGTGGACGAACTGCGAAGCGGCGAGCGCGGCGCAGGCGAACGCGGCGAGCGCCGCGAGCGCGAGCTCGGGGCGGACCGCGGCGCTGACCGCGTCGATGCGGCGCCCGATCCAGGCCCCGACCCGCGAGCCGAGCGCGATTCCCTCGGCAGCGATCACGAGCGGAAGCGAGGCGGCGGCGGTCAGGACCGGCGCCGCCCGGTGCCAGGCGCGGCCCAGCAAGCCGCCAGTGCGGCGGGCCTCGACGGCGCCGCGCTTCGCCAACTTCTTGCCGCGATCGAGGGCGTCGCGGCGCATTTCGGCAGCCGGGCGCCGCCGCCGCAGGCGGATCCTCAGTCGTGCTCGTGCCCGCCTGAACGCACTCATGCCTCTGCTATTATCGCGCGGCGCTCGGGCCGGGACGAGTTTCTCGGCGTGGGCGCGTTACGACATGGACCGCCGTATGACATAGGCGCTTTTCCGGGTCGCAGACGCGAGCAGCGCTCTGGCCCGTCAAGGGCCTTTTTCATGCCCGATTTCATAAGGACTCAATGCCCCGCAGCTTCCCACTAGAGAAGACACGCAACATCGGCATCATGGCGCACATCGATGCCGGAAAGACGACGACCACCGAGCGCATCCTCTATTACACGGGGCGGACCCACAAGATGGGCGAGGTCCACGAGGGCGCCGCGGTCATGGACTGGATGGAGCAGGAGCAGGAGCGGGGGATCACGATCACCTCGGCCGCTACCGCATGCGAGTGGAAAGACCACCGCATCAACATCATCGACACGCCGGGGCATGTCGACTTCACGGTCGAGGTCGAGCGAAGCCTCCGCGTGCTCGACGGCGCGATCGCGGTCTTCGACGCGGTAGCCGGCGTCGAGCCACAGTCCGAGACGGTCTGGCGCCAGGCCGACAAATACAAGGTCCCGCGGGTCGCCTACATAAACAAGATGGACCGCACCGGCGCGGACTTCTTCGCCGCCGTGGAGACGATGCGCGACCGGCTCGGAGCCCACCCGCTGCCGATCCAGATCCCGATCGGCACCGAGGACGGCTTCAAGGGCGTCGTCGATCTGATCGAGGACAAGGCGCTGGTCTGGGAAGACGAGCTCGGCACCGAGTTCTCCTACGAGGAGGTCCCCGAGGATCTCAAGGAGCTCGCCCACGAGCACCGCACCCACTTGATCGAGGCCTGCGCCGACTACGACGACGAGCTCATGGAGGCCTACCTCGACGAACAGGAGATCCCGCACGAGCGGATCGCGAAGTCGCTCCACCGCGCCACCCTCGACATCAAGGTCACCCCGGTCCTCTGCGGATCGAGCTTCAAGAACAAGGGCGTGCAGCCGCTCCTCGACGCGATCGTCGAGCTGCTCCCCTCGCCTCTCGAGGTGCCGCCGATGACCGGGCTCGTCCCCGCGGCGAAGGGCGACGATGGGGAGCCGACCGAGGCGATCCGCGAGCCCTCCGACGATGCGCCCTTCTCGGCGCTCGCCTTCAAGGTGATGGCCGACCCGTTCGTCGGCAAGCTGACCTACTTCCGCGTCTACTCGGGCAAGCTCGACTCGGGCAGCAGGGTGCTCAACTCTTCCAGCGGCAAGACCGAGCGAATCGGGCGCCTCTTGATGATGCACGCGAATTCGCGCGAGGAGATCGAGGAGTGCTACGCGGGCGACATCCTCGCCGGCGTCGGTCTCAAGCAGACCTCGACCGGCGACACGCTCTGCGCTCCCGACTCGCCGATCGTCCTCGAGCAGATCGAGTTTCCCGACCCGGTGATCGCGGTCGCGATCGAGCCGAAGACGAAAGCCGACCAGGAGAAGCTCGGTGCCGGGCTCACCAGGCTCTCCGAGGAGGACCCCACCTTCCAGGTCGAGTCCGACGACGACACCGGCCAGACCTTGATCCACGGCATGGGCGAGCTCCACCTCGAGGTGCTCGTCGACCGGCTCCTGCGCGAGTTCTCGGTCGAGGCCAACGTCGGCCGTCCGCAGGTCGCCTACCGCGAGACGATCCGCGAGCCGGTCAAAAAGGTCGAGGGCCGCTTCGTCCGTCAGACCGGCGGCCGCGGCCAGTACGGCCACGCCGTGATCAACATCGAGCCCGCCCCCGGCGAGGGATTCGACTTCATCAACTCGGTCAAGGGCGGGCGGATCCCGACCGAGTACATCCCGTCGGTCGAGCAGGGGATCGAGGAAGCGCTTCAGTCCGGCGTCAAGGCCGGCTACCCGATGGTCGACGTGCGGGTTGAGCTCATCGACGGCTCTTCGCACGACGTCGACTCCTCGGAGATGGCTTTCAAGATCGCCGGATCGATCGCCCTCCAGGAGGGCGCCCGCAAGGCGAAGCCCGTTCTGCTCGAGCCGGTGATGTCGGTCGAGGTCGTCACCCCGGAGGACTTCCTCGGCGACGTGATCGGCGATCTCTCGCGCCGCCGCGGCAAGGTGCTCGGCCAGGAGCAGCGCGGCAACGCGCTCGCAGTCGACGCCACGGTGCCGCTCAGCGAGATGTTCGGCTACGCGACCGACCTGCGCTCCTCGACCCAGGGGCGCGCCAACTACACGATGCAGTTCTCCAGCTACGAAGAGGTCCCCGCGAACATCGCCGAGGAGATTGTCGAGAGCACCTCCGGCGAGCCTGTGGGAGCGGCGACTTAGGGCTATATTTCGCGGGTTCGCCACAGGCGGCCCCGCTGCCTGATACCGGCACAAGACTTAGACCACAAAACCGAGACCAAGATAAGGAGCAACAAGCGAGATGGCAGAGAAGTTCGACCGCAGCAAGCCTCACGTAAACGTAGGCACCATCGGTCACGTCGACCATGGAAAGACGACGCTGACGGCGGCGATCACCAAGACCCTCTCCGGCGCTGAGGAGAAGAGCTTCGAGGAGATCGACAACGCGCCCGAGGAGAAGGAGCGTGGGATCACGATCGCCACTTCTCACGTCGAGTACGAGACCGACAACCGCCACTACGCGCACGTCGATTGTCCGGGTCACGCCGATTACGTCAAGAACATGATCACCGGCGCGGCGCAGATGGATGGCGCGATCCTCGTCGTCTCGGCCCCCGACGGCCCGATGCCCCAGACCCGCGAGCACATCCTGCTCGCCCGTCAGGTGAACGTGCCCTCGGTCGTCGTCTACCTCAACAAGACCGACATGGTCGACGACGCCGAGCTGCTCGAGCTCGTCGAGGAGGAGGTCAAGGACCTGCTCAACGAGTACGAGTTCCCCGGCGACGAGGTCCCGATCATCAAGGGCTCGGCGCTGAAGGCGCTCGAGGGCGACGAGGAGGCCCAGAAGTCGATCACCGACCTGGCCGAGGCTCTCGACACCTACATCCCGGAGCCCGAGCGCGACCTCGACAAGCCGTTCCTGATGCCGGTCGAGGACGTGATGACGATTCAGGGCCGCGGCACAGTCGCCACCGGCCGGATCGAGCAGGGCGTCGTCAAGACCGGCGACGAGGTCGAGATCGTGGGAATTCGCGACACCGCGAAGACCACCGTCACGGGAATCGAGATGTTCCACAAGGAGCTCGACGAGGGCCAGGCCGGCGACAACGCCGGTGTCCTTCTTCGAGGCACGAAGCGCGAGGAGATCGAGCGAGGCCAGGTGCTCTGCAAGCCGGGCTCGATCACCCCGCATACGAAGTTCAAGGCCGAGGTTTACTGCCTGACGAAGGAAGAGGGTGGACGCCACACCCCGTTTGTCTCGGGCTACCGGCCGCAGTTCTACTTCCGGACCACCGACGTGACCGGAGTCGCCAACCTCCCGAGTGACCGCGAGTTCGTGGCGCCCGGCGAGAACGTCGAGATGGACGTGGAGCTGATTCAGCCGATCGCAATGGACGAGGGCCTCCGATTCGCCATCCGTGAGGGTGGTCGAACCGTCGGCTCCGGGGTTGTGACTTCGGTAGTCGAGTAGCACCAGGGGGGCGGACCTCGATCCGCCCCCTTTGACGTAGGCGGCCGGACAGCCGGCCGAACAACTGCAAACACATACGACCGGGGCGGCGCCCCCAGATTCATAGGGGCGGCGCCCCGATTGCGCGCTAGGAAGAGAACGAACAAGCAACAAGCAAATGGCATCACTGACAACAGGAAAAATCCGGATTCGACTGAAGGCGTACGACCACGACGCCATAGACCGGGCTGCCCAGGAAATCATCGGCACCGCCGAGCGAACCGGGGCGACGGTTGCCGGACCGATTCCGCTGCCGACCGAGAAGCACGTCTACTGCGTCATCCGCTCTCCGTTCAAGGACAAGGACTCGCGCGAGCACTTCGAGATCCGCACCCACAAGCGGTTGATCGACATCCACCAGCCGAGCCCGAAGACCGTCGACTCGCTGCAGCGCCTCGATGCGCTGCCGGCCGGAGTCGACATCGAGATCAGGCTCTAGCGATGGCGGCGATCATCGGCAAGAAGCTCGGCATGACCCAGGTCTTCACCGACGACGGCTCGGCGGTCCCGGTGACCGTGATCGAGGCCGGGCCCTGCAAGGTGACCGCGATCCGCAAGGCCGACCGCGACGGCTACGACGCGATTCAGCTCGCCTTCGACGAGGTCCCGGAGAGCAAGCTCTCGAAGGCCGAGCTCGGCCACCTGACGAAGGCGAACGCGCCGCCGTCGCGGACGCTGGTCGAATTCCGCGACGAGGACGAGCGAGAGATCGGTGACGATGTCACTGTTTCCAGCTTCGAGCCCGGCCAGAAGGTGAAGGTCTCGGGGGTCTCGATCGGCAAGGGCTTCCAGGGCACAATCAAACGCCACAACTTCAGCCGCGGCCCGGTCAGCCACGGCTCCCACAACGTCCGCGCCCCCGGCGCCGCCGGCGCGAGCGCCGACCCCGCGCGCATCTTTCCCGGCCAGAAGATGCCCGGCCAGATGGGCCGCGACCGCGTCACCCAGCGCGGGCTCGAGGTCGTCCAGGTGGACGAGGAGCGCAACCTTCTGCTCGTCAAGGGCGCCGTGCCCGGCTCCCGCAACGGCACCGTGGAGGTGCGAAGCAATGGCTAGCGCCCCTCTGCTCGGCAAGCAGGGCACCGCCGACCTGCCCGCGAAGGTGTTCGGCGAGCCGTTCCACGAGTCGCTCGTCCACGAGGCCGCGCGCGCCGACCTCGCGGCGCGCCGGCGCGGCACCGCGTCGAGCCTCAGCCGCGGTGAGGTCTCGATGACCACCGCCAAGGCATGGCGGCAGAAGGGCACCGGACGCGCCCGCGCCGGGGCGCTCAGCGTCCCGCACCGCTACGGCGGCGGCGCGGCGTTCGGCCCCAAGCCCCGCCACTACACCGTGAAGGTGAACCAGAAGGCCCGCAAGCGGGCCCTGCGCGCCGCGCTCACCGTGCACGCCGAGCGCGATTCGGTCGCCGTCCTCGACGCGGGCGCGTTCGAGGAGCCCGCAACCAAGCAGGCCGCGAAGGCGCTCGACGGCTGGAAGGACAAGCGCCCGACGCTGGTCCTGCTCGGCGCCGAGGAATCCGGCGCCGCAAAGAGCTTCCGCAACATCGAGCGCGTCACCGTGCTCGAGGCCGCCGACGCCGGCGTCGCCGACGTGATCGGCGCCGCCACCCTGGTCGTCTCCGAGCAGGCGCTCAAGGACCTCGAGGGGAGGGCGAAGTAATGGAGGCCCGCCAGGTCATTATCCGCCCGGTCGTCTCCGAGAAGAGCTACGCCTTGATGGCCGACAACAAGTACACGTTCCGGATCCACGAGCGCGCCCACAAGACCCAGGTCGCGCAGGCGATCTCGGAGATCTTCGGCGTCAAGGTCGCCTCGGTGCGGACCTCGCACGTGCGCGCGAAGCCGAAGCGCCGCGGACTGCACGCCGGCACGAGCCGTTCCTGGAAAAAGGCGGTCGTGCAGCTGGCGCCGGGCGAGCGGATCGAGCTCTTCGAGGGCGCGGCGGTGGAGGGCTAGATGGCGACCCGCAAGATCAAGCCGACCAGCCCCGGGCGCCGCTTCGGCACCTACCAGATCCGCGAGGAGCTCACCACCGACCAGCCCGAGAAGAGCCTCACCGGCGGGGCTCCGAAGTCGGGCGGGCGAAACTCCGACGGACGGATCACGAGCCGCCACCGCGGCGGCGGCGCCAAGCGCCGCTACCGCAAGATCGACTTCAAGCGCCGCAAGGACGGGGTGCCCGGCAAGGTCGCCTCGATCGAGTACGACCCGAACCGGACCACCTACATCGCGCTGGTGCACTACGCCGACGGCGAGAAGCGCTACATCCTCGCCCCGCAGGGGCTGCGGATCGGCGCCGAGGTCAACTCCGGCGAGGGCGCTGACATCCGGCCCGGTAACGCGCTGCGCGCTTTCGGCGATCCCGACCGGCACCGTCGTCCACGGGGTCGAGCTCGTCCCCGAGCCAGGGCGCCCGCCTCGGGCGCGCCGCGGGCGCCGCGATCCAGGTGGTCGCGAAGGAGGGCAAGATGGTCAGCCTCCGGCTTCCCTCCGGGGAGACGCGGATGGTCCGCGCCGAGTGCCGGGCGACCGTGGGCTCGCTCTCCAACGCCGAGCACCAGAACGTGAAGCTCGGCAAGGCGGGGCGCAGCCGCCACAAGGGCAAGTCCGCCCGCAGACCCGCGGCGTGGCGATGAACCCGGTCGACCACCCGCACGGCGGCGGCGAGGCGCACCACACTCCCGGCGGCCACCCGGTCACCCCGTGGGGCAAGCCGACGCTCGGCTACCGGACGCGGAAGAAGGGCAAGACGCTCCGACGAGCTGATAATCCGCGGCCGCAGCCGCGGGAAGAGGAGCTCGTAATGGGACGCTCGACCAAAAAGGGACCGTTCGCCGAGGACCGCCTCCTGAAGCGGGTCCAGGCGATGAACGAGTCCGGGCAACAAGCAGATGGTGAAGACCTGGTCGCGCCAGTCGACGATCTTCCCCGACATGGTCGGTCACACGATCGCGGTCCACGACGGCCGCAAGCACGTGCCCGTCTACATCTCGGAGTCGATGGTCGGTCACAAGCTCGGCGAGTTCGCACCGACCCGCACCTTCCGCGCCCACTCCGGCGTCGGCTCGAAGGCCGAGGAGGAGACGAGGTAAGCGATGGCCGAGCCGAAGAAGAAAGCTGATGACAAGACTGAGAAGAAGGCCGATGCGAAGCCGAAGGGCAAGGCGAAGCCGAAGGCAGCTTCGAAGCCGAAGGCCGACCCGAAGAAGAAGGCCGACGCGAAGCCGAAGGCCGAGCCAAAGAAGAAGGCCGAGGCGAAGCCGAAGACAGACACCAAGAAGGCCGCAAAGGGCAAGTCCGACGCGAAGCCGAAGGCCGACACCAAGGCTGCCAAGAAGCCCGCGAAGCCGGTCGCCCCGCCGACAGTGCGCGCCAAGGCGCGCTACGTGCGGATCGCGCCGCGCAAGGCGCGCCACGTCGCCGACCAGATCCGCGGCATGGCGATCGACGACGCGCGCTCGCTGCTGCGGTTCTCCTCCCGCGGCGCCGCCCGGGACGTCGCCAAGCTGATCGATTCGGCGGCCGCGAACGCCGAGAACAATCACGACCTCGTCGCAGACGACCTGATGATCTCCGAGATCTTCGTCAACGAGGGTCCGACGCTGCGCCGCTACCGGCCGCGCGCCCTCGGGCGGGCGACCAGGATCAACAAGCGCACCAGCCACATCTCGGTGGCGCTGACGCCGGAGGAGGACGACTATGGGCCAGAAGATCCACCCGATCGGCTTCCGGGTCGGCTACATCCAGGACTGGAAGTCGAACTGGTACAACGAGAAGGAGTTCTCGGACTACCTGAACGAGGACCTGCAGATCCGCTCCCACATCGAGGAGAAGCTCGCCCACGCCGGGCTGTCCGACATCACGATCAAGAAGGGCCCGGGCGAGGTCGAGATCGACATCTCCACGGCGCGCCCCGGCATCGTGATCGGCAAGTCCGGCAGCGAGGTCGACGCGCTGCGCCGCGAACTCCACAAGCTCACCAACAAGGCCGTGAAGGTGAACATCAAGGAGATCAAGCGCCCCGAGCTCGACGCGAAGCTGGTCGCCCAGTCGATCGCCGAGCAGCTGCAGAACCGGGTCGCCTTCCGGCGCGCGATGAAGCGCGCGCTGACCTCGGCGATGCGCTCCGGCGCCAAGGGAGTCAAGGTCCAGGTCTCGGGCCGGCTCGGCGGCGCGGAGATGGCGCGCACCGAGGGCTACTCCGACGGCCGCGTGCCGCTGCACACACTGCGCGCCGACATCGACTACGGCTTCATCGAGGCCCGCACGACGACCGGGCGGATCGGCGTCAAGTGCTGGATCAACAAGGGCGAGGTCATGCCCGAGGGCTTCCGCTCCGGCGCCGAAGAGGAGGACGACGGTGGCCCGCGCGGGCGGCCGCCGCCGCGAGGGGTGGTCGCTGATGCTGATGCCGAAGCGGGTCAGGTACCGCAAGCAGAAGCGCGGCCGGATGAAGGGCTACGCGAAGGGCGGCACCACCGTCGCCTTCGGCGAATACGGGCTCAAGGCCGTCGACCGCGGCTGGATCAGCAACCGCGAGATCGAGGCCGCCCGAGTCGCGATGACGCGCAAGATCAAGCGCGGCGGCAAGGTCTGGATCAACATCTTCCCCGACAAGCCGGTCACCAAGAAGCCCGCCGAGACCCGGATGGGCTCGGGCAAGGGCAACCCGGAAGGCTGGGTCGCGGTCGTCAAGCCGGGCCGGGTGATGTTCGAGATCGCCGGCGTCGACGACGAGCTCGCCATCGAGGCGATGCGCCTCGCCGGCCACAAGCTTCCGATCCGGACCAAGATCGTGCAGCCGCGAGGGGGCCGGCGAGGGTTAGAGGACCTCGTGAAGGCCGCCGAGGTCCACAACATGAAGGACGACGAGCTGGTCGAGCGCGCTCAAGGAGGCGCGCGAGGAGCAGTTCGGCCTCCGCCTCCAGCACGCCACCGGCGAGCTCGAGAACACCGCGCGCGTCGTGCAGCGGCGCCGCGACATCGCCCGCCTGCTCACGGTCGCCAAGGAGCGCGGCATCGACCTCGACAAGGAACTCGCCCACAAGGACTGAGATGGCAGACGAAGAGAAAAAAGACCAAGAAGAGAAGACCGAAGAGACTCCGCCCGAGGCCGAGGCTCCGAAGGAGGACGCCCCGAAGGAGAAGGCCCCGAGGAGTCCGGCGATCCGAGGAGGTCGAGGCCCCCGCAGGCGAAGGCGGAGGCCTCCTCTGATGAAGGCGAGGACGCGGCGATGATGGCGAAGCCGCGGCCGATGAAGCAGATCCTGCCGGTGGAGACGCGGCGAGCCGCGACGACGAAGAGCTCGGCTGGAAGGCGAAGCGCCGCGCCTCGAGCGCTCGCGCCAGCCGCACGAGGCCGGCCCGCAGCGCAGCCCCGAGGAACGCGCCGAAGGAGCGCGCCGAGCGCCGCGCGGCGGCGGTCGAGGAGCGCAGCAGCTACCGCAAGCGCGCCCGGACCAAGCGCGAGAAGGGCACCGGCACGCCGCCGGCCGAGCGCGACGCCGTCGCCAGCAAGGTCCGCCAGGGCACGGGTCGTCTCGAGCAAGGCGCGACAAGACGATCACCGTCCGGATCGACGTCGCGCGGCGCCACCCCACCTACGAGAAGGTCGTGCGCCGCTCGGGCACCCTGCACGCCCACGACGAGAGCAACGAGGCGGGGGAGGGCGATCTGGTCCAGGTCGTCGAGACGCGGCCGATCTCGAAGAGGAAGCGCTGGCGGCTGACCGAGATCCTGGAGAAAGCCGAAGTGATCCAGCAGGAGTCGAGACTCAAAGTGGCCGACAACTCGGGAGCGCGGGAGATCCTCTGCGTCCGGGTCAAGGGCGGCTCGCACCGCCGCTACGCGCGGATCGGCGATGTGATCACGGCGACCGTCAAGCAGGCCAACCCGCAGGGCGGGGTCCGCAAGGGCGAGGTCGTCGAGGCGGTCGTCGTCCGCACCCGCAAGCAGCTCGGCCGCAACGACGGCACCTACATCTCCTTCGACGAGAACGCGGCGGTGTTGATCGACCCCGCGGGCGAGCCGCGCGGCACACGCATCTTCGGCCCGGTCGCCCGCGAGCTCCGCGAGCGGAACTTCATGCGCATCGTCTCGCTCGCCCCGGAGGTCATCTGATGAGCTCGATGCGAATCCGGAAGGACGACAACGTGATCGTCACCGGGGGCAAGGACAAGGGCAAGTCCGGCCGCGTCATCCGCACCGACCCGAAGAACCGGCGCGTCTTCATCGAGGGGCTCAACATCGTCAAGCGCCATCAGAGGCCGCGCTCGGTCAAGGACGCGCAGAAGGGCGGCGAGGTTGGCGGCATCATCGAGAAGGAAGGCCCGATCCACGTCTCCAACGTGATGCTGCTCGACCCATCGAACAACAAGCCCACCCGGGTCAAGGTTGAGCGCGGCCAGGACGGGAAGCGGAAGCGAATCGCCGCCAAGAGCGGCCAGGAGATCGACTAAGCGGTGACTCCTCCCACGACAGCACGCCTCACCCGGCTGCAAACCTTCGCTGGGCCTTCGTCCTCGGACTTGCCCTTGCCTCCAGCAAGGGCTGCGTCCTGCGTCCTTGGCCAGCTCGGTTTTCGCTCGGCTGAGTCGCACTGCCGCGAAAGGAGGCACCGCTAATGGAAGCAGCGACCGAACAGGCTGAGAAGGCGACTACGCGGGACCAGCAGGCGGCTCCGCCGCCGCGGCTGCGCGAGCGCTATGAGCAGGAGGTTCGACCGATGCTGACCGAGCGCTTCGGCTACTCGAGCCCGATGGCCGCCCCGACGCTGGAGAAGATCACGCTCAACATGGGGATCGGCGAAGCGAAGACCGACACCAAGATCCTCGAGGCGGCGACCGAGCAGCTCGCCGTGATCGCCGGCCAGCAGCCGAACGTGCGGCGGGCGAAGAAGTCGGTCGCCAACTTCAAGGTCCGCGAGGAGAACCCGATCGGCGTCGCGGTGACCCTGCGCCGCGCCCGGATGTGGGAGTTCCTAGATCGGCTGACGTCGATCGCGGTGCCGCGGATCCGCGACTTCCGCGGCCTCAACCCGCGCTCCTTCGACGGCCGCGGCAACTTCTCGATGGGGGTCCGCGAGCAGCTGATCTTCCCCGAGATCGACTACGACTCAATCGACCAGGTCCGCGGCCTCGACGTGACGATCACGACGTCCGCGGCGACCGACGAGGAGGCGTTCGCGCTCCTCGACGCGCTCGGGATGCCTTTCGCCGAAGGCGGACGGCCGGGCGAGGAGGACAAGGAGGCCGCCGAGGAGGAGGAGCGGCGCAAGGAGGAGGCCCGCCAGCGCGCCGAGGCCGAGGAGGCCGCGCTCGAGCAGCTCAAGGCCGAGAACCCCGAGGCCTACGAGCGCAAGGTGCGCGAGGACGAGGAGGAGGGCGAAGACGGCGAGGGCGGCGAGGGTGGCGAGGCTGCATCCGATGCGGAGGGCGGCGAGCAGCCGAAGGGCGAGGACAAGAAGGGCGAGGACAAGAAGGACGACGGCGGCCAGAAGGGCGCCGACGAAGGAAAGGACAAGGAGTAGACAAAGTGGCCAAGACTTCACAAAGAGTTCGTCAGCAACGCAAGTCGAAGTTCAAGACCCGCGAGTACAACCGCTGCCGGCGATGCGGGCGCTCGCGCGCCTACTACCGCAAGTTCGGCCTCTGCCGGATCTGCCTCCGCGACGCCGCCCACCGTGGCTACGTGCCGGGGATGACCAAGTCGAGCTGGTGACGAGATGCTGAACGACCCCGTATCCGACTACCTGACCCGGCTCCGCAACGCGCTCACCGCCGAGCACGAGTCGGTGGAGATCCCCGCCTCGCGCCTGAAGCGCGAGATGTCGCGGATCCTCAAGGAGCAGGGCTACATCGTGGACTTCAAGGTCGAGCCCGGCCGAGTCGGCGAAGTGATCAAGCTGCAGCTCAAGTACACGGACGCCCGCGAGCCGGTGATCAGCGGAGTCGAGCGCGTCTCGCGCCCGGGCCGCCGCCGCTACGTCGACCGGACCGAAGTGCCCAAGGTTCAGGGCGGAATGGGCACCTCGATCATCTCGACCTCCTCCGGAGTGATGACCGGCCACGACGCGCGCCGCAACGGAGTCGGCGGCGAAGTCGTGGCCTACGTCTGGTAGTCGACCATGAGCCGAATCGGAAAACAGCCGATCGAGCTGCCTGACGGTGTCAGCGTCGAGGCCAAGCCGGGCCTCGTCACGGTCAAGGGCCCGAAGGGCGAGCTCGACCAGACGATCTCGACCGACATGACGGTCGAGCTCTCCGACGCCACCGTGACCGTAGAGCGGCCCACCGACCGCGGCGACCACCGCGCCCTGCACGGGCTGACGCGGAGCCTGATCGCGAACATGGTCTCCGGGGTGACCGAGGGCTACGAGAAGCGGCTCGAGATCCAGGGGGTCGGCTACCGCGCCCAGCTCAAGGGCAAGGCGCTGGAGCTTTCGCTCGGCTTCTCGCACCCGGTCACGGTCGAGGCGCCCGAGGGAATCGAGTTCGAGGTCCCGGAGCCGACCCAGGTGATCGTGCGCGGGATCGACAAGCAGCTCGTCGGCGAGATGGCGGCGCGGATCCGCCGCCACCGCCCGCCCGAGCCCTACAAGGGCAAGGGCGTCCGCTACGCGGGCGAGCACGTCACCCGCAAGGTCGGGAAGAGGGCCTGACGATGGCAGTGCAGACAAAGCCCCAGAAGCGGCTCCGCCGCCGCCGCAGGGTGCGCGCCAAGGTGCACGGCACGGCCGGGCGCCCGCGGCTTTCGGTGTTCCGCTCGGGGCGCGGGGTCTTCGCGCAGCTGATCGACGACGACGCCGGCAACACGCTCGCGGCCGTCAACTGGACCGAGGCCGATCTCCGCAAGCTCGCTCCCATGGAGCAGGCCAAGAAAGCGGGCGAGACGATCGCGAAGCGCGCGGCCGAGGCCGGCGTGCAGAGCTGCGTCTTCGACCGCGGCGGCTACCGCTACCACGGCCGCGTCAAGGCGCTCGCCGAGGGTGCCCGCGAGGGAGGCCTGAAGTTCTGATGGCCCAGATCAACCGACCGCTACCCTGCACCGTCCGATGAGCCGAGAGCAAGTCAGTTCGAAGGGTCTCGACCTGCAGGAGCGGGTGATCGAGATCAACCGCGTCGCCAAGGTCGTCAAGGGCGGCCGCCGCTTCTCGTTCACCGCCCTGGTCGCGGTCGGCGACGAGGACTCCGTGGTCGGGATCGGCTACGGCAAGGCCCGCGAGGTCCCGCTCGCGATCCAGAAGGGAGTCGAGAACGCCCGCAAGGACCTCTTCAAGATTCCGAAGTACGGCCAGACGATCACCCACAGGGTGATCGGACGCTTCGGCGCCGGCCACGTCGTGCTGCGGCCCGCCAGCCCCGGCACCGGGGTGATCGCCGGCGGCGGTGTCCGCGCGGTGCTCGAGCTCGGCGGCGTCCGCGACGTGCTCACGAAGAGCATCGGCACCCAGAACCCGATCAACCTCGTCAAGGCGACGATGGAGGGGCTCTACAGCCTCCGCCGCCCGGAGGAGATCGCCGAGCTTCGCGGCCTCTCGGTGCGCGAGGTGCTCGGAATCGGCCCCGACGAGGGCAGCGGTAAGAAGGAAGAGGTCGAGGACGTGACCCCGAAGGCGGTCGACGCGGCTCCCGCGGCGACTACACCCGAGCCGGCACCCGATGCCCCGGCCGAGAAACCTGAGCAGGCGGGCGGCTGATGCCCGTGCTGAAGCAGATCCGCTCCACCAACGGCGCCTCGCCGCGCCAGCGCGACACGCTGCGCTCGCTGCGGCTCGGCCGCATCGGCAGCACCGCCGAGCACCCCGACTCGCCGCAGCTGCAAGGCATGCTGCGGGTGGTCGGCCACATGATCGAGGTGCAAAAGTGAGCGCGAAGAAGAAGGACCGCGGGATCCGCAACCGCGACCCCGCGGAGATCGGCCTGCACTCGATCAAGCCGAAGCCGGGAGCGCGCAGCTCGCGCAAGCGGATCGGCCGCGGCGAGGGCTCGGGCCTCGGAAAGACTTCGGGCCGCGGGCACAAGGGCGCCGGGTCCCGCTCGGGCGCCAAGCGCAAGGTCGCCTACGAGGGCGGCCAGAACCCGATCCACATGCGGATGCGCAAGCTGAGCGGCCCGCATCGCAAGATGTCGATGCCGTTCGAGCGCTTCCGGACCCGCACGCAGCCGGTCAACGTGGCCGACCTCGAGGCCCGCTTCAAAGAGGGCGCGGAGGTCAGCCCCGAGACCCTGCTCGAGGCCGGGCTCGCGAAGCGCACCGGCATCCCGGTGAAGATCCTCGGCAAGGGCGAGATCTCCAAGAAGCTCTCCGTGCGGGCGCACGGATTCAGCGCCACCGCGAAGCAGAAGATCGAGTCCGCGGGCGGCAGCTGTGAGACGATCGAAGACGTGAAGCCGGCGCCGGCGGAGGACAAGAAGGAAGCGAAGGAAGAGGCCGCTTCGTGATCCGCACCGTCGCCAACGCGTTCAGCGTCCCCGAGATCCGCCGCAAGCTGCTGTTCACGCTCGCGATCCTCGCCCTCTACCGGCTCGGCGCCTACATCCCGTCACCAGGGGTCAACGTCGACACGATCAAGGACATCGAGGAGAACTTCTCGGGCTCCAACATCCTCGGCTTCCTGAATCTGTTCTCCGGAGGAAGCCTCTCGCGCTTGAGCCTGTTCGCGCTCGGGATCATGCCCTACATCACCGCCTCGATCATCCTCCAGCTGCTGACGGTGGTCGTGCCCTCGCTCGAGAAGCTCCAGAAGGAGGGCGAGGTCGGCCAGCAGAAGATCACCCAGTACACGCGCTATCTGACCGTCGGGCTGGCCTTCGGCCAATCGGTCGGCTACGTCTTCCTGTTCCGCTCCTTCCAGAACCAGGCCGGGACGAGCGTGGTCGGCGAGCTCACGTTCGCGAAGACGATGCTGATCGTCATCTGCCTGACGACCGGCTGCACGATGCTGATGTGGATGGGCGAGCTGATCACCCAGCGCGGAATCGGCAACGGGATATCGCTGATGATCTTCGCCTCGATCACGGCCGGGCTCGCGACCGGAATCCAGCAATGGTGGACGAACCCCGACCAGGTCTTCGTGGTGATGATGCCGTTCGTGGCGCTGGCGGTGATCGTCGCGATCGTCTTCGTCCAGGAAGGCCAGCGGCGAATACCCGTGCAATACGCCAAACGCGTCGTCGGCCGCCGGATGACGGCCGGCGGATCGACCTACTTACCCCTGCGAGTCAACATGGCCGGCGTCATCCCGGTCATCTTCGCCGCCTCGATCATGGCCTTCCCGCCGACGATCGGCCAGCTCCTCAATACCCCCGCGGCGCTCGACTTCGCTGCCTTCTTCGGCCCCAACAGCTGGGCTTACGTGGCCGGTGAGGTCTTCTTCATCATCATCTTCACCTACTTCTACACCGCGGTCACCTTCAACCCGGTCGACCAGGCCGACAACCTGAAACAGCACGGAGGTTTCATCCCCGGGGTGAGACCCGGCCGGCCAACGGCCGAGTACCTGGATCGAATCCTCTCCCGGCTCACCTTCCCGGGCGCCCTCTATCTGGGCGCCGTGGCGGCGCTGCCGACGATCCTGATCAGCCAGACATCGGCCAACTTCTACTTCGGCGGAACCTCGATCCTGATCGTGGTCGGGGTGGCGCTCGACACCGTCAAACAGCTCGAGGCGCAGCTGATGATGCGCAACTACGAAGGCTTCTTGAAGTAGCTACGCTCGCGCCGCCATGCCCGAGCTGAATCTGGTCCTCCTCGGCCCCCCGGGGAGCGGCAAGGGGACCCAGGGGGAGCGACTGCAGGAGGACTTCCGCCTCCCGTATTACGCGACCGGCGACATCCTCCGGGCCGCGGTCAAGAAGGGGACGGAGATCGGCAAACAGGCGAAGGCCTACATGGACGCCGGCGATCTGGTTCCCGACGAGGTGATCATCGGTGTGATCATCGAGCGGATCGCGGGTTCCGAGGCCCAGGACGGATTCATCCTCGACGGCTTTCCTCGCACGACCCCGCAGGCGGAGGCGCTCGCTGCGGAGATGGAGAAGCTCGAGCGCGCACTCACAGCGGCCGTTCTGATCGACGTCACCGAGGAAGAGGTCGTCCGCAGGCTCGGCGGCCGGCGGACCTGCGCCAAGGGGGGCCACGTTTTCCACCTCGAGTTCGACCCGCCGAAGGAGGAGGGGGTCTGCGACATCTGCGGCGGCGAGCTGATCGTCCGCGACGACGACAAGCCCGAGGTGATCAAGCACAGGCTCGAGCAGTACCACGAGAAGACCGAGCCCCTGATCGCCTACTACGAGGAGAAGGGCATACTTCGCAAGGTGGACGGCAGCCAGCCCCCGAACGAAGTAGAGGAGCAGATCCACGCCCTGATCGCGACGCTGCGAAAGGCCGAGGAGGTCTGATGGGGGGTACAGAGACGTGATGTACCACGGCGGGATCATCCGCAAGACCCCCGAGCAGGTCGAGGAGATGGCGGCGGGCGGAGCGATTCAGGCGCGATGCCTGAACCTGCTCGCCTCCAAGGTCCGCCCCGGGGTGACGACCGGCGAGCTCGACGAGGCAGCCGAGCGCTTCATCCGCTCGCAGGGCGGCGAGCCCTCGTTCAAGGGCTACCGCGGCTTTCCGGGCTCGATCTGCGCCTCACCGAACTCGATGGTCGTGCACGGGATCCCGGGGCCCTACGAGCTCAAGCGCGGCGACGTGCTCTCGATCGACGTCGGCGTCACCTACGGCGGCTGGGTCGCCGACGCCGCGATCACGGTCCCGGTCGGACCGCCCCGCAACGAGGCGAAGCGCCTGCTCGCCACGACCGAGGCCTCCCTGCACGCCGGCACCGAGCAGATGCGGCCGGGCAACCGGCTCGGCGACGTCTCGGCCGCGATCCAGGCTCGGGTCGAGGCCGACGGCTTCCACATCATCCGCAGCCTCGTCGGCCACGGGGTCGGGCGCCAGATGCACGAGGACCCGCAGATCCCCAACTACGGCGAGCCCGGCAAGGGCCCCGAGCTCGAGGAGGGGATGGTGTTCGCGATCGAGCCGATGGTGAACGCCGGCACCGCCGAGGTGAAGATGGGCGATGACGGCTGGGCCGTCTACGCGAAGGACGACTCGCTCGCCGCCCACTTCGAGTTCACGGTCGCGGTGACCGCGGACGGCCCGCGGATCCTCACCCCCTGGCACCTCGATTGAGCCCCCGCACCGGGCGGGTTTAGGCCTCAGTTTTGCTGGGTAGAAACCATCCCGGCAATGAGGGGAACTAAGAGGAGGCTTGCAATGAGGACGGCAATCAAGCGAAGGCTTTTGATCGGGCTCGCGACGCTGGCGGCGACGCTGCTCATCCCTGGCGGCGCGTCGGCGGTTACCGTCAACCTGACCGCCGACAAGAGCAGCGTCCGGATCGGGCAGGACGTCAACTTCACGCTCGGCGTCGCCGCGAGCCTGGGCGCGACCTCCGGCGGCATCACGCAGATCGCCGACAACATCTTCGGGGACATCCAGGGGCGCGGTCTGTGCGCGACCATTCCCTCGGGGGCCGATTTCACCTTCACCCAGCCGTACAGGTGCGTGTTCACGGCCGAGATCACGGGCCGGCCCGGGACCCACATTCACACCGTGACCGTGGGCGGGACGGAGGCCTACTGTCCCCCGAACAACTCTCCGCCCTGCCCGGGGACCCAGGTGACGAGCACCAATTTCATCACCCCCTCGAACAGCGTCTCGTTCAAGGTTCTGTGCAAGAAGGGCCAGCGGGCGCGCAAGGGCAAGTGCGTCAAGAAGAGCTGAGCGCCGCGCGCAGCCGCATGCGCACCAGCCGCTGAAGCTCAATAGGATGCGTTGCATGGCGCGCGGGGCATCACTCACCGTTCTGGTTGCGGCCATGGCCGCCGCAGCGCTCCCGGCTGCCGCGAGCGCCGCGCCGACTGTCACGCTGAGCGCTGATCAGACCCTGGTCCGCAACGGGACCACGGTCAACTTCACGCTCACCGTCACCAAGAGCCCGACCGCCGACCACGGCGGCATCAATTTCCTGATCGACTCGCTCGACGGCCCGATCACCGCCAAGGCGGGCCGGTGCATCCTCTCGCCGAACGCGCCCGACCTGTCGCTGGCCGTGCCGAGCTACAGCTGCACCTATCCGTTCGTAGTCGACGGGCGCGGCGGCACCACCCAGACCCACACCATGAACGCGATCGGCGTCGAGACCTTCTGCGGCGCCCCGCCGCCGACCCCGGGCGCCCCCTGCCCGGCCACGCCGCCGGCCTCGGACGTCGCCTTCAACGTGATCTCGAACCCGGTCACGGTCACGCTCAGGTGCAAGAAGGGCCAAAAGCTCCGCAAGGGCAAGTGCCGCAAGCGCTGAGCGGCCGCCGCAATCGCGCGCTGTCGGCCGTCGCGGCGCTTGCGATCACAGCCGCGGGCGCGCTCCCAGCCGTGGCGAGCGCGACAACCGTGACCCTGAGCGCCGACAAGACCAAGGTCAGCTCGGGGAAGACGGTCGACTTCACGGTAGTGATCACCAAGACCCCGACCGCGACCCACGGCGAGGTCAACTACCTCAGTGACTCGCTTGCCGGCCGCGTCGACAAGAACGGGCAGTGCCCGCTGACGCCGGGAGCGATGCTGCTGACGATGACGACCCCGACCTACCGGTGCACCTATTCGCTCGTCATCGACGGCGACGGCGGGACAACCCAGACCCACACGCTGTTCGCCGGCGGCGTCGAAGCCACGTGCACGCCCACGCAGCCCGCGCCGGCGGCAACCTGCCCCGGGGTCGGGACGTCATACAGCGCCGTCCTCTCCGTGCTCACCTCGAATCCGGTCACGATCACGATCAAGTGCAAGAAGGGCGAGAAGTTGAAGAAGGGCAAGTGCGTGAAGAAGGGCAAGAAGTGATTCCGTGCCTGGGTCACGCCTGACCACGCCTGGATCACACCTGGACCACGACTGAGTGAGGCCGATTGCTACTATCTCCCGTCCGGCCCATGTCTGATCGGGCCGAATTTTTTGTCCGCGAGCCCGACTCCTGGGGCCCGGGGGCCTACTCCGAACGATACGACCAAACCCGAGCGAGGGAATGAAAGTCCGAGCGTCCGTAAAACCGATTTGCGAGAAGTGCAAGGTGGTCCGCCGCGGCGGAGCCGTGCTCGTGATCTGTCCCAACCCCCGCCACAAGCAGCGGCAGGGCTGAGTACCTAGATGGCGCGAATCGCAGGAGTAAACGTTCCAACCGACAAGCGGGTCGAGATCGGGCTCACCTACGTCTACGGGATCGGCCGCTCGACCGCGAACCAGATCTTGAGCAAGACCGGGGTCGACCCCAACACCGCGGTCAAGGACCTGACCGAGGACGAGGTCGTGAAGCTGCGCGAGGCCGTCGAAGCCACGGACGTTGAGGGTGACCTGCGGCGCGAGCGCTCCCAGAACGTGAAGCGGCTGCAGGAGATCGGCTCCTATCGCGGCCAGCGCCACCGGCGCAGCCTCCCGACCAGGGGCCAGCGGACGAAGACCAACGCCCGGAGCCGCAAGGGCCCGCGCAAGATGAGCGTCGCCCAGCGCGCGAAGGCGCCGACGCCGAAGTAGAGATATGGCAGACGAGCAGACGACACCAGACGAGCAGGTAGAGGCCGAAGCCGAGGCCCCCGAGCCCGAGGCTCCGAAGGAGGACGCCGCGAATGAGGACGCCCCCAAGGAAGACGCGAGCGTGCCCGAGAGCGATGACGCGCCCGCAGCCGAAGGCGAGGACGCGTCCTCTGGTGACGCGTCTTCTGATCAGGATGCCGAGAAGACGGCGAAGCCGAAGCCAAAGCGCCGTAAGCGCACCAAGAAGCACATCACCTACGGGCAGGCCCACGTCAAGACTTCGTTCAACAACACGATCGTCACGCTCACCGACACTGAGGGCAACGTGATCGCCTGGGAGTCGGCCGGTTCGGCCGGCTTCAAGGGCTCGCGCAAGAGCACCCCGTTCGCCGCCCAGGTGACCGCCGACGCCGCCGCCCGCAAGGGGATGGAGCACGGCCTGGAAAAGGTCGAAGTGTTTGCGAAAGGCGCCGGGTCGGGTCGCGAGACCGCGATCCGCTCGCTGCAGGCGGCCGGACTCGACGTGACCACGGTCAAGGACGTCACACCCCAGGCCCACAACGGCTGTCGTCCCCGCAAGCGGAGGAGGGTCTAGTGGCTCGCGATACCTCCCCGCAGTGCAAGCAGTGCCGCCGCGAGGGCCAGAAGCTCTTCCTAAAGGGCCAGCGCTGCTTCACCGACAAGTGCGGCGTCGAGCGCCGGTCCTACGCGCCCGGCGAACACGGTCGCGGCCGCATGCGCCACTCCGAATACCGCCACCAGCTGCGCGAGAAGCAGAAAGCGCGCCGCTACTACCAGCTCCAGGAGAAGCAGTTCCGGGCCTACTACGACAAGGCGAGCGGCCAGGACGGCGTCACGGGCGAGAACCTGCTGCGCCTGCTCGAGCGGCGCTTCGACAACGTCCTCGTGCGGCTCGGATTCGCGGCCTCACGGCGTCAGGCCCGCCAGTTCGTCCGCCACGGCCACTGGACGATCAACGGCCGCCGCGTCGACATCCCCTCTTACCAAGTGAAGCCCGACGACGTGATCACGATCAAGGACGGCTCCTCGGCGACCGACGCGGTTCGCGCGGCGACCGAGCTCACGGCCGGCGTGCCGGCCTGGCTGCAGGCGGATCACGATTCGCTGAATGCCAAGGTCCTGCGCCTCCCGGAACGGAGCGAGATCTCCGCGCCGGTCGAGGAGCAGCTGATCGTCGAGCTGTACTCGAAGTAACCGAAGACGTAAACCGAAAGCAACTGAGAAGGATGCGATGACCACCCTGTCAGAGTTCCAAGTCCCGAAGATCTCGGCCCAGGACGTCGACGACACCAAGGGAACGTTCACGATCGAGCCCCTCGACAAGGGGTTCGGTTACACGTTCGGCAACAGCCTACGGCGAGTGCTGCTCTCGTCCCTGGGCGGCGCCGCGATCACCAGCGTCCGCATCGAGGGCGTTGCGCACGAGTTCTCGACGATCCCGGGCCTGAAAGAGGACGTCACCGACCTGGTCCTCAACCTCAAGGACGTCGTTGTGCGCATGCACACCGACGCCGAGGAGGTCGAGGTGCCGCTGGTCGCGACCGGCCCCGGTGAGATCAAGGCCAAGGACATCGACCTCCCCGCGGGAGTCGAGATCCTCGAACCCGAGACGCTGATTGCCACGCTCGAGAAAAAGACCAAGCTCGAGATGTACCTGACGATCGGGCGCGGGCGCGGCTACTCGCCGGCTGAGGACAACAAGGCCGAGGATCAGCCGATCGGCGTAGTGCCGATCGACGCGATCTTCTCGCCGATCCGGCGCGCCTCCTACACGGTCGATCCGGCCCGTGTCGGGCAGCGCACCGACTTCGACAAGCTCGTGCTCGAGGTCGAGACCGACGGCTCGAAGGAGCCCGGCTCGGCGCTGCGCGAGGCTGCCGAGATCCTGATCAAGAGCCTGGCGATCTTCACCGACGCCGACAGGGTCGAGGAGCTCACCGCACGCGACGGCGCCGCGGCGCTTCCGCCTGAGGCTGGAGGAGCCGAGGCCGCCGGTCCGGCGCCCGGAGCCGATGGGCTCGACGAGATCCTGATCGAGGAGCTCGAGCTCGGAGTCCGCTCCTACAACTGCCTGAAGCGGGCCGGCATCCAGAACGTCGGCGAGCTGGTGCGCAAGTCGGAAGGCGAGCTGAACGCGATCCCGAACTTCGGTCGCAAGTCGATCGAAGAGGTGGTCGAGACCCTGAAGGCACGCGGCCTCTCGCTGCGGCCCGACTAGGAGGCGGCGTGCGGCACGCGAAGCAGCGCAACAAGCTGAGCCGCTCGTCGGCTCACCGCAAGGCGCTCTTTCAGAACCTCTCCAAGGAGCTGATCGAGCACGAGCGGATCAAGACCACGCAGGCGAAGGCGAAGGCCGTCAAGCCCGAGGTCGAGAAGCTGATCACGCTCGGCAAGCGCGGTGACCTGCACGCACGCCGGCAGGCGCTCTCGAACCTCGGCCAGGACAAGTTCGCCGTCTACAAGCTGTTCGAAGAGGTCGCACCGCGATACGCGCAGCGCAACGGCGGCTACACGCGGATCGTGAAGCTCGGTCCGCGCCGGTCTGACTCGGCCGAGATGGTCTTTCTCGAGCTGGTCTGAGCGGCTGCTAGAGCGCGTCCGGGCTCGATGCAGTGCCGGAGCCCTTGCGGTTCGGGCCGATCGCAAAGGCGAGCGCGATCGTGAACACGACCAGCACGGCGAAGACGAGCCACTGGGCCCATCCCTTCATCGCCTCGAGGGCCGCGTAACAAAGGGCGGCACCCACGATGATCGCGATCACGCTGTAGATCGCCGCCCCCTTCTCGGAGCCGCGGCGGATCTGCGCCTGCGACTGGCTCAGCGTGGAGCGCTCATACCCCTCGCGCTGCGTGATGTCGGTATTCGCCATCGAAACTCCTTAGGTTGGTCTCGGAGACCGTACCAATGACGACCTTCCGAATCGACCTCTCCTACCACGGCGGCGAGTTCTCGGGCTGGGCGAGGCAGCCCGGCAAACGAACGGTCGAGGGCGAGCTCGGCTCGGCGCTCGAGACCGTGCTCGGCGAGCCGGCCTCGCTCACGGTCGCGGGGCGCACCGACGCCGGCGTCCACGCGCTCGGCCAGGTCGCCAGCCTCGAGACCGAGGCCCCGCCCGACGGGGAGCTGCGCCGCTCGCTGAACGGGCTCACCGGCCACGACCTGGTCGTCCGCTCGGTGACAGGGTCCGAGGACGGGTTCGACGCCCGTGCCGACGCCCGCTCCCGGACCTACTGCTATCGGCTGCTCGCCTCTGCGAACCCGAACCCGTTCGAGCGCGGCCTGTCGCTGTGGTGGCCGTATCCGCTCGAGCGCGAGCTGCTCGACGAGTGCGCGGAGGCCCTGCTCGGCGATCACGACTTCACCGCCTTCACGCCGACCGAGACCAGGCACCGGCTCTTCGAGCGCACCATCACCCGCTCCGAGTGGGTCCACGACGACGAGCTGAGCACGTTCTGGATCGAGTCGAAGGCGTTCATGCGCGGCATGGTGCGGGCGCTGGTCGGGACGATGCTCGAGGTCGCGACGGGCAAGCGCGAGCCGGGCGACTTCGCGCGCCTGCTCGACGGTGCGCCACGCGAGCAGGCCGGCGACTCGGCCCGCCCCCACGGCCTCTACCTCGCATCGGTTCGCTACTAGCAACCGCCAGCCGCTCTCTTTTGGAGCGGCTGCTTGCAGCCGCGACTGAGGTTTGCGGCGCCCGCGGTTGCGATCAGCGAGGTTCCTCTATCTAAGATCGACCTGATGCGTGTGTTGATCACAAACGATGACGGCATCGGGGCCAAGGGCCTCGGCGCTCTGCGCCGCGCCCTGGCCGCGGTCGAGGGGCTCGAGGTGAGCGTGATCGCCCCCGACTCGAACCGCAGCGCGACGGCGCGCAGCATCACCACCCGATCCCCGCTCTGGGTCGAGGAGATCGACTTCGACGACGGCACGACCGGCTTTGCGACCGACGGCACCCCGGTCGACTGCGTCCGCTTCGCTGACCTCGGGCTTCTCGGCGAGCGCCCCGACCTGATCTTTTCGGGGATCAACCACGGCGCCAACCTCGGCGACGACATCACCTACTCGGGGACGGTCGCGGCCGCCTTTGAGGGCATCATCCTCGGCATCCCCGCGGTCGCGATCTCGCAGCAGTCCTCGGCCCGCGAGATGGACTTCCGCTTCGGCCGCAGCTTCGACTTCGACCTCGCGGCTCGCTTCGCGGCCCTGCTCGCCGAGCGCCTGACCAGCGAGCCGATGCCGCCCGAGACGCTCGTCAACGTCAACGTGCCCTCGGGAGTGCCGAGCGGGATCGAGGTGACGAAGCTCGGCAAGCGGGTTTACAACGACGAGCTCAAGCTCGTCGACGAGGAGGACGACGGCCGCCGCCGCTACGAGATCTACGGATTCCAGCCTTCGTTCGAGGACGAGGACGGCAGCGACCTCTCGGCGGTGGCGCAGGGCCGGATCTCGGTGACCCCGGTGCACTTCGACCTCACCGACCACGGCGGGCTCGAGGGGCTGCGCGGCTGGAAGCTCGAACAGGCCCTCGACGAGGTGCTGGGGGCGGCCGAGACGCCCCCGGAGCAGGGCGAGCGGGGCGCGAAGCGATGAGCCCGCAGGCGGCCCCGGACCCCGGGCTTCGCCCGACCGCTTCACCTTCGGCTCGCTGGCAGAGGAGCCGCCGTTAATGGCGAAGCCGCAGAGCGCAAAGGCCAGGGCCGCCGAGCTCCGCAAGCAGCTCGAGCACCACAACCGCCGCTACTACGTCGACGATGATCCGGAGATCTCCGATCTCGACTACGACGCGATGCTGAACGAGCTGCGCGAGATCGAGGAGGAGAACCCGGAGCTTCGGACGCCGGACTCGCCGACGCAGCGGGTGGGAGGCGCGGCGCTCGAGAAGTTCAACCGCGTCGAGCACCTCGAGCCGATGCTCTCGCTCGCCAACGCCCGCAACGAGGAGGAGCTCCGCGCCTGGGAGAAGCGCCTCCACCGCCAGCTCGAATCGCTCGACATCGAGGCGGCGGAGGCCACCTTCGTCACCGAGCCGAAGATCGACGGACTCGCGATCAGCCTCATCTACGAGGACGGTGTCCTCGTCCGCGGCCTCACCCGCGGAGACGGGCGGGTCGGGGAGGAGGTGACCCACAACCTGCGCACGATCCGCTCGATTCCGCTCAAGGTCGAAGACGTCCCGGAGCTGTTCGAGGTCCGGGGCGAGGTCTATCTGCCGATCGAGGGCTTCGCGAAGGTGAACGAAGAGCGCGCCGCCGCCGGGGAGCCGACCTTCGCCAATCCCCGCAACTCCGCCGCCGGCACGATCCGGCAGCTCGACCCGGCGATCGCCGCCTCGCGCCCGCTGTCGATCTGGTGTTACGGACTCGGGGCCGTACGACGTAGCGGTTCCGAGAAATCAGCTCCAAATAAGTTCCTGTCAAGTCATTCCGAAGCCATTGACTGGCTTCGGAATGCGGGCTTCAAGGTCAACCCGGATGTCGCGCTGCACGAGAGCTTCGACGAGGTAGCCGAGCGCTGCCGCTGGTGGGAGCAGCGCCGCGACGAGCTCGACTACGAGATCGACGGCGTCGTGGTCAAGGTCGACGATCGCGGGCTGCAGCGTGAGCTCGGGGTGATCGGCCGCGAGCCCCGATGGGCGGTGGCCTGGAAGTTCGCGCCGACGACGGCGACGACGAAACTCAAGAAGGTGGTCTGGAACGTCGGTCGGACCGGCGCGCTGTTCCCGTTCGCGATGCTCGAGCCGGTGCAGGTCGGAGGGGTGACCGTAAGCACCGCGACGCTCCACAACGAGGAGGACCTGGCGAAGAAGGACGTCAGAGAGGGCGACGAGGTCGTCGTGATGCGCGCCGGCGATGTGATCCCGGCGGTGGTCGCGCCGGTGACGCAGAAGCGCAAGAAGGGCGCCCGGTGTCCGAAGCCGCCGAAGAAATGCCCACTCTGCGGGACCGCGACCGCCAAGCCGGAGAACGCGGTGTTCACGAGCTGCCCGAACCGCACCGGCTGCCCCGGCCAGCAGTTCCAGCACGTCAAGCATTTCCGGGGCGCGCTCGAGATCGAGGGGTTGGGAGAGAAGAACGCCATGCGCTTTCTCCAGGAGGGAGTGATCTCCGACGCGGCCGACATCTATGAGCTGACCGCCGAGCGGCTCGCCGAGCTCGAGGGCTTCGGCCAGATCTCGGCCGAGAACCTGATCGAGGAAATCGAGCGCTCGAAGGAGAAGCCGTTCTCGCGGGTCCTGTTCGCGCTCGGCATCCCGGGGGTCGGGTACGTTAACGCGCAATCGCTTGCAGAGCACTTCGGCACCATGGAGGCGCTGCTCGCGGCGCAGCCCGAGCAGATCGAGCAGGCGGAGGGAATCGGTCCGATCCTCGCCGAGCAGATCGCCGAGGAGCTCGGCGAGGAGACGACGCGGAAGCTGATCGACCGGCTGCGCAAGGCCGGGCTGCGGATGGAGCTCGATCCCTCAGAGCGCCGGGTCGAGGGCGGCCCGCTCGAGGGCAAGACGTTCGTGCTCACCGGCACTCTCGGAGACCTGACCCGCGGCGAGGCGACGAAGCAGATCAAGCGGCGGGGGGGCAAGGTGACCAACTCGGTCTCGAAGAAGACCGACTACTTGGTCGCGGGCGACAACCCCGGCTCGAAGCTCGCCAAGGCCGAGGAGCTCGAGGTCGTCGACATTATCGACGAGGCAAAATTACGGGACTTGCTTGATTAGCCGCGACTTTGGGTAACGGTCCGGGTTAAGGTGCCCTGATGAAGCGATTTCACATCAAACGGCGGCTTCTCCGCTTCGCGTCCGCGGCCGCCTTTGGGCTGGTGGCAGTAGGGCTGACGCCCGCGCTGGCCGGCGCGACCACCTGTTCATTCATGGAGAACCCCTCGCCGAGCGACGACGTGATGACGGTCATGCCCTCGCCGGGCGAGACCGTCCTCCGCCTGCAGCGCTCGAACAACGGCCTATTTGCCTTCAACCAGCTCACCGGGGGCACGAGCGCGATCTGCGCCCCGACGGCGGACGCGAACGTCAACAACGTCACCAAGATCGTTATCGATGACCTGCCTGGGAACAACCTGACCGTGCTCGTCACCGAGCAGGGAGGGACATTCACGCCGGGCGTCGACGGCCCGCCGGAGGCCGGCGGCCCTGAGATCGAGATCGAGTTCACCGCCGGCGACGGCACCGACGAGCTCCAGTACGACGGCACCGACAACGCTGACCGCTGGCGCTTCGGGCAGACCGCACCGGGCACGCTCGCCGGCGGCACCAACCTGGCCGTCGAGGGCACCGCCGCCCCGGACGTCGACGACATCAAGGCAGCAGGGCTGGAGCGGGCGCTGCTCAACGGGCGCCAGGGTGACGACGTGATCGACACGACCGGTGGGATCGGGCCCGATGCGGCCAACCCGCTTTTTCTCACCTTCCTGCAGGTCGAGGGGGGCAATCACAACGACGAGCTGATCGGCGGCCCCGAGGTTTCGCGGATGCTCGGCGGCACTCAGGACGACACGCTGCGGGCCGGAGCCGGCAACGACGAGCTCGACGGCGGTGATCACAACGACACGCTGGACCCCGGTGACGGCGCCGACAACATCGACGGCAACACCGGGATCGATTTCCTCACCTACGCGACCCGCAACAACGGCGTCATCGTGACCATTGACGATGTCCCTGGTGATGGCGGGCCCGAGGACAACTTCGGCGACAACGTGCGCACAACTGTCGAGAACGTCAAGGGCGGCAACGGGGCGGATCAGATCTCCGGATCGTTCTTCAACAACGAGCTCACCGGCTCGCTCGGCAATGACACCATCAACGGCTTCGCCGGCATCGACAAGGTCTCGGGATCCGGGGGCGACGACCGAGTGCTCGGCTCGAGCGGCAACGACCGGCTCTTCCTCGGCTCCGGCAAGGACAACGGCATCGGCGGATCGGGCAATGACATGGTGAACGGCGGCTCGGGCAAGGACATCATGCGCGGAAACAAGGGCAACGACCGCCTCAAGGCCCGTGACGGCCAGCGCGACAGGAAGATCAACTGCGGCAAGGGCCCGGCAAGGCTCGAGAGCTTCACCCGGGACTCGAAGGATCCGAAGGCGAAGTCCTGCTAGCTCAGCCTGAGTAGCGGGCGACCAGGGCCGCCATCCTGTCCTGGACCAGCTGTGCGCGGCTGACGCTCGCCTTGTTCATCAGTAGCGAGAAGACGACGGGGCGCCCGGCCCGGAAGCAGTAGCCCGAGAGGGCGCTGACGCCCGAGATCGTCCCCGTCTTAGCCTTGCAGCGGCCGGCGGCGGCCGTACCGCGCATCCGGCGAGCCAGGGTGCCGCTCTGGCCGGCGACCGCGAGCGAGTTCGTGAACGCCGCGGTGACGTCGGCGGGCTCGCGGAGCATCGAGACGAGCAGCTTGCCGACCGCGCGTGGAGAGGCCCTGTTTCGAACCGTGAGCCCGGAGCCGTTCTCGGCGCTGAGCGGCGCCCCGCGGTCGCCCGCAAAGCCCTGCATCACGTTCACCCCCGCGGCCGTGCTCCCGAATCCGCCAAAGTGCGAGCCGACTGCCTTCACCAACACCTCGGCGAGGAAGTTGTTCGAGGGAATGTTCGTGTCGCGGATCAAGTCGGCGATCGGAACCGAGCCGACCGAGGCGAGCTCGGCCTTGTCGGTGAGCAGCTGCGCGTCGAGCTCGCCCTGCCTGGTCCCGTTCGGGATCGAGATCCCGCGCGCGCGCAGCGCCTCGACGAAACGGTTCGCCGCCGTGCGCGACCCGTCGGGGTACATGAGCGCCGAGAGGCTGCCGCCGATCGAGCCGGTCACCCCGGTGCGCGGAACGGTCGCGTTTGCGTCCCACGCCGACTCGTCGAAGATCAGCGGCTGGGTCACCTGCAGTACCCCGGCCGCGGCCACCTTCGCCGCGAGCGCCTCGAGGTCGCGGGCGTCGAGGCCCGGGTCGCCGTCGCCGCGCAGCAGGAGGCTGCCATTCAGGATCCCGTTCGCGAGCGGGCCGATCCGCCACGCCGCGGTCTCGAGGTGCCCGTCGGCCCCGAACTTCGAGATCGCGGTGGCGGTGGTGAACAGCTTCGTGTTCGAGGCGAGCTTGCGGCTGCGCCCGGCGCGGCGCCCGAACAGCGTCGTCCCGTCCGCGCTCCCGACCCAGGCCCCGCTCGCCCGCCCCGCGCCGGCCAGCAGCCGCGCCAGCCCGGTGCGGAACTTCGACCCCGCGACCGCGGTTCGCGCCGTGGCGGAGCTGCTCGTCGCGACCGGGGTCGCGGCGGGCAGGTCGGGGGCGGCGGCGGGAGCCGCGGGCGCGGTGCTCGCGAGCAACCCTGCGGCCGCGCAACAGGCGACAAAAGCTCTCATCGGGGAACGAAACAACGCCAGCGGCGCAGGGTAGCGGCGGCGACAGACAAAACTGGCCAGCCAACCATCCTGGTTTAATCCACCGCATGGGCAAGGTGGTGGACGTCAACGGGCGGCCTCAGCGGCCGAAGGAATCGCGCGTCAGGCGGCGCTTGCGGGGGCGCGGCTCGAAGACCGCGCTCGTGCTCGGCGGCGGCGGGTTCACCGGCGGCGTCTACGAGATCGGCGCGCTGAGGGCCTTCGACCTGCTGGCCGTCAACCGGACCGTCAACGACTTTGACATCTACGTCGGGACGAGCGCCGGGTCGTTCGTCGGCAGCCTGGTCTCGAACGGGGTCACGCCCGAGGAGATGATGCGCGTCCTCAACAAGGCGCTGCCATCGCCGATCGCCGATCCGAAGCTCCGCACGCTGCTGCGCCCCAACTACACGGCGTTCGCGCGGCGGCTGGCGACGATGCCGCTCAGGCTCGTAGGGGTGGCGCGCGAGATGGCCGCGAACGTCGGCGAGGTCTCGCTGATGGACGCGGTGATGGGGTTTGCCGAGGGGCTGCCGAGCGGGATCTACAACAACAAGGGGCTCGAGACCTACGTCGCCGAGGTGCTCTCCGACCCCGACCGCTCCGACGACTTCCGCGAGCTCGCCACCGAGCTCCTGATCCCGGCCACCGACGTAGACACCTGCGAGCGGATCGTGATCGGCCGCGACGAGTGGGCGGACGTGCCGATCTCACGCGCCGTTTCCGCGTCCACCGCGCTGCCGATCGTCTACGAGCCGGTCGAGCTCAAGGGCCGGCAGCTGATGGACGGCGGGATCGGATCGACGACGAACGTCGACGTCGCGGTCGAGGCGGGGGCGAAGTTCATCGTCGTCGTCAACCCGCTCGTCCCCTACGTCAACGACTTCTCGAAGAAGATTCCGACGATCTTCGGCTCGCGCGTGCGCCGGGTCGCCGACATGGGGCTGCCGGCGATCGGCAACCAGGCCTTCCGCCTGATGGCCCACGCCCGCCTGCAGCTCGCGGTCGAGTCTTGGCAGCACCGCTTCCCCGACGTCGACATCATCCTTATCGAGCCCGAGCCCCACGACGAGCTCATGTTCGGGACCTCGATCCTCGACTATCACTCGCGGCTCAAGATCGCCAAGCACGGCTTCGAGTCGGTGACGGTGAAGCTCGCCCAGGATTACCGCCGCTACAAGGAGATCGCCGCGCGCCACGGGATCGAGATCTCGGCGCGCCGCGTGCAACAGGTGCTCGACACAGTCGGGGACGAGGAGGTCGAGGAGATCTCGGCCTGGCGGCGGGTGCTCGAGCAGACGACGGGCGCGCTGCTGCGCCAGTCGAGCGAGCGCGAGGCCGCCGGCGCGCCCGACTAGGTCTCGCCCGCCACCTCTCTGTGCACCTCGGTCGGGGTTGCCTGCGCGGTCGGGTTGATGGCGACGAAGTCGATGTCGACGTGCGGCGGGCGGGTGACGACGAACGCGACCAGCTCGGCGACGTCCTCGGCGACGAGTGGCTTCATCCCCGCGTAGACCTCCTCGGCGCGCTCCTGGTCGCCGTCGAAGCGGACGAGCGAGAACTCGGTCTCGACCATCCCCGGCGCGACCTCGCTGACCCGGATCGGCTTGCCGAGCAGTTCGAGTCGCAGCGCACGTCCGACGGCGTTGGCGGCGTGCTTGGCGGCGTTGTAGCCGGCGCCGCCACGGTAGACCTCGGTCCCTGCGATCGAGCCGATCACGACCACGTGGCCGTCGCCGCTGCGTTCGAGCGCCGGCAGCAGCGCCTTCGTCACCCGCATCACGCCCATCACATTGGTCTCGTACATCGTCCGCCACTTCTCCTCGTCGGCCTCGGCGATCGGCTCGAGGCCGAGCGCGCCACCCGCGTTGTTGATCACCACACCGACTTCACCGATCTCCTCCGTCATGCGTGCGACGGAGTCGGGGTCGGTGACGTCGAGCTCCAGCGCCCGGCCGCCGACTTCCTTCGCCAGTTCCTCGCAGCGTTCGACCCTGCGCGCGGCCGCGACCGTCTCGAAGCCCGCCTCGGCGAGCGCGCGGACGGTCGCCGCGCCGATCCCGCTGCTGGCGCCGGTGACGAGTGCTACGCGCCTCGAGGAGGGCTCAGCCACGGCGCTTGCGGCGTCGGCAGCGCTTGCGTGCGGCTGCCTTCTTCTTCCTCCGGCATTTCCTGGGCCGTGATCTCGCGCTCGCGCCGGAGGCGCCCGCCGTCCCCGCTGTTGCCGCGGTGCCCGGGGTACCGGGCGCATACGGTCCCTCAGCGCCCGGGGTCGGATCGGGATCCGGGTCCGGCGGTGGAGGGGGCGGCGTGACGTCGGGCTCGCGCACGTAGACGGGCGAGCTCAGCGCCGCCAGGATCTGGTCCGCCGGGCAAGGCACGAAATTGAGCGGGCTTGGCAAGGCGCTGCAGCCGAGCGCCTCCTGGACGGAGGCAGGGGCGTAGCGGAGCTCAGCCCGCAGCCACCCGTCTTGTTGCGGGCCGTCGAAGCGAAGCTCGCCGCCTGGGGCGAGGGGGGCGTCCTCGAGCAGTGTCGACCCGTTGGCGCGCACGCGGACGAAACCGCCGGTCGGGCCGCCGCCCCGCACCCGCAGCGGCGCCCCGATCGGGATTTCCTCGCCGATGACGAGCTCGTAACCGCCGTCGCGGTCGAGATCGGCCTCGATCAGCAGCGGCGAGCCGCCGAGCAGCGGCGGCTGCCGGGAGATCGACGTGCGCCCGGCCTTGAATGCCTCGAGGACCGCGGACGCGCTGCGCTGTTCGGCGAAGGCCCAGGTGGTCGGGTTGCCGGCGCCCTGAATCGCGAGCGTCACGATCCAGTGCGAGTCGCTGCCCCCGGTCGCCGGAAGGCGGACGCCGCGCTCGAGCCAGCAGTCCCACCACGCGGTCGAGTCCTTGAGCCCCGAGGTGGCGAAGTTCCAGACCTCGAGCGTGTCGGGGACGACCTGGTAGCCGTAGCTCCAGTCGAGGCCGGGCGGGTCGCAGTCGGTGACGGTGCCCGGCGCCGCGACCGGGTGGTTGATCTGGAAGGCGCCGCCGTCGGCTCGCAGCGCCGCGGCCTGTGCCTCGACGCCGGCGACCGAGTCGTCGCCTGGATAGACCTGCCCCGCCCCCAGCATCTGTGCGTGCCCGTCGAGCGAGTTCTCGTAGGCCGGCAGCCCGATCACGCCGGCGGTTCCGAACCCGGGGTCGGCGATCGAGCGGACGTCGTTGTGGTCGGTGACCGCCATGTAGTCGAGCCCCTTCGCCGAGGCCTCGAGGTAGCGGGCGCCGACCGGGAGCCCGAGCGTGTAGATCTCCTCGGGGCTCGTGTTGTCGTCGGTCGGTCCACAGTAGACGTCGTGCGAGAAGCAGGTGTGGACGTGCAGATCGCCGGCGAGCCACTCGTCGGCGGACGCCGCGGCGGGCAGCACCAGGAGCGCCGCCACCGCGGCAGCGCAGATCCAGCTCAGCTTTCCGGGTTCAGTCCGCGTAGAGATTCTCGATCGCGTCCGCGTGCTTCTCGGCGACGACGTTGCGCTTCACCTTCAGCGTCGGGGTGAGCTCGCCGCCCTCCTGCGAGAGGTCCTGGGGCAGGATCGCGAACTTCTTCACCTGCTCGACCCGGGCGAGCTTCTCGTTCACCGAGTCGAGGTGCTTCTGGAGCATCTCCCGGATCTCGGGCTGCTCGGCGATCTGCGCCGGGTCGGCGGGCCAGCCCTTCTCCTCGGCGAGCTTCGCGACCTCCTCGGGATCGAGGGTGATCAGCGCGACCAGGTAGGGGCGTCGGTCACCGATCACGACGCACTGGGAGACGTACTGGTTCTGCTTCACCTCGGCCTCGATGTTGGCGGGGGTGATGTTCTTGCCGCCCGCGGTGATGATGATGTCCTTCTTGCGGCCGGTGATCTTCAGGAAGCCGTCCTCGTCGATTTCGCCGACGTCGCCGGTGTGCAGCCAGCCGTCGACCAGCGTCTCGCTGGTCGCCTCATCGTTCTTGTAGTAGCCCTGGAAGATGTTCGGGCCCTTGGCGAGGATCTCGCCGTCGTCGGCGATCTTGATCTCGCAGCCGGTGAACGGCTTGCCGATCGTCCCGAACTTGAAGTCGTCCGGGGTGGCGATCGTCGCCGCCGTCGAGGTCTCGGTCATCCCCCAGCCTTCGAGCACGAGCACGCCGGCGGCGTCGAAGAAACGCAGGATCTCGGGGTTGATCGGGGCGGCGCCGCTGACCGCGAGCTTGAGCTGGCCGCCGAACAGGTTGCGGATCTTCGAGAGCACGAGCTTGTCGGCGAGGTCATGCTGCTTCTGCAGCAGGAAGCCGATCGGCTTGCCGTCGCGCTCGCGCTGGCGGACCTTCTTGCCGACGCCGACGGCCCAGTTGAAGATCACCTTCTTGAGGCCGCCCTCCTTCTCGACCGCGCCGGTCGCCGCCGTGTAGATCTTCTCGAACATCCGCGGCACCGACGGGAAGTAGGTCGGCTTCACCTCGGCGAGGTTGGGGACGATCTTGAGCGGATCGCGCTCCCAGTAGGCGAGGCTTGCGCCGAGGTCGAAGGTGCCGAGCTGGATCAGGAGCGCGAACGAATGCGCCAGCGGCAGGTAGAGGTAGGTGAGCTCGTCATCGCCGAGGACGTTGACCTCGTGGATCATGTCGAGCATCGAGCGGTAGTTGCCGTGCGAGATCACGCAGCCCTTCGGCGGGCCGGTGGTCCCCGACGTGTAGATGAAGGTGCAGATGTCCTCGGGGCCGACCGAGCTCCAGCGCTGCTCCCAGTCGGACTCCGAGAGCCCAGAGCCGCGCTCCATCAGCTCGTCCATCGAGATAGCGCCACCCCCGGACCCGGTCATCCGGATCACGTGCTGGAGCTTCGGCACCTTGTCGCGGATCTGGTCGATCTTTGCCAGCTGCTCGTCGTCCTCGACGATCACCGCTGTGGCGTCGGAGTTCTCGAGCACGTACTGGCACTCCTCGGGGGAGTTGGTCTGGTAGATCGGGACGACGGTCGCGCCGGCGCTCAGCGCCGCGAAGTCGCAGTAGGTCCACTCGGGCCTGGTGTTGGCGAGGATCGAGACCTTGTCGCCCTTCTCGATCCCGAGGTCGATCATGCCGAGCGAGAGCTTGCGGACGATCTCGCCGACTTCCTCGTAGGTCTTCGAGACCCACTCGCCGGACTCGTCCTTGTAGACGATCGCTCGCTTCGTTCCGTGCTTGCGCATCGCAAGCGGGAAAAGGTCCGCAATCGTCTTGCTGCCGGTCGCCGAATCAGACGCCGGGCGCTCGACCGTTGCTGTCTCCATCTCTCTCCTCGCCTTCGTTGAAGTGCGAGGGAAAGTGTATTTGAGGTGCGGGCTAGGCGGTGACCTGCTGGTTGCTCTGGGCTTCTATGCGGCGCAGCGACGATACGAACAGCGTCTTGTCGATGCGGCCGTGGAAGATCGGTACGTGCATCTCCATGCACTTCGAGATCACGTCTCGCCGCTTCATCTTCAACTCATCGGCGAGCTCGGTGGGCGTCAAGTGGACTGCCAAGCGAACCTCCTCCTTCTCTGTGATGCGGGCTTGCTGCGGTTGACACGAGATGTATATCGCTTCGGGCTGACGTGTCAACCAAATTCAACGCAAATTGCAGGGTCGGATGAGGCAGCACCCGGCACCCCCGGAGGGCGAAGCCCGAGGAGGTGGCCGGTTAAATCGGGTTCGGAATGTCGATGAAGTCGTGCCGGATGTCGAATTTCTCGGCGATTCGCTCGCCGAGCGCCTTGACCCCGAAGGTCTCGGTCGCGTAGTGGCCGCCGGCGATGAAGTGGATCCCGGCGTCGCGGGCATCGCCCATCACGTGCTCGGAGGGCTCGCCGGTGATGAACGCGTCGAGGCCGCGCCCCGCCGCCTCGGCGATCGCCCGCGAGGCGCCGCCGGTGACGATCCCGACGCTGCGAACGTTCGGCGGGCCGGCGTCGAAGACGAGCGGCTCGCGGCCGGTCGCCTCCTTCACGCGGCCGACCAGCTCCTGCGGCTTGATCGGCTCCGGGGCACGCCCGACGACGCCGATCGGGCGGCCCTTTACCTCGCCGAAGGGCTGCTCGTCGAGCTCGAGCTCGAGCGCACCGCAGAGCAGCGCGTTGTTTCCGATCTCGCGGTGGGCGTCGAGCGGCAGGTGGTAGGCGGCGAGCGAGACCTGCTCGGTGAGCAGCGTGCGCAGGCGCGCGGCCATCTGCTCGCTGAGCGCGGCCGGCTCTTCGGAGAAGAACAGCCCGTGGTGGACGACCGCGAGATCGGCGCCCGAATCGACAGCTCCGGCCAGAAACTCCCCGTTCGCGGTCACGCCCGTGGCGATCTTCGAGACCACCTCGCGGCCGGGCACCTGGAGGCCGTTCGGCCCGTAGTCGGTGAATTCGTCGACCTCGAGCAGCTCGGCGCAGAACGAAATGATCTCGTCGCGGCGGGCCACAACTAACATTCTGCCTGTGAGCGCCACAGAGCAGTCAACCGGCTCGTTCATCGAGTCGCTGATGGAGACCGACCTCTATTCGATGGGGGCGTTCTTCACCGACCAGTACCCCGAGCTCGTCGACGAGGTCGTCGCACATGCCGTGGCGATCGAGGAGGCCGGGCTCGAGCGCTGGGCCGCCGACAGCGAGGTCCCGGTCGAGGAGGCACTCCGGACGCTGCTCACCGGGCTCGCGGTCCGCTACTACAACGCCGTCGCCGGTTGAGGCGCCCACGCCCGGTCGGGATCGCCGCCATCGTGCTGGCGGTGGCGGCGCTGCTGGCGGTGATCGTCAGCGTCTCGCTCGACGAGCCCCAGGACCAGCCGGTCGAGATCACCGGCGCCGGCACCGTGCAGCGGCTGTTCGGGGGGATCCACCAGCAGGATGCCGAGCTCGGCTCTCCCGACGCGCCGGTGACGATCGACCTCTTCAACGACCTCCAGTGCGCGTTCTGCGACGAGTACCAGCTCGAGGTCGTGCCGCCGCTGGTCGAGAAGCTCGTCCGCCCCGGCGACGCGCGGCTCGTCTACCGTCACTTCCCGCTCGGCGAGCACGAGACCGGCCTCGCCGACATCGCCGCCGTCGCCGCGGGCAAGCAGGCGTATGAGTGGCAGTTCGCGCAGCTCTTCTTCGAAAACCAGGAGAAGGCGCCGGGCAAGGAGATCGACGAGGAATTCCTGGAGCGGATCGCGGCGGGAGTGCTGCAGCTCGACCCCGACCAGTGGAAGAGCGATTTCGATAGCAGCGATGCCGCTACCGACGCCCTGCTCGAGGCCGACACGAAGCTGGCTCTCGAGCTGCAGCTCTCGCCCGAGCCCGCCGCGGTCGTCTCCGGTCCCGGCGGCCAGCGCGTGCTCGAAGACCGCCCGGCGGCGGCCGCCATCGAGGCGGCGGTCGCCGAGGTCAGTACCCAGCGCTAGGAATCAGCGCCGGCGCAGCTTCAGCTTCTGCTTCTTGGCCTGCGACTGGGCGGGCGTGCCCTGGGCCGGAAGGAAAGTCCCCAGCACCCGGACGCGGAGCTTGCCGCGCCTGCGCAGCTTGCTGCGTGCCTTCCGCCTCAGGCGCAGCTTGAGCCTGATCGTGCCCGAAGCCGGGGCAAAGCTGTTGCGGCGCCTGACGTTCCTGCCGCCGAAGACAACCGCGCCCGCTTCGGGGACGCTTGCCAGGACGCGCACCTTGCCCCGCTTGGCCCTCTTCAGCACTCTCAGGATCGCGAAGCGCCCGCCCGGCTGAAGCGCGGCCGCCGCCGTCTGTCCGGCGGTCGCGGAAGACGCGCCGCCGGACCCGCCGCCGCCGGATCCATCACCGACCGTGACCGGCGTGCTGACCAGCTGTCCGTCGAGCGCCGCCGAGACGCTGGCGACGCCGTTCGCATTGCCGCCGGCGAGCGTGTTCGCGGCGACCGCCGCCGCGGTTGTCTGCTGACCCGGGATCGTGCCGAGGCTGGTGCCGAAGACGATCCGGGTCCCGTCGGGGAAGAGGTTGCCGGTGGGTACGACTCCGTCGGAGTTGGTGTCGAGCGCCGCGGTGATCGCCGTGTTGCCGCCCAGCGGGATGCTCGAGGGCGCTGCGGCGATCCGCAGCAGCAGCCAGGCCGAGAAGACGACGTTGCCGGTGCTGGCTCCGGTGATCGCGTCGCAGCCGGGCAAGCCGGGGCCGGCATTGCAGCCCCACCAGTTGTTCTCGGCGTTGATCGAGTCGCCGGGATCGTCATTGCTGATCCCGGCGGTGTTGCCGACGACGCGGTTGAAGTGGAACTCGAGATCGTTTCCGTTCGCGGTCGGGGTGATCCGCAGGCCGGCGCCGGCGTTGCCGGTGATCGTGTTGCCGGTCACGGCGACATCGGTGTTCTGGGTCGCCGGGAAGAATGCGTTGTCGATCGCGATCGCGCTCGCGAAGCCGTTGACGATGCTGTTGCCGGAGATCTCGACGCCATGGTTGTCACCGCCGATGTAGAAACCGGAGCCGATGGAGCCGGAGGCGAGGTTGCCGGTCACGGTGACCCCGGTGGTCTCGAAGATCAGAAAAGCGTTCTCGTTGCCCTGGAACTCGTTGCCGGTGACGCTGATGTTCTCGCCGGAGCCGGCGGGATCCGGGTTCAGGAACGCCCCCTGGCGGTTGTTGGTGAACAGGTTGTCGTCGATCTGCAGGTTCTTGAGCGAGTTGTCGCTGTAGATCGCTGCCGAGGGGACGTTCGGCGAGGTGTTCTGGTTGTTGGTGAAGCGGTTGCGGCTGATCACCGTCGGGTCAGCGAAGGTTGAGTTGCTGGCCAGCTGGATGCCGCGGGCGTGGTTTCGGATCACGTTGTTGAGGACGTGCGATCCGAAGGTGGTCCCGGCCATGTTCAGCCCGACGCCGGTGAGCGTGTTCTCGATCAGAAACCCGTCGATCGTCAGCCCCGGTCGTCCGCCGCTGCCCAGCGTCGCGTTGCTGATCGCGCTCTCGTTCGCGGTCACGATCGCGCGGGTGCGCGCGTCGACGCCGGTCTGGGCGCCGATCAGACTGAGGTCGTCCTTGTTGACGGTCGCGGCCGCCGTGTAGCTGCCCGGACAGACGAAAACCGTCTCCCCGTTGACCGCCATGTCGATCCCGCCCTGAATCGTCGCCGCGTCCGGGGCGCCGCAGTCGGCACCCGCGGGCAGGGTCTCGGCGCCATTCGGCGCGTTGTTGACCGTGACGTCCGCGCACGCGGCTCCCGGCAGCGCGAGCGCTGCAGTAACGAGCGCGCTAAGCAGGCGCAGCGGTGTCCCGAGGTCCCTCACCGAGCGCGGAAGGCTACGCACGTCGGCCGCAATGCGCAACCGGCAACCGTGCTGCGCCGGTTTGAAGCCCTCGCCATAATCCGCGGATACCTCGGGGCGTGGCGCAGCCTGGTAGCGCGCACCGTTCGGGTCGGTGAGGTCCTCGGTTCAAATCCGAGCGCCCCGATTGGCAGGTCTGTGAGAAGCGCCGGCTAGGAGCGCTTGCGCTTCTTCTTTTTTCCGCAGCCCTTTTTCTTCTTCTTTTTCTTCGCGGAGACCGCGCTGCGCTTGCGCTTTTTCTTCTTCTTTTTCTTGACGCAGGCGCCTCCCGAGCCGGGCCCGCCCGAACCGCCGCCGGCTCCCGCGCCGCCGCCCGCACCCGGGCCGCCACCGATAGTCCTCGTGAACGGCGACTCGAAGGCGCCGATGTCGCAGGCGTTGCCGAGCGGGCGGGCAACGCCCCGCTGGTCGGTCGAGGCGCAGGTGGCCGTGTTGCCGCCGTCGACGGCGAGGCCGTCCGGTTTAAGGCCGATCGTCTCGGTGGGCCCGCCGTTGTCCTGCACCCCGCCGACGAGATCGAGGCCTTCGTCGAAGGTGTTCGTGACATCTCCCGAAGCAGCGACCCAGTTGCAGCCGGTCGTACTCGCGACGACGTTGTTGCCGAGCGACGTCAGGTTGCCCGCAAGGTTCGCGCAGTCCGGGGACGGGAACGGGAAGGTTGGCTGGGTGTTGACGGCGATGAGCGTGTTGGCGATGTTGACGGCGCCGCCGAAGCGGAAGATCCCGCCGCCGGCGCCGCCCATCGTGTTGTCGAAGTTCGATTGGTTGGCGTAGACGGTGACGTTGTTGAGATTCATCGTCCCGACCCCGTTATGGAGGCCGCCGCCGTCGCCATTGGCGTGGTTCGCGTTGATCGTGCTGTTGGTGATGTTGACGGTGCCCGAGTTGTTGACGATCCCTCCGCCCCAGAGATCAGCGTGATTGACCTCGACGTGCATCTCGGACAGGTTGAGGGTGCCGGTATCGTTGAGGATCGCTCCCGCTTCCGCCGCCGTGTCGCCGCTTGCAATCGCGAATCGCGACAGGGTCACCGTAACCGGGTCTCGCACCTCGAAGACCCTGTCACCGTTCGAATTGCCGAAGATGCCCCTGACCTCGGCGCCGAGCGGACCGGGGGCGGTGATCTCGAGGTCCTCGCTGCGGATGTCGAAATCGCCGGTCGCGTTCATGTGTTCGGCGTCACCGATCTGGATGCGGGGATACAGAACGTCGTTGTCGAGCTCGATCGTGTCGAGGTTCTCGTTGGCGCCCGCGTCGCAGCCGCCGTAGGTTCCGTCGGTGTTGGCCGCCTCGATCGCCTCGCGCAACGAGCAGCCGGCACCGGGGGGAGTCACGTCGTCGAACTCGTCGGCCGGAGTGTTGACGTCGATCGTCGCCGCCATCGCGGATCCCGGCAGCGCGAGCAGCAGCGCCGCGAACGCGAGCAGCAGCACGCGGATTCCCGTAGATGTGTTACGTGACCCTGACTTCTTCCACATACCAGCCTCCCAGCCGACACTTATATACCTGCGGACGCGCCGAGTGTACCCGCAACCGGGGTAGGATCGCTGCGATCGGTGTGGCCGAGGAGGACGTACAAGCGCTGAGGCGGATCTACGACGCGCTCTCGCGCTGGGACGTCGACGAGCTCGCCGACGACGTCGCCCACGACTTCGAGTGGGTGATCCCGGAGACGCTGCCCTGGGGCGGGTCCCACCACGGCCACGACGGCGTGCGCGCGATGGCGTCGGTGTTCGAGGACCACGTCGAGGGGCTGTGGGCCGACCCCGACGACTTCATCGAAGCCGACGACGAGATCGTCGTGCTCGGCCGCTTCCGGGGCCGCGGGAAGGAGAGCCGGCGAGCGAGTTCGAGGTCGACTTCGCCCACGTCTGGACGATTCCCGAAGGCGTCGCCACCCGCTGCCGGGTCTACCTCGACACGACGCCGATCCTCGCCACGCTCTAGGCGTCGCGTCGGCGCCCGGGCTGGGCGGGTGTCGGTGCGGAGGATCTTCGGCCCGAGCCAGACCGTCGACGCGACCAGCAGCGCGACGACCGCCGCGCCGATCAGCAGCAGCGGGTCGGTGGGCGAGAGCTCCTCGAGCTGGGTGCCCAGATAGACGAACACCGCGGTGATCGGCAGGTAGCCGACCGCGGTCGTCCACATGTAGCGGCCAAGCGGCACGCCCGCCGCTCCGCAGACGTAACAGACGGCGCTGAACGGGACGATCGGCATCAGCCGGATGCCGAGCAGGAAGGTGAGCCCGCCGCGCTCGACGAGCCGCTCGCCGCGGCGAAAGCGATCCTCGCCGATCAGCTTGTAAAGGATCGGCCGCGCTGCGTGGGCGCCGATCCAGTAGGCGATCAGCGCCGAGGTGAGCCATGCCGCCATCACCAGCGCCAGCCCGGGCCAGAATCCGTACGCGAACCCCGCCGCCGTGTCGAGGATCTCGGCCGGGTAGAAGACCACCGTGTGAATGAGGCCGAGGGCGAAGACGATCAGCGTCCCGGTCGCCCCGAGCGAGTCGACCTCCGAGCGCAGCTCCTCGGTGTCGCCCCTGATCGCGGCGCTGACGGCATCGCGCAGGTCGGGCACGGCGAGCACGATCAGCGCGGCGATCGCGACGCCGGCGAGGGTGATCGCGACGCCGGCCCATCCTGGCCGCGCTTCGTTGTCGCTGATCACGCGCGAAGTATGCCTGGCGATAAGGTTCGTCCCGCCCAGGATTCGTCCCACGAGCAGAGAAGGAGACTCAATGGCCTACGAGGTTCCCCCGCTTCCCTACGACTACAACGCGCTCGAGCCGCACATCGACGAAGAGACGATGAAGCTGCACCACGACAAGCACCACCAGGCTTACGTCGACAAGGCGAACGCGGCGCTCGAGGGGACCGAGTGGGCCGACAAGCCCGTCGAAGAGGTTCTCCAGAACCTCAGCTCTCTCGGCGATAAGGAGGGCCCGGTTCGCAACAACGCCGGTGGCCACGCCAACCACAGCTTCTTCTGGGAGATCATGAGCCCGGACGGAGGCGGCGAGCCCGAGGGCGCTCTCGCCGACGCGATCAACGAAAAGTTCGGCGACCTCGACTCCCTGAAGTCGGAGGTCAACGACGCCGGCGTGGGGCAGTTCGGTTCCGGCTGGACCTGGCTCGTCCACGATGGGTCCGGGCTCGCGGTCACCTCGACGGCGAACCAGGACTCGCCGATCTCCGACGGCCAGACGCCGCTGCTCGGCATCGACGTCTGGGAGCACGCCTACTACCTCAAGTACCAGAACAAGCGCCCCGACTACCTCGAGGCCTGGTGGAACGTCGTCAACTGGGCTAAGGTCGGCGAGCACTTCGAGGGAGCGAGCTAGGAGGAGAAGGACGTGAAGCGGGCTCAGATCAAGCGGGCGATGACCGGCAAGCGGGCGAAGCTGACCGCGCTCGCGACCGGCGCGATCATGGCGACGACCGCGGCGCTCGCCTGGGCGCTGCCGCAGCCGATCGTCGGCAAGGCCGACAACACCTTCGCGGCGCCCGTCTACGAGCTCACCGGCGGCCAGGTCGCCACCCTGCAGATCGAGGGAGGCACGCACAACGCCACCGCGGTTGCGACCCAGAACGGGCTGCCGATCTTCGCCAGCGCGACGATCAGCTCCGGCTCGACACCGGTCAACGGAACCCAGTTCCTCCCGGCGGGCAGCTACTCCTTCGTCTGCACGATCCACCCGGGCATGGCCTCGAACCTGCTCGTCTCCGGCACCCCGCAGAAGCCGACCCTCAACGTCTCGATCCTCTCCAAGCGCCTCAAGCAGGTTGCGAAGAGCGGCAACCTGATGGTGAGCGCGACCAGCACCGCCCCGAGTGTCAAGGTCGTGGCCAAGCAGGGCGCGAAGACGCTCGGCACCACGACCGGGGCGCCGGGGAATCTGACCGTGAAGCTGAGCGGCGGCGCGAAGCGCTCGCTGGCGAAGAAGACCAGTGCGAGGATCTCTGTGACCGCGGAGGTCGAGTTCGGTGACCCTGTCACCGCGTCGAAGAAGCTCAAATAGCGTGAGACGCGCAGCGACGATCGCGCTGCTCGCCGGGTCGATGCTCGCCCTTGGGGCTCCCACCGCATCGGCGGCGCCGGCCGACATCAGGACGGGGCCGCTGGTCCTCAACCTGTTCACCGCCTCGAGCTACGACCACGAGGGCGGCACCGTCGCGAATCTGACCTGGGACGGCGGCCTCGCCGGGCACAACGTGATCTCGAGCCAGACCGGGCCCGACGGCGGCGTCCTGTTCGCGAGCGCGACGATCACCTCCGGCACGACCCCGGTCAACAACACCCAGTACCTGCCCGCCGGCGACTACCCGTTCTTCTGCGACATCCACCCGACGACGATGACGTCGAGCCTGCACGTCACCGGGACCCCGCTGCCGCGCCCCGGCGCCACCTTCAGCCCCTTCTCAGGCGCGCAGACAGCGAGGCCGCCCGACTCGAACTACGCGGCAAACAGGCGCAAGCGCTGCAAGCGCGGCAAGAAGCTCCGACGCGGCAAGTGCGTGAAGCGGAAGCGGAAGCGGCGGCGCTAGGGCCGCCGCGGTAAGCCGCTACCCTGCCCGCCGCCGAGTGTTCACGAACTCGATGAAGGCGGGAAAGAGAAATCTCCTGGCTGTCCTGGCCGCGCTCGCGGTCGCAGCCACGCTGCCCGCGAGCGCGTCGGCGGTCGTCGCCTCGCCGCTCCGCGGCGTCTTCCTGAAGGAGTACTCGAAGCCGATGTACACGATGAACCAGGGCGACGTGCTCGCCTTCGTCAACGACGACCCGTTCTTCGAGCACGGCGTTCAAGGCACGCTCGCCGCGCCGGTCGTCGCGTCCGGGGGCTCGCGCCTCGTCCGCGGCGCATCCTCGCTCGGACCCGGCAGCTACGCGTTCAGCTGCCCGGTCCACCCCGAGATGACCTCGACCCTGATGGTCACCGACCTCGGTTCTCCGCTGCCGCCGGAGACGACGCCGCCGAGCGCGGGGATCAGGGTCGTGCGCGCCAAGGCCAAGAAGGTGATCGCAGCCGAGGCGATCCAGCTCCGGGTGCGGCCCAGCGAGCCGCTCGAGGCCGAAGCTGCGCTGAAGTTGGGTGGCAAGCCGATCGGCACATCGGCGACGGCTTTCCCGGGAGGCAACGGCGGAACGGTGACGGTCCCGCTCGACGACGCCGGGCTGAAGCGGGTCACCAGGGCGCTCCAGGGCCGGGGCGCGACGGTCACCGCGCGCGTCAAGATCACCGACGTCTTCGGCAACGCCGGCAGGACCCAGAAGAAGTCCGGTCGCCTCGGCGGGCTCAGCAAGGGCAAGACGGCGAAGTAAGCGGCTTCGCGGCCGGCTAGGCCGCGGTGGGTGATTCTTCGGCGGGCGCCGGACGCGCGGCCGGCGGCAGGTCGCGCAGCGCTCCCTTGACGGGGATCGCCGCCATCGCGTGTTCGGCGAGCGCCGTGATCGTGAGGCTCGGGTTGACCCCCGGGTTGGCGGGGATCGCGGCGCCGTCGCAGATCAGCAGGTTCTCGTAGCCGAAGGCGCGGTGCTCGGCGTCGACGACCCCGGTCCCGGGGCCCTCGCCGACCACCGCGCCGCCGAGAATATGGGCGGTGGTGGGGATGTTGAAGAGCGCCTCGGTGATTCCCGACTGCGCCATGCCGCCAATCCGCTGCTCCCACCACAGCGCGGCCTTCTCGGCGACCGGGATGAAGGTCGGGTTGGGCCGCTCGGGGTCCTGCTCGGTCTGCAGCTTCACGCCTCGGCCGAGCAGCTTGCGCTTCGGCACCAGCTGCATCGCGGTGTCGAGGGTCTGCATGACGAGCAGGATCACCGTCCTCCGCGACCACTTGAACGGCCACAGGGTGCGGAAGAAGCGGATCGGGTGGCGGAAGACCTGCCCCAGCCAGAGCAGCGGACGCTTCAGACGCCCGCCCTCGCCGGTCAGCAATGTGTAGAGGGCGCTCATCGAGTTGCCGCCCTCGCCGTAGGTGACGACCTCGATGTGGGTGTCGGGATCGGGGTAGATGCTCGAGGTGATCGCGATCGATTTCGTGAAGTCGCGCTCGTCGTCAGGCGCGGTCACCGCCTGGATCGACTCGGTGTTGGTGCGGACGACGTGGCCGAGCCGTTCCGAGAGCCGGCCGAGCGCCCCCGACTTGGCGCAGTTGGCGAGCAGCTGGTTGGTGCCGAGCGCGCCCGCGGCGACGATCACGCCGCTCGCGGTCAGCTTCTCGGTCTTGCGGCGCACCCATGCTCCGGAGCGCTCGCTGGTCACCTCGTAGCCCTGCGAGCCGTCCTCGGCGCCGCCGAGCGGGCGGATCTCGGTCACCGCGCGTTCGGGCTGGACCTCGACCCCGAGCTTCTCGGCGAACCAGAGGTAGTTCTTCGTCAAGCGTGTTCTTGGCGCCGTGCCGGCAGCCGACCATGCAGCTCCCGCAGCGCAGGCAAACCGTGCGGTCGGGCCCCTCGCCGCCGAAGTAGGGATCGCCGACCTGCTCTCCCGGCGTGTTCTGGCCGGGCTCGCCGAGCAGCACCCCGACCCGGGTCGGCTTGAAGGTCTCGGGGACGCCGAGCTCGTCGCCGAGCTCGCGGAGCAGCTCGTCGGCCGGTCCGACGCTGTCGTAGGTCGTCACGCCGAGCATCCGCTCGGCTGTGTCGTAGTGGGGGGTGAGCTCGTTTTCCCAATCGGCGAGCCCGCCCCACTGCGAATCCTTGAAGAACGCCGGCCGGGCGCGGTAGAGCGTGTTCGCGTAGCCGAGGCTGCCGCCGCCGACCCCGCAGCCCGAGACGATGAAGACGTCCTTGAACAGACTCATCCGCAGAACGCCTCGCAGGCCGAGCTTCGGCATCCAGTAGTAGCGGCGCGCCTGCGAGGTCCGCTCGGCGAAGTCCTCGTCGGTCGAAGCGCCGGCCGCACTCGAGCACGCAGACCGAGTAGCCCTTCTCCGCCAGCCGCAGCGCCGAGACGCTGCCGCCGAATCCGGAGCCGATCACGATCCAGTCGTAGTCGTGCTCGCCGCTCATCCCACCGGCAAGGGTAGGGAAACACCCCTTAGCCCCGCAGGGCGAAGCCCGAGGTGATGCGGGTGGGTGTAATGACACCATGTCTTGACACGGTGTCTGACGGAGTGTCAGACGGTCCGTCCGACAGAGCGTCGAAGCTGCCCGGATGGCGAGCAGAGACGAGGCGCGGGCGAGGCTGCTGCGGGCGGCGCTCGAGCTCGCCGAGAACACCCCGTTCCGCGACCTGACCGTCGACGAGATCGCGCGCGCCGCCGAGCTGTCGCGAAGCGCCTTCTACGTCCATTTCCGCGACAAGACCGAGCTGCTCGTGGCGGCGGTCGACGGGGTGAGCGACGAGCTCGCCCGTCTCGCCGAGCGCTGGTGGACCGGCGAGGGCGGCCCCGCCGCGCAGGTCCGCGCCGCGGTCTCCGGGCTCGTCGCCGCCTATGCCGAGCACGCGGCGCTGCTCCGGATCGCGAACGAGGCCGCGGCCTACGACGAGGAGGTGCGCGGCCAGTGGACCCGGATCATGGGGCGGTTCATCGATGCGACCTCGGCCCATCTCAGTTCCGAGCAGGGTCGCAACACGGTCGATGAGCGGCTCGACCCGGTGGCGTGCGCCGAGGCGCTCGTCTGGATGGCCGAGCGCTGCTGCGGTGTCTACATATCCGGCGGCTCCTCTGCTCCGCGTCCGGGGCCGCCTGGGCGGGGCGAGCGCACCCCCGAGGAGGTGGTCGAGCAGCTGGCGTCGGTCTGGACGCTCGCCCTCTATCCCGGGGTCACTCCGGCCGAGCGGCTGAGCCCGGACGCCGAACCCGGCGAGGGCGAGCCGCTCTGGGGCGTTCCGGCGCCGGAGTTCAAGGTGACTGACACCCGCTCGCGCTCCGATCATTAGACTGCTCGGTTCGTGATTCTGGGTAGGAGAGGAACGCGCTTCGAGCGCACCAGGTTTGGTCGGCGCTCGATCGGGCTGGCGGTCGCCGCGAGCCTGTTGATCGCCGCACCGGCCGCTGCACACATCGAGCGCGCCTCCTACTGGCCCGACCCGGCGGCCGAGACCGTCGGCGGCGTGCCGACCGGCGGCGCGGTGCCCGACTACCGCAGCCTGTTCACGGCGCTCAACGCGGCGCCGGCGGGCGATACCAGGATCGTCTGCCAGGGCACGGTCCCGCAGCCGCCGCTGGTCAAGGACGAGGTGCCGAAGGGCGGCCTCGGCTCGAAGGACGCGCTCACCGCGCGCCTCGCCAATCTGACCGCGCAGCTCAACCGCGTCAAGGGCAAAGGCAAGGGCAAGGGCAAGAAGCGCCGCAAGAAGCGCAAGGCGCTGAGGCGCCAGATCGCCGTCGTCAACGCCCAGATCGCCTCGCTCGACGCCCAGAACAGCGGCAATAACGCCCAGAACGCCGTCATCGGGCAGTACAACGCCGCGATCGCCGGCGAGAACGCCGCCAGCCAGGCCGACTACCGCGGCAAGCTGCTCGCCAACCCCTCGATCCAGAAGCTCCAGTCCTCGCTCGCCGACGCGCAGGCCAACGGCTGGGAGCTGCGCCCGAGCGAGCCGCGGATCCCGGTCAGCGCGGCCGAGGCCGCGGCGCTGCTCGACTACAACCTCGAGCTGCTCAAGGGCTGCGGGTACAACTCGATCCAGGCCGCGGTCACCGACTCCGGCAACAACGACCGCGTCGTCGTCATGCCCGGGATCTACACCGAGCCCGACTCGCGCGCCGCGCCGACCAACGACCCGAAGTGCGACGGGCTCGAGGAGGTCAATGACCGCGGCAACACCGGCGCCAACTCCTATCGCTACATCGCCGAGTGCCCCAACGACCAGAACCTGATCTCGGTCCTCGGACGCGAGCCCGGCCCCGACCTGCCGCCGCAGCCGCCGCTCGGCGACCGCCACGGCATCCCCGACGAGGGGGCCTGCATCCGCTGCAACCTCCAGCTCGAGGGCTCCGGAATCAGCCCCGACGACGTGATCGTCGACGCCGGCAGGGTCGAGTCGGGCAACGGCGGTCCCGCCGATCCGGCCAAGGACGTCGGCATCCGCGCCGACCGCGCCGACGGCTTCGTGCTCGCCAACATGACCGTCCGCCACGTGCCGAGCACGGCATCTACTCCGCACGAGGTCGACGGCTACCGGCTCGAGCGCTTCAAGACCTTCCAGGCCGAGGAGTACGGCGTCCTCGCCTTCACCTCCGACCATGGCCTGATGAGCGACTGCGACTCGAAGAGCAGCGGCGACTCGAGCCTCTATCCGGGATCGGCCCCCGACAGCGGCGAGCAGACGCAGGAGGCGGGCGGGCCGCGCTACAACACCGAGATCCGCCGCTGCGACATGCACCACAGCGCCGCGGGCTACTCCGGCACCGCCGCGAACGCGGTCTGGGTGCACCACAACGACTTCTACGACAACGCGCTCGGCTTCACGACCGACGTCTTCACCGCCGCCGGCCACCCCGGATTCCCGCAGGACTCCGACCTGATCGAGGACAACGAGTTCTACTACAACAACTTCAACCCCTACGTCGATCAGCCCGGTGACGACGACATCGACCCGACGATCCCGGTCCCGGTCGGCACCGGCCTCTGGATCGCCGGCGGCAACAACAACACCTTCCGCAACAACCGGGTCTGGGACAACTGGCGCCGCGGCACGATGCTGTTCGCTGTCCCCGACGTGCTCGTCTGCGGTCCGACCAACGGCACCGCCGGGGAGCAGGTCTTCGGATGCGATCCGCTCGAGATCAATACATCACACCGCAACAAGTTCCACGACAACATCATGGGCCAGAACCGCGAGGGGCAGCCCGATCCGAACGGCACCGACTTCTGGTGGGACTCGTTCCCGGGCAACCTCAACAACTGCTGGTACGACAACGTCGGCAAGGACGGCACCCGCGCCTCGCTCACCAGCGAGCCGCCGCAGAACCCGGTCGCCGGGCTCTCGGTGCCGCTCTTCCTTCCCGAGGACTGCGCCACCTCGATCGGCGCGGTCGGCGCCTTCCAGGAGGTCGAGCTGCTCGCTTGCTTCGCCAACTTCGACCTGGGCGCGCCGACTCCGTGCAACTGGTTCGAAACGCCAACGGAGCCGGCGCCCTAGTCCTCGTCCTCGTCCTCGCGCTCGGCGGATGCGGGGACGGCTCGGAAGGGGAGCGCGAGGTCGACGGCGGCCCGGCGCTGGCCGCGCCGATCAACCTCGCCGATTGCACCGACTGGAATGACGCCTCGGTCGAGGAGCGGTTCGGCACGATCGCGCAGATCCGCAACTTCACCGGCGGCCAGGTCGCCGGCCAGGGCGGGGTGGAGGGAACGACGCTCGACGACGAGAAGGCCTACGACCTGTTCGAGGCCTACTGCGAGAACGAGTTCGCGCGCGGGTTCCGGCTCTACAAGCTCTATGGGCGCGCGGCGGCCTTCTCGGGCGCGGCCGAAGCGGCCGAGCAGGCGGGCGCCGATCAGCCGCCGATCACGACCAGCAAGGCCGCTCCGACCAAGCCCGAAAAAGCGCCCGTGCCAGCCCCCTAGCCGACGCCTGCGCGCAACCCTTAACGCGAACTCAACGCAGGCACGGCCCGGGCGTCGAATTCTGTGCCTGAGAGCGCCGTTTCCACGCACGGTTCGACTTTGACACCCGTCGCGCCTGAATGGAAGAATCCACGCACGCCGCAGCATCCATAGGATTGCGGCCGGTTCCGAGGGCCCAAAGGAGAGACATCCCCGGGGTAGGAGACACCTAGAGCTTGTCCACTTCATCCGCAGTAGGTCGCATCGCAGCGGTCCTGGCGCTGATCGGCGCCCTGGTCGTCGTCTTCCTGCTCCTGACCGGGGGTGGCGATGAGTACAAGGTCTCGGCGCGGTTCGAGAACGCCGGCCAGCTCGTTAAGGGCAACAGCGTCTCGGTCGCCGGCGTGTCGGCCGGAAAGATCGGCGACATCAAGCTCACAGACGACGGCCAGGCCGAGATCGAGTTCACGGTCGAGGAGCCCTACAAGCCGCTCAAGGAAGGAACCGTGGCGACGGTCCGCTCGCAGTCGCTGTCGGGGATCGCCAACCGCTACATCGAGCTGCAGATGCCGCCTGGCGATTCCGACTCGACGCCGAACATCGAGTCGGGCGGCGTCATCGACCAGCAGAACACGGTCTCCGAAGTTGACCTCGACGAGCTCTTCGACACCCTCGACGAGCCGACCGTCGCCGGGCTGAAGCGTGTGGTCAAGGGGTTCGCGCGCTCCTACGACGGCGTCGGCCCGCAGGCCAACGAGGGCTTCAAGTACTTCAACCCGTTCCTGTCCACATCGCGGCGGGTGTTCGGGGAGTTGAACCGCGACGAGGCCGCGCTAGAGAGCCTGCTCGTCAACGGGGCGTCGCTGACCTCGGCGCTCGCCGAGCGCTCCTCCGACATCGACACTCTCGTTGACGGGGGCGAGAAGACCCTGACCGCGATCGGCAGCGAGAACCAGAACCTCGCCGACTCGATCGAGCGCCTGCCGGGCTTCATGCGCCAGTTCAACACCACGGCCTTCAACCTGCGCACGGCCCTCGACGACGTCGATCCGCTCGTCAACGCCTCGAAGCCGGTCGCCAAGAAGCTGCTCCCGTTCACAAAGAACCTGCGCGGCTTCGCCAAGGACGCCGTCCCAACCGTGATCGACCTCAACAACGTCGTCACGAAGCCGGGCCCCGACAACGACCTCACCGACCTGCTCAACCTCCAGGTGCCGCTCGGCCAGATCGGCGTCGGCCCGGTGAACCGCAACGGCGCCACCCGCCAGGGTGCGCTGCCGGCCTCGAGGGCGGCGCTCCGCGACGGCCTGCCGGCGCTCTCCTTCCTGCGGCCCTACGTGACCGTCGAGGGCGTCAGCGGCTGGTTCGACGACTTCGGGCACTCCGGTGTCTATGACGCCAACGGCGGCATGGGGCGGATCGGCACCACGTTCAACGCCTTCTCGCCGAGCCTCAACGGCCTGCCGACCCCGGCCGACGTGCTCAGCCCGCTCCAGATCCTCGGGCTGCTCGACTACAACAACCTCCGCAAGTGCCCGGGCTCCAACGAGCGCGGGCAGAGCGCGGCCCAGCTGACCTACAACGGCTCGATCGACTGCGACCCGAGCCAGGTGCCGACCGGGCCATGAGGCGGATCGCAGCCACACTCGCGCTGCTCGCGGCCCTCGGCGTCGCGCTAGTCGCCACGGCGGGCGCGGCCGACACGAGCACCTACGAGATCGAGTTCGACAACGCTTTCGGCCTCGTCAACGGATCCGAGGTCCGGGTAGCCGGCGTCAAGGCGGGGACCGTCTCCGAGCTCGACATAAACGACGCGAAGCGAGCGCTGATCACGGTCGAGGTCGACAACCAGTTCGGCGAGTTCAAGTCGGACGCGAACTGCTCCTCCGAGCCGCAGTCGCTGATCGCCGAGTACTTCGTCGACTGCCAGCCGGGCGTCAGCCCGGATCCGCTGCAAGGCCCGGTCCCGGTCGAGCAGACGACGATCACGGTTCCCAACGACCTCGTCCAGAACACGCTCCGCGAGCCCTTCAACCGCCAGCTCCAGCTGCTCATCAACGAGTTCGGCACCGCCCTCGCCGGCAACGCCGAGAACCTCAACGCGGCGATCCGGCGTGGCGCTCCGGCGCTCCGCGACCTGAAGCAGGTCACCGGCATTCTCGCCGACCAGAACACCGTGATCCGCGACCTGAACGCGAACTCCGACCTGATCGTCCAGAAGCTGACCGACAACCAGGAGGACGTGGTCAGGTTCGTGAAGGAAGCCGGCGACACCGCAGAGGCCTCGGCCGAGCGCCGCGAGGACCTGCAGCTCGATTTCCAGCGCCTGCCGGAGTTCCTCGCCGAGCTGAAGCCCACCATGTACCGGCTCGGCCAGGTCGCGACCCAGGGCGAGCCGCTGCTCAAGGACCTGCGCCGCTCCGCGAAGGGCCTCAACACGCTCGCCGACCGGGTGCCGCCGTTCAACGACGCGACCAGCGTCGGGCTGACCACGCTCGGCAACGCCGCCCAGGTCGGCACCCGGGCGCTCACCAACGGCGACGACGAGTTCAGGCAACTGAGCGCATCGGTCCGGAACGCGCCCTCGGCGGTCGACCAGATCGCGCAGTTCCTCGAGTCGCTCGGCAACCCGTTCAATGCCGTCGAGGAGGACGCGCGCGCGCGCACCGACCTGCGCGACCAGCCCGGCGAGGCCGACCGCCGCGTCGGGCTGCTCAACTCGAAGACCGGCGGCGGGGTCACCGAGCCCGGCTACTCCGGCCTCGAGGGCCTGCTCAACTACGTCTACTACCAGGCCGGCGCCCTCAACCAGTTCGACCAGATCGGCCACCTGCTCCACTTCATCCTCTTCGAGCCGGTCGTCGCCAGCCCGTGCGGTCACTTCAGCGCTCACACGACCTACCCGAACGGAAGCACCAACCCGCAGAGCGCCGACCGCTGCGTCTCGATCCTCGGCGACAACCAGCCGGGCATCGGCGGCGACCCGACCAAGCCGACGCCGGGCCTGACCCGCTACGACGACTCGGTCTGCCCGCAGGGCTCGGCCGACCTCGACATCTGCGACCCGGCGATCTCGACCCACGGTGCCAGCACCCGCTCGAGCGCCGGCGAGTTCAGCGCCGGGGCGCCGACCGGCGAGGTGCCCGGCGCGCCAGACGAGCTGCTGACGCCCGAGGTGCTCGACGACATCGCCGAGGGCAAGCCGGTGCCGAAGCCGCTCCAGGACGCACTCGGGCTGCCGAACGGCGATCCGCTCCTCCCGGGTGACGGCAGCAACAACCCGCTCAACGACACCCTGAACCAGGTGCTCGGCGGCCTTGGGCTCGGCAACGGCGCCACGGGCCAGAGCCCGCCGCCCCAGCCCGGTGACGCCGGCGCCACCAACCTCCTCGACTTCCTGTTCGGAACATGACCGGCCGATCCCGCGTACAGTCACTCGCCGCCTCGCCGACCATGGTCGGCGCGATCACGACCCTGATCGTGATCGTCGCGGTCTTCCTCGCCTACAACGCCAACAACGGGCTCCCGTTCGTGCCCGTCTACCGGATCTCGGCCGAGCTCCCGAACGCGCAGCGCCTCGGGCCCAACAACGAGGTCCGGATCGGCGGTAACCGGGTCGGCGTCGTCGAGTCGATCGAGACGACCGAGAACCCCGAGAACGGCGAGCAGGCCGCGAAGCTGAATCTGAAGCTCGACAAGAGCGCAGAGCCGATTCCCGCCGACACCACCGTCCGGGTGCGCTACCGCTCCTCGTTCGGGCTCAAGTACCTCGAGCTCGAGCGCGGCACCGGCGACGGCCTGCCCGAGGGCGGCACGCTGCCCGTCGCCCAGGCCCAGGAGCAGACCGAGTTCGACGACATCGGCAACACCTTCGACCTCCAGACCCGCGAGGCGGCGCGCACCAACTTGCAGGAGTTCGGAAGCGCCTTCGCCGGCCGCGGCGCCTCGCTGAACGAGGCGATCGAGAGCCTCAGCCCGCTGTTCCTCAACCTGGGCCCGGTCGCACAGAACCTCTCCTCGCCGCAGACCCAGCTCGCCCGCTTCATCAGTGAGCTCGCCGACGCGGCCCGGATCGTCGCCCCGGTTGCCGAGGCCAACGCCGAGCAGTTCACGAACATGGCGGTCACCTTCGCGGCCCTCTCCTCCGACCCGGAGGCGCTCAAGGAAGCGATCTCGACCGCGGCGCCGACGCTCGAGGTCGGGATCCGCTCGCTGCCCAAGCAGCGCCCCTTCCTGCGCGACTTCGCCGAGGTCGAGCGGCTGCTGCGCCCGGGCGTAAAGGACCTGCGCAAGACGCTCCCGGAGCTGAACGACACGCTCGCGATCGGCACTCCGGTCCTGCAGCGCACGCCGCCGGTCAACCTCGAGACGCAGGCGGTCTTCGGCGAGCTCGACAACCTCGTCACCCAGCCCTCGACGATGGTCAGCCTCGTGCGGCTCGGCGACACCTTCAATTCGGCCGACCAAGCCGCGACGAAGATCGTCCCGGTCGAGACCCACTGCAACTACTGGGAGTACTGGTTCACCTTCCTGACCGAGCACATCACCGAGCGCGATCAGGTCGGCTGGTCACAGCGGGTTGCGCTGATCGGAACCGCGGGCCTCACCTCGCCACCGACCGAGACGCCGACCAACCCGCTCGACAACTACGCCGGCGGATCGGCCAACGGGCGCCTCTCGCAGCTCTCGACCGCGCCGGGCGAGTTCGAGCCGCGCGAGCAGCCGATCCTGCACGGCAACCCCTACGTCAACTACGGCACGAAGTCGAACCCGAACTGCCAGAACGGCCAGACCGGCTACCCGGTCGGTGAGGCGCTCTCGCCTGGGCAGAACGTCTCCAACCCGGCCTACGGAGTCTCCGACCTCCCGTCGAGTGGGGTCAACGGCGGACAGCCGCTCGGCAAGACCGACCTCTTCTACCTCAAAGACGGAACGAGGGTATTCACGGGCAAATGAGTAGACGAGGCGAAAAGAAGGGGCTCCCCGCCTGGGGCATCGGCCTGATCGCCGTCGCGCTGACGATCATCGGGTTTTACCTCGGGTTCGCGAAGCGGCTCCCGTTCACCGACCGCGGCTACGAGGTCAATGCGGTGTTCTCGAACGCCCAGAACATCCGCGTCAAGAGCCCGGTCCGGATCGCCGGCGTCAACGTCGGAGAGGTGATCGGTGTCAAGCACCTCGAGAGCGACGGCAAGGGCGAGCAGGCCGCGGTGATCGAGATGGCGCTCAAGGACGACGCCCTGCCGGTGCGCGAGGACGCCACCATGCAGCTGCGGCCGCGCCTCTTCCTCGAGGGCAACCTGTTCGTCGACCTCCATCCGGGCAGCCCCGAGTCGCCGGAGCTCGACGAAGGCTCGACGATCCCGATCGCGCAGACCTCGATCTCGGTCCAGGTCGATCAGGTCCTCACCTCGCTGCAGGCGCCGGTCCGCGCCAGCCTCCAGACCTTCCTGATCGAGTTCGGCGACGCGCTCGACAAGTACGGCGGCGCCGAAGGCCTGCGCGACACATTCGCGAGCTCGCCCGACGCCTTCCGCTACACGGCCGAGGTAAACGAGGCGTTCCTCGGCACCCAGCCCGGCGACCTCACTGGCCTGATCGTCAACTTCGACAGCTTCATCCAGGCGCTGAACCAGGATCCCGAGCAGCTCCAGGACCTGGTCACGAACCTCTCGGTGGTACTGAACGCCTTCGGCCGCGAGAGCGACTCGCTGCAGGCCGCGATCTTCGAGCTGCCGCGTCTGCTCGGCGCCGGCGAGCCGGCGCTGGTCAAGGTCAACCGGGCGCTGCCGGCGCTGCGCGCCTTCTCGCGCGAGATCCTGCCCGGGGTCAAGAGCGCGAGCCCGACCCTCGACGCGGCGAACCCGTTCATCGCCCAGCTCCGCGCCCTCGTCGGCCCCGACGAGCTCCGCGGCCTGGTCGCCGACCTCACCACGACGACGCCGAGCCTGGCCAAGCTGTCAAGACTGACCGTGCCGTTCTTCGAGCAGGCGCGGGCGCTCTCGAGCTGCTTCAACAACGTCGTCATCCCCTGGAGCGAGACCGACATCCCCTCCAACGACGGCGAGAACTCCGAGATCGTCTACAAGGAGACCGGCTACGGGCTCGCGGGCATCGGCGGCGAGAGCCGCTCCGGAGACGCGAACGGCCAGTACATCCGCGTCGGCGCCGGCAGCGGCACCAACATCCTCGTCACGCCGCCCGCCCCGGGCGCCGGGCCCGGGAACCTGGTCGGCAACACCCCGTTCGAACTGCTCGGCGCCGAGCCGCCGCTGAGCGCATCGGCGAAGACGCCGTTCCACCCCGACACCCCGTGCGAGAACCAGCAGCCGCCCGACCTGCGCAGCGGCGGGCCGGTCGCCGTGCCGGGCCAGCAGGCCGGTGACCCGAGCGAGAAGGTGGGAGTCCCCGAGGCCGCGGAGCCGTTCCTCGAGGAAGAGGTCGCGGCGCGCGAGAAGATCCTCGCCGGCCAGGCCGCCGGGACCAAGGCCGGTCGCGAGCAGGCCAGGGAAGGCGTCGCCGAGCTTCAGTCCTGGTACAAGGAGCGCCTCCCCGAATACCGCGAGACGCTGAACGGGGGTGGGGACGAGTGAGCAAGGCGATCCGCGAGCACGCTCGAGACTTCATCGCGGTCGGCGCTCTGGCGATCGTCGCGCTGGCGATCGGCTACATCATCGTCCAGGAACAGCGGCTGCGAATCCCGGTCCTCGAGGAGAAGCCGTTCGAGCTCAAGGCCGAGTTCGAGACCGGGCAGGCCATCACCCCGGGACAGGGGCAGACCGTGCGCGTCGCGGGCGTGCGCGTCGGCGACATCTCGAAGGTCGACCTCGAGGACGGCGTCGCCAGCGTCACCATGGACATCGACCGCAAGTTCCTGCCGGTCTACCGCGACGCGACCGTCCTGCTGCGGCCGAAGACTGGCCTCAAGGACATGTTCCTCGAGCTCGATCCGGGCACCCGCGCCGCGGGCGAATACGGCGAGGGCGACGAGATCCCGGTCGCCAACACCGCCCCGGACAACAACCTCGACCAGATCCTCGAGGCGCTCGACGGCGACACCCGCTCCTACCTGCGGATGCTGCTCGTCGGAGGCGGGGAGGGCCTGCGCGGCCAGGGCCGCAACCTCGGCAAGCTGCTCGGCGGCCTCGGGCCGATCAACCGCGACCTGGCCCGCCTCAACCGCGAGGTCGCGACCCGCAAGCAGAACCTCGCCAACCTGATCCACAACTTCGGCATCCTCACCGGCCGCCTCGGCGAAGAGGACGCGAACATCCTGCGGCTGATCACGGAGTCCAATTCGGCCCTGAGCGCGATCGCCGCCGAGGAGCTGAACGTGAGCGAGGCGACCGCCCTGCTGCCCGGCACGCTGCAGCAGACCGAGGAGACGCTCACCAAGGTCGGCGGCTTCGCCGACGAGATGAGGCCGAGCCTCAACTCGCTGCGGCCGTTCGCGCGCAAGCTCGACGGCGTCAACGACTCGCTCTACGACCTCTCGGTCGCGGCGACGCCGTCGGTGCAGAACCAGATCCGGCCCTTCACCCGCGCCGCCCGCCAGCCGGTTCTCGACCTCGGCGCGGCCGCGAACCAGCTCAACGCCGCCACCCCGCGGCTCACCGACCTTGCCAAGGAGATCAACACGCTCGGCAACATGACGGCATACAACCCGAACGGCGCCGAGCCGCCGGGCACCGCGAACCGCGACGAGGGCTATCTGTTCTGGCTCGGCTGGCTCGCCCACGTCGGCAACAGCACCTTCCAGGCCCAGGACGCGCACGGCGTCTACCGCCGCATCTACTTCACTGCCAGCTGCAACACGATCAAGAGCGTGTTCGCGGCGACGCCGCTCTCGACGCTGATCACCGGAGTCGGACCGCTGATCGGGGGGGTGTGCCCGTAGATGCAGAAACAGGCTCCCTCGATCGGACGCATAGTCGTTGCGCTCGGCTTCGCGCTCTCCTGCTTCAGCTTGCTGCTCTTCCTCTGGATCACCTTCGGCGGTCCGATCCCGCTGAACCCGAAGAGCTACCGCTTCACGGCCGACTTCGAGGAGGGGATCACGCTGCAGACCGAGTCCGACGTGCGGCTCGGCGGGGTCTCGGTTGGCAAGGTGAAGGCGGTGGAGCTGCCCCCGGACGGCAACGCGACCCGGGCGACGATCGAGCTCAAGCCCGAGTACGCACCGCTCTCGGAGGACGCGAGGGCGATCCTGCGCCAGAAGACGCTGCTCGGCGAGGCCTACGTCGAGATCACCTCGGGTTCCCAGAACCCGGTGGAGGTCGAGGTGGAGGAGGAAGCAGGCGCGGTGACTACCGCCCAGACCGGAAGCGTCGACGGGCTCGTCGGCGACGACGTCGTCGAGGCGATCCCCGAGGACGGGCACCTCGCCGACTCCCAGGTCGAGGAGCAGGTGCAGATCGACGAGATCTTCAATGCCCTCGACGAGGAGACGCGGACCGCGTTCCGGGTCTGGCAGCAGAACCTCGCGATCGCGGCTCGAAGGGCCGCGCCCTAGACCTCTCCGACGGCTTCGGAAACCTGGGCCCGTTCACCGAGGACGCCACCGACATCCTCGAGACGCTCAACCGCCAGGGCGACGTCCTCTCCCAGCTCGTCAACAACACCGGGACCGTGTTCGGGGCGCTGACCGAGCGCGACCAGCAGCTCGCCGGCCTGATCGAGGGCAACAACCAGACCTTCGGGGCGCTCGCCTCCCGCGACGAGGCGCTCGCCGAGTCGATCAAGATCTTCCCGACCTTCAACGAGGAGGCTCGAAAGACGCTCACCCGCCTGCAGAGCTTCTCGGTCAATGCCCGCCCGCTCGCCAAGGACCTGAAGCCGGTGGCAAGGAACATCAGCCCGACGCTCAAGGACGTCCGCACGCTGACCCCCTACGCCAAGCAGCTGTTCATCGACCTCGGGCCGCTGCTCGACGCCGCCACGGTTGGGCTGCCGCAGACCCGCGGCATCCTGCGGGAGGCCGCACCGGTGCTGCGCGAGCTCGACCCCTTCCTCGCCAACCTGAACCCGATCCTCCGCTACACGAGCGCCTACTCGGGGAACGTCACCGACTTCATCGCCAACCCGGAGGCGGGCCTCGCGGGGACGCTGACGCCGCTCGGCCCACAGCCGGCACCGCGCCACGCGCTGCGCCAGATCGGCTACATCAGCCCCGAGTCGCTGTCGATCTTCCCGACCCGGAGTCAGGTAAACCGCGGCAACGGCTACATCCCGCCGAACGGGATCGGAAACCCGTCAGCGGTCTCCCAGGAGACGCTCTCGGTCAGCCACGACTGCAACAACACCGGCTCGAACGGCCCCGGCGGCCAGGTCTTCCTCAACCCGCCGACCAATCCCCAGGTGACGCCGGGCACGCTGCCGATCACCAACCAGCCGGGCACCTTCCCGCTCTCGATCTTCCCGAACCCGGTCTTCCCGCAGATCCAGGCGCACGCGGGATGCATCCTCGGCACGAGCCCGTTCGGCGGCGGCTCGGTCCCGTACGTCCCGGCGGACTAACGACCACCGGCCACCTCCTCGCGCTTCGCGCTGCGGGGGTGCCGGGTGTTTCCTCGGCCAGGAAAGCCTGTGTGAGGTGCGTCACACATCGCGTTCGGCCGGCGCGGAGCGCCCGATCGAGGCTTAGGGTGAGTTCAGGTGCCTGAGCAGAACGGAAGCGAGGCTGTGGGACCCAGGAAGCAGAGCTTCTGGGAGCGGCACTGGGGGCTGATCCGGGTGATGATCGCCGCCGGGTTCTCGTTCTCGTGCTTCGGCCTCTTGATCTTCGTCTGGGTCACGTTCGGCGGCTTTCTGCCGCTGAGCTCGAACAGCTACCGCTTCAGCGCCGACTTCGACGAGGGCATCTCGCTGCAGCCCGAGTCCGACGTGCGGGTGGGGGGCGTTTCGGTGGGCAAGGTCAAGGAGGTCTCTCTGCCTCCGGACGCGAACGCGACCCGGGTCACGATCGAGCTCGAGCCCGACTACGCCCCGATATCCGAGGACGCGAGGGCGATCCTGCGCCAGAAGACGCTGCTCGGCGAAACCTTCGTCGAGCTGACCACGGGCTCCAAGAACGAGATTCAGATCGGCGAGACCGCCGCCGTGACGACGGCCCAGACCGGAAGCGTCGACGGGCTCGTCGGCGACGACGTCGTCGAGGCGATCCCCGAGGACGGGCACCTCGCCGACTCCCAGGTCGAGGAGCAGGTGCAGATCGACGAGATCTTCAATGCCCTCGACGAGGAGACGCGGACCGCGTTCCGGGTCTGGCAGCAGAACCTCGCGATCGCCTCGAAGGGCCGCGCCCTAGACCTCTCCGACGGCTTCGGAAACCTGGGCCCGTTCACCGAGGACGCCACCGACATCCTCGAGACCCTCAACCGCCAGGGCGACGTCCTCTCCCAGCTCGTCAACAACACCGGGACCGTGTTCGGGGCGCTCACCGAGCGCGACCAGCAGCTCGCCGGCCTGATCGAGGGCAACAACCAGACCTTCGAGGCGCTCGCCTCCCGCGACGAGGCGCTCGCCGAGTCGATCAAGATCTTCCCGACCTTCAACGAGGAGGCTCGAAAGACGCTCACCCGCCTGCAGAGCTTCTCGGTCAATGCCCGCCCGCTCGCCAAGGACCTGAAGCCGGTCGCAAGGAACATCAGCCCGACGCTCAAGGACGTCCGCACGCTGACCCCCTACGCCAAGCAGCTGTTCATCGACCTCGGGCCGCTGCTCGACGCCGCCACGGTTGGGCTGCCGCAGACCCGCGGCATCCTGCGGGAGGCCGCACCGGTGCTGCGCGAGCTCGACCCCTTCCTCGCCAACCTGAACCCGATCCTCCGCTACACGAGCGCCTACTCGGGCAACGTCACCGACTTCCTCTCCGATCCGCAGACGACCCAGGCCGGGACGCTGATCCCGACCGGGAACCAGCCCGCGCCGCGGCACGTCTTCCGCCAGATCGGCTACATCAGCCCCGAGTCGCTCTCGATCTTCCCGACCCGCTCGAACGTCAACCGCGGCAACGGCTACCTGCCGCCGCAGAGCCTCGGCACGACGTTCTCGCAGGGGATCCGCTTCCCCAGCCACGACTGCGCCAACACCGGCTCGAGCGGACCCGGCGGCCAGGTGCTCCAGAATCCGCCCACCAATCCGCCCGCGACGCCGGGCACGCTGCCGATCACCAACCAGCCCGGCACCTTCCCGCTCTCGATTTTCCCGAACCCGGTCTTCCCGCAGATCCAGGCGCATGCGGCCTGCGTGCTCACCCCGCCGAGCCCGTTCGGCGGCGGAGCCGTGCCGTACGTCCCCGCGGACTGAAGGCGACTAGCATCCGGCTCGCAACCGAGCGAGCGAGGAGAGAGATTGGCCTACTTCAAGGACTCCCAGGAGGTCTACGACACGATCGGGAAGCTCTTCCAGGAGCTCGCCGACGACGAGGAGCTGGCACCGAAGTTCCGGAAAGCGAACACGATCGTCCAGTACGCGTACAGGGAGCCCGAGTCGACGATCACGGTCCGGCTCCAGGAGGGGGAGCCCGGCGACGTCGACTTCGGCGAGACCGACATGGAGCCCGAGGTGACGATGCGGATGGAGGCGGACACGGCCCACCGCTTCTGGCTCGGCAAGGTGAACGTGACCGTGGCGCTGGCCCGCGGCCAGATCAAGGCCGAGGGCCCGGTGGCGAAGATCCTCAAGCTGGTCCCGCTCACGAAGCCGATCTTCCCCCGCTACAAGGCCCAGCTCGAGGCCGACGGGCGCAACGAGCTCGTCAACGTCGATTAGGTGGCGCCAGCGCGGTCTCCTTTTATGTGGTGCGTTGCCGCGCGCTAGCGCCGCCGACCAAATGTGAGCCTCCGCTGACCGGCTTCAAGGACTTCTACCAATTCGCACACCCGACCCGGGTCGTTGCCGGGCGCGGGATGATCGAGGGCACCGGCTTCGAATTCGCGAAGGAGGGCGCGGCGCGGCCGTTCATCGTCACCGATGAGACGATCCGCGGCACCGGGCTGATCGACAAGGTCTCCGAAGGGGTGACCGGCGGCGGGCTCGAGGTCGCCGGCGTCTTCGACGACGTCCGCGGTTGATTCCTCGACCGCGACCGTCGAGGCTTGCGCCGCGGCCGCCAAAGAAGCCGGTGCCGACTCATTCCTCGCCGTCGGGGGCGGCTCGGTGATGGACACCGCGAAGGCCGCGAACGCCGTTTTCAGTCATGGCGGGAAGGTGCTCGACTACGAGGGCCTCTACACGCTGCCGCGCGAGGACGACGGGCTCGGCAAGCCGCTGCCGGTGGCGCCGCTCGCCTGCATCCCGACCACGGCGGGGACCGGCTCGGAGGTCTCGTTCGGAGCCGTGATCAAGGACCCGGATCAGCAGATCAAGGTGCTATCGGCGACTTCCCGCTTTTCCCCGTGCTCGCGATCCTCGATCCGGAGTCGACGAGACCTGCCGCCGCAGGTCGCCGCGGGCCGGCATGGACGCGATGACGCATGCGATCGAGGGCTACACGACGCCCTGAGGGAGCCCGCACGGCGAGGCCTTCTGCCTGCGGGCGCTGCGGATGATGCGCGACAACCTCACAAAAGCGGTCGAGGACCCCCCAGGATGAGGAAGCGCGCGGAAACATGCTCGTCGCGGCGTGCCTGGCGATCGTCGCCGGGCGGATCGGCTACCTCGGCGCTCGGCGCCGTGCACTCGATGTCGCATCCGGCCGGAGCCCGCTACGGCGTCCCCCACGGGGTCGCGAACTCGATCAACCTCCCGCACGTGATCCGCTTCAACTGCGAGGGCGGGCTCGGAGATCGCCGACCGCTATCGGGACATCGCCGAGCTGCTCGGCGCCGAGCCGGGCGGACGCGACGCCGAGGTCGGCGAGTCGCTCGCCGCCTGGGTCACCGAGCTGAGCGCCCGCTGGGGCTGCCGCGGCGGCTCTCCGAGGTCGGCGTGCCCGAGTCGGGGATCCCGGACCTGGTCGAGGGGGCGATGGGGGACGGCTGCAGCCTCACCAACGCGCGCGAGCTCGTCGAGGAGGACTTCGAGGGCTCTACAAGCAGGCGCTATGAGCGAGCGGGTGTGAGCGCGAAGGACGACGGCGCGGCCTGGGCCGCGACGGTCGCGGCGCTCGGCGAAAAGCGCGGGCTGCGCTACGAGCAGGTCGGAGGGATCAACCCGAAGGAGCGCCCCGGCGGCGCTCTGCCCCGGCGGCAGCAACCGGCTGACAGGGGAGCTCAGCGAGGGCTTCTGGGGCGCGAGCTGCGATGCCGACGAGCGCGAGCGTGGCGGCTTCGGGCGCAAGGCGGTGCTCCCGGGGGCGGCGCTGGTCAAGGCGCACATGCCCGATCTCGCCGCGGTCGTGCCGATCTTCCACGTCGAGTCGCTCGAGCGAGGGAGAGGACGTTCTCGACCGCCACTCGCGCCGCCGGGTCGACTTCGAGAGCCTCGATTTCAACCGCCGCTTCATCGCCACCGTCCCCGCCGACCACGACCCGGTCGCGCTGCGCGAGCTGTTCAGCCCGGCATTCCTCGATTGGACGACGCGGATCGACGCGACCGTCGACTTCGGGATCACCGAGGGGCAGCTGTTCTTCCTCTGGCGGCTGCGCGAGCTCAGCTCCGAGGAGCTCGTGGCGGCGCTCAAGGCGGCCGGCGGGATCTTCGCGCGGCTCCGCAACGAGATGGAGGAGCACGGGCTCCACACTTACCAGGCCGGCCCCTGGCACGCCGGACTAGAGCCATTTCCGTCCCAATAAGGACCCGGTACCCCCGGAGCGCATAGCGCGAGGAGGTGGCCGGTTATTCGGGTGGAAGCGGCACGTCGTCCCAGCCATCGGGCATGACGATGCGGCGCTCGGAGCCCTCGCCCTCGACGGTCGGCATCACCGGCTCGATCTCGCGGTCGGCCGCGTCGTCGAGCGCCTCGGCCGAGCTCTTGTAAGGCAGCAGCGACTCGAGGTGCTTGATGGTCGGGAAGACGAGCGTGCAACTCGTCGCTGTAGTGGCGGTCGAGCGCGGCCTTGGGGCGAACCAGTCGGCGTCCACGGTCTCGGAGCCGTCGGGCTCGGGCTTGGAGTGGGGGGGGAGAGCGCCAGGTAGAAGCGGGTGTCGAAGCGGATGCTGCCGATCTCGGGCGTGATCCAGCGCGAGTAGGGGACCAGCTCGGTGGCGTCGATCTCGACCCCCACCTCCTCGGCGAGCTCGCGAACGGCCGCGGCGCGGCATCCCGTCCTCGCCCTCGCCGTCGGCCTCGTCGACGGCCCCGCCTGGGAAGACCCAGACCCCGGCATGAAGCGCGCCTCGGGGTTGCGCCGGACCAGGCAGACCTCGAGGCCGCGATCGGCGTGCTTGCCGCCCCTGCGCAACAGGATCACAGTCGCCGCGGGGCGGGGCTCGACCGGCCCGCTCGTCGTCCTCAGTCATTCCCGGCCAGCCTATTGGGGCGCCTGAACTTCCGCGTATTGTGGCCGCGCCGATGGAGGCCGCAGCACCGAGACCAAGCAGCTCTGGGTCTGCACCTCGTGCGGATTCATCTACGACCCGGCCGAGGGCGACCCCGACGGCGGAGTCCCTGCCCGGGACCGCCTTCGAGGAGATCCCCGACGACTGGTTCTGCCCGGTCTGCGGGGCCCGCAAGACCGACTTCGAGCCCTACGAGGAGTAACACCCACCCCGCCACTTCCTCGGCTTCGCCTGCGGGCGTGCGGGGTTGCTTTCTAGGCCTCTCGAGGGCTCGCGTCCGGCGTCGCCGATGATGCGAGGCCGGCGAAGCAGATGGCGGCGGCGAGCAGCGCCAGCGGGACCAGGATCGCGAGGGTGACGAGCGCGATCCGGCGATCGTGCGCAGTATCGAGACCGCGTCGTCGGCGCGTCGCCGATCGACCAGCCGCCGTCATCGGCCCTCGGCGTCGGCGAGCGGGACGAAGTCGACCCTGCTGAGACCGCGGTCAGGTCGGCGCGAGCTCGGAGCGGGCGACCAGCTGCGCGGAGCTGGGCCTCGTCAGCGCGATCGCCTCGCGGCTGCTCGGGCAGGGCGTCACCTCGGCCTGGCGTCGTCGAAGCGCTCTCGCGCGTCGACGGACGCGGCGCGGTGATGTCGATCGTGGCCTCGTTGCGCGGCGCTGACGTCGCCAGGTCGGAGAGGTCGGCGAGCGCGCCTGGAGGTGCTGGGCGGGGATGCGCGAGATCGAAGGGGCGCGGGCGCCGCGTCGCCGGGTGTGCACGTCGAGCGCGAGGACGATGCCGTCGTAGCGCTCGGTCACCTCGATGACGCCGTCGGCGACGTCGTCGCACCTCGTCGGGCTCGGTCGAGAGCGATCAGCTCGAGACCTCGCGCTCGGCCGTGCGCGCTTCTGGCGGCGCCGGGGGCGAGGTCGCTGCGAAGGCGGTGCGACCGTGGTCGGCGCCGGCGCGATCGCGCTGCCCCCGCGCCGGCCGCTCCGCCCCTCGGGAGCTCGGCGCGGCCGCTCGGCCTCGGGTGCGCGAGCCCGATGGTCGTTGTCCGATGCCGCCGGGACCGCCGAGCTGCGAGACGGCCGACGACGTGGACGATCAGCAGCGTCGCGAAGGCGCCGCCGCAGCGCGGGGTCCAGCGCGGATCGCGGCTTCTCGGCCAGCTGGGCCGCGCGGGGCGCTCGCCCTCGGGCGGGAAGCCATGCGGCGGCCCAGGCGTCGAGCTTGGCCGCGAAGTCCGGGTCGAGCTCCGGGCGCATCGTCCCGCAGCTCGCTGCGATCATCTGTTTAGCTCAAGCGGCGTCATCGCAGGACCTCCTCAGCTTCTCGATCGTCGCGGTGCAGCTTGGTGCCCGGCGTTGCTCTCGCTCGTGCCGATCACCTCGGCGATCTCGGCGTTGGAGAGCCCAGCGAAGTACTTGAGCGCGACCAGCTCCCGCTCGCGGCCGCTGAGCGGTCTCGATCGCCGGCGCTGCACGGTCCGCGCACGGCGATCGCGTCGCCGCCCGGTCGCGTCGCGCCGGGCTCGGCGGCCGGCTCGGCGTTCCTCGGGCAGCGGCGCGCTGCGGCAGCGGCGGCGCAGCTCGTCGAGCGCGGCGTTGCGGGCGATCCCGAACAGCCAGGCGCGCGGCGAGCCGCGTTCGGGATCGATCTGGCGGCGGCGGCGCCAGGCGCGCTCGAAGGCCTGCGCGGTGACCTCCTCGGCGGCCGAGCGGTCCCGGAGCAGTCCCGGCCGCGTAGGCGTAGACGTCGTCGCGGCTCGAGCGGTAGAGTGCTCGAAGCGCGTCCGTCGACGCTCCGCTCTCGGCGAGCGGCTGCGAGCGGTGCTGCGGTGGCACCGCAGGGGTGCTCAGGCCGTACGGGGGCCGCCACGGCGGTTTCATCACATACACGGTACTACGGGACGTGCGCGATCTCGCCGCATCGCGAGGATCGAGCGACGCTAGGCGGCCTCGAGCAATGGCCTCGAGCTCGGCGCTCGGCGGCCTCGGGCTCGAAGGCGGCGACGATCGACTCGGCGGTCACCGCGACGAGGCGGCGGAGGTCGGACTTGGAGATCGCCAGCGGCGGCATCAGCACCACGCGTCGCCGAGCGGGCGGACGATCACGCCGCGCCTGCGCGCCTCGAGCGTCACCCGGTGGCCGATGCGCTGCGCAGGGTCGTGCTCGCCGAGGTCGATCCCGACCATGAAGCCCGCAGCTGGCGCACCTCGGCGACCTCGTGCATCGCCTCGACGTCGCTCGAGCATGTCCTGCAAGAGCCGGATCTTCGGCTGCAGCCGGACGAGCGTGCGCTCCTGCTCGAAGACGTCGAGCGAGCCGAGCGCCGCCGCGCAGGCGAGCGGGTTGCCCGTGTAGGTGTGGCCGTGGAAGAAGGTCTTGAAGTCCTCGTGGGCGCCGAGGAAGGCCTCGTAGATCCGCTCGGTCGTCAGCGTCGCCGCCAGCGGCATGTAGCCGCCGGTGAGGCCCTTGGCGAGGCAGAGGAAGTCGGGGGCGACGCCCTCCTGCTCGCAGGCGAACATCGTCCCGGTGCGGCCGAAGCCGGTCGCGACCTCGTCGCAGATCAGCAGGATGCCGTGCCGGTCGCAGAGCTCGCGCACCGCGCGCAGATAGCCGGGCGGGTGGGTGAGCATTCCGGCGGCGCCCTGGACCAGCGGCTCGACGATGACCGCGGCGATCTCCTCCTCGTGGCGGTCGAGCAGCCTCGCCATGCTCGTCGATGTCGCCGGGCTCGGCGCGGTGGGAGTCGAACAGCAGCGGCCCGAAGGCCTGCGTGGAAGAGGTCGATGCCCGCCGACCGAGACCGAACCGATCGTGTCGCCGTGGTAGGCGTCGCGCAGGCAGACGAACGAGGTCCGCCGCACGTGCTGGCCGCCGCGCTGCTGCCAGTACTGGAAGGCCATCTTCAGCGCGACCTCGACCGCGCGTCGAGCCCGAGTCCGAGTAGAAGACCCGGCTCGAGGCCGGCCGGGCGCGATCTCGACCAGCCGTCGCGCCAGCTCGGCCGCGCCGGGGTGGGCGAGGCCGAGCATCGTCGAGTGCGCGACCCGCTCGAGCTGCTCGCGGACCGCCGGCGTCGATCAGCGGGTGGCGATGGCCGTGGACGTTGCACCACAGCGACGAGACGCCGTCGAGGTAGCGGTTGCCCTCGGCGTCGATCAGCTCGGAGCCGTCGGCGCGCTCGATCATCGAGCGGCTCCTCCGCCGCCCAGTCCTGCATCTGCGTGAACGGGTGCCAGAGGTGATTCGGTTCGGCAGCGCCTCTCTCATCCCGTGGCGGGGACCTTAGGCCGCGATCCGGCTGGAATCCCGGTCGAGCACCGGCAGTACCTCGACCGGAATCCCGGCGAGCGCCGCGATCGTGTCGCGGTTCGAGAGCTCGACCGGTGAGGGGTCGTCCGGCCACGGGGTGAGGACGATGGATCTGACCTCGAGTCCGGCGCCGCGCGCGGCTTCGACGGTCAGCAGGGTGTGGTTGATCGTCCCGAGCCCGGGCGAGGCGGCGATGACGACGGGGAGATCGAGGTCGCGCGCGAAGTCGCGGACCAGATAGCCGGGCGTCAGCGGCACCAGGAACCCCCCGACGCCCTCGCAGACGAGGAAATCGGCGCCCTCGGCGGCTCTGTGGGCGCCAGCGAGCAGCCGCTTTGGATCGATCAGCTCGCCGGCGAGCTCGGCGGCGAGGTGGGGGGAGGCGGGCGGTCCGTAGCGGTAGGGGGAGATCTCGTCGTCGGACTGCGCGGAGCCGGCGGCGCGGCGGAGCAGGTGGTGGTCGGGCTCGCCCTGATCGTCAAGGCCACTGACGGCGGGCTTGAAGACGGCCACCTTCTCGCCCGCGTCAGCGCGAGTGCGCGCGATCGCCGCCGCGACCACGGTCTTGCCGACCTCGGTCCCGGTCCCGGTGACTAAAACCCCGCGCATCAAGCGGCGAGCTTCAACTCGGGGCGCTCGGCGCTCGATTTCAGCTCCTGTGCGGCAGCGGCGATCGCCTTGGCCGCCTTGCGCAGCTCGCCGACGCGGTGCGTCGCCATCGCGGTCAGCCGCAGCCGGCAGGTCCCGGGCGGCACGGTCGGGGGCCGGATCGCCTGCGCGAAGACGCCGCGCTCGAGCGCCCGCTCACAGAGCGCGAGCGCGTCGTCGGCGTCGCCGACGATCACCGGGACGATCTGCGTCGCATCCCCGCCGAAATCGAGCCCGGCGCCGCCGATGTCGAGCCCGGCGCCCGCCAGCTCGTTGCGCAGCACGGCGGCGTTCGAAGCCAGCCGTTCGACCCGCTTCGGCCTTTCGGTGATCAGCTCCAGGGCCGCGCCCGCGGCGGCGACGCAACCGGGCGGCAGCGCGGTCGAGAAGATGAACGGCCGCGCGGAGTTGACGAGGTAGGCGGTGAGCTCGGCCGAGCCGCAGACGTAGGCGCCGTAGCTGCCCAGCGACTTGCCGAGCGTCCCGACCAGGACGTCGACTTCGCCGGCCAATCCCGCCGCGGCGACGCTCCCGCGCCCCTCGGGGCCGATCGTCCCGGTCGCGTGCGCCTCGTCGATCATCAGCCGGGCGCCGTAGGTGCGAGCAAGCTCGAGCAGCTCCTCGATCAGGGCGAGGTCGCCGTCCATCGAGAAGAGGCCGTCGCTGACGATCAGCGCCGCGCGGTCGCCGGCCTTGCGCAGCCCCCATTCGAGCTGCTCGGTGTCGCGGTGGCCGTAGACGAAGGTCTCGGCGCGCGAGAGCCGGCAGCCGTCGATGATCGAGGCGTGGTTGAGCTCGTCGGAGAAGACGACCTCGCCCTCGCCCGCGAGCGCCGCGATTGTTGCCGGTGTTGGCGAGGTAGCCGGAGCCGAACAGCAACGCGGCCTCGGTGCCGTGGAACTCGGCGAGGCGCTGCTCGAGCAGCGGGTGCAGCGACATGCCCGAGATCGCCGCGAGGCCCCGGCGCTGGTCCCATGCGCGCATGCGCGGCTTCCCGCGGCCGACCGGCTCTGTGCGCGGATCGCGATCTTCGACCACGGCCGGATCGTGGCTGAAGGCACGCCGGGTGAGCTGAAATCCGCGACGAGCGCGGCGACGCTCGAGGACGCCTACCTGCACTCGACCGGCCGGACCCTGGAGGTGCGGCATGAGCTCGGCGACCTGGCTGCTGACGCGACGCACACTGATCCAGTTCCCGCGCAACCCGATGGTGCTGGGTTTCTCGGTCGCTCCGGTGCTGATGATGTTCGTGGTCTTCGGCGCGCTGACCCGCTACCTGCACAAGCTGTTGACGATGACCGGGTCTCGATCGGGGCGATCATGGCCGGCCGGCTGCTGGCCGACGGCGCCCGACTGTTCGTGCAGGGCGGAGCGGTGCTGCTGCTGGCGATCGCGCTGGGCGCCGAGATCGCGAGCGGGGTCGCCGGCGCGCTGCTGATGCTGCTGATCGGGAAGCTGTTCGGGATCGTCACCTTCGGGGTGCTGACCGCGAACCTCGGCGCTGAAGACCAAGGACCCGCAGGCCGTGCAGGCGATCTTTCCGATGGCGTTCCTGCTGATCTCTTGACGACCGCCTATCAGACCACCGAGCAGGTGCCAAGCGGTGTGCTGCGTGCGGTCATCTCGGTCGACCCGACCGAGTACGTGTTGCGCGCGATGCGTGATCTGACGCTGACCGGCTTCGAGTGGGACTCGATCGGCTTGGCGTTCGCGGTGATCGTCGGGCTCGGGCTCGTCGGCCTGCCGCTGACGATCCGCAACTATCGCTCGGTCTACGGCTGAGCGCAGGTCCCGCAGCCCGCGCCTCTGGACCGGACGTCGGTGACGCGCCGGCGCCGGTCCAACTCGACGTGGCAGCACTCGGGCACGAGCTCTCGGAGCTGGCGACGCCCCGTTGCACGCGGGCCTTCACCTCCTGGGCGATGTCCTCGGCGTCTTCGCGGCTGCGCACCCGACGCGTGACGTAGCTCAGGACGCGGTCGTGCAGCTCCCGGCGCGTCCGAGCGGGAGTGAGGCTGGACACGTGGGCCTACTGGGGGATGCGGGCGCGGATGATGGCCGAGCTGGCGTGCTCGTGCACGCGGTGCGTCGGACGGATCTCGATGTCGTGGAAGCCGGCGGCGGTGAGGCCGAAGCGGAACTCGTCCTCGGTGAGCGCGCCGGCGATGCAGCCCGTGTAGGCGGCCATGTCGGCGCGGGTGGCGTCGTCCATGTCGGGATCGGCGATGACGTCGGAGACGGCGAAGCGCCCGCCGGCGCGGAGCACGCGCGCGGCTTCGGCGAGCACGCGCGGCTTGTCGGCGGAGAGGTTGAGCACGCAGTTGGAGACGATCACGTCGACCGAGTCGTCGGCGAGCGGGATCTCTTCGATGTAGCCCTTGACGAACTCGACGTTGGTCATGCCGGCTTCGGCGGCGTTGGCGCGGGCGAGGTCGAGCATCTCGTCGGTCATGTCGAGGCCGATCGCCTTGCCGGTGCTGCCGACGCGGCGGGCGCTGATGAGCACGTCGGCGCCGGCGCCCGAGCCGAGGTCGAGCACCGTCTCGCCCTCGTGCAGATCGGCGACGGCGGTCGGCACGCCGCAGCCGAGCGATGCTTCGACGGCGGTCGCGGTCGCGCCGTCGGTCTCGGCGTCGGCGTAGAGGACGGAGCCGAAGACCTGCGCGCCGGAGGCGTCGGTCGTGCTGACCGGGACCGCAGCCGCACGAGACGCCCTGGCCGGCGGCTACGGCGCGGGCGGCCTCGGCGTAGCGCTCGCGCACGGTCTCGCGGATGTCGGGCTCGGCTGCCGGCCGAGCAGCCGCACGTCCCGCCGGCGGCTGACGCGTCGCAGCACGCGGCCTTCTCGGACGGTGCGACAGCAGCTGGTCTGCGCCACGGGCGAGCAGCACGCCGAGGGCGGGATCGGTGATCAGGTCAGCCATGACGAGAGCTCCTCGGTGGCGTTGGGGGCGAGCGAGTAGTAGGCCCAGCGGTGGCGGCGCTCGACCGTGACGAGGCCGGCGTCGACGAGCTTGCGCAGGTGATGGGAGAGCAGCGACTGCTTGATGTCGAACAGCGCGACCAACTCGCACTGACACACCGGCTCCGGGCTGCGCCGCAACACGTCGACGACGTGCACGCGAACGGGCTCGGACAGCGCCTTGGCCACGGCGGCGCAGACGTTCGGCGTCGAGCGAGCGGCGCAGCCCGACCGGCGGCGCGCAACAGTCGGCGGCGGCCGGGCCCGGGAGCAGGGAAGTGGAGCCGTCATATCAACGATCGTTGCGTATGACCGATACCGCTCAGGTCGCCGTCTGTCTACGCGGCGCGAGGCCGGCGGGCGTGAAGGGTCGTCTCGAAGTCGTCGCGTTCGGCGTAGCGCTTGACGGTGCGCGCGGCGCGGTCGGCGAGCGTCGAGGCGAGCGGGCCGACCAGCGCCCAGGCATCGAGGAGCCGAACGCGGGCGCGTCTCGTCGGTCGCGCTGAAGCTGGGTGGCGATCGTGAGCCAGGCGCCGTCCTCGGCCGCTCCGGGCTCGACGCGATATCGACGTCGACTTCGATCGTGCCGTCGTGCCGTCCTGCTGCCAGCTGAGCCCGCCCGGCCGCACCGTGACGCGGTCGCCGAGGCCGAGCTCGCCGCAGTGCCCGCAGCGCGGGCGCGGCGAGATCGACGGCGATCGCCGCGGCACGTCTCGCCGACGGTGCGTCGATGGCGATCGTGAGCGAGTTGGTGATCACGTGCGCAGGCGGGCGGTGGCGGTCGAGCTCGATGACCTCGGCCTCCGGCGGGATCGAGTGGTTGGCGCGGAAGCGACCGTGCGGGATCGATCGCGCGCTTGACGGCCTGCAGGCGCCGATAGGTGTCCTCGGCCGAAGAGCCGGCGCCGGGTCGACGCGCTGCTCGGTGAAATTGAAGTACAGCCCCGAGGCGTGCGCGCGAACGGCTCGCAGCATGGCGTCGAGGTGCTGAGCGCACGCGCCGTTCGGCCGGCTCGTCGTCGGCGTCACGCCGACGCCGAAGAGCAGGTACTCGCCGGGCATCGTCGCGAGCGCGCCGGGCGTGCGGCTGGGCGCGGCCCATCGCGCCGCCGAGGTGCCGGATCTCGACGCTGACCAGCGGCCGAGCCCGAGCCCGGGCCGACCGCGTCGACGAGGGCGTCGATCGCCTCGGTCGAGAGCTCGCCGAGCACGAGGTGGTCGGTCGACGTAGGGCAGCGGGTCGCGTCGGGTCCATGTGGATCTCGGCAGAGCCCGACCGGCGGCGATCATCGCGAAGGTGTCGAGCGCCGGGCCGAGCTCGCGCAGCGGGCGCAGGATGCTCGCGCGCCCTCCGCCTCGCCGCCGATGTGGAAGGCCTCGACGATCGCGAACGAGCTGCCGCGCAGCGGCTCGCGGGCACGTCCGGGAGCGGCGGGAACTGGAGGATGCGGCCGACCGAGGTCGTCTCCTCGGGCACCGTCTCGGTCCACTCGTGCCAGGCGTGCAGGACCTCGGCGGAGCGCTCCCAGGGGAAGAAGAGCACGCCGGCGTAGAGCTCGGGCATGATCGGGAAGAGGCGGACTCGAGGCTGGTGACGACGCCGAAGTTGCCGCCGCCGCCGCGCAGCGCCCAGAACAGCTCCGGCTCGTGGTCGGCGTCGACGCGGCGCGAGCGCGCCGTCGGCGGTGACGAGCTCGAACGCCGGTGACGCTGTTGGCGGCGAGCCCGTGCTTGCGGCCGTACCAGCCGACGCCGCCGCCGATCGCGTAGCCGGCGATGCTGACGTCGGGGGTCGAGCCGTGCAGCGCGGCGAGGCCGAGCTCGGAGGCGTGCGGCACGACGTCCTCCCACTTGGCGCCGGCGCCGACGCGCGCGCGCGCCGCCCGGGCTCGATCTGCGACCTCGCGCATGCGGTCGGTGCGCAGCAGGATCGTGCCCTCGAGCGAGCCGAGCGGCTCGGCGTTGTGGCCGGTGCGCTGCGGCACGATCTGCAGGCCGTGCTCGCCGGCGAAGGCGACGATGGCGCGCACGTCGTGCGCGTTCTCGGGGAGCGCGATCAGGGCGGGCGCTGGTCGAGGCGGGTGTTGAAGACGCCGCGGGCGTCGTCCCAGCCGGCGTCGCCGGCCGCGAGGATCGCGCCGCGCAACGCGTGCGCGCAAGCGCGCTCGCGTCGCGCGATGCGGACCGGTCCGTTGAAGGTCGTGCGTTGTCGTCATCGCGGTCTCTGTTCGGGTCGTTCACGCGTCCAGGACGCGCGCGCTCGCAGAAGGACGCAAACTCGCCGCGCTTGTCCGCGACGGCCGGTGAGATGCTCCGGCGCGATGGAGAGCAAGACGTGCTGTGGGCTGCGAGCGCCGAGGACTGCCGCTGCCACACGGACGCCGCGCTGATCGCCGAGGCCGTGCGCGCCTTCGTCGCGCGCCGGGTGCGCCGCGTCCGCAGGACGCCGAGGACGTCACCCAGGACGCGCTGCTGCGCCTCTACCGCAGCGCTGACTCGCTGCGCGACGAGCAGGCGCTGCAGGCCTGGATGTACCGGATCGCCGAGAACGCGGTCGTCGACCACTACCGCGCGCTCCGGGCAGCGGCCCGGAGCCGGTGGACCCGACGACGTGGCGCAGCAGCCACCGCCGACGAGCGTCGAGGAGCCGCGCGCCGACGCGGAGCTGGCCGCGTGCCTGGCGCCGCTGCTCGCGCGGCTCCCCGATGACTACCGGACCGCGCTGGAGCTGACGGACCTCGGGCGAGCTCACCCAGGAGCAGGCCGCGGCCCAGCTCGGGATCTCGACGTCGGGCATGAAGTCGCGCGTGCAGCGCGGGCGGCGCATGCTGCGCACCGAGGTCGGGCGCTGCTGCCGGGTCGAGCTCGACGCGCGCGGCGCGCTCGCCGACGCCGCGCTGCGCGCTGACGCCTGCTGAGCGACGCGCCCCGATACTGGGCGGATTCCCGGCTCCCGGCGAGCCGAAGCGCTGCTGATCGCGGCGCTGTGCTTGATCGTCACCGTCGCCTACGGCGCGCTGTTCTACGGCTTCGCGGTGCTGATCACCGAGCCCGCAGCCGGCGGGGAGTTCTCGCGCGCGCTGCTGTCGGCGCGCCTACGGCGGCGCGGTGCATCACCGGCGGGCTGGCCGCGATCCCGGTCGGCCGCGATCGCGGACCGGCACGGGGCGCGCTGGCTGATGGCCGCGGCGCGCGCTGCTGCGGCGCCGCCGGGCTGCTCCTGTTCGCGGCGGCGCAGGAGGGCTGGCAGGTCTTGCGGCGTGGTGGCTGCTGCTCGGGCCGGCGACGGCGATGTGCTTCTACGAGCCGGCCTACGTCGCGATCCAGCAGGCGTTCGCGCCGACCGACGGCCGCAGGCGATCGCCGCGCTGACCCTGGCCGCGGGGCTCTCGGGGCCGATCTTCACGCCGCTGACCGGCGGGCTGGTCGACGCGCTCGGCTGGCGCGACACGACCCGCGTGCTGGCCGGCTGCGTGGCGCTAGCGGCGCCGATCGCGCTGCTGGTGCGGACGCGACCGCAGCCCAGCGGCGCGCGGGCAACGGTCTGACGACCCGATCTGAGCGCCGTTTCGCAGCCCGCGGCTGCTGGTCTTCACGCTCGGGGCGATCCTGGCCTACGGTGCGGTCGAGGCGATCGTCATCCACCGCGTCGCGCGCTTTCAGGAGCTCGGCTTCAGCCTCGGCACGGTGACGCTGTGGGCCGCCATCTCCGGGCCTGGCGACGCTGCCCGGGCGCCTCGTGCTGCCGCTGCTGGCCAAGCGCTGGCCGGCCACGTCGCTGCTCGCCGGCGTCATCGGCGGTGATCGCGCTCTCGACCGCACTGATGATCACCGGTGACAGCTACGCGCAGATGGTCGCTGTCGTTCCTGCTGTTCGGCCTGGTCTTCGGCGCCGCGCTGCCGCTGCGCGCGATCGTCATGGGCGAGTGGATCACCACCGCGATCTTCGGGGCCGTGATGGGCGTGCAGGCGGCAGCGATGGCGCTCGGCCGAGCCGGGCCTCCCCGCACTGACCGGCGGGCTGCACGACCTGCTGGACGGCTACGCGGTCGCGATGGCGATCCTCGCCGGGCTGCTGTTCGCCGCGGCGCTGCTGTTCGCCTGGTGCGCGAAGGCGCAGGCGTGAGCCTCAGGCGCGCGAGCGCCGGCGCCCGGAGCAGGCCGCGGACGCGCTCCAGCGCCCCGTCGGCGAGGCTGAAGTAGGCGAACGAGCCGCGCTTCTCGCGCTGCGACGATGCCGGCGTCGAGCAGCTGCTTGAGGTGGTAGCTGACCGTCGACTGCTTGAGGCCGAGCAGCTCCTCGAAGTCGCACACGCAGACCGCCTCGCCGCCGGCGGAGAGCAGGCGGTTGAGGATCTTCACGCGATGGCGGTCGGCGAGCGCCTTGAAGACGCGCTCGAGCTCGATCGACCTCGTCCTCGCTCAGGCTGTGCAGCGCCGAGCGGGGCGCAGCACTGGATCACGGGGAGCGACGGTCATGCGACGACAGCATATCGAAAAAACTTGATCTCCTCGGAGAAGTTCGCTACGGTCCCGGCATCGCATCGAAAATCTTCGATGCCTTTCGCTGAGGAGCGCTGACCGTGAACCACACGAACCCTCACCCCGTCGCGGTGATCGGAGCCGGCCCGGTCGGGCTGGCCGCCGCGGCGCACCTGCTCGCCCGCGGCCTGGAGCCGCTCGTCTTCGAGGCCGGCGACGCCGTCGGCGCGAGCATCCGCGAGTGGGGCCACGTGCGCGTGTTCTCGCCCGTGGGAGTACAACATCGACCCGGTCGCGGCCGAGCTGCTCGAGCGCCACGGCTGGGACGCGCCCGCCGGCCGACGGCTACCCGACCGGCGCCGAGATCGTCGAGCGCTACCTGGAGCCGCTGGCCGCGACGCCGGAGATCGCGGCGGCGCTGCACCTCGGCGCGCGCGTGACCGGCGTCACCCGGCCGGGCATCGACAAGCTCAAGGACGCCGGCCGCGACGACGCGCCGTTCGAGCTGGTCGTCGAGCGAGCGACGGCGAGGAGCAGCGCGCTCCTGGCCAGCGCCGTCATCGACGCCTCCGGCACCTGGACGCGAGCCGAACCCGCTCGGCGCCGGCGGGCTGCCGGCCGCCGGCGAGCGCGCGCACGCCGACCGCATCGTCTACGGCATCCCCGACGTGCTCGGCGCCGACCGCGCGCGCTACGCCGGCAAGCGCGTGCTGGTCGTCGGGCAGCGGCCACTCGGCGTTCAACGCGATCCTCGACCTCGTCGCGCTGCGCGACTCCGAGCCGGCCACGCAGATCGTGTGGGCGATCCGCGGCGGAGCGCCGGGCCGCAAGTACGGCGGCGGCGGCGACGACCAGCTGCCCGCGCGCGGCGCGCTCGGCGACGGCGGTCCGCGGGCTGGTCGAGGACGGCTCGATCGCGCTCGCCGGCCGGCTTCCAGACCCGCGGCGGTCAGCGCGCGGCGACGGACGCGATCGTGCTCGCGCGACGGCGAGCGCGAGCTCGTCGCCGACGAGGTCATCGCCGCCACCGGCTTCCGGCCCGACCTCGCGCTGCTGGGCGAGCTGCGGCTCGACCTCGACGACCGCGTCGAGGCCGCCCGGGCGCTCGCGCCGCTGATCGACCCCAACCTGCACTCCTGCGGCTCGGTGCCGCCGCACGGCGTCGACGAGCTCGCGCACCCCGACGCCGGCTTCTACATGGTCGGCATGAAGAGCTACGGCCGCGCGCCGACCTTCCTGCTGCGGACCGGCTACGAGCAGGTCCGCTCGGTCGTCGCCGCGCTGGCCGGCGACTGGGAGGCCGCCCGCCGCGTCGAGCTCGTCCTGCCCGAGACCGGCGTCTGCAGCGCGCACCGCCGCGCCTGCACGAGCGAGCCGCGCCGCCGGCGGCGTGCTGCGGCGCGGGCTCGCAGCAACGCGCCGCGTCGCCGCCGAGGCGCGGTGAGCGCGACCGCCGCCGTCGACAGCCGCCCGCGGCGGCCGCGTGGCGCACGCGGGCCTGGGGCATCGTCGGCGCGCTGTCGGTCACCGAGACCGTCTCCTGGGGGATCCTCTACTACGCCTTCGCCGCGTTCCTGGTCCCGATGCAGCGCGACCTCGGGTACTCGACCGCCCAGCTCACCGGCGCGTTCTCGCTCGCCCTCGCCGTCTCCGCGCGTCGCCGGCATCGCCGTCGGCCGCCACCTCGACCGCCACAGCCCGCGCGCGCTGATGACGCGTCGGCTCGATCGCCGGCGCCGCGCTCGTCGTCGCGCTGGTCGCAGGTCGACGGACTCGTCGCGTTCTACGCCGTGTGGGCGGCGATCGGGCTGGTGATGGCGGCCGTGCTGTACGAGCCCGCGTTCACCGTCGTGGCCAAGCACTTCCCCGCCCGCCGAGCGGCGCCGCGCGATGACCGCCATGACGCTCGTCGCCGCGCTCGCGAGCTTCATCTTCCTGCCGCTCTGCCAAGCGCTGATCGACGCCACGGCTGGCGCGACGCGCTGCTCGATCCTGGCCGTCGTGCTCGCCGCCGTCACCGTCCCGCTGCACGCCCTGGTCCTGCGCCCCGCGCCCGCGCCGAACCGAGCACCGCCGCGCAGCCGTCGACCGCCGGCGCGGCGACGGCGCTGCGCTCGCTGCCGTTCTGGCTGCTCTCGGTGGCCTTCGTGCTCGCCTCGCTGAGCACGATCGCGATGACCGTCTTCGCGATCCCGTTCCTGCTCGAACGCGGCCACTCCGCCGCCTTCGCCGCCTTCGCCGTCGGGCTCGATAGGCGTCTCGCAGATCCCCGGCCGGCTGCTGTTCGCCCCGCTCGCCGCACGCCTGCCCCGCCCGCTGGCGACCGCGAGCGTCTTCGTGCTGATCGCCGCCGGCGTCGCCGTCGTCGTCAGCCTCCACTCGACCGCCGCGGTCGTCGCCGGGCTCGTGCTGCTGGGCATGGGCAACGGGATGGCGACGCTCGCCCGCGCGACCGCGATCGCCGACCTCTACGGCTCCGGCGCGTACGGCACGATCGCCAGCGTCGCCGGCGGGAGCGACCGCGGCACGCGCCGCCGGCCCATTCGCCGCGGCGCTCTATGCGGA
>CAWDBV010000002.1:0-705407 GCA_963800705.1 uncultured Solirubrobacterales bacterium
CCACGCCGCCTTCGCGCAGGGCCCGCTCCGCGGGGGGGACGTCGCGCTCGGCCACGCCGAGCAGGCCGACCGGGAGCTGCCCGTCGGAGACCATCACGTTGGCGCCGAGTGAGCTGCCCGAGCTCTGTAGGACGGTCTGGCCGTCGGGCCCGAAGATCTCGGTGTAGCTGTTGTCCTCCGTCAGCCCTCGCTGCTCGGTGACGGTCGCATCGGGCAGCTGGCGGTCGAGCACCCCCCGCAGTCTGTCCCAGCTGATGTCGCCGTAGTCGGTGACGATGCCGACGCCGGCGGCGACCGAGGGGGTGTAGGTCTCCCGGTTCTCTGCCTGGTCCAGCTCAGGCCACCCCCAAGGCGACCACGCCCGCAACGGTGGCGGCCACGGCCGCGATCGCCGGAACGGTGCGGGTGCGGTGCCGGTTGGCGTCGCGGACGGCATAGCGCAGCACGAGGGGGAGCCGGACCGGACACCCTGGCGAGCCGGCCGGGCTCGGCCGGGACCAGCAGGATCATGCCGAGGACGGCGGGATCGCGCTGGCCGCGATGAGCAACTCGCCGCCACCGCCCTGCACGGCGCCGAGCGGAGCCCGCGATGCCGCCCCGAGCAGGACCACGCCCAGCAGTGGCGAACGCAGCGAGGGGGCTGGTCGCCGCGCGACCCGCAAGGACCGCGACCACGTCCTGGCGCGAGGCGAGCCAGGCCGGGACGACCGCGGCGAGGAACGCGCTGAGCAGCCCGAACGCCGGCGATGCCGGCCAGGTGCGGCCACGGCACCTCGAACGGACCGAACCAGTGTCCGACGGGCCTGAGCAGCGGCTCCAGCAACGGGCCACGCCGATGCCGAGCACCACACCGAGCGCGGCGGCCGCGCTGCCGAGCACGAGCGCGCCGGCGATCACGACGCGGCGCGACTGCTCGGCGTACCTCCCGTGGCCGCCATCAGCGCCAGGCTGCGCTGGAGCTTCCGGGCGCTCACCGCGAACGACGGCCCGGCCAGCAGCACCACCTCCAACAGCGCCATGACCACGATCAGCGCCACGACGGCGATGGTGGCGTCGTCGGTGCTGCCCAGCGTGACGCCGGCGGGGACCTGCGAGGCCGGCGGTGGGTCGTTGATCACGGCCCGCGACGCGACGGTCGCGCCGATGCCGTTGAGCTGTCGGACCGTCGGCCACGAGACCGGGCCGCCGTCGACCAGCCACGACCGACTGGCCTCGGCGTCGACCCCGAAGGCACCGAGAGGCCCGGCGGCGATGGGGTAGTTGCGCGCGGTGGTCGACTCGGCGATCCCGACGACGGTCGGGTCGGCGGGGGCGTCATCGGCGGTGAGGTCGAGCCGGTCGCCGACCCGGTAGCCCTTGTCGGCCAGCGCCTGGTTGACCACCACCTCGCCGGCGGTGCGCGGGCAGCCGCCCGACGTGAGGTCGAAGAGGCCATCGGCGACCGGGTCGGACAGGTCGACCTCGGTCACCTCGGCCGGCGTACGCCCCTTGTCGGTGGCGACCTCGGCCTGGCCCGGCCGGAGCTCCAGCAGCCGGGCACCGTCGAGCAGCGACGAGACCTGCTCGGCCGTGGGTGCGCGGCAGACGGCCGTCGCCGTCGGTGATCGCGCAGCAGTCGTCCGGGTCCGGGCGGCTGCTGGACGCTGCTGATGCCCTCGCTGACATGACCAGCGCTTCGGCGGAGCCCATCCGGCGGTCAACCGACTCGGGACCGGAGACGTCTGGGTCTGGATCAGCACATCGGCCGCAGTGACGGCGAGGACCGGCAGCGCAATCATCACCAGGACCAGCACCGAGCGACCCCGGTGGCGCAGCGCGTCGCGGCGGGCCAGCCGGAGCGGCAGCCGCCAGGTGGCCGAGGGGTTCACCGCGGGCGCTTCCCACGAGCGCCTCCACACGGTCGGCCCCGGTCTCGTCGACGATGACGCCGTCGCGCAGGAACACCACCCGGTCGGCCCACGCGGCGTGCCGGGCCTCGTGCGTCACCAGGACGCCGGCCGCACCCGCGTCGCACCGCGCCCGCAGGAGGCGCAGGATCTCCTCACCGGTCTCGGTGTCGAGGGCACCGGTCGGCTCGTCGGCCAGGATCAGCCGGCGCTCCCCGACCACGGCGCGGGCGATCGCCACCCGCTGCTGCTGGCCACCACTCATGTTGTCGGGGAACCGGTCCGCCAGCTCACCGATCCCGACCTCCTCGAGGGCGGCGCAGGCCAGCTTGCGGGCGGCGCGCCTGCTCTCGCCGTCCAGCTCCCGGGGCAGCGCGACGTTCTCGGCCGCGGTCAGGGCCGGGATCAGGTTGAAGTCCTGGAAGACGTAGCCGATCGACGTACGCCGCATCCGGGCGCGGCCGTTGGCGCCGAGCGAGGCCAGGTCGGTGCCCTCGACCGACACGGTGCCGGAGGTCGGCTGGTCGAGGCCGCCGGCCAGGGTCAGCAGCGTGGACTTGCCGGAGCCGGACGGGCCCATGATCGCCACGAGCTCGCCGGCGTGCGCGGTGAACGAGACCTCACGCAGCGCCTGGACGGCGGTCTCGCCGTCACCGTGGATCCGCGAGACGGTGTCGAGCCGGAGGACCGGGGCAGCTGTGCCAGGAGGGGCGCTCATCGCTTGGCTTCCTTCCGGGAGGTGGGCTGGGCCGCGGTGGCGGGCGTCGTCGCGGCGGTCGAGCTGGGCGCGGCGGAGCCGGGCCTCGCAGTGGTCGAGCCAGCGGACCTCGGCCTCGGCCGCGAACACCAGCGAGTCGAGGACCAGGCTCCAGGCCATGTCGCTCGCGTCGCTTGGGTTCGGCCGCCCGGCCGGCCCGCTTGAGCCGGGTGTAGTCCTGCAGGGCGCGAGACGGTCGCCGTGCGCTGCTGCTGGATCACGCTGCCGACGTCGACGCCGGGGACCGTGACCGCCAGCGCCAGCTTGATGGCCAGCTCGTCGCGTGGCGGCTGGGTCCGCTCGACCGGGGTGGTGAACCAGGCCGCCACCTCGTCGCGGCCGGCGTCGGTGACCCGGTAGACGACGTGCCCCTCCCCGTCGTCCCCGGACTCGGCGACCAGGCCGTCGCGCTCGAGCCGGGTGAGCGTCGTGTAGACCTGCCCGACGTTGAGCGGCCAGGTCGAGCCGGTGCGGCGCTCGAACTCCGACCGCAGCTGGTAGCCGTACATCGGGCCCTGCTCGAGCAGGGCCAGCAACGCCTGACGGACCGACATCCAGGCTCCTCGTGCCTTCAGGATCGGATAGATACCGGGTATGTATACCCCGTATGATACGCGATGTGCAACCCCGGGCTGCATCAGACTGGCCCATGTCGACGATCCTGATCACCGGCGCGTCCTCCGGGCTCGGCGCCGAGATGGCCCGCCAGTTCGCCGCGAAGGGCCACGACCTCGCGCTGTGCGCGCGGCGTACCGACCGGCTCGAGGAGCTCCGCGACGAGATCCTCGCGGCACCCCCTGCCCGGAATGGAACGCCGTGCCGGGTCGAGCTCCGCGCCCTCGACGTGAACGACGACGAGCAGGTCTTCGAGGTCTTCGGCGCGTTCCGCGACGACTTCGGCGGTCTCGACCGGGTGGTCGTCAACGCCGGGCTCGGCAAGGGCGCCCCGCTGGGCACCGGCCGCTACGACGTCAACCGGGAGACCGCGATGACCAACTTCGTGGCCGCGCTGGCCCAGGCCGAGGCCGCGATGGAGATCTTTCGCGCGCAGGAGGCCGGCCACCTGGTGCTGGTCTCGTCGATGTCCGCGATGCGGGGGATGCCCAAGTCGATGACGGTCTACGCCGCCACGAAAGCCGCGCTCTCCCACCTCGGCGAGGGGCTGCAGTACGAGCTCCTGGGCAAGCCGATCAAGGTCACCGTGCTGCACTGCGGCTACATCGCCTCGGAGATGAATGAGCGGGTCCAGCAGCAGGTGAAGTTCATGGTCTCCACCGAGGACGGCGTCCGGTCGATGGTCGACGCGATCGAGAAGGAGAAGGCGCACGCCTACGTGCCGGCGCTCCCCTGGACCGCCCTCGCCCCGGTCATGAAGCACACCCCGCTCCCCCTCCTCAAGCGCCTCCTCTGACGCCGACCCGTCGTTACTGCTCACGAGTAACGACGGGTCGGCATCGAACGACCTATCGGGAGAGGTCCAACGACCTATCGCTGCGCGCCGAGCCGTCGTTACTGCTCACGAGTAACGACGGGTCGGCGGGGGTCTGCATCCGCGTCGTCGCCGATCCGGAGGTCGAGGTGGCCGAGCGTGTGGCTGAGCCCGCGGTGGTTCGACGTGCGCCAGGCGAAGGCCACCGTGAGCACGGCGTACGCCGCCAGCAGGGCGATCGCGACGGGCCCCACGACCTGGTTCCACAGCGGCGCGAGCACGAACAGGGGTCCCACGCCGACGGCCAGCTTCACCAGCCGGCCCGGCAGCAGCAACCCGCGCCGCCGCGGGACGGTGTGCAGCGAGACCACCCACTCGCCGACGGTGCGGCCGAAGCCGAGCACCAGCACTGCCTCGACCACGAACGGCAGGCCCCACTGGAGTGCGGCCTGCACGGTGCCGTCGACCTCGCCGGCCGGCACATCACGGACGTAGATCTCCCAGCCCCGCCAGGCCAGTGCGGCGACCGCGCCGGTGAGCGCGATGAAGAGCACGTCGCAGGCGAACCCGACCAGCCGGCGACCGTACGAGATCGTCGTCGGCAGCACGACGTCCGGCCGGCGCCGGCGTACGACGAGGATCGAGAGCAGCGACCCCACCATCGCGCCGAGCGTGTTGACGATCAGGTCGTCGACGTCGAAGAGCCGGTAGGCGCAGTCATAGAGGTTCCAGACGCCGGTCTTCTGGGTGAGCTCGATGAGCAGCGAGAGGCCGAAGCCGGCCAGGGTCGCGACCACGATCCCGCGGTGCGCGATCACGCGGAGGAAGTAGCCGAGCGGCAGGAACAACACGACGTTCAGGACGATCTGGAGGAACGCCGGCTCGCGGAGCAGCGCCAGCGGCCCGCCGCGGTCCGGCACGTGGATCAGCCCGAACGAGCCGAGCACCCGCAGCTGGCTGCCCTTGCAGGGGAAGGTGCCGTCGACCGGCATTGGCAGCAGCGTGTAGGTCCAGATCGCCAGGGAGTAGACCGCCGAGGTGAACAGGATGGTCAGGTCCAGCGGACCGAGCCGCCCGTCGAGGCGATACTGCACCGCCGCCGTCGGGATCAGCAGCACCACCGCCAGCACGGTCCCGAGGACGATCGCGACCAGCGCGTTGGTCGCCTGGTCGCCCACGGGGGCGAGCGTACGGCGGGGTTCTACTCCTGCGTCTTGCTCGCGGGAGCGGCGCCGTGGAACTCGTTGTACTGGTAGGGGCTCTCGGCCAGCGCCACGTCGGGGACGTCGGGGTGCATGCCCTGCTCCCAGGCATCGGCGCCCATCGTCGAGCTCAGGTAGTCGAGGGTCGCGTCCACCTTGCTGCGGATCGCGGCCAGGTCGACGCCGACCAGCGCGCCGTCGCGCTTCACGACCCGCCCGTCGACCAGGACCGTGTGCACGTCACCGCGCTGGGCCTGGAAGACGACGTGGCCGTAGGGGTTGAGGATCGGGAACGAGACCGGCGACGCGTCGTTCTTGAGCAGCACCAGGTCGGCCTTCTTGCCGACCTCGACGCTGCCCAGCGTGTCGTCGCGGCCGAGCGCCTTGGCCCCGCCACGGGTGGCCCACTCGACGACCTGAGCGGCGCGGAGCGCGTGGTTGGTCACCGTGTCGCCGTTGCCGTGCGCCTCGAGGTGCTCGCGCGAGCGGTCCGCCCCCAGCGTGGACCGCATCGCGGAGAACAGGTCGCCGCTCCACCAGACGCTCGTGTCCATCGACAGCGACACCGGGATGTCGTGCTTGCGGATCGCCCAGGTGGGCGGGTAGCCCTGCCCGGCGCTCTGCTCGCTCTCGGTCGCCACCGAGACCGAACCACCGGTCCCCGCGATCCGCTGGTAGGAGTCCTCGGTGAGCGTCGCCGCGTGCACGTAGATCGACTCCGGCGTCATGAACCCGTGCTCGTGCATCAGCCGGATGCCCTCGTCGTTGGTGGCGCCCCACACGCCGGCGTGCGTGGTCACCGGTACGCCGAGCTCGCGCGCGACCTCGAAGGCCGCCTGCTCGGGGAAGCTCGGGTCGCCGGGGATGTCGAAGGCGATCTGGAAGCCGAGCATGTCGTCGCCGGTGATCCGGCGGTTGACGAAGTCGCGGAACTCCGGGGTCGTGCTCCACTCCCACGGCGGCGCCTGGATGTTGCCGTAGGCGAACACGAACCGGCCCGGGATCGCCTGCAGGGCGTCGACCGCCGCGTCGGCGTGGTCGGTGGTGTGGTTGTTGTGCGACCAGTCCACGCAGGTGGTGACGCCCGCGTCGATCGCCTCGGCCGCCGCCAGCAGGTTGCCGGCGTGGATGTCCTCGGGGCGGAAGAGCTTGCCGTGCTCGAGGTAGTAGTAGACGAAGTACTGCGTCAGGGTCCAGTCGGCGCCGTAGCCGCGCTGCACGGTCTGCCACATGTGCCGGTGGGTGTCGATCATCCCCGGCATCACGATGCCGCCGGTGCCGTCGATCTCGAGGGTGCCCTCGGGGACCTCGAGGTGCGGGCCGATCGCCGCGATCCGGTCGTCCTGGGTGAGCACGTCGGTGTCCGTCAGCACCTGCTTCGCGTCGTCCATCGCCAGCACCGTCGCACCGCGCAGCACCACCGGCGGTCGCGCACCCTGGTCAGCCATCTCGACCTCTCCCTCGACCTGCCTGCTCAACGGACGCCTGTCCGCTGACCGGTCACTGATTGAATGTTTGACACTCTTCCGCGGGCCACGTCGGGCGTGTCAACGGATGCCGCCTCGTGGGAAGGTGGGTGCATGCCTCGCAGCGGCACCGGCCCCGACTTCATCGAGGCGCTGGCCCGAGGGCTCGAGGTGATCGCCGCTTTCGAGCCCGGCCGCGAGGCGATGACGCTCAGCGACGTGGCGACCGCGACCGGGCTGGCCAGGCCGACGGCACGGCGGATCCTGCTCACCCTGGTCGAGCTCGGCTACGTCCGGGTGGACGGTCCGCGCTACACGCTCACCCCGCGGGTCCTGGAGCTCGGCGCGGCGTACGTCGCGTCGCTGGGGCTGTGGGACGTGGCACGCCCGCACCTGCAGGAGCTGTCCGCCAGGACCAACGAGTCCTGCTCGATCGCGCAGCTCGACGGCTCCGACGTCGTCTACGTCGCGCGGGTCGCAGTCCCCAAGATCGTGGGGCTTTCGGTGCAGATCGGCACCCGGTTCCCGGCGCTGCAGACCTCGCTCGGCAAGGTGCTGCTCGCCGAGCTCGACCGCCGACGGGTCGAGCACGTGCTCGGCCGAGCCGAGCAGGTCCGGGCTGACTCCGCTGTGGCAGCCGACGGCGAAGGAACGGGATGCCGAGCTGCGCCAGGTCCACGCCCGCGGCTGGGCGCTGACCGACCAGCAGCTGGCGCCAACGCTTCGACTGCCCCAGGCGAGCGCCAGAGCCGCTCGCCCCAGACGATCACCGGGTCGGGCGTGCCGCGGAGGATCGCGGCGAGCGCCGAAGCGCCCTCGCTGTGCGGACCGTCGGGGTCGAAGCCGGTCTTGTAGCCGCGGGCACCGAGCGCGCCTGCGAGCGCGGCGAAGAAGGCGCCCGCCTCGCCCGGCGCGTAGCGCGCGGCCTCCGCGGCGCCGCCGTCGAGCGCGCTCGGGCGCTCGCTCGCGACCGTGAGCTTGGCTCCCTCGCGGCGCACCGCCTTGCGGATTCGCAGGTCGAGGATCGGCGCCTCGTTGAGCGGTTCGCAGCCGGCGACCAGGATCGCGTCGGCGGCGTCGATGTCGCTCGTGCTCGTCGTCAGCTCGGGCCGCGAGATTTCCCGGAGCAGCTCGGCGTCGATCGGCTCCGGGGAGCTGGCGATGTGCGGCGAGCCGAGCGCCTTGCGCACGATCCTCTGGATCAGCCAGCCCTCCTCGTTCGAGGTCCCGCCGCCGAGCAGCGCCGCGGTCTTCGATCCCGCGGCCTCGAGCCCCGCGGCGATCCGCTCGAAAGCCTCCTCCCAGCTCACCGGCTTCAGCTCTCCGCCGCCCTCGCGCGCCATCGGCTCGGTGATCCGCTCCTCGGAGGCGAGCATCTGGAAGCCGTAGCGGCCCTTGTCGCAGAGCCAGCCGTCGTCGACCTCGGCGTTGTCGCGCGCGAGCACCCGCGAGACGTGCTCGTCGCGGACGGTGAACTTGACGTTGCACTGCGATGGGCAGAGCGTGCAGATCGAGCCCGCGTCCTCGATGTCCCAGGGCCGGGCGACGAAGCGGTAGGTGTAGGAGGTCAGCGCGCCGACCGGACAGAGCTCGGTGATGTTGCCGTGAAAGGGGGCGACGTAGGGGCGGTCGTCGAAGGTGCCGACGAAGCTGCGGTCGCCGCGCTCGAGCAGCTGCAGCTGCTCGTCCTCGGCGACCTCCTGGCTGAAGCGCACGCAGCGGTAGCAGAGGATGCAGCGCTCGCGGTCGATCGCGACCAGCGGCGAGAGCTCGAGCGGCTTCTGGAAGTGGCGCTTCGGATCGGTGAAGCGGGTCTTGCCAGGGCCCCAGCCCATCGCGACGTCCTGCAGCGGGCACTCGCCGCCCTTGTCGCAGACCGGGCAGTCGAGCGGGTGGTTGACGAGCAGGAATTCGACGACCGCGTTCTGGGCCTCCTTGACCTGGTCGGTCTGCGTGTAGACGACCATCCCGTCGCGGACCGGAGTCGAGCAGGCGGTCTGCAGCTTCGGCATCCCCTCGATCTCGACCAGGCACATGCGGCAGGCGCCGACCGGCTCGCCGAGCTTCGGCTCGTAACAGAAGACCGGGATTTCGACGTCTCCCTGCTTGGCGGCGTCGACGAGCATCGTCGCCTCCGGCGCGACGACCTCGCGGCCGTCGACGACCAGCGTCACCGCGTTTCTGATCTTCCTGCTCACGCAGCCAGCTCCGGAACCGGCAGCACCCGCTCGTCCGGGGTCGTGGGATGGGGAGGCTGCGCCTTCGCGATCGCTTCTTCGAATTCCGGGCGGAACTTCTTCACCATCGAGCCGACCGGCATCGCCATCGAATCCCCCAGTACGCAGAGGCAGTTGCCGATGATGTTGTCCTGGACCGAGGAGATCACGTCGAGGTCCATCGGGGTCGCCTCGCCGCGCACCACCCGCTCGAGCATCTTCACGGTCCAGTTGGTGCCCTCGCGGCACGGGGTGCACTTGCCGCACGACTCGTGGTGGTAGAAGCGCGCCGTCCGCAGCGCCAGCCCGACGATCGAGGTCGTCTCGTCGCAGACGATGATCGAGCCCGAGCCGAGCATCGAGCCGGCGTCGGCCATCGCCTCGAAGCTGTAGGGGAGGTCGAGGCCCTCCGCGGCGGTCAGCACCGGCGCCGATGAACCGCCCGGGAAGAAGCACTTCAGCTCGCGGCCCTCGGTCGTCCCGCCGGCCAGCCCCTCGATGATCTCGCGCACCGGGATCCCGAGCTCGACCTCGTAGTTGCCCGGCCGCTGCACGTGGCCGGAGATCGAGGTCACCTTCGTCCCCGGCGACTGCTCGGTGCCGAATCCCTTGAACCAGTCGGCGCCGTTGAGCGCGATGTGGGGGACGTTGGAGAGCGTCTCGACGTTGTTGATCAGCGTCGGCCCGTCATAGAGCCCCTTGACGGCGGGGAACGGCGGCTTCAGCCGCGGGTTGCCGCGCTTGCCCTCCAGGGCATCGAGCAGGGCGGTTTCCTCGCCGCAGATGTAGGCACCGGCGCCGCGGTGGACGACGAGCTCGAGGTTGTGACCGGAGCCGAGGATGTCCTCGCCCAGCAAGCCAGCCTCATAGGCCTCTTTGACCGCGACGTCGAGGATGTCGCCCTGGAGGTCGTACTCGCCGCGGATGAAGATGAAGGCGCGGTTGATGTCGGCGGCGAGCGCCGCGATGATGATCCCTTCGATCAGCTGGTGCGGGTTCTTCTGCATCAGCTCGCGGTCCTTGAACGCGCCCGGCTCGGACTCGTCGGCGTTGCAGCACAGGTACTTGTCCATCTTGCCCCGGGGCAGGAACGACGCCTTCTTGCCCATCGAGAAGCCGGCGCCGCCACGGCCCTTGAGCCCTGAGGCCTCGAGCCCGTTGAGGAGCTCCTCGGGCTTCGGCTCGGCGAACGCCTTCTTCAGCGCCTCGTAGCCGCCGAGCCGCCTGTAGGTGTCGATCGAGGCGAGCCCGGGCTCGTCGATGTTCTTGAACAGCAGCCGCGTCTCCTGCGGGGCGCCTTCGGCGCCGCCGGCCGCTCCGCGCTTCTCGAGCGCCTTTTCGGGGAGCGGCGCGCCGTCGGAGCCGAGCTCGGCGACGACCTTCGGCGCGTCGCCGGGCTCGAGCGGGCCGAAGTAGCGCTCGTCGATCGAGGCCATCGGGGCGATGTCGCAGGCCCCGAGGCACTCGAAGCCTCTGACAAAAACGTCGTCGTCGGTCTTCTCATCGAACGCGTCGAGCGTTTTGTCCGCGCCCCGAAGCCAGCAGCTGAGGTTGGTGCAGACGAGCACCTGGTGCTTCCCGCGCGGCTCGAGGTGGAAGAGGTCGTAGAAGCTCGCCACCGCCTCGAGCTCGGCCGGCGTCGACCCCATCACCGCCGCGGCCTGGCGGATCCCGTCCGGAGTGCACCAGCCGTAGCGGCGCTGCACGGCCCAGAGCGCCGGGATCGAGGCCGAGCGCTTCTGCGGGTAGCGCTTCATCGCCGCCTCGATCTGCTCGCGGAGCTCGGCCGGGACCTCGACCTGAGCCAGATCCGGGACCCCCTCGGGCTCGGCCGTGAGCTGCCGCCCCTCGGTGAGAGCCGGATCTTTCACCGGTCCACCCCTCCGAGGATCGGGTCGAGCATCGCGAGGTTGGCGATCAGGTCGGCGATCAGCCCGCCGACGCTCATGTCGCGGAGCGCCTGCAGGTTGACGAACGAGGGGTCGCGGAAGTGGACCCGGGCCGGCTTCGCCGAGCCGTCGGCGACCACGAAGCAGCCGAGCTCGCCGCGCGGTGACTCGACGGCGTGGTAGAGCTCGCCGGGCGGCACCCGGAACCCCTCGGTGACCAGCTTGAAGTGGTGGATCAGCGCCTCCATCGAGGTCGAGAGCTCGTCGCGCGGCGGCAGCGAGTACTTGCGGTCGTCGGCGCGGAACGGCCCCTCGGGCAGGCCGTCGAGCGCCTGGGCGATGATCCGGGTCGACTCGCGGATCTCCTGCATCCGCACCCGGTAGCGGTCGTAGCAGTCGCCGGTCGTCCCGATCGGGATCGAGAAGTCGAACTCCTCGTAGACCAAATATGGCGCGGTCTTGCGCAGGTCCCAGGGCTCGCCGGCGGCGCGCAGCAGCGGCCCGCTGACCCCGAGCTCGAGCAGCCGTTCGCGCGGAACCGCGCCGACGCCCTTGGTTCGCTGCAGGAAGATCTCGTTGCGGTCGATCAGCGCCTCGTACTGGTCGACCCGGCTCGGCATGTCCTCGACGAAGGAACGCAGCTTCTGCTCGAAGCCGACCGGGATGTCCTCGATCACGCCGCCGACCTGGAAGTAGCGGGTGTGCATGCGCTGGCCCGAGGACATCTCGAACATGTCGAGGATCCGGTCGCGCTCGCGGAAGCAGTACCAGAACATCGAGACTGCGCCGAGGTCGAGCGCCGAGGTGCCGAGCCAGACGAGGTGCGAGTGGATCCGGTTGAGCTCCATGTGGATCACCCGCAGGTACTTGGCGCGCTCGGGGATCTCGAGCCCGACCATGCGCTCGATACAGGCGCAGAACGCTTCCATCTGGAAGAAGTAGGAGAGGTAGTCCATCCGCTCCACGAACGGGATCACCTTCCAGTAGGAGTGCTGCTCGCACGACTTCTCGATCCCGGTGTGCAGATAGCCGACGACGGGCTTCAGCTCGAGCACCTTCTCGCCCTGCAGGTCGACGATCAGCCGCAGAACCCCGTGGGTGGCGGGGTGGTGCGGGCCCATGTTGATGGTCATCATCTGCTGCTCACGGTCGACGTCTTCGACGGCGTGCTCCTCGCTCACCCCTTCGTGGCTCTGGATGACGTCGTCCGGAGTCACTCCCACCACCCCGGGTTCTCGGGCTCGTCTTTGGTGAACAGGACCGGCTCGCCGCCGACCGGGAAGTCACGTCGCTGCGGCCAGCCGACGTAGTCGTCGGGCAGCAGGATCCGGGTCAGGTCGGGGTGGCCGCGGAAGGAGATTCCGAACATGTCGTAGACCTCGCGCTCCTGGACGTTCGCGGTCGGGAACATCTCGGTACAGGAATCGAGCGTTGGGAGATTGACGGCTTCGCCATTACCCCCATCTCCTCCGCTTCGCGTCCGGGGATGGGGGGCGCCGTTCTTTTTCGCGGGGTCGGCCAGGAGGGCCTTGACGCTGATCCGCTCGACCCGGTCCATGTTGAGGAGCTCGTAGTGGACGCCGAAGCGCGGCTCGGCGGGCAGGTAGTCGGCTGCGTGGACGCTGCAGAGGAAGCTGTATTCCTGCCCCGGCGTTTCGCGGAGCCAGGTCAGCACCTCGAGGATCTGCTTCGAGTCGACGATCAGCACCGCGGCGTCGTGCTCGAACGAGGTCTCGAGAACCGCCCCCGTGTGGGCCTCGTTGATCTGCTGGCTGATCAGCTCGAGGCCGGGGGCATCAGGCATCGGGGGTCGGCTCCATCTCAGCGATTCGCTGCGCCGAGGCCAGGGCCTCGGCCGTCGGCTCGCCGGGCTCGCTCGTCGCCCACTCCTCGGTCCCGATCGCGTTGTAGCGCTTGCGCCACCCGAGGTCGGGTTGGCCGCGGACCTTTCGCTGCAGCTTGTTGAAGCCGTGCAGAAGGGCCTCGGGGCGCGGCGGGCAGCCGGGGACGTGGATGTCGACCGGCATGAACTTGTCGGCGCCCTGGACGACGGCGTAGTTGGCGAACATTCCGCCCGAGGAGGAGCAGGCCCCCATCGCGATCGCCCACTTCGGCTCCAGCATCTGGTCGTAGATGCGGCGGATGACCGGCGCCATCTTGATCGACACCCGGCCCGAGAGGATCATCATGTCCGCCTGCCGCGGCGAGGCGCGGAATGCCTCGGCGCCGAAGCGCGCGATGTCGTAGCGCGCCGAGACCATCGCCATCATCTCGATCGCGCAGCAGGCGAGGCCGAAGGTCATCGGGAACATCGCGTTCGAGCGCGCCCAGTTGAGGACCTTCTCGAAGTTGGTCATCAGCAGCGCCTCGCTGACGTAGCGCTCCAGCTCCTCGTCAGAGAGATCGCCGCGAAGCATGTCGCGCGCGCGGAGCTGGCGAGCGCGGAGCTCTACTTCCAATCGAGCGCCCCCCGGCGCCAGACGAACACCAGCGCGACCAGGAGCAGGAAGACGAAGACGAGGATCTCTCCCAGCACCAGCATGCTGTCGGCCGATTTGACGATCGCGCCGACCGGATAGAGGAAGACGACCTCGATGTCGAAGAGGATGAAAAGCATCGCGACCATGTAGAAGCTGACCCCGAACCGGAAGGTGCGCGAGACGTCGCTCGGCAGCCCGCACTCATATGGATCGCTCTTCACCTCGCTCAGCCGCCGTCGGCCGATCACCCCGTTGAGCATCGCGAACGCTCCCCCGACCAGAAGCCCGATGGCGCCGAATACGAGGACGGGTAGGTAGCTCTGAAGCATGCCTGGGGCGAAACCTACAACTTTGTGGCAGGGTGTTACATAGTGCCTTTCCGCGCATGATCGACGCCCATCTAGTGATCGGAGTCAGCGTCCTTCTCCTCAGCCTGGTCGCGGGGGTCTGGGGCGGCGCGGCGTGGCTTCGGCAGCGCCCGACGACCGGCTTCTGGTACGTGCTGCGCGCGATGCAGGTCGCGGTCGCGGTCCAGGTGATGTTCGGGACGCTGCTGCTCTTCCTCGGCCACCAGTCCGCCGACAAGCTCCACTACGTCTACGGGGCGCTGCCGCTGCTCGTCTCGCTGCTCGGCGAGGGCGCCCGAGCCGGCGCCGCCACCCACGAGCTCGAGGACGTCGACTTCGAGGCGCTCGAGCCCGAGCGCCAGCGGCTGGTCGCGCTCGCGATCCTGCGCCGCGAGACCGGGATCATGGCGCTCTCGGCGATCGTGATCTTCTTCCTCGCCCTGCGCGCGGCGGGGACGAGCGCGGAGTTCTAGAGCGTCAGCGCGCGGCTACTTGCCCGAGATCCGGTCCCAGGCGCGGCCCAGCTTCCCTTTGAGCTGGCTCTGCGCGTCCTCGGTCCCGTGGTGCTCGACCACCGCCGGGTTGGGGCCCGGCTTCGGCAGCTGATCGATCTCGGCCGTCGCCACCTTGAGCAGGACGGCCTTCTCGCGGCACTCCGAGATCTCGGGGGCATCGACGAAGCGGATGCCTCCCGGGCCGAGCTGCGTATCGATCACGATCCCGTCGAAGATGCCGGTCTTCTGGTCGCCCATCACATGCTCGAGCGCACCGACCCGGTCGCCGTCGGCGCTGATCACGTCGACGCCCGGCTTGAGGGTCAAGTACGAGATCTGCTCTCCGTAGTCCACAGGCACAAGGATAGATCGACCGGGCGGCCGGGGAGCTATAGGGGGCGGTAGGCGCCGCGGTGAAAGATCAGCGGGTCGCCCTCGCCCGAGGAGTCGAGGTCGAGCACCGGCCCGGTGAGGATCGCGTGGTCGCCGCCGTCGAGCAGGTCGCGGAGCTCGCAGCGCAGCCACAGGATCGCGCCCTCGATCCGCGGCATCCCGTCGCGCTCAGTCCACTCGACGCCCTCCCACTTCGAAGGCTCGTCGTCCTTGGTGCTGAACCGCCGCGCCAGATCCTCCTGCCCGGCGCCGAGCACGTTGACGGCGAATCCGCCCGCGGCGCGCACCGAGGCCAGCGTCCGCGAGCCCTGGTCGAGGCAGGCCAGCATCATCGGCGGGTCGAGCGAGAGCGAGGTGACGGCGTTCGCTGTCGCCCCCGACGGGCCGTTCGGCCCGACCGCGGTGACGACGGTGACCCCGGTCGGGAATGCACCGATCGCGGCGCGGAAGGCATCTGGGTCAGCGGAGTCGGCGGGCAACGTCGCCCAAAAGTATGATGCCGCCGCGTGGCTGGGCTCACTGCCAGTAGATCGATTGCACTCGCATCGGCGCTCGCCGCGGCGGTCGTCGGTGGGTGCGGGACCTCCGGGATCGAGGTCCCCGAGGAGGATCCGACTCACACCGGCGCGGTCCTGTTCGCCGAGCGCTGCTCGGGCTGCCACACGATGAAGGCGGCCGGCACCCAGGGCTCGGGGACGCGGGCCGTCCGCGCTCAGGGCCCGAACCTCGACCAGCGCACCGAGACCTTCGACGACGCGCTGTTCGCGATCCGCAACGGCGGCTTCTCGGGCTCGATCATGCCCCAGAACATCGTCGTCGGCAAGGACGCCGAGGCCGTCGCCCGCTTCGTCGAGAAGTACTCGGGCGGCGACGCCGAGAGCACGCCGCGGCCGGGCGAAGCCGTCGACGCCGGCGGACCGTAGAGCCGCGCTCGTTTGCTCGACCTGAAGCGGATCCGCGAGGACCCCGAAGCCGCTCGCACGGCTCTGGCCAGGCGAGGGGCCGCCGATGCCCTCGACGAGGTGCTCGGGATCGACGAGCGCCGCCGCGAGCTCAACACCCGGACCGAGGAGATCCGCGCCGAGCAGAAGGAGCTCTCCGGCAAGGTCGAGGAGGCCGCCAAGGCAGGCAACGCCGACGACCCGGACGTCGTCAAGCTGCGCGAGCGCTCGAGCGCGCTCAAGGATGAGATCAAGCAGCACGAGCCCGAGCTCGCCGAGCTAAAGGAAAAACAGGACGAGCTGCTCGCGACGCTCCCCAATCTTCCCCACCCCGACGCTCCCGAGGGAGAGACCGAGGATGACGCCGAGGTCCTCCGAAGAGTCGGCGAGGTGCCGAGCTTCTCGTTCGAGCCCGTCGACCACCTCGAGCTCGGCGAGCGCCATGGCTGGATCGAGATGGACGCCGCGGCCAATCTCTCCGGCACCCGCTTCGCCTACCTGCTCGGCGACCTGGTCATGGTCGAGATGGCGCTCGTCCGTTACGCGCTCGAGACGCTCCGCGCGGAGGGCTTCACGCCGGTCTCGCCGCCGGTCCTGGTCCGCGAGCAGGCGCTCTACGGGACCGGGTTCTTCCCCGGCGAGCGCGAGATGATCTACGAGGTTCCGAAGGACGAGCTGTTTCTGGTCGGGACCTCGGAGGTGTCACTCGCCTCGCTGCACGCCGACGAGAAGGAGATCCTCGCCGAGCGGCTGCCGATGCGCTACGCGGGGTTCTCGACCTGCTTTCGGCGCGAGGCCGGCGCCGGTGGGCGCGACACGCGCGGCATCTTCCGCGTCCACCAGTTCGACAAGGTCGAGATGTTCTCGTTCGTGACCCCGAACGAGGCCGAGGCCGAGCACGAGCGAATCCTCGCCCTCCAGGAGCGGATCCTCCAGGAGCTCGAGATCCCTTACCGCGTGGTCGACATCCCGGTCGGCGATCTCGGCGCCCCCGCGGCGCGCAAGTTCGACTGCGAGGCGTGGATCCCGAGCCAGGAGCGCTACCGCGAGCTGACCTCGTGCTCGAACACGACCGACTTCCAGGCGCGCCGCCTCGGGCTCAGGTTCCGGCCGAAGGCCGAGCAGCCCTACGAGTCGATGCACACCCTGAACGGCACCGCGGTCGCAGTAGGACGTACGTTGATTGCCCTGATCGAGAACGGTCAGCAGGAGGACGGGTCGGTGCAATTGCCGGAGGCGCTGAGACAGTTCGGCGCCGCTTCCGCTATACCAACGACCCAGTGAGCAACGGTCAGGCCAAAAACGTCGTCCTCTGCGACGACCACGAGATCGTCCGCGAAGCGATCAAGGCCCGCATGGCGGACTCGAAGGGAGTCAACATCGTCGGTGAGGCAGCCGACGCCGACGAGGTCGTGAAGCGGGTCACCGAGCTCGAGCCCGACGTCGCGATCATCGACATCGAGCTTCCGGGCACCGACGGAATCGAGGCGACCAAGGAGATTCTCGAGGCGCGCCCCGAGACGAAGGTGATCGTGTTCACCGCTCACGCGCAGCCCGACCTGCTCGAGCTCGCGATGCGCGCCGGGGCCTCCGGCTACGTGCTCAAGTCCGCTCCGCCCGACGACATCGCCAAGGCGGTGAAGGCGGTCGCGGCCGGCGACACGTTCATCGCCGCCGACCTCAAGAAGGGAACCGGCGACCTCGAGAAGCTGCTCGACCTCACGCCGCGCGAGCGCCAGGTGCTCGAGCTGCTCGCCGAGGGACTTCGCGTCAAGGAGATCGCCGAGCGGCTGACGCTCAGCCCGGCGACCGTCCACACCCACGTCCGCAACGCGATCGCGAAGATGGAAGTCGACACCCGCACCGAGGCGGTCGCGCTAGCGGTCCGCTTCAGCTACCTCGGCGCCGGCAACGGGCGCTAAGCCCGGCCGCTACTCAGAGTCCTCGGACCCGCCGGCCTCGTCGAGGTCGAGCGCGGCGGAGTTGATGCAGTAGCGCTGCCCGGTCGGGTTCGGGCCGTCGTCGAAGACGTGCCCGAGGTGGCTGCCGCAGCGCGCGCAGCGGACCTCGGTTCGCTTCATCAGCATGCTGTTGTCCTCGACGAGCTCGACGTTGTCGTCCTCGGAGGGCTCCCAGAAGCTCGGCCAGCCGGTCCCCGAGTCGAACTTGGTGTCGGAGTCGAACAGCGCCAAGCCGCAGGCGGCGCAGCGGTACATCCCGTCCTCCTTGGCGTCGTTGTAGATGCCGGTGAACGGGGGTTCGGTTCCGTGCTTGCGCAGGACGTCGTACTGCTCCTGGGTCAGCTCCTTGCGCCACTCATCCTCGGTCTTCTCGATCTTCTCCATGTTTTGAGAGTATCGGGCAGACGATGTCGCGCCGCACCGCGCTGATCCTTTCCGGAGCCCTGTCGCTTGCGCTGCTCGTCTTCCTCTCGGCGATCGATCCGAGCACGCTCGGCGACGGCCGTGCCTCGATCGTCGAGTTCGAGTTCGCCGCCGACGAGGAGCGGGCGGAGGAGATCACCGCAGGCTGGGGAGAGGACGGCCGCGACCGCGCGCGGCTCTCGCTGCGGGTGGACTTCGTCTATCTGATCGCCTACGGCCTCTTCTTCACGCTCGCGGCCGCCGCCACCCGCGACTGGGCGGCGCACCGAGGCCGCAGCCGGCTCGCTGCGCTCGGCGCTTTTGCCGTTCCGGCCGCGGCGGCCGGCGCCTCCTTCGACGCGATCGAGAACGTCTGCCTGCTGGTCGCGCTCGAGGGTCGCGGCGGCGACCTCGCCCCGCTGCTCGGGGCGGTCTGCGCGGGCCTCAAGTTCTTCTTCACGATTACGGCGATTCTCTACGTGCTCGCCGGGCTGGTGGCCCGGCTCCGCGATCGCCGCCGTGCCTGAGGCCTTCTACGAGCGCGACGGGGAGCGCTTCATCTCCAGCGAGCTCACCCGCGGGCCCTGGGATCCCGGCTCCCAGCATGCCGGGCCGCCCGCGGCGCTGATCGGGCGCGAGATCGAGCGGCTCGGCGACGGTCGGATCGGCGGCCCCGAGGGCCCCGAGGCCCAGGTCGGCCGGGTCACCTACGAGATCCTGCGGCCGGTCCCGATCGCGTCGCTCACGGTCGAGGCCGAGATCGTCCGTCCCGGGCGCAGCGTCGAGCTGATCGAGGCGACGCTCTCCTCGGAAGAGGGGCCCGCGATCCGCGCCACCGCCTGGCGGGTGCGCCGCAAAGAGGTCGAGCTTGAGCCCGAGCCGCAGGCGCCCGAGCCGCCGCCGCGGCCCGAGGACGCCGAGCCGAAGCCGTTCTTCGACACCGGCCAGGACGCCGGCTATCACACCGGGATGGAGTACCGGTTCGTCTCCGGAGCGTTTCTGGAGATGGGGCCGGCGGTCGTCTGGATGCGGATGCGCCACCCGCTCGTCGCCGGCGAGCGGCCCTCGCCGCTCACCCGGGTCCTGATCGTCGCCGACACCGGCAACGGGGTTAGCGCCGCCGTCCACCTCGACAGCTTCCTGTTCATCAACGTCGATCTGAGCGTCCACCTGCACCGGATGCCGGAGGGCGAATGGGTGATGCTCGACGCGGTCACCCGCCCCGAGCCGACCGGGGTCGGGCTCAGCGACACGCTGCTGCTCGACGAGCGCGGCCCGATCGGCCGCGCCGCACAGACGCTGTTGGTCGATCGCCGGGGCTAGAAACCCGCTGCGCCCGGCATCCACTCGGGCGCGTAGGCCGGGTAGCCGACGCCGCGCATGTGGAAGCGGGTCGCGCGCGCCGAGCGCGGGTAGCGGAACAGGCTGAGCGGGTTCGTCCGGCCGCCGAAGCTCGTGTGGTAGATCATCATCCGGACCCGCGGCCGGGTGCGGCGCCAGCGGAACAGCTCCCTGACGAAGCCGGGGTTGTCGGCGTCCCAGATCCCCCACTCGCCGAGCGCGAACGGCATGCCGCGGTAGCGCTTGTAGAACTTGGCGAGGTGCCGGAAGGCCGGGTACTTGGAGTAGGTGTCGGTGCCGACCCAGTCGACGTACTCGGGGCCGGGCCAGTACATGCCGGGCCGCTGGCCGCTGGTGCGCGGCGAGCCGTAGACGAGCGGGCACCAGATCAGCGCGACGTTCGGGGCGGCGAGCGTCGCCGGAATCGCGACCCTGCCCTTGCGGAGCGGCGGCAGGCCGGCGGCCGAGAGGCGGGCGTTGATGTCGACGCTGGTGCCGCCGCCGCGGACGATGATCGCCATTCGCCGCCAGGCATCGATGTAGGCGCTCTGGCTGAACTCCGAGCCGCGGCTCGATCCGGTTGCCGCGTAGGCCGAGTAGGCGTTGTGGCCGTTGTTCATCTCGCCGAGCCAGCGCAGGTAGGTGATCTGCGGGGTTTTGGCGAGCTCGATGTTGAGGGTGAGCAGGTAGTCGTCGCCCTCTCCGCTGGCGATGTCGGCCGGGCTGATGATCCCCGGCTGTCCGTAGCCGCGCGCGGTCGAGATCGAGAGCACGCCGCGGACGCGGTAGCCGCGCCAGCGCGTCAGCGCCTCGCTCGGGTTGGTGCCGAAGGTGTGGAAGGCCTGCACGATCGGCAGGTGCGGCTTGCCGACCAGCGCCGAGAAGTCGTTGAAGTCGGCGTCGATCGCGGTGTCGGTAACCCCGGCGTAGACCTGGCCCGGCGGCGGCGCGAACGGCGCCGCGCCCGCGGTCGCGGGCAGAAACAGCGCCGCGCAGGCGGCGACCACGGCGGCGAGAGCCCTGGCACTCATCGTTGCTTGCGAACACATAGTCGCCGCTCAGGGTTGCGGGCTGGGCGTTGCTCCAATGCAAAGGAGCGACCAAAGGCAGCTCGAGGTTGTGTGGAACTAGATAGGCGTTATCCCGCCGGGTAGAGCTGCCGTTGAACGGAGGGGGAGGGATTCGAACCCCCGGACCGGGAGAACCCGGTCAACAGCTTTCAAGGCTGCCGCAATAAGCCAGACTCTGCCACCCCTCCGGGGAATTTGAGGGTAGCCGTATATGTTGTTGCCGCCTTGCCCGACAACGCCCAGATCATCGTCCGCTTCTACGACGCCTTCGCGCGTCGCGACGGCGATGCGATGGCCGCCTGCTACCAGACCGATGCGCGCTTCTCCGACCCGGTGTTCCGGAACCTTCGCGGCAGGGAGCCCGGCCAGATGTGGCGGATGCTGACCGAGCCCGAAGAATCGGACCTGAAGGTCGAGCTGCTCGGCCATTTCGCCGAAGGCGAGACCGGCGCGGCGCACTGGCGAGCCACATACACCTTCCCCGATACGGGGCGGCTCGTCGTCAACGACATCCGGGCAAGCTTCCACTTCACCGACGGCAAGATCGCCGACCACGTCGACGACTTCGATCTGCACAAGTGGATGGGTCAGGCGCTGGGACTGCCGGGGAAGCTGCTCGGCGGCACCCCGATCCTGAAGGCGATCACCCGCCGCAGGGCGAGGCGCCGGCTCGACGAGTTCATCGTTAACGACAACTGAGGCTGACTAACTCGCCGCTGGTACCGCGGGCGAGCGCTCGGTCGCCGATGCCTCGGTCCCCGACGGTGGGCGTCCGTAGCGGCGCCCGAGCCGGTCGAGCGCCCAGCCGAGCAGCATCACGAGGCCGAACACGATCGTGCCGACGACGCCGTAGGCGACCAGCGGCAGCGCCGCCGCGACGTCGTCCTTCTGCTCGCGCTGCAGGACCTCCTTGTCATCGACAAAGGTGCGCGTGAAGCTGGCCGCTGCAGGGACCTCGGGAGCCGGGATCGCCTCGTCGCGCGGCATGAAGATCGGCGCGCCGTTGATCGAATCACGCTTATGGACGCGGAGGATCGCCTTCCACTCACCGTGGACCGGGATCGGCTTGGTGGTCTCGAAGCTGCCCGGCCCGGTGCGGCGCAGGTCGTCGATGACCAGGCCGCCGCCCTGCCATGCGGTGATGTTGACCCAGTCGGCATCGGCGGCAGCACTCGGGGGGTCGATGCGGATGTCGGCTTCGACTTCGCGGTTCGGCGGCGGTGAGACCTCCCGCAGGGCGACGTTGGCGCGAACGCCCTCGTCGGGACTCGTCCGCAGGCCGTACCCGATGACGGCGACGATCACCAGCAGCCCGGCGACGGCTGGGAGCGCGCCTGCGTATCGGGCTCCCTTCAGCGGCACCGTGAACGCGCTGCCGACGAAGGCGCCCAGCAGCCCGGCTGCGAGCCCGATGACCGCGGTCAGCGCAAGCGCCTCGCCGACCAGCGATTCCGGCCATGCGATCGGCATCCAGAGGTGGGACCAGCCGTATTCGGCGGCGAAACCAACGGTGCCCGCGAGCACGCCCGCGAGCGCGCCGAACGAGTAAGCGCGGCGCGTGGCGATCAACAGCGCCGCGATCTCTACGCAGGCGGCTTCGGCGATGTAAAGCGGGAAGTGGGGCGTCGTCTCGCCAAGCAGCGGGCCGACGATCAGCGCCAGCGCGCCTCGGACGACGATGAAAAAGCCGGCCGCGAACAGAGCGCCGCCGGGGCCGGCGTACATGCGCGCGGTGACGAGCGCGAAGCCAGCGGCGAAAGCGATCATCAGCGGCTCGAAGATGAACCGGAACTGAGGAACACCGAAGTCGAACTCGGCCTGGAAGGTCGAGAGACCGATAAGCAGACCTCCGCAGGCGGCACCGGCGCGGTAGCGACTGAACAGCTCTCCGAATCGCGCCAGCAGGCCATCGGGGCGGCTGGCAGTCGGCCGCTCGCCCTCGGTGGCGCCCTCGACAGTGAGCGCGCCGACGCCGAGCAGCGAGATCCCGGCTCCGCCGATCAGCATCAGGTGGGTCGGGCCCCAGAGCGTCACGTCCTGCCCGAAGGCGCGGTGCCAGAGATCGTCGAGCGGGAAGCCGATCAGCGCGAACGAGCTGCAGGCGAGCAGCACGATGCCGCCGACCGGCGCGTACCAGTCGCCCATCACCTTTACCGCGGCGCGCCCGGGGCGCTCGCCGCCCTGTGGGAGCACGCAGGCGAGCATCCCCGCCATCCAGATCCCGTAGAGGCCGAAGAGGATGAAGTAGTGGGCGGGGTTGGCGAGCGGCCCGGCGTCGCGGCCCTCGTCGATGTGCAGGGAGATGTCCCAGTACATGCCGAGAACGGCGATCAGAAGCGACACGGTGGCGACGATTGCGGGGAGGGCGGCCCAGGAGGCGAGGCCGCTCGAGCGCGAGGCGAAGTCCGCGAGCCTCGCGAGAAGCTGGGTGCGGCCGGTGCGGTGCGCCCAGGCGACGATCATGAGCGCGGTCGTCGCGAGCGCCGCGCCGCCTGTGGCGAGCACGACCTCGCCCAACGCGGCGCCGCCAGCGGGCTCGGAGCCGGTTGCTGCGGCCAGTTGTGCGGTGATCTGCGTCGTTAGCTCCATATACCCACGGTGGTCCATACCCACCGCGCGGGAACGTTACACCATTTGATGTCACATACGGCGGGGGTAAGATGTCTGTGTGAGCGACGTCACGGAGAAACCGAAAGGCGATCCGGAGTCCGGAGAGATGACCGTCGATGCGCTCGCCCGCCGCGCGGGGATGACCGTGCGCAACGTCCGCGCCCACCAGTCGCGCGGACTGCTTCCGGCCCCCGAGGTCCGCGCCCGCACCGGCTACTACAACGACGAACACCTGCAGCGGCTGAGGCTGATCACCGAGCTCCAGGAGGCCGGCCTCAGCCTGCGGGCGGTCGAGCGCGCGCTCGATGGCGGGCTCGCCTCGGCGCCCGGCGAGGCGCTCGATTTCTCGCGTGCGCTGGTCAGCGCCTTCGGCGAGGAGCAGCCGGAGGTCGTGACCACGAAAGAGCTCGAGGAAGAGTGGGGGCAGAACCCCGAACTGCTCAGGAAGGTCGAGAAGCTCGGCTTGGTGACGCCTCTCGGCGGCGGCACGTGGGAGGTGCGGAGCCCGCGGCTTCGACGCGCTTCGCGCGAGCTCGCCGAGCTCGGAATAGCCCCCGAGACCGCGGTCAAGGTCGTGAAGCTGCTCCAGGACAACTCGAAGGCGATCGCCCGCGCCTACGTCGAGCTGTTCCTGAAGGAGGTCTGGCGCCCGTTCCAGGCGAGCGGCGAGCCGACCGAAGGTTGGCCCGAGGTGACCGAGGCGCTCGAGCGACTGCGCCCGCTCGCAAGCCAGTCGCTCGTCGCCGTGTTCGAGGTCGTGATGTCGGATGCGGTCGAGAAGGCGCTCGGGCGCGAGCTGAAGCGCCTTGCGAGCGGCGACAAACGCCGCTGACTACTCTCCGCTGAATGGCGAATGGGACGGCCAAGGAGTGGCGCAACTGGGCGCGCGACCAGCGCTGCACCCCGGCGCGGATCGAGCGCCCGGAATCGCTCGGCGAGCTCAGCGACGTCGTTCGCCGTGCCGCCGACGACGGGCTCACGGTCCGTGCCGCCGGCTCGGGGCACTCGTTCACCGACATCGCCTGCACGGGCGGGGTGATGGTCGACGTCTCGAAGATGAACCGGCTGCTCGAGGTCGACCCCGAGTCCGGCCTCGCCAAGGTCGAGGCCGGAATCGGCCTCCGCGAGATGAACGAGCGGCTCTATGTCGACCACGGCCGCTCGATGGAGAACCTCGGCGACATCGACAAGCAATCGGCCTCCGGAGCGGTTGCGACGGCGACCCACGGCACCGGCTCGAGCTTCCGCAACATCTCCTCGCAGATCGAGGCGGTCGAGGTCGTGATCGGCGACGGCTCGGTGGTCGAGATCGACGGCACCGACCCGGAGATGCTCGCCGCCGTGCGGGTCTCGCTCGGCGCGCTGGGGATCATGGCGACGATCACGTTCCGGACCGTGCCCGCCTTCACGATCCGCAGGGTCGACTCGCCGCTGCCGCTTGATGAGACCCTGGAGCGGATCGACGAGCTCGCCGACGGCTCCGACCACTTCGAGTTCTACGTCTTCCCCCACACCGAAACCGCGCTGCTGCGCAAGAGCGAGCGCACAGATCAGGAACCCCGGCCGAAGAATCGAGCGGCCGAGTGGGTGGACGAGGTGCTGCTCGAGAACTACGGGATGGGTTTGATCGCTCGCTACGGCCGGATGCGGCCGAAGGCGATCCCGAAGCTTGCGCGGCTCGCCGAGCGCGGATTCACCGGCGGTGAGAAGGTCGACCGCTCCTACAAGGTCTTCGCCAGCCAGCGCCGGATCCGCTTCACCGAGATGGAGTACGCGGTCCCGCGCCGACACGCCGCCGAGGTGCTCCCGAAGGTGATCTCGCTCGCCGAGAGCCCCGAGCTCGCGGTCAGCTTCCCGATCGAGGTCCGCTTCGTGGGCGCCGACGAAGCACCGCTGTCCACCGCCGAGGGGCGCGACACCTGCTACATCGCGGTCCACATGTTCGAGGGCATGCCCTGGGAGCCCTACTTCCGCGGCGTCGAGGAGATCATGAACGGGTACGGAGGCCGCCCCCACTGGGGCAAGCGCCACTTCCAGACCGCCGAGACCCTCGCCGACCGCTACCCGAAATGGGAGGACTTTCAGCGGGTGCGGGCTCGCCTCGACCCCGGCGGGCGATTCCGAAACGACTACACCGACCGGGTGCTCGGGCCGGCGACGGCGTCGTGAGATCCCGCAGCGGACAACCTAAGCCGGAAAGCGTCTGGGTCGTGCTGCCGACCTACGACGAGGCCGAGAACCTCGAGGCGCTCGTCGCCGCGGTCCGCGGCCAGCTCGCCGCCGAGCCCGGATCGCACCAGATCCTCGTCGTCGACGACAACTCACCTGACGGCACCGGCGATGTCGCGGACAAGCTTGCAGCGGCGTCCCCCGATGTGCGCGTTCTACACCGCGAACGGAAGGAAGGCCTCGGGCCCGCCTACATCGCCGGCTTTCGCGAGGCGCTCGCCGGCGGCGCCGATCTGATCGTGACCATGGACGCGGACTTCTCTCACGACCCCACCTATGTGCCCGCGCTCCTGCACGCCGCCGCGGACACCGACCTTGTGCTCGGGTCGCGCTACGTCGAGGGCGGCGGGGTGACCGAGTGGGGGCCGATGCGGCGCGCGATCAGCCGCGGGGGCTCGGCCTACGCCCGGATCATGCTCGGGATCGGGGTCCGCGACCTGACCGGCGGCTTCAAGGTCTTTCAGCGCGATGTGCTCGAGGCGATCGACCTCGACAAGGTCGAGTCGAAGGGCTACGCGTTCCAGGTCGAGATGACCTACCGCGCGATCCGCGCCGGATTCGACGTCAAAGAGGTGCCGATCGTGTTCAGGGAGCGGCAGATCGGGGCATCTAAGATGAGCCGGGCGATCGTCGCCGAGGCCATCTGGCGGGTCCCGACGTTACGCTGGCGGGTGCCGAGCCGCAGACGCCGGCCGAGGCAGTAAGTGAGACGGGCCTTGCTTCATTTTGTATAGTATTGAGAAGTAACCGACGCAACCAGATCGCACCGACCAACCGAGACAACTGAGGAGACCACATTGAGCGGCAAGCTCCCCGACGTAACCGACGCCAACTTCCAGTCCGAGGTCCTCGAAGGCAGCGGCCCTATCCTCGTTGACTTCTGGGCCCCCTGGTGCGGTCCTTGCCGCGTCGTCCACCCGGTGCTCGAGGAGATCGACGGCGAGCGCGACGACCTGAAGATCGTCAGCCTCAACACCGACGACAACCCGCAGACCGCAGCCAAATACGAGGTGCTCTCGATCCCGACCCTGATCCTGTTCAAGGATGGCGAGGTCGCGAAGAAGGTCGTCGGCGCGATGCCGAAGGCGCGGCTCGAGGCAGAGCTCGAGCCGGCCCTCGCCTAGGGCCGCCTAGAGAATCTGCCCGTCGACGAAGCCGGCTAGCAGGATCGTGAAGCCGGCGATCTCGGTGACGAGCAGCGCCCACATATAGGGGTGAATGCCGCTCGTCATCGGGTTGCGGAAATGGTTGTCGGTCCAATCCGTGGCGCCGCTGACTGTGTAGATCCCGATCGCGGCGACGAAGAAGAAGATCGTCGCGAAGGCCGCAACCAGGTTGATGGGCGTGCTGAAGCCGCTGAGCTCGACGAACACCGCCAGCAGCAGCGTCGCAAACGAGTAGAGCAGCGCGGCGCGGTGCGCCGTGTCGATGTAGGGATGGCCCTCGCCCTTCGGGCTCGCCGACATGACGCGGTACTTCCAGACCCCGAGGAGCAGCGCCCAGAGGAAGATCAGCCCGGCGGCGAGCAGCACGGCCTTGGTGTCGCTTCCCAGCTCCATTCGCCCCCGAGTGTAGATAGGGTCGCGTCGTGGTGGTGAGACGAGAAAGCAGCATTTGGTGGCCGGGACTCTTTGTGGTCGCTGCGGGTCTCGCGCTCCTGTTGTCGGCGCTCAGCCCGCCGCCCGCCGCGGCGGCGTGCAAGCGCGACCAGGTCAAGACCTCGGCCGGCTGCAAGAGCCGCACGGACGTGAGCCGCGCGATCAAGCGGAGGGTCCGGCAGTTCATGGCGGCCAACGATCTGAACGCCGCGATCGTCCGAGTCGACACCAAAGGCCGCAACCTTGTCACCACCGCCCAGGGCGATTCCGCCCCGGGAATCCCCGCCACCACGAAGATGCACTTCCGGATCGGCGCAATCGCGATCCCGTTCGAGGTCAACCTGCTGCTCCAGCTCGTCGACGAGGGCGTCGTCTCGCTCGACGACCCGGTGGGGAAGTACATCCCCACCCTGCCCAACGCCAATCTCGTCACGTTGCGAATGCTGGCCAGCATGACCTCCGGCTATCCCGATTTCCTCTTCAACAACAAGCCGACGGTCGAGGCGATCTACGCCAACCCCTTCAAGCAGTGGACCGCGGATGAGCTGCTCAACGCCGCCTTCGCGCTGCCGACCATCTGCGCCCCGGGAAGCTGCTTCTACTACGCCCACGCGAACTTCCTCTCCCTCGCCCTGGCGCTGCACGCGGCGACGGGTACCTCGAACGCCGAATTGCTCAACAAGCGGGTGCTGCAGCCGCTCGGCCTGCGGCAGACCCAGATCTCCGAGTTTCCGGCGATGCCCGCGCCCGTGCTGCAGGCGTGGGACGCCGAGCGAGGCTTCTACGAGAACTCGACCGGTTGGAGCCCGTCGCCGACGATCAACGGCGGCATCACGATGAGCTCGACGATCGGCGACGTCGCGAAGGCGGCGCGCGCGATCGGCACCGGGGAGCTGATCTCGAGCCGGTCACGGCGCGAGCAGTTCGCGCCGGTGCCCACCGCAAAACCGTTTCCCGCGTTCAACCAGAGCCTCTACTACGGGCTCGGCATGATCCTCTCCTCCGGATGGCAGCTCCAGAACCCGCAGCTGTTCGGGTACGCGGGAGTGAGCGGCTACCTGCCTTCGAGGAAGCTCACGATCGCCTTGACGACGACGATGGGCCCGACCGCGGCGGCCGCCAATGGGGGCCAGGCGTACAGCCAAGGCCTCTTCACCGAGCTTGCCGACTACCTGTCGCCGCGGAACAATCCGGTTTTCCCCTGAGCGCCACGGGGCGGCGCCGCCCCAGGACCTAGGCCCGCTCGACGCCGATCTCGAGCTCGCGGCCCTCGATCGAGGCCGTCGCCCCCACGTCGTCCTCGTCGTAGGCGACCGAGGTCGCGAGGGTCTCGCCGCTGACGTAGGCCTCGTGCTCGCGGGCCGCTTCGAGCAGCTCGTCGTCGCCGGCCAGCCGCAGCTCGATCCGGTCCGAGACCTCGAGCCCCGCTTCCTTGCGCGCGTTCTGGACCGCGTGGACGATCTCGCGCGCGAGCCCCTCGCGTCGCAGCTCGTCGTCGAGCTCGAGCGCCAGCGCGACGGCGTGCCCCGCCTCGGCCTCGACCTCGTATCCGTCGAGCGGCTCCATCACGAGCGAGATGTCGTCGGGCCCGAGCGAGTGGTCCTTGCCGTCGATCGAGACCCCGACCTCGGCGCCCTGCTCGAGCTTGTCGGCGACGTGCTGCGCGTCGAGCGACTCGACCGCGGCGGCGACCTGCGGCATCTGCTTGCCGAAGCGCGGCCCGAGCGCGCGGTAGTTGGGCTTGGCGCTGTAGCTGACCAGCTCGCCCTGCTCGGCGACAAACTCGACCTCCTTCACATTCAGCTCTCCGGCGACGACCGGCTCGAAGCGCTCGATCGCCTCGCGCTCGGCATCGGAGGCGACCACGACCGCCTTGGCGAGCGGCTGGCGCATCTTGACCTTGGCCTGGGCGCGCGCGGCGCGGCCGAGCTCGACCGTGCGCCGCACCGCCTCGATCCCGGCTTCCAATTCCTCGTCCCTCAGCTCCGCAGAAGTGGTTGGGTAGTCGGCGAGGTGGACCGAGTCGGGGAGCTCGCCGAACTCGCCCGCCTCACCGCCAACCAGGTTCGTGTAGAGCTCCTCGGCGAGAAAGGGCGTGAACGGGGCGAGCAGCTTCGCCACCTCGACCAGGCAGTGGCGCAGGGTCGCGAAGGCGGCCGCGTCGCCCTCCCAGAAGCGCCGCCTGCCGAGGCGGACGTACCAGTTCGAGAGCTCCTCGACGAAGTCGGCGATCGCCCGCCCTGAGCTCGTCGAGTCGAAGTTCTCGAGGCCTTCGCGGACAGCGGTCGTTGTCCGCTGCAGCCGCGAGAGCGCCCAGCGGTCGAGGTCGGTGGCGCCCTCACTCGGCGGACCAGGTGGATCCCCGGCCTCGATCCCCTCGGTGTTCGCGTACAGGACCCAGAACGAGTACGTGTTCCAGAGCTGGAGCAGGAACTGGCGCACCGTCTCGCCGACCGCCTCGACCGAGAAGCGGTACCCCGACCAGGGCTGCTGGGCGGTGAAGTAGTACCAGCGGAAGGCGTCGGCGCCGTGACGGGAGATCACGTCGCCGGGCTCGACCACGTTGCCCTTGCTCTTCGACATCTTCTGCCCCTCGGGGTCGAGGATCAGCCCGAGGCAGACGCAGGCCCGGTAGCTGGGCTGATCGAAGAGCAGCGTCGAGTTGGCGAGCAGCGTGTAGAACCAGCCCCGGGTCTGGTCGATCGCCTCGGAGATGAAGTCGGCCGGAAAGCGCTCCTCGAAGGTCTTCTCGTTCTCGAACGGGTAGTGGAACTGGGCGAAGGGCATGCAGCCCGAGTCGAACCAGGTGTCGATCACCGCCGCGTCGCGGCGCATCGTGCCGCCGCATCCCTCGCGCTCGCAGGCCCAGCTGACCTCGTCGATGTAGGGGCGGTGGAGGTCGTCGGGGACCTCGCCGCCCTTCTCGGTCAGGTCCGCGACCGAGCCGGCGCAGAAGCGCTGCTCGCACTCGGCCTCGTCGCACTCCCAGACCGGCAGCGGCGTTCCCCAGTAGCGGTCGCGCGAGAGCGCCCAGTCGACGTTGTTCTCGAGCCACTTGCCGAAGCGGCCGTCGCGGATGTGCTCGGGGTGCCAGTCGATCTCGCGGTTCCCGGCGAGCATCGCGTCGCGGACCTCGGTCGTGCGGATGTACCAGCTCGCCTTCGCGTAATAGAGCAGCGGCGTGTCGCAGCGCCAGCAGTGCGGGTAGGCGTGCTCGTAGGTCTCGGCGCGCAGCAGCTTCCCGGACTTTTCGAGCGCGGCGACGATTTCCGGATCGGCGTCCTTGACGAACTTGCCCTGGAAGTCAGGGACCCGCTCGTCGAAGCTGCCGTCGAGCTTGACCGGGTTCTGGAGCTTGAGCCCGTACTGCTGGCCGAGCCGGAAGTCGTCCTCGCCGAAGGCGATCGCGGTGTGGACCAACCCCGTGCCCTCTTCGGTCGTGACGAAATCGGCGAGCAGCACGGTGTGCCCGCGCTCGCCGAAGTCGGTGACGTATTCGAAGGGCGGTTCATACGAGGTGCCGGCGAGCGCCTCGCCGGGGAAGTGCGCGAGCTCCTCCGGCTTTTCCTCGCCGAACACGGCTTCGACCCGGTCGCGGGCGAGCACGAAGACCTCGTCTCCCTGCTTGACGCGCACGTACTCGATCTCGGGCCCAGCGGCGACCGCGGCGTTCGAGATCAGCGTCCACGGCGTCGTCGTCCAGACCAGCAGCTGGTCGCCGGGTTCGATCGGCGATTCCGGGATCTGGTCGCTCGCGGCGGGCTCGGAGACCGGCAGCTTCACGTAGACCGAGGGGTCCTCGATGTCGTGGTAGCCCATCGCAACCTCGTGCGAGGAGAGCGCGGTCCCGCAGCGCTTGCAGTAGGGGACGACCTTGTGGCCCTCGTAGAGGCGGTCGTCGTCCCAGATCTTGCGCAGCGCCCACCAGACCGACTCGATGTAGGAGTTGTCGAGCGTGACGTAGGGGTCGTCGAGGTCGATCCAGACCCCGATTCGCTCGGTGAGCTTGCGCCAGTCATCGACGTAGCGGAACACCGACTCGCGGCAGCGGGCGTTGAACTCGGCGATCCCGTACTCCTCGATCTCCTCCTTCGAGGAGATGCCGAGCTCCTTCTCGACCTCGAGCTCGACCGGCAGGCCGTGGCAGTCCCAGCCCGCCTTGCGCGGCACCCGGTACCCGGTCATCGTCTTGAAGCGCGGGTAGATGTCCTTGAAGACCCGCGAGAAGACGTGGTGGGAGCCCGGCCGGCCGTTGGCGGTGGGCGGGCCCTCGTAGAAGCTCCAGATCGGCGCGTCGGCGCGGTTCTCGAGCGAGCGCTCGAAGACCTTGCCCTCGCGCCAGCGCTCGAGGATCCGCTCCTCGAGCTCGGGGAAGGACTGCTTCGGGTCTACCGCTCGGAACTTGCTCACGAGCGGGGGAGTCTAGGAGTCGCCTCCCTCAGCGGCGATCGCGGCCTCGGCCTGTTCGCGGCGCTGGAAGCCCTGCTGGCGGATCACCTGTCCGTCGCGGTAGGTCCACAGCTGCCAGTAGGTGAGCTCGACCTCGGCGCCGCTTCCCGCCCCGACGCCCTTGATCTGCGTGTGGACGAGGACCTGGTCGCCGCGCACGGTCATCTCAAGCGGGATTACCTCCCAGCTCTGCCACGACTCGCCCCACGCCTTCCAGGCGTCGCGGATCTCGACGATGCCGCTGTGGGTGCCGCCGCCGGGAATCGCGGGAGGGTCGACCCACTCGATCCCCGGGTGGTAGTGCTCGGTGGCGGTGTTCCAGTCCTGATGCCCGATCGCCTCGTAGCCGCGCCGGAGCTGGGTCAGGTCGATGAACTGCGGCTCGGCCATGGCGCCGATCCTACGCGTCTAGGATCACCCCGATGCTCCGCGCGTCTGCCGTCTTCTTTTTCGCCGTCGCCTCGCTCGCGATCGGGGCGTGTGGCTCCGAGGACGAGGACACCCCCGTCGCCTGTCTGGGCGATGCGCAGTCCTACCTGGCCGCGCTCGAGGCGGCGCCCGAGCCGGTGCGGCTCGACGGCAAAACTCCGATCAGCGACTGCCTCGTGCCCGGCCAGGGATCGGGCGAGCTGACCGCCGCGGGAGAGTCAATCGTCACCGCGGCCACGCAACTCAACGTCGCCGCGCGCGAGGATCCGGGCGGCCCCGAGGCGGTTCAGCTCGGCTACCTGGTCGGCGCGGTCCAGGAGGGCGCCAGCGAGACCGGCGGCATTCACGCCGACCTCGTCCGCCGCGTCGACTCCGCGGCGCGCTTCAGCCCCGACGATCTGCTGCCGGCCGAGTTCGAGCGCTCGTTCGGAACTGGATACGCTGCCGGGCAGCGTGATGGCTGACGATCTCTGGGGCCCGGAGACAACGAAAGCGGTAGAGAACTTCCCGGTCTCAGGGGAGACCGTGCCCGTACCGGTGATCCGCTGGCTTGGGCGGCTGAAAGCGGCGGCGGCGCGCGCAAACGCCGAGCTCGCCGGGCTCGACAAGGGGATCGCCGAGGCGATCGCGAAGGCCGGCGACGAGGTCGCAGCGGGCAAGCACGACGAGCAGTTCCCGATCGACGTCTTCCAGACCGGCTCGGGGACCTCCTCGAACATGAACGCGAACGAGGTGATCGCAAAGCTGGCCGGCGATGATGCGCACCCCAACGACCACGTCAACATGGGCCAGTCCTCGAACGACGTCTTTCCCTCCGCCGTCCATCTGGCGGCGCTCGGCGAGGTGACCAACGACCTGCTGCCGGCGCTCGACGGGCTCGCCGCCTCGCTCGAGCAGAAGGCCGGCGAGTTCGACCGGCACGTGAAGGCCGGCCGCACCCACCTCATGGACGCGGTCCCGGTCACGCTCGGGCAGGAGTTCGGCGGCTACGCGGCGCAGATCCGGCTCGGGATCGAGCGCGTCAACGCGACGCTGGGCCACGTCGGCCAGATCCCGCTCGGCGGCACCGCGACCGGGACAGGGCTCAACACCCACCCCGAGTTCGCGGCCAAGGTGCGCGAGCTGCTCGCCGCCGAGACCGGGCTCGAGATCTCGGCGCCGCTTGATCCCTTCGAGGCGCAGGCGAACCGCGACGCGCTGGTCGAGCTCTCGGGAGCGCTGAAGGTGGTCGCGGTCTCGCTGATCAAGATCGCGAACGATCTCGCGCTGATGGGCTCGGGGCCGCGCGCCGGCCTCGCCGAGCTGCGGCTGCCCGAGCTCCAGAAGGGCTCCTCGATAATGCCCGGCAAGGTCAACCCGGTGATCTGCGAGGTCGTGATCCAGGTCGGCGACCAGGTGATCGGCAACGACGCCGCGATCACCGTCGCCGGCACCCAGGGTCAGTTCGAGCTCAACGTGCGCATCCCGCTGATCGCCCGCAACCTGCTCGACTCGGTCAAGCTGCTCGGCTCGGCGTCGCGGCTGCTCGACTCGAAGCTCGTCCAGGGGGTCGAGGCGAGCGAGGAGATGCTCCAGCGCCACGCGGAGGCGACGCTCGCGACCGCGACCGCGCTCAACCCGCACATCGGCTACGACAAGGGAGCCGAAATCGTCAAGGAGGCAGCCGCATCAGGCCGGCCGCTGCGAGAGGTCGCGCTCGAGATGGGGGTCGACGAGAAGATCCTCGACGAGGCGCTCGACCACCAGAAGATGGCGCGCCCGCACGACTAGCCCCGATGCCGATCGAGGACTGGATCACCGACCCGATCGCCTCGGAGACCCACGAGCGGATCATCGACGCCTCAGCCGAGCGCGCTGTCGAGCTCGCGCTCGAGGTCCCGGCAGCGGCCGACCCGGTGATCATGGCCCTGTTCAAACTCAGGGGACTCGACTCCGAGAAGGGGGAGACGATCCTCGACTTCATGGGCGAGAACCAGTTCGTCTTTCTGCAGCGCGAGCCCCGGGAAGTCGTCATCGGGCTCGGCGCCGGGGTCTGGACGCCGCGCGGCGGCGACAAGGGTCCGCGGTTGAAGAGCGCCTCGGATTGGGAGACGTGGAGTGAGCCGCACAGCTTCAAGGCTGCGACCACCCTGCGCGGCGAGCCCGCCGGCGAGGGGCGCTCGAAGCTGGTCACCGAGACGCAGGTGGTCCCGACCGATGAGTGGGCGCGGCGCGCCTTCCGCCGCTACTGGTTCTTTGTCGGGCCGTTCTCGGCGCTGATCAGGAGGCGCTGGCTGCGCGCGGTCGCAAGGGCTGCCGCCTAGCTCGCGGCTACTTCTTCCTTTTCTTCTTCTTGACGCACTTGCCGCGCTTCAGCTTGCGGCCCTTCTTGCACTTCTTGCGCTGGGCGGCCGTCGGGACCACCGCGGTGGGTGCGCTCGCAGCCGGGGTGGTCGATCCGCCTCCCGGAGGCGGGGGCGTGGACGGGAGCGGCACCGAGCCCTCGAAGGCACCCGAGTCGCAGCCGCCGCTGACCGGACGGGTGACGGCGCGCTGATCGATTCCGGACATGCAGTCCGGGTTCGGAATCAGGTCGATCGCCGGGCTGCCGACGAAAAGTCCTCGCGTCTGGGTCGGGCCGCCGTTGCCGGCCAGCGGCGCGAGCAGTGGATCGGCGTGGATGTCGACGCCGCCGGGCTGGTCGAACTCGCACTGGTTGGTCGGCAGGCCTCCGGTCCCGGCCGGGCCTTCCACGTTTCCGCCGGTGGAGTTGATCACGCCCACCGCGGCGTCGCAGTTCTCGTCGCCGCTCGCACCGATCCCGCCCGTGACGATCGAGCTGTCGATGTCGAACAGCCCCGCCGTGGCTCCCTCAAGGTGCAGGTTGCCGCCCGCGCCACCGCTGCCGTCGGGGTCGGCCTCGTTGTCGGAGATCGTCGAGTGGAGAATCTCGCCCTCGGCGCGGAAAAGCGCGCTCGTGGGTCCGGTGAACGTCGCAAGGCCGCCGCCGATGCCGCCGAACCCGGCCCCGCCCGCGGCCCGGTTGCCGTCGATCGTCGAGTTGGTCATGAAGATCTCGCCGGGGTCCATGGACCCGCCGCCGCTGCCCGAGCCCTGGGCGCTCGCGAACAGGATCCCGCCGCCGAAGTTCGGAAGCACGCCGACCCCTCCCTGCGTGAAGTTGTCGGAGATCGTGCTGCGGTTGATGCCGAGGTCACCGCTCGTAATGAAGACCAGCCCGCCGCCGGCCGACTGCGTACCCGCCCTCCCGACCGAGTTGTTGGCCACCGTCGTTAACTCGATCGAGTCGCTTGGGTCGCTGCCCATGTCGGGCTCGGTTCGGTTGACCGCGCCCCCGGTGGCCGTCGCCGTGTTGCCCTGCAGCGTGCTCGCGGTTATCAGCAGGTTGCCCTCTCCCTCCATGTTGACGCCGCCGCCGATCCCGGTGGCGGGTGCGACGGATCCGCCGGCGTGGTTGTCGCTGACCGTCGAGTTGAGCACCGAGAGGCTTGGAGCGCCGGCGGAGTCGTCGACCTCGATCCCGCCGCCGTCGCCGGAGCCCATCGAGCTGGCACCGGCATCGTTGCCGCTCACCACCGATCCGCTGTCGACGGTGAGCGAAGACTGGGTGAGGATCCCGCCGCCGATTCCCTGGGCGTTGTCGATCCCGCCGCCTGCGGTGTTGTTCTGCACGTCGACGCTGTTCAGCGTCGGGGATGAGAGCCCATCGTCGAGGAACAGGCCGGCGCCATTGCCGAGGCCCGTGCCACCGTTGCCTCCGGCCTTGTTGTCGCTGATGCTGCCACCCGTGAAGTCGGCGTCGAACGCACTCGGGGCGATCAACATCGCACCGCCGCCGTTGCCAAACGAGCCGCCGCTTCCGCCGCCAGCTTCATTCATTGTGATGTCGGTGTCGGTGAGCGTCAGGGTGGCGCCCAGAACTCCGCCCGCGGAAAGACCGCCGCCCTGGCCGTCGGAGTTGAGCCCGGCGCCGCCGCCGGCGCGGTTGCCCGTGATGTCCGTGTTGGTGATCGTCGCCGTGTTGGCATTCAAGGTGAGGCTGACGCCGCCGCCGTTACCGTCCTCATTGTTCATCCCTCCGCCGCCCGCGCGGTTGTTGGAGATGATCGAGTTCGTGATCGTGATCGGCCCGCCGCCGTCGGAGTGGAGCCCGCCGCCGCTCTGGCCGGCGCCGGGCGCGTTGGCCACGTTGTCGGTGATCAGCGTGTCGTTGATGTCGAGCGCACCGGTGGCGCCGCCGTTGAAAAGCAGCCCACCTCCGGGATTGACCCGTTGGAGACCGTCCCGGATCGTGACGTGGTCGAGGCTCAGGTCGCTGCCGATCGCCTGCAGAACCCGGTCGGGGTCGGCGTCCATCGGGTCGCCGCGGATCTCGACCCGCGCGCCGCCGTTGTTGTCGGCGATCGTCAGGTCGTCTGTGCTGTCGAGGTCACCGGTCTGGTTGTTTTCTTCAGCGTCGCCATCGATGGCGAGCGTCGTGCCGGTGAACGCGGCGTCGAAGTTGATCGTGTCCGCCTGCATCTCCTCGCCGGCTCCGCACTCGTCGTCGTAAGTGTCGACGGTTCCGTTGGCGCTGTCGATCGCCTCGCGAAGCGTGCAGTCGGCGTTATCGACGAGCTCGTCGTCGGGATCATCGACGACCAGCGTCGCCGCGCTTCCGGCGGCGGGGAAGGCGAACAGCGCGAGCGCGGCCGCAAGCCCGGCGATCCAGATCCTTTTCCTGCGCTCCCCGTGCATCGGGGCGCACCTTACTCCGATCAGCCCTGCAGCGTGACCAGCCGCTCCTCGGTCAGCTCGCGGATCGCGTAGGCGGGGCCCTCGCGGGTGTTGCCCGAGTCCTTGACGCCGCCGTAGGGCATCAGGTCGGCGCGGAAGGTCGGCACCTCGTTGATCAGCACGCCGCCGAACTCGAGCCTGCGTCCCGCCTCAAGGCCGCGGCCGAGATCGCGTGTGAAGACGCCGGCGTGGAGGCCGTAGTGGGCGTCGTTCGCCATCTCGAGGCCTTCGTCGAATGAGGCGAAGGTGTTGATCGTCGCAACCGGGCCGAAGACCTCCTCGCACCAGACCTTGTCGGTGGTCTTCGGATCCTTGATCACCGTCGGGGCGAGGCAGCGGTCCTCGTCGACCAGCTCGCCGCCGGTGAGCAGCTCGGCGCCGCCCGAGGCGGCCTCGTCGATCCACTCCTTGACCCGGTCGCGGTCGCCGGTCGAGATCAGCGGGCCGACGTCGGTGTTCTCGTCGGCCGGGTCGCCGACGACCAGCGACTCGACCTCCTTGATGAACTTGGCGGTGAACTCGTCGGCGATCGCCTGGTGAAGGAGCACCCGCTGGATCGAGATGCAGCTCTGGCCTGCGTGCGAGTAGGCGTGCAGCTTCGCCTTCTCGGCCGCGGTCTCCCAGTCGCCGTCCTCGTTGACGACCAGCGGCGCGGTCGAGCCGAGCTCGAGGTTGACCTTCTTGTGGGGGACGTCGCCGCGGATCCCCCAACCGACCGCAGACGAGCCGGTGAAGGTGATCGCGCCGGTGAGCTCGTGCTTGACGATCGCGTCGCCGACATCGGAGCCGGATCCACAGATCACGCTCAGCCAGTTCTCCGGCAGGCCGGCGTCGAGCAGCACCTCGGCGAGCTTGATCGCCGAGATCGGGGTCTGGCCGGCGGGCTTGAGCACGATTGCGTTGCCGGCCGCGATCGCGGGGCCGAGCTTGTGGGCGACGAGGTTGAGCGGGAAGTTGAACGGGCTGATCGCGCCGACGACGCCGTAGGGGACGCGGAGCACGATCCCGACCTTGCCCTCGCCGGCGGCGACGCCCTCCATCGGCACCGTCTCGCCGGTCAGCTTGCGGGCCTCGACCGCCGAGAGCGTCAGCGTGTCGACGCAGCGCTGCGCCTCGATCCGCGCGGTCTTGATCGGCTTGCCGGCCTCGGCGGAGATCGTCGCCGCGAGGTCGTCCTCGCGATCGGCGACCAGGCGCGCGGCGCGCTCGAGCACCGCGGCGCGTTCGTGCTGGGGAAACTCGCCGGCCTCGAATGCCTCTGACGCGGCCTTTGCCGCCTTGTCGACGAGCTCCGCGTCGCCGACCGGCACGCGGCCGACGACGCTGTCGTCGTAGGGGCTCTTGACCTCCGCCCACTCGTCGGTCTCGACCCAGTCGCCGGCGACGAGCAGCTTGTGGTCGGTGGCGCCGCTCACCAGACCAGCACCAGGTCCTCGGGCTTTTTCGGGTCGAGGACGACCGGCAACACCATCCCGGGCCGCATCCGCTGGGCGACGAAGTTGGAGACGATCTCGGTGTGCTCAACCTGGCGAGCTTCCAACCCGGGAACGTCGAGGTCGAGCTTGAAGTTCATTCGCGGCTGATCGTTGACGACCATCCCGGATCCGGCCTCGACGATCGTCGCCTTGCCCCGGATGCCGCTCTTGAACACCTCCATCTTCCGCTTGCCCTTGAACCGCTCGCGGAACGCATAGACGATCAGCCCCAGGGTGACCGCGACCCAGATGTAGCCGATCGGGTTCCAGGGCAGCAGGAGGATGAAGCCGATCCCGCCGAGTCCGAAGAGCGCGAGGAGCCCGTATCCGGTGCGGTTGATCTGCACCGGCTACTCCTTCGACTCTTCTGTGACGCGCGTCGTGATCGTCGAAGCAGCATCGCAGAGCTGACCGAGCGACTCGAGGTCGATCTCGTCGCGCTCGACGCTGGTGCAGATCGTCCCGAAGGCGAGCTCGAAGGAGACGTCTTCGAGCGGGTGCTCGGCGAGGTAGTCGATGAAGGTGGGGATGAACAGCTGCCGGATCCAGTTGTCGTCCTGGTAGGGGCTGATCGTCACCTCGTAGCGCTGGTTGAGCTTCTCGCTCTCGGTCCAGAGGCGGCCGGTGCGGACCTCGAACCCGTAGTGGGTGTCGGAGACGCTGCGTCCCTTGTTGATGCAGAGGACCCGTGGCGCGAACGCCGTCGACTCCGGCGCCTCGGTGACCGCGAGGTTGAAGGTGAAGCGGCCGTAGGAGAAGCGGCCGACCGAGGCCTCGGGGCCGTTCGGCAGCCGCCCCTTCATCGCCGGCCCGAGCCCGCTGCCGTAGGTGAGCAGGGGGGTGAGCGGCTCGGTCGGCAGCGTCTCGCTGTGGGCGAGCCCGTGCTGCTCAGCGAACTCCGCGTACGCGTCCCCGGCCGGCATGGGCGCCAACGTACCTGACCAGCACTGTCCGACCGCAACTCCGACCGGCGGATTCAGTTAGCTGGAGAGGATGCGAGCGACCCTTCGCGCACTGGCCGCATCGACGCTGATTCTTGTCGCAGCCCTTCTGGCGGTGGCTCCGGCGAGTGCCGAGGCGGCGCGATGGAAGATCAAGGGCCGCGGCTTCGGACACGGGATCGGGATGAGCCAGTACGGCGCCTACGGGTTCGCGAAGCGCGGCATGGCCTACCAGGCGATCCTCGCCCACTACTACAAGGGCACGGTGCTCGGGACCGCGCCGACCAAGACCGTCCGCGTGCTGCTTCAGCCGACGAGCTTCAACGTTTCCTTCGGCAGCGCAAACTCTGCCTGCGGGGCGACCCTCGACGAGGGCGCGACCTACACGGCGACAAGGTTCGGCGACAAGGTGCAGCTGCAGGGGCCGGGCGGAAACGCGCTCGGCGATTGCGGCTCGCAGCTCAGCGCCACCAGCCCCGACGGAGCGATCCGGCTCGACGGCAAGGGGACCTACCGCGGCTCGCTCGAGATACGCCCCGGGACCAGCGGCCTGAACGCGATCAACTCCGTCGACATCGACAGCTACGTGAAGGGGGTCGTCCCGAAGGAGGTGCCGACCTCATGGCCGGCCGAGGCGCTCCAGGCGCAGGCGGTCGCGGCGCGCTCATACGCGCTCGCGACCGGCGTGAGCGGAAACGGCTTCGACCAGTACGACGACACCCGCAGCCAGGTCTACGGAGGCCTCGCCGCCGAGAACGCGCGCACTAGCGCCGCCGCCGACGCGACCGCCGGCCAGGCGCTGCTCTACGGGGGCCAGCCGGCAGCGACCTACTTCTTCTCGACCTCCGGCGGGCACACCGAGAACATCGAGAACTCATTCGTCGGCGCGCCGCCGAAGCCCTACCTGAAAGGGGTCCCCGACCCCTACGACTCGGAGTCTCCGTACCACCGCTGGACCTTGACCCTGACCCAGGCGAGGATGCAGAGCGCACTCGGCCGCTACCTCAAGGGGCGGCTGAAAGCGATCCGGATCTCGCGGCGCGGGGCCTCGCCGCGGATCGTGAAGGCGATCGTGATCGGGTCGCGCGGCCGGACTCCGGTCAGCGGCCCGAGCCTGAGGACGGCGCTCGGGCTCCGCGACACCTGGGCGACCTTCAAGCGCGTGAAGTGAGCCGTCGCTGGACGTGCTCGGTGGTGAGCGCGTCCGGTGACGGGCAGCCCAGCAGCGCGAGCGCGAGCTCGAGCTCGGAGCGCAGCAGCTCGAGTGCTCTTTCGGCGCCCGCCTGACCCCCGGCGGCCAGCCCCCAGAGCGGGCCGCGCCCGGCGAGCACGGCGTTGGCGCCGAGTGCCAGCGCCACCGCGACGTCGGTTCCGCGCCTGATCCCTCCGTCCACCAGCACCGGGACCTTGCCCGCGATGGCCTCGGCGACCTCGGGCAGCGCGTCGATCGAGGCCGGGACCGCGTCGAGCTGGCGGCCGCCGTGGTTGGAGACGACGACGCCGGCGGCGCCGTGCTCGGCGGCGAGCACAGCGTCCTCGCCGGTCATCACGCCCTTGACCAGCACCGGCAGATCGCACTCGCCGGCGAGCTGCTCGAGGTCGGGCCAGCTCAGCGAGGGATCGACGAGCGCGAACACCTCGGCGACCGTGAGGTCCTTCTTGCCGGCAGCGGCCTCGATCACGGGCGTGCGGAGGTCTGCGGGGACCTCGAAGCCGGTCCGGAAGTCGCGCTCGCGGCGCCCGGCGTAGGGCGCGTCAACGGTGAGCAGGATCGCCTCGTAGCCGACCGCGGTCGCCTCCTCGATCACCGCCCGGGTGACGCCGCGGTCGCGGAACCAATAGACCTGCATCCAGCGCGTGCCTTGCCCGCAGGCCTCGGCGACCTCAGCAGGGCCGGCGGTCGCCAGCGACGAGAGGCAGATCGCGGTCCCGGCCGCCCGCGCGGCCCGTGCCATCGCCTGCTCGCCGTCGGGATGCGCGAGGCGCTGGAAGGCGACCGGGGCGACGAGCACCGGCATCTCCAGGTCGCAGCCGAGCACCGCGCACGCCGTACTGATTTCAGAGACGTCCACGAGCACCCGAGGGCGCAGCTCCCACTCGGCGAACGCCTCGACGTTGCGCCGCAGCGTGCGCTCGTCGCCGGCGCCCCCGGCGAAATAGCCGTGCGGGCCCGGCTCGAGCTTCTCGGCGGCGATCCGCTCGAGCTCGGCGATGTTGACCGCGGCCGCCGCCTCAGGAGGGGCCATCAGGGACGGTGATCAGAGAAAGGCATGGCCTTCCCCCCTATATGTAGGGACCTCGTCGACAATCGTGTCGCCCGCGAGCAGGTAGAGCGAGTTGAAGCGCTCGCAGAGCTCCCCGGCCTTGACATGGCGGAAGTAGACGTTGTCGCCGACCGCGAGCTGCTCGGCAGCCTCACCGAGGAGCGGCGTCTGCACCTCCCCGGCGCCCTCCTGCGAGTCGAGCTCGAGGCCTGAGGGCAGGTAGGGCTCCGGCAGCCGGTCGCCACCGCCGGCCCCCGAGGCCAGGTAGCCGCCGCCGAGCGCGGTCGCGATCCCGCGCGTCGGCTTGCGCACCACCGGGAGCGCGAACATCGCCGCCGGGCGGAGCGTGAACGAGCGGTAGTTGTCGAACAGCACCGGCGCGTAGAAGCCCGAGCCGGCAGCGACCTCGGTGATCGCGGTCTCGGCCGCGGTGAGCTGGATCGAGCCGGTGCCGCCGCCGTTGACAAACTCCAGCGGAGCCAAGTCCTTGACTGCCTCGACGATTTGGGCGCGGCGTGGCCGGAGCTCTCGGACCGAGAGCTTCTGCATCGCGCGGATCCCGAGGCTCATCATCGGCCGGCCCGGGATGCGGTCGCCGACGCCGGCGACCTGGCCCTCGTAGGCCATCAGCCCGGCGAGCTCGACGCCGTCGCGGCGCAGGATCTCCTTCGTCAGAGCCACCGCCTGCTCGGGGGTGTGGACCGGGGAGCGCTTCGGGCCGATCCGCACCGAGCCGCCGAGCAACCGCAGTCCGGCGTCGATGTCGATCGCGACCCGGACCGGGGCCTTGATGCCTGCCTCGGAAGCGGCGGCCTCGATCAGGTCGAGGTGCGCGGTCGAGTCGACCATCGCCACCGGTGCGATCTCGGGCTCGGCGGCGGTCAGCCGCGCCAGCGCGGCGAGCCACTCGCGGTCGGCGGTCGGGTAGGCAAGCACGAGGTCGCGGAACCCCTGCTCCCAGAGGAACAGCGTCTCGGGCAGGGTGAAGGTGAGCAGCCCGCGGAAGCCGCGCGGGTCGAGGGCGAGAATCCGCTGCAGCATCGCCCGGCAGCGCACCGACTTCGAGGCGACGCGGATCGGCACCCCACCGGCGCGGCGAAGCATGTCGGCGGCGTTGGCCCAGACCGCGTCGAGGTCGACGAACGCGAACGGCGCCTCGATGTGGTCGAACACCGACTCGAAGCGGCTGTGCTGGTCCTCAGCGCGGTCGCCGCGGGTATCGGGGGGCGTGACGCTGGTCGGCGCCTCGGCGTGATTGAAGTCTTCGACCGGAGTCGGTTGCTCTTCTTGGCCGGTCATCGCGAGCCAGCCTACAATCGTGCCCCCGCACACCCGGAGAGGTGGCCGAGTGGCTGAAGGCACTCGCCTGCTAAGCGAGTAGGGGGCGCAAGCTCTCTCGAGGGTTCGAATCCCTCCCTCTCCGCTTGATTCTCCTTGCGCTGCTGGTCGGCCTGGCGAGCCTCGGGAGCTCGGGCGCGCTCGAGGCCGCCGGCCTCGTCGCCGAGCCGCAGGGGGGCGAGCTCGCACCAACCGGTCCCCGCTACGAGATCGCGAGGGTGCTGCCCGGGAAAAAGGTCGAGCTGCTCGACGCCCCCGACGGCGAGCTCGTCGAGCGGCTCGGGGCGAAGACGGAGTTCAACTCGCCGCGCACCTTCCACGTCGCCGAGCGCAGCGACGGATGGCTCGGGGTGCTGAGCCCCGAGCTCGCCAACGCGGAGCTCGGCTGGATCAGCGACGACCCCGAGCTGATCGACGTCTACGAGACCAGCTATTCGATCGACGCCGACCTCTCGGCCCGCGAGGTCGAGCTGCGGTGGGGGACCAAGACGATCACGCGATTCCCGGTCACCGTCGGACGGGCGGGCTCCGAGACCCCGCCCGGCACCTACTCGGTCACCGACGGGCTCACCGGCCGCGATCTCGGCTCCTACTACGGCTGCTGCGTGCTGGCGCTGAGCGGACACCAGCCCGACCTGCCCGCCGATTGGATCGGCGGCGACCGGATCGCGATCCACGGCACCCCGGGCTCGGTCGGCGGCGCCGCATCGCTCGGCTGCCTGCGGGCAAGCGACCGCGACATGGTCGCGCTGTTCGCGCTCGTGCCGCTCGGCACGCCGGTTTTCATACGCTCCTGAGCCGTGCCCGGGCTCACCTACATCGGCGGTCCGACCGCGATCCTCGAGATCGGCGGACATCGGCTGCTCACCGACCCGACCTTCGACCCCGCGGGCGGCAAGTACAACTTCGGCTGGGGGACGGGGTCGGAGAAGACCCAGGGCCCGGCGCTTCCCGCCGACCAGCTCGGCGAGATCGATGCGGTGCTGCTCAGCCACGACCAGCACGACGACAACCTCGACGCGGCTGGGCGGGAGACGCTCGGCGGCGCCGGACAGGTGCTGACGACGCGCTCGGGCGCGAAGCGGCTCGGCGCCGATGCGAAGGGCCTCGCGCCCTGGGAGTCGGTCGAGCTCGGCGGCGTGAAGATCACCGCGACGCCCGCCCGCCACGGGATCCCGCTCAGCCGCCCGTTCGTCGGCGAGGTGGTCGGGTTCGTGCTCGAGTCCGACGACGCTGACGGGCCGCTCTACATCACCGGCGACTCGGTCTGGTTTCGCGGCGTCGCCGAGGTAGGGGAGCGCTTCGAGATCGGCACCGCGATCGTCCACCTCGGTGGGGTCCGCTTCCCGCTCTTCGGCCCGGCGCGGTTCACGATGAACGCCCGCGAGGCCGTGAAGGTGTTCGAGCGCCTGAGCCCGAAGCGGCTCGTTCCGCTCCACTTCGAGGGCTGGGCGCACTTCAAGGAAACGCGCGAGCAGGCCGAGGCGGCGTTCGCGAAGGCCGGGATCAGCGACTCGGTTTCGTGGCCGGCCGCCGGCGAGCGGCTCGAGATCGGCTCAAATTCCTAGATCAACACGAAGTCGCGCATCTCTCGGCGCCGCTGTCGCACATTGGGGACTTGCGGGCGGATAGCGTTTCCGCGACGATGGAACGCGTGGCATGGACCGACGAACGGCTGGATGACCTCGCAAAGCGGGTCGACGCTGGCTTTGACCGCGTCGACGCCGACCTGCGCGAACTGCGACTCGAGGTGCAGCAGGGGTTCGCCGAGATGCGCGGCACCATGCTCAGGGTCGGCGTCGGGGTCGGCGGTGGCATCATCGCCGGGCTGATCGGCGTCATCGCGACGCTTCTCGCCCAGGGCGCCTGAGCGGCGCTCGGCTCCGCCTCACGCCCCCGCTTCTCACTTGGCGCCCTCTTTTACGGGCGCTTTCCTCGCTGCCTTGCGCTTCGCGGTCGGCTTCCGCTTCCGCTTCGCCTTTGATTTCCGCTCCGGCTTCGGCCGCGCCGCGGCCACCTGCTCGTCGAGCGCCTCGCCGATCGCCTCGGCGAGCTCGTCGAGGTCGTGCATCAGGTCGCGGTCGCCGACCAGCCCGAAGTGGACCTGGCCGTCGAAGCTGACGACACCGATCGAGAGCGCGTGGCCCTGGGGCGAGAGCGGCACGAACGGGTAGACCTCGCGCATCCGGCGGCCCATCAGGTACAGCGGCTGCTGGGGGCCGGGGACGTTGGAGACGACGAGGTTGAAGACGAGCGGCTTCGACATCGCCTGCGAGAGCAGCCGGTTGATCGTCGGCGGCGTCCAGCCCGCCGCCTCGATCAGAAGCGTCGAGGCCCGCGCCGCCTCGGAGTCCTTGAGCCGCTCGGTCTCGGCGTTGATCCGTCGCAGCCGCTTGACGGGGTTTCGCTCGGCGATCGGCAGCGCCGCCATGATCGTCGCGATCCGGTTGCCCATCGCGCCGTCGTCCTCGGGGCCGCGCAGCGAGACCGGCACCAGCGTGACCAGGTGCGGTGGGAGCTTGATGCGCCGCTTCTTCAGGAACCGCCGCAGCCCTCCCGCGGCGGCGGCGAGGATGACGTCGTTGACGGTCGCGTCCTCCACCGCGCCCCGGGCGGCCTTTACATCGGCGAGGCTGCGCTTCGCGAATGCGACCCGGCGGTCGCGGCCGATCCGCTGGTTGAAGATCGTCCGTGGCACGCTCGGCCCTCCCGAGGTGAGGCCGGCGAACGCCTGGGCGGTGCGCCGCGCCTTGGTCGCGGTCTGGGCCGGGGTGGTGACGGCCGAACGAGCCGCTCGCCCGGCCGCGCGCACCGGGGCGATCCGGTCCTGCGCCGCCTGCGCGAACAGGAACGAGCGCTTCGGGATCTCCGGTCGCCACTTGCCCCGCGGCGGCTTGATCTTCGTCCCTCTCGGCGAGACGTCGAGCACCGCGGCGGCCATGTCGACCGCCGACACGCCGTCGACCAGCGCGTGGTGGGTCTTGGAGAGGATCGCGAAGCGGTTGCCGCGCAGGCCCTCGATCAGGTAGAGCTGCCACGGCGGCCGCTCCTTGTCGAGCGGCTCCGACATCACCTGTCCGACGACCTCGCGCAGAACCGCCGTGTCGCCGGGCGCGGGCAGCCGCAGCCGCCGCACGTGCCGCCGCAGGTCGAAGAGCGGGTCGTCGGTCCAGACCGGGTTGGCGATGTTGAGCGGGGCCTTGGTCACCCGCTGGCGGAAACGGGGCACGAGGTTGAGCCGTGTCTCGACGTGATCGAGGAACTCCTCGAACTCCGGCGGCCGGCCTTCGAAGATCACCGTGCCGCCGACGTGGACGTGGATCGGCCCGGAGTCGGCGAGCCACGAGGACATGTCGGACGGGGAGAGGCGCGAGCTGTTCACGGCGCGAGCGTAGTCAACGCCGCCGCCCGGTTAGATTCGGGCAATGCCGAGACAGGAAGTTCCGCGCGCCGATCGCGTGCTGCCCGGGGTCTGGCGGCTGCGCCTGCCGCTGCCGTGGCCCGGGGTGCCGCACGGCAATGCCTGGGCGGTGGCCCGCGGCGATGGCATCGTCCTCTTCGACACCGGGATGGGCGGCGAAGGCAAGCTCGCCGGGCTCGAGCAGGCGCTGGCGCAAGCGGGCTTCGATCTCACCGACATCGGGCTCGTCGTCTGCACCCACTCGCACACCGACCACTACGGGCTCGCGGCGCCGATCACCGAGGCGAGCGGGGCCGAGCTCTGGATGCACCCGGCCTGGGAGCACGTCCGCAAGATGGGCGAGGACCCAGACGCGGCGCTCGATCAGCGGATCGAGGTGGCGCGCCAGAGCGGGGTGCCGACGGCCGGGCTCGAGCTTTATGAGAAGAGCCGCCGCGGCAAGGAGACCGGGATAGACGCGATCGTCGAGCCCGACCGCGACCTCGTCCCCGGAGTCGAGGTCGAGACCGATCTCGGCAACTGGTCGGTGCACGAGACCCCCGGCCACGCTCCCTCGCACGTCGTCCTCCACCAACCCGAACGCAAGCTGCTGATCTCCGGCGACCACCTGCTCGGTCGGGTGTCGCTGTTTTACGACCAGGGCCACACGCCCGACCCGGTCGGCGAGTTCCTCGGCGGCCTCGACGAGGTCGAGAAGCTCGAAGTCGATCTCTGCCTGCCGGGCCACGGGCGCCCGTTCCGCGGCGTCAAGGAGAAGATCGCCGCCAACCGCGAGGAGCTCTTCGGGCAGCTCGACCGCGTCCGCGAGGCGCTCGCCGAGGGACCGAAGACGGCGTTCGAGCTCATCCCCGCCGTGGTCGGCCCCGAGAACCTCAACCCGGCGACCGCGGCCTGGGGGCTACAGCTCGCGCTCGCCTACCTCGACCACCTCGGCGTCACCGGCGAGGCGGCGCCGGAGGAGGGTTCGGATCCCGTGCGCTGGTCGGCGCCGGCCGCGGCCTAGTCGCGCCGCTCTGAGAAGAGCGTCAGGCCGAGCGCGGGGTCGGCCAATGTGAGGTCGGTCACACAGCCTCGAAAACCGTTTTTTGATGCAACTTTCGGTGATACGGTCGCGCCGAGATGCTCGAGCGGATCGCGAATCTGACCTGGAACCGCCCGAAGCTCGTCCTCGCCGGCGTCGGTTTGTTCGCGGTCCTCGCCGCCTTCTTCGCCCACGACGTCGAGAAGCATCTGAAGGCGGCCGGCTTCACCGATCCCTCCTCGGAGAGCGAGAAGGCGACCGGCCTGCTGCAGAAGAAGCTCGGCTACGACGCCGGGCCCGGATTCGTGGTCGTCGTCCGCGACCCCGACGGCGGCAAGCTCGACACCGGCAGCTCCGAGGTCCGCGACGAGGTCTCCAGGCTGACCGAGGAGATGGGGCAGGTCGAGAGCGTCGGCCGGGTCGAAAACCCGCTCGAGAACCCCGAAACCGGCGCGACGCTGATCGCCGAGGACGGCGAGTCGCTGGTTATCACCGGCCACCTCTCCGACGCCGATATCGAAGACGAAGGCGGACGGGTGGCCGAGGACGTTCAGCCGACACTCGACGAATCGAGCCTCGCCGTCTCGATGGGCGGCTTCGCTCCGAGCTTCAACGAGGTCAACGACCAGACCCGCGAGGACCTCACCAAGGCCGAGCTGATCGCGTTCCCGATCCTCGCGATCCTGCTTCTGATCGTCTTTCGCGGCGTCATCGCCGCCTCTATTCCGCTCGTGATCGGAGTGGTTTCGATCCTCGGGTCGTTCCTGGTGCTGAGGGTGATGTCGGAGTTCACCGACACATCGCTGTTCGCACTCAACATCGCAACCGGGCTCAGCCTCGGGTTGGCGGTCGACTACGCCCTGCTGATGGTCTCGCGCTACCGCGAAGAGATCGCCCGCGCCGGGCCGACCCGCGAGGCGCACCTGAAGACGATCCAGACCGCCGGGCGAACGGTGCTCTTCTCGGGTTTCACCGTCGCGGTCGCGATGGCGGCGCTGGTCTTCATGCCACAGCGCTTCCTCTATTCGATCGCGGTCGCCGGCGCAGCGGTCGGCGCGCTCTCGGCGATCATCTCGCTGCTCTTTGTCTCCTCTCTGCTCTCGCTGCTCGGCGAGCGCATCGACGCACTCTCGATCCGCCGCGGCCCCGCGGTCTCCGACGAGTCGGGGGCCTGGAACCGGCTCGCGCGCGGGGTGATGCGCCGCCCCGTGCTGGTCGCGGTCGCGAGCGCCGGCGTGCTGCTCGCCTGCGCCTCACCGCTGCTGATGACGACGCTGACCGGGCCGAGCGCACAGGCGGTCCCTCCCGGGCTTCCCTCGTTTGACGCCAACGCCTACGTCGAGAAGCACTACCCGCGCAGCGTCAGCGAGGCGGCCACGGTCACGGTTCGCGGCCAGGCGAGCGATTCCGAGCTCGAGCAGTTCGGCGCGCGAATCAGCGCGATCGATGGAATCGAGGGCGGGACCCCGTTCATACGGGCATCGGAGCGGGTCGCGTTCGCGAACTTCGCTCCGGATGGCAAGCCGACGAGCGCCCGCTCCCAGGACGCGGTTAACGAGATCCGCGACCTCGAGTCCCCCGGGGCATCCACCGTCCTCACGTCGGGCAACACCGCGCGCTTCATTGACCTGAAGGAGAGCCTCGTCGACCACATCCCGCTCGTCGTAGGGCTGATCGTCGTGAGCACGCTGATCCTGCTTTTCCTGCTCACCGGCTCGGTGCTCCTGCCGCTCAAGACGCTGGTGATGAACACGCTGACGCTGGCCGCCACACTCGGAATCGTCGTGCTCTCCTTCCAGGAGGGCTGGCTCGACGCGCCCTTCGACTACACGGGGCCGGCGGCCGTCGAGACCGTCAGCCTCGTCTTCCTGTTCGCGGTCACCTTTGGCCTCGCCACCGACTACGCCGTGCTCGTCATGGCGCGGATCAAGGAGCAGCGCGACCTCGGCGCCTCCAACGAGGACGCGGTCGCGACCGGCATCGGCCGCACCGGCCGGGTGATCAGCGCCGCGGCGCTGATGATCGCGGTCGTCTTCCTCGCCTTCGGGGTGAGCTCGGTCTTCTTCATGAAGCAGATCTCGATCGGGATCGCGGTCGGCGTCACGCTCGACGCGACGATCGTCCGGGCGCTGCTCGTCCCGGCGCTGATGCGCCTGTTCGGCGAGTGGAACTGGTGGGCCCCGAGGCCGCTGCGCCGGCTCTACTGGCGCTTCGGCTTCAAAGAGGCCTAGCCTCGCGTACCCTCAGGGCGTGGCTCGCCCGCTGCGCCATTTCCTGATCTCGCTGGCCGCCGGGCTGACGCTGGTCGCCGCGAGCGTTCCTGCCGCGCCCGCAAAGGAGCCGAAGGCGGGCAAGAGCATCGTGTTCGGCGCGCAGGCGAACCCGGTCGACTTCAGCTTCACGGTCGCGGTGCTCCAGGACGGCCGCTTCAACTGCACCGGGTCGGTCGTCGCGCCGACCCTCGTCCTCACCGCCGGGCACTGCGTCGGCAACCCCGCCGGGCTGACGGTGATCACCGGCCGCTCGAAGATCGGCGACGCCGGCGGCGAGGTGATCTCGGTCACCGGCGCCTCAGTGCACCCCGACTTCATCGCCAACCAGCGCCACGACGTCGCGCTGCTGACGCTCGCGGTTCCGACCACCGTCACGCCGATCAAGGTCGCGACCCCGGCCGAGGAAGCAGCGACGTTCGTCCGCGGCCAGGGGCTCTCGATCGCCGGCTACGGGAAGACCAACCCGCTCGTCTTCGGACGCCCGCGCACGGGCGTCCTCACCACCGCGCCGTCGTTCGTCGCTCCCCAGCGCCCCTGCGGCCAGGTCTTCAAGCGCGGGCTCTTCGACCCGGCGACGATGGTCTGCATGGTCGCCAACTCGGTGAGGCGCCGCGGCATCGGGCGCTTCGTCGGCTTCTCCGCCTGCCCGGGCGACAGCGGCGGCCCACTCGCGGTCCGGCTCGGAGACGGGACCCCGGCGCTATTCGGGGTTGTCTCCTTCATCCCGGGCCGCGGTCGCGGGCCTTTCCGCGCCATCGACTGCGGCCTGCTGGGCGTCACGATCCTGACCCGGATCTCGAGCGTGCTCGACTTCCTGCTCCCCGCCGGAGTTCCCCCCCGGACTTGACACGGCGTCGGTCTGAGAGGCGCGGGCCACCGCCACCATCTGGTCATTCATGAGTCGCATCGCCCGCTCGTAGGGCCAGGCCCACTTGCGCTGGAAGAAGTGCCCGAAGCGGATGTCGGGCGAGGTGTAGACCATGAATCGGTTCTTTTTGATCCCCTTGATGATCGATTGGGCGACGCTCTCGGGGCTCTTCGCCCTACGCTCGAAGCGGCCCACCATCTTCTTGATCCTCGGGTTGTCGCGGTCGATGCCGACGATGTCGACCGTGCCGACCAGCGGCGTCGCCACCGCTCCTGGGCAAACCAGGCTGACGCCGATCTTCTGCCGGGCGAGGTCGAAGCGCAGCACCTCGGAGATGCCGCGGAGGCCGAACTTGGTCGCGCTGTAGGCGGCGTGCCAGGGGAGGCCGAAGAGGCCGGCGGCAGAGGAGACGTTGACGAGGTGGCCGCCGCGCCGCGCCTCGATCATCGGCGGGATCGTGGTCTCGATCACGTGGATCGGGCCCATCAGATTGATGTCGATGAGCCGCTGCCAGTGATGGTGCTCGAGGTTCTCGACCGCGCCCCAGGTAGAGATCCCGGCGATGTTCATGACCACGTCGAGGCTGCCGTGCTCGGAGTGGATGCCGTCGGCGAGCGCGACCACCTGGTCGTGGTCGGATACGTCGGCGGCGACCGCGGCGCTGACGGTCCCGCCGTCGGCCTTGAGCTCCGCGGCGACCTCGTCGAGCTGCTGCTGCTGGATGTCGGTGAGAAAGAGGTTCGCGCCCTCGGCCGCGGCGGCGATCGCGGTCGCGCGGCCGATTCCGCTCGCAGCGCCCGTGATCAGCGTCTTCTTCTCCCTCAGGTCCTTGACCGGCATCGGCGCCACCATAGCTGCGCCCGGTGCGTCGTTCACAACTACGATGCCCGTCGTGATGCGTGGAGTTGTGCGTCGAGAGCCCCCGGGGGTCGGCCTCGTCGTCGTCTGTGTGGCGCTGCTCGCGCCTTCGTGCGCGGCCGCCGCGACCCAGAACGAGCGCTTCACCGCGGCCGACGGCGTCACGCTGCAGACCACGCTCACCGGAGAAGGGCCGATCGTTCCGCGCCCGACGATCGTCGAGTTCAGCCCTTACGGGCGCGGCACCGGCACGGTCGACGCCGGGCCCGACTTCAACTACCTGCTCGTGCAAATCCGCGGCACCGGCGACAGCGACGGCCGCTTCGATGCGATGGGCCCGCGCACCCAGGCCGACGTCGTCGAGGTGCTCGCGTGGGCGTGCGCGCAGCCGTGGAGCAACGGCACGCTCGGCATCAACGGCTTCTCGGCGAGCGCGATCGCGATCTACAACTCGCTGCACCGACCGCTGCCCTGCGTGCGGGGCGCGGTGCTGAAGTCGGGCACCTTCGAGCTCTACCGCGACCTGCTCTCGCCCGGCGGGGTCAACAACCTGCTCCCGGGTACGGGCGTGCTGGCGCTGATCGGCGCTCCCGCGCTGGTTCAGGGCGCAGAGCGCCTGGCGCGCAACCCCGCGTCGTCGCTCGAGGTGATCGCCGGCCTGTTCGCGGCCGGGCTCGACGTGATCGCTCACCCCAGCCTCGACCAGTGGTGGCGCGAGCGCGGCTTCCGCGGCAACGCCAACGACATACCGGTGCTGGTCATCAACGGCTTCTTCGACGTCGAGTCGCGCGGAGCTTTCCAGGCCTTCCAGGAGCTGCGCGGCGACGGCGCCGAGATGACCGTGATCGGCGCCCACGACGGTGCCCCCGTGGGCACCGATGGCGGTGCCGCCGAGATGGGGGCCTGGTTCGACCATCACCTGAGGGGTGTTGAGAACGGCGTCACCGACCCGCCGCGCGTGAAGCTCTGGCTCGCCGACGGCGACCGCGAGGATCTGCTCGATGGCAAGTTCGTCCGCTACGACGGCGAGGACTGGCCGATCCCGGGCACCCGCTGGGAGTCGCTGGCGCTGAGCGCAGAGCGCAGCGGCACCGCGAACTCGATCAACGACGGTTCGCTCGTCCCCGGTCGCCCGGCCGAGACCGCGCGCCAGACCTACCCCGCGCTGCCCTCGCTGCCGACGAGCACCGATCCCCACAACGTCGCGATCGTCGGGGCGGCCACCAACCCCCTCGCCGGCGCGCTTCCCCTGCTCACCGAGATGGCGCTCGCCGAGCCGCTTGGCCTCTCTTATACGACCGCGCCGTTCGCCGAAAATGTGCTCGCAGCCGGGCCGGCCAGCCTCGAGCTGCGCCTGGGGAGCACCGCGCCCGAGACCGCGATCTGGGTGGTGCTATCCGACGTCTGGCCCGACGGCACCGCGCACCCGGTCGCGAGCGGCCGCCTGCTGAGCGCTTATCCGGAGATCGACCCGGCGCGGTCGCTGACCGATTCCCAGGGCCAGATCGTTCAGCCCTACGGCCGCTACGAGCCCAAGTCGCCCGCGGCGATCTCCGAAGAGCGCCTCTACCGGGTCGAGCTGTGGCCGATCGGCAACCGCTTCAAGTCGGGCCACCGTCTGCGGCTGCACGTGACCGGTGCCTCGGCAGCCTCGCTTCCGAGCCTGCCGGCGCTCAACACGGTCGCTGTCGGCGGGCCGGACGGATCGAGGCTGCTGCTCCCGGTGCTGCCCGCCGCCGGAGCAGGCAGCGGCGCCACGCCGTTCGCGGCTGCTCCGGGGGCCGGCGGGGCGGCCGGAGCCGCGACGCTGTCGGCGGCGACGCGAACATGCAAACGGACGCGGCGCAGGGCTCGACCCCGCCGCGCCTGTGGCGCCAAGAAGCGCGGCAAGCGACGCGCGCGCAAGGGACGACGGCGGCGGTGAGCGACCAGAAGCCCCGCATCGCGCCGGGCACCCCGGCCGAGATCGGGCGGGTCAACTACGGGATCGCACGGGTGATTGGCGCAGCAACCGGCGGCAGGCCCCCGAACGTGTTCACAACCCTCGCCCGCCACAAGCGCCTGTTCCGCAAGTGGCTGCGCTTCGCCGGCGCGCTGATGCCGGGCGGTGTTCTTCCCCGCGTCGACACCGAGCTGCTCATCCTGCGCACCGCGCACAACTGCGGCAGCGACTACGAGTGGGACCAGCACGAACGGCTCGGCAAGCAGGCTGGGCTGAGCGCCGAGCAGATCGAGCGCGTCCGCGAGGGCCCCGGCGCCGAGGGATGGTCGGATCGCGAGGCGCTCTTTCTGCGCGCGGCCGACGAGCTGCACGCGGACCGCTCGCTGTCGGACGAGACCTACGAACGGCTGCGCTCCGAGCTCAACGAGGTCGAGCTGATCGAGTTCTGCATGCTGGTCGGCCACTACGAGATGCTCGGCATGACTCTCAACTCGCTCCGGGTCGAGAACGACCGCCCCCCATCGAAGCGCCCGCCCCGGGCGATGCGGGCCCTGGCTAGGCGGCGTCTGGGAGGCGACTGAGGATTTCGCGTGTGTTGGCCTGCGTTTCGGCGCGCAGGTCACGGAGCTCGCCGACCACCTCCCGGTGAACGAGCTCGATGCCCCGCGTGATCTCCTGGATGAAGTTCTTCAGGTCCTCGCGCTCCCCGCGGAAGGTCTCCCGCTCCTCGCGGTTCTTGATCAGCTCGTACTTGACCTCGGCCATCACGTCCATCATCTGAAGGAAGGCCCGTTCGAGGCGTTTCTCCGACTCGCTAGCCACACAGGCATTCTCGCACGGCGATCCGCACGGACCGCGCGCCAATTGCGCCGACCTTGCAACTCGGGATAATGAGCGTCCCGCGCCCGTAGCTCAGCTGGATAGAGCGCCGGTCTACGAAACCGGAGGTCGCACGTTCGAGTCGTGCCGGGCGCGCTTAGTTGGAATGCCATCACTCCTGGAAGCCGTGGCGCTGGCGACCCACAGGCCAGGGCGCGATACTGCGCGGGCGATGTCGGAACAGAACGTCGAAGTGGTGCGAAGCTGGTTTAGGGCCTTCGAGAACGACGCTGACGCGTTCCAGGACACCCTTCATCCGGACATCGAGTGGTCTCCGTTTGAAGAAAATCGCAGGCCCCTCCGCGGCGTTGAAGCAGTCATGCAGAATAGAAATGAATGGCTCGACACGTGGGACGAGCACCGATTCGATGTGGAGGAGCTAATCGAGGAAGGCGATAGCGTCATCGCCTCGGTCCATCTGATGGCCCGCGGTAGGACCAGCGGCGTCGAGGTCGACGTTCGCATCTACCCAGAGTTCAAGATCCGGGACGCCAAGGTCGCCTACATCTTTGACCACGAGGACATGGCGGCAGCCCTCGAAGCCGCCGGGTTGTCGGCGTAGCCGTTATGGAGGATGTCGTCATCACGCGGGTGCAGCACAACGGGAGGCCGAGGCGCTCGCGGAACCTCGAGGAGCACCTCATGGTCCGTTTCCCCTCCGTGTCCCGACGCCTTGCTGCGCTCGTTTTCCGTCTGCTCAGCCCTCGCTCGCGACTGAGGCGGGCAATCCTGCGCCGGGCGGTTCTCTCGGGCTGGGCTTCCCTCAGCCGCCGGGACTTCGAGGTCAATGTGCTGTTCTTCGCGCCCGAGGTCGAGTTCGAGTTCGACCCCGGCATGCAGACGCTTGGCCTGAGCGGCTCGTTCCGGGGTCGCAGGGTCGACGCGCTCGACAAGATCTTTGAGGTTTTTGGCTCGACGGAGTTCGAGCCCGCCTACATCCTCGACCTGGGTGACCGCATGCTCAATCTCGGGTCCTGGCGTGGTGAAGCACGTGCGAGCGGAGTACCGCTCGAGACGGAGGTCGCGCAGTTGGTCACGATGCGGGACGGGCTCGTAACCCGCGACCAAACCTTCTTCTCATGGGGGGACGGACTGCGAGCCGCCGGGCTCGAGCCGGATGCCATCGCCCTCCCCGTCCGCTGAGCGAAACTGACGCAACTCCTGGGAGCGATGGCCCTCACCTGACGCGTGATACTGCGCGGGCGATGCCGGAGGAGAACGTTGAGATTGTGCGGAAGTTCCTTGAGCGGTTCAAGGAGCTTTCCCCCGAGGACACGCCGCAGTGGGCCGCCGACTTCTATGACGCCAATTGCGACTACTACCCGGCGCAAGGGTTTCCTGAGGCACGACCATGTCACGGCCGCGAGGAGGTGGCCCGCTATCTGGCTGACTACCTGGGTGCCTGGGATCGCTTCGAGTTTGCGATCAACCGCCTGATCGCCGTGGGTGATGATCGTGTGTTCGCTCACGTCACCCTGCGCGCTGACGGGCGGAGGAGTGGGTTGAGGCTTGACGGCGATCTGTATCAGTGCGTATGGCTGCGAGACGGGTGCATCTTGCGACAGGAGGATCACCTGACCCTCAGGAATGCCATCAGTGGACTTGGCCTTGAAGGGGAAACCCTCGAAGCCGCCGGGCTGTCGGAGTAACCGTTACCTAGAGGAGCATTCGACCAGGAGCGGCGGCAGCGCCAGACTTGCGTATTTCCTGGGAGCCGTGGCGCTGGCGGCCCCTGGGACGGAGAGCGATACTGCGTTGGCGATGTCGGAGGAGAACGTAGAGAGGTTCAAGCGGGGTATCGAGGCGTACAACCGGCAAGACGCCGACGCTCTGATCGAACTCATGGACGTCGAGGTGGAGTGGTACCCAGCGATTCTGGTGGGCCTCGGGGGCAAAGGAGCGGTGTTTCGCGGATACGAGGGCATCCGCGAGCTCCTCCGAGAGATCGACCAGACTCTCGCTGAAATCCACGTCGAGGTTTCCGAGATCCGGGATCTTGGTGATCGAATCTTCGCCACTGGCCGCCTTCGCACCCGTGGCAAGACCAGCGGGCTCGAGACCGAATCGCCCTTCGGCTATATCGCGCACTTCAAGAAAGGCAAGGTGATCGAGATTCGAAGTTACCTCGACCCCAAAGAAGCTCTCGAAGCCGCCGGGCTGTCGGAGTAGCCATCACCTAGGGGGCATCCGACCAGGAGCGGCGGCAGAGCCAGACCTGAGGGAAAACTGACGCAACTCCTGGCGACACTGGCAGTCGGGGCGTGGGGGCTTTAGCGCGATACTGCGTGGGCGATGTCGGATCTGATCAACGCTGACTACCTGGTGATCGGAGCCGGGGCGACCGGCATGGCATTCACCGACGCGCTCATCGCCGACTCGGACGCGACGGTTGTGCTGGCCGATCGCCGTCACGCGCCTGGCGGGCACTGGAACGATGCATATCCGTTCGTCCGACTCCACCAGCCATCGGCTTTCTACGGGGTGAACTCGTTGCAGCTGGGCCGCGATCAGATCGATGAGTCCGGCCTCAACGCGGGCTTCTATGAGCAGGCCAGCGCCTCCGAGATCTGTGACTACTTCCGGCGCGCGCTGGACCACCTGTTCGCCTCCGGGCGGGTCACCTGGCTTGGGAGCCACGAGTACGTCGTGGCGGACAGCAACGGGCATCGGTTGTCGTCGCGCGTGACCGGCGAGGAGACAGTGGTACGGGTACGGAAGGTGGTGGATGCCACTTACCTGGGAACCGAGGTCCCGGCCCGCCACGAGCCCGGCTTCGAGGTCGACCCGGGTGCGCGAGTCGTCACTCCGACCCAGCTGGTTGAGCTGGCCGATCCCGCCGACGGGTTCACCATCCTCGGTGCGGGCAAGACCGCAATGGACACCTGCATCTGGTTGCTCGGTCAATCGGTCGCCCCCGAGGACATCCGGTGGGTGCGACCGCGCGATGCCTGGACGCTTGACCGCACCTTCACGCAGCCGCTGGACCTGGTCGCCGGCATGGTGCATGGGCTGGCCGATGCTTATGAGGCGGCTGCCGAGGCCTCGGACCTCGAGGATCTGTATGCGCGCGCCGCGGCGTGCGGCCAGCTCCACCGCCTCGACCCCGAGGTTGAGCCAGACATGTTCCACGGCGCGACCCTGAGCGCAGCGGAGCGGGAGCAGCTGCGCCGGATCACACAGGTGATCCGCAAGGGCCGGGTTCGCCGGGTCGGGGTTGACACGCTGGCGCTGGACGAGGGCACCGTCCCCACAAGGCGAGGGGAACTCCACGTCGACTGCACCGCCCACGGGCTGGGCTGGCCGCCACCGCGTCCGATCTTCGAGGGGGACCGGATCACCCCGCAGCCCACGCGTATGGGGATGCTGCCGTTCAGCGCGGCCCTGCTCGGTTTCCTGGAGACCAGCCAGCGCGAGGACGAGGAGAAGAACCGGCTTGCCCGCCCGAACCCCACCCCGCGCACGCGCAACCGCCTGGACTGGGCATGGTCGACCTACCTCGGTGCCGTCAACGAGGTGGCGTGGGGTCCGGAGGAGGACATCCAGGGATGGCTGCAGCGGTCGCGGACAAACATCGGGCGAGCCGTGCGTGCCCACCTCGACGACGAACGGATGCAGCCGGCGCTGACCCGTGTGGTCAACCATATGAGCGGGGCGATTGCCAACCTCGGGCGCTTGCTGCAGGATCGCCAGATAGTCGACGCTCGATAAGCGTCAAAACGACACTCGATCAGAGGCCTCCACGACGAGGGGCGGCAGCGCCAGCCCTGAGGGAAACCCGCGGTACTTCTGGAAGTATGGCTCCCGCCGAGGCGCGATACTGCGCGGGGATGTCCAAGGAGAACGTGGAGATGATTCGGCGCGCCTTCGAGGCATACAACAGGGGCGACCTCGATGCTGCCGTCGCCGACTTCGCGGCGGATTCCACGTACATCCCGAGCGGAGCAGTCCCCGGGGCGAATGAGACGGTTCGTGGACCGGAGGGATACAAGGAGTACGTCGGCTGGCTCCGGAGCGAGTTTGACGATGCTCGCACTGATGTCAACGATGTGATTGACGCCGGTGACAAAGTGCTCGCCGCGATAACGATGCGAGGGCGCGGCAGGCGAAGTGGGGCCGACACCAGCTGGCGCTTTTGGCAGGTGTGGACGTTGAGCGAAGGGCAGGTCGTGCACGGCCGCGGGTTTACCGACAAAAGCGAAGCCCTCGAAGCCGCCGGGTTGTCGGAGTAGCTGCGCGGTCACGCCGCGACCTCGATCACCGGCAGGGCCAGTCCCTCCGGTTGGATAGGTGGGAGCCCTGGCTCTGGCGGCCGCAGATCAGAGCGCGATACTGCTGGACGATGTCGGAGGAGAAAATCGAGGTCCTGCGCGGCGTGTACCACGAGTGGGCTGAGGGGAACATGACGGCGGGCGTCGAGCTGCTCGATCCGCACATCGTCTACGTCAACAGGCCGGGGCTCGTTGAAGCGGCGACTTGCTACGGACTCGAGGCGATGCAGCGATGGATGCGCGATTTCCTTACCGCCTGGGACGAGTACTCGGCGCACGCCACGGAGTTCATCGAGGCGGGGGACTCCGTCGTGGTTTCAGTTGGGCAGGTGGCGAGCGGCGCCGGCAGCGGCGTGCCGGTCGAAACCGTGATCTTCCACGTCTGGACGTTCCGTGGCGCCCGTGTCATCCGCCTCGAGAGCATCGTTGACCGTGCCGAGGCCCTCGAAGCCGCCGGGCTGTCGGAGTAGGCGATGTCGGAGGAGAACCTGGAGGCACTCAGACGTGCCGGAGAGGCGGTCAAGAAAAACGACCCCTCGATCCTGGACGCTCTGCTCGACCCCGAGGTCCTGTGGGAGGTGGGAAACGCCGACGCCCCTATCGATCTCGTTGGTACCTATCGAGGAATCGATGAGGTTCGCGGCTTCTTCGTCCGTTTTGAGGAGGCATTGGCGGAGTGGGACTGGGAGCACCACGACTTGGAGGCCGTCGGCGATCACGTCATTGCCCGGCAGCACATCCGTGGACGCGGCCGCCACACTGGCATTGAGATGGAGTACGACATCTGGCAGCTCTGGACCTTCCGGGACGGGAAGGTCGTTCACTATCGAGACTGCGATGACCGTGCGGCTGCCCTTGAAGCCGCCGGGTTGTCGGAGTAGCTGCCGGGGTCGAGACTGGCGCTGGCGGCTCGCGGGACAGAGCGCGATACTGCGGGGACGATGTCGGAGGAGCATCAGATAATCGAACGGATTTACGAAGCCTTCGGCCGGCGCGATCTGGACGCAATCGCCGAGGAGTTGGGCCCCGACGCGCATATCGACTTCACGAAATCGCTCAGTCCCGACGCCGGCGTCTATCCCGGGGTCGAGGGAATCGAAAGACTGTTGGACCTCTACTGGGAGGCTTTTGACGAGATGTCGATCGAGGTGGAGCGTTTCGTCGATGGGCCTGACGGGGTCTTGGCGTTTGTCGTCTCCCGCGGACGGGGGCGCGGCAGCGGGGCCAACGTAGAGGCTCGCGGGCCCCACCTTTGGAAGTTTCGGGACGGCAGGCCGATCCTGTTCACTCTCTACCAGGAGGACGAGGACGCCCTCGAAGCCGCCGGGCTGTCGGAGTAGGCGGGGTTGGCCTCGCCAAGGGGAGTTGACGCGCGAGGGCGGCGACGGCGCTATCTTGAAGGGCGAATGAGGGCACGGATGCTCAAGCGGCTGGGACTGGCGGGAATCGCCTCGGCGTTGACAATGCTGACGCTCGGCGCCTCGAGCGCCTCGGCGCTCGTCATGTCCAATACCTCGGTCAACTGCATCCCCAACTCGCGGGCGATCGGCCAGATCCCGACCCTCTGCACGGCGACCGTCGAATCGCCCGGAATCGTCGCCCCAACCGGCACGGTCGCGTTCGCGAGCGACGACCCCGGGACGTTTTCGCTCTCACCGACGGCGCCCAACTGCACGCTCGTATCCCTTGCTCCCACGTTCCTGGACCGCTCCGCCTGTCAGGTCGCCTACGCGCCTACCGCGGTTGGCGACGGCACGCACATCATCACCGGCAACTACTCAGGCGACCTGGTCTTCGACCCGAGCGCGAATCTCTTCTTCCTCATGGTGACCGACACCCCGCCGGTCAATCCGCCCGCGACTCCGTCGCCGAACCAGCCCGCGGGCGGGGTCATCGCGACGGCCACTCCTTCAACGGCTCCGGCCAAGAGGTGCAAGAAGGGCCAGAAGCTGAAGAGGGGCAAGTGCGTCAAGAAAAAGAAGAAGTAGGCGGCCTCAGTTGAGGCGCGCGTCACCGCTCGCTCCGCGCTCCTCGGCAAACGTCCTGATCACGCTGTTGGGAATCGTTTGCTGGCGGCCCGCTGCCTTGCGGACCTTCCTCGGAGGGGCGTTGATCATCGGCAGCGTCCTCTCCAGCCCCGACATGCGGATCCGCCTCGCCACCTGACCCTGGCCACGGGTAATCCGCAGCCGCCGCCCGTTGCGGGCTGAGCTGTTCGCCGCCTTCACGAGAACTGTCAGCCCCTGCGAATCGGTGAAGGTCAGGTCCTCGAGGTCAAGGAGGATCCACCGTGCCGGGCTCTGCTCGGCTTCGATCAGGGCGATCTCGAGGGCCAGGCACCCGGACCGGTCGAGCTCGCCTCCGATCCGGATCACATAGGGATCGCGGTCGTGCGCTGCTTCGAGCGAAAACGCTGAGTACTTGTCGGACACTTGGTGACCCCCTCGGTAGATAGGTGCGCTTGAGGAAGTCAGGCGGCGCTGCTGGGTCCGAGGGATTAGGCGCGAATCCAACTTCGGAGCGAATGCCCTCCAAGCCTCAGACTACTCCGATCCGTTCCATGCGGCAACCACATCTGAGAGTAGGCGGAGAGCGCCCCCTAGCGCCGCTTGCCCCAGATCCGGATCGTGATCCCGCCGTCGTTGACGGTATCGGCGTAGTTCGCGAAACCGCTGCTGACCCGGCAGTAGTCCCAGCCCTTTTCAAGCGGGACGACGTGGCTGGCGGGCGAGACCCCGGTGAACGTGTAGCGCTCCGAGCTCTTCGCGGCCCCGTCGAGGTAGCACTCGACCCTGAACCGGGCCTCGATTTCGACCTGGCGGGTGCCGACGACGCGGAACTTGATCTCGCGCGGCCTTTCGATATCGCGGCTGTTGCCCGGTCGCAGCCGCGCGAGCGGCTCGAGGCCCTCGTTGAACGCGTAGCCGATCACCTTCGCCTCCGCGGATACGGGGAAAAGGAGCCCGCCGACTATCAAAGTTGTCACGAATACCCTGCTAATCGGGTGCATCGTAGATGGCGGGGCATTCGGCCGCGCCTTTTCGGAGGTTGCCGTGTTGAAGAGGTCTCAGATCCTTATGGCAGACCGAACTCAGATCGCTACACTCCCGCGCTTCGTGAACCGGCGGGACCACAAGTTTCTCCGGGTGGCGCTGATGGCGCTCGCCCTGATCGCCGTCTCGGTGGCCGGCGTGGCCGCCCAGGCGACCGCGAAGCCGGTTGCCAAGAAGGCAGCCGCCCAGACCTTGAAGAAGGGGATCTGGGGCGAGATCGAGTTCCAGGGGCGCTCGCTGTTCCCCACCTACAAGCAGCTCGGCGTCGGCATATACAACAGCGCCGTCCGCTGGGACCAGATCGCGCCCTCCACCAAGCCTCTCAACCCGACCGATCCGAAGGACCCCGCCTATCAGTGGCCCGCCTACGTGGATCAGATCATCACGGACGCGACCGCGAACGGGATCCAGGTCCAGCTGATGATCATCGGAACGCCCCCGTGGGCTAACGGAGGCAAGAGCTTCAAGTGGGCGGCGACGAACCCGAAGGACTACGGCGACTTCGCGACCGCGATCTCGAAGAAGTACCCGTCGGTGCGGCACTGGATGATCTGGGGCGAGCCCAGCAGGCTGCCGAACTTCGGGCCGTTCGTCGGCGCGAAGCCGACCGGCCCGCTGACCCCCGCCCAGGCCCAGGCGCCGCGCGTCTACTCGCAGCTGCTCGACGCCGCTTACGAGGGGCTCAAATCGGTGAACCCGAACAACCTCGTGATCGGCGGCAACACCTACACCTCCGCCGGGCCCGGAACGATCCACCCCCTTCAGTGGATCAAGTACATGACGCTGCCGGACGGCAGCCGTCCGCGAATGGACATGTACGGGCACAACCCGTTCGGGTACCGACAGCCGAACTTCAAGGATCCGCCGTCGCCCAAGGGCAGGGTGGACTTCTCCGACGTGGGTCGATTCATGAAGGCACTCGACCGCACCTTCCCCGGCCCACCGCTGAAGATCTACCTCGCCGAGTGGGGCGTTCCCGCAGGCCGCGACGATCTCGACCTCCAGTTCCACGTCAGCTTCAAGGAACAGGTGAAGTGGATCCGCGCCGGCTACCGGATCGCGCGCACCAACCGGCGAATCTACTCGCTCGGTTGGGTGCACCCGATCGACACGCCGCGAAGCCCGCAGGGCCTGCTCAACGCGCAGGGCAAGCCGAACCCGGCTTTCAACGCCTACAAGTCCAGCTAGTCCGCTAGGCCACTTCGTAGGCGCCGGGCTCGAGCTCGGCCGTGCGCTCGGCGTAGGTGCTCCACAGCCAGGGCCACTGGTTCGGATCGTTGCCGTCCTTGTCGACGTACCAGCTCGTGCAGCCGGTGTGCCAGACCGTGTCGGTGAGCGCCGCCCGTAGCTCGGTGTCGAAGCGCTCGGCGGTCTCGCGGCGGACCTCGATCTTGCGCGCGCTTTTTCGCCGCAGCTCATCGAGGGCCGCGATCACATGTCGCATGCCGGCCTCGGTGACGTGGAATACCGATCCGGTGCCGCCGTTCGTGTTCGGCCCGTAGAGCAGGAACATGTTCGGGAAGTCGGGGACGCTGAGCCCCAGGTAGGCGCGCGGGACCGGCGACCACTCCTCGCCGAGGCTGCGGCCCGCGGCGCCGGTCACCTCCAACGGCGCGACGAAATCGTGGCTGGCGAACCCGGTCGCGAGGACGAGAACGTCGGTGTCGCGCTCGGCGCCGTCGGCGGTGCGGACGCCGGTCGGAGTGACCTCCGTGATCGCGTCGGTGATCAGGTTGACGTTCGGCTTCGTCAGGGTCGGATACCACTCGTCGGTCAGCATCACCCGCTTGCAGCCGAACTCGTCGGTCGGCATCACCTTGGCGCGCAGCTCGGGATCGGAGATCGCCTTGCGGATCTGGCGACGCCCGACCATTCGGAACGGCGGCATCAGCCACTTCTTTTTTGTCATCGCCGCGGCGCCGAGGTTGTGGGCGTTGAAGATCATCTTCCGGTTCGTTCGCTGGATCGCCGGGAAGCGGTCGAAGAGCCGCTTCTGCCAGTCCCTGTAGGGGCGGTTCCCCTTCGGCACCGTCCAGCCCGGCGTGCGCTGGTAGACGTCGAGCCGCTCGACCTCGGGCTGGATCGCCGGCACGACCTGGATCGCGCTGCAGCCGGTGCCGATCACCGCGATCCGCTTCCCGTCGTGCTCGAGGCCTTGCGGCCAGCGTGCGGTGTGGAACGACGGGCCCTCGAATGAATCGAGGCCGGGGATCTCGGGCACGGTCGGGTTCGAGAGCTGGCCGCAGGCGGCGACCAGGACGTCGGCCTCGTGGGTGCCCTCGGCGAGCTCGAGGACCCACTTGCCGCGTGAGTCGTCCCAGGCCGCGCTCTTGACCTCGGTCCCGGTGCGGATCCGGTCGGAGATCCCGTCGCGGCGCACGATGTCCTCGAAGTAGCGCTGGATCTCGGCCTGCGGAGCGAAGCGCTGCGACCAGCGCGGGTTGGGCTCGAAGGAGAACTCGTAGAAGTGGGAGGGGACGTCGCACTGGGCCCCCGGATAGGTGTTGCGGTGCCAGACGCCGCCGATCCGCTCGTCCTTCTCGAACACGGTCGCGTCTTCGTACCCGGCCCGATGCAGCATCACCAGCGCGCCGATCCCGCTCATCCCGCCGCCGACGATCGCGACCGAGGGCCTTCCGCCGCGGGCGCCGTTCTCGCTCGTTGGCTGCATGCGAAAGAAGTTAACTTGATGTCGCAATGGGCGGCGAGCAAGGAGGCCGGCAACCTCGTGTCGCGGCGGCGACATCCGGCGCGATCGCGGCGCTGATTTTGGGCGGCTGCTCGCTCGAGCCCGAGGCCCCGGAGGAGATCCCGCCGCCGCCGGCGACCAAGGAGGGCTCCAACCAGGGCAAGGTCGGCGACGCGATACGGCTCAGCGGCGGCGACGTCGAGATGCCGATCGACGTGCGGGTGCGGCTCGTGCGCGTGATCGACCCGCTGCCCGCCGGCTCCAGCGACCAGGTCAACGGGCCGAAGCGCTTCGTCGGGGTCGAGCTCGAGCTCGAGAACGTGGGGACCGTTGCCTATGACGAGGCGCCGCTCGGCGCCTCGACGATGACGACCTCCGACGGCGCCGAGGCATCGCGAGCCTCGGTGACGAGCGGCCTCTGCGCACAGAGGTTCCCCTCCAACCTCAGGGTGCCTCCGGGCCAGAAGCGCGAAACCTGCGCGACGTTCGAGCTCGATCCCAGGCAGCGCCCGGCGAGCTTCGAGTTCGCGCTCGACTCGGGATTCGGCTCCGAAGTAGCCGAATGGATGCTCTGAGCGCGTAGAATTCTGATCCCAGCCAGGAGGCCGCCATCAGGCGCCACGAGGAGGACTGAGATGGCAGACACCGAGACCACCGAGCTTTCGTCGACCGACGAGACCGCTGCGCTTCCCGATCTGACCGGGGAAGATAGCCCGACCAACGTCCTTCCCGACGTCGAGCCGCTCGAGGGCCAGACGCGGGACCAGATCCGCAGGCGCCTCGGCCTCGACGGCCCGCGGCCGCCGCGGGGACTCGCCACCGGGGGCCCGTCCTGGAGTCTCCCCGACAACTGGAAGGCGATCACGCTGGCGTTGATCGCCGGAGCGATCCTCACCGCGCTCGCCTTCGCGCTGCTCGGCGGATCGGACGGCACATCGGAGGGATCGAGCGGCGATCCCGACATCGCGCTGCCCAGCTCCGCCGAGGTCTCCGACTCCGAGGAGGAGGAGGCGCCGGCGCCGACGACCGAGGAGGAGCCGGCCGCCGAGGAGGAATCCTCCGGAGGCGGTGGAAACAGCGGCGGCGGCAATTCCGCGCCGACCGGCGGCGCGACCGCCCCGCCCCCGGCGCCTCCCGTCGAGCAGCCGGTCGACGTCCCCGAGCCTGAGCCGGTGCCCCCGCCCTCGCAGCCGCCGCCGGGACTCGGGCTTCCGGGCACTCCCTGATCCGCGACAGCGAGCTGCCGTGGTCGGACTGGGCGATGCAGCCGGCCGCGATCGAGCGGATCGCCGCCGAGATCGGCGAACGCGATCAGCCCCGGGTACTCGAGCTCGGCGCCGGCGTCTCGACGGTGCTGCTCGCGCGGGCGGTCGCCGAGGTGGGAGGAGAGCTGACCGCGATCGAGCACGACGAGCAATGGGCAGTGCAGATCTCCGAGCTGCTGGCGCGCGACGAGCTCCCCGGCTCGCGGGTCGCGCACGCCCCACTCGCCGCTGACGGCTGGTACGAGCGCGAAAGAGTCTTCAGCACCTGCGGCGAGCGCATCGACGTACTGGTCGTCGACGGTCCCCCCGCCGGACATTTGCCCGAGGAGCTGATTCGCGCGCCCTCGCTCGAGCTCGCCGGTCGGCTCGCACCCGGCTCGGCGGTGTTCCTCGACGACGTCCATCGCGCCGCAGAGCGGCGGATCGCCGAGCTGTGGACGGAGCGGCTTGGCACCGAGCCCGTCACAGAGGGAAGGCTCGCCCGATTAAGCTTCCCGGAGTGAGGCGCATCCGCATCCGTATCCGCACACTCGTCGCGGTGGCCGGCGCCACGATCGGCGTCCTCGCCGCCTTCCCGGCACCGAGCTCCGCGATCGCGCTCGAGGAGACCTGCATTCTGCCGCTCACCCGCTTCGACTCGGGCACCCTCAACATCCTCTATCCCGACGAGGCGGCGCAGTATTGGACCGCCGGCTACCTGGGGCTGCCGGGAACGCGGGTCCGGATCGAGGGCCAATACCCGCACAGCCGCTACATGTCGTTCAACGCCTACGACCCGCTGCTGCGCCCGGTGGACGCGCTCAGCGACGTCCAGATCCAGCCCGATTCCGGCTCCACCAACCCGTTCGCGGGAGGGGCGAATCGCAACGCCGCGCAACGCGACTACACCGTCTACATCGAGGGTGGGGCGAAGCCGGCCTCCCCGGCCTCGAACACGATCTACACCGGAGACCTGAATCTCGCCGGCGCCTTCATCTACCGGATCTACATCCCCGACGCCGGGCAGGACGAGTTCGGCGGGGTCGGGCTGCCGCGGGCATTCCTCGAGATACCCGGCCTCGGCGACCTCGAGATCAGCCTCCTCGATTGCTCCCGGCTCTCGAAGCCCTCCGGACAGCAGCTCAACGACATCTTCTCGTCGCTCGGCTCGTCCTCGCAGCTCGACATCGTCTCGCCCGGCGGATATCCGAACCCCGAGTTCACGAAGTTCGTCAACCTCGGCGTCGCGGCCGTCGGCGTGATCTTCGGCAGCCCGGGCACCGAGGAGATCCGCGACGCCCTCCAGGGCCCGCTGGTCGACCTCGCCGGCAGCGGCGGCTTCGCCTCCAACATCGACAACGCCTACGTCTCGGCGGTGATCAACCGCTCGTTCGGCCAGGTGGCGGTGGTCCGCGCCCGCGCTCCGACTTTCGCCGACACCCGCGGCGGCGCCGCGACGATGCCGGCGGGCGTCGACCTGCGCTACTTCTCGATGTGCCAGAACGAGGCCGCAACGCAGCGCTTCATCGCCTGCCGCTCCGACGACCAAACCGCTGTCGACCAGAACGGCTACTTCAACTACGTGATCTCGACCGCGCCCGAGCGCCCCTCCAATGCGAGGCTCGAATGCGGCTTCACCTGGATGCCGTGGGGGCCGGTCGCGCGCGGGTTGCTGATCTACCGCCACATGCTTCCCGACCCGGGCTTCACCGAGTCGATCCAGAACGCGACCTTCCGCAACGAGCGCGCGACGATGGGCGAGTACCTGCCGACCGTCTCCTACGCGAAGACCCGCGCCGACTTCGAGCGCCTCGGCTGCCCGACCACCGCAACCGGATCCGGCGCGGCGGCGGGCACGGTGACCCGGTCCTCGGCCACCGGAAAGCGCGCCAACGCGCTCCGGCTCTGCAAGAAGAAGAAGCGCGCCAAGAAGCGCAAGCGCTGCCGGCGCAAGGCGCGCAAGCTCCCTGCCTGAGGCGCCCTAGCGGTAGCCGAGCTGGGTGAGGAACTTGGCGAGCGCGCGCCCGAAGCGGGTGCCCTCGGCTTTGCGGGCGAGGTTCAGCCCCGGGGCACAGTTGCCGAGCAGGCACTGGTCGCCGGCGATCGCGGCCAGCACCGGCTTCGTGATCCCCTTGCCCTTGCGTCGCTTGTAGAAGCGCTTCTTGCCGGCCAGGTCCTGGCGGATCAGGGCCGGGAACTGCTTCGTGATGTCGTTCATGGCGCCGTTCTGGAACTGCCAGATCTGCGGCGGGTACTCGGAGTCGGCGAACGACCCGAATCGGTATGCGAAGCGGCCGTCGACGCTCTTGAACTCGGAGAAGCCGTCGCCGGTGAGGTCGGCGAACATGTAGCCCTGATCGAGGAAGTCGTGGCGCAGCCCGAGCACGTTCCCGGCGGCGTCGAAGCGGTAGATCATCGAGGTGAAGCAGCAGTGGGCGCCGCCGGTGAAGAGGTCGAAGACGACCTCGGGCTCGGGGTTCGCGTCGAGCTGCAGGACGGAGACCGAGGGCTTCTGGCCGCCGTATGCCGGGCTGAGCAGGCACTGAGTGCAGGTCGAGTCGGCGGCGATGTCGAGGACGTTGGCGCCGTTGCGGGCGATGATCAGCCGCACGTTCCTGAACCCGGTCCCGTTCGGGAGCGTGTCGTAGGTCATCTTCGCGCTCACGTTGCCGAGCGCCGCGGTGTCCTCGGCGGCCGATGCGCTCGCCGGCATCGCGGCCACCGAGATCAGCGCAACGGTTACCGCCAGAAGAGCCTTCTTAAGTCCCATGCCTGGGCCGGATTCTATCCGCTCGCCCGCCAGGCACGGACCATGTAACCGGCGTGCTTGCGCTCGACCTCGACCCGCCCGAAGCCGCTTTCGGTGAACAGGTCGCGCAGCTGCGGCTCGGTGTAGTTGAAGATCGGGCACTTGTTGATCCACTCGTAGCGGACCTTGCGGACCGGGCCCTTGACCGGGGTCCAGCGCGGGAAGCTCGCGATCGCGGCGCCGCGCTCCGAGCACAGCGCCGCCATCCGGTCGGTGAAGTCCTGGGGCCGATCGAGATAGTCGAAGAGCCCGAGCGCCGCGATCAGGTCGAAGCTGCCGTCGAGCTCGACCTCGAGGAAGCCGCCGCTGACGAGCTGTGCCCGCTCGCCGAAGCGCTGCATCCGCCGCCCGGCGAGCTCGAGCATCGGACCCGAGAAGTCGACCCCTACGTACTTGCCGCCGCCGCTCGCCTCGAGCATCTGCTCGCCGACCCGCGCCGATCCGCAGCCGATGTCGAGGATGCGGGGGCTCTCGAGCGAGCCCGCCAGCTCGGCCGCGGCGTCGGCTCGGTAGAAGAGCCCGGGACGAAGCAGGCGCTGGAGGCGGCCTTCGCCGCCCTCGTCCTCGTAGAGCTCGTCAAACGAGGACGCCGCGCTCTGAAAGTGCTCTTGAACCTGTTCGGCTGTCTGCTCGGATTTCGTCGAGGGCTTGTTCATGGGTTGCGATCCGGTGCTGTTCGGCGATCTTCTTTATGCGCGGGACGACCCTGCGCCGGCCGGGAGTGTTGCGGATCGTGTGGTAGGAGGCCACCGCCCTCTGCCGCGCGGACGCCTCGCCGGGCAGGTTGGCGCGCAGGGGCTTTGGGTCGATCTCGTAGGGGTGGAAGTAGAGCGGCGGCCACTCGGTCGCGGAGAGGATCGAGCCCAGCCCCCGGCGCAGGACCGGCGCCGGCAGCACCCGCCAGTAGCTGCCCCCGCCCATCGGCAGCGTCAAGGGCCCCGCCCGCCAGACCGCGATCGGGAACTCGTGCAGCGTCCGCCCCGAAGGAAGCTCGAGCTCGTACGGCGCCGCCGGTACCGGCGTGACCCGGTTCGGGATCTTGCGCGAGTCATAGAGGCTCGAGTCGTAGGCGAAGCCGAGCTCGGCGAGGATCTCGAAAGCCCAGACCGTGTCGCGGTTGATCGAGAACGCCGGGGCGCGGTAGCCCGCGGGCCGGCTCCCCGCCAGGCCCTCGATCAGCTCCGCGCATCCCTCGACGTCGCGGCGGAAGTCGTCCGGGGACTGGTCGAACACCTTCTCGTGCGCGGTGCCGTGGCAGGCGAGCTCGTCGCCGCGCCTCGCGATCTCACGGATCACGTCGGGGTGGTGCTTGAGCGTCATCGCGAGCACGAAGAAGGTCGCTTTCGCGTCGAGCTCGTCGAGGAGCTCGAAGATCGCGCCCATCTGGCGTTCGAAGGCCTGGCTGGGCTTGTCCCAGCCCTCGACCCCGACGTGGCGGTGGACGAGCTGCTGATAGTCCTCGAGATCGAAGCTGAGCAGGATCAGAGGTACCCGATCTCCTTCGCCTCGTGCTCGAGCTCGTCGCGGAACTTCGGGTGGGCGATCGCAATCAGCCGCTCGGTCCGCTCGCGGATCGAGGCGCCGCGCAGCTCGGCGACCCCATGCTCGGTGACGACGTTGTCGACGATGTTCTTGAACGACGTGACGGCGGCGCCGGGGTGGAGCTTGGAGACGATCCGGGAGGCCGATTCGTCGCTGGGCGTCGAGTGGAGGACGATGAACGACTGCCCATCGGGGCAGAAGAGCGAACCGCGGATGTAGTCGGCCTGGCCGCCGGTCGATGACCAGTAGTCGGTGCCGAGCGACTCCGAGGCGCACTGGCCGAGGAAGTCGACCTCGAGCGTCGCGTTGATCGCGGTCATCTTCGGCTGCTGCCCGATGATCCGCTGGTCGTTGGTGTGGTCGACCGGCCAGAGCTCGACCCCCGGGTTCTCGGCGGCGAACTCGATCAGCTCCATGCTGCCGAGGACGGTTGTCGTGATCGCCTTGTTGCGGTGCATCGTCTTGCGCGAGCCGTTGACCGCGCCAGACTCGATCAGCCCGACGAAGCCGTCGCCGAATAGCTCGGTGTGGATGCCGAGGTCCTTGTGGCCGCCGAGCATGCGGAGCACCTGGTCGGGAACGGAGCCGATCCCGGCCTGGAGCGTGGCGCCGTCGGGGATCCGCTCGACGATTAGCTCGGCGATCTTGCGGTCGAGCTCGCCGCCTTCGCGCGGCGGCACCTCGGTGAGCTCGTAGTCGGCCTCGCACCAGCCCACCACGTCGCTGATGTGGACCTGGTTCTCGCCGAAGCAGCGAGGCAGCTGCGCGTTCGCCTCGATGAAGAACGGCACCTCGCCGATCATCGCCGCCAGGTACTCGGCGTGAGGGCCGAGCGAGAAGTAGCCGTGCTCGTCGGGCGGCGCCGAGGCGGTGAGCGCCAGCGAGCGCTTCGTGACCCGCTTCATCAGCGCCGGGATGTCGCTGAAGTTGTTGGGAACGAGGTCGCAGTGCCCGGCGTGGAAGGCGTCGCGGTTGTGCGGGGACAGGAACCAGGAGACGTGCCGCAGCCCCGGCACCTTGTCCTCTATGTGAGGGCGGCCGCGGAGCGGCAGCATCTGGTGGATGCGGACGTCGTTGCGTTCGAAGCCCGCCTCGAGCGCGTCGATCACGGTCTTCGGCTCTCCATTGGCGAGGCCGACGATCAGGTCGGCGCCGTCGCCGAAGTGGTCGAGGACCGCGGCGGGTTCGGTCTTCCTCTGGCCGAGGGCGGCGGCGACGGTGGAGGGACCGGACACGGGCCCGAGCTTACGCGGCGACGCCCGGCGTCTCTTCGCCGCGCTCGATGCGCGTCCGCTCGGTGCGGGCGACCAGCCGGAACGAGCCCGTGTTGTAGCCGCGGCGGATGAACCCGGGCGTTACAGGGCGCGTGCCGCGCATCCCGGCGACGACGTAGCGGAAGGCGCGCTGCTGGGCGGGCGTCCAGCCGAGGCCGTAGAGCTCGCGTATGCGCGCCGGCAGGCTGCCCTGCATGATCAGGTCGTGGACGCGCTTGGCGGGCTGGCGCCAGCGCGGCAGCGGGATCTCGAGCGCCACCGCGGAGCCGACGTACTGCGCCAGCTCGGTGAGGTGGACCGCGTCGCTCGCGATGTAGCCGTCGAAGTAGTCGCGGAACTCGCGCCAGGTGGCCGGCGCCGCGTCGCGCGGCATCCCGAACAGCTCGGCGAAGGTGATGTAGTCCTGCCAGAGCTTCTCCTTGTCGTCCGGGGAGAGCGGGCAGACGAAGAGCTCGTAGAAGTAGGGGCCGGAGTCGGCGATCACCGCCATCGTCCACAGCATCAGCTCGGGGTCGAAGGCCGAGTAGGCGGTCCCGGCCGAAGTCGCGCCGGCGTCTTCGGGCAGCTCGCCCTTGACCGTTTCGTGCAGCCGGTGGACGTGCTCGAGCACCGCGTCGGCCTCGGCCCTGGTGCCGAAGAAGATCGTCTCGAACGCCTCCGCTGTGCGGGCGAGGCGCTTGAACGGCATCGTCCGCCCCTTGGTGTGCTCGAAGGTGCCGACGAAGTTGAGCGGGTTGAGCGCCCCGATCATCAGCGCCCGCTGGCCGTAGAAGAGGCCGACGGCGCGCTCGGAGTGGACGCGCCGCAGCACCGACCCTGGTGGGAAATAGCCGTCTGGCATCGGGGGCGTAAATGTTAGGCGCTCGCCGAGGGGATCCGGCTCGGGGGCCGCTACCGCGTCGTCGCGCTCGCGCCGCGCCACGAGCAGGGGCTGTTCATGGACGAGGCGGCGACCGCGCTGCCGATGCTCGACGCGGTGCGGCGCGCAAAGCGGCGCGGCGAGATCGACCGCGACCTCGACGACCTGTTCATCGTCGCGATGTTCCCGTTCCTCGCCCTGACCGCGATCGGGTTGATCGAGCGCACCGGTGCCGACGAGGATCGGATGATCGCCGACGCGCAGCAGGCGTTCCGCAAGGCGGTGGGGGCGGCGAAGGGCTAGGTCAGCCGCTGAGGGTGCTCTTGGCGCGCTTGATGCACTTGCGGCGCGGCTTCTTGCGGTCAAACTTCTTCTTGCAGGCCTTGAGCGCGGACTTGAGGCTGCTGGTGATGATCACGGGGGTGTTCGGGGTCGGGGTCGGCGCCGCGGCGGGGCTGCCCGGCGTCGGTGTGGCGGTCGGAACCGCCCCGGTGAAGGTGGCCGTCACCGACTTGTTCGAGGCGACCGTCGCGAGCGTGCAATGAGAATCGGTCCCGGAACCCGCGCAATCGCCGCCCCAGCCAAGGAAGAGATCGGGGGGGATCGGCGCTGCGTCGAGTTCAACATCGGTACCCGCCACAGCCGCGGTGCTGCAGGTTCCGGTCGAACCCGGACCGCAGTTGATGAAGCCCCCGGCGCCCGTGACGCGGCCGTTTCCGCTCACGGCAACCGTGACCAAGTAGGTGACCGGACCCGCCTTCGCCTCGTCGTCGCTGCCGGCGATCAGGGTCGGGCCGACGGTCAGCGCTGCGAGGGCTAGCGCCGCGGTCAGCAACCCGACCGCTGCGCGGCCTCCGAGCCTTCGATTCCCCTCCTTGCCCATACGGGCAGCATACTCCCACACACGTGGAGCGGATCTGGAATCGGGAGGCCGCCGCCTGGGCGGCAGTTGTCGCGCTCGCGCTGCTGCTCCGTCTCTGGGAGCTCACGGATCGCCCGTTCCAGTACGACGAGGGCCAGGTCGCCTACTTCTCGTGGCGGTTCTTCGAGCACGGCGAGTACACCTACATGCCGGTCCTCCACGGCCCGGTGATCTATTACCTGAACGCGCTCTCCTTCCAGCTGCTCGGCGACTCCGACTTCAGCGCCCGGCTGGTGCCTGTGCTCGCCGGGATCGCGATCGTGCTGCTGCCGCTCGGCCTCCGCCGCCAGCTCGGCCGCGCGGGGGCGCTCGGGGCCGGCGCGCTGCTCGCGATCAGCCCCGCCTTCGTCTACTACTCGCGCTTCGATCGCGAGGACATCGTCCTCACCTGCCTCGAGCTGGCGCTGCTCGTGGTCGCGGTCCGGCTCTTCGACCGGCCGCGGCCCTGGCACCCGGCCGCGATCGGCGCCCTGCTTGCCGCCTGCTTCGCGACCAAGGAGGCGACCTTCATCACGGTTGCGATCGTGCTGACGGGGCTGCTCGGCGCGCAGATCGCGGGCTGGCCGCTGCTCCGCCGTCTCGGCGACATCACCCGCGAGATCGGCTGGCGCGCCTGGCTCGGCGGGATCGCGGCGTTCGGCCTCGTCTTCTCGCTCCTGTTCGGCGTCTTCTTCACCGATCCTGGCGGAATCGTCAACGGGATCTGGGACGGGCCGAAGTACTGGGCCGGCGAGCACGAGGTAAACCGCGGCAGCGAGGAATGGCCGTACTACCTCGTCGTCCTGCTGGCCCAGGAGTGGCTGGTGCTCGCGCTCGGGCTGGCGGGGGCCGCGTTCGCGCTCGCGCGCCGTGATCCGCTCGGGTTCTTCCTGATCTGGCTGTTCGCCGCCTCGCTCGCGGTCTACTCCTATGCGGGCGAGCGCTTCGCCTGGCTCGCGTTGCAGCCGCTGCTGCCGCTCGCCCTGCTCGGCGGCCTCGGCGTCGAGTGGCTGTGGTCGTCGCGTCGCCGCTCGTGGCGTGCCTTGGCGCTCGCGGCGGCGGCCGCCGCGGCGGCGCTGTTCGCCTGGAGCGCTTTCGATCTCAGCGTCAACGACGGCACCGACCCGCGCGAGCTCGCGGTCGTCGTCTACACCGACCCCGACGTGCTCGAGGTCCGCGACGAGGTGCTCGAGCTGTCGCGGCGCGACCCGGCGGCCCGGGTGCTGCTCGACACCTCCGATCACGGATCGTTCCCCTGGGCCTGGTACTTCCGCAACACGCCCGCGACCTACGTCGATCTGCTCAACTCGCCGACCCTGCCTCCGGCCGACATCGTCGTCAGCGGAGAGGTTCCCTTCGTCCTGCACCCGCGGCTGAGCCGCTACGAGCGCCGCCCGTTCACCGAGCGCCGCTTCTGGGACCGCGACTACGGCGAGCTCACGCCGGCGGCGCTGTGGCGCTGGAAGACCGGGGGCCGGGTCTGGGGCGAGCTCGGCTCGGTGAAGCGGTTCCTGCTGGTGAAGCGCGCGCCCTAGGCGGGCTCGTCGAGGAGCTCGTTCGCCTCGCTCCACTTGCCCTTCGGGACGCGGAGCGCGATGTCGCCGCGCCCGTACTCGTTGACCGGGTAGTCGGCGGTCAGCACCGCCTCGATCCCCTGGTCGGTGAGCGCCTGGCGCCATGCGCGGCCGGCCTCGAGGTCGTCGAAGTCGCGCACCACCTCCCAGTCGTCGTAGGCCGGGTCGCCGACGATCAGCTCCTTGACGCCGTCGGGGTGGATGTCGCCGCTCAGGTCCCTGAAGAAGTCGCGGAGGCCCATGGTCGGGACAGCCCTACTCCGAGAGCTCGACGCGCTCGATCTTCTGGTCGGAGACCGGCTTGTCGCGGGGGTCGGTCTCGGTGCCCTCGATCGCGTCGACCGCGTCCATCCCACCGGTGATCTCGCCGAAGACCGTGTGCTTGCCGTCCAGATGCGGCGCCGCCTCGGTGGTGACGATGAAGAACTGCGAGCCGTTCGTGTTCGGGCCCGCGTTGGCCATCGCGAGCGCGCCGCGCACGACCTTGTTCTGGTTGAACTCGTCCTCGAAGGTGTAGCCGGGGCCCCCGGTCCCCGTTCCCTCCGGGCAGCCGCCCTGGATCATGAAATCGGGGATGACACGGTGGAAGATCAGCCCGTCGTAGAAGCCGTCGCCGGCGAGCTTGCGGAAGTTCTCGACCGTCTTCGGCGCGTCGTCGTCGAAGAACGAGATCTCGATCGGGCCGGCGCTGGTGTGCAGGGTTGCGGCGGACATCGATGCGCAGCCTAGTGGAAGCCTCGCCAACGGTGAGATACTCGCCGGGTGGCGAGACAGCCAGCGATCGCGGTCACAGGTTCAACCGGCGAGCTCGGCGGACGCGTCGCGCGCCGCCTCGGGACGACCGGCGTACCGCAGAAGCTGATCGTCCGCGACCGCGAACGGGCGCCGAGCATTACCGGCGCCGCGACCGTCCAGGCCTCCTACGAGGACCCCGACGCGATGCGGAACGCGCTCGCGGGAGCGAGCACGCTGTTCCTCGTCTCGGCGAAGGAGTCCCTCGAGCGCGTCGCCCAGCACCAGACGGCGGTGGACGCCGCGGTCGCGGCCGGGGTCCAGCGGATCGTCTACACGTCGTTTCTGAGCGCCGGCCCCGAGTCCACCTACACCTTCGCGCGCGACCACTTCCGCACCGAGCAGCACATCCGGCAGGCCGGGATCGAGTACACGTTCCTGCGCCCGGCGCTCTACGCCGACCGCGTTCCCTACTTCGTCGCCGATGACGGCGTGCTGCGCGGCCCGGCAGGGGAGGGGCGCTCGGCCTGGGTGGCGCGCGACGATCTCGCCGACGTCGCCGCCGCGGTGCTGACGAGGGGCAACCACGACGGCTGCACCTACGACGTCACCGGGCCCGAGGCGCTGACGATGGCCGAGACCGCCGCCCGGCTCGAGAAGGTGATCGGCCGCTCGATCGCCTACGAGTCCGAGACCCTCGACGGAGCGCGAGCCTCGCGCGCCGGCAGCGGCGCCGATTGGGAGATCGAGGGGTGGGTCACCTCCTACGCCGCGATGGCGAGCGGGGAGATGGCGGTGCTGAGCGACAACGTCGCCAAGCTCACCGGCCACGAGCCGCAGTCGCTGGCGAGCTACCTGCGCACCCACGCCGAGAGCTACCAGCACCTGCTCACCGGCCGCTACATCCAGCACTGATGGAAGAGGAGCCCCAGCAGGACGATCGACGGGGCCTCACCGGCCTGGTGCTTGGCGCGGTTGACCGGGGGGCCAGGACGGTGCTCGACTCGAGGATCGCGAACCGCATCTGGCAGCGGACGCTCGAAAGCGACGAAGCCCAGAAGCTGGTCGAGCGGGTCGCCGAGGCGCCCGAGGTCCGCGCCGCGATCACCCGCCAGGGCGTCGGCCTCGTCGACGACCTGCGCCGTGAGCTCGCAAAGGCGGCCCGGCGCCTCGACGCCACAGTCGAGCGCCCGTTCCGCTGGCTGTTCCGACGCGGGCCGCGCGGCGAGACGATCCCCTACGCCGGGGTCATGACCCGGGGGCTGGCGCTCGCAATCGATGCCGCGATCATCAACTTCGCGCTGCTGGGGCTGGCGGCGCTATTCGGGCTCGTCGCGTCGCTGTTCGGTGACCCGCCCGACGGCGCCCCGGCGATAGTCGCCGGCTCTTTGGCCTGGCTGATCGCCGGCTCGCTCTATTTGACCTCGTTCTGGACCCTGACCGGGCAGACGCCCGGGATGCGCTTCATGGCGATCACGGTCGAGCGCTCCGACGGCTCGCGGCTCACTTTCGGGCGCTCGGTCCGGCGCCTGATCGGCGGCGTGCTCTCGGTGCTCACCCTGGGGCTCGGGTTCGCTGCGGCGATGATCAACGCCCGGCGAAGGGGGCTGCACGACAAGCTCGCCGACAGCGTCGTCGCCTACGTCGCCCCGCCGGCGCGCCCGGGCCGGCGCTAGTGGCGGGGGAGATCGAGGCGAGGCTGGCCGGGCTCGGGCTCGAGCTGCCGGCGGTGTTCGAGCCTCCACCGGGAGCGGAGTTCAAGTTCGAGCTCGTGCGGCTCAGCGCCGGGACCGCGTACGTCTCCGGCCACGGCCCCTTCGACGGCGACCGGGTGCTCGTCGCCGGCAAGGTCGGCGAGGACGTCTCGGTCGAACAGGGCCATGAAGCCGCGAAGCTGACCGCGCTCTCGATCCTCGCCTCCCTGAAGAGCGAGCTCGGCGACCTCGACCGGGTGACCGGGTGGGTGAAGGCGCTCGGGCTCGTCAACTGCGCACCCGGCTTCAGCCTCACCCCGGCCGTGATCAACGGGTTCAGCGACCTGATCCTCGAGCTCTGGGGCGATGCCGGCCGCCACGCCCGCTCGGCGATCGGCGCATCCGAGCTCCCCTTCGACATGGCGGTCGAGGTCGAGGCCGTGGTCGAGGTCTCGGGCTAGGGCGGATCACCGGCGGCAGCATTCAGATTCGGGCCAGCGAGTACTACGGTTTCTTTGCCTTGGCAGTGATCCCGATCGAGGTGAGCAACACAGGACTACGCGATGTCTGAGCACCGAACCGACTCGATGCGCGCGGACGTTCCCGAGCGTGAGGCATGGAGGCGCGACCTGGCGCCCTACCTGGAGATCGACGAGCGGCGCAGCATCGGGCAGATCGCGAGCGTCGCCCTCCCCTACCTGACGGTGTGGGCCCTGGTCGCGGTCGTGCGCCCGGGCGCCTGGCTCGCGATCGCCCTCGGCCTGGTCGCGACGGTCTTCCTGAGCAGGATGTACTCCTTCTTCCACGACCTCACCCACAACACGATGTTCGCTTCCCGGAAGGCGAACAACCGCTGGGGCTACGTGCTCGGGTTCATGCTCTTCACTCCGTACCGCTGGTGGCAGCACCAGCATCGCCTCCATCACGCCAACACCGGCAACCTCGACAAGCGCGGTCCCGGCGAGATCTACACGATGACCGCGGCCGAATACGAGAGCGCTTCGCTGATCCGAAAGATCGGCTACCGCGCCTACCGCAATCCCTTCCTGATTCTGTTCGTCGGGCCGAGCCTCGTCTTCCTCTTCGACCGCCGCTTTCCCCAGCGCGGCATGACCCCCAAGATCCTGTTCAGCGTCGTGGTCACCAACCTCGCGCTCGCCGGCTGGGCGATCGGCTGGAGCATGCTCGTCGGCTGGCACACTTTCCTGCTCGTCCAGGGCACGACGCTGGTGGCCGGCGGCGCGGCCGCCGCCTGGATGCTCTACGTCCAGCACCAGTACGAAGAGACCTACTACGAGACCGCCGGCGAGTGGAGCTTCGAGCTCGCCGCGCTTCAGGGGAGCTCGTACCTGAAGCTGCCGAGATGGGCCGCCTGGGCGGTCGGCAACGCCAACTTCCACCACGTCCATCACCTAAGCGCGAGGATCCCCAACTACCGCCTCCGCGAAGCCCATGAGCAGGAGCCGATCTTCAGGCGTACGCCGGTCGTGACCGTGCGCGGCAGCATCGACGCGCTGCGGCTCAAGCTCTGGGACGAGGAACGCGGGTCGCTCGTCCGCTTTCCGAGGGCGCTCGCTGCTCACCACCCGAGGCCGGTGCAGACCGGTTCGTAGAATGGGAGGGGATGCGGTGTCCGTCATGCGGTAACGAGAACCGTGAGGAAGCTCGCTTCTGCGACTCCTGCGGCGCGACGCTGGAGGAGGCCAGCGCGCCCGACGCACCCGAGCAGGAGTCCCTGCAGGCCGACGGCGTCGCCGCGCTTCCCGCCGGATCGCCGTCCGAAGTGGCCGGCCGCTACGCGGTCAAGGGCTTCCTCGGCCAGGGCGGCCGCAAGCACGTCTACCTCGCCGACGATCCGGAGACGAGCCGCGAGGTCGCGGTCGCTGTCTTCGACACCGAGGGCGCGGCTGCTGCGGTCGGCGCGCGGGCGCGCCGCGAAGCGCAGGCGATGGGCAAGCTCGCCGGGCATCCCCACGTCGTCGACGTCTACGACACCGGCGAGCACAGGCGGCAACCCCTACATCGTCAGCGAGTTCATGGCCGGCGGCGACGTCGAGGGCCGCCTCGACGCCGAGGCCGACCGGCGCCTCGAAGTGCCGCGCGTGATCGAGATCGGCACCGACGTCGCGCGCGGCGCTCGAGCACGCGCACGGGCGCGGCATCGTCCACCGCGACATCAAGCCCGCCAACGTCTGGCTCGCCGAGGACGGCTCGGCGCGGCTCGGCGACTTCGGACTTGCGACCACCGAGGGGCGCTCGCGGGTCAGCGAAGCTGGGGCGCTGGTCGGCACGGTCGCCTACCTGCCGCCCGAGCAGGCGCTCGGTCAGGCCTCGGGGCCGCGCTCCGACCTCTACTCGCTCGGCGCGCTGCTCTACGAGATGCTGACCGGCAAGCCGCCGTTCGCCGGCGATGACGCGGTCGCGATCATCAGCCAGCACATCAACGCGGAGCCGGTCCCGCCTTCACGCCAGAACACGTCCGTCTCCCGGGTGCTCGACGAGCTCGTCCTCGACCTGCTCGCCAAGCGCCCCGAGGACCGGCCCGGCGGCGCCGCCGAGGTGCGCGAGCGGCTCGCCGCGGCGGCCGGTGCGCCGCCGGTCGCCGAGGAGAACGGCGATGCCCCCGGGGCCCAGAACCCGCTCGACTCGCTCGCCGGCGGGGTCTTCGTCGGCCGCGAGGGCGAGCTCGAGCAGCTCCGCGGCGAGCTCGCCGAGGCGCTCGGCGGCCACGGCCGGGTCGTGCTGCTCGTCGGCGAGCCGGGGATCGGCAAGACGCGGACGACCGAGGAGCTGGCCACCTACGCGCAGGTGCGCGGCGCCCGGGTGCTCTGGGGCCGATGCCGCGAGGACGAGGGCGCGCCCGCCTACTGGCCCTGGGTGCAGGCGATCCGCTCCTACGTCCGCGAGGCGGACCCGGTCGCGCTCGGCGTGGCAGATGGGCAGCGGCGCGCGCCGACGTCGCCCAGCTCGTCCCCGAGGTCGCCGAGCGGCTCGGCGAGCTGCCGCCGCGCCCGAGCTCGAGGGCGATGAGGCGCGGTTCCGGCTCTTCGATTCGGTGACCACGTTCCTGACCGCGGTCGCACGCGACCGCCCGATGGTGATCGTGCTCGACGACCTGCACTGGGCGGATGAGCCCTCGCTGCGGCTGCTCGAGTTCGCGGCCCGCGAGCTCGCCGGCTCGAACCTGCTCGATCGTCGGCACCTACCGCGACGTCGAGCTCGGCCGCCATCACCCGCTCGCCGGGGTGCTCAGCGAGCTCTCCGCCACCGAGGGGACGCGGCGGATCACGCTGCGCGGCCTCGACGCCGACGTCGTCGCCCGCTACATAAAGATGTCGACCGGGGTCGAGCCGCCGCCCGGCCTCGCCGAGGCGGTCCACGCCCAGACCGAGGGCAACCCGTTCTTCCTCAGCGAGGTCGTCCGCCTGCTCGCCAGCGAGGGGCGGCTGGCCGAGGACTCGACCGCCGCCGCCGGCTCGTGGCAGCTCGACATCCCGCAGGGCGTCCGCGAGGTGGTCGGCCGCCGCCTCGACCGGCTCTCGGAGCCGGCCAACCGCGCGCTGACCGTCGCCGCGGCGGTCGGCCGCGAGTTCGACGGCGAGCTGGTCGCCAGGGTCAGCGACATCCCGGAGTCGGAGCTGAGCGAGGCCGCCGACGAGGCGGTCGCCGCGCGGCTGGTCCGGCCCGCCGGGCAGCCCGGCCGCTATCCGTTCGACCACGCGCTCGTCCAGGAGACGCTCTACGACGAGCTCTCGCCGACGCACCGCTCGAAGCTGCACGCCCGGATAGCGGCGACGCTCGAGCAGCTGACCGAGGACAAGGACGCCCGGCTCGAGCGACTTCGCGCACCACTACCTCGAGGCGGGCGCGGCCGGAGACCCCGAAAAGGCGATCGACTACGCCAGCCTCGCCGCCGGCCGGGCGATGGAGCAGCTCGCCTACGAGGACGCGGCCGACATGCTCGCCCGCGCCCTCGACCTGCTCGATCTCGGCGGAGCGGCCGACCCGCGCCGACCGGCTGGCGCTCCTGATGTCGCTCGGGGCGGCGCAGACGGCGAGCGGCCAGTTCCCGCCGCGCGCGAGACCTTCGAGCAGGCGGTCGAGATCGCTCGCGAGCTCGGCGACACAGAGGCATTCGCGAACGCGGCGCTCGGTATCTCGAGGCTGACCGAGATCGGCTACGCCGACGAGAAGATCATCGCGGTGGTCGAGGAGGCGCTCGAGGCGATTCCCGACGGGGACAGCGCGCTGCGAGCCCAGCTGCTGCGCGCGCTCGGAGCCGAGTACCTGTGGATCGACGCCGAGGGCCGCGCCGACGAGCTCGCCCGGGAATCGCTGGACATGGCGCGGCGGGTAGGCGACGACGAGACACTGGCCGCGGCGCTCCACGCCCGGGTGATCACCCAGCTCGCTCCTGGCACCAGCGACGAGCGGCTGAAGATCATCGACGAGCTCCAGGAGACCGCCGAGCGCATGAACGATCGCGAGTTTGCTCTTCGCGCCCACGCCTTCCGGCTCCGGGAGATGATCGAGCAGGGCGAGATCGCCGCCGCCGACCGCGAGCTCGAGGCCTACGCGAAGATCGCCGAGGAGCTGCGCATGCCCGCGCACCTCTGGCACGTGCCGATGTTCCGCGCCATGCGGGCGCTGATCGCCGGCGAGCTCGACAAAGTCGAGGACTACGCCAACGAGGCGAGGGTCGGCGGCGAGCGCGCCGGCGAGCCGCTCGCCGCGCAGCTGTTCGCGGTCCAGATCGGCCAGCTGCGCCGTCTCCAGGGCCGGATCGGGGAGCTGCTGCCGGTGATGCGCGAGATGACCGAGCGCTACCCGGCGCTGCCGGCCTGGCGAACGGTGCTCGCCACGGCGCTCTCGCAGGTCGGGCGGATCGAGGAGGCGAAGGTCGAGTTCGACCGGCTCGCGGCGCGCGATTTCGCCGACGTACCGCGCGACGGCCAGTTCCGCCCCGCCTGCGCCCAGCTCGGCGAGGTCTGCGTTGCGGTCGGCGACTCTAGCCGCGCCGAGTTGCTCTACGAGTGGCTGCTGCCCTCCAAGGACGAGATCATCGTCATCGCGCGCGCCGGCATGTCGGCGGGCTCCTACTCGCGGATCCTCGGCCTGCTCGCCGCCACCCTGGGGCGGCGCGAGGACGCAGAGCAGCACTTCATCGAGGCGCTCGCAGTTCTCGAGCGGATGGGCGACCGGCCGATGTCGGCCTGGACGCGGATCGACTACGCCTCAGTGCTTCTCGGCGTTGTCGGCGCCGCCGCCGAGCACGAGGTCGAGGTCAGTGCCGAGGACCGCGAACGCGCGCTGGAGATCGTCGGGGACGCGATCGAGACCGGGCGCGAGATCGGCGCCGCCGGGCTGGTCGAGCGAGGCCTCGCGATCCGCCTCGATGCCCAGGGCCTCTCCGGAGTCGACATCACGACCTCGATCGACGACGTGATCGAAGCGGTCGAGAGCGAGAAGCCCGACCTCCGCGCCCACGCCGCCCCCGACGGGACAGTGACGATCCTGTTCAGCGATATCGAGGACTCGACGATCCTCACCGAGCGGCTCGGCGATGAGCGCTGGCTCGAGGTGCTGCGCGAGCACAACTCGATCTTCCGCGAGCAGATCACCGCCCACGACGGCTACGAGGTCAAGAACCAGGGCGACGGCTTCATGCTCGCCTTCCCCGACGCGTGCGAGGCGCTCGAGTGCGCGATCGAGGTACAGCGTGCCTTCGCCGTCCGTGCCGCCGAGGGCGCCGAGGACGCGATGCGGATCCGCATGGGCCTGCACGCCGGCGAGGTGATCGCCGAGGAGGGCGATTTCTTCGGCAAGAACGTAATCCTCGCGGCGCGGATCGCCGGCAAGGCGCTCGGCGGCGAGATCCTCGTGTCGTCGACGCTCAAGGACAAGGCCTCGGACTCCGACAACGGGGGCATTGAGCTGCGCTTTGATGCCGGTAGGGAGTTGGAACTCAAGGGCCTGGCCGGGAAACACAAGGTCTTCCGGGCCGAGTGGGAATCGCAGGTCTCTGCCGCTTAGGGCAAGTCCTTAGTCTTCCGCCTTCTTGCTGGCCGCTTATCTGACAGGGGCCCTGCTTTGCCTGGCCGCGCTCGTCGTCGGGCAGGCGGCGATGCGGCTCTGCGGCGAACGCAACCCCTCGCCCCTCGCCCCGGCCGTGGGCCTCGCGGTGCTGTTCGTGGTCGCCGACCTGGCGATCAAGCTCCCGGGGCGCGCGACCGCCGCCTTGATCGCGATCGCGCTGCTGCTGGTCGCGGTGGTGGTGCTGGCGGCGACCGGGTTCGCCCCGAAGCGGCGCTGGCCGCCGCGCGCCTCGCGCGCCCGCGAAGAGGCGCTGGCCAGCCTCGAGTACGGCGCCCGCGGAGCCCCGGCCCTCTTGCGCGGCGCGCTTGTCGCGGCGCTGATCGCGATCGTCGCCGCGTCGATCCCGTTCCTGGTCAACGGACGCGTCGGACCGCTCGGCGCCGGGCTCGTCAATGACGACATGGCTTCGCATCTGCTGTTCGCGGAGTGGATCGGGACCGGGACCGGGCCGACCCCCGACCAAGCCGCCGACGGCTACCCGCTCGGCCCGCACTCGCTGGTCGCGGCGCTCGCCGATCTGCCCGGCCCCGATCTGGTCGGCGGCTTCGCAGCGCTCACCTTTGCGCTCGCTGCGCTGATCGCCCTCACCGCCTACGGCGCGTTCGGCGGCATGCGGCCGTTGCTGCGGGCGCCGCTCGCAGCGCTCGTCGCGCTCGCCTACCTGAGCGCGGCCTGGTTCGCGCAGGGCGCCTTCAAGGAGCCGACCCTGGCGCTGTTCCTGCTCGCCTTCGCGCTCGCCCTGCGCGAGCGCCAGGCCGTCCCGCTGGGAGTGATCGCGGCCGGGGTCCTCTACTCGTACTCGTTCCCCGGGCTCGCCTGGCTCGCGGGTGCGGCGCTGGTCTGGTTCGCGCTCGAGTGGTGGAAGGACCGACGGCTGCCGGCGGCCGGGGCGATGTTCGCGATCGCTGCCGCGATCACGGCCGTCGCGGCGATTCCCGAGATCGGCCGCCTGATTGCGTTCACCGGCTACAACGCGCTCAACCCCGACGAAGTCGGCACGCGGCCGGGCTTCGGCAACCTGCGCGAGGCGCTCGGGCCGCTCGCCGGGTTCAACGTCTGGCCCTCGAGCGAGTTCCGGGTCAGCGCCTCGGGCGGCTCTGCGCCCGCGGTCTTCTTCTACGCAGGGGCGCTGCTCGGCGCCGCTGTGCTCGCATGGGGGATGGCGGCGGAGTGGGCGCGACGCGAGACCGCGCTGCTTGCGGCGCTCGTCGCCGCGGCGGGCGCGTACCTCGCCGCGGTCGCGTTCGGCACGCCCTACCAGTCGGCGAAGGCGCTCGCGGTCCTCGCCCCGGTTGCGATGCTGATCTCGCTCAAGGGCCTGTTCGAGGCCCGCGCGGCGGCGAGGATCGACGGCGAAGGCTGGTTCACCCCGGAGCGGGACGACGCCTCCGCGGCGCTCTACGGGGCGCGCTTCCCGGCGCTCAACCGCGTCCTCCCGGTGGTCGCGGTGCTGTTCGTTGCCGGCGCTGCGCTGTCGAGCTTCCTCGCCCTGCGCGGGGCGGCGGTCGGCCCCGACGACCACGTCGCCCAGCTCCGCAGCCTGAAGCGAGACATCGGCGGCAGCCGCGTGCTGTTCCTCGGCCGCGACCAGTTCGCCGCCTGGGCGCTGATCGGCTCCAAGGTCGCGACCCCGGTCCTCAACTACTACAACCAGAAGTCGATCGGCAACCGCTTCCCGCCGGTCGAGGACAAGACCGTGAAGCTCGACTTCGACGCGGTCCCGCCCGAGATCCTCTACGCGTATCCGTTCGTGATCACCTCGCGGGCCGATTACCAGAGCGAGCGGCTCGCGAACTACCTTCCGATTCGCGGCACCGACGACTACGTGCTCTGGCAGCAGCAGTACCCGAACCCGGCGCGGCTGACGCTCGACGAGCCCAACGCGCCCGGTGCGGTGCTCGACTGCTCGAACCCGGAGCTTCGCGCGATCTCGGAGACGCCCGGGTCGGCGATCGTCTTCTCCGAGGAGCCGGTGATCGGGGCGGAGGATGACTGGGAGCCTTCGGAGCGGGTCACCCACTCGAGCCCTGCGAGCCAGGAGCTCGAACTCGACGAGGGCCGCTGGTCGATCTCGCTCCAGTACGTCTCCACCCAGGCGGCCCGGCTGCGGGCACCCGAGCTCGACGCCGAGCTGCCCGCCAACCTCGACTACCGCGGGCCGTCGGCGTTCTGGCCGGCGGGGACGATCGAGGTCGAAGACGAGGGCCCGGTGCGCTTCGAGCTCTCGGTCTCCGATCCGCCGCTGATCGGGAAGCTGCTTCGCTCCGAGGCGCTCGCCTTCCCGCTCACGATCGCGGCGACCAAGGTCGAGGGCAAGCCGCCGAGCGAGCTCTTCCCGGCCGCCGGGCGCGAGGCGGTCCTCCTCGAGGACGCCTGCGGCCGCTACGTCGACCACTACTTCGTCAACGCGGTCCCAGAGCCCAGCAAGCCCAGCGAGAGCGGCAAGGAGTAGGCGGCGCCGACCCACCCGGTTTTCACTAGGCTGACGCCCATGGCGCAGCCCGGGAGGAGTCACCGGAAAGGGCTCGCGGTCGCGTTCGCGGTCGCCTGCATCGCCCTGCTTGCCCCGGCGCTCGCGGCCGCCGCCTTCCCCGGCAGCCCGGGCGAGAGCCCGCGGCTCAACGCTCCCGACGATCCCGAGTTCGACCGCTGCGAGGCCGACGACGCCGACACGCCCGGCCAGGAGTGCTCCTCGTACTTCAGCGAGCAGTTCGGCCGATTCGGCTTCAGCCCCGACTCGGCGAACCTGATCCCCGCCGTCCCGCACTCGATCGGCGCCACGCCGTACCTCGACTGCTCGCAGCTCGACGCCCAGGGCCAGGCCGCGAATGTGGCCGCCGGCGACCCGGCTTGCTCGCAGATCGCAGGCGTTCGCGCTGACAGCGCCTGGAAGTACTCGACCGGGAGCCCCGAGACCTCGGTCGCGATCCTCGACACCGGGATTCGCTGGCAGAACCGCGAGCTTCGCGCCAAGGTCCGGCTCAACGGCGAGGAGCTGCCCGAGCCGCTGCACAACCGCGGCACGCCCTCGGACGGCGGCGGGATCTGCTCGAGCTTTGCCGACGACGACGACGCCGACGGGAACGGTGCCTTCAACGTGCTCGACTACCGCTGTGACCAGGGTGTCGGAATCGGGGCCGGCGACGCGGAGGCGGACTCGATCCTCGACGGCTCCGACCTGATCGCCGCTTTTTCTGACGAGACCGACGCCGATGGCAACGGCTACGAGGACGACATCGCCGGCTGGGACTTCTTCGACGACGACAACGATCCCTTCGACGCATCGAGCTGCTGCAGCGCCAACGGCCACGGCTCGGGCCGCGCCGAGGAAGCGGTCGCCGAAACCAATAACGGCCTCGACGGCGTCGGAATGTGTCCCGACTGCCAGATGATCCCGCTCCGGGTCTGGGACACGTTCGTCGTCCCGACCGACAACTGGGCGATCGGCGCGCTGTATGCGACCAACAACGGCGCCAGCGTGATCGAGAGCGCCCTCGGCGGGCTCACAAACACCCAGTTCGCTCGCAGCGTCGCCCGCTACGCGGACGAGAACGGTGTCGCGATGACGCTCGTCTCGAGCGACATCAACAGCGCCAACCACAACTACCCGACCAACTACAACGAGGGCATCTACGTGGCGGGGTCGCTGCCCGACACGGCGCCGAACGACGGCTGCTCTGGCCCTGGGGGACTCCCGGGGATAGGAGACGTCCTATCGCCTCCGCAGGAGTTTGTTGAAGGCTGCGAGCAGCTGATCGGCCTGCTCGGCACGGTCGGGGTCAGCCCCAACCTCTTGCAGCCGGTCACCTCGAGCTTCTTCCGCAACTCGAACCTGACCCAGTACGGGGGCAAGGCCGACATCGTGATGATGGGGTCGACCGGCTCCGAGAGCACCGGCCAGGCCTCGGGCGCGGCGGCGCTGCTCGCCGCCTTCGGGCGAGAAAAGCTTGGTGACCCCCTGTCGGGGAACGAGATTCGCCAGCTGCTGACGATGACCGCCGAGGACGTGCTGCCCGCCAACACCGGGATCATCGGCCCGCCCGACAAGGCGAACGCGGGCTGGGACCCGCACTTCGGCTACGGCCGCGTCAACCTCGCCGCGGCGATGAAGCGGATCGACGACGATCGGATCCCGCCCGAGGCGCAGATCGACTCGCCCGACTGGTTCTCGCCGATCAACCTCGAGAGCGTCGACCCCGGTGGGCTCGAGGTGGCTGGGCGCGTGGACGCGCCCCACGGTCAGGTCGGGACCTGGGAGCTCGAGTACGCCTGCGGGCAGGACGCGCTCGATTCGGCCTTCCAGCCGGTCCCCGGCGCGAGCGGCGGCGGCGCGGTCGACGGCACGCTCGGCGTGCTCCCCAAGGCCCTGCTCCAGCAGCTCGCCGACAGCTGCAACGGCAGCGTCACCGGCGACGCGGGGCGCCCCGCCGGCAGCCTCACCGACCCCTGGCCGGTCGATCCCTATCCGAGCCCCGACCCCGAGCGCCACGCCTTCCAGATCCGGCTCACCGCCCATGAGGACGGCGACCCGTCGAACATCGGCCGCTACCGAAAGACGCTGTTCGCCTACAACGACGACGGCAACCTGGAGGGCTGGCCGAAGCCGGTCGGCGAGGGCTCTGACGACGAGAACCTGATCACCGGTTCGGGCGGCGAGGTCTCGCCGCGGCTCTACGACGTCAACGGCGACAACGAGCTCGACGTGATCCAGCCGACCTCGAGCGGCGAGATCGCGGTTCTGAACGCCGACGGCACCCCGGTGCAGAGCTTCAATAACGGCGACCCGGTGACCACCGACCGCTACGCGCTCGAGCAGAACCACGAGGTGACTGAGGTCCCGGCCCCGCACGAGTCGCTGCGCGTGCCCGCGATCGGCGACATCGACGGCGACCGCGAGGCCGAGATCGTCGCCACCGCGGGCGAGCATGTCTACGCCTGGGAGCTCGACGGCAGCCGCGACCCGAACTTCCCGGTCGGGGTCGACCCCAACCTGTCGGAGCCGTGCTTCGGGGGCGAGGCCGCGAAGCCGTGCTTCGAGCCCGGCCAGCGGCGGATCACCTCGCAGAACCACATCAAGCGCGGAATCGCCGGTTCGCCCGCGCTCGCCGACCTCGACGGCAACGGCAACCTCGACATCGTCGTCGGCTCACTCGACCAGCACCTTTACGCCTGGAAGGGCAACGGCGATCCGCTGCCCGGATTCCCGGTCAAGCTCGACAGCCCCGACGCCGACGGCACCGAAATCGTCACCTCGCCGGTGATCGCACAGCTCGACGGCCAGGGGCCGCCCGAGGTCGTGCTGGCGACGAACGAGATCACCGGCGGCGACCCGCAGGTCCCGGGCTCGATCTTCGACATCTTCAACACGATCATCGGCTCGGCGACCGGCAACAACCCCGTCTACGCCGTGCACGGCGACGGCACGTTCGTCGACGGCTGGCCCGTCCACGTCGGCGTGCTCGCCGGCGACCTGCTGCCGTTCGTGCTCCCGGGCCACGACGCCGCGGTCCTCGACGCCGACGGCGACGGCACCGACGAGGTCTCGGTCTCGGCGGCTACCTCGATCACCCCTGGCGGCGCCAGACTGGTGAACGGCGATGGCTCGACCGAGAGTTCCTACATCCCGGGCTTCTTCAACGGCCTCGACCAGGGACCGGTGATCAACCTGGCCGACTATCCCGCGATCGGCGACATCCTCGGCGCTGGGCGCCCGTCGGTGTTCAAGGGCGGCCTGACGCTGAACGGGGTCGCCAACCTGCTTGCCGTGAACCAGAACCTGCCCTACAGCCATCTCGAGCAGGCCTGGGACCCGGCGACCGGAGCGCCCGTGCCGGGCTTCCCGCGCGCCACCGACGACTTCCAGCTCCTCTCGCAGGCGGCGATCGCGCGCGTCGGCGGGGGCGGCCCCGGCCGCCAGGCGCTGGTAGGCACCGGGCTCTACCAGCTGCACGCCTACGGCACCGGCGGCCTCGAGCCGAGCGGCTGGCCGAAGTTCACCGGCGGCTGGAGCCAGGCGACCCCGGCGGTCGGCGATGCCGACGGCGACGGCAAGCTCGACGTCGCGACGCTGACCCGCGAGGGCTGGTCGTTCCTCTGGGACACCGGGGTGCCGGCCTGCGACGACTCGAACGAGGAGTCGTGGACCTTCCACCACGACGAGCACTCGAGCGGCAACTACGGCCACGACTCACGGCCGCCCGGGACCGCCAGCGACCTGATCGCGGCGCCGCGCGGCGACGGCAGCGTCGACCTCGCCTGGACCGCGCCCGGTGACGACTGGCTCTGCGGCGGCGCGGCGAAGTTCCGCGTTCTCGCTTCCGACGATGAGATCGAGCATCCGAGCGACGCAGGGGTCACCGAGCTCGGTGAGTTCGACGCCACCGCCGCGAGCGGGGCGACCGAGGGCCGCGCCGCGATCGATACCGGCGGCAAGGACCACCTCGCCGTCTTCTACCGCGACGAGGCAGGCAACTGGGGCCTGGTCTCCGAGGTCGAGATCGCGGCACCCGGCGGCGACAGCGACGGCGACGGGGTCCCCGACACAGATGACAACTGTCCCTCGATCCCGAACCCCGACCAGGCCGACACCGACGAGGACGGGATCGGCGATGCCTGCGACAACGACCTGCCCGGTCCCGGCCCGGGACCGGGTCCGACCGGAGGCGGAGGCGGAGGCGCGGGCGACGGCGCCGCCGCTCCGGCTCCCGCCACCCCCGCCGCGCCGAGGGCGGCCACCCGCCGCTGCCCGAAGGGCCGCAAGCTCCGCAGGGTGAAGGGAAAGAACGGAAAGAAGGGCAAGCGCAAGCGCTGCGTGAAGCGCAGGAAGCGCAGGACTCGGCGGTGAGGGGACGGGTCGGCGCGCGCTGGGTCGCGGCCCTGACCCTGGCCCTGCTGGTCAGCGCGACGAGCGCCGCCACCGCGCTCGGCGCCTTCCCCTACAACCGAAGCGGCGGCAGCACCACCGACTACAAGGACCTCTTCCTCACCAACGAGACGCCGAGCGACCTGTCGGGCAAGCTCGAGTGGATGTACTCGGCGACCCCCGAGGCCGGCAACCCCTACAACTCGAGCCCGTTCGAGCTCGGCGGGGTGCGCGGGGGCCACGTCGCCGACGCCGCCGACGCGCCGCCGACCGCCTGGGAGACAACGCTCGGCCGGCCCGACGTGCTGATCGCCGTCCACGACTCCGGCATCAAGTGGAACGACGCCGGGGCGATGGTCAACCTCCGCTTCAAGACCTGGCTCAACCGCGGCGAGCTCCCCGAGCCCAACACCCAGCGCGGCGGATCGCTGGTCGGCGGGGGACCGTGTGCCGGCAATCCGGCGAGCGGCGGGCTCTACGACGTCAACGGCGACACGGTCCTCAACATCGGCGACTACGCATGCGACACGCGGGTCAGCGTCAGCGACTCGCGCCGCGTCGGTCCGGCGGGGATGCTCGTCCCCCAGGACATCCTGCTCGCGTTCTCCAACTCGACCGATTCCGACGGCAACGGCTTCGTCGACGACATGGTCGGCTGGGACATGATGGATGACGACAACGACCCCTACGACGACGTCCAGTACGGACACGGCACCGGCGAGGCCCAGGACTCGAGCGCCGAGGCCAACAACGGCGGCGAGCTCGGCGCCTGCCCGAACTGCATGGTGATGCACGTCCGCGTCGGCGACAGCTTCATCGCCGACGTCAGCCGCTTCGCGCGCGGGGCGCTGTACGCGGTCGACAACGGCGCGCTCGTGATCCAGGAGGCGCTCGGCTCGCTCAACAACTCGCGGCTCTCCCGCCAGGCGGTCAACTACGCCTACGAGCACGGCGTCACGGTGATCGCCTCTGCCGCCGACGAGGCCGCGCAGCACAACAACTGGCCTTCGAGCCTGCCGCACGTGATCCTCGTCAACTCGGTCACCAAGTACGACGAGACGATCACCCCGGTTCCGCGCTCCTACCTGCAGTTCACCGGCTGCACCAACTTCAACGCCAAGATCACGCTCGCGATCCCGTCGGTGAGCTGTTCGTCGGACGCCACCGGGCGTGCGTCGGGGATGGCCGGGCTGATCTACAGCGCGGCGCTGAACGCCGCCGAGCGCGGCAAGCTCGACCAGCACCCCGACTGCACCCGCGCCGTCGACGGCCCCGACCCCGGCGACGATCTCGATCCCTGCCTGCTGAGCGCGAACGAGGTTCGCCAGTTGATGGCGACCGGGGCGATCGACGGCACCCCGCAGGCCGACGACGTCGACTTCGTCCCCGACCCCGAGCCGTTCTGCGGCGCGCTGCCGCTGCCGCTCTGCACGAGCACGGCCGCGACGACCGTGGCCTCGACCGCTGCGCGGCCCGTTGTCTCCCCGCTCGCGAACACGCGCAGCTACCCGGCGCGCGGCGGCCCCGACCAGTTCTACGGCTACGGCCGGGTCAACATGGCGCGCGCGGTCGGCCCGCTGGTGCGCGCGCCGCTCGGCGATCCTGACGTCGACGCGCTGCTGCCGCCCGAGGTCGAGATCACCTCGCCGGAGTGGTACGACCAGCTCGATCCCGATCAGGCCGGCTTCGAGATCCGCGGCCAGGTATCGAAGCGCGACGGCCTCGGGTCCTGCGCATACCGCGTCCTGCTCGCCCCCGGCCACTATCCGAACAACTCCGAGACACCGCTCGGCGACTTCCAGGAGGTGGCGAACGGCAGCTGTGACTCGGACGTCGACGGCGTGCTCGCCAACGTCAGCGTCGCCGCCCTGAAGAGCCGCTTCCCGGCCGCGACCGACTTCAACGGTCCCGAGCCGCAGCCGCTGCCGCTGGTCGACAACGGGCGCCCGTTCGCGGCCCCGCACGGGTTCACGGTCAGGGTGGTGGCCTCGACGTCCGACGCGGGAACCGCGCTGCGCGGTGAGGACCGCCGCGCGATGTGGCTGCACCGCGACGCCGACATGCTCGACGGGTTCCCGCGCAAGATCACCAACAACTCCTCGCTGACCGGCGACGGCGAGTCCTCGCCGGCGCTCGCCGACCTCGACGGCGACAACCAGAACGAGCTCATCGTCGGCTCCTCGGACGGGTTTGTGCACGCCTTCCGCCGCAACGGTGACGAGCTCCCGGGTTGGCCGGTGCGCGGCGATGCGCCCGGGTTCCTGCACCCCGGCGGGCGCGCCTTCGAGTCGGGCGAGGTCCCCGACGATCTCGGCGGAGCGATGCTCTCCTCGGTCGCGGTCGGCGACACCGACGGCAACGGCATCCCCGAGGTCTGGGGCTCGGATTTCGAGGGCAAGGTCTACGGCTGGAACGCCGACGGGCAGCGCTTCTTCACCCGCGCGGCGAACCTCGATTTCTCCGGCAAGCCGCTGTCGCCGTTCGTCAACTCGCGCGACGGCGAGTTCAACCGCACTCAGCACGGCTTCATCGGCTCGCCGGTGCTCGCCGACATCGACGGCGATCCCCAGCAGGAGATCGTCGCCGCGAACATGGACCGCCACGTCTACGCGTGGAACCGCAACGGCTCGCAGGTCTCCGGCTTCCCCGTGCTCGTCGTCGACACCGGCAAGGTGGCCTCGATCGACCCCGACACCCACCAGGTCGAGTTCGCGGGCGGATCGGGCTCCGAGCAGCAGGGCGCGATCATCGACACGCCCGCGGTCGGCGACCTCGACGGCGACGCGAACGACACCGGGCCCGACGAGCTGCCCGAGATCGTCGTCGGTACCAACGAGGAGTACTCGGCTGCCGCCGATGGCGGCCTCAACGCTGACAGCGTCAACTCCGGCGTCTTCCCGGTCCTCGAGCAGCTCGACATCCTCTCGCCCGGCAACACCCGCGTCTACGCGCTGCAGCCCTCCGGCGACCCGAATCCGAACCCCGACCCGAGCGGCGCCTTCCGCCCGGGGTGGCCGACGAAGATCGGTCAGGCGCTCACCGGCCTGCTGCCGGTCGTCGGCGAGGGCGTCACCGCGCCGCCGATCATCGGTCCCGTCAACTGCCCGAGCGGCGGGGCGGGCCCGAAGGTGGGAATCACGCCCGCGGCAGGCTTCGCCTACGTCCTCAACCCCGACGGCGACTCCTGCTACGGCCAGGACGGCGGCAAGGACCGCACCCTGCAGGCCAACTTCGGCGCCAACGCCACCAAGTACGACACCCCGACCCTGGCGGCGGTCGGCTCGCCGGCCTTCGGGGACCTTGGTGCCGGCTCACCCGCGTTCGTCGCCCCGGCGACCGGGGCGATCCGGGCCCTCGACCTGGCCGCGAACGAGTACCAGGGCGGGCAGGACTTCGTCGGCGCCTGGAGTTCGGAGACCTCGCTGCCGAGGGCCGGCTTCCCCTCGCCCGTCAACGACCTCCAGTTCCTCACCGGGCCCTCGGTCGCCGACATCGACGGCCAGCCGGGCGAGGAGATCATCGCCGGCACGGCCTCCTTCGATCTCAATGCGTTCAACACGCTCGGCACCCAGGTGACGGGCTGGCCGAAGCTCTCCGGCGACTGGACGGTCGCCAACCCGGTGATCGGCTCGCTCGGTACCACCGACAGCAACCCCGGCGCCCGCAAGCTCGTCGTCGGGCTGACCCGCTCCGGCTACCTGCTCGCCTACGAGACCGACGCCCCCGCCTGCAGCCCGGGCTCCTGGCCGCGCTTCCACCACGACAACGCCAACTCCGGCGACTACTCGCGCGACGCGGTGCTGCCGGGGAGGCCGACAAACAAGGTGCAGACCGGCGGCGGCCCCTCGACGCCCGACACGACGATCGGCTTCGACGTCCCGGGCGACGACCTGCTCTGCGGGCAGGCCGACCACTACGAGATCCGCACCTCGCCGGACGAGATCGACGAGGCGAGCTTCGATGCCGCCGAGCCGGTCACCGAGGGGGTCCCGGTGCCCGCCGGGCCCGGCGGCAACCAGTCGTTCCCGGTCCCGCCCGGCTCGAGCAGGCACGTCGCGGTGCGCGCCGTCGACGAGCAGGGCAACGTCGGGCGGATCGTCGAGTTCGACCTCGGCGGGTTCCCCGACACCGACGGCGACGGTGTGATCGACGACGACGACAACTGCGACGCGCTCGCGAACCCAGATCAGGCCGACAGCGACGGCGACCAGATCGGCGACGCCTGTGATGCGGCCGAGCCGCCGCCACCCGGGCCCGGCGCGGGCGGGGGCTCCGGCGCGACCCCGGGAACCGCCACGACGCCTTCGGTTACGACTCCGGCGCCGACGGCCGCGCCGAAGAAGTGCCGGCGCGGCAAGGTGCGCCGGAAGGTGCGCGGCAAGACCCGCTGCGTCAAGAAGCGCCGCGCCCGGCGCCGCTAGCCGGCGGCCCTCGCCCGGAGCGCGGCCTCGAGCTCGAATCTCGCCTCGGGGTCGTCGAGGTCGTCGCCGAGCAGCTCGCGCAGCTTGCCGAGCCGGTAGCGGACCGTCTGCGGATGGACGTGGAGCTGCTCGGCGATCGCGGCGACGCCGCCGAGCTGGCGCAGCCACGAGAGCAGCGTCTCCTCCATCCGCCGCCGCGAGCGCGGCGTCAGCTCCTCGAACGGCGCCAGCCGCCGCTCGCCGATCCGCTCGAGCACGTCACCGCCGCCTTCGAGCAGCAGGCCGAGCAGGTTGTCTTCGACCCAGGCGGGACCGTCGCCTGAGCCGTCGCGCCCGGCCGGCATCGACTCGAGCAGCCGGATCGCGAGCGCCCAGCCCGGCGCCAGCTCGAGCGGCGGCCCGGCCGGGCCGACCACGAGCCGGAGCCCGCTCGCGGCGCGTTCGATCTCGCGCCGGCGCGCCGGCGTGGCAGGATCGGGGACGACTGCGCAGCCGGCCTCGCCGATCGTCGAGGTGAGCGAGCCCGAAGGCAGCCGCGGCGCCAGCCTTCCGACCTGCGCGGCGGGGCAGGCGAGCAGCGCCGCGGTCCGCGGCAGCTTCCAGCCGGCGTCAGCGGCCGCCGAGCGGATCGCGTCCTCGGATGCCGGGTCCTGGGTCAGCGCCGTGAGCAGCCGCGTTCGCTGGCGCTCGCGCTCGCCCTCGAGCGCCGAGCGCGCGTCCGCGTAGCCCTCGGCCGACTCGGCCGAGAGCCCGTCGATGTAGGCGAAGATCGATTCGGCGAGCAGGTTGAGGACCTCGGGCTCGAGCCCGGCCTTGACGCCGGCGTCGCCGAGCCGCCGCCACGCGACCCGGGCGCCGACCCGGTAGGCCGAGAGCAGCGAGTCGAGGCTACGGCCCTGGCGGAGCTCGCCGCGCCCGAGCGCGACGTAGACGTCGCGGCCCTGGCCGCGCCCCGAGTCGGGGTCGCGGACGAGGGCGACGAACTGGCGCAGCGCCTCGGTCACCCCGACCCGCAGGCCGCGGCCGAACGATCCCTCGAGCGGGCGCGCGTACTCGGGCACCTCCTGGGCGATCGCCTCGAAGAGGTCGGATGTGATCGCCGGCAGCTCGGGCTCGATCACGTCGGCGACCGAGGCGGGGAGGCCGCGCCAGGGTTCGTCGCGGGCGACTTTTTGTTGGTTCATTACAAAAACCTGCGTTCAAGAAGTGGATCCTGTGCCAAGAGTTGTACAGGCCACGCCTTTACGGTGGTCGCATGACTACAGCCACCGCAACGAAAGAGCCCACAACCACAGCCGCGAAAGCGCCCCCGGCGCCCAGGATCGAGTCGACGGTGCACCCGATGCGCCGCTCCGACAAGGTCTTCAACTCGCTCGCCGTCGTGCTCCCGTTCGCGGCCCTGATCGCCGCCATCGTGCTGTTCTGGAACGAGGCCGTCTCGGCCCGCGACCTGCTCATCCTCGCCGCGCTCTATCTGCCGGTCGGCTTCGGGGTCACGATCGGCTACCACCGCCTGCTCACCCACCGCGCCTTCGCCACCCACCGCCCGGTCCAGTACCTGCTCGCCGTCCTCGGCACGATGAGCGTCCAGGGCCCGGTGATCGGCTGGGTCGCCGACCACCGCAAGCACCACGCCCACACCGACACCGACGGCGACCCGCACAGCCCCCACGTCGGCCACGACGGTGGCCTCCGCGGTGTGCTCGCCGGCCTCTGGCACGCGCACACCGGCTGGCTCTTCAACGAGCACGGCCGCGCCGACTGGCGCCGCTACGCCCCCGAGCTGCTCGAGGATCCCGTCATGAGGCTGATCAACCGCTTCTTCCCGCTGATCGTCCTCTCGAGCCTGGCGCTGCCGTTCGTGCTCGGCTACCTGATCGGCGGCACGCTGACCGCGGCGCTGACCGCGCTGCTCTGGGGCGGGCTCGTCCGCGTCTTCCTCCTCCACCACGTCACCTGGAGCATCAACTCGATCTGCCACTTCTCGGGCACTCGCCGCTTCGAGGTCGAGGACGAGTCGACGAACGTCTTCTGGCTCGCGATCCCGTCGCTGGGCGAGTCCTGGCACCACAACCACCACGCGTTTCCCCGCTCCGCCGTCCACGGGCTGAAGCCCTGGGAGATCGACATCTCCTCGCTGGTGATCGCCGCGATGGAGAAGGCCGGCCTCGCCTGGAACGTGGTCCGGATCGCACCCGAGCGCCAAGAAGCGAAGGCGATAGCCTCCGCCGCGTGACAGGACCCGTCGCGGGCGACAAGCCGGTGGAGGAGCCGCTCGCCGGCGAGGCTGATCTGCGCGAGACGATCGAGGCGCTGGCCGTGATCGACCGCCCGCCGCATTCGCCCGGCGAGCGCGAGGCGGCGGAGTGGATCCGCGACCGCTTCGAGCGCATCGGTCTGGAAGCAAGGGTCGAGGAGGAGCTCTCCGACCCCTACTACGCGCCCTACATGGCGGCGCTGAGCGCGGTCGGCACGGTGGCCGGGCTGATCGGCGCCCGCCGGCGCAGCCCGCTCGCGGCGCTGGCCGCCGCCGCCGCCGCCGTGGCGATCGGCGAGGACTCCGCGAACGGGCCGCGGCTCTTCCGGCGCCTGGTGACCAGGAAGAAGACGACATGGAACGCGGTCGCCGAGGCCGGCGACCCCGACGCCGAGCGCACGCTCGTCCTGCTCGCCCACCACGACGCCTCCAACACCGGCTTCATCTTCGACCAGGGCCCGCAGAAGAAGGTCTGGGAGCTGAACCCGGAGCTGATCGAGCGCACCGATACGAGCGTGCCGATGTGGTGGATCGTGATCGCCGGCCCGCTGCTTGCCGCGCTCGGAGCCGCGACCGGCTCGCGCAAGCTGTCGATCGCGGGCGCGGCCGCCTCGACCGGAGCGGCGATCTCGTTCGCCGACATCGCCCGCAGCCCCGTGGTCCCGGGGGCCAACGACAACCTGAGCGGGGTCGCGGTCCAGGTTGCGTTCGCCGAGGCGCTGCGCGAGCGCCCGATCGAGGGCCTGCGCGTGGTGCTCGCCTCGTGCGGATCCGAGGAGGTCCTGCAGGGTGGGGTGATCGGGTTCTTCGAGCGCCACGGCGTCGAGCTGCCGCCGCAGAAGACCTGGGTGATCAACAACGACAGCGTCGGCTCGCCGAACCTCGCTCTGCTCGAGGGCGAGGGCACGATCGTGATGGAGGAGTTCGAATCCTCGTTCAAGGACATGGTCGAGGGAGTCGCCGCCGAGTCTCAGATCAGGCTGCGCCGCGGGCTGCGGACGCGGCTCTCGACCGATGCCGTGATCCCGCATCGCGCCGGCTACCCGGTCGCCAACTTCACCTCGGTCACCGATTGGAAGGCGGTCGCGAACTACCACTGGCCGACCGATACGCCGGAGAACGTCGACTATGCGACCGTCGGCGACGCGGCGAAGCTCACCTACCTGGTCGCGGAGAAGCTCGCTAAGAGCTAGGCGCGCTCGTGTCCTGGGCGCGCTCGGGGAAGGTCTGCTCGGCGCCGCGCTCGAGCTCGGCCGCGACTCTGCCGGGGTCGCCCTTGAGCGCGACCTCGTGCCCGGCCCAGACCGCCTTCGGCCGCAGCGCCGCGAGCTTGCGCAGCGACTCCCTGGCCTGGCCTGTGTCGATGTTGAAGGTGGGGTGGGGCACGGTCGCGGCGTGGCCCTCGAGGCCCTCTTCCTCGACCTCGTCGCGTGCCTTCAGGTGCACCGAATCGACGAAGTAGACCGTGTCCGAGACGATCGCGACCGCATCGGAATGCCGCCACAGCCCGATCATCCCCGGCGCGTGGCCGGGGAAGTGGAGCACCTCGAATCCGCACACCTCCTCGCCCTCGCCGACGGTGCCGGCGACGTCGCAGGGGCCGCCGTCCCAGCGGCGGTGCAGGGTCGGGTAGATCCAGCGCGCCGGAGCCCAGTCGAGCTTCGAGTGATCCCAGTAGTCGATCTTCCAGCCCTTGCGCTTCGCGTAGGGGACCTCGGCGCGGTGGCAGTAGACCGGGGCGTCGAGGCCCGGGGCGGCGCCGCGGTGGTCGGTGTGCGCGTGGCCGAGCACGATCCGCTTCAGGCCGCCGAGCTGCTCGGCCGCCGCGGCGATCGACTTCGTCATCGGCTTCGTGCCGGCGTCGTACATCGTCACCCCGCCGCCGTCCTCGGCGAGGAAGTAGACGTTCATGCCGCCCTTGATGTCTCCGGTCAAGCGCCAGACGCCGTCGGCGATCTGATCTGGGCCCTCTCCAGCCATGGCGCAACAATATTCTTCTTTCGATGCCTCGCAGCTGGACCATCGCGATGGTCATCCTCGTGGTCTGCCTGATCGCGTCGATGGCGATCGCGATCGCCAAGCTGACCTAGCCAGCACCGTCTGGTTAGTATCCCCGCCATGTTCAATCGCATCGTGGTCGGCACCGATGGCTCCGAGACGGCGACCGAGGCCGTCCGCCAGGCAGCCGATCTGGCGAAGATCTCGAAGGCCGAGCTCAACATCGTCAGCGCCTTTGAGCCGGTTTCGCAGTCTCAGCTGCGCGAGGAGGGTGCGAAGGACGTCCCCGGAGACGTCGCGCACTCGGTCAATCCGCGCGAGAACGTCAACGTCACCCTCGAGAACGCCTCGGGTATTGCGAAGAAGCAGGCCAAGGTCGACGTGCAGCCGCACGCGCGCGAAGGCGACCCGGCCGATGCGATCCTCGATGTCGCCGAGGAGATCAGGGCCGACCTGATCATCGTGGGCAACAAGGGAATGACCGGCGCGAAGCGCTTCCTGCTCGGCAGCGTGCCGAACAAGGTCTCCCACCACGCCCCGTGCTCGGTGATGATCATCCAGACGACCTAGCCGCCGGCGCCTCCCCTTCTCGCCTGGTCAGGCGCGTGAGACTTCGTACGTCTGACCCGCCTCGCGCAGGCGGTCGGCCAGACTGTTCCCCATGGCGGTTGCGGGCGTCAGCACTCCGGCGCGAACCGGAAGCTGATCGCCATCGAGTCCGAGGCACAATGCGCTCTCGCCGAGCATGACCGCGGTCGCCCCGTAGCCCGGATCGCCCTGGGCTTCCACGTGGCAGAGCCAGTGCTCGCCGGCAGGGGTGTTCGCGTGGATCTCGATGTTGAAGAAGCCCTCCCGCACCATCTTCTCCTTCGGCCCCTCCCCCGGGTCGGGTAGCAGGCGGTCGAGGACGAATCGGGTGGGGCGCAGGGCGAGCCCGCCGGTGAGCGCGGCCACCCCGCCTCCCACGCCGAGGGCTTTCGCGCGACCCGCGGCGCCGGAACCAAAATCCATCACCTCGCGGTATCGGAAGTTCCTCCCGTAGGTCCATTCGCTGAGCGCGTTCGAGCGGCGCACGACCCGGGTGTTGACCTGCGCCATCACGAACGGCCCGAGCCAGGTGTCGAGCTCCTCGGATTTCTCCGCACCGCGGAGATCCGCCTGGTCGCCGAGGTTGGGTTCGGCATCCCGGTCTGGGGACAGCGCGTAGGGGTCGGCCAGGACCTTTGTGAGCGCCCGCTCCTTCTTGACCTCGTCGATCATGCCCTTCATCGATGCGATCGTGCCGCCGCTGACTCCGCCCTTGACCTTGCGCACAACGAGCGTGGTGTCAGTCAGCTCCCCGGCCGCCTGGTGCAGGAGGAAAACACCGATGTCTGAGGGGATCGAGTCGAAGCCGCAGGTGTGGACGATGCGCGCGCCGCTCTCCTTCGCGGGCGCGTCGAAGCGCTCGATCGATTCCCGCATGAAAAGCGTTTCACCTGTGAGATCGGCGTAGTGGGTTCCCGTCGTGGCGCACGCCTCGACCAGCGGCATGCCGTAGAGGCGATACGGACCGACGGTCGTCGCCACCGCGGTGGTGCGGTCGGCGAGCTCAGCGAGCGCCGCGCCGTCCTGGGAGTCGGCGACGATCAGGGGCCAGTCGGCCGCTTTGGCGCCGAGCTCTCCACGCACGCGCTCGAGCTTCACCTGCGAACGGCCCGCGAGGCCGACGCGCGCGTGGTCCGGCGCCGCGCTCGCCAGGTACTCCGCCGTGAGCTTGCCGACGAAACCGGTGGCTCCATAGAGCACGACGTCCAACTCGCGGGCGGCAGCCATTGCCCGCGATCCTACCCCGACTGCTCTTCTCGCAAGGAAGCAGTGACAAGAGTCGTACGAAGTCGCATCATTCGGCATGGAGATCGTGGGCAGGCGGTACCTTGTTGGCCGTGAGCGAGCTGCGATTCACAACCGTTTTCGAGCGTGACGAGGCGGGCTACTTCTATGCGCATGTGCCCGAGCTTCCGGAGGTCCAGACCCAGGGGAAAACGATCGAGGAAGCAAGGGAAATGGTTCGTGATGCGATCAGGCAGGCGCTCGATTTGCGCCAGGAGCGCGGCGAGCCGATCCCAGCCGAAGGCTGGGCGGCAACTGAGCTCGTAGAACTCGCCTGAGGTGAAGCGCCGCAAGCTCGAGCGGCACCTGAGGTCAAACGGCTGTGCGCCTCTCCCTCGCAGGAAAGGCCCTCATGAGGCGTGGGAGAACAAGAGCACCGGCGCACGCGAGGAATCTGCAGGCAGCTCGGGATTCCAGCGCCGGCGAATCCCTGGTAACGCCAGAAGCACCGCACGGCTCCTCATCGCCCGGAGGAGGCGCGACCGGGTTCAGCTCCCACGAGGTGAGAGCGCGATACTGTGCGGTCGATGCCGCCAATTACCACCGAAAGGAGCCGCAATGGCTAAGACATACTTTTGCGAGGATGACGGCGAAACAATCCGCGGTGCGGACGATGACGAGCTCGTCGCAAACGTGGAGCGCCATATTGCCGAGAAGCATCCCGACCTCGTCGGGAAGGTCCCGCGCGAGGACATCCTCGCGGGTGCCAAGGAGGAGTGACACGTGCTTGGAGGGCGCGGCAACTCGCTGTGCCCTCCCTATCTCCCTGCCTGGCATCTGGTCGAGCACGAGCTGCGGTGAGTACCTCTTCCGCGTGACTGGAAGCGCTCGACCCTATGGGCCGAGCGCCGTGGCCGCAGGGATTACCGGAGAGCGGCGGCCATGCACAGTCTCGATGATCTCGCCGCTGTCGATCCCCTCGAGGTAGATCGAGGTGATGCCGAGATTGGCGTGCCCGAGCTGGCGCTGGATCACGTTCAGCGAAACTCCCTCGCGCGCCATCTCCACCGCATGGGCGTGACGGAGCTGATGCGGAGCAAAGCTGCGCCGAACCCCCGCCTTGACGGCCAGTCGTCTGAACTGGGTCCTAGCCGCAGGCGGTGACCACGGCTGGCCCGCTGTCGGGCCCTTAACGATGCAGAACAGCAGTCCGACCGGCAACTCGACCCGGCGCTCGACCCAGGGACGCAGCTGTTGCCATCCCCACTCGTCCATTCCGACCTCACGGCGCCTGCCTCCCTTGCCGTGGCGTACGAGCATCGCACCGCGGCCCGGCTCGAGGTCACCTTCCGTCAGCGCGAGAGCCTCGCTGATCCGAAGCCCCGCCCGCCAAAGCACGACAATCAGACCGCGCAGGCGTAACCCCGCGGGGTGATCGCCAGCCACGCGCATCACCGCCATGATCTCTTCGACCCGGGGCGGGTCAGCGGGATAGCGCCGTCCCTTGTTCCTCGGCGGTCGGCCAGCGAGGTAGTCATGGAATGTCGCCGGGGAGCGGGGCCGCCCGGCTGCATCGAGCATCTGTGTTGAGTTCATCTCTCCTCCTTGTGATTGGGTCGAGGCGCACACCCGTAGAATCTGGGCCATGGCTTCGTCCGCGACAACCTCAGTTGAGATCGACAACGAGCTGCTCGAGCGGCTGAGAGCGCGCTGGCCCGAGAAGCCCGACCGCCAGCTGATCGAGGACCTCGTGTTGATCCAGCTCGGCTTCGCGGCGCTGCGCAACTCCCAGAACCGAAACTCCCTCTCTGAGGACGAGGCGGCCGAGCTAGGAGTCCGCGCGGTTCATGAGTCGCGGCCTGCGTAGTTGACGACGCTTCTGATCGACGCAAGCGTTCTCCTCTCCGCAGCCGTCGCCGGCCCGGGCACGCCGACGTCGGTGCTGATGGATGCCGTCGAGGACGGCAAGGTGCAGATGGTCGCGTGCGAGCAATTGCTCGACGAGGTAAGTCGCGGGCTGGAGAGTCCCTACTTCCGCGAGCGGTTATCGGAGGAGGATCGCGGGGCGATCTTGACCGCACTCCGGCGGATCGCGCTCATGCACGACGATCCGGAATCCCCGCCGGCGGTGCTGCGCGACCCCAACGACGACTATCTGCCCGCCCTAGCGCTCGATGGGAGCGCCGAGGCGATCGTTACGGGTGATCGTGATCTTCTTGACCACGCCAACCTCAAGCCGGAGGCGATCACAGCTCGCGAAGCCTGCAATCGATTGGGATTGGCTCTCGGCGAGGCGGCTTAGACCGCTACCTGGCTGCGGCTCGTCTTCGCGCAAAGGAGCAGCGGTCACGCGCCACCACCTTGCTACTCCTTGTCGTCCAAAGCAGTACTTCGAACTAGACCGGCAGCAGCCGAGCCCGCTTGTTGCACTTCTTCCGCGCAGCCTTCGACTTCTTTTTCTTGCACTTCTTCAGGGCCGCGGCCTGGAGCCCCGTCGGTCCAGAAGCCGCGGGTGGTGTCGTCGCCGCCGGTACTGTCGTATCGAGGTGTGTGATTGTGACCTGCGGCGTTCCGCTCGCATCGGCGCTGAACGCGCCGTTGCTCGCCGCCGAGACCAGGAAGCTGGATCCGCCGCCGCCGCCGCCGCCGCCGCCGGGGTTGCCTCCGCCTCCGCCACCGCCGCCGCCGCCGAAGTAGCCAGCGCCGCCGCCACCGCCGCCTTCGTCAGATCCGGCCCCGCCGTTGCCACCGAGGCCCTCGATGCCATTTCCCCCGGCCGACGAATTGGTGCCAGCCCCGCCGCCACAAGCGGGCCCACCTGGACAGACATAGATGTCCCCCCAGGCACCTCTACCGGCGCCGCCGTTGCCCGCGATGCCGTCGGCGCCATTCCTTCCCCCGCCGGACCCGTTCGTGAAGACGGTGCCGGTGAAGCCCGCGCCGCCCGCGTCGTTGGCCAAGGACGCCGCGCCGCCGCCACCGCCGCCTGCGGCCACGATCAGTCGGGACGTCAAGCTCGTGCCCCCCGTACGAGGAATCGTGCGCACGTCGGTCGCTCCACCGCCGGCTCCGCCGTTGTAAAAAAAGCCCCCGCCGCCGGCGCCGCCGCCATTGAAGGTACCTACGTACGTCGAGCCGTTGCCGCCGACCTCGACGTAGAGCACCTCGCCCGGGGTGACGGGAAGATCGGCGCCGACCGTAGCGCCAAAGCCACCGAGGTCGCCAGTCCCCGCGGGGGCGCCGCGACCGCCGGTGGCGACCAGGTGCACGCTGGTCACAGCGGGGGGGACGGTGTAGGTCTGCTCCGCGCCGGTGAAAGAGAACGTCGTCGTGACCTGGCCGGCAACGGCGCGATCGGCCGGTCCAAGGACCGCCAAGACGCAAACCGCCGCCGAGAGCGTGGGTACAAGCAGTGCGGAACGACGCAAGGACACCATCTGGACAACCTCCTGGTGTGTGGAACCTGGGTTAGGCGGAGGCCAAGCAGATGGCAAGTCGGTGAGCGGCCGGTCAGCCGCTCGACACCCGTCCATTGAGTAGGCATCGTAGCGGCGGGAGGGGTGCTACGTATGGGGGTGGGCGCACACTGCGACTACCGGTGAGGCGAAGCGCCCGCTTCTCGTCCAAAGCGACTGTTTCGACAAGTGCGATTGTTGGCTACTCAGCTTCCGCTTCACGCGAAGGGAGCAGCCAGCACTCGGTCAGCCGGCCTTGCCTCCGGAGCAGAGCTTCACCGAGACCGGCAGATCGAAATGCCCGTCGGTGCGGTATGTGGCCAGACGGCGCTCAAGGGCCGCCCGGATGCCCTCCCGGGTCTCCTCCGACTGGCCGAGCACGAGCGAGGCCATCCGAACCGTCCCCCGCTGCAGGGCGCGCCAGAGATCCTCGAATGACCTGACCGGGTGTGTGAATGCGACGCGTCGCACCTCCACGTCGACCAGGCCCTGTCCTTCGAATAAGCGCCGAAACTCACCGTCACCGGAGAACCGGAAGACATCGGGACCCGGGGGCAGGCCGTCGGGCGCCTCCGCGCCGACTTCTGCGACAGCCTCGAGGAACACGCCGAACATGCGCATCTCCGCGGGCGCGTCCCAGGTCGTCAGCGCCAACCGGCCACCCGGCGCAAGGACCCGTGCGCTCTCGGCCACCGCCAGCTCCGGGCGGGCGAAGTGTGGGAGCCCGAAGTTGCCGACCACAGCATCAAAGGCAGCGTCCTCGAACGGGAGCGACTGGGCGTCGGCGTGCCTGAACTCGATGTCCGGATGCTCCGCGTTTGCCCGGGCGAGCATCGCCTCCGCGACGTCCACGCCCCATACCGTCGCTCCCCGACGAGCCGCCTCCGCCGCCACGTACCCGGGCCCGGTGGCCACGTCGAGCACCCGCGTGCCCGGACCCACTCGAGCAACATTCAGGAGCGGCTCAACCAGGCGGCCCGTGATATCGCCGAAGAACCCTGCGTACCCCTCCACCCGCTCTTCCCAGGCACTCGCTTCAAACTCATCGAAGGCGTCGAGGTCGATGCTCACTCGTGGCTCACCTGTGCCTGCTCCCCTCGCCGAACGTCACGGCGAGCCTACACTCGAACAGGCGGTGCCGCAATGACCTCTCCGCGCGAAAAGCGGCAGCGCCTGTTCAAACAGTTGCTTTCCATGCAAAGCGAAGGTCCGCTGCTCGTCCAAAGCAGGCGTGCAGCTATTCCGACAGCCCGGCGGCTTGGAGCGCTTCGCTCCGCTCGTTGAAGGCGTCGACCCGCACAGCCTTTCCTGCACGCATCGTGAAGACGTACCAGATGTCGGTTTCGACCGGTACACCGCTTCCGACCCCGCTGCCGCGGTGGCGGGCGCGGACTGCGACCGCGTCCCCGGGCGTGTCGAAGTACTCCTCGCCGGTGACGATCAACTCATCGAAGCCCTCGGCCCAGTCGAGTGTCAGCTGTATGAACCCCTCGGGTCCGTCGTACTTACCGGCGGTAGGAATCGGCGCCGCGACATACGTAACCATCTCCGGGCTCATGGCCGCCAGGGCGCCGGACAGGTCGCCGCTCTCATACGCCTCCCACGCGCGCCGCACGATCTCCAGGTTCTCCTGCGACATTGCTCCGCAGTATCGCGCTACTGCGGAGCGCTCGCTTTCCATGCGGGGGAGGTGTCACGAGTCGCGTGTTCCGTCGCTGCTCCCTTCGCGTGAAAGGAGCAGTGCCGCAGCCGCCCGTGACGGACGTTCCCCGCCGACAGGGATTCAGCAGACCGGGGAGCGGACGGCTGCCGCTGCGTCGAGCAGCCCGGCGCCGTAGGTGATCTGCAGGTAGGGCTGGCCGAGGTTGGCCTTGCGCGCCGTTGTCTCGATCTGGCACTCGATCCGCTCCGGCGAGGGGTCGGCGCCGAGGATGCCGCTGGCGATCACCATCGCGGCGACGCCGCTGACGTGCGCGGCGGCCATCGAGGTGCCCATGTAGCCGCTCGGAATCCCGAAGCTGTGCCGGTTTCCGTTCCGGTAGGTGACCTGGAAGATCGTCCGGTCCGCGGTCTTGCATCCGGTCCCGAGCTCGCCGCGCCCGCCCGGCGCGACGAGGTCGAGCTCGAGGCCGTAGTTCGAGTACTCGGCGACACACCCGCCCTCGGTGGTCGCGCCGACGGCGATCACGCCCTGGGCACGGCCGGGGAAGGCGGCGGCGTGGCTGGCGAGATTGCCCGACGCGGCGACGACGAGCGCGCCGGAGCGGTTCGCGAGCCGCACGGCGCGGCAGATGCCATTGATTTGCGCGCAGCTGCGCACCGACGGAGCGAACTCGAAGCTCATGTTGATGATCTCGGCCCCGTGCCTGGTCGCGAAGCGGATCCCGCGCGCGATCTCCTCGGCGACCCCCTCGCCGTCGGCGTTCAGAACCCGGACCGGGATCAGCTTCGCCCCGTAGGCGAGCCCGGTGAGCCCGCGGCCGTTTCCGGTCTGCTCGCCGATCGTGCTGGCGATGTGGGTGCCGTGCCCGTCCTCGTCGAGCGCCAACTTGTCGGGGGCGACGAAGTCGGCGCCGCCCAGGAACTGATTCGGGGAGAAGTCGGGGCTGATCGCGTAGCCCGGCTTCTGGTTGCGATACGCCACCCCCGTGTCGAGAACCGCGATCTTCACCCCCGAGGCGCCGGGTCGGCCGGCCGCTTCAAGGGCCGCCCAGGCCCCCGGAGCGTCGATGCCGCCCTTCGACTGGAAGGTCAATGGAGCGGTGGTCGGGATCCCGGTCGCCGGGTCGACGGGATCGCAGAAGTTCCCGCAGGGGAGGAAGTTCCACTGCAGCGACTGCCAGTCACCGGGGCTTCCGGCGCCCGGGTCGTTGGCGGCGAACGCCGGCGGGCTCGCAGAAGCATGGGCGATGTAGTCGGGGACCGCGTAGTCGACCTGGGGGTTGCCCGACAGCGCCGCAGACGCTTCGGAGACCGAGACGTCGTCGGGAAGCTCGACGCTGCGCTGCCGCCGCCGCCGCCGCCGCCGCCGCCGCCGCCGCGGAAGCGGACCAGGATCTCGCCGGCGACGTAGTCGATGCCGGGCTCGCCGAGCTGCGCGGGTAGCGGGGCGGGCGCCGGTGGGGGTGCCTCGGCCTCGTCCGTCCCGGAGGCCACCGGCACAGCGGCGAGCGAGGCGAGCAGCGCCGTAAGCATCGATGCCTTGATCAGTCGTGAAGGTCGCACGGGCACTGCCCTAACACGCATGTATGCGGGAAGTTTCTAACGCTGGCCGGAGGTCAACCGCGCCGGCCGGGGGCCTTGGCGCGCTTGCGGCACTTCTTGCGCGCCGCGCGTCGCTTCTTGGTGCGGCAGACGCAGAGCTTGCGCTTCCTGCCCTTCTTGACCCTGGCGCAGCGCCGGGCGTTGGCGAGCACGCCGGGGCCCGTGTAGGGGCTGCCCGTCTGCGAGGCTCCAGCGCCGGCGCTTCCGCCCCCGCCGCCGTTGCCGCCCCCGGGACCGGGGCCCGGACCCGGACCGGGGCCGGGGGATCCGTCGCGCGGGTCATCGAGGACGAGCTCGACGTTGCGGTCGTCGGCCTGCCCGACCGCGCCCGAGTGGCTGACCTGATTGTCGTTGAAGGCGACCGTGCGGGACACCGAGGCGAGCTCTTCGACCCCGAATCCGGCGGCGGAGGTGCCTGAGTCGGGGGCGTCGATGCCGCCTTCGTGGTCGAACATGGTTCCGAAGATCGAGAGCGTCCCGTCGCCGTTGTCCATCACGTCGAGGAGGCGGCTCTGGGTCGGCCAGTCTGCGACCGCGGGGCTGCGAATCTCCCAGAAGCCGGACCCGTTAGGGCCTGCGTGCGGGGCGATCGAGTTGTCGTGCGAGTGGCCGGCCATGTGCGCGATCACGTTCGGGTGCGAGGCGAGCAGGTCGACGAACTCGGGGCCCTGGTGGATCGGCGAGGAGCTGCGCGGGTCGATGTCGCAGCCGGGATTGGTGTCGTGCCCGTGCGCATCGTTGACGCCGACGCACGGCGGGCCGAGCTCGTCGGGGAGCGAGAAGTTCAAGGTCGGCGAGCCGTGGTGCGCGAAGGTGACGACGAGCTCGTTCGCCGCCTCCGCTTCGTCGAGCTCGTTGGCGAGCCACTGGAACTGGGCGTCGTCGATGTTGCCGTCCGAGGCGGTGCCCGTTCCGTCGGGATCGACGAGCGCCGCTGCCGTGTTGCTGTTCGTGTCGAGCGAGATGAAGCGCATCCCGGGCGCCGGGTTGTAGGAGTAGTAGAGCGCCGATCCAGCCGATGCGCTGAGCACGTCCGGGTCGATGTAACCGAAGCCGTGGCCGTTCGAAGGCACGTCGCCGGCGAACACGTCGCGGTACTGCGCCTTGCTCATGTAGCTGCGCTCGGGGTCGGGCGGCACCAACGCGACCTTGGTCGGGTCGGTGTTGAGGAGGCCGAGGACATAGCCGGGATCGAGCACGTCGGCGATCGAGTCGGTCTCCGGGGGCGCCGGAAGCATCGGCTTGATGCACCCGTTCGCGAGCGCCTCGAAGGCACCGTTGGCGCCGAGGTTGCCCTGCACGAGCACGTCGTGGTTGCCCGGCGCGACGTAGGAGGGGACGTCGAGCCCCTCGGCCGTGAACGGGACCTGGGCGCGATCGACGAGCCCGGGGTAGTTCGGGAAGGCGGACCAGGACCCGGCGGGCTGGTCGGGGTCCCAGTAGAGGAGGCTCTCGACGTAGTCGTCGTAGTCCTGGACGCCGGTGTACTTGGCCGGGTCGTCGAAGAGCGCCTGCGGGAGCAGCGAGCAGAGCACGTTGCCGCCCGCCGCGTTCGGCACGCCGCTGTTCGGGTTCAGGTTGCCGCCGTCGAGCAGAGTCCGCACCCACTTCGCCTCGTTGAGCTGGGTGCTGTCGGCGAGGTCGCCGGTGAGGATGACGCTGTTCATGTTGGCGCGGGTCCCGTCGCCCTGCTGCACCGGGCTCGATCGGAGCTGGTTCGGTCTGGCGGATCGTTGCCTCGGTCTCGGCGGCGAGCATCGTCTCCTGGGGGCGGTGGCCCGAGTTCGAGAACGAGTTCGAGCGGGTCGGTGTCGAAGAACTCGACCCGGCTCGGCGACTCCTCGTCGGAGAGCTGGAAGTCGGAGAGCTGGCCGAAGTAGATCAGCGAATCACGCGTGCTCGTGCGCCCCCCGAGCGGCGTCGCCAGGTCGGTGCGGACCAGGTAGGACTCGCCGCTCCCCTGGGAGAGGAACGAGTACGGAGCCGACTCGTCGCCGGCCAGGGTCAGGTCGAGGGTCGTCTTGCCGGTCACCTCCGACGCGCTCGCGGTGCCGACAGCCGCCGCGCCGAGCAGGAATATCGCCAAAAGGGCTGCTGCCCCACGACCCAGTGTGTTCCCCTCTCTCACCGGGGCGAGCCTAGCAGCGCGGGGTGGATACTTGCGCCGGTGCCCGCATACGACGAACAGCTGATGCGCCTCGCGCTCGAGCGCGCCGAGGCGGCCGTCGTGCACGGCGACGTGCCGATCGGAGCCGCGATCGCGCGCGGGGACGAGCTGCTTGCCGCGGCCGGCAACGAGCGCGAGCAGCGCGCCGACCCCAGTGCGCACGCCGAGATCCTCGTCCTGCGCGAGGCAGCCGCGCAGCTCGGCGGCTGGCGGCTGCCGGGCACGACGCTCTACGTCACCCTCGAGCCGTGCGCGATGTGCGCGGGGGCGATCGCGCTCGCCAGGGTCGAGCGGCTCGTCTTCGGCGCCGCGGACCCGAAGTCGGGCGCGGTCGGGAGCGTTATCGACGTCTTCTCGTCCGGGGTCGTCAACCACCGCCCCGAGGTCGAGGCGGGCGTGCTCGCCGACGAGTCCGCGGCGCTGCTCGAATCGTTCTTCGGCGCCCGGCGTTGAACGGAGAGGGTGGGATTCGAACCCACGAGGCAGCGTTAACCGCCCACTCGCTTTCCAAGCGAGCTCCTTAAGCCACTCGGACACCTCTCCGGGTGCTGACTAAGGATAATTCCGCTTATGGCATGGAGCGTCTATCTGGCCGGTGAGATCCACAGCGACTGGCGCGAGCAGATCGCGGCGGGCGCGAATGATGCCGGGCTCGATATCGAGTTCACCGCACCGGTGACCGACCACGGCGCCAGCGACGACGTCGGCGTCGCGATCCTCGGCGATGAGGCCGACGACTTCTGGAAGGACCACAAGGGCGCCGGCGTGAACGCGATCCGCACCCAGACGCTGATCACCAAGGCCGACGTGGTCGTGGTCCGCTTCGGCGACAAGTACAAGCAGTGGAACGCCGCCTTCGACGCCGGCTACGCGGCGGCGCTCGGCAAGCCGATCGTCACCCTGCACGATCCGGACGTCAACCACGCGCTCAAGGAGATCGACCGCGCCGCGACGGCGACCGCCGAGACCCCCGACCAGGTGGTCGGCGTGCTCCGCTACGTGCTCGACGGCAAGCTTCCGTAGCCTTAGCGGCTGCCCCGGAGGGGTGCCGGAGTGGTTGAACGGGGCGGTCTCGAAAACCGTTAAGGGCCTTCGGGTCCTTCGTGGGTTCGAATCCCACCCCCTCCGCTTTGGCGGCTTGAGAGCCGCCGTTCCATGCCGAGCGACTCAGACCGATATCTGCCCGCGCTTCGCTTCCCGGCGCTGACCAGGATCTACGACCCGCTGATCCGGCTGACGACGCGCGAGTCGACTTTCAAGCGGCGGCTGGTGGAACAGGCGGCCCCCGAGGCGGGCCAGCGGGTGCTCGACCTCGGCTGCGGCACCGGAACCCTGGCGCTACTGGTCGCCGAAGTGGAGCCTCAGGCCGATGTCGCCGGCCTCGACGCGGATCCCGAGATGCTCGCCCAGGCCCGGCAGAAAGCCGAGCGCGCCGGCGTCGAGCTCGAGTTGACCGAGGGATTCTCGACCGAGCTCCCCTTCGCAGACGCGAGCTTCGATCTCGTGCTCTCGACGCTCTTCTTCCACCATCTCGATCCCGAGTCGAAGCGGCAGACAGCGCGCGAGATCGCGCGCGTCCTGCGCCCCGGCGGCAAGCTGCACGTCGCCGACTGGGGCCGGCCCTCCGATCCGATGATGGCGGCGGCCTTCCTCAGCGTTCGAGTCCTCGACGGGTTCGAAAACACCCGCGACAACGCCCGCGGCGCGCTGCCGGAGATCTTCGAGGACGCCGGGCTCGATCCGGCGCGGCAGACGGCGCGCTTCCGCACCGCGTTCGGCACCCTGGCCCTGATCAGCGCCGGCCGCTGACGGGGCCGCCTGCGTAAAGTTTGTCGGCCGCCATGGAGCACACCGCAAACCATCACGCCCCAGACGAGCTCAACGGCCTCGCGACCAGCGCCACGCTCCACTGCCTGACCGGCTGCGCCGCCGGAGAGGTGACCGGCATGGCGATCGCCACCGCGCTCGGCTGGGGGGACATCGCTCAGATCGCGACGGCGGTCGGCCTTGCCTACGTGTTCGGATTCGCACTCACCGCGCTCCCCCTGGTCCGAGCCGGGCTCGCGGCGGGGGCGGTCGTCTCAACCGCGCTCGCGTCCGACACCGTGTCGATCACGATCATGGAAGTGATCGACAACGTTTTCGTGATTCTCGTGCCCGGCGCGATGGACGCCGGGGTCGGCGACCTGCTGCTCTGGGCCAGCGTCGCCGGCGGCTTCGTGATCGCCTTTCCGTTCGCCTTTCTCGCCAACCGCTATCTGATCGCGCGCGGTAAGGGCCACGCCGTCGTCCACGAGTACCACTGACGTGAACGGCTGACCGGATACGGTCGGCGAGATGCCCACCCCCGAGCGTATTCAGCGCACCTACTACCTGCTGGTGCTCGGCAACACGCTCGCGACGTCGTTCATCTGGGGCATCAACACGATCTTCCTGCTCGACGCGGGGCTGTCCAACCTCGAGGCGTTCGCGGCCAACGCCTTCTTCACCGCCGGGATGGTGATCTTCGAGGTCCCGACCGGGATCGTCGCCGACAGCGTCGGGCGCCGTGCCTCGTTCCTGCTCGGCACCGTGACGCTCGCCGTGACGACCCTGCTCTACGTCTACCTGTGGCAGATCGAGGGGCCGTTCTGGGCCTGGGCCGGGGTTTCGATCCTGCTCGGGCTCGGGTTCACGTTCTTCTCCGGCGCGCTCGAGGCCTGGCTGGTCGACGCGCTGACCGCGACCGGCTACACGGGCGATCTCGAAACCGTGCTCGGCCGCGGTCAGGTAGTGACGGGGATCGCGATGCTGAGCGGCTCGGTGGCGGGCGGCTACCTCGCGCAGCTGATCAACCTCGGGGCACCCTTCGTGCTTCGTGGAATCGTGCTCGCGGTGATGTTCGTGGTCGCGTTCCGGGTCATGCACGACGTCGGCTTCGAACCGAGGCGCGGCGAGGGGCTGAGCACCGAGATGAGGCGGATCGGCCGCGAGTCGGTCCGCTACGGGCTCGGCGTGGCGCCGGTGCGGTGGCTGATGCTCTCCTCGCCGTTCCTCGGCGGGATCGGCATCTACGCCTTCTACGCCTTGCAGCCCTACCTGCTCGAGCTGGTCGGCGACCCCGAGGCCTACGGGATCGCCGGGCTGACGGCAGCGATCGTCGCCGGGGCGCAAATCGTCGGCGGGATCACCGCACCTCGAATCCGCCGCCTCTTTCACCGCCGCACCTCGGCGCTGCTCGCCTCGACCGTAGTCAGCGTCGCGGCGCTCGCGGTGATGGGCGCCTTCGAGCACTTCTGGGTCGTGATCGGCGCGGTCGTGGTCTGGGGGCTGCTTGTTCGCCGCCGACCGCCCGATCCGCCAGGCCTACCTGAACGGCCTCATACCCTCGCAACAGCGCGCGACGATCATCTCCTTCGACTCGCTGATGGGCTCGGCCGGCGGCGTCGTCGTCCAGCCGGCCTTCGGCCGCGCCGCCGACGTATACAGCTACGCGACCACCTACCTGTTCAGCGCCGCCGTCACGGCGCTGGCGCTGCCGTTCCTCTACCTCTCGCGGCGCGAGAACGCGCCGGCCGACACCGCGATCGAGCTCGGCGGCGAGCAGGTGCCGGTCGAGGAGGCCGCCGCGCGCGGCTAGGCCGTCCTCAGGCGACGGGCTCGAGCACCATGACCGGGATCGTCCGGCCGTGCTCGCTTGCCCGCTCCTGATAGCCGGCATAGCCCGAGTAGAGCCGGACGGCGAGGTCATAGAGCCGCTCGCGCTCCTCGCCCTCTGCCTCGCGGGCCCGGAAGCGGCCGGGCTCTCCGTGGGTCCAGGCCTCGACCTCGGGATTGGCCTTCAGGTTGTGGTACCAGGCGGGATGCTTGGGGGCGCCGCCCTTCGACGCGATCAGGATCACGTTGTCGCCGTCGGTGAAGTAGGCGAGCGGCGTGGTCCGCTCCTTGCCGCTCTTCGCCCCGGTGTGGGTGATGCAGACGGTCGGCGAGCCGGGCGCGACCCGGAGCCGGCCGCCGGTCGCCTTCATCATCACGGGATCGACCTTGTTGCCGACGTTGATCAGGAACCAGGTCACCGGGCGCAGCTTCGCGGCTCGCTCGAGCGCGCGGTCATAGGCGCCCTTCGGCTCGTTCGGGTCCTGGGTGCGGACGGGGCTCACCGGTCCTCTCCCTTCGGCTGCGGGAACTGGGTGCCGACGAACCGGTCCCAGCCGCGGTCGGTGAGCAGCTTCCCGGTCCCGATCACCATGTGGGCGGAAGGGGTGACCTTGTAGCGAGGCTTCGGGCGGCGCGAGGAGATCGCCTGCTCGATCTTCTTGGCCACTGTTTCGGGGCCGCCGCCGAGCCGCGCCATCGGACCCGAGTAGGCGCCGGCGGTCTCCTTAGCGACCGCCTGGTTGAACTCGCCGTAGGGGCCGCCGGCGGAGGCATCGTCGAGCGAGCCGACCGCGGTGTCGCCGAACTGGGTCTTGATCAGTCCCGGCTCGATGATTGCCACGTCGACGCCGAAGCCCTTGACCTCGAAGCGAAGCGCGTCCGAGAGCGCCTCAACCGCGTGCTTGGTCATGTGGTAGACGCCGCCGCCGGGGAAGACGACCTTGCCGCCGATCGAGCTGATGTTGACGATCTTCCCCCAGCCCTGGCGGCGCATCCCGGGGAGGGCAAGCTGGCACATCCGCATCAAGCCGAAGACGTTGGTCTCGAACTGCCTGCGGACGCTGTCGAGCGGCACGGTCTCGATCGCGCCGCTCTGGCTGTAGCCGGCGTTGTTGACGAGCGCGCCGACCGCGCCCTCGGCGTCGGTGACGGTCGCGACGGCCTTCTGCATCGAGCCTTCGTCGTTGACGTCGAGGGCGAGGGTCTCGCAGCCGCTCGCTTTCAGGTCCTCGATCGAGCTCTCATTGCGCGCCGTCGCATAGACCTTCCAGCCGTTGCCGGCCAGGCGCTCGGCGGTGGCGCGGCCGATTCCGGTCGAGCAGCCGGTGATCAGGACAGCCTTCGAAACCTCACCCATCGCAGCCAGCATAGATACGCTCGGGCGATGAAGGCGGTCACCTTTCAAGCGCCGGGCGAGGTCCGGCTCGAGGAGCGCCCCGATCCGGAGCCGCTCGAGCCCGGCGACGCGGTCGTGCGCGTGGAGGCGACCGGGGTCTGCGGCTCCGATCTCCACATCTACCACGGGCGGGTCCAGATCGAGCCCGGCTTCACGCTCGGCCACGAGTTCGTCGGCACCGTTGTCGCCACCGGGGACGGCGTCGAGAAGGTCGCCGAGGGCGACCGGGTGCTGGGCTGCTACTGCACCGCCTGCGGGGAGTGTTTCTTCTGCAAGCGCGGCGACTTCCACAAGTGCGACAAGGGCCGGGTCTTCGGGCACGGCGAGACGCTCGGCTCGCTGCAGGGCGCCCAGGCCGATGCGGTCCTGGTCCCGACCGCCGACCTCACGCTGCGCAAGGTTCCCGAGGGGCTTTCCGACGAGGTGGCGCTGTTCGCGGGCGACGTGATGGGCACCGGCTACCACGCCGCCGAGGCGCTCGAGATCGAGCAGGGAGGATCGGTGGCGGTGCTCGGGCTCGGCCCGGTCGGTCTCTGCGCGATCCAGGCCGCGAAGGCCGCCGGCGCCGAGAGCGTGATCGCGGTCGACACCGTCGAGGAGCGCCTCAAGATGGCTGAGTCGTTCGGGGCGACGCCGGTCCACCTCACCGACGGCGATCCCCGCGCCGCGGTCAAGGACGCGACCGAGGGCCGCGGGGTCGATGGCACTGTCGATGCGGTCGGCCACCCGGACGCGCTCGAGCTCGCCTGCCGGCTGACCCGCAAGGCGGGAACGGTTTCGGCTACCGGCGTCTACGCCGAGCGGCTCGACCTCCACATGGGGATCGTCTGGATCAAGGCGCTGACGCTTCGCACCGGGCACGCCAACGTGATCAAGCATGTCGATCCGGTGCTCGAGCTGCTCGAGGCGGGCGATCTCGACCCGGCGCCGCTCGTCACGCACAAGATGGACCTCGAGCAGGCCCCTGAGGCCTACGAGATCTACGACCGCCGCGAGGCGCTCAAGATCGTGCTCTCGCCCTAGCGGCCGCGCCCCAAACGTCCAGTTACCGAAACCTGGGACTCCCAAGCGTGCTATTGCTTAGGTCACGAACTCATGTCACCTAAACGAAGGAGACGGATGAGGACAAGCAGGAAGCTTGCTGCGACGGTGGCCCTGGCGGGCTGCGCCGCTGTGAGCGCACTGGCGCCCGCCTTGGCGAGCGCCGATACGTATGCACCAGGAGCCAACGCCCAGAACTTCCAGACGGGCGTCGGCGGCTGGACAGGAAGCACGACAAACGACGGGCTCTGCCTCCCGCCGCTGACCTGCCCGATCATCACCAACAGCTTCCAGGCTAGCGGTGGTGTCGGTGGAGCCGGCGACGGTTTCATCAGGTCCGGGGCCCTGGCGATCGCTCAGGCCGCGACGACCACGAACGCGACCTGGACCAGCAACACGTTCACCTACAACGGGAACGGTGGCGTGCAGCCCGCGAATGTGCTGTTCGACATGTTCCGCAATTCGAACGTGGACGGGCTGGTCAGCGTCGGCGACTCCGTCAATTACACGGTGACGCTGCACAACACCAGCAACAACACCGATGTGACGGTGGTTCCGCAGACCACGCTCAGCGACACGGCTGACTGGACCGCCATTCCGACGGCGTCCGTTAACCCGAGTCTGCTGGTCGTCGGTCACAACTACCAGATCAGGGTCACGACCCAGTTCGTTGCGGTCGCCAACGCCCTTCTGGTGGGTGGCGAGTCCGACTGGGACAACATTGTTGTCACCACCGTCGGTGATGCCAGCGGCGGCGGCGGCGGCGGCGGTACCGGCGGTTCCGGTACCGGCGGCTCCGGTACCGGCTCCGGCAGCGGTTCGGGTTCGGCCTCCGGCCAGAATCCCTACGGCTCTGCCGCGGCGGTCCAGGCGTGCATCAACAACGCCAAGAAGAAGGTTAAGAAGATCAAGAACAAGGCAAAGCGCAAGAAGAAGCTGAAGAAGAAGATTGCGAATTGCCAAGGCAAGAAGGTCGTCAAGAAGAAGAAGAAGGGCAAGAAGAGGAAGAAGTAAGTAGCCCTTCGCGTATTGATGACCTCAGACGACGGCCCGCCAAACGCGGGCCGTCGTCGTTTCTGCGCCTAGAACATACGGCCAGCGGGAGGCGATCCCCGAGCCTAGGCGTGCGAGGCGCGAACCCGGGTATCCGAACACCGCAACCTGTAGCCATATGTAGTGCTATTGCTACGCGTTAACAAGCCTGCCTTGGGTGGGCGACTGAGATCTCATGTCACCAAATCGAAGGAGAAACATGAGGACGAGCAGGAAGCTTGCGCTGTCGCTGGCCCTTGGGGCCACTGCAGCAGTGAGCGCTCTGGCGCCCGCCGTGGCGAGCGCCGATACGTATGCACCGCAGCCGAATGCGCAGACGTTTGCGACTTCGGTCGGCGGTTGGACCAACGCCACCAACCCGGACGGCCTCTGCATCCCGGCCGTCAACTGCCCGCTGATCACGAATAGCTATCAGTCCTCGGGCGGTGTCGGTGGTGGATCCGATGGATTCATCCGCAGCAGCGTCATCGCCCTGCTGGGCGCCGGCGCGATCAACACGGGTGTCTGGACGAGCCCACCGTTCAGCTACACCGGCAACGGCGGCAACGTGCCAACGTCGGTTACGTTCAACCTGGCTCGCCGCTCAAACGTCGGGGCCCTGATTTCGGCTCCCGGCAACGTGGCGACCTACCAGGTCGATCTGATCAACACCGGAACGAATGCTGCCGTCCAGGTTCTGCCCTCGGCGAACCTCGTCGACACGCTGGGATGGCAAAGCATCCCGACGATTGCCGTCGATCCGGCGCAGTTGACCCTCGGAGCCAATTATGTGATCCGCATCCGTTCGAACTTCGCGACGGTCGCGGACGTGATTCCGATGGGCAACGCCGACTACGACAACGTCGTTCTCACCACCGCTGGTAACGCCAGTGGCGGTGGCGGTGGCGGTGCCGGAACCGGCGCCTCCGGCCAGAGCCCTTACAGCTCGGCCGCGGCGGTCCAGGCGTGCATCAACAACGCCCGGAAGTCCGTCAGGAAGATCAAGAACAAGGCAAAGCGCAAGAAGAAGTTGAAGAAGAAGATTGCGAATTGCCGAGGCACCAAGGTCAAGAAGAAGAAGCGGAAGGGCCGCAAGCGCAAGTAAGCCCCTCTGTTTGACCTGAGAGCTGACGACGGCCCGCCATTGGCGGGCCGTCGTTTGTTTATGCGGCGATCAGCTTCAGGACGTCGTCGGCGTGGCGCTCGATGAAGGCCGGGCCGATGCCGCGGATCTCGGCGAGGCGCTCGACGCTCGCCGGCCGCGAGGCAGCGATCGTCTCGAGCGTCGCATCGTGGGCGACGGTGTAGGCGGGCTTGCCCGCGGCTGCATCACGCCGCCACGCCTTCAGCGACTCGAACAGCACGGTGTCATCGGCTGAAAGGTCAGGCCGTTCCGCCGCGGGCTTCTTGGAGCCGGCGCGCCGGCGCTTGCGGACCGTGAGCTGCTCGGGGTCGGGAAGCCCGCTGTCGGGATCGCAGACGTCGCAGCATCGCCCCAGCGCCGCGCCGGGGGTCGAGTCGCCGAAGTGGTCGAGCAGCAGCCGGCGGCGGCAGTTCGGCGAGCAGCTGTAGGCCTCGACCGCGCGGTAGGCGCGCCAGCAGCGGTCGCGCGCGGCGCGGCACGCGGTGGCCGCCTTGGCGCGATCAAAGCCGTCGCCGACGGTGACCTCGAGCCGCCCTCCCGGCGCCGGCTCCACCGAACAGGCGCCGCAGCGCTCGGCGATCGCGAGCCGGATCCGCTCCTCGTCCTTGCGCGGGTTGTCGATCACGACCGCGTCCTCGGGACCGGCGGCGGCGCGGAGCCGCTCCACGTAGGCGGCGACGTCGTCGGGCTCGACGCTGCGCTGCTGGATGAAGCGCACCAGCCGCCCGAGATCGGCGCGCATCGCGAGCAGCACCGCGCGCGCCGGCCGCCCGTCGCGTCCCGCGCGGCCGGCCTCCTGGTAGTAGGCCTCGACGCTGGTCGGGATCGCCCAGTGCCAGACCGAGCGCACGTCGGCCTTGTCGATCCCCATCCCGAACGCGTTGGTGGCGACGATCACCTCGGCGTCGCCGGTCATGAAGCGGTGCTGGGCCGAGGCGCGCTCGTCGGGCGCGATCCCCGCGTGGTAGGCGGCCGCCTGCAGACCGGTCTCGCGGAGCGCGGCGGCGATCTCCTCGGTGTCGCGGCGGGTGCCGCAGTACACGATCGCGGGCCGGTTCGCGGGATCAGCCAGGCCGTGCTCGAGCAGCGCCAGCTTGCGCGCCTTCGAGCCCTTTCCCTCGAGGGTGACGGTGTCGAAGGAGAGGTTCGGCCGGTCGAATCCCGAGCGGACCATGAGCGGCTCGCGCATCCCCAGCCTGGCGACGATCTCCGCCGAGACCTCCTCGGTGGCCGTCGCGGTGCAGGCCATGACGGCGGGACGCCCGAGCCGCTCGAGCGCCTTCGGCAGCCGCAGGTAGTCGGGCCGGAAGTCGTGGCCCCACTCCGAGACGCAGTGGGCCTCGTCGACCGCCATAAGGTCGACCTCTCGCCGGCCGACGGCGTTCAGGAAGGAGGTCGAGCCGAAACGCTCCGGCGAGCAGTAGGCGATCCGCGCCGCGCCGTCGCCGATCCGCTCAAGCGCAAGCCGGTTCGCCTCCTCGGGGAGGCCCGACGCCAGCATCACCGCAGGGTGGCCCCCCTGGTCGAGGCGGCGCCACTGGTCGGCCATCAGCGCGATCAGCGGGCTGACAACAATCGTCAGTCGCTCGGATGCGAGCCCCGGCAGCTGATAGCAGAGGCTCTTGCCGCCACCGGTCGGCATCACGATCAGCGCGTCGCGACCCGCCAGTCCGGCCTCAACGGCTTCGCGCTGGCCGGGGCGAAAGGCGCCGTAGCCGAGGTGGGCGAGCAGCGCATCGGGGGTCGGCGTCTCCTCGAAAACCCGGCGCGCGGCCGCGGGGCTGGCCGCCGCCTCGACACCCTCCAGCCCCTGCAGCGCGAGCGACCCCTCCGCCTGCGCGGACCCGTCAGGCTGCGGCTGCGCGGCTCCGGCGCCGAAGTCGATCGCCGTCTGCTCGGGAGCGTCCACGGATCGAGCCTACGGCGCGCCTTGGACAGCAAGGCGCGCTGAATGTGACGATTTGGCCGCTTGCTACTTGGCCTTCGGTTTGCCGGCGTTCGCCGCCGGCTTCGATTCGACGACGTCGATGATGAAGACGAGGGTCGCGTTCGGCGCGATGCTTGGCGGCTGACCCTGCTCTCCGTAAGCGAGGTCGGGCGGGATCACGAGCTTGCGGCGCCCGCCGGCCTTCATCCCCGCGACGCCCTGGTCCCAGCCCGGGATCACTTCGCCGGCCCCGAGCTGGAAGTCGAACGGCATGCCGTTGTCCCAGGAGGCGTCGAACTGCTCGCCGCTCTCGGCATCGATGCCGACGTACTGAACGGTGAGCTGGTCGCCTGACTTCACCGGCGCGCCGGTGCCCTCGACGATGTCCTCCTGCACGAGCGTGGTCGGCAGCTCGCCCTCGGGCGGCTCGACCTTCGGCTTCACGGTCACGTCGGAGAGATCCTCGGAGCCCGATGAGCTGGATCCGGAGTCGTCGTCGCCGGCGCGGCCGATCAGGATCACGGCGACGACGATCGCCAATCCAAGGCCGAAGACCACGAGCGCGATTGTGCGGCTGTTGTTCACGGCGGGAATCCTAACTGCGAAAGCCGAAAGCCTGACCTACGACTCGCCGGCATGGGCGCGGTTGGTTTCGAACCAGCCGGGTAAGTTCGCGCCGATGCGAGCAGCGGCGATTGCGATCACGGCGATGGCGCTGGCCGCGCTCGGCGCCGCCCCTGCCGGGGGCGAGACGACGAGCGGAGGCAAGCAGGTTCCCGTCTCGATCCACTGCATCGGCTCGCTTGACGGGATCTATGTCTACGGCAGGCCCCTGGTGGGTGCGGGCTGCTCGGGGACACTGACGCTGCGTCTGCGCGGCCGCGCCGTCGGCAGCAGCGGGTTCGCGCTCGCCAACAACCAGGCGGTGACGCTGAGGGTGGTGCTCGCAACGAAGGCGCGAAAGGTGCTTCGCAGGGCCGGGTCGATTCGGGTCAAGGTCGTGCTGGTCACGAGAGGATCGGTATCGGCGGCCGAATTGCTTGAAGTGCGACTGAAGCGCAAGAGGGGCAAGCGCCGGTCCCGATAAGTCCCCCCTGCGGGCAGCTAACCGACGACAAGGGCCTACAGATTAGTCCGGTTGGGCTACCGCATAGCTCGTCAACGGCAGGCCAAAACGCGTTCTGATCTGCTCGATCAGCCCCTTTTCCTGCCAGTTGGAGTGCTCCTCGCTTCGCAGTGCGACGAGGATGTGATCGGGTCGGGACTGGGCGACGGCATCGTCGACCGCGGTCAAGACGGTGTCATCGCCCCTCGCCCCGCTGGCGCAGGCGCCGATCGCGCGCATGTTCGTCAGGACAGCGTCGAGCCGCTCCTCGGCATCGTGGCGTGAGCGATTGAGCTCGGACGCGAGCCACGCGCCTCGTCCGGGCAAGCTGGGCGTCACTACAAAGAGCTCGGCGGCCGCCTCGATGAGAGCACGGATGAGGGGCGGTAGTCGATCGACATCGTCGAGAGCGGCGTCGGAGACGACCAAGAGACGTTGGAGCGGGTCTCTAGGGGACACCTGAATCAGCTTGCACGCGCAAGGCTGAGGAACTCCTGCCTCGTCCTCGGATCCTCCTTGATCGAGCCTCGCAGGGCGGATGTGACGGTTCGCGATCCGGCCTTCTGGACGCCTCGCAATGACATGCACTGGTGCTCGGCCTCGATGATCACGCCGACGCCCTGGGGCGCCAATTGGGCTTCGATCCAGTCCGCGACCTGCGTGGTGAGTCGTTCCTGCACCTGAAGGTCGCGCGCGAAGAGGTCGACAACACGGCCGAGCTTCGACAAGCCGATGATTCGCTCGCCAGGCAGGTATCCGACATGGGCGATTCCCTGGAAAGGGAGCATGTGGTGCATGCACAGCGACTGGAAGGGGATGTCGCGGACCACCACCAGCTCGTCGTATTGCTCGTCGTTCGGGAAAGTGGTCGCGTTGAACGGAACGGGCGTGAGCAGCTCGGCGTAGGCGCGAGCGATTCTTGCCGGTGTGTCCTGCAACCCGGCCGCGTCGATATCCGCGCCGAGGGCGAGCAACAGGTCTCGCGCCGCCTCTTCGGCGGCGTCGAGATCGACAGGGGCGCGGTCGGGGACGGCGTGCAGATGGCGGGTCGATGGGTCCAACGTGCCGAGGGCTCGGTGCCCGTTTCCGTTATCGCTAGACACGGGCGGGCTCCGGTGCGTCGACGCTCAGTTCGGCAGCTCTCGAATTGATGCTTGCGAGGAGCTCGCGGTAGGAGTCGCGGAACGACTCGACTCCTCGATGCTCGAGCTCGCCGGTGATCGCCGCGAGGTCGATGCCCGCTTCGCCCACTGCGCCCAGAAGCTGGTGGGCGCGGGTGGCATCCACGCCCAGGGAGCGCCCAACGTCCCCGTGGTCGGCGAAGGCTCGCAGTGTCTCGATCGGGATCGTGCTTATGACACCGGGGGCAATCAGCTCCTGGACGTAGCGGACGTCGGAGTACTCGGGGTTCTTGGTCCCGGTGCTTGCCCATAGCGGCCGCTGGGACCGCGCCCCGTGCGCGGCGAGTCGCTTCCACCTGGAGCTCTCGAGAGACTGGAGGTAGCGGACGTAGGCGACTTCCGCATTCGCGATCGCGATCCGCCCGCGCAGGGGAGAACCGGACGCGAGCCAGGGGTCGACGATCGTGTCAACGCGGGAGACAAAGAACGACGCCACAGAGGAAATCTCCTTGACGGGCTTTCCCGCCCCTAGCCGTCGATCGAGACCGTTCCAGTAAGCGTTGATCGCCTGCTCGTAGCGCTCGACCGAGAAGAGCAGCGTCACGTTGACGCTCACGCCGCGGGCCGTCAGCTCCTCTATCGCTGTGATGCCGGCCTCGTTCGCCGCGACCTTGATCAACAGGTTCGGCACCTCGAGGCGATCGCACACCGCGAGCGCTTGCTTCACCGTGGCCTGCGCGTCGTCGGCTAAATCGGGTGTGCACTCGAAGGAGACAAAGCCGTCATCGCCATCGCTCAGCTCGTGGACCGCGCGCAGGTTGTCGGCGGCGCGGCGGACGTCCTCGAGCGCGAGCTCGAAGAAGAGATCCCGCGGATCGCTTCGGCCCGAATCGAGCGCATGGCGGAGCTGTGGGTCATAGAGCTCCGAGCCGCTGATCGCCTTGGCGAAGATCGTCGGGTTCGAGGTCGCGCCGGTGACGGCCTTTTCTCGAATCAGGCGCAAAAAGTCACCGCTCTCGAGCAGACCGCGTGAGAGATCATCGAGCCAGATCGAGACTCCGGCGTCCTGAAGATGCTTGAGGCGGTTCAAAACGATCCCCCCTCGGACGCCCACGCACCAAGCGCGAGTTCGTCGGCCTCGTCGTCGCCGCTCCCGCCCAGCTCATCGAGCGGTGTCTCGGGATCCGCCAGCTCACGCGGGTCGAGCTGCCGGCGTGAACGAATCAGCTCGCGGATCGAGTCGTGGATGTCCCAGACGTTCATATTCATCCCGGCGACGAGCTGACCGCCCTTGAGCCAGAAGGCGATGAACTCGCGGGCGCGGACGTCGCCGCGGAAGACGACCTCGTCCCATTCGAGGGCGTGCCCGGAGTACTCGATGGCAGTGTCGTACTGGTCGGAGAAGAAGTAGGGAATCCGGTCGTACGCCTCACGTTGGCCGAGCATGTTCTGTGCCGCCACGGGCGCCTGGTGGTAGGCGTTGTCCCAGTGCTCGACGCGCAGGCGCTCGTCGTAGAAGGGGTGATACGCGTTGGCGACATCGCCGGCGGCGAAGACGTTCGGCATGCTGGCCTGCAGAAATTCGTCGACGAGGACCCCGTTGTCCACGCGAATGCCGGAAGTCTCGAGCAGTCCTGTCCGGGGTGCGGCGCCAACACCGACGACGACAAAGCCAGCCTCGATCGAGGCCCCGTCGCGGGTGTTCACAACCTGTACGGCGTCCGTCCCTTCGAAGCTCTCGACCGTCGTTTCGGGCAAGAACTCGACCCCGTGGCTGCGGTGCAGGTCGACGTAGACCTTTCCGAGCTCCGGACCAAGCACGCGTTCGAGCGGAAGCTTGCCCATCTCGAGGATCGTGACCTCGCACCCCTTCTGTCGAGCCGACGCCGCGATCTCCGAGCCGATCCATCCGCCGCCGACGACGACCAGGCGCCCGCCGTTGTCGATTTGCTCGGCGATCCTTCGAGACTCGGCCACGGTCCGCAGGTAGTGGACACCAGCGAGGCGGGCCCCGGGAATGTCGAGGCGGCGCGGAACCGCGCCGGTAGTCAGCAGCAGCCGGTCGTATCCGAGCCGTCGATCGCCTTCCAGGTGCAGTTCCTGTGGGCCGGGATCGACCCCGGTCACCCGGGTCGAGCAGATCAGCTCGATCGCGTTGTCGTCGTAGAAGTTGTCGTTGTGAACATGGGGTGTCTTCGCCGCCTCACCCCGCAGATAGTCCTTGGACAGAGGGGGGCGCTCATAGGGGCGCTCCGGCTCATCGCCCAGCAGGACGAGGCGTCCGTCATAACCCTTGGCGCGCAGCGTTTCGGCTGCCTTGGCGCCGGCTAGACCTGCTCCGGCGATGGCGATGGTGTCAATTCCGGGGCTCATGGTCCAATGGTGCTCTTGGACGAGGGCGATGTCGATGGGACTTTCCACCCATCCGCCGCGTGGCAGCGAGAATCGCCGGTGGCCGTCGACCGGACGGAGAGGTCGTGCGAGGAGAGCAGCGTGGGTTGCAGGCCAAGGAACAGCATGTCGGTGACGGTTTCGGCCAATGTGTCTGGCACGTCCTCGGGGCCAAGGACCACGGATTCCTCGGGCAGCTCGAGCTCGATCAGCCATCCGCCGTCTATCTCGGAGCGGGGCAGCTCCTGGGTCAGGCGCGACAGGCGGATAATCGCCCGCGGCTGGTCGGCTCGGAGCCCATCCAGGTGAAGCTTGAGCCAATCCTCGAGCTCAGCCGGTGGAACCGGCGTCGAGGGGTAGCAGCGGATCGTGAGTCTGACCATGGAGCGATTGTCGATTCCGATCACCCATTACGGAATGGTTGTTTCACCCCATTTCCGTCAAGGCCCGCGCGGAGCACACTGGTGTCAATGAGTGCGGAGCCGGCCGGCGCGTCTCCCTCCCGCGCGCCGGTCGGTGCGCCGTGCTTTCGTTAAGCCATGCCCTCCGTGCACAACTCCAGTCCCACCCAGCGGCCGAGATTCTCGATCGTCCAGCGGGCCCTTTTCTCCAGCACCGCCTTGCTGCTGTTGATCTTCGCGCTGCTGCTGGTGACGCCCGTCACCCTGCATGCTCCGCCTCGCGGCGCAGAGATCGCGATCTTGGCTGCAGGCCTGGCTGCGCTGCTCGGGCTGAACGTGATTCGCGTCCGTCGCGCCTTCGCGCCGCTGCGGAAGTTCGCGGCGCAAATGGAGCGGGTCGATCTTCTTCACCCCGAGCGTGCCCGGATCGGGGGGTCCAGCGAGAGCGTCGAACTGGCGGTATTTACCGATGCGTTCAACGCCATGCTCGATCGCCTTCGTGTGGAACGCCGTGCCGGCTCACGAGCAGCGCTGCTCGCCCAGGAGCGAGAGCGACTGCGCATCGCCCGTGCCCTGCACGACGAGGCGGGCCAAACCCTGACCGCGGTCGCCCTGGAGATCGAGCGGGCGGCCTCGCAGGGACCCGAAAGCGAGCGCAGCCGAATGACCGAGCTCGCCGGGGAGCTTCACGCCACGCTTGAGGAGATCCGGCGGATTTCACGCGAGCTGCGACCCGAGGCGCTCGATGATCTCGGGCTTATCAACGCCCTCATTGCGCTGAGCTCGAGGACAGCTCGTCAGGGACGGCTGCAGATTGAGCGCCACCTCTCCGAAGATCTTCCACCGCTCTCCTCTGAGCTCGAGTTAGTGATCTACCGCGTCGCGCAGGAGGCACTGACGAACGTCCTGCGCCACGCGCAGGCCTCGCGCGGCGTGATCGAGCTTCAGCATTCGGCCGGGACGATCGAGTTGAGTGTTCGCGACGACGGGCAGGGGATGCCCGAACGCCCTGCGGGCGAGACGATCGGCATCGACGGCATGCGCGAGCGAGCGCTGCTCGTCGGCGCCTCGTTGGAGATCGAGTCGCGAGCTGGCGCCGGCACGACTGTCCGTCTCAGCGTTCCGCTGGAGGCCAGTTGATGCCCGTTCCGCTGCGCGCGCGCGTCCTGCTCGCCGACGACCACGAGTTGGTTCGCGGGGGGCTGAAGCTCGTCCTCGACTCGGAGCCCGATCTGGACGTAGTGGCTGAGGCCGGGGACGGAGCTGCGGCGCTGGAAATCGCCCTCAAGGAAGAACTCGATCTTTGTGTGCTCGATGTATCGATGCCTCGGCTTACCGGACTCCAGGTAGCAGCAGAGCTTCACCGCCAGCGCCCCGAACTGCGCACCCTGATGCTCTCCGTGCACGACAACGAGCAGTACTTCTTTGAGGCGCTGAAGGCCGGCTCGTCCGGCTACGTGCTGAAGTCGGAGGCCAACCGCGATCTGATCGAAGCGTGCCGATCGGCGATGCGCGGCGAGCCCTTCGTCTACCCGGCCGCAGCCTCGGCCCTGGTCAAGGACTACCTGGAGCGCGCCGCCCGAGGCGAGGAGACCCCGACTGAGCCGCTCACGCCACGCGAGCTGGAGGTGATCAAGTTAATCGCGGAAGGTCACACCAGCGAGGAGATCGGAGAGACATTGGTGATCGCCAAGAACACCGTCGATCGCCACCGCGACAACATTCTCGAGAAGCTCGGAATGCGTAACCGGGTCGACTTGACCCGCTATGCGATCAAACGCGGGTTGGTTGAGCCTTAGTTGCGGGTGGAGAGGCGCTCGGCACCAAAGCGTGGACAGGGCAGACCAGGCCTCTGTACCTCGCGCTGAAGACGAGAATCGTGCTGATGGCCGCGACCTGCACCGCGCCGAGCACGATGAAGACGAGCGCTGGAAGCAATACCGCGTGAATCGTCATCAGGATCGAGGCGACGAACCACATCGCGAACGCGCTTCGGCTGATTCCCGCTGAGCACTGTTCGCGGATCAGGTGTGTGATCTGCGGCAGGTATGCGTATCCCGCGAGGGATGCGCCGCTCAGGCCTATCAACTCACTCATTGGTTGCCTTTCGTCTGGTCGGCGAGCTCGGCCGAGACCGCACCCGGCGCAGGCCGCAGCCTGCGCCGGCGGGCGGGCGCGGCTAGGCCCGATGGACCTTTGCGCCGAACAGCGGCGGGTCGTACTTGCTCGCCAGGCGGGCCAGGGTCAGAGCGCCGAGCAGGAGACCGAAGTCCCGCAGCGCGACGTCGTAGTAGCCCGAGACGGTGAGCAGGCTGACAATGATTCCGCCGAGCCACGCCGCGACGACATACGCCGCGTAGCGGGGCTTTAGCGCGACCGCGATCCCGGCGAGGATCTCGATCACACCGACTGCGTACATCGCCTCTGCGGCGGTGCCCGGAACGATGTCATTGATCCAGGGCGCCAGGTAGATCTCCCAGTTGACCAGGACATCGAAGAACTTGTCCAGGCCGAACAGGATCGGGAGTGCCGCGAATCCAATTCGAAGCAGCCAGAACGCCTGATAGGCAGGATCGCTCTTGAGGCGATCCGTAGCCGAGCCGGCGCCGTTCGCGCTAGTCGAAACGCGGGGGCGTGGAGCGCGGCCGGTCAGTGTGGCTGTTGACATGGGTACCTCCTTGATTGAAGTACCCCCATCTTGTGTTCCGATCGGAGTCCTGTCGATGGGGCGTTCCCCCCATCCCTTTCCTGGGCGCGGCTGGTTTCGAACCAGCGGCGAGCGGCTAGCGTCCGCCCCTCGCCGATAGACTCGGCTCGGAATGGGCCTCGCCCGCCGTCACGCCGTAGGACTTCTCGCTCTGATCGTGGCGATGGGCGGCACCGCGATGGCCGTGTCTCGCTCGGAGACGAGCAATCCTCTGTCGGCGGCGCAGGTCGCGAAGAAGAAAAAGGCGAAGGCCGGGCCGCAGGGGCCGCAAGGAGCTCCGGGGCCGCAGGGAGCTCAGGGCCCGCAGGGACCTCCCGGCGCGAACGGGACGAACGGGGCGAACGGAACGATTGGAACCACCGGGCCTCCCGGCCCCTCGCTGTTCACCTCTTCCGGAAGCGTCCAGGTGGCGGCCGACCCCGCCGGCATCCCGCAGGCGGTGTCGTACATGCCCTTGTCGGGCACGGGTCCCCTGAACGGCCAGTCGCCGGGAAATCCGAGCACCACCGGGCCAGGCGGGGCCGTCATCCAGGTCATTCCGGCGAACGTCACCCTCACAGGGATAGTCGGCTCGGCGACCTCGACTTCCGGCACGGCATTCCCCGGCGCTACGTACGCGGTCACGGCCGACCTCCACCGGGCGGCGAGTGGCGGCACGACGCTTACCCCGGTTCCCGGCGCCTCCTGCTCCTCACCCGGTCTGGCGGACGGCGTTGCGCTGAACGAAGACTTCCAGTTCAATTGCACCGGGCTCTCGGTGCCACTCGCCGCCGGAGACTTGGCGGTCCTGGTCCTCAGCTTCAGCTCCATCGCCGGAACGCCCTTCGTAAACGCGACGCTGTTCTTGAACGCGACGTTCGGCCTCAGGGCCGGATGATGGGCGCGGCTGCGCCTAGACGGGCAGCTTGGTCGCTCTCTTCTTGCACTTCTTGCGCGCCTGCTTTGACTTCTTGCTCTTGCACCTCTTGAGCGCCGTGGCGCGCTGGCCGGTCGAGCCCGCCGGCGTGGTTGACGTCTGGCCGGGTGGGGGCGTCGTCGGGCCGGGCGAGGGCGTCGCCGGGCTTACATCCAGGGTTGCCGCGGCGACCGACCCGGTGCCGATTGCGCAGTGATCGCGGAAGCGCAGAGTCCAGGTCCCATTCGGGTTTGGCCCCCCTGCGAAGTAGCTTGCCCAGATCGGTGTCATCAACAAGCTGTCCCCCGCCGGAGGGCTCGGCCCCCCACCCGGATAGGAGATTTGGTAATTGCCAGAGGGGATCGGGTCAAGGGTGTCGGTCGCAGCGGCCGCAAGCCACCAGGCCGCCGCGCCCCCGTCCGAGAACGTGTAGGGGCCGGCGACATTCGCTTCTAAACCGCGCTCTTGGGGGGCGAAGGCACCGGTTTTCTGAAAGAGCGTCGTATTACCCACCCCGTCCGGCGAGAACAGCACCACGCTGAGGTCACCGACAGCGCTGTGAGCTGGGCTCAGCGTCAGGGTCACCGCCACGTTGGTGATCGGGAGCGTGACTCCGCTGACGTCGAAGGTCACGTCCTTATTCGCACCGTAGACGCACGTACCCGGAGAGCTGAACCCATCGGGAATCCCCCCCAGGGAGGCCGGGTTCGCTGCAAAGCTCCCGGCGGACGCTGAGCCCGCGAACGAGAGCAGCGTGACGATGCTCGCCGCGAAGATCGCACTCAGGTCCTTGCGGATGACTCTCATGCGTGGTCCCCTTCGGATCGCCACTCGGAAGGTCAATCAGATGGCGAGTCAGCTTCGGCTAGTCAACCGGGCAACCTCCCCTTTCCAGACAAGTCTAGCCCCGTTAAGACTGATCCGGCGCTTGACTACCCATAAGCTCGTTCTGGCGTCTCATGAGCTCGTCCTGATCGATCTCGCCGTTCTTGAACTGCTCCACCAGCTTCTTGAACTCGTCCTGGTTCTCGAGCACCTTCGCCTGTGTTGCCTCCATGGTCTGCTTCTGTTCTGCCGTCAGGTCCTTGGACGTGCCGCCGATCAGCTGCTTGACGACGTTGGGCGCCTCATCCCAATCGATCTCGATGTGGTCGGGATCAGCGCGGTCCACGGTGACCGGCAACACGACTCCGCGGCGCGGCCGCTTGTGAGCCTTGACCATTCCTTTCCAGGTCACGTTCGTCGGCTCGAGGCCCTCGGCTGAGACGACCAGCTTCAGGACGGTCCTGCTGATCAAAGCGTCAGTCTCCGTCCGGTCCTGGGCCTGCAGGACCTTCGCGGTCCCGGGCACCGGATCCCCCATCGACTTGCCCCGCAGTCGTTTGAACAGCCCCATCGTCGGCGACTCTATCCGATGGGCGCGGCTGGTTTCGAACCAGCGACCTCTCGCGTGTGAATTGAGAAACGGGCTTTGCCATCGTTTGCCCTGGTCGGCCATCCGTGCCTGCGTCGCCATCGCCGATAAAGGCCGATTTGCCCCCGGCCGCCACTAGTTGCTCTCGCCGGTTTCCAAAATGTTTCCGTGGGTCATGCCGCCGGACGTTAAGCTGACGGCCATGGCTCGGGGGGTGGCAACCGGAAAGCTTCGAGTCTTCGGCCTCGGACTGGTTGCCGCGTTGACGCTGGTGGCCGCCCCGAGCGCACAAGCGGGCGGGGCGCACCCGACCTTCAGCACGACCATCTGTGCTCCCAACCCGGTTTCTGTCGGCTCGACTTCCACCTGCACGTTCACCATCACCGACTCATCCGGGACAGGGGTCTCGCCGACAGGAGGCGTCATTTTCAGCAGCGATAGCGTCGGCAATGGCGCGTTCTCCAACCCGGGATCGTCCTGCACACTGCAGGCAGCTGGGGCCACGGCATCGAGCTGCACCGTCGACTACACGGCTTCGGCGGTGGGCGACGGATCGCATCTAATTCATGCTGTCTACTTCGGTTCGGGGGGGCCCTGGGCCTCCAGTGCGAGCGCCGACGAGCTGGACGTGGGACCGACGACGACCACGCTCAGCTGCATCCCCGGCGACCGCCAGATTGGCTCGATTCCGACGCTCTGCACCGCGATGGTTCACGACGACGCTACCCCCGAGGCGCAGCCCACCGGTACGGTCAACTTCTCGAGCGACTCGGCCGGCGAGTTCACCATGGGCCTTACTCCGATGACGTCGTGCACGCTGGGACCGGGCATGGACGCCGCGACCTCGCTCTGCCAGATTAGTTATGCGCCGACCGCGGTCGGCGACGGCACCCACCAGCTGACAGCTGATTATGCCGGGACGACGGCGTTCGAACCGAGCGATGACACCTTCATCCTCGCCGTCTCGGCGCCGCCAGTTGTCACTCCCCCGGCCGGGGGCGGGGACGCGACGACAACCCCGGTCGTGTCCCCCGCCAAGAAGTGCCCGAAGGGCAAGAAGCTAAAGATGATCAAGGGCAAGTTGAAATGCGTCAAGAAGAAAAAGGCCTAGCTACTCGCGTTCCGTGGCATTGGCGATCGCCCGCAGCCACCGCCTCCTGATGCGCCGAAAAGGGACCGACCACGGGCCAGTAGCGGCGGGAAGCTTTGCCCGCCCGGTCGTCGGTCGGAACGACATGGGTCTCGGTCACGACCCGCGAGCGGCCCCGGCCCGGCCGGCTCGGCTGCAAAAGATCCTCCTCGCCGCCGAGGGAGGGCCATCAAGGCATGGGCGCGGCTGGTTTCGAACCAGCGACCTCTCGCGTGTGAAGCGAGCGCTCTCCCACTGAGCTACGCGCCCCAGTGGTGCGCGGGCAATTCTAGGAGCGTCACAATGGCGGCGTGGAATCCCTGCGCGGGAAGCTCCTGATCGCCTCGCCGGCGCTGCCGGACTGGTTTCGCCGCTCGGTGATCCTGGTCATCGAGCACGCCGAGGAGGGCGCCTTCGGGCTGGTGTTGAACCGGCCCTCGGACTCGACCGTCGCCGAGGTGGTGCCGCGGCTCGCCGAGGTCGTCGATTCTGAGGCGCTGGTGCGGATCGGGGGACCGGTGCAGCCGGAGGGCGTCGTCGCGCTTGCCGAGTTCGAGGATCCGGGCGAGTCGCCGCGGATGGTGGTCGGCGACGTCGGGCTCGTCGATCTCGAGGTGCCGCCCGAGGGGCTCGGGCGGGTGCGGCTGTTCGCTGGCCATGCCGGCTGGGGCGCCGGTCAGCTCGACGGAGAGATCGAGGAGGAGGCCTGGATCGTCAGCGAGCCGCGCAGCGAGGACCCGTTCAGCGAGGCCGACCTGTGGACCGACGCGCTGCGGCGGATGGGCGGCGAGTACGAGCTCGTCGCCCGGATGCCGCCCGACCCGTCGATGAACTGAGGCCGCGCTAAAGTGGGGGACGGACCGTGCTAGGTGGGGCGCTAGCGGTGCCCTGTCACCCGCAATCCGCTCTAGCGGGGCCGAATCCCCGTCCGAGGGGTCGGTGCCTTCGGGACCGGCTTGAGGTGGACGGCGTTGAAGGCCAGGTCCTGCGCAACGTTGGTCCGCGAACCAGGTCAGGTCCGGAAGGAAGCAGCCTTAAGCGACAACCGGCGTGTGATGCAGAACCGCCTGGCCCGAGCCAACCGCCCCGGGTTTGCCCATTGGCCCAATTCCAAGTTCGGGTGCACGGTCCATAACTTCGAATCGAGCAGCAGAGGAGGCTGAGATGAAGATCGGGGCAATCGGCATGTGGGCTTCGGCCCTTGCACTGGCGGCAACCGCGATCGCGATTTACGCCGCGCCCGCCAGCGGCTATCCGACGCTCACCCCCATCAACCACTCCTACGGTGAGCAGATGGTCGGGACATCGAGCTTGCCCTTCACCTTCACACTCAACGTGAAGTGCCAGCCGGATCCCCCGAACCCGGCGATGTGCTCGAACCCGGCCGGCGAGCCGCTGACGCCGAATGTCACGGTGACCGGCGAGTTCGCGGTTGTCAACGACAACTGCAGCGGAATGTTGATGCCCGGCGCTTCGACTGTCGGCACCAACTGCACCTTCGGTGTCGTCTTCTCGCCGGGGGGGGTGGGGAGCCGAAGCGGCTTGGTCGATGTCGGGGACCCTCTGGGATTCGCCCGCGGGGGCGTAACCGGTATCGGTTTCATCCCGCTTTCCCCACCGCCGCTCATTCAAGCGCCGCCAGGGACCACCACCTCGGTGACGACGACGACGGCGAAGAAGAAGTGCAAGCGCAAGCGCACGGCCGCCGCGTCGAAGAAGAAGTGCAAGAAGAAGAAGTAGCGCCCTAGGCGCAGCGCCGGTAAAGCAACCAGGACTCGTTGCGGGCCGCCTGCTCGAAGCCCGGCGGGACCGCGCCCGCTTGCTCCCCTGGGTCATTCTCATCGAGCGCGAAGCGCTCCGCCACCTCGGGGTTGGCGGGCTCGATCACGTAGCCGGCGCTCGGCGGGCTCTCACCGGCGACGAGGATCTGCGAGGGATCGCGATCGAGCCACTGCGCCAGCAGCGGCACCGCCTGGGTGCTCGATGCGGTCACCGGCCCGCAGCTCTCGCTCAGCGCCTGCCCGTCGACCAGGGTCTCGAGATCCTCGCGGACCTGCTCCTGGTCGGCGACCGAGTCGCGCAGGTCCGAGAGCCGCCCCGCCTGCTGCGGTGCGAGCACCAGCACCCCGACGACCACCGCGGCTCCGAAGCCCATCCACCAGATCCGCCAGCGGTCCGAGCGCTCGAGCGAGAGCCAGCCGAGGGCGCCGGCTGCGGCGAAGATCGCGACCAGGACCGAGCTGAGCAGCAGGTAGCGGGTGATCACCGCGAGCCCGGCGCCGGCGAGCAGCACAAAGGCGGCGAGCGCGACGACCACCGCCGCGGCCCCGACCAGCACCTTGCGGCCGCGCAGCAGCGCGAGGCTGAAGATCGCGCCGCCGATCGCGCCGATCAGCACCGGCTCGCGGAGGATCTCGCCGAGCCGCCGCGGCGCGAGCCGCAGCGCGTCGGCGATCCCGGTGTCACGGCCGAGCGTCTCGACGGTGTCGCGGGTCCCGGTCAGCGAGTAGAGCGGGTCGCCGGTGACCGCGAGATCGAAGGCGGCCCAGAGCAGCGGCGCGGCGGCGGCGAGCGCGCTCACCGGCAGCAGCTCTTTGTAGAGCGCCTTCAGCGGCGCCAGCCTCTCCGGGGGCCGCTCCGGATCGCTGTAGGCGAGATAGACGAGATACGCCGCCGAGAAGAGCCAGGCCTCGGGGCGCAGCAGCCCCGCGAGCCCGAGCAGCACAAGCACCGGCCAGCCCGCGCGAGAGCGACGGGTCTCGACGACGAGCGCGCCGAGCACGAGCGCGATGTAGGGGAGGTCGAGGTAGCCGCGCACCCCGTAGTCGAGCACCGGCTGGCGGGTGAGCACGATCGCCGCCGCGAGCAGCCCGACCCAGCGGTTCACCCACAGCTCGCCGAGCCGGTAGACGAGGTAGCCGATCGTCGCCAGCGACAGGTAGGCGATCGCGACCACGATCGTCTCGGCTCCGTCGCCGAACGGCGCCAGCAGCACCCCGACCAGGGTGGCGAGCGGATGCGGCGTCGGCGGCAGCACCCCGTCGTAGTCGGGGGCGGCGCCATGCGCGATCTGATCGCCCCAGACCAGCGAGTAGAAGGTGTCGTAGTTGGCGAATCCGTGCCCGATTGAGAGGCAGAGGGCTAGCGCGATGCCGCCGATCCAGGCGAGCGGCGCGAGGCGCTTCAGCGCGCCGCTCTTCATAACCTCGCCAGTCACAAGGCGAAGAGGGTAGAGTGCGCACTTCTAGGGAGCTTCTCGAGGAGGAGAAACTGTGAGGAAACGAATCGCACGTGCAGTGGGACTCGCGGCGATCGCCGTGGCGGCACTCGGCGTGAACGCGGGCGCGGCAAGGGCCGACCTGCTGATCGACAAGCCGCTCACCAACTTCGGCAGCCTGCCGATCGGGACGACGAGCGCTCCCCTGCCGATCAAGTTCACCGTCACCTGCAACCTCAGCATGGCCTGCGCGCCCGATCCGGTCCGCTACATCCTCGCCGTGCACGGCGACTACGAGATCGTCAGCGACGACTGCCCGCCCTTTGTGTTCGGCCTGACGATGGCCGGCGAGAGCTGCACCGCGATGGTCACGTTCACCCCGAAGGTGATCGGGAACCGCGGCGGTCTGATCGAAAGCGGCGACTACCACGCCCGCCCCGATCCCCCGCTCCCCTTCACCCCCGCGCCGCCGGCCGAGATGATCGGGTTCGGGTTCGTCCCCGGCACCGGGGGCAGTGCGGCGACCCCCGGCGGCGTGATCGGGAACCCGTACGGCACGCCCTCGACCGCTAAGAAGAAGAGCTGCAAGCGCAAGCGAGGAAAGGCGAAGAAGAGATGCAAACGCAAGCGGCGCTGAAAAAGCTCGCAGTTACGCTCGCGGCCGCCGCGGGACTGGCCGGCATTGCCGCGTCGCCGGCGAGCGCGGTGCTGATCATCACGCCCAACCTCCAAGACTTCGGCTCGATTGTCGTCGGCAAGTCGAGCGCCGCGTTCGAGTTCACACTCACCAACGACTGCGCGCCGGATGTCGGAGGCGGAGGCGGGTGCCTTGCCGGCACGGGCTCTCCCTTCGACACCGATACCGCCACCGTGACCGGCGACTTCGCGCGCGCCGGCGGAACTTGCACCGGAACGCTGAATCCCTTGCCTCCTCCGGGGGCGATGTGCACGCTCGCGGTGACCTTTAACCCGACCACTGTCGGGACGCGCATGGGGACGCTGAACGCATCCACCGGCATATCGAGCCTGAGCGGCACGGGGTTGGCCCCCGCGGCGACGCCGGCTACGCCGACCACGCCGCCGATCCTGAGCGTCGCGCTGCCGACCCCGGGCAGGCCCGGCTTCAAGAAGGCCCCGCGATGCAAGTCGAAGAAGTCCGCGCTGGCCACCGCTGCGAAGAAGAAGTGCAAGAAGCGGAAGAACTAGAGCGCTTTCCGCGAACCCGCGGTTGACGTGATCGGCGGCAGTTAGACTCGATCACTTGGCCGAGTCAGCCTCTCTCTACCGCCGCCACCGCCCGCAGAGCTTCGACCAGGTCGTCGGGCAGGAGCACGTCGTCCGCACCCTGCGCGGCGCGGTCGAGCAGGACAAGGTCCACCACGCTTACCTGTTCGTCGGCTCGCGGGGGACCGGCAAGACCTCGATGGCGAAGATCCTCGCCGCCTCGCTGAACTGCGTCAACGGCCCGACGGCGACCCCGTGCGGGGAGTGCGAGTCGTGCCGCTCGATCGCCGCCGGCACCTCGCTCGACGTGATCGAGATGGACGCCGCATCGAACCGCTCGGTGGACGACGTCCGCGAGCTCCGCGACCGGGTCGGCTACGCGCCCGCCGCCGGCCGCTGGAAGATCTACATCCTCGACGAGGCCCACATGCTCACCAAGGAGGCCTGGAACGCCTTCCTGAAGACACTCGAGGAGCCGCCGCCGAACACCGCCTTCGTGCTCGCCACGACCGAGCCGCAGAAGATCATGGCGACGATCGTCGACCGCTGCCAGCGCTTCGACTTCCAGCGGCCCTCGATCGAGCAGATCGCCGAGGTGATCAACCGCGTCGCAGCCGCCGAGGACTTCGAGGTTGAGGAGGGAGCCGTCTCCCTGGTCGCGCGCTCCGCATCAGGCAGCTTCCGCGACGCCCTCGCGACCCTCGACCAGCTCGTCGCCTACGGCGGCTCGAACGTCGCCACCGACGACGTGCTCCAGGTGCTCGGCGCCGCCGACGCCGAGCTGATCTTCGAGACGATCGACGCCGTCGCCGCCGGCAACGCAAAGGGGACCCTCGACGCGGTCGAGCAGCTGGCCCGCAGTGGCCGCGACCCGACGACCTTCGCCCGCGACCTCGTCGGCCACCTCCGCCAGCTGATCGTCGTCCGAACCACCGGCGAGCTCCCCGACTCCTTCAGCGTCACCGCCTCCGAGCCCGACCGCCTCCGCGAGCAGGCCACCCGCATCCCCGAGGCCTCGATCATCGCCGCGATCGACTCCCTCTCCGCCGCGATCACCGCAATCCGCGAAGGCGACGACCCCCGCCTGTCCCTCGAGGTAGCCCTCCTCAAGGTGGCCCGCCCCCAGCTCGACTCCTCGCGCGAGGCCCTCCTCCGCCGCATCGAGCGCCTCGAGCAGGGGGAGGGCGACACGGGAAAAGCTGAGGCCCAGCCAGGGGGTGGGCCCGCCGAGGCGGGACGGCCGGATGCCGGGCCTGGGCCGACTATGCAGCCCCCCGCGGATGAGGAAAAACCGAACCCAATGGCGAATGTGTCGGCAGCAGGCCCGGTTCCGGCCGTCCCGCCCGCCCCGGCTCCGTCCACCCCGACCCCTGCCGCCACCGTCGACCTCGACAAAGTGATGAGCCTCTGGCCGGCGGTAGTAGACCACGTCCGCGAGTCCGGCTCGGAGATGCTTTCGACCCTGTTCGAAGGCGCGAAGCCGTTAGAGGTCGACACGGACAAGTCGGTCGTCCGGATCGGCTTTCCCGCCTCGGCGACATTCAACAAGCGCAAAGCCGAGGCGCGGGCGAACGTAGAGCGCTTCGCCGAGTCGGTGCTCGCGATCGTCGGCGAGCGGCTGCGGCCGGTTTACGAGCTGCTCGAGATCGACCCCGCGGCCGAGTCGAGCGGCGCGGGCGAGGCGATCGGCGACGAGGAGCTGATCGAGCTGATCAAGACCAAGTTTGACGCCCGCGAGATCGAGGAGATCGACGACGCCGGCGAGGCGAGGGAGGCCGGATGACCCCGAAGCAGCCTGATCTCGGCGGCCTGATGAAGCAGGTTCAGCAGATGCAGGGCGAGATGGTGAAGGCCCAGGAGGAGCTCAAGAACGAGACCGTCGAGGCGAGCGCCGGCGGCGGCATGGTGAAGGTGAAGCTGAGCGGCGACCTGCGGCTGCTCGAGTTGACGATCCAACCCGACGCGATCGACCCCGAGGACGCCGAGCTGCTCCAGGACATGGTGCTGGCGGCGGTCAACGAGGGAATCCGCGCCGCCCAGGAGCTCGCGAACAGCAAGATGGGCGCGATCAGCGGCGGGCTCGGCGGGGGCGGCGGCCTGCCCGGCCTCGGCGGCCCAGGCGGCGGTCCCGGCCTGCCGGGCGCCTAGCCTTCACCCACCGTGTACGCAGGACCGGTCAGCCGCCTGATCGCCGAGCTCTCCCGCCTGCCGGGGATCGGCCAGCGCACCGCCCAGCGGCTCGCATTTCACATGCTGCGCACCGAGGACGACGAGGCGCTCGCGCTCGCCGACGCGATCCGCGAGGTGAAGGAGAAGGTCGGGCTCTGCGAGGTCTGCTTCAACCTCGCCGAGGGAGACAAGTGCCAGATCTGCGAGGACGGCAAGCGCGACCAGGCGTTGATCTGCGTGGTCGAGGAGCCCGGCGACGTGATCCCGATCGAGCGCACCGGCGAGTACCGGGGGCTGTACCACGTGCTCGGCGGAGCGCTGTCGCCGATCGACGGCGTTGACCCCGAGGACCTGAAGATCGCCGAGCTGCTCGAGCGGGCCGGCAACGGCGAGGTCACGGAGGTCGTTCTCGCCACGAACCCGACCACGACCGGCGAAGCGACCGCGCTCCACATCGCCGAGGCGCTGCGAGGCAAGGCAGCGTCGGTCACACGGCTGGCGAGCGGGCTCCCGGTCGGTGCCGACCTCGAGCACACCGACGAGGTCACGCTCGGCAAGGCGCTCGCCGGTCGCCAGTCGCTCGACTAACGGGCGCTATCGGAGGCGGCGGGTGCGGTCCTCGTAAGGATCGCCCGAGGGTGCGTGCTCGTCGCGTGGCCGGGCCTGGGGCTTCGGGTTCTGGATCAGCTCGTAGAGCAGCGACAGCGCCAGGCCCGCGCCGCCGGCGATCATCAGGATCAGCCCCACGGTCGGGATGCTGATGATGCTGGAGTCGAAGTTGACCGCGTAGCGGAGGATCGCGCCGGCGGCGATCAGGAATATGGACGTTGCGATCGTCACGGGCGGCGCAGGATACCTACCCGCTTCGCGCGATCCGCCAACCTGCCGAGCCTTGAACGAGGCTCGTCAGGCAGGGTCTCGTCTAAACCGAAGCGGTGATGCAGTCGCCGCAGCGGCTCGGGCGCCCACCAGTTCCAGTGCCCGAGCAGCTCCATCAGCGAGGGGACCAGCAGCGCGCGGATGATCGAGGCGTCGATCAGCACGGCGAGCGCGGTGCCGACCCCGTTCTCCTTGATGAAGATGATCTGCGAGGTCGCGAAAGCGCCGATCGCGACCGCGAACAGGACCGCGGCCGCGGTGACGATCCGCCCGGTGCGCTCGAGGCCGATCGCGACAGCATCGTCGTCGCTGGCCCCGCCGTCGCGCGCCTCCTTGATCCGCGAGAGCAGGAACACGCCGTAGTCGGTCGAGAGCCCGAAGACGACGGCGAACAGCAGGATCGGCATCGTCTGCTCGAGCGCCCCCTGGCTCGAGTAGTCGAGCACGCCCTCGAGCCGCCCGTCCTGAAAGATGAAGACGAGGATCCCGAACACGGCGCTCAGGTTGAGCACGTTCATGATCAGCTGCTTCACCGGCAGCACCACCGAGCCGGTCATCAGGAAGAGCACGATCAGCGTGGCGATGACGACGATCGCGACCGCGAGCGGCAGGTGCTCGGCGAGGCTCGACTGGAAATCGACGAACGCCGCAGACGCGCCGGTGACGAGCACCTTCGCGCCCCCGGGCGGTTCGATCTCGCGGATCCGCTCAGCGGTGTCTCTGCTCTGCTGGTCGAGGTAGGGCGCCTTCGAGATCGCCGCGATCATCGTGCTGCCGTTCTCGAGCCGCAGAGGCGGGTTGACCTCGGCGACGCCCTTGGTCGAGTCGATCTGCTCTTCGACCGCGGCCACCGTCTCGGGCGAGGCGTTCTCGACCACGACCCGGATCGGCGTGTCGCGGAAGGGCGGGAAGTCTGAGCGCAGCACGTTGTCGACCTGGCGCGCGCTCTGGTCGGAGGGGAGGATCTGGGCGTCGACCCAGGTGAACTTGAGCGACAGGAACGGGATCCCGAGCGCGATCAGCAGCGCCGCGGATGCGACCGCGATCCGGCCCGGGAACCGCTGCACGGTCTGCGAGAGCCGGTACCAGAAGCCCTCGTGGGCGGGGCGCGCGTCGCGCTCGGCGCGGCGGGCGAGGAACTTCGGCGAGAGCGCGTTGACGCGCTCGCCGAGCAGCGCCAGGACCGCGGGCAGGATCGTGAGCGAGATCAGCGCCGCGAGCAGCGCGACGAGCGTGCCGCCGAGGCCCATCGAGTAGAGGAAGCGCTGCGGGAAGACGAGCAGCGAGGCGAGGGCCGCGGCGACGGTCAGCGAGGAGAAGAACACCGTCCGGCCGGCGGTCGCCATCGTCCGCTTCATCGCCTCGAGCCCGGGTCCGAATTTCGCGATCTCCTCCCGGTAGCGCGAGACGATGAACAGGCTGTAGTCGATCGCGAGCCCGAGCCCGAGGCCGGTGGTGAGGTTGAGGGCGAAAATCGAGATCGAGCCGAGCTCGCTCGCGACCCGGAGCAGGAAGAAGGTGCCGACGATCGCGAGCCCGCCGACCAGCAGCGGCAGCCCGGCGGCGATCAGGCTGCGGAAGAAGAGCAGCGAGAGCAGGAACAGCAGCGGGAACGCGAGCAGCTCGGCCATCCGCAGGTCCTTCTCGACCTGCTTGTTGACCTGCTCCTGGGCGAGCGCGTAGCCGCCGACGGTGACGCCTTGCTGCTCGCCGATCGTGTCGTTGATCGAGCTCGCCGCGTCCTGGAGCTCCTTGTCGTCGGTCGGCTTCAGGCTGACCGCGAGATAGGTGGTGTCGCCGTCGCGGGAGACGAAGTCCTCCGACCCGGTCTCCGCGAATCCGGTCACCTGGGCGACGTCCTTGCGCTCCTCGAGCCGGTTGGAGATCTCCTCGACCCGCTCGCGCCCCGCCGACTCGGTGACCCGGGTGTCCTCGAGCAGGACGATGACGCTCGCGTCGCGGAAGCCCGCCGCCTCGAGCCGGTCGCTGGCGATCACGCTCTCGGTGTCGGGATCGTCGTTGCCGTACGGATCGAGGTGGTCGGCGACCGAGCCGCCGATCGCCCCGGCGGCCACGAAGATGACGACGGCGCCGATCGCCACGAACCGGCCGCGGTTCTGGGCCAGGCTTGCGAGCCGGTCGAACATCAGGCCTTCACTTTAGAAGCCCCTGCTGGCGCTTGAGCTCGATAACCCGCGCGGCGGCGGCATCGAGGCGCTCGCGCGGCAGCTCGCCCGAGTTGGCGGCGTTGATCAGCGCCAGTCGGGCGCGGGTGGCGGCGGCGGGGTCGGTGACGACGACGAGATCGGCTCCGGCTCCCACCGCCCGCACGGCTGCGTCGGGCGCCTGCTCGCCGCCGCTGATCGCACCGGCGGCGAGATCGTCGGTGATCGCGACGCCCTCGAAGCCGAGCTCGCTGCGGAGCAGGTCGGTGGCGATCTCCGAGGTCATCGAAGCCGGGGTCACCGCCTCGTAGGCGGCGTAGAAGGCGTGCGAGAGGACGAGGGCCGGCACCTTCTCGGCGATCGCGGCCCGGAACGGCTGCAGGTCGCGGCTTGCCAGCGAATCGCGGTCGAGGCTGACGCTCGCAGGCCCGGCGTCGGTGTCCTCGGTCTCGCCGCCGGCGCCCGGGAAGTGGGCCGGAGCGCAGGCGATCGCCGCGGTGCGGCAGCCGCGCACCGCGGCGGCGGTCATCTCGGTGACGAGGTCGACGTCGTCGCCGTAGGCGCGGTCGGCGATCGGGCTGTCGAGGGTGGCGACGTCGGCGACGGGCGCCAGGTTGAGATCGAAGCCCGCCTTCTTGAGCGCGGCGCCGGTCGCGTTCGCCGAAGCCTCGGCCGCCGCGGCGTCGCCGCCGTCGCCGATGTCGAGCTGGCGCTCGGCGGGTGGGAGGTCGAGGTAGGCGCGGTACTCGCCGCCCTCCTGGAGGCCGATCACGAGCGGCGGCGTCGCGCTGGGGCCGCCCGCGGCGTGGAGCTGCGAGTTCAACTGGCTCCCGCCTCCGGCGCCGGGCCAGTTCTCGGCCCTGACGACCACCCCGCCCTGGGTCTTCGCCACCTCCGCGGCGCCCGCGTTGGTGCCCGCGAAGCCGACCGCGAGCACCGCGTCGACCTTCTCGGGCACGCTCAGGCCGCGGACCTGCTTCTCGACCTCCGGCGCCACCTTGGCCGGCGGCCCGGCGCTCTGCTGTTCGGCGCCGCCGATGAACCCGAACGCGATCGCGGCCACGGCAGCGACCGCCGCGACCCCGACCAGGAGCTGCCTGGTCGGCACTCGCGGGCGGCGGAGCCGAAGCGGCTTTCGACGCGGCGGGCGCGGAGGCGGAGTGAACTCGTCCCTCAAGTGGGCGCGATCTTATGACCGGCGCCCCACCGAGCGCCTAATCTGGAGGCAGGATGAGCGCAAAGACCGCAAATGAGCTCGTGGTGATGAAGTTCGGCGGAACCTCGGTCGCCGGAGCCGACCAGATCAAGCGCGCCGCGCAGCGAATCGTCGCTGCGCGCGAGAACGGCGCCGGCGTCGTCGCGGTGCTCTCTGCCCGCGGAAAGACCACCGACGAGCTGACCGAGATGGCGCGCGAGGTAGCCGACCGCCCCGACCCGCGCGAGATGGACATGCTGCTCTCGACCGGGGAGCGGATCTCGTGCGCGCTCTGTGCGATGGCGATCGTCGAGCTCGGCCACAAGGCGATCTCGCTGACCGGGTCGCAGGCCGGGATCGTCACCGACTCCTCCCATACTCAGGCGAGGATCCTCGACGTGCGCGCCGATCGCATCCGCGAGGCGCTCGGCGAGGACTCGATCGTGCTCGTCGCCGGCTTTCAAGGCGTCTCGACCGACAACCGCGACGTGACCACGCTCGGGCGCGGCGGCTCCGACACGACCGCGGTCGCGCTCGCGGCCGCGCTCGGCGCCGAGACCTGCGAGATCTACACCGACGTCGCCGGCGTCTTCAGCGCCGACCCGCGGATCGTCAGCGACGCCCGCAAGCTGCCGGTCGTCTCCTACGAGGAGATGCTCGAGATGTCAGCTTCGGGGGCGAAGGTGCTGCAGCTGCGCTCGGTCGAGTACGCGCGCAACCACGCCGTCAAAATCCACTGCCGCAGCTCCTCGGAGGAGGGCCCCGGTACCCTCGTCGTCTCCGAGGAGGAGACGATGGAACGACCCCTGGTGACAGCCGTGACGCACTCGGACGCCGAGTCGCGCGTCACGATGACCGGCGTCCGCGACGAGCCCGGCGTCGCCGGCCGGATCTTCAGCGCGCTCGCCGACGCCGACGTCAACGTCGACATGATCATCCAGAACGAGCCCGTCTCCTCCGACCAGCAGGCCGAGATGTCGTTCACGGTCGGGCGCGACGACCTGCGGACCGCGGTCGAGACCGTCGAAGGCCTCGATGCCGCCAGCTCGGTCAACGCCGACGAGGCGATCGGCAAGGTGTCGATCGTCGGCGCCGGTATGCGCTCGCACCCGGGCGTTGCGGCGAAGGTCTTCAGCACGCTCGGCGAGCGCGGCATAAACATCGAGATGATCTCGACCTCGCCGATCAAGATCTCCTGCGTAATCGCCTCCGACAAGGTCCCCGATGCGGTCAAGGCGCTCCACGAGGCCTTCGAGCTCGGCGCCGACGCGGTCCGCACCGAGGAGCCGACCGGCACCGAACACCGCCCGACGGTCAGCTCTTAGAACCTCCGTACCCTGTGCGTATGAGTCCGGAGGCCAAATACCGGGTCGGAGTCGTGGGCGCCACCGGCGCCGTCGGCTCGACGATCCTCGAGGTGCTGGCGCAGCGGGGGTTTCCCGCCGCCGAGGTGATCCCGTATGCCTCCAAGCGCTCGGTCGGCAAGAAGGTCGAGTTCAACGGTTCAAAGCTCGAAGTGCAGCCGCTCGACGAGGCCTCGATCGACGGGCTCGACCTCGCGATCTCCTCGGCGGGCGGCGAGGTGAGCGAAGAGTGGGCGCCGAAGCTCCGCGACGCCGGCGCAGTCGTCGTCGACAACACGAGCTTCTGGCGCATGGACGACGAGGTGCCGCTGGTGATCAGCGAGGTCAACCCCGACGCGCTCGCCGATCACAAGGGGATCGTCGCCAATCCGAACTGCTCGACGATGCAGATGGTCGTCGCGCTGGCGCCGATCCAGAACGCGGTCGGGATCGAGCGGCTCGTCGTCTCCACGTACCAGTCGGTGAGCGGTACTGGCCAGAAGGCGGTCGAGGAGCTCGAGGCGCAGAGCCGCGCCGTCCTCGACGACAAGGACGTCCCGGAGCCCGCGGTCTACCCGCACCGGATCGCGTTCAACGTGCTGCCGCAGGTCGAGGTCTTCAAGACCGACGACGACTACACGACCGAGGAGCGCAAGATGATGGCCGAGACCCGAAAGATCATGGGGCTCGGCGAGGAGGTCGGGATCTCGACCACCTGCGCGCGGGTGCCGGTCTTCAACGGCCACTCGGAGTCGATCAACGTCCAGACCTCGAAGGAGCTTTCGCCCGAGGACTGTCGCGAGCTGCTCAGCGGCGCGCCGGGGTTGACCGTCGTTGACGCCCCCGGCGAGGGCATCTACCCGCTCGCGATCGAGGCCGCGGGCCGCGATGAGGTGCTCGTCGGCCGCATTCGCCGCGACCCCTCGCACGAGCGCTGCCTCAACCTCTGGGTGGTCGGCGACAACCTCCGCAAGGGCGCCGCCACCAACGCTGTCCAGCTCGCCGAGCTGCTCGTCGAGCGCGACCTGCTCGGTTCGGTGGAGGACTGAAAACGGCCGGCGGGCCGAATCCGTAATGGAGATCGGCTTCGGCGAAGCGCTGCTGCTCTTCGGCGCTCTTCTCGCAGTCGCCGCAGCGCTTTCGGGAGTGATGAAGGGAACCGTCCTTTCGGCCTCGGTGCTCTCGGTCGCGCTCGGGGTCGTGCTCGCGGCAACAGACGTGGTGTCGGTCGACGCCAATGCGGAATCGGTGGTCAAGCTGGTCACTCTGGCGCTCGTGCTGACCCTTTTCAGCGACGGCATGTTCGTCGAGCGGGAACTGCTTGGCCGCCATTGGACACCGGTCGCCCGGGCACTTGTGATCGCGATGCCGATCACGATGGTCCTGCTGGCGCTGGCCGCCAAAGCTCTGTTCGCCGAGCTCACCTGGGCCGAGGCATTCCTGCTCGGAGCAGTGCTGGCGCCAACCGACCCGGTGGTCACCTCGGCAATCGTCACCTCGCGCAGGGTTCCCGAGAGCGTCCGCCACACGCTCAACCTCGAATCGGGGCTCAACGACGGGCTCGCGGTGCCGTTCGTGCTCTTCTTTCTCGTTCTCGCCTCGGATTCGGGCGACGCCGGCGGGGAGGGGCTGACATTGCTGGGCGAAACGGTCGTCGGCGCCGCGGTCGGGGTGGCACTCGGGGTACTCGGCGGGCGCTTCCACGACCGGCTTCCCGGGGGCGGGCTGACGCCGCGCTACGAGGGGATCTACGCGATCGGCTTCGGGCTCGCCGCCTACGGTCTCGCGGAAGTGACCATCGGCAACGGCCTGATCGCTGCTTTCGTTGCCGGGATCGCGCTGGGTGCGGCCGAGCACGAAGTGCCGCGGTCATTCGAAGAGTTCGCAGAGAACGTCAGCACGATCCTGCAGGTGGTCACGTTCTTCGTCTTCGGGGCTCTGATAGTCGCGACCGGCTTTCACGGAAGCATCCCGGCCCTCGCCGCCTTCGTCCTCTTCGCGCTGCTGGTTGCGCGCCCCGCCGCGGTGCTTCTCTCGTTCGTGCGTGAGGATCTGCCCAGGGACCAGAAGCTGTTCATCGCCTGGTTCGGGCCAAAGGGGGTGGCCTCGATGCTGTTCGCGCTCTACGTGCTCAACTCGGGGGTAACAGAACGGACCACCGTCTTCGAGATCGCCTCGTTCGTGGTAATCACCTCGATCCTCGCGCATGGGCTGACTGACACCCTCGGTACGCGCTGGGTGGCAAAACGCGGCTAGGCCCCGTCGGTGCGGTCGAGGAAGCGCTCGGCCAGGGAGCGGAAGAAATCGGCACGCGTGACGACGGCGTGCACCCTCCCGCCGGTCGCGATGGGAACGATCAGCACGCGATGGTGGAGGAAGATCTCGGCCAACTGGGTGTCGCTGAAGTCGTCCTCGACGAGAACGTGATCCTTGGTCAGGTGATCAGCGACGGGCTCCTCGCCGCAGGTCTCGCGGCGCTCGATGGTCTTGTCGATGCTGCGCGAGATCGCAGCCGAGGTGGTCAGCGTCCCGACATAGCCCGGAAACAAGGCTTCGAGGAACTCGCGCTCGCCGAAGATCCCGGCGTAGCCGCCCTCCTCGTCGACGACGGGCAGAGCCGGAAGCTCGAGATCGATCAGTCGCTTGACCGCGCCCGACACCGGTTCCTCGGTGCGAAGCGGCTCGATCTCGCGCAGTGTTGCCTGGACGATTGAATCGGGCATCTGTCGACCTCAGAGCATTATGTATCGGACGCCGACGTAGGCGCTCGCGAGTGCCACCGAGACGACGGTGACCGGAATCCCGATACGCATGAAGGTGAGGAAGCCGATCTTTTCACCGGCGCGCTCGGTCAACCCGGCGGCGGCCACGTTGGCAGCGGCAGCGATGATCGTCGCATTGCCGCCGAAGCAGGCCCCGAGCGATAGAGCCCACCAGTAGGCGTCGTCCTCAGCGCCTCCGAGCTGCTCGACGACGGGGATCATCGCGGTGGTGAAGGGAATGTTGTCGACCACCGCCGAGCCCAAAGCGGCGATCCAGACAATTCCGAGCAACTCTGCCGAGCGCTCGCCTCCCGTCAGGTCCTCCACGCCCGACGCGACCTCGGCGATGGCGCCGGTCGCCTCCAGGGCGCCGACCATGACGAAGAGGCCGACGAAGAAAAAGAGCGTCGGCCATTCGATGTTGGACAACGCTTGCTGGAGATCGATCCTGGTGATCAGCAGCGCCACCGAGGCGCCGGCGAGCGCCACGGTGGCCGGCTCGATATGCAAAGGCTGGTGTGCGAAGAAGGCGAGAATCGTCAGCACGAGCACGGTGCCCGAGCGCCGCAGCTCGGCCGGGTCCTCGATCGAGCGCTCGGCGTCGAGCTCGTTGACGTGGCGGCGGTTCTCGTCAGCTATCTGGAGGCGAGGGCGGTAATAGCCGTAGAGGCCGGCGATGACCACCGCGAACGTCAGAACGACGATCGGCGCCAGGTTGAGGATGAACTCGTTGAAGCTCAGCCCGGTCGCCCCCGCGATGATGATGTTGGGTGGATCCCCGATCAGGGTCGCGGTGCCGCCGATGTTGGAGGCGATTACCTCGATGATCACCAGCGGGATCGGATCGATGTCGTACGCATCGGCGAGCAGGAAGGTGACGGGGACCACGAGCAGGATCGTGGTCAGGTTGTCGAGGAAAGCGGAGAGGAGGGCGGTCGTGCCGGCGAGGCTGAGCACGACCCAGAGGGGACGACCGCCGGAGATTTGTCCGGCGCGGATAGCGATGTAGTCGTAGACCCCGGTCTGCTGGGTCAGATAGACCAGGATCATCATTCCGACCAGCAGCCCGATTGTGTTGAAATCGACCGACTCGATCGCAAGGTCCTGGTTGAAATCGGGCACGAACAGGACGACGAGCGCCGCTCCAAGCAGAGCCACCTTGGTTCGATGGAGCTTCTCGCTGGCGATCATCGCCAGCGCGATCAGGAAGATGGCTACCGCCAGGGCCATCTCCCTAGCCTACGAGGACACGGCAGATCAGGTCGACAGCGGCGGCGCGGTGATCGACGAGGGGCCAGCTGCCGGTCTGCGCTAGGCCGGCGCCGGCGCGCTGAGGCACCCCTCGACCCACTTGGTCGAGGCGATGTGCTTGCTCATGCCGAGCTGCTTCGGCTCGAAGCCGAGCGCGAGCCCGACGAGCTGCGGCAGGTGCAGGACGGCGATCCCGAGATCGCGGTTGACGACCTTCGCCGCCTCGGGCTGCTGCATGTCGAGGTTCAGGTGGCAGAGCGGGCACGGGGTGACGAGGCAGTCGGCGCCCTGGTCGATCGCGTCGCCGAGGTGGGTGCCCGCCTGGCGCAGCGAGGTGTCGCGGTTCATGGTCACGATCGGGAAGCCGCAGCACTTGCGGGCGCCGTCGTAGTCGACGACCTCGCCGCCGAGCGCGTCGATCACCTGCTCTAGGTAGAGGTCGCGGTCGGGGTTCTCCTCGTAGCCGAGCCTATTTTTTGGGCGCAGTACGTAGCAGCCGTAGAACGGGCCGACCTTGAGCCCCTCGAGCGGGCGCTTGACGCGGTTCTTGAGCGTCCGCAGACCGTAGTCCTCGACCAGCAGCCAGAGGAAGTTCTTGTTGACCTGGCCCTCCTTGTACTCGAGCCCCTCCTCGGCGAGCACCTCGTTGATGTGGGCGCGGTAGGCCGAGTCGGCGTCGAGGCGCTGCTGGCATTCGGACTGCGCGCCCTGGCAGGTCGAGCAGATGTTCATCATCGAGAGGCCGGTCTGCTGGGCGAGCGCGAAGGTGCGCGCGTTGAGCGTGTCGGCGAGCTCCTGGTTGTGCTCGGCGATCACCCCGGCGCCGCAGCAGTTGGCGCGGTCGAGCTCGACGAGCTCGATCTCGAGCCGCTCGGCGACGAGCTCCATCGAGCCGTGCAGCTCGGGGGTGAAGCCGCGCGAGACGCAGCCCGGCCAATAGGCCACCTTCAGGTTCTTCGCGGGGCTCATGCGGCTTCCCTCATTTCGCGCCCACCTCGTCGGGCTCGGGCTCGACGTCGGCCTCGGGCGTCTCGTCCTCGTCGCCGCCCTCGCCCTTGATGTAGAGGTTGAGCTCGACGCGGTGGTCCTCGGCGTGGGCGTAGATCTTCTTGACCTGCTTTTGCGAGTCGCCGGGCAGCTTGTGGTGAACCCCCGGGATGATCTTCGGCAGCGAACGCATCTTCCCGGTCCGCAGTCCGCGGATCAGCGTCGGGATCGAGCCGAGCAGCCCCTTGATCGCCGCCCCGGTCGGCTTCAGCTTGCCCTTGATCCCCTGCGCGTAGGACTCCTGCAGCAGCAGCGCCTCGTCGAGCGTGCCCTTGCTCTCGATGATGTTCACGAACGCGATCTCGTGGCGGCGACCGTTGTTGACGTCGTCGATGTCGTGGTCGTGGCCGGCGAGTCGTCGCAGGCGCATGATCTGATCCATCGGCGCGACGCCCTTAGGGCAGGCGTCGATGCACGAGAAGCAGTGGGTGCAGTCGTAGATTCCGTGCGGGTCCTGGGCGAGGTCGTAGAGCCGCTCCTCGGTCTGGGCGTCCCGCGGGTCGCCCACGAAGCGGTAAGCCTTCGCGAGAGCCGCGGGACCGACGAAGTCGGGGTCTGCCTCCATCGAGAGGCAGGCCGAGACGCAAGCCCCGCACTGGATGCAGGCCATCGACTGGGTGATGTCGATCATCGACTCGGGGGGACGACGTACTCGCGCTCGGGCGGGTCGCCCTCGGGGAGCAGCCACGGCGTCACCCGGCGGAACTTCTCCCAGTGGGTCGACTCCATGTCGGTGACCAGGTCTTTGATCACCGGCATGTTCCCCATCGGCTCGACGACGATCGGCGGCGCCTTGCGGGTGCCCTTCGGGGCTCGCCGCTTTGCTTCCGCGGCCGCGTGCCCGAGCTGGGTCTTGCAGCCGAGGCCGGAGTCGCCGTTGATCTTCATCCCGCACGAGCCACAGATCGCGGCCTTGCAGGAGCAGCGGACGGCGAGCGAGCCGTCGGCGCGGTCCTTGTGCTGGAGCAGCCCGTCGAGGACCGAGAGCGTCTCGTCGAGCTCGACCGTGAACTCGTCCCAGTAGGGGCCCTCCCCGGACTCGGGCTGGTAGCGGCGGACTTTCAGATCGTAGGTAGGCATTGGCTGGCAGCTAATGGTTTCCGGTCAGTACGTCCGCTCTTGCGGCTCCCACTCGGTGATCGTAACGTCGGAGTAGCCGATCTCGGGTCCCTCCTCGCCCTTCTTGAGATCGATGTGCTTCAGCCACTCCTCGTCGTTTCGCTCCGGGAAGTCCGTGCGGAACTGCGCGCCGCGGCTTTCTTTGCGCTCGATAGCACCGATGCAGGCGCACTCGGCGCAGTCGAGCATGTAGCCGAGCTCGATCGCTCCGAGCACGTCCTGGTTGAAGACCGTGCTGCGGTCGTCGATATAGGCGCTGCGAGACTCCTGCTTGAGCCGCTTCACGATCTCGAGCGCCTCGTTGATCCCGGCCTCGTCGCGGAACACCGCCACCTTCTGGTCCATCGTCTCGCCGAGCTCGTCCTTGATCTCCGAGACGCGGCGGCCCGAGCCCTTCTCGCGGCTGATGATCTCGGCGATCTGGCGCTCCTCGTCCTCGAGCACCGATGCCGCGGCGCGCTGCCCGCCGATGCTCTGCGCCCGCTGCGCGGCGTCGACGCCCGAGCGGCGGCCGAAGATCAGCGTGTCGAGAAGCGAGTTTGCGCCGAGCCGGTTGCCGCCGTGGACCGAGACGCAGGCGACCTCGCCGGCGGCGTAGAGCCCCGGGATGTCTGTGCGCCCCTCGATGTCGGTCTTGACGCCGCCCATCGTGTAGTGGTTGCCCGGCTTGATGTGGATCGGTTCCTCGGTGATGTCGACCCCGGCGAAGTCGCGGCCGACGAGCACGATCTCGCGCAGCGCCTCGTGGATGCGCTTCTTCGGCACCACGGTGATGTCGAGTGCCACGGTGCCGTCGGGGAAGCCGCGGCCCTCGTTGATCTCGGTCTGCTCGGCGCGCGAGACGACGTCGCGCGAGGCGAGCTCCATCTTGTTCGGCGCATAGGTCTCCATGAACCGCTCGCCCTTGGCGTTGTAGAGGTGGGCGCCCTCGCCGCGGGCGCCTTCGGTGATCAGGAAGCCCTTCTTGGCGAGCGTCGTCGGGTGGTACTGGATCATCTCCATGTCCATCAGCGACGCGCCGGCACGGTAGGCCTGTGCGATCCCGTCGCCGGTGCAGATCAAGGCGTTGGTGGTCGGGTGCCAGGCCTGGCCGTTGCCGCCGGTGGCGAGGATCACCGCCTTGGCCCCGAACAGCTCCATCGCGCCGTCCTTGACGTTGCGGGTCACCGCTCCGACGCAGTTGCCCTGCTCGTCGAGCGCCAGCGCGGTCGTAAACCACTCCTCGTAGCGGTTGACGGCGTCGGCGTACTTCATCAGCTGCTCGTAGAGGACGTGCATGATCGCCTGGCCGGTGATGTCGGCGACGTAGTAAGTGCGCGCCGCCGACGCGCCGCCGAAGGCGCGGGTGCCGAGCTTGCCCTCCTCGTTGCGGTGGAAGGTGACGCCGATGTGCTCGAGGTGGAGCAGCTCCTCGGGGGCCGCCTTGCACATGATTTCGACCGCGTCCTGGTCGGCGAGGTAGTCGGAGCCCTTGATCGTGTCGAATGCGTGCGACTCCCAGCTGTCGTCCTCCTGGAGCGCCGCATTGATGCCGCCCTGTGCCGCGTTCGAGTGCGAGCGCACCGGGTGGACCTTGCTGATGATCCCGACGTCGACGCCCTGCTCGGCGGCGGCGAGCGCCGCCCGCTGCCCGGCCAGGCCCGCTCCGATCACAAGTACGTCGTGGTCAGGCACGGACCGATCCTATAGCCGAGCTACTGAGCGTTGCTGCGAAGCGCCCGTCCGACCGCGTCCATGGTGATCACGCCGCGCAGCCGCCCATCGGCGTCGACGGCGGCGAGGGCACCCAGCCGGCGCAGTGTCTGGTTCGAGAGCACCGCCTCGAGCGGGTCGTCCTCGCTGACCGACATCGAGCCCTCGACGTCGCTCGCGAGCAGCGACTCGATCTTCTGCGAGACGCGCTCGGGCTCGGGAACGGCGTCGGCGGCGGCGCGGTCGACCAGGCCGCGGAAGTGCTGCGCCGCGTCGACGACCGGAAACCAGGGCCAGCCCCAGCGGTGGAAGTACTCGTCGAGCGCCTGCTCGACCGAGAGCTCGGCCGGGATCGCGACCGGCTCGCGGTCCATGACGTCGGAGACGTGGAGGCCCTCGATCGGCCGCGTCAGCTCCTCCTGTACGACCGCGCCGCGGGCCGAGCCGTTGAGGATGAAGCCGATCAGCCCCAGCCAGACGCCGCCGAGCAGGTCGCCCTGGAAGACGAGGAAGATCCCGAGCCCGATCAGCAGGTAGGCGAACCCCTGGCCGAGCGTGGCCGCGAACTTGGTCGCCTTGCGCCGGTCGCCGGTCCGCCACCAGGCGATCGCGCGGGCGATCCGGCCGCCGTCGAGCGGGAAGGCGGGGATCAGGTTGAAGATCAGCACCAGCAGATTGATCCCGGCCAGCCAACCCAGCATCGCCAGCCCGCCGGATACATCGGTGTCGCCGTTGGTGACCATCGCCTCGCCGAAGCCGGAAGCGCCGCCGAGCGCGATCCCGATCGCGGCGCAGAGGACGACGATCAGCGCGGTGACGACCGGCCCGCCGATCGCGACTTTGAACTCGGTGCCGGGGGAGTCGGTATCGCGTTCCATTCGCGCGACGCCGCCGAACATCCACAGCGTGATCCCCGAGATCCCGATCCCGTTTCGGATCGCGACGAATGCGTGGCCGAGCTCGTGGAGGAGGATCGAGGCGAAGAAGAGCAGCGCGCTGGCCACCGCGAGCGCGTAGGCGCCGGTCGAGCCCTCATCGCCGAGCACGTCACCGTAGAAGCCCGAGAGCCAGAGGATGACGAGGAAGAGGACGATGAACCACGACCAGTCGACCCCGATCCGGATTCCGCGGACCGTGACCAGGTTTATCGAGCTGCCACCGGGCATGGCTTGATGTTAGGGCTGGGTCTGCGTCCCGGGGGCGCCAGGGCCAAGGATCCCCTGCTCGCACTCATAGATCGTCGACGGGAAGGCGTCTGCGATCGCCGTTCCAGGCGCACCCGGGGTTTCGAGCCCGAATGTGAGCGGGGCGCGGATTGAATCGGCGGAGACCTCGAGCTCGCCGGGCTCGAGCCCGGCGATTCCGTCGAGTTGCAGCGCTTCGGCGGAGGCCTCCTCGCCCTCGACCAGGACGACAAGCTCGGCCTTGCCCTCGGCGAGCTGGTCGGCGACGCCGACGCTCGCGCACCCGGCGCCGATCAGCTCGCCGTCGGCGATCCGGACCGGGGCCTCAGGGAGCTCGCCCAGAAGAGCGAGCTCGGGCCGCGAGTCGGGTGCAGCCGGAGCGGCGCCGAGCGCCGCAAAGCCTCGCGTGCGCTCGCCGGAGATTGCGATCAGGCTCTCGTCGCCGTCCGCGGCGACCACCTCCGGATAGCGGACGTCGTTGACATCGCCGGTGTAGTTCAAGATCCGCCCGCGGCGCTTGTAGCCGGCCTCGACCAGGCCCGCGGCGATCTGCTCGAACGGTTGATCGGTCCTGACGACGATCACCTCGCTCGCGCCGCCCTCTCCCTCCGCTGCCGCCGACTGGATAAGCCCACCGTCGAGGACCTTCCCGACCGGGATCGGCTGCGGGCCGACGTAGAAGGGGATGGTCGGCAGGACGGCCTCGGAGAAGCGCCGCTCTGGCCCCGAGGCGTCGAGGCCGTCGCGGGGATCGAAGTCCACCGGTAGGTCAAGCGCCTTCCGCGCGCCCGCGAAGTCCGCCTCGGCGATCTTGCTGAACGCGCCTTCGGGGACGAGCGCGGCGAGCTCGCCCGGGGGCGCGCCACCGGCGGCGCCCGAGTCGCCCGACTCCCCGGAGTCGTCGGAGCCGCAGCCCGCGATCGCAAGCGTGCAGGCGAGCGCCGGCAGGAGCCGGCGCATCAGCTCAGCGGCGAGTGGCGCTCGATGATGCGCTCGAAGTCGGTGCCGGCGGGGAGGGTGCCGAAGGCGCCGCCGCGCTCGCCGGAGAGGCGGCTGGCGAAGAAGGCGTCGGCGACCGCCTCGTCGCCGAAGCGGACGAGCAGCGAGCCCTGCAGCGACAGGGCCATGCGCTCGACCAGGTTGCGGGCCCGGGACTCGATCCCGTCCATGTCGGTGAGGTCGGCGCGCAGCTTCTCGACGAACGGGTCGAGGCGCGGGTCGCTGGCCTCGCCGACCTCGTCGAAGAACGCGTTCAGCGAGGCGGGGCTCTTCACCATCGCCCGCAGCACGTCGAGGCACTGGACGTTGCCCGAGCCCTCCCAGATCGAGGACAGCGGCGCCTCGCGGTAGAGCATCGGCATCCCCGACTCCTCGACGTAGCCGTTGCCGCCCAGCGACTCGAGGCACTCGACCGCGTGCCACGGGGCGCGCTTGCAGATCCAGTACTTGAGCACCGCGTTGGCGATCCGCTTGAACGACTCGGCCTGCTCGTCGCCGGCGACCGCCTCGTCGTAGGCGCGCGCCAGCCGCAGCGAGGAGATCGTCGCGGCCTCGGATTCGACCGCGAGGTCGGCGAGCACGTTCTGCATCAGCGGCTGCTCGGCGAGCAGCTTTCCGAAGGTCGAGCGGTTCTGGGCGTGGTTGATCGCCTGCGCGACGCCGTGGCGCATTCCGGTCGAGCTCCCGGTCGCGCAGTCGAGGCGCGTGTAGTTGACCATCTCGATGATCGTCCGCACCCCGGCGCCCTCCTCGCCGACGAGCTGCGCCCAGGCGCCGTCGAACTCGATCTCGCTCGAGGCGTTGGAGCGGTTGCCGAGCTTGTCCTTGAGTCTCTGGAGGCGGAAGTTGTTGCGTTCGCCGTCGGGGGTCCAGCGCGGGAAGAGGAAACAGGAGACGCCGCCGTCGGCCTGCGCGAGGACGAGGAACGCGTCGCACATCGGGGCCGAGAAGAACCACTTGTGGCCGGTCAGCTCGTACTCGGCGCCGGGCCCGCCGCCGTTCAGAGGCTTGGCCACGGTCGTGTTGGCGCGCACGTCGGAGCCGCCCTGCTTCTCGGTCATCCCCATCCCGATCAGCGCGCCGGTCTTCTCGGTCACGGGCAGGTCGCGCTTGTCGTAGCTGGCCGAGAGGAAGCGCGGCTCCCACTCCTCGGCGAGCTCGGGCTGGTGGCGGAGCGCCGGGACGACCGCGTTCGTCATCGAGATCGGACAGCCGACCCCGGCCTCGGCCTGCGAGAAGCACATGAAGGCGGCGGCGCGGGCGACGTTGGCGCCCGGCCCGGGCTCGACCCAGGGCAGCGAGTGGAGCTGGTGCTCCTTCGAGAGCCCGAGCAGCTCGTGCCAGGAAGGGTGGAAGTCGACCTGGTTGACCCGGTTTCCGTAGCGGTCGTGGGTCTTCAGCTTCGGCGGGTTCTGGTTCGCCTCGAAGCCCTTGCGGATGATCTCGGCGCTGCCGGCGATCGCTCCCACTGTCGTGATCCGGTCGACGGCCCAGTCGGCGCCCTCGCGCTTCACGGCCTCCTGCATCACGGTGTCGGCCTCGAAGACGTTGTAGTCCTCGAGCGGCGGGGCCTGGTTGGAGACCTCGTGCGTCTCCGAGGAACGGCGCTCTACGGTTGCCACGAACTGCATTCTCGCACGGTGCGGGGCTGCTAGCCTGCCGCCGGTACTTGGCACACGGGTAATCAATCGACGGGGGACAGATGAAGCTTGCGGGAATAGCAGTGGCCGTTGGAATGCTGATCGGCGCCGCATCGGCGCAGGCCGCTTACCCGGGCACGAACGGGAAGATCGTCTTCGCCAGTGGCGACCCCGCGAGCCTTTTCTCGATGGACCCGAACGGTGCCAATCCGCAGCCGTTTGACGGCGCCGGGATCGGCCCGCCCTCCTTCTCCGCCGACGGCAGCAAGGTGGCCTACGTGAAGCCCGAGGAGCCCGACGGAATCGTGGTTCGCAACACCAACGGCACCGGAACCCCCGTGTTCTTCAGCGCGCCGCCCGACTTTAATCCTTTCAGCCGCGACTACGAGTCGCCCAGCCTCTCAGCGGACGGAGAAAGGGTCGTGTTCGTGCTCCGGGACTCGTTTCCCGGCGCCGGCAGCAACATCCTGGTGGCGGACGTGAACGGGAGCGGGATTCCCGTCTACCTCACGAATGATGGGGTCTCCTTCGAACCGGCCCTTTCCCCCGACGGCTCGACGACCTACTACAACAAGAACGACGACATCTACAAGATGGCGTCCGACGGCGGCCCCTTCCCCCTAAGCGGCTCGGTCGACGGGGCGGCGACCGCTGCCGCCGAGCGCGACCCCGAACTCTCGCCCAATGGCTCAACGTTGCTTTACGAGAAGTTCGTCGGCAGCGACTTCGACATCCACGGCGTTTCCCTCTCCGGGCCGCCGAATGAGACGTTCGTGATCCCCGACGCGGGAGACGACGAGGACCCTGCGTACTCGCCCGACGGCACCAAGATCGCCTACTCGAGCGACGACGACACCCCCACCGACGATCTGGTCGACGAGATCTTCGTCGCCGATGCGGATGGGAGCGACAAGACCAACCTGACCAACTCCGATGCGGTCACCGACTCGAGCCCTAGCTGGTCGGCGCCGTTCCCGCCCGTGCCCTCACCCGCGCCGGCGCCGGGCCCGGTGTCCGCGGCGACGACGCTCCCCGGGGCGGTCACGCCGGCGGTCGCGCCCAAGAAGTGCAAGAAGGGCCAGAAGCTGAAGAAGGGCAAGTGCGTCCGCAAGAAAAGGAAGAAGTAGGCGGGAGATGAAAACGGCAGGGACAGTCAAGGGAGCGATCGCGCTCGTCTGCCTCGCGGCGGCGTTCGCCGCCGCCCCCGCCGCGCAGGCCGCCTACCCCGGCGCCAACGGCAAGATCGTCTTCTTCGAGGACGGCATCACCCAGAAGCTGATTTCGATGGACCCCAACGGCTCCAACCAGCAGGACTACTTCTCGCCGGCGAGCTCCGCGCCCTCGTTCTCGGCCGACGGCACCAAGGTCGCATACGAGGAGTTCGGATCGATCGTCGTCCGCAACACCGACGGCAGCGGGACGCCGGTAACGCTCACCCCGTTGCCGCTGGGGATCGGGCAGACCGGATTCCACGACTTCCACGACCCGGCGCTCTCTTCCGACGGGACCAAGGTCGCCTACCAGGACCTCTTCGTGCTCACCTCCCCGATCGTGCTCGGGGACTCGTCGATCAGGATCGCCAACGTCGATGGGAGCGGCGTGCCCGCCAGCATTTCCGGCAGCATGACGGTCCAGAATCTCGAACCGACCTTCTCGCCCGACGGCGGCACGATCTTCTACCAGCGATACACGGCGGCGAACCTGGGCGACGTCTACCAGGCGCCCTCCACCGGCGGCTCGGGGACGGCGATCGACGGTGCGGCGACGAGCTCAAACGAAGGCGACCCCGAGATCTCGCCGGACGGCACGACGCTCGTGTTCGAGAAACTGGTCGGCGAGTACGACCTGCTCTACGTGGTTCTTTCGGCGCCGACCATGGCCTTCAACCTGATCGCCGACGGGCAGGGTCAGATGGATCCGGCGTTCTCACCCGACGGGACCAAGATCGCTTATGCCCAGGACGACACTGCCGACGGTGATCCCGACGACATCTACACCGCCGATGCCGACGGGGACAGCCCCAGCCGCGTCAATGTCACGGACACTCCGGGCAGCAACGACTCCAACCCCGGCTGGTCGGCACCGTTCCCGGTGCCGACCACGCCGCTCGGGACTCCGCCTGCATCGACCTCACCTCCGCCCACGACCGCTTCAGCGACGGCGGCCGCGGCCCCAAAGAAGTGCAAGAAGGGCCGCAAGCTGAAGAAGGGCAAGTGCGTGCGGAAGAAAAAGAAGAAGTAGCCGTCTACTCCGGGTCCGGGCGCACGATCACGGTGTCCGGGACCTCGAAGATCTCGTCAGCCGGCATGTCGACGCGCTTCGCGTGCTCCGCGATCTTCTCCGGGCTCGACGCCTGGTAGATGCAGACCGAGCCCAGCGTGCCGTCGTCCTCGGCGAGCACGTAGGAGCGGATCCAGGCGATGTCTTCCGGAAATTCCTCTTTGGCCACCTCGGCCGATCGCTCACCCACCTTTTCGAGCTCTTCGGCCGAAGGCCAGGCGTTCTTGCGGCGAATCGCGTACGTCTTCATGAGCGTTCCTCTCCTCGGATTGCGTGACGGTCAATTTATCGCCGCGCCGATAGCATCGCCCGCCCGCGTGGCGAAGATCAAAGTCAAGAACCCGATCGTCGAGCTCGACGGCGACGAGATGACCCGGATCATCTGGGCCTTCATCAAGGAGCAGCTGATCCTGCCCTACCTCGACATCGAGCTCGAGTACTTCGACCTCGGGATCGAGAGCCGTGACGCGACAGGCGACCAGATCACGGTCGACGCCGCCGAGGCGATCAAGAAGCACGGGGTGGGCGTCAAATGCGCGACGATCACCCCCGACGAGGCGCGGGTCGAGGAGTTCGGGCTCAAGGAGATGTACCGCTCGCCGAACGGGACGATCCGCAACATCCTCGGCGGGGTGATCTTCCGCGAGCCGATCGTGATCTCGAACATCCCGCGGCTGGTCCCGACCTGGACCAAGCCGATCATCATCGGCCGCCACGCCTTCGGCGACCAGTACCGCGCCACCGACACGCTGATCCCGGCCGGCGGCGGCACGCTGCGGCTCAGCTTCGAGCCCAACGACAAGTCAGCGACTCCGGTCGAGCTCGACGTCTTTGACTTCCCGGCCGAGGACGGCGGCGGGATCGCGATGTCGATGTACAACCTCGACGAGTCGATCGGCGACTTCGCTCGTGCCTCGTTCCGCTACGGGCTCGAGCGCGAGATGCCGGTTTACATGTCGACCAAGAACACGATCCTCAAGGTCTACGACGGCCGTTTCAAGGACATCTTCGAGGAGATCTTCGACGCCGAGTTCGCCTCGGACTTCGAGGCCAAGGGCCTGACCTACGAGCACCGGCTGATCGACGACATGGTCGCCGCATCGCTGAAGTGGGAGGGCGGCTACGTCTGGGCATGCAAGAACTACGACGGCGACGTGCAGTCCGACACGGTCGCGCAGGGCTTCGGGTCGCTGGGGCTGATGACGAGCGTGCTGCGGAGCGCCGACGGGAAGACGGTCGAAGCAGAGGCCGCGCACGGCACCGTCACCCGTCATTACCGCCAGCACCAGAAGGGTGAGAAGACCTCGACCAACCCGATCGCCTCGATCTTCGCCTGGACGCGCGGCATCGACGCCCGCGGCCGGATGGACGAGACCCCCGAGGTCTCCGAGTTCGCCCAGACGCTCGAGCGCGTCTGCGTCGAAACGGTCGAGCAGGGAAAGATGACCAAGGACCTGGCGCTGCTGATCGGCAAAGACCAGCCCTTCCAGACGACCGAGGAGTTCCTCGCCTCGATCGACGAAAACCTCGAAAAGGAGATGAAGTGAGCGATTCCCTCAAGGCCCCCGTCAAGGTCACCGTGACCGGCGCCGCCGGCCAGATCGGCTACGCGCTCCTGTTCCGGATCGCTGCCGGCGAGATGCTCGGCGACGATCAGCCGGTCCACCTGAAGCTGCTCGAGATCCCCGACGCGGTCAAGGCGGCGGAGGGGACGGCGATGGAGCTCGACGACTGCGCCTTCCCGCTGCTCGCCGGGATCGACATCGACGACGACCCGGTGAAGGGCTTCGAGGGCGCCAACATCGCGCTGCTGGTCGGCGCGATGCCGCGCGGCAAGGGGATGGAGCGCTCGGACCTGCTCGAGGCGAACGGGAAGATCTTCAAGCCCCAGGGCGAGGCGATCGCGAAGGGGGCCGCTGACGACGTCAAGGTGCTCGTGGTCGGTAACCCGGCGAACACGAATGCCCTGATCGCGATGTCGAACGCCGACGGCGTGCCCAGCGAGCGGTTCACGGCGATGGTCCGCCTCGACCACAACCGTGCGATCGCGCAGCTCGCCAAGAAGCTCGGGGTCGGAGCGGGCGAGATCACCAAGATGACGATCTGGGGCAACCACTCGACCACCCAGGTGCCCGACATCGGAAACGCCGAGGTGAACGGACAGCCGGCCTGGACCGAGGTCGGCGACGACGAGTGGATCCTCGGCGAGTTCATCGAGACGGTCGCCAAGCGGGGCGCCGCGATCATCGACGCGCGCGGCGCCTCGAGCGCCGCGTCGGCCGCCAACGCCGCGATCGACCACGTCCACGACTGGGTGCTCGGAACGCCCGACGGCGACTGGGTCTCGATGGGGATTCCCTCCGACGGCTCCTACGGGATCGACGAGGGCCTGATCGCCGGCTTCCCGTGCACCTGCTCGGACGGCGAGTGGAAGATCGTCGAGGGGCTCCGGGTCGGCGACGCCTACAAGGAGAAGATCGAGGCGACGGTCGCCGAGCTCACCGAGGAGCGCGAAGCGGTCGACGGGTTGGGGCTGATCTAGCTCGAGGAACTAGCGCGGGTAGTAGCCGCGCCCCTTCTTCGAAACGAGCTTGTCCTTCTGGAGCTCGTTCATCACCCGGTAGAGATAGTTCGGTTTGATCTTGAGCTTCTCGGCGATCTCAGAGGGCGTCACGCCGGGCTTCTCGGTGACGACCTTGAGCGCGTGCTCGGCGCGGGTGCCGCCCTTGCGGCGGCGGCGCTTTCGGCCTGACCGGCTGCCTCCGCCCGATCCGCGCGGCCGTCCGGGGCCGCGGCGGCCGCCGCTCAGGTCCTTGAGCGCGCCCTCGAGCCGGCGGCGCTCGTCCTCGAGCTCGGCGATCCGCTTCTCGATCAGGTCTCTGGCCTGATCGACTACGTTGGAGCTGCTTGCCATTTGTGTGAGTCCTTTCAGTAAGTGTGAAAAACAATCGTAACGGTGAAAAGTGAGTGACAAGCCGACAGTCGTTGTCGCCCGCAAGCTGCTGCCCGCGGGGATCGAGCTCTTGGCGGAGCGATTCGAGCTTCGCGAGGGCGGGCTCGAGGCGACCCGGGAGCAGATCCTCGAGCTCGTTCCCGGAGCCGCGGCGTTGATCCCCGACGTGTCGGTTCCGGTCGACGCCGAGCTGCTCGACGCCGCGGGACCCGGTCTGCGGGTGGTCGCCAACTTCGCGGTCGGATACGACAACGTCGACCTCGATGCCTGCCGCGAGCGCGGGATCGCGGTCACCAACACTCCCGACGTGCTCACCGAGGCAACCGCCGAGCTGGCGCTGACGCTGACGCTCGCTGCCGGGCGCCGCGCATCGGACGCCGAGCGCGACTTGCGCGAGGGCCGCTGGGAGAAGTGGGACCCGGCTGCCCATCTCGGGATCGAGCTGCGCGGAGCGACGGTCGGGGTCGTCGGGATGGGGCGGATCGGCCTGCGCTACGCCGAGCTCGTCGGGGCGATCGGCGCCGAGCTGATCTACACCGGGCCCTCGGTGAAGGAGACGGCTGAGCGCGAGCTCGGCGCTCGGCGGCTGCCGCTCGAGCCGTTGCTCGCCGAGTCCGACGTGGTCAGCCTGCACGCGCCGGCAAAGCCCGAGACGCGGGGCCTCATCGGCGCCGCCGAAATCGACCTGATCGGTCCCGATGGCGTGCTTGTCAACACCTCGCGCGGCCCGCTCGTCGACGAGCTCGCGCTGGCCGCGGCCTTGACGCAGGGCCGGCTTGGCGCCGCCGGGCTCGACGTCTACGCGAATGAGCCGGAGGTGCCACAGGAGCTGCTCGATGCGCCGAACGCGGTGCTGCTGCCCCACATCGGCTCGGCGACGGTCCCCTCGCGCGAGGGCATGGCGCGGACCGCGGCCGAGAACGTGATCGCGGTGCTCACGGGGCGCGAGCCCCCGAACCGGGTCGCCTAGGCGGGGTTACCGGTCTCTGCGTCGGGCTGCGGCCGGCGCTCGACCTTGCGCATTCGCGGCATCGTCCGGAAGACCGCGTCCCAGAGCGGCGAGGTGACGCCGAAGCCGAAGTGGTGGTCCTGGAAGTGGTGGCGCATGTGCTGCCGGCGAAGCTGCTTGCCGAGCTCCGTCCTCGGGGTCATGTGGTGCAGGTAGTAGTGCGTGTAGTCGTAAAAGAGGTAGCCAACGATCAGCCCGGCGAACAGCGGATAGGCCGCCGGAGCGCCGAAGATCAGCAGGTAGGCACCGAGGAAGACCGCGGCGAGCGGGATGCTCGCCGCCGGCGGCATCACGAGCCGCATCGCGTCGTTGGGGTGGTCGTGGTGGACGCCGTGGATGATGAAGTGGAGACGGTCGCCGCCCCGGAACTTCGGCTGCCAGTGGAAGACGAGCCGGTGCAGCCAGTACTCGGTCAGGGTCCAGATGCCCACCCCGACGATCGTCAGCAGCGCGAGCTTGCCGGCGCCGTAGCCGCCGTCGGCGCCGAGCCACAGCGCGGCGGCGATCACCGGGACGAAGATGATTGCCGGGATCGAGGGGTGGACCCGGCTGAAGAAGTCCATGAAGCGGCTATCGAAAAGCGGCGGCGAGGCCGCGAGCCGCTCTGTGCGGGAAGGTGGCATCGGGCGGAATGGTAGCGCCACAAAAAGAGTGCCTCAATTGCGGGAAGGGGGGTGGCGGAGCGCTGCCGCGGGTGGCATTATCGAGATCGGACATGGGAGACGCAAAGAAGACACCGAGATGCGAGGACTGCTTCTTTCACCGCCACATGCTCTGCGCTCTCGCTCTCGACCGGGCATGCCCCACCTTCCGGCCCGACACCCCGCAGGGCCTCGTACCTCCCGAGCAGACCTCGCTCCTGATTCGTCAGGACCAGGAGCTCGCCGCGCCGCACGCCGCCTAGGTTCGCCCCAGTAGAGTCCCTCGCGGGGTGAGAGGTTGAAAGTCACCATCCTGGGCAAGTCGCCCTCGTGGCAGGACGCCGGCGGCGCCTGCAGCGGCTACCTCGTCCAGTCGGAGACGACCAACGTCCTGCTCGACTGCGGCAACGGTGTCTTCTCGAAGCTGCGGATGCACCTCGACTACGTCGATCTCGACGCGGTCGTGCTCTCCCACCTGCACGCCGACCACTGGCTCGACCTCGTCCCCTACTCCTACGCGCTCACTTACGCCCCCAAACAACAGCCGGTCCCGGTCCACATCTGGGAGGGGACCGACGAGCCGGCGCGGCCGCGGCTGATCGCACCGCCCGGATCGACCGAGATGTTCCGCCGCGTGGTCGGCGCCTGGGGCAACGACGACCTGATCGAGAACGCCTTCGAGATCGAGGAGTACGGACCCGGCGACACGGTCGAGATCGACGATCTGAAGGCCACCTTCCAGGAGGTGCCGCACTTCATGCAGACCTTCGCGGTCGACTTCGCCGCCGCCAATGGCACCGGCGGGCGGCTCACCTACGGCGCCGACTGCCGCCCCGGGGACGAGATCGTCGAGATCGCCCGCGACACCGACCTGCTGATCGTCGAGGCGACGCTGCCGCGCCCCGAGCGGACCGGTGTCCGCGGCCACATGACACCCGCCGAGGCGGGCGAGCACGCCCGCGAGGCGGGCGCGAAGCGGGTCGTGATCACCCACCTCTCCGACGAGCTCGGCGATGAGTGGGCGAAGACCGAGGCCGAGAAGACGTTCAAGGGCGAGGTCGACGTGGCGAAGGAAGGCGCCACGTACACAATTTAGGAGTCGCCTACGGCGACTCCATCAGGGTCCCCCTCATAGCTAACCTTGTGGCTCCATGAGGCAACGCGATCCTTTTGCCGATTTCGCCCGCATGCGCCGCGACATGGACCAGCTCCTCGGTGACGTCTGGGCGGGCGGGACATCTCCGCCGGGCCCCGGGCTTCGCCCCGCGGGTAGACGTCTACTACTGCGGCGAGCCGCGCAAGGCGATCATCGAGGCCGAGCTGCCCGGGATCGACCTCGAGGCAGTCAGTCTCGAGATCCGCGGCCGGACGCTGATGATCAGCGGCGAGCGCCCGGTACGGGACGTCGAGGGCCGCACTTATCAGCAGGTCGAGCTTCCCTCGGGACGTTTCCGCCGCGTCGTCGAGCTGAGCGCCGACGTTGAAGCCGACAAGGCCTCGGCGAGCTACGACGACGGCGTGCTGCGGGTCGAGATCCCGCTCCGCCTGCCCGAGCAGGCGCGCGAGGTCCCGATCGAACGCAGCGAGTGATGGCAGACGAACAGAGCGGCGTCCTCGACGTCGTCGAGATCCCGGATGCCGACGAAGCGGCGGCGCAGGCGCAGCTCGAGCAGCCGCTGCCCGACGCGCTCCCGGTCCTGCCGCTGCGCGAGACGGTCACCTTCCCCGACACCTGACGCCGCTCGCGGTCGCCCAGGAGCGCTCGATCAAGCTCGTCGACGACGTCCTCTCCGGCAACCGGATGCTGGTCATGGTCGCCTCCAAGGACCCCGAGCTCGACGCGCCGGGCCCCGACGACCTCTACGACGTCGGCGTCGCCGGCGTCGTCGCGCGGATGATGAAGGTCCCCGACGGCTCGATCCGGATCCTCGTCCAGGGGGCGCAGCGGGTGAAGCTCACCGACTACGTCTCCGAGGATCCGTATCTCGTCGCCCGGATCGAGGAGATGCCCGATGTGATCGAGGAGACGCCCGAGCTGCAGGCGCTGACCCGCAACGTCCAGAGCACCTTCTCGCGAGATCATCGAGCAGATCCCGTATCTGCCCGAGGAGCTTCAGCTCGCGGTCGCGAACATGGACGAGCCCTCGGCGCTCAGCCACCTGATCGCCGGCGCGCTGCGGATCTCGACCGAGGAGAAGCAGGAGCTGCTCGAGGAGGTCGACGTCGCGAAGCGCCTGCGGCGGCTGTCCGAGATCCTCGCCCGCGAGCTGGAGGTGATCCAGCTCGGGACCAAGATCCAGTCCGCAGGTCCAGTCCGAGCTCGACAAGGGCCAGCGCGAGTACATGCTGCGCGAGCAGATGAAGGCGATCCAGGACGAGCTCGGCGAGGGCGACGAGGAGCAGGCCGAGGTCGCCGACCTCCGCAAGCGGATCGAGGAGGCCGAGCCTCCCGGAGGAGGCGCAGAAGGCCGCCGAGCGCGAGCTGCGCCGGCTCGAGACGCTGCCGCCCGGCGGCCGCCGAGCACGGGGTCATCCGCACCTACCTCGAGTGGCTGGTCGAGCTGCCCTGGAACGAGGAGACCGAGGACAACCTCGACATCGATCACGCGCGCAAGGTGCTCGACGAGGACCACTACGACCTCGAGAAGGTCAAGGACCGGATCCTCGAGTACCTCGCGGTCCGCAAGCTGAACCCCGAGTCGCCGGGACCGATCCTCTGCTTCGTCGGCCCGCCCGGGGTCGGCAAGACCAGCCTCGGCAAGTCGATCGCACGAGGCCCTCGGCCGCGAGTTCGAGCGCATCTCGGTCGGCGGCGTCCGCGACGAGGCCGAGATCCGCGGCCACCGCCGCACCTACATCGGCGCGATGCCCGGGACGATCATCCGCGCGCTGCGCGACGCCGGGACCCGCAACCCCGTCTTCATGATCGACGAGATCGACAAGATGGGCGCCGACTTCCGCGGCGATCCGGCCTCGGCGATGCTCGAGGTGCTCGACCCGGCGCAGAACTCGACAACTTCCGCGACCACTACCTCGACCTGCCGTTCGACCTCTCCGACGTGCTGTTCATCTGCCACGGCGAACATGCTCGACCCGGTCCCCGGCGCCGCTCCAGGACCGGATGGAGGTGATCGAGCTCGCCGGCTACACGGTCGACGAGAAGCTCCACATCGCCAAGAAGTACCTCGTCCCGCGCCAGCTCGAGGCCAACGGCCTCAAGCCCTCGCAGATCGAGATCACCGACGCCGCGATCAAGGTCGATCATCGAGGAGTACACGCGCGAGGCCGGGGTGCGCAACCTCGAGCGCGAGATCGGCACGGTCTGCCGCAAGGTGGCGCGCCAGGTCGCCGAGGGCAAGGCCGACGGCAAGGTGAGAGATCTCCGGCAAGAAGGCCCGCGAGCTGCTCGGCAAGCAGCGCTTCTTCGCCGAGCAGCGGCGGCGGACCAAGGACCCCGGCGTCGCGACCGGGCTCGCCTGGACGCCGGTCGGCGGCGAGGTGCTGTTCGTCGAGGCGACCTCGATGCCCGGCTCGGGGAAGCTGACGATCACGGGGCAGCTCGGCGACGTGATGACGCGAGTCCGCGCAGGCGGCGCTCTCCTGGGTGCGCGGGCAGCATCAAGGAGCTCGCGCCCGAGCTCGACGAGGACTGGTTCGCCGAGCACGACATCCACATCCACGTCCCGGCCGGCGCGGTCCCCAAGGACGGCCCCTCAGCCGGCGTCGCGATGGCGACCGCTCTCGCCTCGCTGGTCAGCGGCCGGCCGGTCCAGCAACGACGTCGCGATGACCGGTGAGATCACGCTGACCGGCCAGGTGCTGCCGATCGGCGGGCTGAAGGAGAAGTCGCTCGCCGCCCAGCGCGCCGGGATCAAGCAGCGTGATCGTGCCGAAGCGAAACGAGGGCGACGTCGAGGAGATTCCGAAGGAGGAGCTCGGCGAGCTCGAGTTCATCTACGTCGAGCGAGATCGGCGAGGCGCTCGAAGCGGCGCTGGAGCCGCAAGAGCGGCAGCGGTCTTGAAGAGGACTCATAGCGACGCTGCTGCTCGCGCTGCGGGTGCGGCCGAGCATCTTCTTCGCGATCCGGCAGCTGCGGGGCGCCGCCGGCGTCGCACGAGTACGCGATCCGGGCGACAGCGGCCGCGCGCCTGATCCGGCACGACAGCGACGATCCGCACGTGCTCGCCGAGTGCTTCGGCCGGCTCGCCGCGTACGAGCCCCCGCCCGAGGCCGCTCGGGCGCTGGGGCGCGCGGCGCCGAGAATCGGTCGTCGACCTCGGCGCCAACATCGGGCTTTTCGGGCTGCTCGCGCTCGACCGCTATCCCCGGCTGCGAGGTGACCGGGTTCGAGCCCGATCCCGCGAATGCCGAACCTGCACGAGCGGTGATCGAGGCCAACAGGCCTCGGCGCGAGATGGAAGCTTCTACCGGCGCCTACGCTGCCGCCAAGGCCGGAACGGTGCGGCTTCGCCGCCGGCCGTTCGTCGCGCTCGCGCGCCGCGAAGCCCGGCGAGACGAGGCGATCGAGGTCCAGGCGATCGACGCCTTCCCCGATGCTCGAGGGCGCCGACCTGGTCAAGATCGACATCGAGGGCGCCGAGTGGGCGCTGCTCGCCGATCCGCGTTTCGCGGCGCTCGAGGCGGCCGCGATCGTGCTCGAGGTCCACGGCGCCGGATGTCCGTCCGACGATCCCCGCCCGCGGCGGTCGACGGGCTCGAGCGGGCCGGCTACCGGACCCGGATCAGCTCGCGCAACCCCGATCCGAAGGACGAGCACGAGGGCTACGGACCCATTGGGCGTGGCGCGAGGGTGAAGCCGCTAGGCGGTTTGGCGCCTGGCGGCTCGGGTATGCTCCGCATTGAACCCCAAGCGAATGAGAGTCGAGGAGAAACATGGGGGCGACAAGCGACGGGCAAAGGCAGCGGAGACGCGCCTAGTCGCGTCGACCCGGAACCCCTACGTGCAGCCGGCTGCTCGAGGACGAGGAGCTGCGAGACAACATCAAGGACGCGTTCAACGCCGCACGCGACGCGTACGAGCGGATGTCGAACGGCCGCGCCCCCGCAGACGCACTGTCGACGACAAGAGGGTCCATCGTGACTTCACGAGGCCGCCGAGTCGATGCGTGAGGCCTCGAACGCAGCTCCGGGGCAAGCGCAAGCGCGAGCGGCGGTATCGGCCGCTGGCTGCTGATCGCCGCCGTCGGCGCCGATCCGTCGTGGTGCATTGAGCGAGGACGCCGCAAGGCGATCCTCGACCAGCTGTTCGGGGCCGAGGAGGAGTTCGAGTACACCTCGACCACCACCGCGGCCACCGAGGAGCAAGTCCCCACCACCTGACGCCGTGGGTGTCGGGGGACCGGGGCGGGGAATCGGGCGCGGCTCGCTGCTGATCGCGGCGGTCGCTCTCTGCGCCGGCGTCTCTGCTCCATCCGCACTCGCGGCCCCCGGAAACAACAGCTACGCCAACGCGCAGGTGCTGACCGGAAGCGGTATCTCCGTGCTCGGCTCGAACGTCGATGCCTTCAAGGAAGCCGGAGAGCCCGACCACGCCGGCAATCTCGGCGGCGCCTCGGTTTGGTACAGCTGGACGGCGCCGGCCGCCGGCGCGGCCAAGGTCGAAACCTGCGACAGCGGCTTCAACACGCTGCTCGCCGTGTATCGCGAATCCGGCGCCGTGCCGCCGTTCACGAACCTCGTCCCGGTCGCCTCCAATGACGACTTCCCCGGCTGCGGGGGCGGCAACCGCAGCAGGGTCGACTTCACGGCCGAGGCCGGCGTCACCTACAAGATCGCCGTCGACGGCTGGAACAACCCGGTGATCATCGGCGACCCGGCCGCCAGCGGGCCGATCCACATGCGCGTCGATGGACAGAAGGCCGCCGCGGCTCCCTTGATGGTGCCGCCGATCGCCGTCCAGGCGCCGACATTCGCGGTCCGCCGCAAGTGCGCCCGCAAAAAGCGAAAGCTCGCCGCCGCCGCGAAGAAGCGGCGCTGCAGCAAGAAGAGGAGGAAGTGATGGCATCGGTCCACGTACTGCTGCCCGCGCAGCGCTACGTCTTCTCGGTCGAGAACGGCGAGCCGGCTCCCGAGCAGATCTCGAGCTCGGCGGAAGGGTTCGAGCGCTACAAGCAGCTCCAGGCGGATGGCAAGACGATCGGCATGGTCGCCTTCCCGAACACGGTCCTGATCCGCGGTGCCGACGACTATCTCGTCGATCCGGGGCTGATCATGCAGGGCGGTCCGCTGCTCGGCGCGATGCAGCAGCTCGGGGTCGAGCCGCACGAGGTCAAGAAGGTGATCCTCACCCACCTCCATTTCGATCACGCCGAGGGCCTCGCCGCCTGGCCGCAGCGAAAGACCTGGGTCCACAAGATCGAGACCGAGGCTCCCTACGCACAGATCGTCGCCGGCCAGCTCGAGATGGCCGAATCTCGAGGTCGTCGAGGGGCAGGAGGGGGAGATCGAGCCGGGGCTGCGCTGGATGCTCACCCCAGGGCACTGCGACGGGCTGATCACGCTGCTCGTCGACACCGACGACGGCCTCGTCGCGATCCCATCCGACTGCGTCGGGCCGCTGCCCGAATACTTCGACCAGATGGCTCTCCCGGAGGACTTCGGCCCCGAGCGCGACGTGCTGCTCGAGCAATGGAAGCGGATTCGCGAGCTTGACCCGGCGCTGATCGTCCCCGGCCACTACCCACCCTTCCGACCGCGATAACCGTCGTCTGGCGTTGTCCTCGCCCGATCGTCTCGGTCACGTAGGTTTCCCTACGCTCCCTTCGCCGATCGGGCTGCGTCCTAGCCAGACTCGGTTCTCGCGGCCGGAGTACCTAGACTTCGCGCTGTGGAGGCGAGTACCCAACCCCGGGAGCTGACCGGCGAGAAGGCCAGCCGGATCGTCGACGCGATGCGCTCGAGCGTCGCCGAGCGCGGCATCTCGGGCTCGACCTTCGAGCACGTGGCGCGCGAGGCCGGCGTCAGCCGCGGGCTGCTCCACTACTACTTCGGAACCAAGGAGAGGCTGCTCGGCGAGGTCGTGCGCCGCGACGCCGAGATCCGGGTCGCGCGGCTCGACGAGCCGCTCGGGCAGGCGAAGACCGTCGACGACGTGCTCAACGTCCTCGTCTCCAATCTCGAGGACCTGATCGAGAACGATCCCGGCTTCTTCGTCCTGCTCTTCGACGTCTTCACGGCCGGGCGGCGCAACCCCGAGATCCGCGACGAGATCGGAGCGCTCTTCAACCGCACCCGCGACCACGTCGCCGAGATCCTCGACGCGAAGCAGCGCGAGGGCGTGCTGGCGATGCGGTACGACACCGCCTCGGTGGTGAGCTACCTGTTCGCGATCGCCGACGGGATCGCTCTCCAGGTGCTCTCCGATCCGGATCGCGACGCCGCACCGCTGATCGAGGCGGCGACCGACGCAGCGCGGCATCTGCTCACCAAGTAGCGCGCCAGCCTAGCCGACGGGGATTGCGACCCGGAACGGACAGCGGGCAACGACCTCGCCCTGCAGGCGGCACTCCCAGACGTAGCCGCCTCCCGGCAGCACGATGCCGTTGAAGTTCATCGCGAGCGGAACGTTGAGTCGCTCCCCCTGTTTGAGCCCGGCGGGCCTCCCGACCTCCAGCTCGCCGGCGCCCTGGACTTTGTTCCCTTCGATTTCAACCTGCTGTCCGTCCTCATCCACAAGCACAGTCTCGATCTGAAAGCGCTCGTTCGCCTGGTCCCAGGGAACGTGAACGATCAGTCCAAGCGACATGTTGGTCGGCATTCCGGGGGCGCTCAGGCGTGTGAACCCCCCTCCGAGGACGTTCAGCTTTCCGTCCGCCGCTTGGGCGGCGTCGCAGAGGATCGCGGTGACCTCGATTCCAGTCGTCACCGGGCAATCGTCGCACTATCTGGAAAGCTGAGGAGTAGATGCGCGACGCGATGGTGAGCCTCTCGGAGTTCCTGACCCGCCGCCGGTGGTTCGTGCTCGCTGCCTGGCTCGCGGTCGTCGTGCTCGCGGCGCCGCTGGCCGCGAAGCAGACCGAGGAGCTGGTCGGCGGAGGCTTCGAGGTTCCCGGCAGCCAGTCGCAGGTGGTCGAGAAGGCCCTCGAAGAGGACTTCCCGCCCGATGCGACCTCCGGGATCGGCGCCGTGCTCAGCGTTGGCGAGGACGCCGACTCCGAGCAGATCGACGCCGCGGTGGCGCGGCTCGAGCGCCAGGTGAAACGCGAGCCCGACGTTTCCCTGCCGGAGGGCGCGGCCGAGCAGGCCCGCTCCGATCTCGAGGGCGACGGTGTCGCCGTGGTCGAGCTCTCCTCGAAGCTTCCCGCCTCCGATCTCAGCGACGTCGCCACCGAGTTGCGCGGCTCGCTGCACGTCGGCGAAGAGAAGGGCGGCGTGACGACATACCTGGTCGGCCAGCCCGCCGCCTACGCCGGCCTCCAGGAGGTCTCCCAGGAGGACCTCGAGCAGGCCGAGGTGACCGGCTTCCCGATCGTCGCGCTGATCCTGCTCGCGGTCTTCGGCTCGCTGGCCGCGGCCTCGCTGCCGCTCGCACTCGGGTTCGTCGCCGTGACGGTCACCGGCGCGATGATCTATCTGCTCTCCCAGCAGATGGAGATGTCGGTTTTCGTCACCAACATGGCCTCGATGATCGGGATCGGGGTCGCGGTCGACTACTCGCTCTTCATCCTCGCCCGCTTCCGCGAAGAGGTCAGGGCCGGCAAGCCGGCGCGCGAGGCGCGGTCGACCGCGCTCGGGACCTCCGGGCTCGCGGTCGCCTTCTCGGGGCTCGCGGTGATCATCTCGCTCGCCGGCCTGTGGATGGTCGAGAACCAGGCGCTGCGCTCGATGGCGCTCGGGGCGATGATCGTGGTCGCGGTCGCTGTGCTCGTCGCCGCCACCCTGCTCCCGGTGCTGATCCGGCTGCTCGGCAAGCGGGTCGAGGCCGGCGGCATGGTCTGGGGGATCATCACCGTGCTCCGGCACCCGTTCCGCCGCATGCGCCGGCGGGGCAAGAGCGATCCCGAGCGGCTGCGCTTCTGGCAGCGCTGGACCGACCGCGTCATGAAGCGCCCGGTGCTCTCGGTCGTTCTCACCTCGGGATTCCTGCTCTTCCTCGCGATTCCGGTGCTCTCGATGAAGACCGGCAACAGCGCGCTCGAGCAGTTCCCCGAGGACCACGACGTCCGGGTCGGCACCGAGCTCGCGATGGCCGAGTCGGGCGGCGGCTCGAACCCGGTCCAGGTCGTGACCAGCTTCCGCGACGGCGACCTCGACGACTCCGAGAACGCCGCGGCGCTCGAGTCGTTCGCGGACGAGGTGAGCGAGGACCGCGAGGTTGTCGCGGTCCCGCCGCCGATCGAGGGAGAGGATCGAAGTGCCCTGCTCGCGGTCACCACCGAGCACGCGAGCGAGGCGAAGCAGTCGACCGCCTTCGTCGAGCGGCTGCGGACGAAGATCGTCCCCGGCTCCGAGCTCGCCGGGCGCGGCGAGGTCGCGGTCGGCGGCGAGACCGCGCGGGTGATCGACGTCCAGACCCAGATCGACGGCTCGATGTGGAAGATCATCGCCTTCGTCCTCGCGCTCTCGTTCCTGGTTCTGATGCTGATGCTGCGCTCGGTGCTGCTGCCGCTGAAGGCGATCCTCATGAACCTGCTCTCGATCGGCGCCGCCTACGGGATCCTCGTCGTCGTCTTCCAGTGGGGATGGATCGACGGCTTCCTGGGCTTCGAGAGCCTCGGCGCGATCGACACCCTGAACCCACCGCTGATCCTCGCCGTGGTCTTCGGGCTCTCGATGGACTACGAGGTCTTCCTGCTCTCGCGGATCCGTGAGCGCTACGAGGAGCACGGAGACAACCGCCGGGCGGTCGCCGAGGGGCTCTCGTCGAGCGCGCGCACTATCTCCTCGGCGGCGCTGATCATGACCGCGGTGTTCGCGGTCTTCGTGCTCACCGGCGTGCCCTCGATCAAGGAGCTCGGCTTCGGCACCGCGGTCGCGATCGCGCTTGACGCGACGCTCGTCCGCCTCATCCTCGTCCCCGCGGCGATGCAGCTGATGGGGCGCTGGAACTGGTGGCTGCCCGGCTGGCTCGACCGGATCCTGCCGCGGCTCGACTTCGAGAGCAGCGGCGAGACGCCGCCCAGCACCCCCGAGACCGCGCGCGCATAGCCTTCGGCGGATGCTCTGGGAAGAAGAAGCGCTCGGCGACTACCCCGACCCTGCGATGATCGGGCTCTCGGGGCTCGAGCGGCTGCAGGCGGCGCGCCAAGGACGCACACCGGTCCCACCGATCGCCTACCTGGTCGAGATGCCGTTCACCGAGCTCTCCGAGGGTCACGCCGGCTTCGAGATGCCGGCCTCGCCCTGGTTCGCGAACGCAGCCGCCGTAATCCCCGGTGGAATGCTCGCGGTGCTCGCCGACGCGCCGCTCGGCGCCTCGCTCGGCACCACGCAGGCGCCCGGGGAGACGTTCACGACAGCCGAGATCTCGCTCACCTTCCTGCGCCCGCTGCGCTCGGATCCCGAAGCGAAGATCGCCGGCAACGGCCAGGTCATTCACCGCAGCCGCACGGTCGGGCTCACCGAGGCATTCATGCTCAACACCAGGACCGAGGAGCTGGTCGCTTTCGGGACATCTCGGCTCTCGATCTTCCCGCCGCCCGACCCCTTGCCCGAGCCGCCGAAGGAGCTGCCGGTGATCGACCAGGTCTTTCCGGGCGACGCCGAGGACCACCCGCTGCGTCGCCCGCTCGAAGGCGAGACGCTCGATCCGGCGCTGTACGCCGACCGTAGCGGGCTGGAGCTGACCGAGGCCTGGATCGCCGGCGAGCTGCCCTGGCCGCCGATCTACTACCTGGTCGGCCACCGCCCGGTCGAGGCCGCCGTGGGCGAGGTGACCTGGACGATGCCGTGCAGCAAGTGGCTCGCTACGGCGGCGCGGACCGTGCAGGGCGGGTTCACGGCGCTGCTCGCCGAGGCGGCGCTCGCCAGCGCGGTGTTCACGACCGCCGACGCCGGCGTTGCGGTCGCGCCGCTCGATTTCAAGGTCAACTTCCTGCGGCCGGTGTTCCCCGACGGCCGCGACCTGACCGCGAAGGCGAAGGTCGTCCACCGCGGCCGCAGGCTCGCGGTCTCGAACGCCGAGGTCATAAACGCCGACGGCAAGCGGGTCGCGCTCGCGACCGGCTCGGCGATGTACCTGCCCGGGCGCCCGGCCGACCTGAGCGGCGTAGAGCTCGTCGCGGGCGAGGAGGCTGAGCCCGTCTAGCGGGCGCCGTTGAGCTCGACCGAGGTGGTCTGCTCGCGCGACGGGAAGACGTGCCGCATCCGCATCAGCTGGCGGATCGAGCCGCTCGGGCGGATCTTGCCCCGGGCCATGAACTTACGCGGGTCCCCGCCCCGGATCGAGGCGTCGATCCAGTCCGACCAGCTCGTCCGCAGCGTCACGTCGGCCTTCTCGGCGAGGCCCGGCTCGGCGCGGGTCGCGCCGTTATCGATCCGTACGTGCCAGGGCTCGGCGCCCTCGTCGCTGAACTTCCACTGGTAGGTGACCGGGCGGTCGACCTGCGAGGTGTCTGCCGAGCGCGCGATGACGTCGAACAGGTAGCGCTGCACCTCGGGGTTGACCTCGGGCTTGCCGTTCGGCTCGCCGACGACCCCGGCCTTGAGCAGCGCGATCTGGCGCTCGGCGCGCTCGCGGTGCGGCATCTCGGTGTCGAAGGGGTAGACGCCCGGCATCTCTTCGAGCGGGTAGCCGATCATCCGCCACTTCATCTCGACGGACTTCATCCCGAAGGCGTAGATGTCCTCGAGCTCGAAGCCGAAGGAACGCGTGTACTCGAGATCCCAGTTCGGCGGCACGAACACGCCGACCGCGTAGGGCATCACGTCGCGGAGCAGCTCGGCGATCGCGGCCTTGCACTCCTCGGCCTCGGGTCCCTTGACGAGCTCTGAGAGCACCTTGACGCCGAAGCCGATGTGGCGCTGCTCGTCGCGGGCGATGTTCTCCATGCCCTCGGTGAAGCCGGGCATCGTGGCGGCCTTGGCGAAGAAGTCCTCGATGTAGTGCTGGCCGGGCTGCGCCAAGGTCGCCTCGACGACGAGGTGGTAGAGCGCGATCGCCTGCGCGTACTTGGGGATCGAGCGGTCGTCCTTGAGCTCCTCGACCATCCGCTCGAGGCGGCCGAAGACGCCGCGGTAGCCCCAGCCCAGGTACTCGGTCGTGATCTCGAGGCCCTCGCCGATCGATCCGGCGCCGGCGCCGATCACCTCGTTGAAGAAGCGGTTGAAGAAGACCGCGTGCCGCGCCTCATCGACCTGCTGGGTGGTGAGGAAGTAGGCCTGCTCCTCGGTCGGCGCCGCCGCGATGTAGGGGGAGAGCCCGTCGGCGACCGCGTCCTCGCCGTAGAAGAACATCGAGTAGATCCACATCGCCGAGCGTCGCTGGATGTCGGAGAGCGATTCCCACCCGGCGCGGTCCTGCGCGAAGTCGATCTCGTGCGCCTTCCAGTTGTTGTTCTCCCAGCGCCGGTAGAGGTCCTCGTAGGTGATGTCGGCGGTGGACCTGGTCTTGTCGGCGGCGGCTACTGACACATCTCTCCTTTGGTCGGCTTGCCGCAATCTTAACTGACTCGCGGGTCAGTTAGCTAGACTCGATGTGTGACGTCGCGCACACAGGCGCCGCCGCCGAAGAAGCGCATGCCGGCCGATGCGCGCCGCGAGGCGCTGCTCGAGGCGGCGCTCGAGGAATTTGCCGAGGGCGGCTTCCACGACACCTCGCTCGAGCAGGTCGCCAGCAGGGCCGGGGTCTCGAAGGCGCTGATCTACGAGCACTTCGGTTCGAAGGCCGAGCTCCACCAGGCCCTGCTGGAGCGCAACCGCGACGAGCTGATCGGCCGCGTCGTCGTCGCGATCGCCGGGCTCGAGAAGCCCGAGGAGCGGCTGCGCGCCGGCCACGACGCCTACCTGGGCTTCGTCGAGGAGCGCCGCGACGCGTGGCGGATGTTGTTCCTGAACCCGACCGACCCCGAGACCTCGGCGACGATCGAGCGCCTTCTGGGAGAAGTGCGCGACGTCGCCGCGGAGCTGATCTCTCGCCACGCGCCGAAGGAGAGCCCGCTGCCCGGCGAGCCGATCGAGGTCGCGGTCGAGATGCTCGCCCAGCAGATGGTCGGCGCGGCGCGGGCGCTGGCCGCGTGGTGGGACGAGCACCGTGACGTCGCTCGCGACGACGTGCTCGAAGCGCTGATGGACTTCACCTGGCTCGGGCTCGAGCGGCTCGCCCAAGGGGAGCGATGGGCGGGTTCCCCATCAGATCGCAACCACGAGCGCCGCAAGCACTAGTCGCGGCTGCAAGCAGCCGCTCCAAAATAGAGCGGCTGGTGGTTGCTAGCTCCTGAAGATCACCGAGTAGATCGCGCGCTCGAGCCGCCACGGCAGCGGCCGCCACGCCCAGTAGGTCCGGTAGAAGAAGCGGCCGGTGGGGCTGAGGTCGGTCTGCTTCGCGAACTCGTCGGCGCGCCGGTAGAGGTCGGCGTGCTTGGCGCGCAGCTGGCGGACGATCCGGCGGTGGATCGTCCGGTGCTCGACCAGCCCCGAGCGCTCGTGGCGGCGGTAGTCGAGCACGACCTTGTCGGTTCTGTGGCCGCTCCAGCCCTGCTCGAGCGCCCCGAGCGTGAAGTCCCAGTCCTCGTAGCCTTCGAGCCGTGGATCGAACGTACCCGCGGCCTGCCAGGCCTCGCGCCGTACGAGGCCGATCCAGCCGACGATCGGCCGGTAGAGCAGCCGGTAGGGGTCGTAGTCGGGGAAGCGGATCTCGCCCTTCCAGTCGCCGAAGAACCGCATCACGCCGTAGGAGTAGCCGAGCTTCGGGTCGGCGTCGAGCGGCCGGCGGAGGTTGGCGATGCAGTCGGCCGGGAGGCGGTCGTCGGCATCCAGCATCAGCACATAGGGGGTGTCGGAGCGCTCGATTCCGGCGTTGCGCGCCGCGGCCGGCCCGGCGTTCTGCTGCCGGAACGACTCGACCCCCTCGGGGAGCAGGTCGATCGCGGCCGCGGTCGCCGGGTCGGTCGAGCCGTCGTCGACGACGATCACGCGCGGTGGGCCGCCTTCCTGGCGCAGCGCGCTCGCGATCGACTCGGCGATGTACGCCCCGTGGTTGAAGCAGGGCACGACCACCGTGACGTCGCTGTTGTCGGGGGTCATCAGGGGCCCACTCAGCGGGTCTCGGACGCGGAGCCGAGCTGGTCAAGAGCCTCGCCGCCGGCGAGGCGGTCGCGCATCCGCTCGGTGATCCGGCGGGGGAGAAGCGCGTTGCCGACCCAGCGCACGGCCCGAACCGACTTCACGTAGATCGCCACTCGCGGCCACGAGGCACGGTCGGCGCGCTCGGCGCGGCGGTACACCCTTTCGAGTGCCGGGTCGGCGGGTTGGCGCGCGGTGGCTGTCGCGATCCCGGTCTCCTCCTCGACCTTCTCGACAAGGCCGCGATAGGTGTACTTGCCTGACTCGACGACGTCGCGGTAAGCGTTCTCGGTCAGCCGCTCGCGCTCGGAGTCGTCCTGAAGCTGGTCGAGGACCTCCTCGACGTTGGAGAGGTCGCGCTTCACCTCGATGTAGTGCTCGCCGGGCTTCAGGATGCCCGAGTACTGGCCCTCGACCAGCACCTGGCAGGTGCGCGTAGCGCAGGCATCGAGGTGGCGCGGCGAGATCGCGAACAGCTGCAGCTTGCCGTCCTCGCCGGGAAAGCAGGCCTCCTCGACCTCCTCGAACCCGGCGTCGGGGTGCTCGGCGAGGTAGCGCTCGGTCCGGACCATGAACTCGCCCTTCGAGTCGAGCACGGTCGCGCCTCCCTCGGCGCCGAGCACGTACTTGCAGGAGGCGAGGAAGCGGTACCAGTCATCGCCGTAGTGGATGTCGCCCATGTCGACCGACATGTCGGTGGTCATGCCGCGCTTCGCGGCGGCGGGCTCGAAGACCTCGGCGATCCGCCGTCGCAGCACGCCGTGGCGGCCGAGCGAGAGCAGCCCGCTCCAGGCGCGGTAGCCGATGTCGATCGGGCGCTCGCGGGTTTGATCGACGATCGCTTCGATCCGCTTCAGGGTGTCCTCGTCGAGGTAGCCGGCGATTACCCGGTGGAAGCTGGTCCGGTCGCGGTCGACAGCCGGGTAAATCTTCTCCCACTCCGACGGAGGGGCGAGCGAGAAGACATGGTCGATCTCGAAGTCCTCGATCAGGTCGGACATCAGGTCGGTGTAGATGCACTCGTCCTGGATCATCGCGACGCGGTTCGGGGCCAGATCCTTGGCGGCCTCGGCGCGGCGGAGCTGGAAGGCGAGAACGGGGGGCTGCATGCGGTATCCGGTCAGGGTGTGGTGGAGGATCACCGCGTCAAAGCGGATCTTGCGGAGCCAGCGCGGGATACGGCGCACGCCGACGTTGACGTAGAAGTAGCGCGCCCGCCCGTAGCGGCGGAAAGAATAGATGTGATCGCGGTGCCACTGGCGAATCGGGTGCTGCATCAGCCCGTAGGCGACGAGCACGTTCGGGCGCCCCGCTTGATCGTTGGCTTGCTCCATGTCTTGCGCAGCAACCCTAGACTTCCCGGGGTTCATGGGTAAGAAGGTTGGAATTATCGGCCTCGGCTACGTCGGGCTGCCGCTCGGCGTCGCGTTCGCGGAAGCCGGGCATGACGTCGTGGGTCTCGACGCCGACCAGCGCAAGATTGAGGCGCTGAACGGGGGCGAGAGCTACATCGAAGACGTCCCCTCCGAGCAGCTCGCGCAGCTCGGCGCTCGCCTGCGCGCCACCGGCTCCTACGAGGACCTCTCCGACTGCGACGCGGTGATCGTCTGTGTTCCCACACCGCTGACGAGCTCGCGCGAACCCGATCTCTCCTACCTCGTCGATGCCTCGACTTCGCTCGCCTCGGTGCTCAGCAAGGGGCAGCTCGTCGTGCTCGAGTCGACGACCTACCCCGGGACCACCCGCGAGCGGCTGAAGCCGATCCTCGAGGAGTCGGGGCTCGCCGCCGGGCGCGACTTCCACCTCGCGTTCTCCCCGGAGCGGATCGACCCGGGCCGCACCGACTACACGATCCGCACCACGCCGAAGGTGGTCGGCGGTCTAACCGACGCGTGCACCGAGGAGGCGGCGGCGCTCTACGGCGAGATCTGCGACGAGGTCGTTCGCGTCTCCGGCCCCGAGCCCGCCGAGCTCACGAAGCTGCTCGAGAACATCTTCCGCTCGGTCAACATCGCGCTCGTCAACGAGCTCGCGATGCTCTGCGACCGGCTCGACATCGACATCTGGGAAGTGGTCGACGCCGCGGCGACGAAGCCGTTCGGCTTCATGCGCTTCGACCCCGGCCCCGGCATGGGCGGCCACTGCCTTCCGATCGATCCCTTCTACCTCGCCTACAAGGCCCGCGAGCACGACTTCTACACCGAGTTCATCGAGCTCGCCGGGAAGACGAACCAGAACCAGCCCCGCTTCGCGGTCGAGAAGATCGAGCGCGCCCTCAACGACGCGGGCAAGCCGGTCAAGGGCTCGAAGGTGCTGCTGCTCGGGGTCTCCTACAAGGCCGGGGTCGGCGACATCCGCGAGTCTCCGGCGCTCAAGATCATCCGCCTGACCCGCGAGCTCGGCGGCGAGATCTCCTACCACGACCCCCACGTCCCCGAGCTCACCGACTTCGACCTGCGCTCGGTCGACCTCGATGAGGCCGTCAGCGGCGCCGACCTGGTCTGCATCGTCACCGCGCATCCCGAGATCGACCACGAGCGGGTAGTCACCGAGGCCGCGCTCGTGCTTGACTTCCGCGGGGTGACTCGGGAGATGAACGCCAGAAACGTGGTGCGGCTGTGAGCGGCAAGCCGATCCGCGTCGGCATGGTCGGGCTCGGCTACTGGGGCCCGAACGTGGCGCGCAACCTCGACGCGATCGCCGGCTGCGAGTTGGCCTGGTGCTGCGACGCCGACGCCGACTCGCGGGAGAAGTGGCAGAAGGTCTACCGCGAGACCAAGTTCACCGACAAGATCGACGACCTGCTCGACGATCCCGAGCTCGATGCGATCGCCGTCACGACCCCGGTGCCGACCCACGCGCCGATGGTCGAGACCGTGATTCAGGCGGGCAAGCACTGCTTCGTCGAGAAGCCGCTCGCTCAGAACCTCGCCGACGCCGAGAAGATCGCCGCGCTCGCCGCCGAGCACGAGAAGGTCTTGATGGTCGGCCACCTGCTCGAGTATCACCCCGGCGTCGAGCAGCTCAAGACGATGATCTCCGACGGCGACCTCGGCGACGTGCGCTACATCTATGGCCAGCGCCTCAACCTCGGCCAGCTTCGCTACGACGAGAACGCGCTCTGGAGCCTCGGCGCTCACGACGTATCGGTGATCATCGCGCTCGCGGGCGGGGAGCTCCCGGTCGAGGCCCAGGCCCGCGGTGAGTGCTACATCACCGAGGGTGTTGAAGATGTGGTTTTCGCCTATCTCCACTTCGAGTCAGGGCTCGCCGCGCACCTCCACCTCTCCTGGCTTGACCCGCACAAGTCGCGCAAGATCACCGTGGTCGGCTCGCAGCGGATGGCCTCGCTCGACGACATGGAGATGGAGCGCAAGCTGACGGTCTGGGACAAGGGCTTCGATCCGCAGGAGAGCTCGTTCGGCGACCGCGAGTACGTGACCCGCTCCGGCGGCATCTACAGTCCCGCGATCCCGGCCCGCGAGCCGCTCGCGATCGAGTGCGAGCACTTCGTCGAATGCGTTCGCGACGGCTCGACGCCGCGCTCCGACGGTGCAAGCGGCGCCCGCGTGGTGCGCGTGCTCGAGGCGCTCCAGGCCTCGCTCGATGCGGGCGGTGCCGCGCAGCCGGTCGGCGTGGCGGCAGTTACTTCCTGAAGCAGTCGGACGCGGCTAGGTCAAGCAGGCTGATCTGCGGATGAGTCCGCCGCGGCAAGCGCCGCCTCTGCGTCGGGTAGGAACTGCACGTGGACGATCTTCTCGTCCTCCGGCGCCACCGTATACAGCCCGGCGATCCGTTGGTCCACTCCCGCGCCGCTGCGCTTGCCCACACCAGACATGCGCATGACCAGAACGAAACGTCCGTCGCCGACCTCGAACCCCTCGATCGGCTCCAGGCCGACCCCTTCCCAGGTCTCCCGCAGCTCCATCCAATAGCGACGCAGGTTCTCGTGTCCCTGCACCGGCTCGACATCGGTGAACACAGCAGAGAAGTCAAACACGGCGTTCTCGGCATACATGCTCAGCATCAGCTCAAGCTCCCCGCGATTCCAGCATTCGAAATGCTCGTTGAACCGGTCCAGAAGTTCAGGTGGTACCCGCTTCGCGATGCCCTCGAGCTTACCTGTCATCCGACCGGGTCTTTGCGAGCTTCGAGGACCGCCGAAAGAAGGCTGGCGTCCGTGCTCATCCCGGCTTCGTCGCGGTGACGTAGAGATCGAGGCCAGCGAGCTTTGCCGGGGCGCGGAGCAGCAGCCTGCGGCTGATAGGGCGGCCGAGCACGTTGACGTAGTCCCAGTTCTCGGTCCGGACCTTGACCTCGGAGAAGCTCGAGAACAGCGCCTTCGCCTCGCGCCGGTTGATGAACTCGGTCGCCGGGGCGGCCTCGCCGGCGGTGTCGCGGTCGTAGTCGCCGCGCGCCTGTTCGTCGACCTCGCGGCGCAATCCCAGCCGCCGCCGCCACGATCGCCGGTTGTAGACCATCACCACCGCGCGGCCGCCGGAGCGAAGCAGGCGGTGGACTTCCTGGATCCCCCGCGCCAGGTCGCCGGTGTGGTGCAGGCAGCCGATCGCGACGACGTGGTCGAAGCTCGCGTCACCGAAAGGGGCGTCGAGGATCGAGCCGGTCTTCACCCGGCCCTCGGGGTCGTCGATGCCGAGCTCGGCGAGCCGGTGGCGGACCATCTGCGCCGGGCCCTCGGCGATGTCGAGCCCGTGGTAGTCGAGCCCGCGCTCGGCGAGCAGCTGGCTGACGGTGCCGTAGCCGAGCCCGACCTCGAGCAGCTGCTCTCCAGCCCGGTCGGCCGCGGGCAGATACGCCGGCAGGTAGGGGTACTGGTCGAGGTAGGCGCGGTCGAAGCGCTCGAGGTTCTCGGGAGAGGCGTCGGAGATCCCGAGCTGACGGGCGAGCGGCGTGCCGCAGAGCTCGTCCCAGAAGGCGGCGTTTCGCTGGTCGACTGTCGACTGGTCAGCGATTGCGGTTCGTGACCTTACGCAGCGGCACGACGATCGGCCTCGAGAGCGCGTTAAGCACCCTCCAGGTGCGGGGGCGGCGCCAGGCGAGCCACTCCCAGGCCTCGGAGGCGCGGCGAGCGGCGCGGCGGCGGGCGGGGACGCGCAGCGCGCGCTCGATGTCGGTGCCGGCGACAGCGCCCTCCGGCCTCAGGCCGGCTTCGGCGAGCGTCCGGTCGAACCCCTCGATGAAGCGCTCGTAGGAGTTCTCGCCGGAGTCGATCAGGTCGCGGCGCGCGTTGGCGGCGAGCTCTCCGCGGAGCGCCGGGTCCCCGAAGCGCTCCAGCACCTCGTCGAGGTTCGAGAAGTCCTTGGCGAGCGGGATGTAGTGGCGCATCGGCTCCATCCGCCCTGAGTAGCCGCCCTCAAAGAGGATCTGGGTGACGCCGAAGGCGGCGGCCTCGAAGTTACGCGGCCCGATCGTCCGGTAGGGGATCTTGCCGTCCCAGCGCCCCAGCGCTCCCTTTTCGAGCTCCTCGATCGTCGGCTCGCTCCCGTCGGCCGAGAGCCGCTGGTACTCCTCCAGCACCTCGTCCTCGAGGTCGAAGCACGAGACCCCGGATTCGGCGCCGAGCGTCGCCCGGCTGTCGACAAGGAAACGGTGCCAGTCCTCGCCGTAGATCCGCTCCTCTTCGCCGGTACCGATGTCGAGGACGAGGTCCCTGTCGGCGGCGAGCTCGGCGAAGCGGACCCCGATCTCCCACTTCTCCTGGCCGCCGCGGCCCCAGTAGGGCGGGCTCGGCCGGCCGCGGTAGCCGACGTCGATGCCGCGCTCGGCGTCCGATTTGCGGAGCCGGTCCGCGGCCTCGACCAGCTCGGTGCCGACGTAGCCGGGCAGGTGCGAGACGATCTTCGAGGCCTTGGTCTTGGCGCCGTAGACCTGCTCGGCGTGCGGCGGCTCGAGCATCGTGTAGACGCAGTCGATCCCGAACTCGTCGATGAACGCGAAGCGCTTCTTGCAGAAGTGATACTCGTCCTGAAAGAAGGCGACCTTGTAGCCGCGAAAGCGCGAGAGCCAGTCGAGGAACTCTTCGCCGAGCAGGTAGCCCTTCGGCCCGTAGGCGAACAGCGAGTAGTGGAGGATCACCGCGTCGAAGCCGGTGCCCGGAAGCCCAGGCGGAAAGCCGAGCGCGGCGTTGACCTCGGAGACCTGGAACTTCGAGTGGCGCCCGAAGGCGGCGATGTTCTCGGAGACGTTCGCCGCGTCGCCGATCAGCCTCCCGAGCGAGGGCCGGTGGTAGACGAGCAGGGCCCGGGTCAAGCGGTCAGTACGTAGGCGCCGCCGATGCCGGCGTGCTTGCCGCGCCACCTGGGGTACCCGTCATCGTCGAGCTCGACCTCTCGAAGGAACTCGCGGTGCTCGGCGCCGAGGCGCTCGTCGGAGAGCGCGGCTTCGAGGTGCTCCTCGATCATGTTGAGCTCGTGGCGGGAGGGATAGCCGCCGAGGAACTCCGCCTCGAAGCCGGCCTCGCCGCAGAGCGCCGCGAAGTCCTCGCCGCTGTAGTAGTTCGAAACCGGGCACTCGGGACCGTCGGTGGTCCGCTTGAAGGCCTCGTCGAGCGGCATGTCGCTGTAGCGGCCCTCGACGATCTGCACCACGTAGGCGGTGTAGAGGTGCAGCCAGACCGAGTCCTCGTGGTAGGCCATCACGTTCGCCTTGTGGCCGGGCTTTAGCACCCGGTGCAGCTCGCGGAGGATCGAAAGCGGGTCGCTGGTGTGGTGGATGACGCCCTGGGAGGAGAGGTAGTCGATCGAGTCGTCATCGAGCGGGATCCCGGGCTTTGCGTCGCTGATCTCGATCAGCTCGTAGCGCTCCTGCGGGATGTCGTGGAGCGCGATCCGCTTGCGGGCGGCCGCGAGCGCCGCCGACGAGACGTCGACGCCGATCACCTTCGCCGCGTCAGTGTGGACGAGAAAACCGGTCACGTCGTTGCCCGGCCCGCAGCCGTAGTCGAGGATCACCTCGCCGTCGTGTTCACCCCAGAGGCCAGAGAACTCGCGGAAGAGCGGGTACTCCTCGAAGCGCCACTCGAGGTAGTCGAGCGACTCCTGCGCCGTCTTCAGGTCCTCGCTCATGACGAGGTGCTTGCCCCAGTAGCGGTCGACCTTGGTTCGCCTGAGCAGCTTCTGCAGCACGGCCGGGCAGCTTAGAGAGATGCCTTGTTGAGCGCGCTTTCGAGCATTTCGGTGAGAATCCGCTCCTCGTGCTCCCAGTTGAGCACCTGGCGTGCCTTCTCAACGTTGGCTTTGTAACGCGCCGCCGCCGCCGGGTCCTCGACGACGCCGCGGAAGGCCGACTCGATCGAGGCGGGCTCGTCGGGATCGAACTCGATCCCCAGGCTGTGCTCGCGGCCCAGCGCCCGCATCTCGTCGAGGTCGGGGTAGAGGACCGGCAGTCCGGCCGCTATCGCGTGGAAGAACCCGTTCGGGAGCGAGTACTTGTAACTCAGGGTCTCCTTCCGATAGAGGATCGGCGAGGCGTCGGCGCCGGAAATGAAATCGACGACCTCTGTTGGAGGCCTTGGTCTGAGCAGGTGGACCCTGTCCTCCAGCCCAATCTCGCGCACGAGCTCCTCCGACTGTTCGTGGTCGCGGCCGACGAAGGCGAGGTGGACGCGATCGGGGAGCGCCGCGAGTGCAGTGAGCGCCTCGCGGATCACCTGGCCCGGTTTCCAGTTGCCGGTCATGACGAGCAGGAAGTCATCGCTACTCACCCCGCAGACTTCGCGGATCCCTTTCGGTGACGGGACGTCGCCGCGGAGGTCGTGGCAGTTCCGGATCACCTCGGGCCGGCGGCCGAATCGTTTCGCGAGCAGGTCCGCGACGCCAGCGCTGACTGTCGAGAAACCGTCGGCGCGGCGCACGCAGCGGCGGTCGATCGCCTCGAAGACGCGCAGCGATGCTCGCATTGCAAAGGTGTCGGCCAGGTTCATGCCCTCCTCCCAGAGCGCGTCGTGGACGTCGTAGAGGAGCGCGGCATCGAGTTCGTCGAGCTTGCGCTTCACAGCCCTGTACTGCCAGAACGCATGCAGCGAATAGACATCGGCGTCGGGGAGCAGCTCGATGTCGCCCTCGGTGCGGTTTCGAATCTCGTTGACGTTGACACGGACGGTGTAGATCAGTCCGGCAACCGGGTGGATGAGGTAGCGATTGATCGGATAGGCGACGGCGGCCAACCCGATCGCCAGCGGCTTCGGTAGCCGTTCGGCGATGCGTGTCAGAAGCGAAGGCCCCGGCAGCCCGAGATCAGTTCCCTTGGTCGCAGCGATGCTCGCTTCCGCCTCTGGCGGTGAGCGAAGCTCGAACGGGAGCTCAGCACCGAGGTTCTTGCTTCGCTCGCCCTCGACGACGACTGACTCGTGACCGAGCTGCGCCGCCGAGGTGGCGAACCGGTAGGCGCGGCTGTCGCGCTCGACTGCGACCGAGGTGACGGTGACGACGCGGCTTGCGGCGGCCTGTGCCCGCGACCTGGTCATCCTCGCTCCACCCACTCCCGGCGCATGCGCCGGTAGGCGCCGAGCGGCGCACGCGTGGCCCGGTAGAGCAGGCGGCTCGCGACCGGGTGGTAGCTGAGCGTCGAGCGCAGGCGATTCACGGCGAGCGCCGGCGCCGAGCGGTCCAGGGCGCGTTCCGCGGCCTCGCTGTCGTGCTCGGCCGCCGGGTCGATCCCCGCCTCAGCGAGCAGCTCGTCGAAGCTGCTCATGAAGGCCGAGTAGCCGTAGTCGCCGGAGGCGACAAGATCGCGGTGTGCGTTCTCGGCGATCTCCGCCCTCAGTTCCGGGTCCTTGATTCGCTCGACGGCCTCGTCGAAGTTCGAGAAGTCCTTGCGCAGCGGGATGTAGTGGCGCATCGGTTCCATCACCCCCGAGTAGTTGCCCTCGAACAGAACCTGGCAGACACGCAGCGCCGCGGCCTCGAAGTTGCGCGGCCCGATCGTTCGGTAGCGGATCTCGTTCTCCCAGCGCTCGAGGGGCCCGTCGCGGCGCAGGTCCTCGACGGTCACTTCGCGGCCGTCGGCGCTCATCTGCTCGTAGGCCTCGAGGACCTCGTCTTCGAGGTCGAAGGCGAGCGTCCCCGACTCGACTCCGAGCACCGTCCGGCAGCCGGCGAGGAAGCGGTACCAGTCCTCGCCCGCGAGCAGGCTCTCGTGACTGACTTCGATGTCGGTGACGAGGCCGGTCCCCGAGGCGCGCTCAGCGAAGCCGGCCCCGATCTCGGTCTTCTCGTCCTCGCCCATGAACGCCGCCAGCGGCCGGGCGCGAAAACCGACGTCGACCCGGCGCTCGGCGTCGGGCACCGTGAGCCGCTCCGCCGCCTCGACCAGCGAGTCGCTGACGTAGGCGGGAAAATGGGACACGACCTTGGAGACCTCGGTGTAGGCGCCGTAGACCGCGTCGAACTCGTCCTGCTCGAGGCATGTGAATACGCAATCGATCCCGTGCTCGTTCAGAAACGCGAACCGCCGGCCGCAGTGGACGTGTTCGTCGTGAAAGGTGGCGAGCTTGTAGGAGTCGGGGGAGCGGTCGAGGTAGCGCTCGAACTGCGGTGGGAACGCGTAGCCGTCGCCGAGGATCCCGAACAGCGAGTAGTGAAGGACGATCGCGTCGAAGCGGACATCATCGAGCCCGCGCGGGAAGCCGAGCTCGGTGTTATGGGCGTGGATCGGGAAGCGCGAGTGGCGCTCGAAGGCGGCGATGTTGTCGTCGATCGTCTGCGCGTCGCGGAAGAAACGCGAGATCGGCCGCCGGTAGAGCAGCAGCACACCGCCGACGCGCTGCGCCGTCATACCTTGTACCTCGCATTCCGCCGTTCCGGCTGCATGCTCAGACTCAAGCGCCGCCGCCGAGGCGCGCCAGCCCGCGGATCGGCACGACGAGCGGGCGCGAGGCGAGGTGCAGGACCCGCCAGACGCGGGGATGGTTGCGGCGCAGCCACTGCCAGACGCCATCGACGTAGTGGACCGCGACCTGGCGCGCCGGCTGGCGGCCGAGTGCGCGCGGCACGAGCTCGCGCTCTGGCGCGGTCTCGGGAGGACTGAGCCCGGCCTCGCGCAGGGTCGCGTCGAAGCCGGCGAAGAAGCGCTCGTAGCTGTGCTCGCCGGAGGCGATCAGGTCGCGGTGGGCGTTCTCGGTCAGCTCGCGGCGCTGCTCGGGATCGCGGAAGCGCTCGATCACCGCATCGAGGTTCGAGAAGTCCTTGCGGAGCGGGATGTAGTGCTGGTCGGGCTTCAGCGCCCCCGAGTACGAGCCCTCGAAGAGGATCTGGCAGACGCGCAGCGCCGCCGCCTCGAAGTGGCGCGAGCTCGTTGTCCGCAAGGGCGTCGCCCCGTCCCAGCGCCCAAGGGCACCCTGCTCGAGCCGTTCGACGGTGGGCTCCTCGCCAGTCTCGATCAGCAGCGCCTCGTACTCCTCTCGGACCTCGTCCTCGACGTCGATCACCGATGCGCCCGACTCGGTGCCGAGAAAGCCGCGGCAGCCGGCGAGGAACCGGTACCAGTCCTCGCCGTAGAGGCGGCTCTCCTCGCTCATGTCGATGTCGAGCGCCAGCCCCGAGTCGCGGGCGCGCTCGGCGAACCGCTCGCCGATCTCGACCTTCTCGAGCCCGCCGCGGCCGACGTAGGCCGGAACCGGGCGGGCGCGGTAGCCGACGTCGACCTCCCGGCCGGAGTCGGGGACACCGACGCGCTCCGCGGTGGCGACCATGTCGGGGCTCACGTAGGCGGGGACGTGGTTGACCAGCTTCGGCACCTCGGTGTAGCGGCCGTAGGTCTCGGCGAAGTAGCGCGGCGCGACGCAGGTGTAGACGCAGTCGAAGCCGTAGCGGTCGAGGAACTCGAAGCGCCGCCGGCAGTACTGGTGCTCGTCCTGGAAGAAGGCGACCTTGTATGCGTCGGAGCCCTCGAGATAGGCGAGGAAGCTCTCGTCGAGCAGGTAGTCGTAGGGGCCGCTGGCGAAGACGGAGTAGTGGGCGACGATGACGTCGAAGTCGAGGCCGGCGAGCCCGCGCGGAAAGCCGAGGTCGGTGTTGAGCTTCCAGAACGGGAATCGCGAGTAGCGCTCGAAGGCGTCGATGTGCTCGTTGATCGTCGACGCGTCGCTCAGCATCGGGCGGTGATAGAGGAGCAGGGCCCCGTCGACGTGGGCGCCCGTGCCAGTCACGGCTCGAGCAATCCGGCGACGACCCGTTCCTCGTGCTCCCAGTTCAGTACCTGCCGGGCGCGCTCGACGTTGGCGCGGTAGCGCCCGATGCTCTCCGGGTCATCGAGCAGGACCCGGACCGCGGCGGCGATCGAGGCGGGGTCGCCGGGGTCGATCTCAACGCCGAGCTCGTATTCACTCGAGATCCGCTTCATCTCCGCCAGCGAGGGGTAGAGCACCGGGAGCCCCGCGGCGATCGCGTGAAAGAACCCGTTCGGGAGCGCGTTCTCGTAGCTGACGCTGTCGGGCCGATAGAGGATCGGGGATGCATCGGCGGTCTCGATGAAATCGAGCACCTCGGTCGGGCCGACAATCCCGGGCGCGTGGACCCGGCCGGCAAGCCCCATCTCCTCGGCGAGTTGCCGGGACTGCTCGTGACCGCGGCCGAGGAACGCCAGGTGCACGTTGTCGGGCAGCATCCGCAGCGCCTCGACTGCCTCGGGGACGGCATGCGCCGCCTTCAGGTTGCCGACCATGACGAGCAGCAGGTCGTCCGGCCCGACGCCGGTCACCGCGCGCAGGTCGCCCCCGGAGCGCTCGGCAAGACGGAGGTCGTCGGCGTTGTGGATCACGCCGGCGCGTCGCCCGAAGCGCCGCTCGAGCAGGACCGAGAGCCCGTCGCTGACGGTCGTCACCTGCTCGGCGCGCCGGAAGCACGACTTCTCGATCGCCTCGTAGACCCGCAGCACGGCGGCTGCGGTGCGGCTGGCCGGGGGCAGGGTCGTGCCCGGCTCCCACGGGGCGTCGGGCGCGTCGTAGAAGAAGCGGGCACCCAGGCGCCGCGCCTTCCGGTAGACGCTCGGGTACTGGTAGAAGGAGAGCAGCCAGTAGAGGTCGGCGTCGGGGAGCAGCGCCGCCGTCTCCACGTTGCGGCTTCGGTAGTCGTGCACGGCCGAGCGGAGCACGAACGACACGCTGGTGAGCGGGTCGACGAGGAAGCGGTTCAGCGGCCATGCGAGGGCCCGAGCCAGGCCGTCGAAGGGCCGCGGCACGCGCCCGGCGAGCCGGGTCAGGATCGACGGCCCGGTGGGCGTCGGCGCCCCCTTCCTGACCCCGTTTTCGACGTTGCCGGTCGGCGGTGAGCGGAGCTCGAAGGCCAGCTCCTCATCGAGCTCCGTGCTCGGCTCGCCCTCGACGACCGTTGCCTGGTGGCCGAGCCGGGCGGCCGAAGCAGCGAACTTGTACGCGCGGGTATCCCGCTCGACGGCAATCGAAGTGACGACGCAGACCCGCATGATCGATGGCGGATCGTAGCGACCGTCACCAGTAGCCTTGCGAGCGTGAAATCGCTGCAAACCGTGCCTGGGCGGGCGACGTGAGCATCACCGCGGGCGTGGTCGGGCTCGGCTACTGGGGCCCGAACGTGGCCCGAAACCTGAGCGCGATCGACGAGAGCACCGTGAAGTGGTGCTGCGAGACCGACCCCGAGCGCCGCGAGCGCTGGGCCGCGGTCTTCCCGAAGACCCAGTTCACCGACTCGCTCGAGGAGATGCTCGCCGACGACGAGCTCGACGCGGTCGCGATCACGGCGCCGGTCTCCGACCATGCCGCGGTCGCGCTGCGGGCGCTCGACGCCGGCAAGCACATCTTCGTCGAGAAGCCGCTCGCCCACTCGATCTCCGACGCGGCCGAGGTCGTCAGCAAGGCCGAGGAGCGCGGCCTGGTGCTGATGGTCGGCCACCTGCTCGAGTACCACCCCGGGATCGAGGCGCTCGAGGCGCACCTCGCCGCCGGCGATCTCGGCGAGCTCGTCTACATCTACGGCAACCGCGTCAACCTCGGCAAGCTGCGCGAGGACGAGAACGTGCTCTGGGACCTCGGCGCCCACGACCTCTCGGTGATCTTGAAGCTCGCCGGCGAGGAGCCGAGCGAGCTTTTCGCGCACGGTCACCGCGGCGTCCAGGTCGGAGTGGAGGACGTCGCCTTCGCCCACATGGGCTTCCCCTCGGGACCGACCGCGCACATGCACCTCTCCTGGCTCGACCCGCACAAGGAGCGGCGGATCACCGTCGTCGGCTCGCAGAAGATGGCGGTCTTCGACGACATGACCCTGGAGCGCAAGCTGACGATCTACGACAAGGGCTTCGACCCCGACGAGGCTTCGATCGGCGACTACGTCGCGCGCAGCGGAGAGATCACGAGCCCCGCGATTTCGAGCAAGGAGCCGCTGCGGATCGAGATGGAGCACTGGCTCGAGTGCGTTGCCGGCGGCAAGACCCCGCGCACCGACGGCCGCTCTGCGCTGCGCGTCGTCCGGGTGCTCGAGGGCCTGCAGCACTCGCTCGAGGCAGGCGGTGAAGGTCGCCCTGTGCCGGCCGATCCGCTCGGCTCGGCCGAGGCCGTGCGCTGAGCGCGGGTGCGGCTACCCTTCACGCCCCTATGAAGGCCCTGATCACAGGAGGGGCGGGCTTTATCGGCTCGCACCTCACCGATTCGCTGCTTACCCGCGGCTGGGAGGTCGTCAGCGTCGATGATCTCAGCAAGGGGCGCAAGGAGGTGATCGAGCACAACTTCGACCGCGACGACTACGAGTTCGTCGAGATGGACTGCCGCGATCTCGACAAGATGCTCGAGCTCGGCGAAGGCAGCGACGTCGTCGTCAACCTGGCGGCGACCAAGATCCCCCGCTACGGGAGCGCGCTCGACAACCTGACCGTCAACCTGCAGGCGAACCGGATCGCGCTCGAGGTCGCCCATCAGAGCAAGGCCAAGTTCATCCTCGCCTCGACCTCCGACGTCTACGGCCGCAGCCCCGACCTCCCGTTCCGCGAGGACGGCAACTCGGTGATCGGGCCGAGCACGACGCCGCGCTGGTCCTACGGCGTCACCAAGCTCACCGACGAGCACATGGCGTTCGCCTACCAGGACGAGTACCACCTGCCGATCGTCGTGCTGCGCTACTTCGGAAGCTACGGTGAGCGCCAGTACCTGAACTGGTGGGGAGGGCCGCAGGGCGTCTTCCTCGAAGCGATCTCGAAGGGCGAGCCGATCGAGGTCCACGGCGACGGCTCGCAGACGCGCTGCTTCACCCACATCGACGACATGGTCGAGGCGACCTCGCTGGCGATCGAGCGCGACGAGGCGAACGGCGAGATCATCAACATCGGCTCCGACCACGAGATCTCGATCAAGGACCTGGCGGTGCTCATGCACGAGCTCTCCGGCGTCGGAGGCGAGCCGAACATCGAGCTCGTTCCCTACGAGTCGTTCTCGCGCGACTACCAGGACGTGCTGCGCCGGATCCCCGATCTGACCAAGCAGAAGGAGATCCTCGGCTATACCGCCGGGGTCAGCCTCGAGGAGGGCATCCGCCGGCTGTGGGCCTGGTACAACGAGCTCGGCGAGAGCGAGCGGCAGGAAGAGCGCGTCAGGGCCTGATGCCGTTCACGGTCGGCGAGCTCGTAGACCTGCTGCAGCGCGAGGCGGGGCTCGGGGACGCGGCGGTTCCTGACCGCCACGCGAGCCTCGACGGTTTCTCTCCGCTCTCCGACACGCGCCAGAACACCCTCACCTGGACGAGGAGCGCCGAGAACGACTGGTCGCAGATCAAGGCAGCGGCGGTGATCGCGCCCCTCGGGGCGAACGCGCCGGACGGGGACCCGGCCGTGCTTGCGGTCGAGCGGCCGCGGCTCGCCTTCGCGCTCGCGCTGCGCGAGTTCGGCAGCGAGCCGCGTCCGACGGGGGTCGAGCCGACCGCGATGATCGGTGACGGGGCGGCGATCGCCGAGGACGCCTACATCGGCGGCTATACGACGATCGGCGACGGCGTCGAGGTCGGAGCCGGGACGGTGATCAAGGACCACGTCTCGATCCGCGCCGGGACCCGGATCGGGTCCGGCTGCACGATCTGGCCGGGAGTCGTGATCGGCACCGACGGCTTCGGCTACGAGCAGGGGGAGGACGGGGAGTGGGTCAAGCTCGAGCACCAGGGCGGGGTCGTGATCGAGGACGGCGTCGAGATCGGCGCCAACACCTGCGTCGACCGCGGCGTGCTCGGCGACACGACGATCCGCGCCGGCGCGAAGGTCGACAACCTCTGCCACATCGCCCACAACGTCGAGGTCGGCGAGCGGGCGATGGTGATCGCGCTTTCGATGGTCGGTGGCAGCACGAAGCTCGGCGCCGAGAGCTGGACCGCCCCTGGAGCGGTGATCAAGAACGGGCTCGAGGTAGGTGGCGGGAGCCTGGTCGGGCTCGGTGCGGTCGTGCTCAAGGACGTCGCCGCCGATGACGTCGTCGCCGGGCTGCCGGCCAAGTCAATAAAGAAGCCCGGTTAAGTCACGTGACGATCCAGCGCACTACCTCGAACGCTTCGGCGTAGGGGACGCCGATCTGAGTCCCGCGGAAGCGCAGCTGTGATCGCAGAAAATCGTCGTTGACATAGTCGCGCTGTGACTGTGATTCGTACGCCTTGACGGCGTCGAGCTTGGTCTGCACGTCCTCCTCGCTGAGGGTGACGAAGCACTCCGTTCGAAACTGGATGTTGTTCCACGGTGCCTCGTAGGCGAGGATCGAGCGGCGCTTGAAGGCGCGCCTGCCTTCGATCGCCACCACATGGTGGTCCTGATGCAGATCCTCGACGGTCGGCATCAGCACCAGGTCGGGCTCGAGCGCGGCGTTCAGGTCGACCATCGTCTGCAGGAGCTCCTGGCGGACCGAGGCGAAGCGGCGCACCTCGAAGTCGAGAACCTCGAGGTTTTCCGGAACGACGCCGAGGACCTTGGTTGCCGCCTTGACCTCGTCGAGCAGCACGTCGGGATGCCAGCCCTCCGGGACCGAGGACTGGCAGCCCGAAAAGGCAACGTAGTGAACCTCCGCTCCCTCTCGGGTCCAGCGCGCTATCGATCCGCCGGCGGCGAGCTCGCCGTCGTCGGTATGGGGCGCCAGGACAAGAACCTTGGAGAAGCCTTCGGGCATCGAGTAAGGCTAAGCGCCAGGGCCCAGGATCTCCGCAAGGGTCCGTTCTTCGTGCTCCCAGTTGATCACCTGGCGAGCTTTCTCGGCATTTGCGCGGTATCGGCCCCTCGCTTCGGGATCGTCGAGCAGAGCGCGCACAGAGCGGTCGATCGAGGCGGGGTCGGTGGGGTCGAACTCGATTCCGAGATCGTGCTCGGTGGCGAGCGCGGCGATCTCCGGAAGTGGCGGATAGAGGACCGGCAGCCCGGCCGCCACCGCGTGAAAAAATCCGTTCGGCAGCCCGTAGAGGTAGTTCGGGTTGTAGGCGGGGTAGAGGAGGAGCGTCGCGTCGGCGGTGCGGATGAAGCTGTTGACTTCGGTCGGTGCGACCGGCTGCAGGAGATGGACGCGGTCGGCGAGCCCCATCTCGTCGACCAGCCCGCGTGAGCGCGCCTCGTGGTCGTTGCCGACGAACGCGAGGTGAACCTGGGCAGGGAGCCTCTGCATCGCCTCAAGCCCTTCGCGGACTGCCGTGCCCGGCTTCCACTGCCCGGCGAGGACGAGCAGGAAGTCCTCAGGGCCGACACCGGCCACCTGCCGCACGTCGCGCTCGACGCCCGTGTCGAGGCGAAGCTCGTGGGCGTTGCGGACTACGTCGGGCCGGCGCCCGAACCGCTTCTCGAGCAGCCGGGCGATGCCGTCGCCGCAGGTCGTGAACCGCTCGGCCCTGCGCGCCGCGGTCTTCTCGATCTGCTCGAACGTCCGCAGCGCGATCCGCTCGACGCCGTGCTCGGTGACCGCTTGCCCTGGTTCCCAGTAGGCGTCGGGGGTGTCATAGAGCAGTCGAGCGTCGTTCTTCTTCGCCTTGCTTCGCACCGCCCGGTACTGCTTGTAGCTGTGAAGCCAGTAGACATCGGCGTCGGGCAGCAGCTCCATCGTCTCCCGGTTCGCCTCGCGGTAGCTATGGAGGTGGTAGCGCAGGCTGTAGATCCACGAACGCGCCGGGTGCAGGATCCACTTGTTGATCGGGTTCGTGATGAGCCCGATCGGAATCGCCAGTGGCCGCGGAAGCCGCGCCGTGATCCGGGTCAGGAACGTGGGACCGGGCACCTTCGGACTGCCCTTGCGGACGCCGCCTGTGAGCTGCCCCGGCGGCGGCGAGATCAGCTCGAAGGGCAGGCCGCTGTCGAGCATCGAGCTTGCCTCACCCTCGACGACGATCGATTCGTGTCCCAGCCTGGCGACCGAGGCGGCGAACTTGAGTGAGCGGCTGTCGCGCTCGAGTGGGATCGAGGTAACGGTTACGACGCGGGCCAGAGCTAACTCACCTTGAGCGCTTCCGCCCTGCTGTCCGCAGGCTTCTCCGCTCTCTCCCCCTGCTGCCGGCCGAGCATCCCGACCCCCATCTGCGGGACGCCGAATAGCTCGCGCGAGCCCTGCGAGGACTGGATCTCGACGACCCGGAAGCCGTCGGCCTCGAACCATTCGCTGACCTCGTTGTAGCCATGACGGTGCGCGTAGCGGGGGGAGAGCCAGTCGCGGAGCGCGTGCTCGGTGTTCGAGGGCTTCCAGCGGTCGCCGTAGCGGAGCTTGCCGAGCCTGGCGTGCGAGGGGCCCCAGCGACGCACATACGAGCCCGCGACCAGGAGCTTGAAGATCGCGTTGCGGATCGGGCGGGGCGAGCGCGAGATCAGCGGCCGGAACACCCACTCGACGAAGTTGTGGCGGCGGTGCCACCAGCGCGGCGTGTTGACGAGGTGGTCCTCGGCGCCGTAGACCCAGATGAACAGGAAGCCGTCGTCAGCGGCCCGCTTCGAGATCGACTGGAAGCCCTCGAAGGTCGAGTAGGTGTGGTGGAGCACCCCCTCGCAGTAGACGAGGTCGAACGACCGCTCCGCGAACGGGAGGTCGAAGAGCGAGGCGACGACGTAGTTGATCCCCGGCTGGCGGCGGAACTCGTCGCGGCGGTGAAGGATCGTGAAGTTGAGGTCGATGCCGAACGTCTTCTCGGCGCCGGTCACCCGCTGCAGCGCCGTCGTCTCCATTCCCATCCCGGCGCCGACGTCGAGCAGCGAGCTGTGGACGATCCTCCGGATTGCGGTCGAAGTGCTGAAGCCAGACCTTGCGGTTCAGGTCCTCGAGCTGCTCCTGGGTGAAGGTGAACGAGAACTCGTTCTCGCTGGTCAGGTCCCACTCGTCGGTGAACGTCTCCTGCACCGCCTCCTCGCCCTTGCGGGCGTCGGCGTCGGGCCACTTGTAGTCGGCCGACCCCTGCAGGTCACCATCGTGCTGTTTCGAGAACCACTCGTGAAAGGGAGTGGTGAAGCGCAGCATCACCGGTGTGTCGGCCTCGATCGGATAGCGGATCCGGCAGCTCTCGCAGAGCAGCACCCCGTCGACGACGTAGTCGCGCCCGTCGGTCTGCTCGGTGGTGAACGGCTCCAGCCGCAGCTCGCCGAGGCAGGTCGGACAGCGCAGATCGCTGTAGGCCCCCGTTTCCATCAGCGCGGCATCGTAGCGGTGGGGGTCACGGTGACGACTCGGCTCATCGGGTCAGGTCCCCGAGTGGCGACGGCGGATGCTCCTCATCAGCCGCGCCCACGCAGCCGGCAGGAGGCGATGCGGGCTGTATCGCACCGCGTAGTCGTAAAGGCGGTGCGTGACGATCCGGTGCTTGGCGCGATGGAGGTGAGGCCAGACTCGAGCCAGGTAGACGATCCGGAGCCGTGAAAACCCGTCGGCGGCGCGTTGAACGGGCGCCCGTACCGCGATCGCCGCAGCGGGCCTGCCGCTCGCCGGCTCTTCGCTCATCGTCGTCACGCGCTCGACCGTCCGGACGAGGGACTGGTAGCTGTATCTGCCACTCTCGATCACGTCGCGGTAGGCCCGCTCGGTGATTTCGCTGCGCAGCTGGTCCTGCTCGACCAACTCGAGGGCCCTGTCGAGGTCGGAGAGGTCGCGCTTCACCGGGATGTAGTGCTCCTCGGGCCGGAGGACTCCCTGGTAGTCGCCCTCGACCAGCACCTGGCAGGTCCTCGTTGCGCAGGCCTCGATATGCCGCGGGCCGATCGCGAAGTAGTCGAGGTTGCCGTCGAGGCCGGGGAAGCAGGCGGCCTCGATCTCGTCGAAGCCGGCGTCGGGATGCTGGGCCATGAACCGCTCGGTGCGGATCCTGATCTGGCCATCGGGATCGTGCATCCCGGCACCCCCCTCGCAGCCGACCGTGTACTTGCACGAGGCCAAGAACTGGAACCAGGAGTCACCGGTGAACACCTCCGAGTCCCGTGCCGAGACGTCAACCGTGAGCCCGTGGGCCGGCGCCATCTCCTCGGTTCGGCTGCCGACCTCGCCCTTGAGCAGAGCGTGGCGCCCGAGCCACGGCGCCCCCGGCCAGGCGCGGTAGCCGACATCGATCGGGCGCTCCTGCGTCCGCGCAACGATCCGGTCGATTCGCTTCCGGGTGTGATCGGAGAGATAACCGGGGAGGACCTGCGAGAGGCCGACGCGGTCGCGATCGACGCCGGCATAGATCTTCGACCGCGCCGACTCGCCCGCGAGCGTAAACACGTGGTCGATCTCGAACTCGTTGATGAACTCGGTGAGCAGGTTCGTCTTCATGAACTCGTCCTGGGGGAGCGCGACCCGAACCCGGCCGACGCCCCTGAGCGGTTCGGCGAGCTTCGTCCCGGCCTCGAACGTCCCCTCGCCCCATCGCTGCGAGAAGAAGCTCGTGTGGTAGACGACGGCGTCGAATTCGGCGCTTTGCATCCAGGTCGGCACCTTGCGCATCGCCAGGTTGAGGTAGATCTGGGCCCCGCGGCCGTAGCGGCGAAACGAGAACAGATGATCGACCGCGGTCGATCTCGGGCGATCCTGACTCAGCATGTAGACGTGCAGGATGTTCACGGGGTGACGACTTTGGTCAGGCCGCAAGCGGCGAGGCCTCGTCGGCCCAGAAGCTTCGCAGCCAGAGCTTCAGGCTGAGGATGCGCCAGAGCGTGTGCTCGTTCTCCTCGCCGCGACCGGCGCCGCCGAGCAGCGAGTCGAGGCCGCCGCGGTCGAACCAGCGCTCCTCCCACGGCGTGCGGTTCGCGAGCAGCGCGTCACGGTTCTGCTCGGCGAGCGCCCAGGTCGCGGTCGGCTCGGCGCGGAAGCCGATCTTGTCCTTGCGGGTGCGGATCGGCTCGGGCAGGATCCCCTTGAGCGCATCGCGGAGGACGCTCTTGGTTTTCACGCCGTGCATCTTGTAGTCGCCCCGGAGGCTGAAGGCGAACTCGACCAGGCGGTGGTCCAGGAACGGAACGCGGGCCTCGATCGAGTGCGCCATCGAGTTGCGGTCCTCGAAGCGGAGCAGCGAGGGCAGGCCGTGATAGCCGGCGTGGGCCTCGAGCAGCTCGTTGATCGAGCCCCAGTAGTCGGTGAGCCAGTCCTCGGGAACGTAGCTGTCCTTGAGCTCCTCGGTGAGCAGCGGTCGCGACCGGGCCATCCGGCATCCCGGGCGGGGGCGTTGGAAGCTGCTCGCGGTCAAGCAGCTCGGGGTGACGCAGGTAGTGGATTGCCTCGCGGGTCGACATCACCGAAGACCCACTCAGGCGGCGGTACTTGCGGTTGAAGTTCGCGTAGGCGAGCGGCCGCTGCGCCTTCAGGAGCGAGATCCCGATCGAGGGGAAGTAACCGTGGTAGCCGCCGAGCACCTCGTCGGCACCCTGCCCGTCGAGCATCACCTTCAGCTTTGCCTTCTGCGCGGCGTCGAAGACGAACCACTGTGCGGCGATGCTCGTCGTCCCGAACGGCTCGTCCTGGAAGCGCACGATGTCGAGCAGCGCATCCTGGAACTGCTGATGTGAGGGGTGCACGTAGGTCATCTCGATCCCGGTCTTCGCGACCACCTCCTCCATGAAGCGGCGCTCGGAGACGCTCTCGTCGTCGGGGATGTAGCCGAAGCCCTGGTGCGAGTAGTGCGGCACCTTGCCTTCGCGCCGCAGCTTGTCGGCGATGCAGACGATCCCCGAGGAGTCGAGCCCGCCGCTGAGGCAGGTCCCGACGGGGACGTCGCTGCGCAGGTGGACGCGCACTGATTCGGTGAAGCGCTCGGCGAACTCGGCCGCGGCCGCTCTGACGCGAGCCTTGAAGCTCTGCGCCGGGTAGCTCCAGTAGCGCTTCGGCTCTCCCATCGCCTCCGGCCGGCCGATCGGCACACTCGCGTGGTGGGCCGGCGGCAGCCGCCTGACGCCCTCGAAGAAGGTCTGGTCGCCCTCGTCGACGCGGGCGCTGAACAGGAACTTGCGCACCGCCGCCTCGTTCGGGGCCAGTTCGACCGAGGGGACGGCGGCGAGCGCCTTGATCTCTGAGGCGAAGTAGAGCGCGTCGCCGGCGAGCGTGTAGAAGAGCGGCTTGATGCCGAACCGGTCGACCGCGAGGAAAATGCTCTGCTTTCGCAGGTCGAGGATCGCCAGCGCCCACATCCCGACCATCCGCTCGAGGCACGCCGGCCCCCATTCCGCATAGGCGCCCAGGACGACTTCGGTGTCGCCGCTCGTCCGGAACTCGCGGCCGGCGCCCTCGAGCTCGGTCGCGCAGCTCGACGTAGTTGTAGAGCTCGCCGTTGTAGGCGATCGCGAGCTCGCCGGAGGGGTCGTGGAGCGGCTGGTCGCTCGCTTCGGTGAGGTCGATGATCGAGAGCCGGCGATGGGCAAAGCCGGCGTGAGCCGGGGGCCCGCCGGCCTCGGCTGTCGAGCTCAGAGCGCTCGAGGCGGCGCAGGCCGCTTCGTTGCCGAACAGCGTGTAGCCCTCGCCATCGGGCCCGCGATGGCGGATCGCATCGCCCATCGCCACCAGGTCTCGGGGGTCGATTCCCGACGCCGAGGCTGCGCCGGCGATGCCGCACATCGGTTAGCGGACCTTCAGGTCCTCGGCCTTGAGGTGGGTGTAGGTCTCGCCGATTTCGTTTTCGCGGTACCACTCGACCGTCTTCGGGATGCCCTCCTCCATCTGGGTGGTGGGCTTCCAGCCGAAGTCCTCGACGGTGCGGCTCGGGTCGAGCAGCATGGTCGGCGCGTCGTCCTCGGGAGTGGGGCGTACCTCGACGTCCTCGTCGAGCTCGACTCCCATCGCCTCGACGACGAGGTCGAACATGTCCTTGACCGGCCGGTCGGTGCCGGAGCTGACGTGGTAGGGGCCGCTGCCGGTGCCCTTGATTCCCATCATGAACAGGTCGACGAGGTCGTCGACGTACATCTGGTCGCGGCGCGACTCGGTGACGAAGACCGGCTTGCCCTCCGAGAGCCGCTTGTAGAAGGTCGGCGCCGGCCCCGAGATGTTGCGCGGCCCGTAGATGTTGGCGATCCGGAAGGTGACGTAGTCGAGCCCCGACATGGCGACGAAGTGCTCGCCGGTCGTCTTGGTGATCGCGTAGCTCGACCCACCGGGCTGCGGGATGGTTGAGCGTGATCGGGTGCTCGTTGTGGTGGATCCCGTAGGAGAGCCCGGTCGTGAAGTAGATGATGCGATCGACGTCAACCTCCTGCGAGGCGCGGATCACGTTCACGGTCCCCATCCCGTTCACGGTCACGTCGTTCTCCCAGGCATCACCGTCGGCGTAAGAGGCCGCCGCGTGCAGGACGACATCGGGCTCGAAGCGCTTGAAGGTCTCGTCGACCAGCTCGGTGTCGGTGATCGAGCCCTCGACGATCTCGAGGCCCTCCTGCTCGGAGAGGTTGTCGCGGCGCCCGGTCTCGTAGTTGTCGAGCACGAGCACCTCGTTGCCTTCCGACAGCAGCCTGTCGGCGGTGTGGGAGCCCAGGAACCCGCTGCCGCCTGTGATCAGTGCCTTCATCAGCGACGAGAGGCTAGCGTGATGGGGGTGGATCGGGGATCTCGACGATCCCCTCGAGGTTTGCGGCGGCAATACGGCGTGGGTCGTGGTGGCGCTCGACGAAACGACGCCCCGCAGCGCCGAGCTCGAGCCGTCGCCCCGGGTCCTCGACCAATGCCCGAATGTCGTCGGCCAGCGTGGTCACGTCTGTACGCACGATCGGCAGCTCTGGGGTGATCGCCGTCGTCCACGGCTCCTCGTCGAGGACCCGGCAGAGCACCGGCCGCGCCGCGGCCATCATCTCGACTGCGACCCCGCCGTACCAGCCGAAATGGAGCTGGTCGATGCCGATGTCGGCGGCGGTATATCGCTGCAGCGCCTCGCTGTGCTGGACGCCTTCGACGAGGTCGAGCCGCACCGGCACCCCTTCTGCGCGGAGGCCATCGACCGCGGTGATGATGTACTCGGTTCCCTTCTGCGCCCGGTTCGAGGGCGCGTGAACGACGACGACCTCATCGCCGCCGGGCGGCGGCACCGGCTCGATCGTGCGCGGGTCGAGGTGGGCGTAGGGACGGAACTCTCCCCCGGCAGCCACTGCTTCAGGTCGGGCGGCAGGTAGAAGACGCGGTCTGCGTAGCGCAGCATTGCGTCGCGGCGCTGGTCCTGGAGGATCTTGATCTGCTCGAGGTCGGTCTCGGTGTAGTTGACAACGGGGTTGGCTTCCGGAGGCCGGGCGTCGTCGCCCTGAAACGTCACCAGGATCGTCTTTCCCGCCTCCTTCAGCCTCGGGAGCTCGGTGTGCAGCTTCAGCTCCTCGTCCAGCACCTGCATGATCGTCTGTCCGAAGTTGAAGTGAAAGACGTCGTAGCGGTTGACCAGCTTCTCGGTCGCCTCCCGGACGATGCCCGGGTACTCGGGGCGCCCGTGGATGGCGGCGGGAATCTGGAGGTCGATGTCGGCGGGGTATCCATACGGATGCTGCTCGAGGACGAGCACGTCGCTGACCAGGCCGAGCTCGCGCTCGGCGCGCGAGAGGCCGCCCGGGTGCCCGCCGACGTTCCAGGGCGCGTGCAGGATCCGGGCCGGGCGTCCCAGCAGGCGTCGGATCAGCGGCAGCCGTGCCGGGCTCGACACAGAACGTGTCTCAGCCGGCTGAGACCGGTGCGACCTCGGTGAGGCCGTCGTCCCGCTCGGTGTACTCGCGCCTGCACCTGCGGCAGGTCGCCTTGCCGCCCGAGGGCTCGAGCTTGGTCCGGCAGACGCACATCCAGCCCTGCTGCTTCGCGGGCGAGCCGTAGACGAGGCCGTGATCGGGGATGTCGCGGACGAGCACCGAGCCGATACCGGCGTAGGAGTAGCGGCCGAGGATGAGACCCTGCAGCGCGCAGGTCTGCGGCCCGAGCCAAAAGCCCTCTTCGGCGACGATCGTGCCGATCTCCGCGCAGGCGGCGACGAGGCCGCGCTCGCCGAGGGCCGCCGAATGGCCGACGTGAACGAGGTTGTCGATCCGCGTTTCCGACCCGATCTCGGTGAAGCCGCCGAACATCCCCCTATCGACGCAGGTCTGCGACCCGATCTGGACGTCGTCTCCGATCCAGACGCCGCCCATGTGAGGGACCATCGTTTGCCTGCCGTCGACCATCGTGGCCAGGAACCCGTCACCGCCGACCGTCGCGTTCGGTTTCACCGTGACGCGGTCGCCGAGGCGGCTGTTGGGAAGGATGACGGCGTGGTCCATGATCACGCAGTCGTCGCCGAGCTGGACTCCCTCGTGGACGACGGCCGTCGAGGCGATCTCGACGCCGGTCCCGCGCCCGGAACCCAGCTGCTCCCACTCCGCATCGCGCGCCGCGTCCAAGAAGATCGAATAAAAGACCTCGGCAGGGTCGTGGTCTGTGATCAGCAGCGAGTGGTCGCCGAGCGTCTCGGCGTCGCGCTCGCCGACCACACAGGCGGCGATCCCGACGCGGTCGAGCTCGGGCGCGAGGGCCGGGTCCACGATCCAGGTCAACATGCGGTCGGTGTTCGGGGATCGGGTGTTGAGCGCCCCGAAGGTGACGATCTCGAGGTCGGGCCCGCGGAGCTCGAGCCCGAGGCGCTCGGCGAGCTCGCGGAGCCTCATCGGGCCGCGCATGACGATGTCCGGCGATGCGGTCAAGACCAAGGATTATGGGCGCACCCGCCCAGCTACGCTGCCCGGCTCGGGCGAGTGCGTCACCCTCGAGTCTCTATTCTGAGCGCAGCGATGGACCTGAAGGGAAAGAAGCTGGCCGTGATCGGCGGCGGGGGCCTGATCGGCTCGCATACGGTCGATGCCCTGGTGCGCGAGGACGCCGCCGAGATCGTCGTCTACGACAACTTCAGCCGCGGCACGCACGAGAACCTCGCCGAGGCGCTCAAGGACGAGCGCGTCTCGATCTACCCGAACGGCGGCGACATCACCCGCACCGATCTGCTGAATGCCGCGCTCGAGGGTGCCGACGGCGTCTTCCACTTCGCGGCCCTGTGGCTGCTGCACTGCTACCAGTACCCCCGCTCGGCGTTCGAGGTCAACATCGGCGGCACCTTCAACGTGCTCGAGGCCTGCGTCGCGAACGACGTCAAGCGGCTCGTCTTTTCCTCCTCGGCCTCTGTCTACGGCGACGCCGTCGAGGAGCCGATGACCGAAGACCACCCGTTCAACTTTGAGAACTTCTACGGTGCCACCAAGGTCGCGGGCGAGGCGATGTGCCGTGCCTACTTCCAGCGCTACGAACTGCCGGTCGTCGGGCTCCGTTACATGAACGTCTACGGGCCGCGCCAGGACTACCGCGGCGCCTACATCGCGGTGATCATGAAGATGCTCGACTCGATCGACCGTGGCGAGCCGCTGACGATATTCGGCGACGGCAGCCAGGCATATGACTTCGTCTACGTGGGCGACTGCGCGGCAGCCAACGTCTGCGCGATGAAGGCCGACGCCGTCGACGGCTTCTACAACGCCGGCATGGGGACGCGGACGACGGTCAAGGAGCTCGCCGAGCTGATCCTCGAGATCACGGGCTCCGATGTCGGGATCGAATACGAGCCCGCCGGCCTCACCTTCGTCAAGAACCGGATCGGCAGCACCGAGCTCGCCGAGAAGGAGATCGGCTTTCGGGCCGAGGTCGAGCTCGAGGACGGGCTTCGCGAGCTGATCGAGTGGCGGCGCACCCACCAGGAGGAGCTCGGCGAGCGGCGGGAGGCCGTTGAAACGACAGGCGGTTGAGGCGCTCGCGTGCCCGCACGACGGCGGGCCGCTGAAGCTGGAGGGCGTCGAGGGGGACGGCGACGTCGAAACGGGGACGCTGGCCTGCCAGGCCGGCCACTCGTTCGAGATATCCGGCGGTGTGCCGAGGCTGGCCCCGGGCTCCGGCGGCGGCGATGATCAGGCGGGCACCTTCGACAGCTTCTCGGCGAAGTGGAACTTCGTCAGCCCCGATGAGCTCGAGCAACGTTTCGCCCAGCAGTACGAGTGGTATGTCGAGCGCTTCGGATTCGGGGACGAGGCCGGTCTGGGCGAATTCCTCGTCGGCCGCGAAGCGGTGCTCGAGGCCGGCACCGGTCTCGGCGGCGACGCGGCGCGGTTCGCGAAGCTCGCCCCCGATGCGCGGGTCTACGGCCTTGACCTCAGCGAAGGCGTGGTGATCGCCGAGCGGCATTTCGGCGGCCCCAACGGGCCCGGCAACCTCAGTTACGTACAGGGCGACATCCTCGAGCTGCCGTTCGCCGAAGAGAGCTTCGACTTCGTTTCATCCGACCAGGTCATCCACCACACGCCCGATGCGGCGCGAGCATTCGCGGAACTGGCCAAGAGGCTGCGTCCCGGCGGACACCTCGCCGTTTACGTCTACGTCGAGAAGGCTCTTCTCCGGGAGATGGCCGACACCGAGATCCGCAAGCGGACGACCCAGATGTCGGTCGCGGACTGCATGGAGTTCAGCGCCCAGATGACCGAGCTCGGCCGCGAGCTCTCGCGGCTCGACGCCAAGGTAAAGCTCGAGAAGGGTGTGCCGCTGCTCGGCATCGAGCCCGGCGAGCACGATGTGCAGCGGCTCATCTATTGGACCTTCCTGAAGTGCTTCTGGAACGAGGACTTCTCCGAGCGGCTCAACACCCTCGTCAACTTCGACTGGTACCACCCGCCCTACGCCTCCCGTCACACGGAGGATGAGGTGAGGGGCTGGTGCGGCGATGCCGGCCTCGAGGTCGAGCATCTCGACCGCGCCGAGAGCGGCATAAGCGTGCTGGCTCGACGCAAATAATGGGTAGAGGGGCTGGGCGGCGCGGCGCAGTAGCCTCAAAGGCTTGACCGGGAGCACAATCATCCGTCTGGCTCGCCTCAACCGGAGGTGGCTGTCCCTCGTGATGGTGGCGGCTCTGACGCTTGCGGGTGCGTCGGTGAACGCGGCCAGATCCGAGGCGACACTCGGAGCGCTCGAAAGCAAGCGGATCGCGTCGGACCCGATTTTTCCTGTCGAAACCCCTTCCACCTGGGCTACCCATCTGCCCAAGTTGGTGAGCACGGGCGACTGGTCTTACGCCGTCTTCACTCGCTACACGAGCGATGTCGGCACACGCATGGCCTCGATCTACAAGCGGCGGCTCAAACCTACCCCGGGGGAATGGACAGACACGGGTCGCGCCTTCAAGTACATCCATCAACACCCGGGACTCGCGATTGACACCCGGGGCCGGCTGCACGTCGCCTTCGACTGCCTGCCGCACCTTTCTCCGGCCGTCACCTCCTGCACCTCCGGTGGAGCGGACGCGGGCGCGAGCACCCGCTTCTACGACCTGGTCTTCTCGACGCGGCTTCCTGATGGATCGATCAACCTCGACGAGTCCTCTTTGTATGAGAGCTACGCGGAGTACAGCGATCAGGCCCTCGGGTACATGAGCATCGCGACCGATCCGGCGAACGGTGAGACCTTCGCGAGCCTTGCCCTCCCGGCCAACTCCAGACAGGGACTCTTCGAGTTGGGCGTCCCCAATTCGTCGGTCAGCCGCGCGCCGAAGCGTTTCCCGCCGTCCCACCAGGTCTATCCGCAAATCGCGATCTCGCCCCAGGGAGTGCGCTACTACAGCGTCGCGGAATACCTCCAGACTTCCCGCAGGCGCGCGTCCAAGGGCCTTGCCCTCTTCAAGCTTTCGGGCTCAGGCTTTCGCCGCCCCTCATTCACTGACTCCATCTCCCGCCCCTTCTGGCCGCGCCGCTACGTGTTCCCCTCGAGCATGGCCTTCGGACCCGACGGGAAGCTCTATCTGCTCTACGGCAGGAAGACCAGGCACGGACGCTGCAACAGCTACCTGGTCAAGGAGGCAAGGGCCGGTCGCGGGAAATTTCGAAAACCAATCGCGGTCGGGTGCCACGACTACTCCGCCGACCTGCAAGTGGACAGCGCCGGGCGAATCTACATCGTCGAGGACGACAACCGGATGGACGGCTCGGAGAACGACAAGGTGGGCGTGCCCGGGCCCAACCTCACCATCTCGGAAAGCGCCGACGGCGGCGACACCTGGACCCGGCACAACTATGAGATACCGATCAACGACTTCGGGTTTCCGGCCGGATCGACCGACACCTACCAGCCGACGCTTGACAAGCCGTGGGCCTCGCCGCAGGGGTATTCCCCGGACGTTCTGCGCGGGGTCGTGGCCAATTCGGTGAGCTCGACCGCCTGCCCAACGACACGGGACCCGTGCTCATGGAGCATGCATGAGTTCTCGATCCCGGTCAACTAGGCAGCAGCTGCCCCGGATACCATCACCGCCCTTGGCTGACGACGACGCACTCCTCAAGGCGCGCTACGACGAGATCGCGCAGAGCGGCGACGAGCGCACCACCGCCTGCGACTTCCGGCTCCGCGAGCTCGAGATCGATCTCGGCCGCGAGTACATGCGCGACGGGGACGCGGTGCTCGACGTCGGCTGCGGTCCCGGCGTGGCGCTGCGCGAGTACGCGTCGTCCCGGAGCATCCGCGCCTGCGGGATCGACTACTCCGAGCAGATGATCGACGCCGCGCGGCGGAACCTCGACGAGACGGCGCCGGAGCTCGAGGTCGAGCTCGAGGCCGCCTCGGTCACCGAGCTCCCCTTCACCGACGGCGAGTTCGACGTGGTCACCAGCCACCGCTGCCTGATGGCGCTGCTCGAGTGGGAGCGCCAGCAAGGCGCGCTGCGCGAGATCCACAGAGTGCTGAAGCCCGGCGGGATCCTCGTCCTCATGGAAGGCACCTTCGATGGAATCGAGCGGCTGAACCAGTACCGGCGCCGCTTCGGCCTTGACGAGATCGACCCCGCGGGCCGCGACCGCCTCCTCACCCTCAAGTTCCACGAGCGCCAACTGCTCGACTTCACCGAGCCGCTCTACGAGCTGCTTCGCGTCCAGCGCTTCGGCATGTACTACTTCCTGACCCGGATCGTGCAGCCGCTGCTCGTCGCCCCCGAGGCCCCCAGCTACGACCACCCCCTGAACGAGCTCGCCCGGGAGATCGCGCGGGTGATCCCCGACTTCGAGGGCATCGGGCATCTGACCGGGTTCGTCCTCCGCAAGCGACTTTGATCTGTCTCAGTTTCGATACCGACCACCTGAACGCCGCCCGCATGGAGGAGTTCCTCTCCGCGATTGCCATCCCGGGCTCCGCCACTTTCTTCTGCACCGAGCGGTATCCCGCCCTCGATCCGGATCTGCACGAGCTCTGTCCCCACCCGGACTTCGCGCCCGGCTCCGACCGGAGCCAGGTGCTGGATGCGGCACGCGAGATGTTTCCGGAGGCGCGCGGCGTGCGCCCCCACACGGCTATCAACAGCCACCTGCTCTCGATCGAGTTCTCGAAGCGGGGCTTCGAGTGGATCAGCGCCCGCGATGAGCCGGGCCGCCGGGGGATCACGCCCTATCGCGAGGCCTGGGGCCTCTGGCACGTACCGATCTACTACATGGACAACATGGACTTCTCGTTTTCCGACTTCTGGCCCGAAGAGCCGGCGGCGCCGTTCGCCCGCGAGTTGCTGGAGGCGGCGGTGGGTGAGGACGGGCTGTACGTGTTCGACTTCCACCCGGTGCACCTGCTGCTCAACACGAGCTCGGCAAAGGAGTATCTGTCGCGACGCGACATGTTCCTCGCCGGAGAGCCCACCGCGGCGATCCGCTCGCCCGGCTACGGCAGCCGCGACTTCTACGACGAGCTGGTCGCGCTGATGGACGAAGCCGGGATCGGCAGCGTGACGATCAGCGATGCCCTGGAAGCAGCGACGCGGGAAGCGGTTCCCCCCGCCAGACGTGATCGATGACCTGCTCCCAGGTCCGAGCCACCACGGGGTAGCTGTGAAATCGCTGCACGAAGTCCCGGCCGGCCGCGCCCAGTTCGCGCCGCAGCCCCGGGTCCTCCACCAGCCTGCGTAGGTTCTCCAGCAGCCGCTCCGGGCTGGTATCGACCGCCGGGCACGCCCGGGCGGCCTCGGTGGCCCGGAGATCCTCCGGAAGGGCGCTCATGTTGACCATCACCGGCTTGCCCTCGGCCATCGCCTCCACCGCGGCCATCGCGTAGCCGGGAAGCAGGAACTGGTCGGCGACGACGTCGGCGGCCAGCATCGCGGCCCGGACCTCCTCGTTGGGGCGGCCCTCGAGCAGCTCCAGCTTGATCCTCAGGCCTTCCGTGCGCAGCTGATCAACGGCACGCTCGAGGTACTCGGTGCCCTTGATGTTGCGGTGGTTCGGCGCGTGCAGCACGGTGACCTCACCGTTCCGGCCGTCGGACCCGGAGTCGCTGCCGGCGTCGCTCCACTGATCGAGGTCGATCGCGAGCTGGTTCAGCCATACGACGTCATAGCGGGGCAGGTAGCCGAGCTGCCAGTTGCGAACGACGAGATCCGCCGACTCGCTCGTGTGCACCACGCGGCGCTCGATCTCCTCCGACATCTCCTCGAGCGGTGGGTAGTCCGCGTAGAGCGCCTGCTCGAGCCCATCGAGATGACCGGCGACGGCGACATCCGACCCATAGGGCGAGACGATCAGCTTCTTGCCGGCCAGCTTCAGCAGCCGGGCCTCCCGCCACTCGTGCGGGGTGCCCCGCAGAAAGCCCCCGTCGAAGAACCTGATGAAGACGTCCCCCCGGCGCAGCGCCCAGGTGAGGAAGCGATAAGGGGCGAGACGCTTGGGAGCGCGGGCTCTCTCCCGTGAAGCGATCGAGATAGACGTCGAAGTCCTCGCGCCTGTTGATCGGATAGTGCAGGGCCACGCAGGTGCGGCTCTCGTATCCGGCGCCGCGCATCGCCTCGGACCAGTACTTGAGCGAGAGGATCGGGACCGGCCCCCAGATCAGGCGGGGCGGAGCTCCACGGAACCGGCGAATCGCCGTGCGGGGCCGCTCGATCAGGGCCAGCAGTACCAGGGAGGCGAAACGGGCCCTCGGGGCAAGGCGATCCACCAGCGTCCTCGCCCGCTGGACCGATCGCGCCCAGACCATCCTCAGTCGCATGACGGCGAGCGAGATCTGGGCCCTTGCGCGCCGCCTAAGGTCCATCGGCCTGTCCGCCGATCTCGGTGGGAGCCGATTCGCCCAGCGATCGGGCCGCGGCCGCCAGGCCGACTGTGAGCGAAGTGGTCGCGCCCGCCCCCAGTAGCTCGCGCATCCGCGTCGTGTCAGCGACCAGGTCGCCCGGCGACTCGCCCACGTTGCGCAGCTGCGGCTCGCGCCCGAGGGCGCGCCCGAGCTCCAAAACCAGCTCGCTGATGCTCACCAGCTCGTCCCCGGCGATGTTGACCACGGTCGGGTCCTCGAGGCCCAGTGCCCGCTCCACCGCGCCGGCCGCATCCTCGGCATAGACGGGATTGATGCGCATCCCCGGGTTTCCCTCGACCCGGACCTCCTCACCGGAGAGGATCCGCTCTGCGAGCCGGGGCACCAGGGTCTGCCGCCCCCCGCCGGGGCCGTAGATGAAGAAGAAGCGCAGCACGACGCCGCTCAGATACTCGGCATAGTCATCGAGCAGCAGCTCGGCGATGCGCTTGGAGCGGAAGTAGGGCCCCGGCGGCGCGAGTGGCGCCGCCTCGTCGATCGGCGCGGAGCCGTGGCTGTAGACGCCCCCGGTCGATGCGAGCACGAACCGCTCGGCGCCACAGCGGCGAGCGTACTCGAGCAGCCGGAAGGTGCTGTGGACGTTGACCTCGAACACGTCCTCGGCCCCCTCGGGCAAGTCGCGATAGCGCGTGGACTGGGCGAGGTGGGCGACCGCGTCGACCTTGCCCGGAAGCTTCCCGGTGTCGAGCGGCTGGGTGAGATCCTGGTGCACCCAATCGACTCCCGAGACTCGAGTCGGCGGGGCCGCGACCTCGGGTGAGGGCGACCACCTCGTGCTGAGCGGCGATCCGCTCGAGCAGGTGCCGGCCGAGCAGCCCGCTCGCGCCTGTGACCAGGACCCTCATTCAAAGACCCGGAGCTCGGGCGCGCGGGCGAGAAACCGCCCGCCCCAGGACCGGACGAACGACAGCTGCTCCATGATCTGCTCGCGGTGGTTCCAGGGAAAGATCAACACGAAGTCCGGCCGGTCTTCCTTCAGCTGATCCGGGCCGGTGATCGCGATCTCGGTTCCAGGCAGCACGCGCCCGTGCTTCCACTCGTCGAGATCGCAGCAGTAGTCGATGAAGTCGCTTCCTAGGCCGCAGTAGTTGACCAGCGTGTTCGCCTTCACTGAGGCTCCGTAGCCCGCGATCCGCTTCCCTTCCTCCTTCACCGAGATCAGTGCAGACAGGATCTGTCGTTTGTCGGCTTCGTACTTGACCTCCGAAAGCACGGTACGTCTGCACATCTTGGAGCCCGTGGCTCTCTTCGAGTCGAAGCAAGTCCTCGAGCCGCCCGGAGGACCGACGTGCGCGCTCATCGTCGTGGCACGCATACAACCGCAGCGATCCTCCGTGGGTCGGCAGCTCCTCGACGTCGAAGAGCCGCAGCCCGTGGGCGCTGAACAGCCGCTGGGCGCTGTGGACGCTGAAGTACCAAAGGTTCTCGTGGTAGATCCAGTCCCACCCTCTCGTATCCATGAGCCGCAGGAGCGACAGGGTCTCGACCGTGACCGTGCCACCCTCCCGCAGCAGCGCCTTGAAACCGCCGACGAAGTCCTCGAGGTCGGGCACGTTGGCGATCACGTTGTTGGCGATTATGAGATCCGCTGTCCGGTCCGCGGCCAGCCGCGTGGCGCAATCGCGGCCGAAGAACTCGATCTCGGTCGGTATCCCGCGCTCGATCGCCGCTCGGGCGACTTGCTCCGAGGGATCGACGCCGAGCACGCTGATTCCGCGCTCCGCGAATCGCTCGAGCAGGTGCCCGTCGTTCGATGCGACCTCAACAACCCTGCTGTCCGCTCCGAGGTCGAGGGCCTTGCGACACCTCTTCCGAAAAGGCCCGCGCGTGCTCGAGCCAGGCTGTGGATGCCGAGGAGAACCACGCGTAATCCGAGTCGAACTCATCCTCCTCGGCCCCGAGCGGTTCGACCTGGAGCAGCAGGCAGCGCTCGCAGACGAACACCCGCAGCGGGTGGAACGGGTCGATTCGCCCGAAGACGTCGTTGCGCGGGAAGCGCCCGGCCCTCGGCGCCAACCCGAGATCGACCGCCACGACGGCGAGCGGAGCGGCGCACGATCGGCATTCCAGCGGCATCGAGGACGCCAACTTAGACAGCGGCCTTGAGGTGAGCCGGAAGCGGAGCGCCGCGCCAGGCGTGCTCGATCACCGGCGCCCAATCCCTGGCCACGGCCTCATCCGAGTGAAACCTCACCACCCATTCGCGTCCGGCTTCGCCGAGCTCGCGTCGCAGCTGGGGGTCGGTGACCAGTCGGCGGAGCTGCTCTTCCAGGTTCTCTGGATTGGCGTCGACGAGGGGGCAGCTGCGCAGCGACTCGCTCCGGAACTCTTCGGGGATCGGGCTCATCCTCGTCAACATCGGTTTGCCGACGGCCATCGCCTCGATCTGGAACAACCCGTATCCGGGGTCGAGGAACTGGTCGGCGACGATGTCGGCGGTCTGCAACTGCGCGCGCACCTCGTCGTTCGGGCGCCCCTCAAGGATGCGCAGGTCGATCTTGAGCCCCTCATCGCGGAGGTTCCCGACCGCCTCTTCGAGATGGGCCGTCCCGTTGACCGACGGTGATTGGGGGCGGTGACGATGGTGACCGGCTCGCTGCGCCCGTCCGACCCCGAGTCCCGCCCCTCGGGCTTCCAGAGATCCGTGTCGATCCCGAGCCGGTTCATCCAGATGGCGTCGTAGCTGGGAAGGAACCCGACACACAGGGCGCGGACGCTGACGTCGGCCCAGCGGAGGGCGTGAAGCACACGCCGCCGGGTGAGCTCGGCATTCTCCGTCAGCTCCGGGTAGTCGGCGAGCGTCGACTCCTCCATCTCACCGAGATGCCCGGGGAGCGCGATGTCGCCGCCGAAGGGTGAGACGATCAGCTTCTTGCCCGCGAGCCGCAACAGCGGGAACTCGCGCCACTCGTGGGGCGTGAAGCGCAACAAACCGCCGTCGAAGTTCATCACGAAGACGTCGCCGCGGCGCAGGGCCCAGGCGAACATCGCGTATGCTCGGCGCGCGGGTATCCGATTCACCCGCGCCGAACTCATCGAGGTAGTGGTCGAAGTCATCGTGCTTGGTGATCGTCGCCGGCGCAATGGCGCAGGTCAGGCTCTCATAGCCCGTCTCCGCCATCGCCTTCGACCAGTACTTGTTGTTGAGCAGGGCGGTCGGGCCCCAGACCAGCCGCGGGCGTGCGCCCCTCAACCTCCTCCACGAGGTCCGCGCCCGCTCGACCAGCGCGACGCCCCCGAGGCGGAGCAGCCAGAAGAAGCTGGTCAGCCGAGCTCTGGCCGGGAGCACGCGCCCCCTGTACGCCATCCCCGTACGCAGCTTGACGGCCGCCCAGCGCGGCAGCGCCTGCGCCCTGAGGACCCGGAACGGCGCCCCGATCCACCATCTCATCGTCCCGCGGCCGGCCGAGTCACCCATGCGAGAGGCGACGCCAGGTCGCGCCGTTCACCCGCTCGTAGACGCTGCTGTGGATAGCGGTGTAGCGCTTGACCTGCGGCGCTCCGGTGTGGAAGACGGAACGACCGCTGCGGGCGGGCTCCTCGATCAGGGGCACTCCGAGCACGCGGTCGTACCATCGCTCGAGGCCGCCCTTGATGAAGGTCTCGGTCGTGTAACGGCGCTCGGACTTGCTCAAACCGCGAAGATCGATCTTGCGATCGTGAGCCAGCACCCGCCAACGCCGGTCGTCCCCCGCGTCGAGCTGCTCGATCAGGCTCACTGGCCGATCGGCGCGGTCAACCGCGAGGCGATTGTTGGCAAGGTCATAGAGCACCCATCGGCCGCCGATCCTCACCTCGAGCATCGTGTGGCCGTCGTCCCACCCGTTCAGCTTCTCCCGCGTGATCGTGCCAACCAGTCTCGAGTCGACCCCCTGTTCGGCGAGCATCCGCTGCGCGAGCAGCGTCACGTTGCCGCAGCTGATGAACAACCGTTCGCCGGCCTTGAAACGAGCTTCCTGCACCGGCAGGGCCAGATCGTCGTCGATGTATCCCTGGGTCGTGTCGGCCGCGATTCGCTCGAGCAGCTGATCTGCTTCGTCGTCCTCTGTCCCACCGGACTCGGGTGCAACGAGAAGAAGGTACGAGGCGGCCACCGCGATCAAGGCGATCGCGGCGATTCCGCCTGCTCGGAGAAGTCGGGACCTGGAGGGCATCAGTGGGCCGCGAGCGTAGCTAGGAAGGCGCGCGGTCGGGGACCGGGCGGCCCAAAGCCGGGCCTCTCAGGCGAGCAGCTCGGCGATCGTCGTCACCTCTGTTTCGGCAAGTGCAGGCTCGGCGCGCAGCTCGGATGCGATTCTTTCCCCGAACGTCCAGGAGGGGATGAACAGCCGGTCCACCGGGTCGGAGATCAGCGCCGAGCGCGGCTCGATCACGCTCGGAAACGGCGGGTAGTACTTGCCCCAATGGCGGTCGTCATCGTCGAAGTAGCGCAGCGGGGGGCATTGCTCGCCGAGCAGCCGCTGGTAGTTGAAGAACCGCGCCGCGGCGAAGATTCCCTGTGTCTGGTCGCCGGCGCGAGCGAGGATGTACTCGCGCACACGCTCGACGCTGTTGCGGGCGCGCTCGACGAACGGCCGCGCCGCTTCGGAGCCCGATGACCCTGCCGTGGCCCCGGGCCGCCAGACCGAGTAGCGCGCCCCCGCCGCCTCGCCGTGCTCGGAGCTGACCACCTCCGCACCCGCTGCGCCGGCCAAGGCGAGCAGCGATTCCTCGTCGAAGTAGCTCCAGTGCTCGTGCACGAGCATCGAGACGTCGCCGCGGGCGAGTGGCTCGCTGCAGTCGGGGACCGAGAAAGCGATCACGCCTTCGGGCTCGAGCAGGCTGAGCTGCTGCTCGAGGAAGTCCGCCGGCTCCTCGACGTGCTCGACCACTCCGTAGTGGGCGATCAGGTCGAACTTCTGATCGAACATCTCGGGGCGGAAGGGCTCGGCGATCACCGGCACGCTGTAGGCGTGCTCGCCGGCCCCCGGCTCGATCCCGACCACCTCGGCGCCGGCATCGGCCATCGCATGCAGCGCCGCTCCGGCGCCGGGGCCGATCTCCATTACCTTGCGCTTCGCGAAATCCCCTCCCACCGCTCGCTTCAGAAAGGCGAGGTAGTCCTCGAGGCCGGGCTTGCCCAAGCCCTGGGTGCTCTGCGGGGTGCCGATCTGAGAGCCGAACTCGTAGGCCTGCTCGAGCGAGCGCGAGACCTCGGGGTCGGGCATCTGCGCGAGCGCCCCGGTTTGCTCGTCGACCCCGATGTTGAGCGGCAGCAGGTCGGGAACGCCGTCGCCGTTGGTGGGTGCGGTGCGGGTGCCGATGTGGAACGGGAGATCGCCGATCTCCCAGAGCAGCTCGACGCGCCTCAACCGCGCCCCGAGTAGCGGCGGAAGTCGGCGTCGCTGATCAGCGTCTCGGCGAGGCTGCGCACGATCACCGCGTGATCGTAGGCAAAACGCTCCTCGACCTCCTCATCGAGAAGATGCCGGCGGACGAGGATGTCGGGCTCGTTGAATCCGACCATCGCGCGCAGCGACGTGGTCCCCGAGAAGCGCGGGTTGATCTCGAACGGGTAGAGCTCGCCGCCGCCGAGCCGGCACTGGATGTTGAGCGGCCCCGCCGAGCCAAGCGCGGCGGCGATCTGCTCGCACGGCCCGGTGACCTCCGGGACGTCAACGACCTCCCCCTGCGAGACGCCGCTGCTGATCGCCAGCACCTCACCGAGCTCGGAGCGCCCGGTGCGGTTCGGGACCTTGATCCGGTTGCTGAGCGCCGAGAGGATCTGCCGGCGGATCGCGATCGAGTTGACGAAGTTCCCGTCGAGGTCGCTCAGCACCCCCACGGTGTATTCGTCCTCGGGGGTGCCGACGTACTCCTGGATGATGAACTCGTCGTGGATCTCGAGCAGCTGCCGCGAGCACGCCTCCAGCTCCTCGGCGCTCTGCACGAGGTAGAGGTTCGCCGAGCCGCCGCCGCCGATCGACGGCTTCAGCACCGCGGGCAGCGTCTCGAAGGCGACCGCGTCGGCGAGCGTCGTCACCCGCGCGTATACGGGAACGGTGAGCCCCTCCTTCGCGAGCGTCTCCATCGTCGCCACCTTGTTCAGGCACGCGTCGATCACCTCGGCGCGGTTGATCGGCAGCAGGATCCCCGCCTCGGCGATCGCCTCGCGCTCGCGGCTGAGCAGCTTCAGCTCCGGCTCGGAGCCGTGGAAGAGGACCTCGACCTCGTGCTCGCGGCACGCCTCGAGCAGTGCGTCGAGGTACCCGGGGTCGCTCGCCGGGGGCAGCAGCAGCGGCTCGTCGACGTGGGCGAGGCCGCTGCTGTACGGCGTCATGTCGGCGCCGACGATGAAGTAGGGCCGCTCGGCGAGCTTAAGCGCCTTGAGGATCTGCTCGCCGTGGCTGCCGCCACCGACCGCGGTCACCATCACCCGAACCTGGCGCTCACTCATTCGAGCACCTCGCCGACGGCCTGCGGATCGTCGCGGCGCAGCACCTCCTCAACAGAAGGATGCACCCTCCCCTTGAAGCGGTCGAGGATCCGGGCCACGTCGAGCCGCACCCTATAGACGCTGAGCTCGCCGCCCTCGGTGTCGTAGACGGCGAATGACGCCAAGCCCCCGGCATCGCGCGGCAGCCCGACCGAGCCGACGTTGGCGACCTCGACCGACCCCGCGCGAGCGGCGAACGGCCGGTGGGTGTTGGCAGTGACGACGAGGTCGTAGGGCAGCGGCTCGAACGGCCCGAGGTCGGAGTCGGGGTAGATGTAGCCGGTCAGCGGCTCCTCGGGCGATCCGTGCACGAGCAGCACCCGGCGCCCGCCGAGCTCGAGCTCGCGGCGCTTCGGCCAGCCGGAGATCGCCTCGATCGCCTGCTCGGAGAGGCGATCGCGGGCGTCCCGCAAACGGTAGACATCCTCGGCTTTGTCCGGCACCGGCAGATCGCCGAGCAGCATCGCCTCGTGGTTGCCCTGCTGGCAGACCACGCCCTCGCTCTCGAGCAGCTCGAGGCAGCCGGCCTCCTCCGGCATGTAGCCGACCGCGTCGCCGAGGAAGTGGATCTCGTCGACGGCCATCCGGCGCAGCGCTGCGATCACCTCGCTGAGCCCGGCCAGGTTGCCGTGCGCATCGGAGAGCAGGCCGACCCTCACGCTTCGAGCGGATGGTCGCGGATCGGCCAAAGCTCCGGGAAGCGCTCGCGGAGCTCGGCGATCCGCCACGATCCACCCCCGGCGAGCGAGTCGACGAGCCCCTCGAAGACGGTCCGCGCACCCGTCCCGCTCTCGACCAGGCGCGCCGCGTCGCTCTCTGAGCAGCTCTGCAGTGGGCCGAGCTTCCGGTAGGGCTCCATGGTCGACGAGTTGAGGTAGACGTGGATCGGGTGGAAGTTGATCACCTTGATTCCCGGTGCGGCCGCCGCGATCCGCCCGGCGTCCCAAACCGCGGGTCGTAGCTCCATCTCGTGGTCGTCCTCCCAGTAGTAGGGCAGCCGCACCAGCGTCTCGCCCTCCCAGGAATAGAGCACCGGCCGGATCCCCGGCATGTACGGGAGGAAGATCGAGACGTCGATCTCGATCGGGGTCGCGGAAGCGACGGCGTGGAGGACGGACGAGGAGAGGCCCAGTGAGTGGGCGCGCATCGAGACGGCATCCGGCACCAGCCCCATGCAGTGCTCGAGCACCGCGCCGGGCTCCGTACCGTGGGTCGAACCGTCGAGGAAGTTGGGGTGGATGCCGAGCTCGAACAGCTCGGGGTCCTCGCGCAGGCGCTCGAGCGCCGGGCCCGCGTGGGTTACAAACCAGGTCGCGCGGACGTTCCGTTCGCGGAGGATCCCGGCGCAGAGGTCGACCGCCCAATCGGGCGCCCAGTCGACGTCGAGCGTGAGCGCGACCTCCGCTGCCGCGTTCATGGCCGCTGCCCCCCGATGAAGATTCGCAGCCAATGCTCGAAGCTGAGCAGCGACCAGAGCAGGAGGCGGCGGTTTTCACGGCCCTCGATGTGCTCCTCGACGAGCGGCCCCACCACGTCGCGATTGAGGTAGTCATAGAGCGCGGCGTCGGGTGAGAGCAGCTCACGGCGGACATAGTCGATGCTGTCCCCTCTGAACCAGCTCGAATCGGGGCCCGAGAAGCCCTGTTTGACGCCCTCGGTGATCGATTCGGGGACATAGCGGCTCATCACCTCGCGCAGCATCAGCTTGCCGTCCCGGGTCTTGTCGAAGTACATCTGTGTCTTCGGCCCCGGCTCGTTCTCGTTCAAGCGCACCACCTCTTCGAGGTTGCGGAGCTTGTGGCCGACCGGCAGCCTCTGCGCGAAGTCGACCAGGTCGTTGTCGAGGAACGGGACCCGGTTCTCGAGACTGTGCGCCATCGAGAGCTTGTCCTCGACCACGAACAGCCCGTGGAGGAAGGTCTTCGCCTCGAGATAGAGCGAGTGGTTGACGTACTCCTCCGGCGATGCCGGCGGTGTCGAGTCCGGAAGCGAGGAGCGGAAGATGTCGATCGTGCGCAGGTCCTTGACGTCGTTCCAGACCTCGGGCCGGAAGAAGCTCGACAGGACCGAGTTCGGCACAAGCCGGGCCCAATAGCCGTAGTACTTCTCGATGTAGTGGTCGAGGTCGTAGTTGACGACCGCTCGGTAGTAGCGCCACGGGTAGCCGGCGAAGAGCTCGTCGCCGCCCGAGCCGGTGAGCACGACCTTGACGAACTTACTCGCCAGTCTGGCGACGTAGTAGTTGGGATAGCTCTGCCCGACGCGCGGGTCCTCGAGGTGCCAGATCAGCGAGGGCAGGCAGCGCTCCATGTCGCCTGACTTGAGCACGGCCTCGTAGTGCTCGGTCTTGAACAGGTACGACATCGCCTCCGCCTTCTGGCGCTCGTCGTCGCCGGGCTCGAGTCCCAGGCGCGAGGTCATGTCGAAGCCGACCGTGAAGGTGTTCATGAACGGCAGCGAGCGCCCCGCGAGCGCCGTCACAGTTCCCGAGTCCATGCCGCCGCTCAGATGGGCACCGACGGGGACGTCGGAGACGAGCTGGCGCTCGACGGCCTGGCGCAGCAGCCGGTCGAGCTCCTCGCGGTACTCCTCCTCGGAGCCGGCCTGCTCGGGCTCCTGGAAGCCGAAGTCCCAGTACTGGACCGGATCCGGCATCCCTGAATCGGCGCTGATCGTCGCGTGGTGCCCCGCCGGCAGCATCTTCACCCCATCGAAGAGGGTCCCGTCGGTGAAGATGTTCTGGAAGGTGAAGTACTCGAGCAGGTGCGGGCGGCTCACCTTCGCGGTCAGCTGCGGATGCTCGAGCAAGCTCTTGATCTCCGATCCGAAGACAAGCGCCGACCCGGCCTGCGCGTAATAGAGGGGCTTGATCCCATAGCGGTCGCGGGCGAGGAACAGCTCCTGTTTGCGGCGGTCCCAGACCGCGAGCGCGAACATGCCGTTGAAGCGCTCGACCGCCGCGGGTCCCCACTCGGCGTAGGCCTCGAGCACGACCTCGGTGTCGGTCGCGGTGCGGAACTCGCGTCCCGCGCGCTCGAGCTCGGAGCGCAGCTCGCGGTAGTTGTAGACCTCGCCGTTGTAGGTGATCGTCAGATCCCCCGAGCCGTCGCTCATCGGCTGATCGCCTTCCGGCCGCGGGTCGATGATCGCCAGGCGGCGGTTGGCGAGCCCGACCGGGCCGTCGGCGTACTGGCCCTCGCCGTCGGGGCCGCGGTGTGCGATCGCGTCGCTCATCCGCCGCAGTAGGTCGACCGGGACCGGGCCCCCGGCGCGGTCGAGGACGCCGGCGATGCCGCACACGTCAGCCGGCCTCGAAGGCCGAGGTCAGCTCGCTGAGTACGAGCTCCTGCTCGGAGTCGGTCATCCCGGGGTAGAGCGGCAGCGCGATGCTGAGCTTCTCGGCGATCGCCGCGTTCGGGAACTGCTCGGGGCGGATTCCGTACTTGCGGGAATAGAAGTTGGTGAGCGCCGCGGCGTGCGTGCCCTGCCGGGTGGCGACGCCGCGTGCCTCCATCCGGGCCATCAGCGCGTTGCGGCGCTCGCTCAGCGCATCGAGGTTGTCGAGGCTCGGGTGCTCGGGGCGGAACAGGCAGACGTAGGACTGGTAGCCGTGCGCGTTGTCCTTCGGGACAACCGGCGCTGCGAGCCAGTCGAGCTCAGCGATCGCGTCGTCGTAGATCGCCGCTCGGCGGCGCCGCTCGTCGAGGATCCAGTCGGCGCGCTCCATCTGGGCGAGACCGAGTGCACCCTGGATGTCGGTCATCCGGTAGTTGAATCCGAGCTGATCGAAGTCGGACAGCAGGAAGGCGTGCGGCGAGGTATGCCGGTCGAGGTCGCTCTGTCCGGCGCCGTGGTCGCGGAGCGAGCGCGCCGCCTCGCTCCAGTCCTCGTTCGAGGTCGTCAGCATCCCGCCCTCGCCCGTTGTCAGCGACTTTCGGGGGTGGAAGCTGAAGGCGCCGATCTCGCCGAAGGTCCCGGCGTGACGACCGGCCTGCACGGCGCCGAACCCGCAGGCGGCGTCCTCGACGATCCAGAAGTCGCCCTGTCGTGCCGCGTTTGTGACCGGCTCCATCTGTGCGCAGAGCCCGAACAGGTGAACCGGGATCGCGCCCACGGTGTCCGCCGTCACCGCGGCTTCGAGGGCACCGGGATCGGCATTGAACGTGTCGAGGTCGATGTCGCAGAAGACCGGTTTGGCGCCCATGTACTCGACCACGTTCGGGGTCGAGACCCAGGTGAAGGCGGGGACGATCACCTCGTCCCCCGGCTTCAACCCGAGGATCGCGACAGCGAGATGGAGCGCGGTCGTGCACGAGGTGGTGGCCACCGCGTGCGCTGCCCCGGTGTAGGCCGCGAAGCGCTCCTCAAACGCAGCCACGTACGGCCCCTGCACGACCCAGCCGCTGTCGAGCGGCTTCTGGATCGCCTCGATCTCGAGCTCGCCGATCGCCGGCTTCGCGATCGGCACCAGCAGCTCGCGGGCTGCAGCCTCGCCGGGATGAGTGCCGGGCGCAACCGGATCTGGCGCCGTGCTCATCGTCTCGCCGGGCTGCCGCTCGGTGCCGGTGCCGCTTCGGCGACCGCCTTCGTCGGGGCTGCCTCGATCTCCCACTCGCTGTCCGGACGCACGAAGCCGTATCCGAGCTCCCACGGATACTCGTCATCGCTTCCTTCGGCGGTGATCTGGAGCGCCGTGAGGCTGATCAGCCGCTCGACGTAGTCGATCGTCTGCCCCTTTTCGTCGGAGATCCCGCCAGCGATCACGAACTCGCCCGGCACCAGCGTCGCATCGATTCTCGCCTTCACCTTGAGGGTTCCGGGCTCCAGCGACAGCAGGCCGCGGCCGCCTTCGCTGCTGAGGGCAGTCAGGCCCCTGACCCCGTCGAGGTTCCCGATCCCGATCCCGACGATGGCATCGGGGATCGGCTCCTTGACGTCAAAGGTAAGGCTGACCGTGAACGGCTCGCCGAAGCGGACCCGGTCGCACGGCTCGCCGGCGTGGTTGGAGAGCGCGGCTTCGACGATTCGTGCCTCGCCCGTTCCCTCGCGACTCTCATCGGCGCTGACTTCCGCGGTTCCCCCGTGGCGGACCGGATCGAGCTCGTAGAGGTAGTCGTCGAGCACTTTGTTCGCCGGCCCCTGCTGCTTGATCAGGCCGTGGTCGAGGTAAACGGCACGGTTGCAGAGCTTGCGAATGGTCTGAGCGCCGTGCGAGACGAATACGAGGGTCGTCCCTTCGTCTTGGACGATCTCGTTCATCTTGTCGAGGCTCTTGCGCTGGAACTGCGCGTCGCCGACCGAAAGCACCTCGTCGAGGAGGAGGATGTCCGGCTTCAGGTAAACGGCGACCGAGAAAGCGAGTCGCACGAACATCCCGCTCGAGTAGCGCTTCACCGGGGTCTCCATGAACTGCTCGATCTCGGCGAACTCGACGATCTCGTTGTAGCGATTGGCGATCTCGGTCCGCTTCATGCCGAGGATCGCGCCGTTCAGAAACACGTTCTCGCGCCCGGTGAGCTCCGGGTCGAACCCGGTCCCGACCTCGAGCAGGCTTCCGACCCTTCCGTCAAGCGTGATTGTTCCCTCGGTCGGGAAGGTGATCCGCGAGAGCAGCTTCAGCAGCGTGCTTTTGCCGGCGCCGTTGGCCCCGATCACGCCGACCTTGTCGCCCTGGGCGACCTCGAGGTTGATGTCGCGAAGCGCCCAGAACTCGTCCCCACCGCCCTTTTCCGGCATCGGCACACGCAGAGCACGCCGTACTCCCGAGCGGATGCCGCCGGCCAGCCGCTCGCTGAAGCTGTGTTGGACGCCGGCGCCCAGCCGGTAGCTCTTGCTGACGTTCTCGATCCTGATCGCGGGAGCCTCGGACATGCCGCTCCCTAGATCACGTCAGCGAACTTCGGCTCGGCCCGCTGGTAGTAGAAGGCGCCGGAGACGAGCGTGATGAGGCACATCGCGATCGGGATCAGCATCAGCCTCCCGGGCCAATCGCCGCCGAGCACGCTCCATCGGAACAGCTCGAGCACGCCGACCATCGGGTTGAGGGCGTAGACCATCTGCAGACTGGGTGGGACCTGCTCGAGAATGAGCTCGAACGGGTAGACGATCGGAGTGACGAACATCCCGACGATGAGCAGGAAGGGGATCGCAAGCGCGAAGTCGCGATAGGCGACGTTCAGCGCCGCGATCCAGAGCCCGAAGCCAAGCGCGCAGCCCAGCGCGAGCATCCATGTGAAGGGCACGAAGATGATGTGCCAGTCAGGAAAAAAGCCGTAGAGCATGCCGGCGATGACGCAGACGACGAAGCCGAGCACGATGTCGACTGCCGCGGGGACCACAGAGGAGATCGGAATCGCAATGCGCGGAAAGTAGATCTTCGAGATCAGCCCGTCGCTCATCATCGTGCTCATCGAGGCCGCGGTCAGCGCGTTGCTGAACGCGAGCCACATCACGAACCCCGAGACCACGAGGAGCGGATACGGGACGCCCTCCTCGGACGGCACTTTGGCGAGCGCACCGAGGAATACTGCGAATACGACGGCGAGGATGATCGGCTGCAGGACCGCCCAGAAGATCCCCACAGTGGCCTGCTTGTAGCGGACGACCACGTCCCGCCGGGCGAGGAAGTAGATCAGGTCGCGGTTCTCCCAGAGCTCGCGCAGGCTCGGCGCGGGCCAGCCGCGGGGCGGCTTGATGACCGTCCTAGCCGGCCTCGGGGCAGTTGTCTGATCAGCTTCCATGAGGTTGCGTCCGCCGAGAGCGGCCCGCAAGGGTAGCGTTAATACGGTACGTCCCCGGCGATCTCGGCCCCAGGGGACATGCAAGGGTAGCCGCATGCGCGTCCTCACAGTAATAGGCAACCGCCCCCAGTTCGTCAAGGCGGCAGCGGTCTCGAGGCACCTGCGCGAGGGCGCGGAGGAGACCCTCGTGCACACGGGCCAGCACTACGACCGCGAGCTCTCCGAGGTCTTCTTCGAGGAGCTCGACGTCCCCGCCCCAGACCACCAGCTCGAGGCCGGATCGGGGACCCACGCCGAGCAGACCGCGGCGATCATGACCGGGCTCGAGGGGCTGGTCACCGACGAGAGCCCCGACGCGGTGCTCGTCTACGGCGACACCAACTCGACCCTGGGGGGAGCGCTGGTCGCGACCAAGCAGCGGATCCCGCTCGCCCACGTCGAGGCGGGGATGCGCTCCTTCGACCGCATGATGCCCGAGGAGGTGAACCGGGTCGTCGCCGACACTCTCTCGGGGCTGCTGCTCTGCCCAACCGAGACCGCGGTCGAGAACCTGCGCAACGAGGGCCGGGGCGACGGGGCGCGGCTGGTCGGCGACGTGATGGCCGACATCGCCTTCACCTTCGGCCCGATCGCCGACCGGCGCTCGGATGCGATCGAGCGCTTCGGGCTCGAGCCCGGCGGCTACCTGGTCGCGACCGCGCACCGGGCCGGCAACGTCGACGATCCGGCACAACTGGAGCGGCTGGTCGAGGTCCTGAAGCGCGCCGCGCGGGAGGCGCCGATCGTCTTCCCCGCCCATCCGCGGACCCGGGCGCGGCTTGAAGCCGCCGGGCTCCTCGATGGCTTGGCCGATTCCGGGGTGACGGTCAGCGAGCCGCTCGGCTACCTCGACATCACGAAGCTGGTCCGCGGGGCACGCGCGGTGCTTACCGACTCCGGAGGACTCCAGAAGGAGGCCTACCTGTCCAAGGTCCCGTGCGTGACGATGCGCAACACGACCGAGTGGGTGGAGACGGTCGACCAGGGTTGGAACCGGCTCGTCGGCCTCGACGCCGACGCGGCGGTCGCCGCGCTCTCCGAGCTCGTCGAGCGGCGCCGCACCGAGGAGCCCGACACCTCGATCTACGGTGACGGGGACGCGGGCAAGCGGGTCAGCGACGAGATCGCCGCCTGGCTCGAGCCCTGAGCCCTAGCTGGGGGTTTCCTCGAGCCGGTCGCGGTGGCGCTCGATGCAGCGCTCGATCCAGTCGAGGTTGTCGCGGCCCCAGGCCACGGTCCGCTCGAGCCCCTCGCGCAGCGGCACCTCGACCTCGAAGCCGAGCTCGTCGCGCGCCTTCGACGGGTCGCCGAAGCGCTTCCCCGAGTGGTCCCACTCGCGCGCCGGCTCGATCTCGATCGGGGTCGGGTTGCCGGCGAGCTCGTTGATCGTCTCGGCGTGCTCCTTGATCGTCACCTCGCCGCCGCTGGCGAGGTTGTAGACCTCGCCGGGCGTGCCCTTTTCGGCGGTCGCGATCAGCCCGCGGCAGATGTCGTCGACAAAGATGAAGTCGCGGGTCGCGATGCCGCCGTTCTGGAGCGGCAGCGCCTCGTGCTTGAGCGCCTTGTAGACGAAGGTCGGGGTGACGTTTCGCCACACGGTGTTCGAGCCGCGCCAGCGGCCGGCGCCGAGGATCTCTCCCGGGCCATAGACGTTCTGGAAGCGGACCCACGAGATCGGGGTGCCGTGCCGGGAGTAGTAGTAGGCCGAGTAGAACTCACCTGCGATCTTTGAGATCTGGTACGGGCTGTCGAGGAAGAGCGAGATCGGCTGGTCCTCGTCGGTCGCCGAGGCGTCGTCGAAGGTCTTCGGCGCCACCGTGCCGCCGGAGCCCGAGTAGACGATCTTGCGCAGCTCGGGGAAGTCCTTGACCCGCTCGTACAGCTTCAAGGTGGTGATCAGGTTGTTCTCATGGTCCTCGAGCGGGTACTCGATCGAGCTCTGGTTGCCGTGGAAGGTGGCGAGGTGCCAGATCCACTCGAGATCCTCGGGCAGGCCGGAGAGCACGCCGTCGTCGGCGATCGATCCCTCGACGAGCTCGACCCTCTCGTCGTCAGGGAGGTTCTCGCGCTCGGCCGAGAGCAGGTTGTCGACGACCAGCACGCGCTCGGCGCCGAGCTCGAGCAGCTGCCGGACCAGGTTCGATCCCACGAATCCGGCGCCGCCGACGACCAGTGCCTTGCCTCCCTCGATGGGACTGCCGCTGATCTCGCTCAAGTGTGGTTAGCCCTCCCGCTCAATCGCCGTCGCACCGCTCGCAGGGTATGGCGCGGGTAGCGGATCAGGTCGAACGGCTGCACCAGCCGCTGCCAGTGCCAGCGCAGGCGCACCCTCCAGATCACCCTTGCCCAGGAGAGCGCGTCGGCTGCCCGATCCGAAGCCGAGCGCAACGCCATCGCCGCGCGCCGCTCGGGCTGCGGCGCGGCGGCGGGGACGGTGACCGACTCGACCGTGCCGACGAGCGAGTCGTATCCGTACTGCCCGGAGGCGATCACATCGCGGTAGGCGCGCTCGGTGATCTCGGCGCGGAGCTCGTCGCGCTTCACCAGCTCGAGCACCTCGGCGAGGTTCGAGAGGTCCGGCTCCAGGGCGATGTAGTGCTCGCCTGGGCGCAGCACGCCCTGGTACTCGCCCTCGACGAGGATCTGACAGGTGCGGGTCGCGCAGGCTTCGATGTGCCGCGGCCCGATTGCGAAGTAGTCGAGGTTGCCGTCCAGGCCCGGAAAGCAGGCCGCCTCGACATCATCGAAAGATGCCCCCGGGTGTTCGGTCGTGTAGCGATCGGTGCGCCGCCTGATCGCCCCGTCGGGATCGAGCATGCTGGCGCCGCCCTCGCAGCCGAGCGTGTACTTGCAGGAGGCGAGGAAGCGGAACCAGTCGTCGCCGGTGAGCACGTCGGAGTTGTCGCTCGAGATGTCGGTCTTCAGTCCGAGGCCGGGAGCCGCCTCGGCGGCCGCCTCGCCGACCTCTCCCTTGAGCAGGCTGTGACGGCCCAGCCACGGCGCTCCCGGCCAGGCGCGGTAGCCGATGTCGATCGGCCGCTCGCCGTTGCCGGCGACGATTCGGTCGATTCGCTGCCTGGTGTCGTCGGAGAGGTAGCCGGGCAGCATGTCGGTCGTGAACCCGACCCGCTTGCGATCGACCCCGTCGTAGATCTTCGCCAGCTCCGACGCTTTCGCGAGCGAGAAGACGTGGTCGATCTCGAACTCCTCGATGAAGCGGTTCACCGCATCGGTCTCGGTGTACTCGTCCTGGGGCAGCGCGACCCGGATCCGGCCGACTCCTTTCAGCGGGGCAGCGGCCTCGACCTGCTCCAGAAAGCGCGCCGCCTCCCAGCGCCACGAGAAGAAAGTCGTGTGGTAGACGACCGCGTCGATCGGAGCCTCGCGGACCCAGCCCGGCACCTCGCGGACCGCGAGGTTGAGGTAGAGCTGGTTGCCGCTGCCGTGCCGGCGAAACGAATAGAGGTGGTCCTGCGCGGTCGAGCGCAGCGGGTGCTGCATGAGGCTGTAGACGTTGAGCGTGTTCACGCTTGTCTAGTGCCCCGCCCACAAACGTGTGACCGGAAATGACGGCCCCAGATCACCGCCACGCTGCGTCCTCAGTCGCCCGAATAGCGCTGCTATTCGGGCTCCCTGCGTCCTTGCTTGGCGGCGCCTGGGTCTCGTCATTTCCTGGTCAACGTTTCCGGACGGGGCACCGGGGGCGTCTAGCGGCGCTGCGAGGCGGTCGGTGCGGCCTCGGGCGCCGTGCGCTCCGACCAGCTCGACCGCGTCTGCACCGAGCCGCGCGCCTCGTCGGAAGGGTAGTCGTCGTCTGTGCGCCAGCCTTCGCCCATCGCCGAGAACGGCAGCACCCGCTCGAGCTCATCGTATGAGCGGCGCTTGGCGAGGTCGTGGAGGGCAACGTCAAGCGTGAACTTGCCCGGCAGCAGCGTCAGGTCCTCGAGCTCGGCGACGATCGTGTGCCTCCCGGGGCCGAGCGCGATCGGCGCGCCGCCGTCGTCGGTGCTGCGCACGGTGACGAGACGGGTGCCGTTCTGCGACGAGATCCCGACCTCGACCGCGAGCTCGGCGATCCGCTCGAACGCCTCCAGGGTGACCTCGACCGAGAGCGGCTCCCCGAAGCGGACGTCGTCGAGCAGGCTGCCGTCGAGGTGGCGCAGGGCGACGCGGCGGACCTTCGCGCCCGCGATCTGCCCGATACGCGGGAAGCTGTCGCTGATCGTCGCCTCTCCGCTCATCGGCGAGGTCTTCTTGACGTGGTTGAGATAGGCGGCGATCACGTCGTCGGTCGTGCCGATGGCGCGGATCTCGCCGCCGTCGACCCAGGCGCAGCGGTCGCAGACCCGGGCGACGCTCTCGAGGTCGTGGCTGCAGAAGACCACCGTGCGTCCCGATTCGCGCGCCGTGTCGATTTTGCGGAGGCACTTCGCCTGGAACTGTTCGTCGCCTACCGCGAGCACCTCGTCGAGCAGCAGCACGTCGGTGTCGAGGTACGCGGCGACCGAGAAGGCGAGGCGAACGAACATGCCGCTCGAATAGCGCTTCACGGGCGTGTCGATGAACTTCCGGATCCCCGAGAACTCGATGATCTCGTTGTATCGCTCGGCGATCTCGCTGCGTCGCATCCCGAGCAGGACCCCATTCAGGTAGATGTTTTCGCCGCCGGTCAGCTCGGAGTGAAAGCCGGTCCCGACCTCGAGCAGGCTGCCGACCCGGCCGCGCATCGTGATACGCCCCTCGGTCGGCGAGGCGACCCGCGACAGCAGTTTCAGCAAGGTCGTCTTGCCGGCACCGTTCTGGCCGATCAGGCCGAGCGTCGTCCCGCGCTCGACCTCGAGCGAGACTCCGCGCAGCGCCCAGAACTCTTTCGGGTCGATCGCCTCTTCGGGCTCGCGCCGCTCGCCTCGCAGCCGCCGCAGCGGCCGGCGCAGCCCCGATTCGAGCGCCTGCGAGAGGCTGCCGGAGCCGGTGACGCCGAGCCGGTAGCGCTTGCCCAGCCCCTCGACCTGGATTGCCGGGGTGTCAAGCATCAGAGATAGTCGGCGAAGTCGCGCTGGGCGCGCTCGAAGTAGAGGGCACCGCTGACCAGCAGCAGGATGCTGGTCGCGGTCGGGATCAGCAACAGCAGGCCAGGCCAGTCGGTTCCGAGCAGCGACCAGCGGAACAGCTCGAGCACGCCGACCATCGGGTTGAGGGCATACAGGGCCTGCAGGCTCTCCGGGACGAGGTCGAAGGGGTAGATGATCGGGGTGACGAAGAGCCCGATCAGAGTCAGGAACGGGACCAGCAGCGTGATGTCGCGGAAGCGGACGTTGAGCGCCGAGAACCAGAGCACTATCCCGAGCGCGGTCAGCACGGCGAGCCCCCAGGCGAGCGGAGCGGCGAGCAGCGCCACGGTCGGGTAGAAGCCGTATGCGGCGGCGACCGCGACCAGCACGCCGAGGCCGACGAGGAAGTCGACCGTCGGCGGGATCACCGCCGAGATCGGAAGCGCGAAGCGGGGGAAGTAGACCTTCGAGAGCAGCCCCTCGCTGGTGACCGTGATCGAGGAGCCCTTCTCGAGGCATGTCGCGAACGCGATCCAGATCACCATCCCCGAGACGGCGAACAGCGAGTAAGGGATTCCCTCCTCGGAGGGGACCTTGGCGAGCACGCCGAGAAAGACGCTGAACACCCCCGCCAGCAGCAGTGGCTGAAGCAGTGCCCACGAGGTCCCGACCACCGCCTGCCGGTAGCGGGCGACGATGTCGCGCCGGGCGAGGAAGTAGATCAGGTCGTAGTTGCGCCAGATCTCGCGGAGATCGGGCAGCTTCCAGCCGCGTTCAGGCTCGATGACGGTGATTTGCTCGGAAGTGGCATCCATGCTTGGCGGGCCGGGCTCAGCCGTGCCCGCGGGCCGGCGCGGCAGAAGAAGTGCGGAAGTCTAGAGCCGCGCCGCCCTTGCCACGCAGTAGAGCCTTGAAGTCGCGCTCTCGATCGTGAAAAGCGCGCTGCCAGAGCTCGAGCGAGAGCATGCCCCAGGTCTTGCGGCCGAAGCGCCCCTCCGAGTTGAGCCCGTCGAGCACCTTGGCGTTGTCGAACAGCTCGCGCCCCTTCGCTGCTTTGCTCGAGAGGATGTCGCTGACGAAATCGCGCGCCCCGGCCCCGAGCCACTCGGTGAGCGGCACCGGGAACCCCATCTTGTCGGTGCGCTCGAAGATCTGCTTCGGTAGCAGAGGCCCGACCGCGCGCTTGAAGACGTGCTTCATCTCGCCGTCGCGGAACTTGATGTCGGCCGGAATCGTGGCCGCGAGCTCGATCAGGCGGTGGTCGAGCAAGGGAACCCGCGATTCCAGCCCGTGCGCCATCGAAACCCGGTCCTCGACCTGGAGTAGGGCCGGGAGCAGGGTCTTGAAGTCGAAGTGGGTCATCTTGTCGAAGTAGGCCTCGTGTCCGACGTTGGGCGTGTTGAAGATGCCGCGGAAGGTCTCGAACGGCGAGTAGTCGCCCAGCCTGGAAGTGTCGACCACGTCCTTGACGCCGTGTGCTCTGTTGATGAGCCGGAAGTAGCGCGCATCGAGGTCCTCGAACAGCCCCTCGCGCCAGAAGTCGCGCAGCATCGGCTTGTAGTCGCGGAGCGTGACCAGGTTCGGGATGATCGACTCGTAGGTGACGACGAAGTTGCCGTCGTGCAGCGTTCCGTCGATCGCCGCCTTGATGCACTGCTCGAAGTACGCGATCAGGTAGCGGGCGTAGCCGCCGAAGATCTCGTCGCCGCCCTGGCCGCCGAGGATCACCTTCACCTGTTCGGCGGCGGCGCGCGAGACCATGTACTGCGGGAACGACCCGGGCCCGGCCGCCGGGTAGTCCATGTGGTACGCGACGTCCTCGATCGTCTCGAGGAAGTCCTCGACCCCGATGTCGACCTCGGTCAGGTCGAGCCCGCGCTCGGAGGCGACGAGCCGGGCGTAGGGGCTTTCGTCGAAGCGCGGGTCCTCGGAGAACTTGCCGGTGAACGCCTTCAGCCCGCCCTGGTCGCGGGCGGCGAGCGCGGCGACCGCGCTCGAGTCGACGCCGCCGCTCAGATAGGCCGAGACCGGGACGTCGCTTCGCAGGTGGAGGCCCACCGACTCGTCGAGCAGCTCGGCGATCTGCTCTTCGTAGTAGTCGGAGTCGTGGTCGAAGTCGATGTCGTAGAAGACCTCCCAGTAGCGGCGCGGCTCGGCGACCCCGCGGCGGACCCGCAGGTAGTGGCCGGGCTGCAGCTCGCGGACGCCCTCGAACAGGGTCTTGCCGTCGAGGCAGAACTGGAACGCGAGGTAGTCCTTGAGGCCGTCGAGGTCGGTCTCGATCGAGGGCAGGATCGGCATCAGCGCCTTCGCCTCGGAGGCGAAGTAGAAGACGTCGTCGACGACCGCGTAGTAGAAGGGCTTGATCCCGAAGCGGTCGCGCGCGCAGACGAGCTCGCCAGTCTGCTCGTCCCAGATCGCGTAGGAGAACATTCCGCGCAGGCGCTCCAGCGACTCGACGCCCCAGCGGTCGTGGGCCCGCATCACGACCTCGGTGTCGCAGTCGGTCGAGAACGGATCGCCGCCGATCTCGGTGCGCAGCTCGAGGTAGTTGTAAACCTCGCCGTTGTAGGCGATCCAGCGCCCCGCCTCGTCGGACATCGGCTGTTGGCCGTGCTCGATGTCGATGATGCTGAGCCGGCGGTGGCCGAGCCCGACGTGACCGTTCTCGTGCACCCAGACGCCAGAGTCGTCTGGCCCCCGGTGGGCGATCAGCTCACTCATCACCTCGAGCTTGCGCCCGAGGTCGGGGACCGGCCGGCCCTTGAGGTCTATTGCGCCGCAGATTCCGCACATAGGGGACGGGCTTTCGCCCGGCCGCCGAGGGTAGCCCCTCGGACTAGCCCTTACGGGCCGAAGCCTTCAGTTCCTCGGGTTTCAGGTGCGTGTAGGTCTCGCCGACGCCGTTCTCGCGGTACCACTCGACCGCCCGCGCGACGCCTTCTTTAAGCGGCACTTCGGCCTTCCACGAGAAGTCCTTCTCCGTGCGGCTCGGGTCGAGCAGGATCGAGGCCGCGTCTTCGGGCGGCCGGGGCTTCACCTCGACCTCCTCATCGAGCTCGACTTCCATCGCATCGGTGACCGCATCGAACATCTCCTTGATCGATACGTCCGCGCCCGAGGAGACGTGGTAGTGGCCCGATCCAGTCCCTCCGAGCGCCTTGACCACTACCTCGATCAGGTCGTCGACGTAGACGAAGTCGCGGCGTGTGTCCATGACGAAGACGGGCTTGTCCTCGCTGAGCCGCTGGAAGAAGGTCGGCGGCGGGCCGCTCAGGTTGCGCGGCCCGTAGACGTTCGCGAGCCTCAGCGAGACGAAGTCGATCCCGCTCATCTGGATGTACTGCTCGCCGGCGGTCTTCGAGATCGCGTAGCTCGAGTCGGGGCGGATCGGGTGCTCGAGCGTGATCGGCTGCTCGATCGGCGTCGTCCCGTAACAGAGCGCGGTCTGGAAATAGAGCAGGCGTTCGACGTCGGCCTCTTTCGCGGCCTCGACGACGTTGACGGTGCCGAGCGCGTTCGTCTGGGTGTCCTCGACCCAGGCGTCGGGGTCCTTGTAGGAGGCGGCGGCGTGGACGACGACATCGGGCTTGATCTGGTCGAAGGCGCCGCGGACGGCGTCGGCGTCGACTATCGACCCCTCGACCATGGTCAGGCCCTCGCGCTCGGCGAGGTTGTCGCGGCGGCTGGTCGCGAACGTGTCGATCGCGAGCACCTCGTTGCCTTCGTCGAGCAGCCGGTCGGCGAGATTCGAGCCGATGAACCCGCCGCCGCCTGTGATCAGAACCTTCATGGGAGCGGGCAGGCTAGCGGGCCGGCCTAGTGCGCGCCCTGCAGGCGGCCCGCCGACTCCCGCAGGCGGGCGTGGTCCCAGTCGGCGAGCAGATTCCGCTGCGCCGGTGGCCCGGTGTCCTCCAGCCAGGTGAGCGTGCCCGGCCAGTAGAGGCTCTGCGCCGCGGTCGGGGCGAGCATGCCGGGGGAGTAGACCCAGCTTCCGGTGTTGTGGAGCTCGGGACCGCCGGCCGGCACGCCGTCTGGTCGAGCCGACCGATGGACGCCCTGATGTGTGTGCCCGAAGACGACGTGGTCGGCGTCGATCCCGAGGCGGGCGACGGTCTCGCGCATCGCCGCGAGTCCGGCGCTCACCATCGCCGCCGGCGAGAGGTCGAGGTTGAAGCTGCGGCGAAGGGTCTTGCCGAGCGCCCAGACCGCGGCCGGCGCCCCCATCCGGACCGCTGCGCCCCGGGCGCCGCGGCTGTTCCGGGTCATCGCCGCGAACATCCGGCCCGACGGGGAGGAGCCGCCGCCGATCTTCTCCGGGCCGCCCGCGCGCGCGAAGCCTTCGGCGAGCCCGCAGACCGCGGCGAGCGCCCGCTCGTAGTCCGCCGGCGCCGCGGCCGCCGGGATGCCGCCGGTCGCGCGGATCGACGCCGCCGCGCCCAGCACCTCGAAGGTGGGCAGCTCGGTGTGGCAGTCGAGGTAGTGGCCGTGGGTGGCGTAGACGTCTTCGCGCAGGCGCAGGCCCGGATAGGCGAGGCTCACCTCGCAGCCGGGCGCGAGCGAGGCGATCGCGGCGGTCTCGGGCAGCTCGGCGGCCGGAATTCGCTGCTCGAGGCCGAGGCCGGGGGTGCGTTCGAGCAGCGTGCGCGCCAGTCCGTGATCGTGGTTGCCGGGGACGATCACGACCTCGACTTCGCCGAGAGCTTCGCCCAGGTCGGCGAAGAACGGCGCCGCTCGCTCGAGGATCCGCGGCGGCGGCAGGTCGCGGAGCTCGAGCGTGTCGCCGAGCAGCACGACGCGCTCGGCGCCGCCGATCTCCTCGAGCAGCACGCGGCGGACGGCCTCGTCGCGCGCCAGGTCGGTGCCGAGCATCGACCCGAGGTGGAGGTCGGAGACGATCGCGGTGGACAAGGCCGCCTTCGCGCCCGGGCTAGGCGTTGACCGTGAGCGCTTCGCCGACCGCGGCCGAGACCTCGATCGCGTCCTTCTCGGTTAGCGCGGGGCCGATCGGAAGCGCCAGGCACTGGTCGGCGGCGGCGTCGGCGCCGGGAAGCGCTCCGCCGGGCGCGTAGTCGGCGAGCGCCGGCTGGCGGTGCATCGGGACGGTGTAGTAGGCGCGGGCGCCGATCTCGCGCTCGCCGAGAGCCTCGGCGAGCCCGTCGCGGTCTTCGGTGCGCACGACGTAGAGGTGGTAGCAGCACTCGCCGCCGGGGGTCTCGAGCGGCAGCGCCAGGTGCTCGCCGAGCCCTGCCTCGGCGTAGGCGGCCGCGGCGGCGCGGCGGGCCGCGGTCCAGTCGTCGAGGTGGGGGAGGAGGACGCGCAGCCCCGCGGCCTGGAGCTCGTCGAGGCGCGAGTTGTAGCCGACCTCGGTGTGGACGACCTTGTCCTCGGAGCCGTGGAATCGCAGCCTGCGGGCGGTCGCGGCGATCTCCTCGTCTGAGGTCACAACGGCGCCGCCATCACCGAAGCCGCCGAGGTTCTTGGAGGGGAAGAAGCTGAACGTGGCAGCGTCGCCGAGCGCCCCGGCCATCTTGCCGTCGAGCTTCCCGCCCGCCGCCTGCGCCGCGTCCTCGACGATCTTCACGTCCTCGCCGACGAGCTCGCGCAGCTCGCCGACCGGGGCCGGGTTGCCGTACAGGTGGACGGGAAGCAGCGCCACGGTCTTGTCGGTGATCACGGGCTCGGTGGTCGCGGCGGTCATCACGTAGGTCTCGGGGTCGACGTCGCAGAGCACGGGCGTGGCGCCGGCGTTGATGATCGCCTCGACCGACGCATAGAAGGTGAGCGCCGGGACGACGACCTCGTCGCCGGGCCCGACTCCCGCCGCGCGCAGCGCGATCGTGATCGCGTCGGTGCCGTTGGCGACACCTACACAATGACCCACACCCAGGTAGGCGGCGAACTCGGACTCGAACGCCTCGACCTCGGGGCCGAGGATGTACTTGCCGCCCTCGAGCACGGCGCGCTGGGCCTCGGCGACCTCGGCGAGCAGCGGCTCGAGCACGGGCTTGGTTGCGAAAAGAGGGACGGTCATCGCGCGGGGATGATGGCGGCTAGCCGAGCTTCGGGCTTTGCCACGGCTCTTCGAGGCGCGAGGCGAGCTCGTCGGCGAGCCCCTCGACCGGGACCCGGGTCTGCTCGAGCGAGTCGCGGTCGCGGAGCGTGACCGTGTCGTCGGTGAGCGTCTCGCCGTCGATCGTCACGCCCCAGGGGGTGCCGATCTCGTCCTGGCGGCGGTAGCGCTTGCCGATCGAGCCGCCCTCGTCGTACTCGGTCGGCAGGCGGCGCTTGAGCTGCTCGAAGACCTCGCGCGCCTTCTCGGGCATCCCGTCCTTGGAGACGAGCGGCAGCACGGCGACCTTGACCGGCGCCAGTCGCGGGTGCAGACGGAGCACGGTCCGCTCGCGTCCCTCGACCTCCTCGGTCTCGTAGGAGTCGACGAGGAAGGCGAGCGTGGCGCGGTCGACCCCGGCGGCGGGTTCGATCACGTGCGGCACGTAGCGCTCCTTGGTCTGCGAGTCGAAGTACTCGAGCTTCTCGCCCGAGTGCTCGGCGTGCTGGGTGAGGTCGAAGTCGCCGCGGTTGGCAATCCCCTCGAGCTCGGAGAAGCCCATCGGGAACAGGTACTCGATGTCGGAGGTCGCGCTCGAGTAGTGCGAGAGCTCGTCGTCGTCGTGGGGTCGGAGCTCGAGGTGGTCAGGGCGGATGCCGAGCTCGGTGTACCAGCGCATCCGCTCTTCGAGCCAGTGCTCATGCCACTTCTCCGCCTCGTCCGGTGGCACGAAGAACTCCATCTCCATCTGCTCGAACTCGCGGGTGCGGAAGATGAAGTTCCCGGTCGTGATCTCGTTTCGGAACGACTTGCCGATCTGCGCGATCCCGAACGGCGGTTTCTTGCGCGCAAACGACATCACGTTCTTGAAGTTGATGAAGATGCCCTGCGCTGTCTCCGGACGCAGGTACGCGGTCGAGGCGTCGTCCTTGACCGGGCCGACGTTCGTCTCGAACATCAGGTTGAACTGCCGGGCCTCGGTCAGATCGCAGTCGTCGGTCTCGCCCGGCTTCTTGGAGGGCTTCTTGCCGCACTGGGCGTCCTCGATCTGGTCGGCACGGAAGCGCAGCTTGCAGGTCTTGCAGTCGACGAGCGGGTCGGTGAACCCCTCGAGGTGCCCGGAGGCCTCCCAGACCTTCGGGTGCTGGAGGATCGCCGAGTCGATCGCGACGATGTCGTCACGCTCGGTGAGCATTGCCCGCCACCACTCGTTCTTGACGTTGTTGCGGAGCAGAACGCCGTAGTGGCCGTAGTCGTAGGTCGAGCCGAGGCCACCGTAGATCTCCGAAGAGGGAAAGATGAAGCCGCGCCGCTTGCAGAGCGCGACGACCTCGTCGAGGCTGACCTCGGCCTTGGTGCCCTTCTCGCTTGACATCAGTTTCGGCGCGGCTTCGAGCCCGCCCACGAATCCGGGTCGAGGATCATCCGCTCGTGGTCGGAGGGATCGAAGACCACCGCGAGGCGGGTTCCGGGTTCGCGCGGAGTGTGCTCGGGGAAGCGGAGCCTCTTTTTGACCTCGAACGCGTCGCCGTCGCGGGGCTCGACCCGCAGCCGCGTGCTGACCGCGTGGGTGCCGCCGCGCACCTTGCCGAGCTTCGTGAACCGGATCGGGATGCCGCCGAGCCCGAGCGTCTTCGCATCGAGGATCTCCGCCTCGGCGTGCTCGCCGTGCTCGAGGATCCGCTCGTGCTCGCTCTTCGAGATGCTGCCGAACATCGTTCGGGATACTAGGGAGCGACAGGCAGATGCCGACCTACGAGTTCAAATGCGCCAACGGGCACGTCTTCGACGTGTTCCAGAAGATGACCGACCCGCCGCCGACCGAGTGTCCGGAGTGCGGGGCCACTGTCGAGCGCGTCTTCCACCCTGTCCCGATCCACTTCAAGGGCTCGGGCTTCCACAACACCGACTACAAAGCCAAGCCCAAAACAAAAACCTCCGACGGCGACTCGGGCTCTGACTCAGGCGACTCGAGCTCGAGCGACTCGGGCTCGGACGACTCCAGCTCGAAAGGGAAGTCCGACGACGGCGAGGCGAAGAAGCCCGCCAAGACGGAATCCGACTAGCCGTCGATCAGCTTCTCGACCTTCTCCTGAACTTCGCCCTCTGAGACCGTCAGCCCGCCGCCGGCGCCGGCGCCGTCTGGGATCAGCACCGACGTCTCGCTGCCGCCGCCGGCGAGCAGCGCCGCGAAGGCGACCTGCGGCATCGTGAACGCGCCCATGTCGCTGACGATCGCCTTCGGCGCGGTCCAGCCGATCAGCGGCCCCTTGATGAAGTTGATCGGCACCCGCAGCGGGTCGGTGAGCCGGTTCTTGATCCCGGCGAGGACGAGTTGCTGGCGGGCGGCTCGGTCGATGTCGCTCTCGGCGGGGTTGCAGGAGTTCTTCCGGATCCGCGAAAGCAGCAGCGCCTGGTCGCCGTCGAGCGTGTGCTCGCCCTTGCCGAGCCGCATCGACTGACCGCCGTTCTTTCGGCCGCCGGCGATCACGCCGCAGACCCGGTGCTTGAGCTCGACGCTGACGCCGCCGAGCGCGTTGATGAAGTCGACGAATCCGTCGAAGTCGACGACGACGGCGTGATTGACGTCGATGCCGAGGAAGTTCTCGACCGTCTCCGTGAGCAGCTCGACGTTGCCGTCCTCGCCGCCCTCGCCGAGCGCATACGCCGAGTTGATCTTCTCGGTCCCGAACCCGGGCACCTCGACGAGCGTGTCGCGCGGGATGCCGAGCTTGCGGAACGAGCCGCCGCCGGCGCGAATCAGCATGATCGTGTCGGCCAGCGGCCGGTTCGAGGCGGCGGACGGGTCGCCGCTGTGGAGTTCGCCGCGCTTGTCGCCGCCGATTACGAGGATCGTCCCCGCCTGGGTGATCATGTTGTTGCCGCCGCCAAGCGCGCCGCCGGTGTCGGGGAGCTTCGTGGTCTGGATCTGGGCCGAGACGCCGAAAGCGACCATGCTGAGCGCGATCCAGCAGCCGGCTCCGATCAGAGCCCACTGCCACCAGGGCCTTCCGTCGCGCGGCGCCCCGGTGCGCCGCGGCCTGCCGACCCTCGGTTTGCCGCGGCCCCCTCGCTCGCGCAGCCCCTCGAGCAGGCCGCCGCCGGCCTTATAGGTCGTGTACGGGCGATCGCCGCTCGGTTCGCCGGGCCCCTTCGCAGGGCCGTCTTCCTTGCGGAGCGCTGAGAGGCCATCCTTGCCTCCCCGCCTGATCAGCTTTGGCCGCGAGCGGTAGACCTTGTAGTCGGGCCGCTCGGGCGGCCGCTGCTCGCCATCGTCTGGCATGGGTTATCAATATCGCATGGGCCGCCTTTCCCCTCCTAAATTCCCTCGTAAGCGTTGGCCGTGACCGAGACGATCGGGGTCGACCTCGGCGGCACGAAGCTGGCCGTGGGGGTCGTCGACGCCGACAACAACGTCCTCCACGAGAGCCGTGAGGCCTCGGCGGGACAGACCGAGGATCAGCTCGTCGAGACGCTGGGGCGGGAGCTGGTCGAGGCGCGTGAGGCGCGCCCGAACGTGGTTGCCGCCGGGCTCGGCATACCGTGCACGATCGACCGCGAGCGCGGGATCGCGATCACCGCCGTCAACCTGCCGATCACCGACGTGCCGATCCGAGACCTGATGACCGAGCGGCTCGGGCTGCCGGTCTTCATCGACAACGACGCCAACGTCGCGGCGCTTGCCGAGCATCGCTTCGGCGCCGCCAAGGACACGACCAACGCGGTGATGCTGACGATCGGGACCGGCATCGGCGGCGGGGTGGTGATCGACGGCGAGCTCTACCACGGGGGCGGGGGAGCGGGCGAGCTCGGCCACATCGTCATCGACGTCAACGGCCCGAAGTGCCAGGGGGCGTGCCCGAACTACGGCTGCGCCGAGGTCGTCGCCTCGGGGACCGCGATCGGCGTCGAAGGGCTGAAGGCCGCCGAGCTGCAGCCGCGCTCCGCCCTCGGCGAGGCGCTCGCCGCGGGCCAGGAGTTCAACGGCAAGCTCGTCACCGAGGCCGCGCAGGGCGGCGACGAGACCGCGGTCAACGTGCTGAGCGCGGTCGGGCGCAAGCTCGGGGCCCTGCTCACCGGGCTCGCCAACGCCTTCCACCCCGACGTGATCGTGGTCGGCGGCGGTGCCGCCGCGGCCGGCGACCTGCTGCTTGACCCCGCCCGCGAGGTGCTCTCGACGCGGGCGCTGAAGCCGATGAACGAGGTGCCGGTTGTCGAGGCCGAGCTCGGCCCCGACGCCGGGATGGTCGGCGCCGCGCGGATGGCGCTCGAAGAGCGAGAGAAGAAGTAGTGGCCGGCCGCCTGATCGTCTGCCCGACGCCGATCGGCAACCTAGGCGACCTCACGCCGCGGGCCAAGGACGCGCTGATCAGCGTCGACATGGTGGCCTGCGAGGACACGCGCCGCACCGGGCGGCTCTACGAGATGCTCGAGATGCAGCCGCCGCCGCTGATCTCCAACCACGAGGGCAACGAGATCGAGCGCTCGCGAGAGATCGCGCAGCGGATCGAGCGAGGCGCCAGCGTCGCGCTTGTCTCCGACGCCGGCATGCCCGCGATCTCGGATCCCGGCTACCGCCTGATCCGCGCCTGCATCGACCGCGATCTCGAGGTCGAGGTCTTGCCGGGTGCGAGCGCGGTCACGGCCGCAGTTGTTGCCTCAGGCTTGCCGCCTCACAAGTGGCGTTTCGAGGGCTGGCTGCCGCGCCGCTCCGGCGAGCTCGAGCGCGTGCTCCGCTCGACCGAGACCGTGGTCGCCTTCGAGTCGCCGCGTCGGATCGCCGACGCACTCCAGGCCCTGGCCGAGCTGGCCCCCGACCGCCCGGCTGCCGTCTGCCGCGAGCTCACCAAGCTCCACCAGGAGGTGGCGCGAGGGACGCTGAGCGAGCTCGCGCATCGCTTCCGAGACGAGGTCCGCGGCGAGATCGTGCTCGTGATCGGGCCCGGCGGCGCGGCCGAGACCGCCGACATCGGCTTCGCGGTCGAGGCGCTCCGGGGCCTGGTGCGCTCGGGCGCCAAGCCGCGGGCAGCCGCCGGCGTCGTCGCGGCGTTGACCGGCGTACCCGCGAACGAGCTCTACCGGCACCTGACGGGGCGAGATCCGCGGCGCTAGGCGCCGGGCTCGTCGACCGGTGGGAAGCCGTCGGCGAACGAGGAGACTGTCCAGTCGGCGCCCGCCTCTTTCAGCTCTTCGACCGGGTGGGCACCCGTCGCGACGCCGACGATCCTGATCCCGGCGCCGTGGGCCGCGGCGATGTCGAGCGGCGTGTCGCCCGCCGATACGCAGTCGGCGCGGCCGACGGTGCCGCCGGAGACGACCCCGGCGCGCTCGACGCCCTTCTTGGTGAGCTCGACCCGGTCGGTCGAGTCCGATCCGTAGCCGCCGAACGAGAAGAAGCGGTTCAGGTTTCCGCGCGCCAGCTTGATGTGCGCCGAGCTCTCGACGTTGCCGGTCGACAGCCCGAGCAGCAGACCGGCGTCGATGAGCCGGTCGAGCAGCTCCTCGACCCCGGGCAGGACCGCGTAGCCCTCCGACTCGGCGATCGTGTCGGTGAGGTGCTCGAGGCGCTTCGCCATCAGCTGCGCGAGCTCCTCGCTCGCGGGCGGGCGTTTCATCACTCCCTCGAAGGTGAGCCGGCCGACCTCGGGGTCGGTCATTCCGCCGCGGGTGAACTCGCCGATGTCGGCGGGCACCGAGTAGAGCTCCTGGAAGGCGCGGTCCCAGGCGACCGCGCCGGCGCCGCCCGAGGTGATCAGGGTGGCGTCGATGTCGAACAGGGCGGCCTTCGGGATGGCGGCTTCAGCCACGGTTCTGCCGGTAGCGCCGGATCAGGTTGTTGGTCGAGCTGTCGTGTTCGAGCCCGGGCTCCTCGGGTGCGGTGAGCTCGGGGACGATCTTCTGCGCCAGCGCCTTGCCGAGCTCGACGCCCCACTGGTCGAAGGAGTTGATCCCCCAGATTGCCCCCTGCGTGAAGACGCTGTGCTCATAGAGCGCGACCAGCGAGCCGAGCGTGCGGGGGTCGAGGCGCTCGGCGAGGATCGTGCTCGAGGGCCGGTTGCCCTCGAAGACCCGGTGCGGAACGAGCTCCTCGGCGGTTCCCTCTTCGCGCACCTGCTCGGGCATCTTGCCGAACGCGAGGGCCTCGGTCTGCGCGAAGACGTTGGCGATCAGCAGGTCGTGGTGGTCGGCGCCGTCGGCGGCTCCAAGCGGGTTGAGCGGCTTTTGGAAACCGATGAAGTCACAGGGGATCAGCTTCGTCCCCTGGTGAATGAGCTGGTAGAAGGAGTGCTGGCCGTTGGTCCCGGGCTCGCCCCAGTAGACGGCGCCGGTCTCGTAGTCGACCTCGGCCCCGTCGAGGGTGACGTGCTTGCCGTTCGACTCCATCGTCAGCTGCTGCAGGTAGGCGGGGAAGCGATGCAGGTACTGGTCGTAGGGCAACACCGCCGAGGTCTGGGCGGCGAAGAAGTCGCCGTACCAGACCGACAGCAGACCCATGATCGCCGGCAGGTTCTCGGCCAGCGGCGCTTCACGGAAGTGCTCGTCGACGGCGTGAAAGCCCGCGAGCATCTCGGCGAACCCTTCGGGGCCGGTCGCGAGCATCGTCGACAGCCCGATCGCCGAGTCCATCGAGTAGCGGCCCCCGACCCACTCCCAGAACCCGAACATGTTGTCGACGTCGATGCCGAACGCCGACACCTCCTCGGCGTTGGTCGAGACCGCGACGAAGTGCTTGGCCACGGCCGTCTCGTCGCCGAGCGCGTCGAGCACCCAGCGCCGCGCCGTCTGGGCGTTGGTCATCGTCTCCAGGGTCGTGAACGTCTTCGAGGAGACGATGAACAGCGTCTCTTCAGGATCGAGGTCGCGGGTCTTCTCGGCGAAGTCGGTGCCGTCGACGTTGGAGACGAAGCGGAAGGTGAGACTGCGCTGCGAGTAGAAGCGCAGCGCCTCGTAGGCCATCACCGGGCCGAGGTCGGAGCCGCCGATGCCGATATTGACCACGTTGCGGATCGCCTTCCCTGTGTGGCCGGTCCATTCGCCCGAGCGCACCCGCTCTGAGAACGAGGCCATCCGGTCGAGCACCTCGTGGACGTGGGAGACGACGTCCTCGCCGTCCACGACCAGCGAGCGCTCGCGCGGCATCCGCAGCGCGACGTGCAGCACCGCCCTGTCCTCGGTCGTGTTGATGTGCTCGCCCTTGAACATCGCCTCGCGGCGCTCGGGCATCCCGGACTCTACGGCGAGCGCGGCGAGCAGTCCGAGCGTTTCGTCGTTAATCCGGTGCTTTGAGTAGTCGAGGAAGAGGCCGGCAGCCTCGGCGGTCAGCCGCTCACCGCGACCGGGATCGTCCGCGAACAGCTCGCGAAGATGCTTGCCACCGATCTCGTCGTAGTGGCTTTCGAGCGCCTTCCACGCGGGCCGCTTCGACAGCGGCTCGCCGCTCACGCCGCGAGGCGCTCCGACTCGGAGGTGATCGTCTTCAGCAGCTCGCGCCACGACTTCACGAACGCCTCGGCGCCCTCGCGCTGCAGCCGAGCCGCGAGCTCGTCGAGATCGATCCCGGCCTTGGTGTGGGCTTCGAGGACCTGCTCGGCGTCGCCGCCGTCGGCGGGCAGCGGCTCGCCGATCTTGCCGTGGTCGGCGAGCGCGAGCAGCGTCTTCTCGGGCATCGTGTTGATCGTTGAGGTTGCGGCGAGCGCCTCGATGTAGAGCGTGTCGGAGGCATCGGGGTCCTTGGTGCCGGTGCTCGCGAACAGCAGCCGCTGCGGACGGGCGCCCTGGTCCTGAAGCTTGTGCCAGCGGTCAGAATCGAGCAGCTCGCGGTAAGCGCGGTAGCTCTGCTTGCCGACCGCGATCCCGAGTGTGTTTTTGAGCTCGGCGGGAACCTCGTCGGCGATCGCGACGTCCCAGCGGCTCAGGAACAGCGAGGCCACCGAGCGCACCTCGGGCTCGAGCCCGGCGTCGATGCGCCGCTGGATGCCGCGCATGAATGCCTCGGCGGACGCGACATATTGCTCGGTCGAGAACAGCAGCGTGACGTTGATCGGGATCCCGGCGTAGATCGACTCCTCGATCGCCGGCAGCCCGGCCTCGGTGCCGGGGATCTTGATGAAGACGTTGTCGCGCGCGGCCTGGGCGTGCAGCCGCGCCGCCTCCTCGATCGTCCCTTCGGTGTCGTCGGCGAGCTCGGGGGACACCTCGAGCGAGACCCAGCCGTCGAGGTTGTCGGTCCGCTCATGGACGCCGCGGAGCAGGTCCGCGGCCCGCTGCAGGTCGGCGATCGCGAGCCCGAAGAAGATCTCCTCGGTGCTGAGGCCCTCGCCCTGCGCTTCGCCGATCGCGTTGTCGTATGCGTCCGAGTCGCTGATCGCCTTGTCGAAGATGGTCGGGTTCGAGGTCAGCCCTGTGACCGAGAATTCGGCGATGTAGTTCTCGAGCGTGCCCTCGTCGAGCATCGGGCGGCTGATCGTGTCGATCCAGATGCTCTGCCCGAGCTCGTGCAGCTGTTCAGTCGGTTTCATCTCGGCCGTCATTGGTTCAGGACCTCCTTCGCTTTCTCGACGATCTTGTCAGGAGTGAAGCCGTATTTGCTCTGCACGTCGGCGAGCGGCGCCGAGGAGCCGAAGGTGTACATGCCGACCATCGCCCCTTCGGTGCCGACCCAGCGCTCCCAGCCCAGGGTCGCCGCTTCCTCGATCGAGACCCGCGCGGTCACCGACGGCGGCAGGACGCTCTCGCGGTAGGCCTTCTCCTGGCGGGTGAAGATCTCCCAGCAGGGCAGGCTGACCACGCGCGAGCGGACCCCATCGGCGACGAGCTGCTCGTGGGCGGCGACGGCGAGCGCGACCTCGCTCCCGGTCGCGATCAGGATCAGCTCGGGATCTCCGCCCTCCGGATCGGCGAGCACGTAGCCGCCCTTGCGCAGCCCCTCGGCGGACCCGTAACGCGAGCGGTCGAGGATCGGGACGTCCTGGCGGGTGAGGACGAGCGCCACCGGCTGGTGGTGGCGGTCGATCGCCTCGCGCCAGGCCTCGGCGACCTCGTTCGCGTCGCAGGGACGGATCACGTCGAGGCCCGGGATCGCGCGCAGCCCGGCGAGGTGCTCGACCGGCTGGTGGGTGGGGCCGTCCTCGCCGAGCCCGATCGAGTCGTGGGTGAAGACGTGGATGACTGGCAGCTCCATTAGAGCGCTGAGTCGGATCGCCGGGCGCGCGTAGTCGGAGAAGGTGAGGTAGGTCGACCAGAGCGGGCGCAGCTTCGAGATCGAGAGCCCGTTGGCGAGCGCGGCGGATCCGTGCTCGCGGATCCCGAGGTGGAACTGGCGACCGCCGCGCGTATCGGGCTCGAACGCCTCCGCATCCTCGAGGCCGACCGAGGTCGAGTCGGTGAGATCGGCGGAGCCGGCGACGAGCCAGGGCAGGCTCCGCGCGACCGCGTTCTCGCACTGGTTCGACGCCTTGCGGGTTGCCATCCCTTTCTCGTCGGCCTCGAAGCTGGGGATCTCGTTCGCCCAGCTGTCGGGCAGCTCGCGCCGCTGCATCGCGCCGATCTCGTGGGCGAGCGTCTCGTGCTCGCGGTGGTAGCCGTCGAGCAGTGCCTCCCACTCGGTGCGGAGCTCGAGGCCGCGGGCCCCGATCTCCTCCGCGAAGCGCTCGTAGACGCCCTCGGGGACGAGGAACTGGGCGTCCTCGGGCCAGTCGTAGGCCTTCTTCGTCGCCCGCACCTCGTCCTCCCCGAGCGGCTCGCCGTGTGCCTCGGGGGTGTCGACCTTGTGCGGCGCCCCGAATCCGATGTGGCTGTCGAGGATGATCATCGTCGGGCGCTCTTTCTCGTTCCGGAACTCGTTCAGCGCCTCTTCGATCTGCTTCAGGTCGTTGGCGTCGGTCACCCGCGAGACGTTCCAGCCGTAGCCCTCGAAGCGATCGGCGACGTCGTCGCCGTATGTGATCTCGGTCCGGCCGTCGATCGTGATGTGGTTGTTGTCGTAGATCCAGCAGAGGTTGTCGAGCTGCTGGTGGCCGGCGAGCGAGGCGGCCTCGTTCGAGACGCCCTCCATCAGGCAGCCGTCCCCGCAGATCGCGTAGACGTCGAAGTCGAAGAGCTCGAAGCCCTCGCGGTTGAATCGGGCCGCCTGCCAGGCGCTCGCGATCGCCATCCCGACCGAGGTCGCGATCCCCTGGCCGAGCGGCCCTGTGGTCGTCTCGACGCCGGAGGTCCAGCGGTACTCAGGGTGGCCCGGTGCCCGCGAGTCGAGCTGGCGGAAGCTCTTGATGTCGTCGAGGCTCACCGACGGGTCGCCGACGACCTCGTAGTCGGGGTCGACGGCCTTCACCTTGGCGAGATGGAGGAGCGCGTAGAGCAGCATCGAGGCGTGGCCGTTGGAGAGCACGAAGCGGTCGCGGTTCGGCCAGATCGGGTCGGAGGGATCGAAGCGCAGGAAGCGCTGCCAGAGCACGTAGGCGAGCGGCGCCAGCGCCATCGGAGTCCCGGGGTGGCCCGAGTTCGCCTTCTGAATCGCGTCGATCGACAGCGTCCGGATCGTGTTGATGCAGAGCTCGTCGATGTCGGTCGCTGCGCGGGTTGCTGACTTCGTCGCCGAATCGCTCATCTTGGCCTTAGCCTACCCGCGTGCCGTCTACGGGAACCGAGGACGAGAAGCGCGCCGCGGCCGAGGCCGCCGCGCAGCACCTCAGCGACGGGATGAAGGTCGGTCTCGGCACCGGCTCGACCGTGGCGCTGCTGCTGCCGGCGATCGCCGAGCGCGGTCTTTCGGGGCTGCGCTGCGTGGCGACCTCGATCGCGACCGAGGAGCAGGCCGGCGAGCTCGGGATCCCGGTCGAGCCGTTCGAGGAGCTCGACCGTCTCGACATCGCGATCGACGGCACCGATCAGGTCACCCCCGACCGCTGGCTGATCAAGGGCGGGGGAGGCGCGCACACGCGCGAGAAGATCGTCGCCGCTGCGGCAGAGCGCTTCGTCGTCATCGCCGACTCCTCGAAGGCGGTCGAGAAGCTCGGCCCGCCGGTGCCGCTCGAGCTGTCGCGGTTCGGGCTCGCGGCGACGCTGCGGGCGCTGGCCGGCATTGGCGAGGTTTCATTGCGTGATGCTCCGCCGAGTCCCGACGACGGTGTTATCGCGGATCTCGATGGCGACTTCGGCGATCCGTCTGAGCTCGCCGCGCGGCTCTCGGCGACTCCCGGGGTCGTCGACCACGGGATCTTCCCGGGCGAGATGGTCAGCGAGGTGATCTTGGGGGAATGAGCAGCGCGGCGCCGATCGCGCCGCCGAGGTCGCCGAGCGAGGCGATCTTGAACGCGGGCGGCTTCGAGTCGACGAAAAGGTGCGGCACCATCGCCTTCTCGATCTTCGGGCCGTAGGTCTTCCCGAACCGCACGCCCATGCCGCCGCCGAGGATCACCGCTTCGACGTCGAGCAGGTTGACCGCCGAGGCTGTCCCGGCGCCGAGCGCGTCGACAGCGCGGTCGAAGAGCTCGATCGCGAGCTTGTCGTCGTCCTCGAGCGCCTTCTCCCAGACCCCGCTCGTCATCCGCGGCCGCTCCTCCTTCTTCATGATCTTGAGCAGCTTCGTTTTTCGGCCGTCCTTGTGCTCCTTGCGGGCCCGGGCCTCCATCGCCTTACGGCCCGCGTAGGCCTCGAGGCAGCCGCGGCGTCCGCATGGGCACTTGGCGCCGCCGTTCTTGACCACGGTGTGGCCGATCTCGCCGGCCTCGCCGCGTCCGAGCCAGGCCTTGCCGTTGAGGATGATCCCGCCGCCGACGCCGGTACCCCAGAAGACGCCGAGCACCGACTTGAAGGGCTTGCCGGCGCCGAGCCGGAACTCGGCCTCGACCGCGACCTGGACGTCGTTGCCGACCTTGACCGGAGCCTTCAATGCCTTCTCGAGCGCCGGCCCGAGCTTGAAGCTGCCGTCCCAGCCGGGCAGGTTGCCGGCCTGCGAGACGGTGCCGGTCTTCATGTCGACCGCGCCGGGCGAGCCGACCCCGATCCCCTTCAGGTCGCTGGGCTTGATGCCGGCCGCTTCGGCGGCCTCGGTGAGGCACTCGGCCATCGCCTTCGCCACGTCTTTTGGAGTGCCGGTGGTCGGGGTCGGGCGGCGGGCCTCTCCCTTGACCGTGTTCTGCCCGTCGGTGACGACGGTTTGGATCTTGCTGCCGCCGAGATCGATTCCGCCCCTTGCGATCACGCCCGTGAGCCTATCCCCGCAAGCGTTCTTTCTGTTGAAGGGTGTAGAGGAGCACGAAGGCCGGGACGACGAGCAGCAGCGCCGCGCCGAAGACGACGAAGAGCGCGTTCAGCGTCGAGTCGGGCGCCGCGGCGGCGTCGATGGTCAGAGACTCGGGGAGCAGGAACGGGTGCTGGGCGACGCCCCAGCCCCATACGACCGCGACGACGGCGCCAACGGCGAGGGGTCGCAGTAGTGCGCCGCTGCGGCTGTCGGCTCCGCCGCGCACGGTCTGGACGAGCAGCGCGAGCGCCGCCAGTCCGCATAGTCCCGATCCGATCACCAGGGGCAGCCCGGGGCCGGTGAGGCCGTCGTAGACGAAGCGCGCGTCGGCGTGCAGGGCGACGATCCCGGCCGCGGCGAGCGCGCCGGCGGCGACGGCGGCGGCGAGCGCGCAGCGCGCGAAGTAGCCGGCGTTATCGGTCTCGCTGGCCGAGCGCGAGTCATGGACGAGGAAGACCGCCGCGAGGTAGGCGCCGCTGGCGACGAACAAGGCTCCGGTGAGGAGCGGCAGCACGCCGATCCAGCTCGCGGTCGGATCGCCGTTGCCGGCGGCGGGAACCTCGCCGGCGGCGATCGCTCCGACGACAGTTCCCATGAAGAACGGGGTGAGGATTGAGGAGAGCGCGAACGTCGTCCTCGCCGCGCGCCTCCCGGGCCCGGTGAGCTGCTTGCCGAAAGCGAACCCCGAGCCGCGCAGCACGATGCCGAGCGCCGCCAGCGCGAGCGGGATGTAGAGCGTCGTCATCACCGCCGCGAACGCCTCCGGGAACCCGCTCCAGAGCACGACGAGCATGAAGATCAGCCAGACGTGGTTCGCCTCCCAGACCGGGGCGAGCGAGTGCTCGATCCGCGCCCGTACCCGCTCGGGATTGCGGGCGCTCCCGGAAAGCAGCTCCCAGAGCCCGGCGCCGAAGTCGGCTCCCGCGAACACCCCGTAGAGGCTCGCGGCGAGGACGAGGATCGCTGCGACGACGTCAGCCTTCATGACGGGGGTTGCTCATAGGGCCCACTCACCTCCTCGCCCTCGCGCCAGCGCCGCGCCATCGCGCGGATCACGAGCACCGCCGCCACCCCGAGCGCAATGTAGAGCGCGACCGTGAACCCGAAGACCCACCAGAGCCCCTCGGCGCCGGTGACCGCGTCCTCGGTCCGCATGTAGCCGTAGACGACCCACGGCTGGCGGCCGACCTCGGTGACGATCCAGCCGCACCACATCGCGACGATCGCGGCCGCGCCCGAGACCGCGACCGCGCGCAGGAACCAGGTCCCGTCGGGGATCTTGCGTCGCCGCCAGAGCAGCCAGGCGAGCCAGAGCGCCAGGCCCATCAGCGCCGTGCCGATCCCGACCATCGCGTCGAATGAGAGGTGGAGGAGCGTCTTCGCCTTCGGCTCTTCGTCGTCGGGAATCTGGTCGAGGCCCTTGACGACCGTGTCGGTGCTGAACCCGGCGAGCAGCGAGTCGAGCCCCGGGATCGAGATCGAGCCGACGACCTCGTCGTCGGTGCAGATGCCGCCGATGTGCTCGGGCTGGTCGGGCCCGGTCTCGTACACGCATTCGATCGCTGCGAACTTGGCCGGCTGATCCTCGTAGATGGCGCGTGCCGCGACGTCGCCGACGAAGAGCTGGATAGGAGTCGCGATCGCCGCGACGCAGAGCGGGATCGCCATCCCGACCCGGTGGTAACGGTCGCGGTTGCCGCGCAGCATGCCGACCGCGTACACCGAGGCGACCAGGAACCCGGTCACCATGTAAGCGGCGAGCAGCATGTGGAAGAACTCGTACGGGGTCGCGGGGTTGAAGAGGACCTCGAGCGGGTCGGTCTCGGTCACCTTGCCCCCCGGGCCGAGCTCGAATCCCTGCGGCTGGTTCATCCACGCGTTGGCGGCGATCACCGAGAGCGCGCCGCCGATACCCGAGATCACGATCGGGATCCCGCTCCAGAAGTGCGCCCAGCCTTCGAGTCTGTCCCAGCCGTAGATGTAGATGGCGATGAAGATCGCCTCGCAGAAGAAGAAGATCCCCTCGATCGCGAACGCGATCCCGAACGCGTCCCCGAACCGCTCCATCAGCGCCGGCCACAGCAGGCCCATCTCGAACGAGATCACGGTCCCGGTCACAGCCCCGACCGCGAAGGTGACCGCGACGATCTTCGACCAGCGCTGCGCGAGCAGCATCGCGTCCGCGTCGCCGTGCTTTCGGCCGCGGTACTCGGCGATCAGCATCACGGCGGGGAAGGCGACGCCGAGGCTGGCGAGGACGATGTGGAAGCCGAGCGTGAACGCCATCTGCTCGCGGGCGGCGAGCAGGTCCGACGCGGCGACCAGCGGGCTCGGCTCCGGCATCAGCCCGGGTCTTCTGGCGCGGCGGCGCGGTCGGCGATCACGAGCATCTCCTCGGCGCGGACCCGGCCGGCGGGAATCGAGACATCGCCGTCGAGCAGCTTCGCGAGCGGCTCGCGCTTCTGCTCGCCGGTGACGAGCCAGAAGACGCAGCGCGAGGCGTTGAGCGCCTTGTAGGTGAGGGTCATCCGGCGCCGGCGCTCGTAGCGGCCGGTGAGCGCGACCGGGTCGGTCGCCTCGATCACCGGATCTCCCGGAACCAGGGACGCGGTGTGCCCGTCGGCCCCGAGCCCGAGGTGGACGAGGTCGAGTTGGGGGAGCACGGTCGCGTAGCGCTCGGCCGCCTGCTCGAGTACCTCGTCGACAAGCACCTGACCGTCGGAGCTCACAGGCATCGCCTGCACGCGGTCGCGGCCTTCCGGCGGCAGCGCCTCGAGCAGGTGGGTGAGGTTCCGGTCCTCGTCGCCCTCGGGGGCGACGCGCTCGTCGACCTGGAAGATCAGCGTCTTGAGCCAGGGCATCTCCTCGGCGGCGAGCGCCTCGTACATCGGCCACGGGTCGCTTCCTCCACTCGCCGCGAGCGCGAAGGCGCCGCGCCTCGAGACCGCGTCGCGGGCCCGCTCCGCGATCAGTTTCGCGCCCGCGCGGGCGGCCTCACCGGGATCATCGAAGGTGTCGAGCCTCAGCTCGGCTTCTCCCCGGGTTTTTCGTGATGGCCGCCGAACTGCTTGCGCATCGCCGAGAGCACCTTGTCGGCGAAGTCGTCGAGGTCGCGGGAAGCGAAGCGCTCATAGAGCGCCGTGGTCAGCACCCCGGCGGGGACCCCTTCCTCGATCGCCGCGATCGAGGTCCAGCGGCCCTCGCCGGAATCCGAGACCCGGCCCTCGTACTCGGCGAGGTCGGGCGACTCCTGCAGCGCCGCCGCGGTCAGATCGAGCAGCCAGGAGCCGATAACGCTGCCGCGACGCCAGACCTCGGCGACCTCGGGGATGTCGAGCTCGTAGCGGTAGTACTCGGGATGGTCGAGGGGGGCGGTCTCTGCGTCGGCCTCGCGCTTGACGTCGCCGGCGTCGGCGTTCTTGAGGATGTTGAGCCCCTCGGCGTAGGCCGCCATGACGCCGTACTCGATCCCGTTGTGGACCATCTTCACGAAGTGGCCGGCGCCGTTCGGGCCGCAGTGCAGGTAGCCGTTCTCGGCCGGGGTCGGGTCGCCCTCGCGGCCCGGTGTGCGCTCGGCGGAGTCGACGCCCGGCGCCAGGGTCGCGAAGATCGGATCGAGGCGCTCGACCGGCTCGTCGGGCCCGCCGATCATCAGGCAGTAGCCACGCTCGAGGCCGAACACGCCGCCGCTCGTCCCGCAGTCGATCATGTCGATGCCGCTCTCGGCGAGCTTCGCCGAGCGGCGCAGGTCGTCGCGGTAGTAGGAATTGCCGCCGTCGATCACCACGTCGCCCTTTTCGAGAACCTCGGCAACCTCGTTCACGGTCGTCTCGGTGATCTCCCCGGCCGGGACCATCAGCCAAACCGCGCGCGGCGCGGCGAGCTTCGAGGCGAGCTCCTCGAGCGACCCGGCTCCCTCGGCACCCTCGCCCTCGAGCTCCTTGATCGGGTCGGGGTTGACGTCGTGGACGACGCAGCGATGGCCGTCGCGCATCAGCCGCCGGGCGATGTTCGCCCCCATGCGGCCGAGGCCGACGATCCCGAGCTCGGAGCCTTCGCTCATCGGGTGAGCATATTCCCGGGTTCCCGCTTCGTCCGGCTCGGTAGGGTCCGCCGCGATGGCGACGCGCCTCCCAGAGCCACCGCCGCTCCCGCGCCGCGGCCGCTTTCTGATCCAGGACGCGCCCGACCACACGTTTCCGAAGGGCCGGATGGCGGCCGAGGACGCGAAGATCATGGTCGAGCAGGAGCTCGTCATCGACGGCGACCCGGATCGCAACCTCGCCACCTTCGTAACCACCTGGATGGAGGACGAGGCGCGAGACCTGATCGCCGAGAACCTGCACCGCAACTTCATCGACCACGCCGAATATCCGCAGACGGCCGAGATCGAGCAACGCTGCATCCGGATGATGGCGAACCTCTTCCACGCTCCGGGAGAGACGACCGGAGCGCGGACCCAGGGCTCCTCGGAGGCGATCATGCTCGGCGCGCTGTCGATGAAGTGGCGCTGGCGCGCTCGCCGCGAGGCTGAGGGCAAGGCCGCCGACAAGCCGAACCTCGTCTTCGGCGGCGACGTGCACGTCGTTTGGGAAAAGTTCTGCCGCTACTTCGACGTCGAGCCCCGGATCGTGCCGCTGCAGCAAGGCAAGTACGTGATCGGCTCCGAGGACGTCGAGCCTCACGTCGACGAGAACACGATCGGAGTCGCGGCGGTGCTCGGCACGACCTTCACCGGACACTCCGACGACATCCCCGGGATCGACAAGCTGCTGCTCGACCTCAAGGACAGCAAGGGCCTCGAGGTCCCGCTTCACGTCGACGCTGCGAGCGGCGGCTTCGTCTGGCCCTTTCTGTACCCGGACTCGAAATGGGATTTCCAGCTCGAGACCGTGTGCTCGATCAACGTCTCGGGGCACAAGTTCGGGCTCGTCTATCCGGGCATCGGCTGGCTCATCTTCCGCGACTCGGCCCAGCTCCCCAAGGACCTGGTCTTCATGGAGAACTACCTCGGCAAGGAGGACGCCACCTTCACGCTGAACTTCTCGACGGGTTCGGCGATGGTCCTTGCCCAGTACTACAACTTCTGCCGCTTCGGCCACGAGGGCTACAAGCTGATCATGGAGATCATGCAGGTGAACGCCGAGAACCTGGCGGAGCGGATCGCCGGAATGGGCCCCTTCGAGTTGGTCGCCGGCGGCGAGCAGCTGCCACTCGTCGCCTTCAAGCTCAAAGGCGACCACCCATTCGACGAGTTCGACGTCTCCTCGCAGCTCGCCGCGATGCGCGGTTGGATGGTTCCCGCCTACACGCTGCCTCCCGACGCCGACAAAGTGAAGATCATGCGTGCGCTCGTCAAGCTGACGCTCGGGCGCAGCCTGGTCGACAAGCTCGGCGACGACCTCGAGGAGGCGACCAAGATCCTCGCGGCAAAGGGCGGTATGCACGAGGACGAGCGCGGGCGAGCGCACACCGGACACGGGTACTAGGACAGATGCCCCACTCCGCGCCCAGCGCCCCGCGACTGAGGCCCGGCGACGCTCTGGTTATCTTCGGGATCACCGGCGACCTGGCGCGGAAGATGACGATTCGCGCCCTCTACCGGCTTGAGCGCGCCGGCAAGCTCGACATCCCGGTCGTCGGGGTGGCTCGCAATGACTGGAGCATCGAGCACCTTCGAAAGCACTTCCGCGCCGCGCTTCGCGTCTCCGGCATCAAGATCGAGAAGCGGGTCTTCGACCGGCTCGCGAAGCGGCTCTCATACGTCTGCGGCGACTACGGCGACGCGTCCACCTACGAGCGGGTCGGGGAGGAGCTGAAGCGGCTGAAGGCGAAACGCCCGGTCTTCTACCTCGAGATCCCGCCGTCGCTGTTCGCCGCGGTGGTCAAGGGCCTGCATGACGAAGGCCTGGCCGAGAAAGCGCGGTTCGTGATCGAGAAGCCATTCGGGCACGACTACGCATCCGCGCGCGAGCTCAACCACGAACTGCGCGAGATGCTCGCCGAGCAGCAGATTCTCCGCATCGACCACTTCCTCGGCAAGGAACCGGTGATGGACATCCTCTATCTGCGGTTCGCGAACGCGCTGCTCGAGCCGATCTGGAACCGCGAGTACGTCGACCATGTGCAGCTGACGATGGCCGAGGACTTCGGCGTCGAGGGGCGCGGCGGCTTCTACGACCCGGTAGGGGCGCTCCGCGACGTGGTCCAGAACCACCTCCTCCAGGTGCTGGCGCTGATCGCGATGGAGCCGCCGGCGTCTCACGGCGAGGATCCCGTCCGCGACGCGAAGCTGCAGCTCTTCAAGGCGATCGCCGACGCCGATCCGAAGCGCTACGTGCGCGGCCAGTACCAGGGCTACCGCAAGATCAAGGGGGTGGCGCCGAAGTCGACCACCGAGACCTACGCGGCGCTGGCGCTCGAGATCAACAACTGGCGGTGGAGCGGGGTGCCCTTCTTTATCCGGGCGGGCAAGGAGCTGCCGGTCGACACGACCCAGGTGCACGTTGTCTTCAAGCCCGCCCCCGATGTCGGGCTTGAGGGCGCCGCCGATGCCGACTCGAACCGCTTCGTGCTCCGCCTCGACCCGCGCGCCGGCGCCAACTTCCGCTTCCTCGCCAAGGCACCCGCGGTCGATGCCGTCGAGCCCGTCGACTTCGACGTCATCTTCGAGCGCGAGGACGACCCCGAGCCCTACGAGCGGCTGCTCGGCGACGCGATCGCGGGGCACCCGGGACTGTTCATGCGCGAGGACATGGTCGAGGAGACCTGGCGGATCGTCGAGCCGCTGCTCGAGCGGCCGGGCAAGGTCCACCCCTACAGGAAGGGGAGCTGGGGCCCGAAGGCCGCGGACTCGCTGATCCGCGGCATCTGCGACTGGTACGACCCCTGGTTGCCGGGCTAGGCGGCCTCAGCTAGACGGGCAGCTTCAGGGCTGCCTTGCGGCACTTCTTGCGCTTCGCGCCCTTCTTCTTCTTGCACTTCTTGAGCGCCGCGGCGCGCTGGCCGGTCGGTCCGGGGGCCGCGGCGGCTATCGCCAGCGGAGCCGCCGGGGATGGCGCCGCCGCGCCCGGCGGCGCCGGGCCCGGGATGCCAATCGAGAGCACCGTCGTCGTGCCGCCGACTAGGGGGCCGCGCTGGTAGACGTCCCGCTCGCCGCCATCGGTGTCAGCCGGATCGAGGGTTTCGGAGGTGCTGAAGAATGCCAGGGAGCCGTCGTCGGAGTTGTCGTCGAAGTCTGCGTCGAAGGCGCCGTCGCCATCACCGGAGACGAGCTTCGCTCCGCCCCCGAAGCGGTGGTAGATGTCGTCGTGCTCTCCGTCAGTGTCGTCGAGCGGGGCGAGCGGCTCCTCGGTGCCGAAGAAGACGAAGTTGCCGTTGGTCGAGGCGCCTGTGAACTCAGCGTCGTACCCGCCGTCAAGGCCCGAGCCGTCCGAGGCGATAGTGGTCACGGATGCGAGGCGCTGGTAGACGTCGACATTTGAGTCGCTGTCCACGCCTGGGTCGAGCGGCTCGTCGGTCTCGAACCAGACGTTGTTGCCGTTGCTCGAGGTCCCGACGAAGTCCGCATCGTCGGCCTGGTCGGCGTCGGGAAGGGTGGGGTCGGCATCGTCGGAGGCGAAGGTCGTGATGCCTAATAGGCGCTGGTAGACGTCGCGGCGGGCGCCGTCGGTGTCCTTGGCGGGCAGCAAGGGCTCGGTGGTCTCGAAGAAGACCCGGAGGCCGTCGGCGGAGGCACCCCCGAACGAGGCGCCGTGGGCGCCGTCGGTGTCGCCCGAGCTCAGCGACGTATCGGGATTGTCCTGACTGTCCCACTGATAGACGTCCTGCCGTACGCCGTCGGTGTCTGCGGTGGGGTCGAGGGCCTCCGAGGTCTCCCACCAGGCCTTGCTGCCGTCCTCCGCGGCACCGCCGAAGTCGACGCCCATGCCGGCGTCCATGTCCGGCAAAGTCGCGTCAGCATCGTCGGAGACCAGATCTGGATTGCCCGAGAACCGCCGGTAGACGTCCCTCAATCCCCCGTCGGTGTCGTCGGCGGGAACCAGGCTCTCCTCGGTGGTAAAGAAGAGGACATCGCCGTTGCTCGAGATCGCCGAGAAGTTCGCGTTGAATGGTCCGTCGGCGTTGCCCGAAATCAGCGTTGTCGTGTTGCCGTTCCGCTGGTAGATGTCCTCGCAGGGCTCGGTTCCCCCGGCCCCGCAGCCGCTGTCGGTGTCGGCGACCGGGTCGAGCGGATCCGCGGTTTCGACGAAGACCTTCGCGCCGTCGCTCGATACGCCCTCGAGTTCGGCGTCGAAGGGGCCGTCGATGTCTGGGTCGTTGTCCGTGGAGATCAACGTCGTCGTTCCCCCGGAGATCTCGTAGACATCCTCGACGCCGGCGTCGGTGTCCGCGGCTGAGAGCCCCACGCTGGTCTCGATGAAGATCCGCGTGGCATCGTCCGATGCGGCTTCGAGGTTGAAGAAGCCGTCGCCGAGTGCGCCACTGAGCAGCGTCGTCACGCCCCCGAGTCGCTGGTAGGCGTCCCTGACACCTCCGTCGGTGTCGGCGGGGACCAGCGACTCGTCGGTGGTGAAGACGACCCGGGTGCCGTCGGCCGAGGCGAATCCGAAGTTCGCCGGCGCCGCCGAGGCAGGCGAGGACGCGGCTGCGCTCACGGCCGCGGAGGCGGCCAACGCGATCAGCGCAGCTTTGAGCCGCCTGTGCCGCATCAGACCGGCAGCTTCAGCGCGCGCTTGCGGCACTTCTTGCGCGCCGCGCCCTTCTTCTTCTTGCACTTCTTGAGCGCCGCGGCGCGCTTGCCGGTCGGCCCCGTGGGTGCAGCGGCCGGCACCGCCGCCCGGTTTGATGGTGGCGCGAGCGGTGGCGCGCAGGTGTCGATGTTGCCGATCGAGATCAGAATGGTTCCGACACCGGAGCGCTCGTAGATGTCTCGTTCCCCGCTGTCGCAGTCGGCGGCGGGGTCGAGCGATTCGTCGGTCTCGAAGAAGACCCGAGTGCCGTCGCTCGTGGCACCCTGGAAGTCTGCGCCGAAGGCGCCGTCACCGTCGCCGGAGATCAGCGTCGTGATCCCAACGAGGCGCTGGTAGATGTCTCTGCAGTTCCCAGAGGGGCAGCCGCCATCGGTATCGGCGATGGGGTCGAGCGTTTCGGAGGTCTCGAAGAAAACCCGAGCCCCGTCGCTCGAGGCGCCTTCGAAGGACGCATCGAAGGCGCCGTCCCCGTCGCCCGAGATCAGCGTCGTCGCACCCGCGAAGCGCTGGTAGACGTCGTCGCAACCCGCGAAGCAGCCACCGACAGGGTCAGTGTCGTCGGCGGGGACGAGCGGCTCGTCGGTACGGAAGAAGACCCGGTTGCCGTCGCTCGAGGCTCCTTCGAAGAACGCGCCGAACGCGCCGTCGGCGTCGCCGGAGACGAGCGTTGTCACGCCGCCCTGGCGCTCGAAAACGTCCGTTTCGCCACCGTCGGTGTCGCCGGCGGCGATCGACTCACCGGTCCTGAAGAAGACCGGGAGGCCGTCGCTCGCGACGCCCTCGAAGGATGCGTCGAAGGCCCCGTCGGAGTCGCCCGAGACCAGCGTGGTCGTCGAGGGCCCGATGAGACGCAGGTAGACGTCACGCTGGGCGTCGGTGTCGGTTGCGGGGGTGAGCGGCTCCTCGGTCTCGAAGTACACGACGCTGCCGTCGCTCAATGCGTCCTCGAAGGAAGTGTCGAAGGCGTCGTCGGCGTCAGGCAGGGTGGCGTCGGCGTCGTCGGAGATCAGCGACGTAGTGCCCGCGAATCGCTGGTAGACGTCCGATGCGCTGCCATCGGTGTCGGTGGCGGTGACGAGCGCTTCCTCGGTTCTGAAGAAGACCCGGGCGCCGTCACTCGATGCGCCTTCGAACCCCGCGTCGAAGATGCCGTCGGCGTCGCCGGAGATCAGCGTTGTGGCGCCCCCGAGCCGCTGGTAAACGTCCCGCCCCTGCGAGACGCCGTCGGGGTCGGTGTCGGCGACGGTGTCGAGGTCTTCGAAGGTCTGGAAGAAAACCCGAGTCCCGTCGCTCGAGGCGCCTTGAAAGCTCGCTTCGAAGGCGCCGTCGGCGTCGCCGGAGATCAGCGTCGTGACGCCCCCGAGGCGCTGGTAGACATCCTGCGCGCCGCCGTCGGTGTCGGCGGCCGGGTCGAGCGGCTCCTCGGTATCGAAGAAGACTCGGGTCCCGTCGTCAGAGCTGCCTCCGAACTCCGCATCGAAGGCACCGTCGGCGTCGCCGGAGATCAGCGTCGTGACGCCTCCGAGGCGCTGGTAGACGTCCCGCTCTCCGCCATCGGTGTCGGCGACCGGGTCGAGCGCTTCGGTGGTCTCGAAGAAGACCCGGGTGCCGTCGCTCGAGGCGCCTTCGAAGAACGCGTCGGCGCTCGCCGGTGCCGCAGCGACGCCGCTGACCGCCAGCGCCGCCGCAAACGTGATCAGCGCAAGCGCGAATCCCTTCCGACCCAAAATTGGTGCTGCTGAGATGAACCCCTTCTCTCCGTTGTCCACTCCCACCGTATCAGGGGCATACCAACAATTTTGGACTCCGCTCTAGAGCCGCCCGTGTCCGGGTGAGGGCCCGGCGCCCGCGATCCGTTCGCTGGGCCGCATCTCGGTCTGAGTGTCGTCGGCGATCACGTGGGCGACGGCGTTGATCAGCGCCAGGTGGGTGAAGGCCTGGGGGAAGTTGCCGAGCTGCTGGCCGTTGCGGGGGTCGATCTCCTCGGCGTAGAGGCCGAGCGGACCGACGTAGGCAAGCATCCGCTCGCAGACCGCGCGCGCCTCCTCGGCCTCGCCGATCTCCGAGAGCGCCGAGGAAAGCCAGAAGGTGCAGATCGCGAAGGTCCCCTCCTGGCCCTCGAGGCCGTCGTCGGTCTCCTCGACTTTGTAGCGCAGAACCATTCCGTGGTCGGTGAGCTCGTCCGCGATCGCCCGCACCGTCGCGCGCACCCGCTCGTCGTCGGGGGGCAGGAAGCGGACCAGCGGAATGAGCAGCGTCGAGGCGTCGAGCGCGTCGGTCTCGTAGTGCTGGCGGAAGATCCCGTCCTTGACGCCGTTGGCGAGGATGTCTTCACGGATCTCGTCGGCGATCTTCTGCCAGCGTTCGGTGACCGGGCGCCCGACGCGGTCGGCGAGCCGGGCGCCGCGGTCGAGCGCCACCCAGCACATCAGCTTCGAGGAGACGTAGTGGCGCGGCTTGCCGCGCGCCTCCCAGATCCCCTGGTCGGGTTCCGTCCAGACCTCGGCGGCCTTCTCCACCTGCTTTCCGACGATGTCCCAGAGCCCGGTCGGGATCTGGGCGTGCATCTTCGAGTGCAGGTAGATCGAGTCGAGCAGCGCGCCGTAGACATCGTTCTGGCGCTGCGCATAGGCGGCGTTGCCGACGCGGACCGGCTGCGCGCCTCCGTAGCCGGTCAGATGGTCGAGCGTCGTCTCGGTGAGGTCGGTCCGCCCGTCGATCCCGTACATGATCTGCAGGTCATCGCCGCAGATGTCGCGCACGAATTCCATGAAGTCGCGGGCCTCGTCGTCGAAGCCGAGCGTGTGCAGGCCCCAGAGCGTGAAGGTCGCGTCGCGGATCCAGGTGTAGCGGTAGTCCCAGTTGCGCTCGCCCCCCGGTGTCTCGGGCAGCGAGGTCGTTGCCGCGGCCACGGTGGCCCCGGTCGGGTCGTACATCAGGCCCTTGAGCGCCAGCGCCGAGCGCTGTAGATGGATGCGCCATTCGTGGTCGGGGAAGGTGCCGCTCGAGAGCCACTGGCGCCAGAAGACCCGCGTCGCGACCATGCGCCGGTCGGCGTCGTCGCAGTCGCTCGGCGCCTCGATGTTCGGCGTCCACGAGAGCGCGACAAAGCACTGTTGCCCCGCCTCGAGCGTGTGGCGGCCGCGGACCTCTTCGCGCTGGATGCCGAGGTGGAGGTCGCTGCCGAGTCGCAGCTCCATGCCCTCGTGCTCGCACTCGACGACCCGGTCGTCACCTTCTTCGGCGAGCGACCACTGCGGCTCGACTTCGCCGTAATCGAAGCGCGGCGCGCAGATCACCTCGACTTCCGCCCTTCCGTCGATGCAGGTGACCGTTCGCAGCAGCGTGCACTCGGCCTCCTCGTCGCTCGGCGGCCGGGTGCGGCCCTCGTGCAGCCCGCCGCGCCACGGTCCCATCGTCAGCGCGTCGTGAACGACGAGCCAGCCCGAGCGCGTCATCCAGGTCGTCTCGAGCACATTGGTCCCGGGCAGGTAACGGCGCGCCAGCGGCACCGAGGTGTCGTCGGGACCGATCCTGAAGTAGCCGGCGCGGCGGTCGAGGATCGCGCCGAAGACGCTCGGCGAGTCGAAGCGCGGCAGGCAAAGCCACTCGACCGAGCCGTCGGGCGCCACCAGCGCAGCGGTCTGGCAGTCGGAGAGAAAGGCGTAGTCGCCGATCTTCGGAAACCCGGTCTTCGCCGGAGCCTCGTGCATATCGCGGCCAACTCTATGCTGGCTCGCTGAATGGGCTTCTACGTAACGACACCGATCTACTACGTCAACGCCGAGCCCCATCTCGGCCATGCCTACTCCACGATCGCCGCCGACGTCGTCGCTCGCCACATGCGCCAGCGAGGCGAAGACGTCTTCTTCCAGACCGGCACCGACGAACACGGGGAGCCGACCGCGCGGGCGGCCGAGGAGCAGGGGGTGACGCCGAAGGAGCTCGCGGACAAGAACGCGCCGCGGTTCAGGGAGCTGATGCCGAAGATCAACGTCTCCGAGGACTTCTTCATCCGCACCACCGACCCCGAGCACATCAAGGTCGTCCAGGACGTTATCCAGCGGGTCCATGACAACGGCTGGGTCTACGAGGGGACCTACGAGGGCTGGTACTGCCCGCGCTGCGCCGACTTCAAGACCGAGTCAGAGATCGCCCAGGGCAACAAGTGCCCGATCCACGGCATCCCGCTCGACCGCGAGAAGGAGGAGAACTGGTTCTTCAAGCTCTCCGCCTTCCAGGAGCGGCTCGAGCAGCTCTACAAAGAGCGCCCCGACTTCGTGATCCCCGACTTCCGCCGCAACGAGGCGCTCGGCTTCCTGAAGCAGGGCGTCCAGGACGTCTCGCTTTCGCGGCCGAAGCTCGAGTGGGGGGTGCCGCTGCCCTGGGACACGAGCCAGGTGATCTACGTCTGGTGGGACGCGCTGCTCAACTACGTCAGCGGGCTCACCTACGCGCGCGAGGGCGAGGACCTGACCGAGCGCTTCTGGCCCGCCGACCTGCACGTGATGGCGAAGGACATCCTCAAGTTCCACGCCATCTACTGGCCGGCGCTGCTGATGGCGGCCGAGATTCCTTTGCCCAGGCAGATGGTCATCCACGGTTATCTCCTCATGGAGGGCGAGAAGATGTCGAAGTCGCTCGGCAACGTCCTCGACCCGTTCGAGGTCATCGAGCGCTTCGGGGCCGACGCACTGCGCTACTACTGCATGCGCGAGGTGTCGTTCGGCCAGGACGGCTCGGTGTCGGCGGCCGGGTTCGAGGCCCGCTACGAGTCGGAGCTCGCCAACGATTACGGCAACCTCGCCAGCCGCACGCTGGCGATGGTCGACCGCTACCGCGACGGCGTCGTACCCGACGCCGACGCCGAGCCCGAGCTCGCCGGCGCCTTCGAAGGTGTGCCGGCGCGGGTCAGCGCGCTGATCGACGAGGTCGAGATCACCGACGCGCTCGAGGAGATCTGGAAACTGGTTCGGCGCCTGAACCAGTACGTGGAGGAGTCGCGGCCCTGGGACCTGGCGAAGTCAGAAATGTCGGACGAGGCGCAGTCCGAGCGCCTCGATTCCGTCCTCTACGGGCTCGTCGAGGGGCTGCGGGTCGTGACGCTGCTGCTCTTCCCGTACATGCCCGAGACCGCGGAGCGCCTGCTCGATGCGATCGGCGAGCCGGGCCGCGAGCTGGCCGAGTTCGGCTCTCGTGGCGGCGGCGAGTCGGTCTCCGGGCTCGAGCCGCTGTTCCCGAAGCTCGAACCGGCTTAGCGCGGCCCTAGGATCAGGGCGTGGTCGATACCCACGCCCATCTCGGCATGTGTGAGCCGCCGGCCGGGGAGCTGGTCGATGCGGCCCGAGCGGCCGGGGTGAAACGCATCCTCACGGTCGGGCTCGACGAAGCGTCGAACGCCGAGGCGATCGCCGACGCCGAGGCCCACGAGGAGGTCTTTGCCTGCGTCGGACGCCACCCGAACTCGGCGGCGGGTTTCGACGATGCCGCCGCCGCGGCGATCGAGGAGCTCGCCGCGCACCCGAGGGTGGCGGCGATTGGCGAGACCGGGCTCGACCGCTACCGCGATCACAGCGCGATCGACGATCAGCACCGCGCCTTCGAGGCGCAGATCGAGATCGCGAAGCGGACCGATTTGCCGCTCGTGATCCACGTCCGCGACAAGCAGGGCTCGCGTGAGACCGGCGAGGAGGCAATGACACTGCTCGCCGAGCGCGCCCAGGGGATCGACGTGATCCTGCACTGCTTCGCGGCCGCCTCCTACCGCGTCGAAACCGCAGCCGAGCACGGCTGGTACTGCTCGTTCGCCGGAAACGTCAGCTACCCGAAGGCCGAGGACATGCGCGAGGCGGCGCGGCTCGTGCCCGAGGAGCTGCTGCTCGCCGAGACCGACTGCCCGTACCTGGCGCCGCAGCCGGTGCGCGGCAAGCCCAACCAGCCCGCCTACGTTGTCTCGACGCTCGAGGTGCTGGCCGAGACCCGCGGCATCCAGCCGGATCAGCTCGAGCGCACGATCGAGGACAACGCGGCCCAGGTCTTCGGATGGTGAGATCCCGCGGCCGCACTCAGAAGCGCCTCGGCCAGAACTTCCTCCGCGACCCGAACCTGCTCGAGGCGATCGCCCGCGACTCGGGGGTCGGCGCCGGCGACGTCGTACTCGAGATCGGGGGAGGGGCGGGGGCGCTGAGCGAGGTGCTATCGCCGCTGGTCGAGCGGCTCTGGGTCGTCGAGACCGATCGCCGTCTCGAGCCCGAGCTCGGCGCCGTCGCAGACGCCGCCGGAAACGTCGGCCTCGTCTGGGGGGACGCGATGAAGGCCGACCTCGCCGGCCTCGATCCGGGGCCGAGCGCCGTCGTCTCCAACCTCCCCTACTCGATCGCGACGCCGGTGCTGCTGCGGACGATCGAGGAGCTCCCGGGAGTCGCCTCCTGGACGGTGCTCGTGCAGCGCGAGATCGCTGACCGTCTCCGCGCCGAGCACGGCAGCCGCACCTACGGTGCCCCGAGCGTCCTCGCCCAGCTCGCCTGCGAGGTGAAGCTGCTGCGCCCCGTCGATCGCGCCGTCTTCGACCCGCCGCCGCGCGTCGACTCCGCGCTGCTGCGACTCAATCGCACCGGGCCCGCACCGCCGCCGGAGGTGCGGCGGCTCGTTCGCGAGGCCTTCGCCCACCGACGCAAGTCGCTGGCGCGGTCGCTCGAGCTCGCCGAGCCGGGTGGCCGCGAGCGCGCGCTGGCGGCGCTCGAGGAGGCCGGGCTGCCCGCCAAGGCCCGGGCGGAGTCGCTCAGCCCCTCCGATTTCGTCCGCCTCGCCGACATCCTTCAGGGTCAGCGATGATCGTCACCGCGCCGGCGAAACTCAACCTCTGCCTCTACCTCGGGCCGATCCGCGACGACGGGCTGCACGAGATCCGCTCGATCTTCGAGCCGCTCGAGCTCCACGACGAGCTCGACGTGGAGAAGTTCCCGGGCAAAGAAGACGAGGTGAACTGCCCTGGAGTCGACGGCGACAATCTCGCCTCGCAGGCGCTCGAGGCCCTTCGCGAGCGCGGCTGGAACTCGCCGACGCTCCGGATCGAGATCACCAAGCGCGTCCCGGTCGCCGCCGGGCTCGGCGGCGGCAGCGCCGACGCGGCGGCGGTGCTGCGGCTAGCGCTCGGCGAGGTCGAGGGGATCCGCGAGCTCGCCGCCACCGTCGGTGCCGACGTCCCCTCGCAGATTCAGCCGCGCCCCTGCCTCGTCGCCGGGGCGGGCGAGGTCGTGGCGCCGATCCCTCCCCCCGGCGAGCACGCCGTTGTGCTGATCCCCCAGTCCGAGGGCCTGGCGACCGCCGACGTCTACGCCGAAGCCGACCGGCTCGGCGGGGCGCGCAGCGAAACCGAGCTCGACGCGATCCGCCGCCGGCTCACCGACGCCACCGCCGAGGGCGCTTCGCCGCTCTCCTACCTCGAGCACCTCACCAACGACCTCCAGCCCGCGGCGCTCTCGCTCCGGCCCGAGGTCGGCGACGCGCTCGCAGCCCTCGAGCTCGCCGGCGCCGCGAAGGCGCTCGTCACCGGATCGGGCCCGACCGCGTTCGGGCTCTTCGAGGACACCGAGGCCGCCGGGCGCGCCGTTGAGGCGCTCCGCGACGAGCATCCGGGCGCGATCGCGACCGCACCGAGGGCCGACACAACGGAAGACCGCTCGTGAGGCTCAGCGGCCACCGCCTGACCCTGCTGATCCTCGCTGTGCTCGGGATCGTTCTGCTCGTCTTCCGCGAGGAGCTGCCGGGCCTCAGCCTCGAGAAGCTGATCGAGGACATCTCCGGCTCGCTCGGCAACTGGACCTACCTGCTGGTCGGGGGCTTGGCGTTCCTGGAGACCGGCGCCTTCGTCGGCCTCGTCGCCCCCGGCGAGTTCACGGTCATCCTCGGCGGCGCGGTCGCCGGCCAGGGCGAAATCTCGCTGGCGCTGATCCTCGCGATCACCTGGTTCGCGGCCTTCGCGGGCGACTCGGTGAGCTTCATGCTCGGCCAGCGCCTCGGCCGCGAGTTCATCATTCGCCATGGCCACTACGTGCGCATCGACGACCGAAGGCTGAAGCAGGTAGAGAGCTATTTCGACCGCCACGGCGGCAAGACGATCCTGATCGGGCGCTTCATCGGGCTCGTCCGCGCGCTGGCGCCGTTCATTGCCGGCTCCTCGAGAATGCCCTACGGCGCCTTCGCTCCCTACTCTATCCTCGGCACCGGGATCTGGGCGACGGGGCTGATCCTCGCCGGATACTTCTTCTCGCAGAGCCTCGACAAGGTCGCCGACGTGGTCGGGACCGGCTTCATCGTCCTCGGGTTCACCGTCGGGACGATCGTCGTGATCGCGCTCGTCGTCCGCCATCTGCGCGACCCGGACAACCGGCGGCGGCTCGTCGAGCGGATGGAGAAGCGCGCCTGGCTGCGGCCGCTGGTCGCATGGGGCCGCCGCTTCAAGCCGCAGGCGATGTTCGTCTGGGAGCGGTTGACGCCCGGCGGACTCGGGCTCGAGCTCACCACGCTGCTCTCGGTGTTCGCGGTCGGGCTGTTCGTGCTGATCGCCTTCGCGTCGATCGTCTCCGGCGACCCGGGGCCGACCCCGGGCGACGACCACGCGATGCGGATCGCCGAGGATCTGCGCGCCGGATGGCTGACGGAAGTCGCGAAAGCGGTCACCCAGCTTGGTGCCGCCTACGTGGTGCTGCCGCTGGCCCTGTTCGCGGCGGTCTGGCTCGGCGCCCAGCGGCGCTGGTACGAGGTCGCGGTGCTCGTCATCGCGATGATCCTGATCGTCGTGGTCACCGACGTCCTCAAGACCATGATCGACCGGCCGCGCCCGGCCGGGGGGCTGGTCGAAACCTCGAACTCCGCCTTCCCGAGCGCCCACGCCTCCTATTCGGTCTTCTATATATGGCTCGCGGTGACGATCGCGCTCCGCTGGGCCCCGGGCCTCACCGTCCGTACCTCTGTGATCTCGGCCGGGATCGCGGTTGCCGCGGCGGTCGGGCTCACCCGCGTCTACCTCGACGTCCACTACATGAGCGACGTGAGCGCGGGCTGGGCGCTCGGCGCAGCCGCGTTTGCGGCTGTCGGGGCCGTCGCTCTCGTGATGGCGCATTTTCGCCAGAATGCAGCGCCAGATGGAGTTCCTGACCGCATTGGTCCCGGTCCTCGCGGTCGGCACTGAGTACATCCTCTTCGGGGTCGCAGGCGCGATCTCGCTGGCCGCCTTCGGGACCATGATCCTCGCCCCGGCGCTCGGCGCCTTCGGCCGCGGCTGGGAGAAGTTCGCCGCGGCGCTGCTGTCGCTGTTCGTGCTCGCCGCCCTGGTCATGATCGGGCTCGGGATCGGGTTCTGGATCTTTTACAACTGGGACGACATTTCCAGTCGGTTCTGACCCCGGCCGCGGCGCGGTTTTTGCGGCCGTTCGAAACTACAATGCCTAGATGAACGAGGCGAAGCCCACCCAGGGCGCGGCTCCAGGGGCCGATGAGGCGACACTCGAGGCGCTTTCCGAGGCGGTCGAGTCAGGTGCCGGCCTGCCCGCGGTCGCCCGCGCGGCGGCCAAGGTGCTCGGCGCGAGCGTGGTGCTGATCGACCGCTCGAGCGCGGTGCTCGCGGTCGCGGCTGCGGCCGACGAGGAATCGAAGCTGCTCGCCGGTGCGCCGGGGGTCGAGTCGGTCGAGCTGCGGGTGGCCGACAACGCCGTCGGCGAGTTCCGCTACCGCGCCCGCGAGGGCGAGGACCCTGGCACGCCGATGCTTCGCATGGTCTCGACCCTGCTCGCGCTCGAGCTCGAGCGCTCGCGCTCCCCGGAATGGGCGGGCGACGAGGCGGCCGGCGATTTCGTCACCTCGGTGCTCGAGCGGCGCATGACCGACCGCGGCGACCTGGTCGCGCGCGCCGCCGAGCTCGGCGCCCGGATAGAGGACGGCGCCGGGGTCTTGATGGCGCGGGTAGTGCCCCACGCCGCGCAGAGCGGGGAATGGCGCTCGCGGATGCTGACTCTGGCGCAGCGCGCGGTTCGCGCCGTCAGCCCCGGCTCGCTGGCGGCCGGCGGCTCCCAGGACGCCGAGCGCGCCGAGGTCGTCGCGATCGTCCCCGCCGAAGACGACGCGCCGCTGCGCCGCGCCGCCGAAGCGCTCTCGCGCGAGCTCGCCGACGGGCTCGCCGGGTTCTCGGTCACGGTCTCGCGCAGCCGGATCGCCTCCGACCCGGCCGACCTCCACCGCGCCAGCCAAGAGGCCCGCCTCGCCGTCAACGTCGGCGAGGCCGAGGGAGCCTCGATCCTCGCCTTCGAGGACACCGGCGCCTACCGGCTGCTGCTACCTGCGATGAGCGAGGACCCGGCCGAGCTCGAGCGCTTCTACTCCGAGACCGTCGAGCCGCTCGCCGTCTACGACGAGCAGTACGAGACCGAGCTGGTGGCGACGGTGGAGGCCTACCTCGACAACGACGGCAATGTCGCCGCCACCGCCGGGCAGCTCTTCACCCACCGCCACACGATTCGCTACCGGCTCGAGCGGGCGCGCGATCTCTGCGGGCACGACGTCACCTCGACCGAGGGTCGCGAGCGGCTCGGTCTCGGGCTCAAGTCGATGAGAGTTCTGGGGATAGCGGCGCCGCGCGGTCCGGCGCAGGAGCCCGGTGCTGCGGCCGGAAAGCCGGCTTCAGAGAAGCGCTAGCGACGCTTGCGGTTAGCGCACTTGCGGCGCGCCTTGCGGGCGCGCTTTGATCTGCAGGACTTCGACTTCGACTTCGCCCGCGTGCTGCTCGAGCCCTGCTGCGCGGCGGTCGCGTTCGCCGCGGCGCCGGCCACACCGGTGCCGCCGGGCCCGCCGGTCGATGGCTCAAAGTCGGTGGCGAGCTCGTAACCCTCCGGGAGCGGCTTCGGGGCAGGCGCCGCGACCATCCCGCCGAGCGATCCGGGCTGCTCGGTGACCGGCAGCCGCAGCTCGAGGTTCGAGACCGTGACCGGGAGCTGGAGATTGGAGATCCGCCCGTACGGGGTGTCGTTGGGGAGCAGCTCGAGCTTCGCGACGTGCCCAGCTTCGAAGCGGTAGCCGTTAGGGTGGAGCTGGAAGACCTGGCGGGTCGGGCTAGCGGTCACCTCGGGGCGGTAGAGCCCGCGGTCGACGAGCGTCTGCTGACCGTCGGGGCCGACGTCGACGAGCCGCGCCGCGATCTGCGAGGTCGGTCCCACCGACGCGATGTCGGCGACCACGGTCGGCGAGCCGAGCATCGTAAAGCCGCCGGCCGGGGCGGGTGCGAGGCGGTAGGCGGCGGTCAGCGGCTGGTCGGCGCCCGAGGTCTTCGCGCAGGCGCCGGGCCCGGCGACGGGGTCGAAGGCCAGCGAGGCCGTCGGGTCGCTGAGCGGCGAGACGATCGACTGCGAGTCGGCGCTCTGGAGGCGGATCTCGCCCGGGGCAAGCTGCGCCCAGGTCGGCGCCGCGTACGGGCCGGCCGAGGGGTTCGCCTTCGGGCAGGTCATGGTCAGGGCGCTGACCTCGTTCGAGGGCTTCGGGCCTTCGCCCTGCAGGTAGTAGGCGAACCAGGTGTTCTCGCGGTCGCGAAGCAGCGCCGTGTCGGCCGACTTGTTCTGCCCGCGCTGATGGCCGTAGTCGAGGAAGGAGAGCGCGATGTCGGCGCCCGGGTACTCGGTCCGGGTGCGGTTGTAGAAGCGGATTGCCTCGTCGGCGGGGAAGAGGTCGTCGGTCCAGCCGTTTGAGATCAGCATCGGCGCGGGCGGGATCGAGTGGTCGATGTAGTAACTCGAGTGGTGGCTGGTGACCTCGTCGATGATGTCCTGGGTGAGCGGGTTGATGTCGTAGGGCTCGCCGGCGTTCAGGGCCGCGAACCAGGTCGTCAGGTCGGCGTCGGGGTCGGTGAGAGGGAGCGCGTAGAAGCCGCTCGTCGCGCCCGAGGCGTAGAGGCCGGCGACAAACGACTGCTTCATCACCCCGACACGGCCGCGCTTGAAGTAGGGAGCGTCGGCGACGTAGTCGAGCGTGTGTCCGTTCGGGGTCAGCGCGTAGGCGAGATCGGTCCAGGGGATCCCGGGGGCCGCGGCCGCGATCTGCATCGGCGTCCCGTCGGGGCTCTTCCAGTCTGTGAGGCTGCCGTCGGGCATCATCGTCCGGTCGCGGAGCGCACCCAGCGCCATCGACATGCCGCCGCCGTATGAGCCGCCCGTGGCGCCGACCTTCTGCGGATCGACGACCCCCTCGTCGGCGAGCATGCCGGCGAACAGCTGCGCGTCGCGGGCCTCGTAGCGAGTGTCGAGCAGTCGCACGTGGCCCTTCAGGCACTCGGTCGGGTAGTCGAGGCGGGTCTGGCTCAGCAGCCCGCACGAGTCGCCGAAGCCGCGGTTGGACATGCTGAACGCGGCGTAGCCCCGATCGGTCCAGCGGTGAAGGGTGTCGAAGCCGAGCTTGCGGCCACCGTAGCCGTGGAAGACCATCACCAGCGGGTAGTCGCCGTCGGGGCCGGAGGCCGGAGCCGGGGGGAGCGCGACGTTGACGTCAATCGGGACGTCGTCGAAGGTCTGTACGACGCTGCGGGTGCCGCCGCAGTGGCGGGTGCCGTCGGGCTGCTCGCTGCAGTTCACCGTGCCGTCGAAGACGCTCGGCACGGCGGCGCCCGCCGAGGGTGCGAATGCGAGCAGCGCAAAGCCGGCCAGTGCCGTAGCGCCTCTTTTCACGTACCTCTTCCTCATCTGCCCGGCGGCCACGATAACGGGCCGCTCGTCAGCGCGTGCCGCTTCTAGCCGCCGGCGGCGAGCAGGGTGGCGATGACGCCGACCAGCCCGATCATGATCCCGCCACCGACCCACATCATCGTCGCCTTCAGGCCAGCGACCTCTGTGTGCAGCTCGGCGCGGAGCTCCCGGATATCGGCATCGATGCGGTCGAACCCGCCGTCCATCCTGCGGGCGAGATCGTCGAGGCGCTCGTCGGTCCAGGCCACGCGCTCCATGATCTCACCGTAGGCGGGTCGATGTCACCGTCCGCATGCGAATCGTGTCGAATCGGCCAGCTCCGGGAGGAGGATTCGAACCCACCGCCTCGTGGACCAAAACCACGCGTGCTAGCCAGCTACACCATCCCGGATTCGCTTCAGTCTAGGCGCGTACTTGGGACTCAGTCGATCTTGATCGGGGTGCCGAGCGGCATCTTGGCCGCGAGGCGGACGATGTCCGCGTTCCGGACGCGGATGCAGCCGTGCGAGACGTTGCCGGGGATCAGGTTCGGCTGGTTGGTGCCGTGGATGCCGACGATCCCGCCGCGCGGCCAGTCCGAGAGGTTCGGAGCGAAGGCGCTGGTCCCGATCGCGACCGGCCCGTAGATGCCGCTTCTGTCGCTCGCCCTGAGCCGGTCGCGGGCGTAGAAGCGCCCCGACGGCGTCGGCGTAGCAGCCTTGCCCACCCCGACCCGCGCCGACCAGATCCGCCGCCCGCGGCGCTCCAGCGTCGCCCGCTTGCGGCGCCTGTTGATGCGAAGCATGGTCGTTACCAGGTGATAGCGGCCGATCCGTTCGCGCGGGACCCAGCCCGTGACCCCGTTCGGCCGCATCGGAATCCGGACGTTGACCCAGACGGCCCCGCCCGGCAGCCGCACCTGGCGCAGCGCGAGGACGAGCTCTGGGGTGCCGTCCTCGGTGAGCGTGTTCAGCCGCCCGACCTCGGCCGAGTCGGCGTCGGGCCTCGCCCCGGCGCGGGTTCCGACCAGGACGTGCGCCCAACGCGACCGCGTGCGCTCGTTGGAGAGCACGGTTACCTTGCGGCGCTCTCCCCGGCGGCCCTCTGATCCCGTTCCACTCGCCGCGCCCAGGGGGCCCGACTGCTGCGGTCCACCGGGCCCCGGCGCCGAGGGGCCGGGCCCTGACGGCTGGCGCCCGCTCGATGGCGGCGCGGGTGGAGGCGTGGCGGGTTGCAGCAGCCGCGAAACCGGCGCCGTGAGCGCCTCGAGCAGCGGCCTGAAATCGTCGATGCCTGGCAACCCCGGGAGTAGAGGCGCGGCCGTCAGCGCGAACACGGTCACCCCGTGCCGCATCCGGTCCATCGCTAGCCGGTGAAGCCGGGCTCCCTGGCCCCGCCGCCGGTCTGGCGCAGCTGCAGCCTGACCCTCTTCGCGGCCGAGGCGGTACCGGTGCCCCCGCTGCGCCGCAGCTTCACGGTGGCGACCACCGAGCCCTTGGCGCGAAGCGCCTTGCGGACTCTGCCGTTCAGCTTCAGCTTTGCGCGGCCGGTGCGGTTGCCGCTCACGTTGTAGTTCCCGCTGCCGGCCGCGGCCGAGGAGAGGGCGCTGCCCGAAGCTGAGAGAGACACGCTGCCGCGGCAGCCGGTGTCGGAGTAGGGGGTATAGGCGGTGCCCGCCGGCCCCGCCTTGCACTTGACCTTCAGGCTCACCGTCGTCCCGTTAGTGGACAGCGTTGGTATCGCTTCCGCTGCGGCGGGGGCCGCCACGAGCACCGCCGACGCGACGAGGGCTGCGGTTGAGACTCGAGTCCGTCCGGTACGCATAGGGCTCCCTTGGCTGGTTGAGTGGGCTGACCGGGGTAAGCCTATACGAGCGACCCGTCGAGGCGTACGTGCAAGCGGGGGGCCGCCTGCACGCGTGGCGCCGCTCTACGCTTCACCGGTGAGCGACGCCCCCACCGTGCTCGTGATGGCCGCCGGCGAGGGGACGCGGATGCGTTCCACGCTGCCCAAGGTCCTGCACCCGGTCTGTGGCCGGCCGATGGTCGCATGGCCCGTCCGCGCTGCCCGCGAGGCCGGGGTCGGCCGCGTCGCCGCGATCGTCTCGCCCGACCGCGACCTCTCCGGCGCGCTCCCCGACGGAGTCGAGACGATCGTCCAGCCCGAGGCCGACGGCACCGGAGGCGCGCTGCGCGCCGCCCTCGAGCTGATCGAGAACAGCGACACCGTCCTCGTTCTCTCCGGCGACCACCCGCTGATCTCCGCCGAGGTGATCGAGGAGCTGCTCGAGACCCATCGCAGCGAGGACGCGGTGGCAACGGTGACCACGGTCGAGCTCGACGACCCCGGCTCCTACGGGCGGATCGTGCGCGGCAAGCGCGGCCAGGTGAAGAAGATCGTCGAGGCGAAGGAGCCCGGCGATGCGTCCGAGGAGGAGCTCGCGATCACCGAGGTCAACGCCGGCACCTACGTCTTCGACGCGAAGCCGCTCGCCGACGCCCTCGCCGAAATCTCCAACGACAACGCCCAGGGCGAGTACTACCTTGGCGACGTGCTGCCGCTGCTGCGAAAGAAGGGCACGATCGCGGCCTACCGCTCCAGCGACGACGGCGTAAACCTCGGCGTCAACACCCGCGCCGACCTCGCCCGCGCGACCGAGGAGGCCAAGCGCCGCCTCCTCAACGAGCACATGCTCGCCGGAGTGACGATCGTCGATCCGGCCTCGACCTGGATCGAGGCCGACGTCGAGATCGCCGCCGACGCGACGATCGAGCCCGGCTGCTTCCTGCGAGGCGCCACCTCGGTCGGCAGGGGCTCGGTTATCGGACCGGCGACAACGCTGATCGAGTCGCGGATCGGCGAGGACGTCGAGGTGCCTCACTCGTATCTGGTCGAGTGCGAGGCCGCCGACGGAGCGACGATCGGGCCGTTCGCCTACATCCGACCGGGCACGAGGCTCGGCGCCGAGTCGAAGGCCGGCTCGTTCGTCGAGATCAAGAACTCGGACGTCGGCGCCGGCAGCAAGGTGCCCCATCTCTCCTACATCGGCGACGCCGACATCGGGGCCGGCACGAACCTCGGTGCCGGCACGATCACCGCCAACTACGACGGAGTCCGCAAACACCGGACGGTGGTCGGAAGGGGGGTGCGGACCGGGGTTGACACTGCACTGGTCGCTCCAATAAACATCGGTGACGGCGCCTACACTGGGGCCGGCTCGGTGATCACAGCGGATGTCCCGGAAAAAGCCCTCGGTATCGCCCGGGCCGAACAGCGAAACGTCAAGGACTACGCCGAGCGCAAGGAAGAGGAAGCGGAAGACGAAGAGGGGAAGGGCTCGTGAGCACGATCCAGGAAGAGCCGCGGTTGGCGAAGGCGATCACCCAGGACTACTCGAAGCGCCTCATGGTCTTCGGGGGTCGCGCATCGATGGAGCTCGCTGCCCGGATCGCCGGCCATCTCAACGTTGACCTCGGCGAGGTCAGCCTGAAAACGTTCTCGAACGGCGAGGTCTACTGCCGCTACGAGGAGTCGATCCGCGGCGCCGACGTCTTCCTCGTCCAATCGACGGCCGGCAACGAGACCGCCGGCATGACCCCGAACGACGCGCTGATGGAGCTGCTGCTGATGATCGACGCCGCGCAGGGGGCCTCGGCGCACCGGATCATCGCCGTCACGCCCTGGTACGGCTACGCGCGCCAGGACAAGAAGTCGGCCCCGCGCGAGCCGATCTCGGCCCGCGTCGTCGCCAAGGCGCTCGAGGGCGTCGGCACCGACCGCGTCCTCACCATGGACCTGCACGCCGGCCAGGTACAGGGCTTCTTCCACGTCCCGCTCGACCACATGACCGCGATGCCGATGCTGACCCAGTGGGTCCAGGACCAGGCCTACTCCGAGGAACCGGTGATCGTCTCCCCGGACGCCGGCCGTGTGAAGACTGCGCGCAACTTCGCCCGCAAGGTCGGCTGCCACTGGGCCGTGATGGAGAAGGAGCGCCCCGAGCACAACGTCGCCACGACCGGCTACGTGGTCGGTGACGTGAAGGACAAGACCGCTGTGCTCGTCGACGACATGATCGACACGGCGGGAACTCTGTGTGCGGCCGCGAAGACGGTGCTCGACGAAGGAGCGGCGCGGGTGATCGCGTGCGCGACCCACGGCGTCTTCTCGGGGCCGGCATATGAGCGGCTCGCTCAGTCGGAGTCGGGGATCGAGCGGATCGTCGTCACCGACACGATCCCGCTGCGCCCCGGTGCCCCCGACAACATCGCCGTGATCTCGGCGGCGAGTACCCTCGCCGACTCGATCCGGCGCATCTTCACCGACGACTCGGTCTCCGAGATCTTCGCCGGCGAGAATCAGCTCTTCTAGGTCGCCGTCAGGTAGTCGACGCGATCTTCCAGCCGTCCTCGTTGACGAGCTGAACGGTGACGCGGCTCGGTGCCGCCGAGCCCGTGCTGACGTCTAGATCGACGGTCGCCTGGGCGCCCTCGACGAGCACGTTGACGATCTCGGTTGTGCTGGCCGGCGGCTGGGCCTCCGCCTGTTTTTGCTGCCGGGTGACGCAGTCGGCGCCCTGCGCGGCGCGGAACTCGTCGCTGAACAGCTCGCAGACGCGCGCGAAGTCCCCCTCGTCGCGGGCCTCGATGTAGGCGTCGACGTTGTCGCGCACGTCCTCGGTCTCGCTCACCCCGCATGCGGCCAGCGCGAGGGCCGAGGCGGCGCAGGCGAGAGCTGTGGGGAGGGAGCGCATTCGAGAATCGACCGCAGGGTAGCCTCCAGTCTGGATTACGAATGGCAGAGCGGCAAAAGGAAATCGACGCGCCCGAGGACGAGACTGGCGTCGCGCCCTTCGACCCGGACGTGGGTGAGGAGAACGGCTCCGGCGAGCCGGCGACGCTGACCCGCCGCGAGCGCCGCCTCGCGAGGAAGGAGGAGAAGGCGCGGGCCAAGGAGGAGAAGGCGAAGGAGAAACAGGAGAAGAAGAAGCCGAAGCAGGAGAAGAAGAAGCCGAAGCAGGAGAAGAAGGAAGAGAAGAAGCCGAAGGAAGAGAAGCCGAAGCAAAAAAAGAAGCCCGCGGCGAAGGCGAAGGCAAAGCCGAAGGCGAAGAAGAAGGCTGAAGCCGACGCCCCCGCGAAGGCCGCCGCCCAGCTCCCCGACTACCGCCGCATCGGCCACAAGGGTGCCGACTCGATCGTCTCCGGGAACACGATCGAGAGCTTCGAGGCCGCGGTCGAGTCCGGAGTCGACATGATCGAGTTCGACGTTCTCCGCACCCGCGACGCGCGGCTCGTCGTCGCCCACGACTACGGCGACCTCGCCGGCCGCCGCCCGCTCGGGCTGATCGAGGTGCTCGACGCGTTCCGCGAGCCGCCCCTTGACGAGGTCGAGATCGACTGCGACCTGAAGCTCCCCGGCCGCGAGGCCGAGCTGGCGGGCGCGCTCGCCGGTGCCGGGCTGATCGAGCGGGCGATGGTCTCGACGATGGAGGTGGAGAGCATCGAGAAGCTGCGCGGCATTGACCCCGACCTGAAGCTCGGCTGGACGCTGCCGAAGACCCGGCGCGACTGGACCAAGGAGCGCTGGGCGCGCTCTGTGATGGGAGTCGGTCTCGCCGTCCTGCGGCGGCGGTTGCCGGGGGTGATCGCTGAGGGAGCTCCCCGGCTGGAGATCGACGCCGTCTGGGTCTACCACCAGCTCGTCACCGAGGAGACCGTCGAGGCCGCCGTCGACGCCGGGATCGAGCTCTACGCGTGGACGGTCGACGACCCGGCGCGGATCGCCGAGCTCGCGGAGCTCGGCGTGCACGGGATCGTCAGCAACGACCCGCGCCTGCTGGTCTAGCCGCCCTCGAGAGCCTCGAGCAGCGGCACCTGCGAGGTGCCCCGCTCCTCGAAGTACGCCCACTCCTCTTTGCCGAGCTCGGTCGCGGGCGGGTCGGCGTAGACCCACTCGCGCATGATCCGGTGCCAGTTCGCGGTCGCTCTCAGGTGCGCGAGCACGGCGAGCAGACCGGTCTCCATCCGACGCCCCATCAGCTCGTCGGCTGGCAGCGCCGCCTTGCGGACCTGGTCGTAGTACTCCGAGCGCGGGTCGGAAGTGACCTCGACCATTTTCATCACACGCTTCGGGGTGATCTCGAGCTCGCCGTCCTCGACGTACCAGCCGGCGATGAACTTGACGTGCTCAAGCAGGCGCTCGGCGTCGATGCTGCGGTCGTGGAGGAAACCGATCTCGTCGAACGCTTCGAGCATTCCCTCGGCGTCGTCGCGGAATGCGGCGTCGACCGCGCGCTGCTCGAGCCGGATCTGCTCGTCGTCGAGCCGCTTCGTCATCCCGAAGTCGAGGAAGGCGACGCGCCCGTCGTCCATCCGGATGTAGTTCCCCGGATGGGTGTCGGCGTTGAAGTGCTTGAGGTGGTAGATCGAGCCGAAGCAGAAGCGGAAGACGATCTCGCCGAAGCGGTTGCGCTCTTCCTGGGGAAGCTCCTTGACCTCCTGAAAGCCGGTTCCGTCGACCAGCTCGGTGACCAGCACGCGGCGCCGCGACAGCCGCGTGTGGACGTCGGGGACGTAGATGAACGGGTGGTCGCGGTAGGCGCGCGCAAACGAGCGCTGGTTCTGGGCCTCGAACTCGTAGTCGGTCTCCTCGAGCACCCGCTCGCGGAGCTCGTCGGCGATCGACTTCGCGTCGAGCCCGGGGGCCAGCGCGCGGCCGAGCCGCATCAGCACCCCGGCGTTGCGGAGATCGGACTCGAGCGCCTCCGCGATCCCCGGGTACTGGATCTTGACCGCCACCTCTTTCCCGTCCGGCAGCGTCGCCTTGTGGACCTGGCCGATCGAGGCGGCGGCGAACGCCTCCTCCTCGAAGTCGTCGAACAGGTCGGAGAGCTTCTCCCCCTCGTACTCCTCGTCGAGCACCTTCTTGATTTTCTTCCACGGCAGCGGCGGGGCCGAGGTGCGCAGCGTCGCCAGCTGCTCCTGGTAGACGTCGCGGTACTCGGGCGGGATGAACTCGACGTCGACGATCGAGGCGAGCTGGCCGATCTTCATCGCGGCGCCCTTCATCTCGCCGAGCGTCGACGCGAGCTTGGCGGCCGTCTCGAGGTTGCGGGCCGAGAGCCGATCACGTGCCTCTTCGGGCGAGCGGCCCAGGTTGCCGATCGCGGTCCCCGCGGTGCGCGCGGTCTGCGCCCCGATCATTCCCCCGAGCTTCGCCGAGCGCTCGGCGCGCGAGCGCGGCAGCTCTCCCTCGAGGTCGAGCGGGTCGTCCTCGTCGTGCTCCTCCCGCTTGTCCCGGTCATCAGCCATATGCCGAGGGTACTGTCTACCCTTCCCGGCGATGGCGAATGAGCGCTCAACTCTGAAGGTCGCCCCTCGCGAGGATTTCGGGTCCCGCGAGAGCCGGCGCCTGCGACGAACGGGCATGGTTCCGGGCGTCGTGTACGGCAACGGCGGCGAGGCGCGCCCGTTCCAGGTCAACGAGCGCGAGGCCCGTGTCGTGCTTGCCGAGGGTGCGCAGCTGCTCGACCTCGAGCTCGAGGGCTCCGACGCGGTTCCCGTGGTCGTCAAGGAGCAGCAGAACCACCCGGTCCGCGACCAGATCATCCATCTCGACTTTCACGAGGTGCGCCTTGACCAGGCGATCGAGGCCGAGGTCCCGATCGAGCTGCTCGGCACCGAGGACGCACCGGGGGTAAAGGAGGGCGGCGTGCTCGAGCACGTCACCCGCGAGATCACCGTCTCGGCGCTGCCGACCGAGATCCCCGAGAGCCTCGCGGCCGACGTCTCCGGGATGGACATCGGCGACACGCTTCAGCTTTCGGTGATCGCGGCGCCCGAGGGCGTCGAGTTCACCGCCGAGGACCCCGACGAGGTGACGATCGCGACCCTGAGCCCGCCCCGCGTCGAGGAAGAGCCCGAGCCCGACCTCGAAGAGGAGGTCCTGGTGGGTGAGGACGGCGAGCCGATCGAGCCCGAGGAAGGCGAGGAGCCGGCCGAGGGCGAAGAGGGCGAGGCCCCCGAGGGCGAGGGCGAGCAGCCGCAGCCCGAGCGGATCGGCGAGAAGCCCGACGAGGGCGACGGAGACTCGGACTGATGGGCTTTCTGGACAAGATCTTCGGACGCAGGAAGGGCGGGCGCGGCGACGCCGGCGGCGGTGGCAGCTGGGGCGCGACTACCCCGAACCACGCCGCGGGCACCGACCGCGTTGACGATGACCGCGACGACGATCGCGACGAGGTCTCCGGCGAGCAGGAGATCGACGTCGGCGATTCGGGCGCATCCGGCGAGCCGGGCGACAGCGGTGGGGGAGACGGCGGCGGAGGCAACGGCGGCGGAGGCAACGGCGGTGGCGGCAATGGCGGCGGCGGAGGCGACTAGCTGAAGCTGTTCGGCAGGCGCCGTGGCGGTGAGGCCGGGGCGGGTGACCGAATCCTCGTGGTCGGGCTCGGCAACCCGGGCTCGAAGTACGCCCGAAGCCGCCACAACGTCGGCTTCGAGGTGGCCGACCTGCTCTCCGAGCGCTGGGATCTTCCGCGTCCGCGGAAGCGCTACCGGGGCCGGATCAGCGAAGGCCGCGCCGGCCCCGGCGGCCCCCGGGTCGCGCTGCTGCTGCCCGAGACCTACATGAATGAATCCGGAAGCTCCGCGGGTCCCGCGCGCGGGGATCTCGGCGTCCCGCTCGAGCGGATCGTCGTCCTCCACGATGAGATCGACCTCCCGTTCGGCGAGGTGCAGGCGCGGCTCGGCGGCGGGCTCGCCGGCCATAACGGGCTCAAGAGCCTCCGCGACGGGCTCGGCGGCGCCGACTTCTGGCGCGTCCGTGTCGGGGTCGGGCGCCCGGACAGCACCGATCCGGAGATCGTCTCCGCCCACGTCCTCGGGCGCTTCTCCGAGCCGCCCGATCAGGTACGCGAGCTCGTCGAGCGCGCCGCGGCAGAGACCGAGCGGCTGGTCGCAAAGATCGACGGGGCATGAAGGTTCTTCTCGCCAGGCACGGCGAGTCGCACTCGAACGCCGCCGAGTCGGTGACCCTGCCTGAGGAGCAGGGTGACCGGCTCACCGAGCGCGGCATCGAGCAGGCGCACGCGCTCGGGCGCTCGCTGCGCGGCGCCGACATCGACGAGCTGATCTCGAGCCCGATGGGCCGCGCCCGCGAAACCGCGGCGGCGATCGGCGAGCAGCTCGGGCTCGAGCCCGAGATCAACCCGCTGATCCACGAGCTGCGCGAGGGACCCGACTTCGGCGGCCTGTCAGCCGAGGAGCAGAAACTGCGCCGCTGGTCGGAATGGATGTCGGACCACGGGGACGACCCCGACTACAGCGAGGGCGGCGAGTCCTTCAACGAGGTTCGCGGCCGCGTGCTGCGCTTTCAGGCCGAGCTGGTCGAGCGCGACCCGGCAAAGCTGCCGCTCTACGTCAGCCACGGACTCTTCCTGCGCTTCTTCCTGATCGAGACGCTGATGGGCGAGGAGTTCGGCCCCGGCCAGGTGAAGCGGCTCTGGAACATGCGCACTTCGAACTGCGGCGTTTGCGTCTTCGAGCATGGCGAGAGCTACCACCCCGCCGACCCCGAGCGCCCCGACTGGGTCTGCTCGACATGGATGGCGCGGCCGTGGGATCCGCCGTAAGCGCAATACGATCCCGCCCGTGGCTCTGACGTCCTACAGCGTCGGCGATTCGGGAGTGGCGGTGCTGCGCCTCGAGCGCTCCAAGCAGCGCAACGCGATCAACACCGAGATGCTCGGCGAGATGCTCGCCCACCTGGCGGCGGCGCGCGAGGACGACGGGGTCAGGGTGCTCGTGATCTCCTCCGATGACCACCTCGGGCTCTCGGCCGGCGCCGACGTCAAGGAAGAGCTCGACGATGACGCGGGCCTGCGGCGGATGCAGCTGTTCGCCGACCTCTACGACGCGATCACGAGCTTCCCCAAGCCGACCGTCGCGGCCTGCCACGGCGACGTCGTCGGCGGCGGCGCCGAGATCGCGGTCTGCTGCGACCTGCGCGTCGGCGGCTCCAACCTACGGATGCGCTTTCCGGGCGCCGCTCTCGGCGTGCCGGTGGGTCCGGCGCGGCTGGTGACGCTATGCGGCTTGGCCGCGGCCAAGTACCTGCTGCTCAGCTCGCGCCCGGTGAGCGCAGACGAGGCGCTGCGACTCGGGCTCGTCAACCGCGTCGCCCCGGCCGCGGCGACCGAGGACTCGGCGGTCGAGCTCGCGACCGAGGTCGCCGCCCACCCGCCGGAGGCGGTCGCGAAGCTGAAGCGGATGCTGCACGAATGGGACGCGATCGAGGAGCGCACCCGGGCCGAGGGCGAGGGCCAGGTCGAGTGGCAGCAGTCCGGCCCGGGCCTGCCTCGGCAGTAGTACCCTGAGGCCATGCCGGGACTGAGATTTGCGCGGGTGCTGTTTGTGTCGTTCGCGGCAGCGCTGCTGCTCGCGTTCGCTTCGAGCGCCTCGGCGGCGACCTTCACTGTCACCAGCGACGCCGACAGCGGCGCCGGGACGCTTCGACAGGCGATCCTCGACGCCAACGGCTCAGGCGGCGCCGACCAGATCGAGTTCAACCTCGTCAGCCAAACATTCTCGGTGACCGCAGCTCTGCCGCCAATCACCGAGACCGTCTCGATCAACGCGTGCGCGCCGGCGATCCCGGCGAGCACGGTGCCCTGCAAGAACCTCAACACCTTCCAGGCGGGGGTGCCTGGCCTGCAGGTGACCGGCACCGGCGCGACCGGGACTTCGATCAAGGGGTTCGGCATCTACGGATTCACAACCGGGATCTCCAGCGACGCGAACGCGCTCAACCTCACGATCCAGAACAACTACTTCGGGCTCGACCACACCGGCGACGCCACCAACATCATCCCGAACGGCGTCGGGGTGCTGCTGCAGGGCAACGGTGCCACCGTCGGCGGCACGACCGGCGCCGGGACCCGCAACGTGTTCGCGAACGACACCGAGCCGGGCTTCCCGAACCCGTTCCCGGCGGGGGTTGGCGTACGCATCGACGGCGGTGACAACAACACCATCCTCGGCAACTACTTCGGCACCGACACCACGGGTTTCACCGCGAGGCCGCAGACGTCGAACATCGAGGTGCGGAGCGTCGGCGCCGCGGTGCCGACCGGGACGACGATCGGAGGAGCCCTCAGCCCGGCCGAACAGGGAACTGCCATCTGCGACGGCGCCTGCAACCTGATCGCAAACGCAATCGGGCCCGGCATCGACCTCGATACCGACACCGCGGCCGAAGCGGCCGGAAGCACGACGATCAAGGGGAATTACGTCGGGCTCGGGGTCGACGGGACCTTTGCGAGCGGCAACGACATCGGCATCGACGTCGGCCGCGCCGACGAGGTGGTGGTCGGCCCTGTTCCAGACAGCGACCGGAACTACATCAGCGGCAACGCGAACGGCGGCCTCGAGGCGGCCCTCGGCTCGACCAACCTGAGCGTGTCAGCAAACACGTTCGGCCTCGACCATGCGAGAACGGCCCCGATCGAAAACGAGGGCGAGCAGGTCGAGCTCGGGGGTGGGGCAACCGTCTACAACAACTTCATCGCCGGCGGCACCGACACGACCGGGGGGGTGCTCGCCACCGGCGACAACAACACCGTCGAAGGCAACGCGATTGGCTACGACTTCGCCCAGGTCGCGAGGCCGTTCGGGGGGCCCGCGGTCGAGGTGCGCGGCGACAACAACTCGGTCGGGACCGAGGCATCGGGCAACGCGATCACCAACGCCGCCGGCGCCGCCCCGCCGCAGCCGGGCGTGCTGATCCTGAACGGCGGCGGCAACACGGTCGAGAACAACGCGATCGGCTCGACCGCAAAGAACAGCTCCATCATCCTCGGCAACGCCGGTGCCGGCGTGCGGATCGAGTCGACCGGGGTCGACACCGCGACCGGGAATCGGGTCGGCGGCGACACCCTCGTTTCCGAAAACCGGATCGCCAACAGCGGCGCCGATGCCGTCGAGATCGTCGGTGCCGGTTCCGACGGAAACGTGGTCGCCCGCAACTTCGGCGACGATAACGGCACGCTCGCCGGCGACCTTTGGCTCGACCTCGGACCCGGTGCCAACAACGACATCCAGGCGCCGGTGGGCTTCGTCGCAACCGACCAGACCGCGGGCCTGGCGCTGCCGAACGCGACCTTGCGCAGCTACGAATGGAACCCGGCTGGCGGGGCGAGCTCGCAGGGCCCGTTCCCGGGGATGGAAACGGCGTTCGCTGGCTCGGCCACCGCCGACCCGCGCGGCCTCTACCAGGTCGTCTACACGACGACCCCGAATCCCGCGCTCGGGCTCTCGACCGATCAGACCACCACTGCCGACGGCACCTCCGAGTCCGACCAGCTCGGCGCGCTGCAGCCCGCCGATCCGACCCCGCCGCAGGTGCAGGTCACCGGGCCGGTGACGACCACAGATACGACCCCGACCTTCAACCTCTCCGACATCAGCGCCGACATGGGCGCCGACCTCGAGATCTTCGTCTGCGCGTTCGACTCGGCGCCGTACCAGTTCTGCACCGACCAGCCGACGTACACGCCCTCAACCCCGCTCAGCGTCGGCCCGCACACAATCACCCTCAACGCGATCGACGACGGCGCCAACATCGACGCGACCGCGGCTTCGTTCGCGTTCACGATCGAGGCTCCGCCGGCCCCGCCGGTTACCAACCCGCCGGCGAGCACGCCGCCGGCGACGGCTCCGGTCACGACCACGACCGTGACGACGACGAAGAAGAAGTGCAAGAAGGGCCGCAAGCTCAAGAAGGGCAAGTGCGTGCGCAAGAAGCGCCAGAAGTAGCTGGGCCGCACTCGCCCGCCTCCTAGAATCGAGCCCGGCCGGACGTGCGTTCCGGTCATTCGCCATGCCCGACTCGCCGCTCAACCCGCTGCTCGAGATCGCCGTCGAGGACGGCCGCTTCGGGGCGCTCGCATCCGGGCTCGCCAAGCCCCGCGGCGAAGGCGAGGCGCTGGCCGCCAACGTCTCGACCGGGCTGCGCCCGTACCTGCTCGCGGCGCTGCTCGAGGCGCCGGGCCCGGCGAAGCGCGCCGCGCTGCTCGTCACCCCCGACGACCGCTCGGCCCGCGACTTCGCCGCCGACCTGCGCGCCTTCTCGCGGCGCCCGGTCCGCTACTACCCCTCGCGCGGCACGGCCTACCTGTCGCAGATCGCGCCGCCGCCGCACCTCGCCGGGCTCAGGGTCGCGGCACTCGATGCGCTCAGCGGTGAGGGTGATGAGGATGCGCCCGCGGTCGTCGCCTCCGCGATCGCGCTTGCCGAGGCGGTACCGGACCGCGAGCTGCGTCCGGTCGGCTTCGCGATCAGCCGCGGCGAGCAGGTCGAGCTCTCCGACCTGGCCGAGCTCCTCGTCGAAGCCGGCTACGAGCGAGTCGACCAGGTCGAAGAGCGGGGGCAGTTCGCGCTCCGCGGTGGAATCCTCGACGTCTACCCGGCGACCGAGGAGAGCGCGATCCGGGTCGAGCTGTTCGGCGATGAAATCGAGTCACTGCGCTGGTTCTCGGTCTTTACGCAGCGCTCGCTCGGCGATGCCGAGAAGGTCGAGTTCGCGCCCGCCGCTGAGCTCGCCGTCGAGCACCTCGACCCGCTGCCGGTTGACCGCTTCCGCGCCCCGCTCGACCTCGTCCCCGACGACGCCCTCGTCACGCTCGTCGCCGACGAGGAGCTCGCCCCGGCGCTGAGCGACCACTGGCAGGACGTCACCGCAGCTACGCACGACGAGGTCGAGGTCCGCGCGCTCTACGTCGACGTCGCCGAGCCGCTCGCCGACCGTGCCGAGCTGCGGCTGAGCGCGTCGGCCGGCGACGACGAGCTCACCTTCCGCGCCCAACGCGCCGCCTCGCCGGCGCGCAACATGAAGGAGGCCGGCGCCGAGCTCTCGAAGCTGCTCCGCTCCGGCTACCGCGCCGTGGTCGCCTTCGAGCGCCGCGGCGAGGCCGAGCGGGCCCGCTACAACCTGCCCGGGCTCGACCCTGACTTCCTCGGTGAGACCGCGCCCGCCGAGCCGGAGGTCGTCTTCGCCGAGGCGACGCTGCGCCAGGGCTTCCAGTCGCCGGAGCTGAAGCTCGCGGTGATTCCGTTCCGCAGCCTCGTCCACCGCGCCCGGGCGGCGGCTCCGACGCCGGCCCGCGGCCGCTTCGCAGCCGCAATCGAGCTCCGGGTCGGCGACTACGTCGTCCACGAGGACCACGGCGTCGCCCGTTTCGCGGGCTTCGAGACCAAGACCGTCGGCGGCGTCACCCGCGACTACCTGCAGCTCCAGTACAAGGGCGAGGACCGGGTCTTCGCCCCAACGGACCAGCTCGCCAAGATCAGCCGCTATCTCGGCGCCGACGGCTCCGAGCCTGTGCTCTCGGCGCTCGGAGGTAAGCGCTGGCAGAACCTCAAGGCCCGCGCCCGCCGCGCCGCCCAGGAGCTCGCCGGCGAGCTGCTCAACCTCTATGCCGAGCGCCGCGTCCGCGACGGCCACGCGTTCGCGCCCGATGGCGAGTGGCAGCTCGGTTTCGAGGCCGCGTTCCCCTACGCGGAGACCGCCGACCAGATCGAGGCGATCGACGCCACCAAGGAGGACATGGAATCCGAGCGGCCGATGGACCGGCTGATCTGCGGCGACGTCGGCTACGGCAAGACCGAGGTCGCGCTCCGGGCCGCCCACAAGGCCGCCGCCGACGGGCGCCAGGTGATGATGCTCGTCCCGACCACGATCCTCGCCCAGCAGCACTTCGGCACCTTCCGCGAGCGGCTCGCCGATTCGCCCTTCAACGTCGAGATGGTCTCGCGGCTGCGCTCCGGGGCCGAGGCGCGCGGGGCGCTGAAGGCGTTCCACGAGGGCCGCGTCGACATCCTGATCGGCACCCACCGGCTGCTCTCGCGCGACGTGCGGGCCAAGCAGCTCGGTCTGCTGATCGTCGACGAGGAGCAGCGCTTCGGCGTCAAGCAAAAGGAGCTGCTCCGGCAGCTGAAGCTCAAGGTCGACGTGCTCTCGCTCTCGGCGACGCCGATTCCGCGCACCTTGCAGATGAGCCTCGCCGGGCTCCGCGATATCTCGGTGATCGAGACGCCGCCCGAGGGCCGGCGCCCGGTTCGCACCTACGTCGGGCCCTACGACGAGGAGCTCGTCAAGCGCGCGCTCGACCGCGAGATCGAGCGCGGCGGGCAGGCGTTCTTCCTCCACAACCGGATCGAGACGCTGAGCGAGACCGCCGAGCACCTGCGCGCCCTCTGCCCGGAGGCGACCTTCGTCGAGGCCCACGGGCAGATGAAAGAGGACGAACTCGAGAAGACGATGCTCTCGTTCCTGCGCGGCGAGGCCGACGTTCTCGTCGCGACGACGATCATCGAGTCGGGGCTCGACATCCCGACCGCCAACACGCTGCTCGTCGACCGAGCCGACCAACTCGGTCTCGCCCAGGCGTACCAGATCAGGGGCCGGGTCGGACGCTCTCGCGAGCGCGCGTTCGCCTACCTGCTCTATCCCTCGCCCGAGGTGCTGACCGTCGACGCCTCGGCTCGGCTCGCGACCCTCTCCGACAACACCGAGCTCGGCTCGGGGTTCAGGGTCGCGATGCGCGACCTCGAGATCCGGGGCGCCGGCAATCTGCTCGGCGACGAGCAATCGGGGCACGTGGCCGCGGTCGGCTTCGAGCTCTACGTCGAGATGCTCGACCAGGCCTCCGAGGAGCTGCGCGCCGCGAGCCCCGACTACGAGGCCAGGGAGCGGCTCCCCGAGCCGGTGCGGGTAGATGTCGACGTCGACGCGTACGTCCCGACCGAGTACGTGCCTTACGAGGCGGCGAAGATCGACGTCCACCGGCGCGTTGCCGCCGCCCGCCAGGCCAGCGAGCTGGCCGAGATCCGCGCCGAGCTCGAGGACCGCTTCGGCCCTCCGCCGGTTCCGGTCGAGAGCCTGCTCGACCTGCAGCGGGCGAGGATCGAGCTTGCCGCGAGCGGCGCCCAGAGCGCCGAGTTCCGCGGCGGCAGGCTCTCGGTGCATTCGGTCGAGCTCGAGTCCGACCAGATGAAGGAGCTCAACGAGCGAATTCCCGACGCGCTTTATGAGTGGCGGCAGAAGACCGTCGGGCTGCGGGTAGCCGACGAACCGGCCGCGCGGCTGGCGTCGCTTCTCGCGCTCGCCGAGGCGCTGTCCGAGGTCAGATCGCTGTCCGGCGCGGCGGCGGCATGAGGTTGCTTGAGCTTCACTTGAACTCTCCCGTTATGCTGCCGCGGTCGTGAATCTGGGAAAGACAACTGTCGCGATCGCGCTCGGGGTGCTTCTCCTCGGCATGATCGTCGTCGCCGCCGCAACCGGCGGCGTCACGCAGGAGAAGGTCTCCGGTGACAACGTCGCCGAGGTAGACGGCGACGCCGTCACCCAGGCGCAGTACGACACGGCCCTGCTCCAGGCGGCAAAGCGCCAGGGGCTGCAGGCTGTTCCCGAGACGAGCGATCCCCAGTACGACCTGATCAAGGACCAGGCCCTCGGCGATCTGCTCGACACCGTCTGGATCCAGAAGGAGGCCGACGAGCGCGGCATCGAAGTTTCAGACCGCCAGGTCGCCGACCAGCTCGCGCAGACCAAGAAACAGAACTTCAAGACCGACGCCGAGTACCAGATGTTCCTCGAGCAGTCGGGCTACACGCAGGCGGACGTCGATCTCCGCATCAAGCTGCAGCTGCTCAGCCAGGCGATCCAGGAGGAGGTCTCCTCGGGCGTCGGCGAGGTCTCCGACGCCGAGGTCGAGGAGTTCTACGACCAGAACAAGATGCAGTTCGAGCAGCCCGCGCAGCGCGACATCCGTCTCATCCTCAACAAGGACGAGGCGAAGGTGAACGAGGCCAAGGGCCTGCTCGAGGCCGATCCCTCCGACAAGAACTGGAAGGCCGTCGCCTCGCAGTACTCGACCGACGAGTCCTCGAAGGCGAGCGGCGGAGTTCGCACCGCGATCACGCCCGGCGTGCTCGAGGGCGACATGGACGCGGCGGTCTTCGACGCGCCGCTGAACCAGATCGAGGGCCCGGTCGAGACTCCGCTCGGCTTCTACGTCTTCGAGGTCACCAAGGAAACGCCCGGCACCACCCAGGGCTTCGACGAGGTCAAGGAGCAGCTCAAGCAGCAACTCCAGGGCCAGAAGGAGCAGGAGCTGTTCACGGCCTTCATCGAGGACTACCGCACCAAGTGGACCCAGCTCACCGTCTGCGCCGATGACTTCAAGTTCGACCGCTGCGACAACTTCGTCGCCGAGACCGCCACGCCGTGCACCCCCGAGCAGGCCGAGCAGACCGGCTGCCCGGCCCCGGTGAACGGCCGCGCGCCGGCCGCACCCGGCCAGGCCGGCGGCGGACTGCTCGGCGCTAGCGGCGGCGGCGGCGCTCCGCAGGCCCCGCACCCGCCCGGCGAGGGCGCGGCTCCGACCGGCGTCCCCGGTGGCGCGATCCCGGGCGGCGCGGTCCCAGGGGGCGCGGCACCACCAGGCGGCGCGGCACCACCGCCGACCTCGGCACCGCCGCCGACGTCCGCACCACCCGGCTAGCACCGGCGTGACCGAACCCGGCGCTCGCGAGGAGGCCTTCGAGCGCCTCGACGAGATCGTGCGCCTGCTGCGCCGCGAGTGCCCCTGGGACCGCGAGCAGGACGAGCGCTCGATCGTCCCGCACACGGTCGAGGAGGCCGGGGAGGTTGCATCGGCGGCGGCGGCCGGAGACGACGAGGCGCTGCGCGAGGAGCTCGGCGACCTGCTGTTCCAGGTCTGGTTCCTCGCCCTGTTGATGGAGGAGCGCGGCGCCGGCGATCTGGCGACGATCGCCGACGGCCTGCGCGAGAAGTTGATCCGCCGCCACCCGCACGTATTCGGCGACGTCGAGGCCACGACCGCCGAGGAGGCGATCGAGGTCTGGAAGCGGATGAAGCGCGAGGGCAAGTAGCGTCTCGCGCCCGATGAGCAAGATCGAGCGCATCCATGGGCGGCAGATCCTCGACTCGCGGGGCAACCCGACGGTCGAGGCCGAGGTGACGCTCGACAGCGGGGCCTCGGGGTGGGCCGCGGTGCCCTCCGGCGCCTCGACCGGCGAGTTCGAGGCGGTCGAGCTGCGGGACGGCGACAAGGCGTTCGGCGGCAAAGCGTGACGAAGGCGGTCGCGAACGTGAACGGCGAGATCGCCGAGACGCTCGCCGGCGCCGACCCCGCCGACCAGGCCGGCCTCGACCGCACGATGATCGATCTCGATGGAACCCCGAACAAGGGCCGGCTGGGCGCGAACGCGATCCTCGGCGTCTCGCTCGCCGCAGCCAAGGCGGCCGCGGCCGAGGCCGGCCGGCCGCTCTACGAGTACCTGGCCGGCCTCGTTGGCGCAGAAGCCCGACACGCTCCCTGTGCCGATGATGAACCTCCTTAACGGCGGCGCCCACGCCGACAACAAGGTCGACTTCCAGGAGTTCATGGTCGTCCCGGTCGGTGCCGCCAACTTCGCCGAGGCGCTTCGCTTCGGCACCGAGATCTTCCACGCGCTGAAAACGACGCTCCACGACCAGGGCCTCTCAACCGCCGTCGGCGACGAGGGCGGCTTCGCCCCCGACCTCTCCTCCAACGAGGCGGCTCTCGAGGCGCTCGTCGCCGGGATCGAGGCCGCGGGCTACAAGCCCGGGGAGGACCTGCTGATCGCGCTCGACCCGGCCACTAGCGAGATCTACGAGGACGGCCACTACGTCCTCGAGCACGAGGGCCGCGACCTCGGTCCCGAGGAGATGGTCGGCTACTGGGAGGACGAGGCGGGCAAGTTCCCGATCGCCTCGATCGAGGACGGGATGGACGAGGAGGACTGGGAGGGCTGGAAGCTGCTCACCGAGAAGCTCGGCGTCGAAGCTGCAGCTGGTCGGCGACGACCTCTTCGTCACCAACCCCGAGCGGCTGCGGCGGGGCATCGAGCAAGGGCGTCGCGAACTCGATCCTCGTCAAGGTCAACCAGATCGGCACCCTGACCGAGACCCTGGAGGCGATCGCGATCGCTCGCGAGGCCGGCTACACGACCGTGATCTCGCACCGCTCCGGCGAGACCGAGGACACCACGATCGCCGACCTCGCGGTGGCGACCGCGGCCGGGCAGATCAAGACCGGCGCTCCGTCGCGCAGCGACCGGGTCGCGAAGTACAACCGCCTGCTGCGGATCGAGGAGGAGCTCGGCGAGGCGGCGCAGTTCCCCGGGCGGGGCGCGTTTCCCCAGGCCTGAGCCGCCGCACCCCGGGGCAGGAGATAGGCGCCTGAGCGGCGAACCAGGGGGCATGAAGGTCAATTGGGACCGCCTCGGCCGCGTCGTGCTCGTGATCGTCCTGTTCGGGGTCTTCGTCTCCTACCTGAACCCGGTCGTCAACGTGATCGACGCCTGGCGCGACTCGAAGGCCAGCAAGGAACGGCTCTCCGAGCTCGCGGTCGAGAACGCGAATCTGCGCAAGCAGGCCGCCGACGGATCGACTGAAGCGGTGCTGGTGAGGGAGGCGCGCAAGCTCGGCATGGTGCGCCCCGGCGAGCGCGCCTACGTGGTCGAGAACCTTCCTAAATAACCCCTGGGCGCCCCACGCTTAGTATTCCCGGCTCCCCGGTCCCATGAGCTTTGGCGAATACCTCCTGGGCGCGGCGGAGCTGGCGCTGATCGCAGCGGCCCTCTGCCTCGGCGCCTACTACGTGCGGGCGGCACTCGTGCCGGCCTGGAGCGGTGCGCTCGCGCGGCTCGCCGAGGCCGTGATCGCGATCGCCGGTCTCGTGGTGATCTCGGAGATGCTCGGGCTGGTCGGGCTCTTCAAGCCGGGATTCATGGTCGCGGCCTGCATCCTCGCTGCTCTGTTCGCCCGCTCCTCGGCCCGCGGCGCTGCGGACGAGGCCGGCGGCCCGGCGCCCCCGGCCCCGAACCTCGCCCCGTGGATGTTCGCGGTCGGGGTCGCGGCGGCGGTTCTGGTCGTAGTCCACTGGGCGATGCCCACCCAGCAGGCGCTCGACGTCGGCATGTACAGCCAGGACACCGTCTGGTACCACATGTCGTTCTCGGGGAGGTTCGCCCAGGAGGGGCAGATCGGGCCGCTGCTGATCACCGACCCGCTCAAGGTGATCTCGTGGTTCTACCCGCAGAACTCCGAGCTCCTGCACGGCGTCGGGATCTCGGCCTTCGGGCACGACAATCTCTCGCCGCTCGTCAACATCGGCTGGCTGGCGTTGTGTTTGCTCGCCGGCTGGTGCATCGGCAGGCCCTACGGCGTGGCGCCGCTCACCCTCGCGGCGACGGCGATCGTTCTCGACACGCCGATGATGGTCGAGCAGGCGGGCAACGCGCCCTCGGACACGATCGCGCTCTTCTTCCTGCTCGCCACCGTCGCGCTCGTCATCAACGCCGACGCCGCGCGGCGGGCGTTGCCGGCGAACAGACCGGTGGGGGTCGTGGAGGAGCCTCCCCCGCGGGGCAGGTTCCTGGACCTCGGGACCGGGCCGTTGTTCATCGCCGGGCTCGCCGGCGGGCTCGCGATCGGGACCAAGATCACGCTGCTGGCGGCGATCGGGGCGCTGACCCTGGCGCTGCTCTATCTCGCCGGGCCCGGGCGCCGGCTGCGGTTCGCGGGAATCTGGGGGGCGGCGCTGGCCATCCCCTCGGCGTTCTGGTACCTACGCAACCTGATCGAGGCCCACAACCCGCTGCCCTGGGTCCAGGCCGGCCCTCTGCCCGGCCCCGATCAGCTGCCGCTCTACCCGCGCAAGCTCCACACGGTCGCCCACTACGCGACCGACACCGGCGTCTGGTCGGACTGGTTCTTCCCGGCGCTCGACGACCGGCTCGGGCCGCTCTGGATCGTGCTGCTGGTGGCCGCGATCGCGGGGCTGGTCGCCCTGCTCTTCAAGGGGCGCACCCCGATCCTGCGCGCGCTCGCGCTGGTCGGCCTCGTCGCGGCGGGAGCGTACGCATTCACGCCGCTCAGCGCCGCGGGCGCCGAGGGCAGCCCGAGCGGCTTCGCTCCCAACCTGCGCTACTTCTCACCCGGCTTCGCGCTCGGCCTGGCGCTGCTTCCGCTGGCGCTGCCGCTCGCATCGGAGCGCAGCCGCCGGATCGCGCTCGGGGCGCTGCTCGCCGCGCTTTTGGTCGGCAGCGTCGTGCAGATGACCTTCGATGCGCCGCAGTTCTCGCAGGCCGAGATCGAGCAGATCGCGACCGAGGGCCAGGACGGCTTCCGCTCCTTCGCCCAGGACACCTACGTCCTCGACAAGCTCGGCGGCGCGCTGCTGCTTGCAGGGGTGCTCGTCCTGGTGCCGCTGGCGTTCTCGAACCTGGCGAGCGGGCGCCGCGGGCGCGTCGTGATCGCCGGCGCGGGAGCGGCGCTGCTTGCGCTCGGAGTCGGGCTCGGCTGGCCGCAGTCGCGCGACTACGTCGCCGATCGCTACGACACCAGCCTCGCGAACCCGTTCGAGCGCGAGGCCGGCTTCCGGTCCTCGACCGAGTGGAAGGCGATCCAGGAGTGGGGCCGCAACCTCACCGACAAGCGGATCGCGGTCGTCGGCCGCGCTGCCGGCTTCGGCCAGTACGTGTTCTACGGCCCCGACATCTCGAACCACGTCCAGTACGTCTCCAACCGGACCGCTCTCGGCGGCAGCCGGCCGATCGAGTCGTGCCTGCAGTGGCGCCAGCGGCTGAACGAGGGTGAGTACGACTACGTCGTGATCACGCCCCCGCTCGGCGCGGCGGCGTTCTCGGTCCCGCGCGAGGTCGCCTGGACCTCGACCGATCCGGCGGTCAAGCCGCTGGTCCAGAACCCGAACTCGGCCGTCTTCGAGATCACCGGCCCGCTCGACATCGCCGGCTGCGAGCCGGCGACCGCGCGGCGGGGAGCCCCCGCGTGAGCACCCTCAGCTCCTACGTCGCCGGGCTCACGGGCCTCGCGGTGCTGATCGGCGCGCTGGCGCTCGGCGCCTGGCGCGTCCGCGGCCGCCTGCTCCCGGGCTGGTCGGGAGCGCCGGCGCGGCTCGCGGAGATGGTGATCACGCTCGGCGCCCTCGTGCTGCTGCTCGAGCTGCTCGGCCTGATCGGCCTCTACCGGCCCGGCTTCGTGCTCGTGGGCGGTCTAGCCGCCGGGCTGGGGATGGCGCTTTGGGCGGGTTCTGAGCGCGACGGCAGCGGCCCTCCGGCCCCCGAGGTCGGCCTTGTGGTGGTCGGGATCGCGACCGTCGCGGCGACCGTGGTCGCCGCCCACTGGGCCTTCCCGACCCAGGCGGGGATGGACATCGGCATGTACCTGCCGAACTCGACCTGGCACAACATGCCGTTCGCGACCCGGTTCGTCCAGGACCACCAGGTCGGGGCGCTGCTGTTCACCGAGCCGCTCAAGCTCTCGGTCTGGTTCTACCCCCAGAACTCGGAGCTGCTCCATTCGGCGGGAATCCTGTTCGTCGACAACGACTTCCTCTCGCCGCTGATCAACATCGGATGGCTCGCCGGCTGCCTGCTCGCCGCCTGGTGCATCGGCCGCCCGTACGCCGTCGGCGCCGCCTCGGTCGCCGGCCTCGCCCTGATCCTCGACGCCAACGCGCTCCTCCTCTACCAGCCGGGCGACGCCAAGAACGACATCATGGGCCTCTTCTTCCTGCTCGCGGCGGTAGCCATGCTGATCAACGGCGAGCTGGCGCAACGTTCAGGAGGGGCGGGTGGGGGTCCGGCCTCGGCGCATGACGGGCCCACAACCGCCGAGGAAACGGAGGTCGCGAGGGCCCGTCGCCGCGACGAGGACGGACCCCCGGCCGCCCCCCAACGCGACCGCTGGCCGGACGGCGTTTTAATCATCGCCGCGCTGTCATCAGGTCTGGCCCTGGGCACGAAGATCAACCTCTTGGCTCCGCTGGCGGCGCTGACGATCGGCGTGCTGGTGATCTCATACGCCGGCACGCGCTTGCGCACCGCCGCGATCTGGGCCGCCGGCCTGGTCGCCGGCGGCGGCTTCTGGTTCGCGCGCAACATGATCGAGTCGAGCGGCAATCCGCTGCCGTGGATCAACAAAGGCCCACTGCCCGGCCCGGACCAGCTCGACATTTACGTCCGCGACCCGCATAACGTCGCTGAGTACCTCACGAACTGGACCGTGATCCGCGAGTGGATCGGGCCGGGGCTGCTCAACGACTTCGGCACCTTCTGGCCGCTGATCCTGGCGTTGGTCGCCGGCTCGATCGTGGCCACCGCCTGGCGCGGCGGCACGACCACGCAGCGCATGCTCGGCTTCGTCGCCGGGGCGGCGGCGGTCGCCTACGTGTTCACGCCTCTGACCGCGGCGGGCGAGCAGGACGCGCCCACCGGTTTCGAGCGCAACGTCCGCTACCTGGCCCCGGCGCTGACGATCGCGATCACGATGCTGCCGCTGTTCCCCCCTCTGCGCCGCGGAAACTGGCGCTGGATCACGCTCGGCGTGCTCACCCTGCTCTTCCTCGAGTCGGTGCTGACCTCGAACCAGTGGGAGCACCCCGGCTACCGACAGGGCGCAGTCGCTCTCGCGGTGCTGCTGATCGCGGTGCCCGTGGTCTCGACGGTCGCCTGGCGCGGTCCCCAGATCCCGAAGATCGCGATAGTCGCCGGGATCTTGATCGCGCTCGCCGGCGGGCTCGTCTACGGCCGCGAGCGCGAGAATGACTACCTCGCCGGGCGCTACCAGCCGCTCACCGTCCCCGACCAGATCCCGAACGGGATTCCGGAGGCGATGGGGGTGGCGAACAAGCTGCGCGACCAGCAGATCGCGCTCGGCGGCACGACCGCGGGCTTCAAGCAGTACCTGTTCTACGGCAACGACCTCTCCAACCACGTCCAGTACGTGGGCGACCGCGGCTCGAACGGCACCTTCCGGCCGGTCACCGAATGCGCCGCCTTCCGCTCCGCGCTCAACGACGGCGGCTACGGGTATCTGATCGTCGCCCCGCCGCACGAGAAGCCCAACGACGCGCCGCCCGAGGTGGCCTGGGTCGAGCCCGACCCGAACTCGCAGCTGGTCGAGACCTTCTTCAACGTCAGCGTCTACAAGCTCAACGGCCCCCTCGACCCGGCCGGCTGCGAGCAGCTCAACCCCGAGCAGCGGACAGCCAACCCGCTCGGCGGAGAGGACTCCTGAGCTTCGCCGACTACGCGCAGGGCACCATGGGGCTGATCGCGATCGCCCTGGCGCTCGGCCTCGCCTCGCTCCGCCTCCGAGCCCGCTTCCTGCCCGGCTGGAGCGGCCCCCCCGCCCGCCTCGCAGAGGCCGTCATCGCCCTCTCCCTGCTCACCGTCCTGCTCCAACTCCTGGGAACCGCCGGCCAGCTCGACTACCTCCCGCTCGTAGCAGCGGCGGTACTCGTCGGCCTCGCCCTAGCCGTCTGGGCCACCCGTGAGGGGGCGGGCGGGGATGCGGGCTCGGCGCTTTACGGGCCCAGTAGCGCCGAGGCAACGGAGGTCGCCAGTGCCCGTCGCCGCGACGAGAACGCATCCCCGGCCGCCCCCGACGTCCCGGCCGCCCCGACCTGGCTGCCCTGGGCGGCAATCGCTATCACCGTCCTAGTCGCCGCCCACTGGGCAACAGGGGTGCAGGCGAGCTGGGCGAACGGCATGAGCGGCTTCGACACCATGTGGTACCACGGCCCGTTCGCGGGCCGCTTTGCACAGGAGGGGTCGATTACCGCGCTCCACTTCACCGACCCGGAGTACCTGCACTGGTTCTACCCCGAGAACTCCGAGGTCCTGCACGCGGCCGGGATCGTGCTCTTTGACCACGACCTGCTCTCGCCGCTGATCAACCTCGGCTGGCTCGGGCTGGCGCTGCTCGCGGCCTGGTGCATCGGCCGACCGTACGGCGTCGCCCCGCTCTCGATGCTCGGCGCCGCGCTCGTCCTCGAGACGAACACGATGGTCCCCCGCGAGGCCGGCAACGCCGCCAACGACATCGCCGTCGTCGCCCTGCTGCTCGCCGCCGCAGCGATCCTGCTCACGGCGGAGAAGAGGAATCCCTATGCACTTGCCCTCAGCGGGCTCGCTGCGGGCCTGGCGCTCGGCACGAAGCTTACGGTCGCCGCCGCAGTCCTGGCTCTGACTGTGGGCGTGATCTGGCTCGCGAAGGGGCAGAGGGGCCGCACCGCCTTGATCTGGCTCGCCTCGGTCGCCGCGACCGGCGGCTACTGGTTCGTCCGCAACATGTTCCATGCGGGAGGAAACCCGGCCCCCTGGCTCTCCGACAGCTTCCCGTTCCTGCCCGGTCCCGAGCGCGGGCTCGAGGGCCGTGACCCGTTCAGCGTCTCGCACTACTTCTTCGACGGCGACGTGATCGGGACGTACTTCCTGCCCGGCCTGCACGGCGTCCTCGGGCCGCTCTGGCCGCTGCTGCTCGCGCTGGCGGCAGGTGGGATGGCCTGCGCGCTGCTCCGCGGCCGCACGCCGACGATCCGCATGCTCGGCGCCGTCGCCGCTGTCGCCGCGATCGCCTACCTGTTCACGCCGCTCACCGCCTCCGGACCCGAGGGGCAGCCGGACGGCTTTGCCATCAACCTCCGCTACCTGGCCGCCGCGCTCGCGCTCGGCGTCGCGCTGCTGCCGCTCGACCACGCCTTCGCCGCCCGCGACCGCGCGATCGCCGCCTTCGCCGTGCTCGCCATCGCAATCGCGTCGGTGGCGCTCTACTCCGATGCGAAGATCGCCTGGCAGGACGACGACGCGTTCGTCCCGGCGGCACTCGCGATCGGGCTCGCCGTGATCGCGGCGCCGGTCGCGATTGCGCTGATCGCTCGCACCCGCGCGGCGCTCGCGGCCGGCGCGGCGGCTGCGCTCGCCGTCCTCGTGCTCGCGGTCGGCTGGTGGCAGCAGGACGACTACATCGACAGCCGCTATGAGGGCGAGTTCCGCTTCCACCTCGAGTCCGCATTCCGGCTCGCCAACGAGGTCTCCGGCCAGCGGATAGGAGTTGGCGGCACGAGCGGCGCCTTTCAGCAGTACGGCCTCTACGGCGGGGACGTCTCGAACGAGGTCCAGTACGTCGGCAGGCCGGGCGCCGATGGCGACTTCACCGAGATCACCAGCTGCCCCGAGTGGCGCAGCGCGGTCAACGACGGCAACTACAACCTGCTCGTCACCACGCCGCGTCTCGATCTCAACGACGCCGCCCGGGCGACCCCCTCGCCGGAGGGGAGCTGGGCGGCCGGCGACCCGGCCGCGACACGGATCGCCCGCGACGGGCAGGTGGAGGTGTTCAGGATCGAGGGTGACCTCGACCCCGACGCCTGCCCGACGACCTAGATGACCGATTCCAGCGACTATCTGCTCGGCGCCTTCGGCCTCGCCACAATCGCGATCGCGCTCGGCTTCGCCGCGACCCGCATCCGCGCCCGCCTGCTTCCGGAATGGAAAGGCGCCCCGGCACGCCTAGCCGAATCGATCCTAGCCCTAGCCCTGCTCGTCCTCATCCTCGAGCTCCTCGGCTCCGCCACCCTGCTCACCGCCCCCGCAATCGTCATCGCCTGCGCCGCTGTGGGCCTCCTAGGGTTCGCCGTTCGAACTGGACAGGCGGTGGCCGGGGGTGCGGGACCGGCGCTTTATGGGCCCACAAGCGCCGAGGCAACGGAGGTCGCCGGTGCCCATCGCCGCGCCGGGGACGCACCCCCGGTCGCCGCCCCGGCCCCGAGCGCCGCCCTCCCGCGAAACTCTGAGCATCGCCGATCGCGTTCATCGTCACCTTCCTCCTCTTCGCCCAATGGGCGATGCCGACCCTCACCTCGCTCGACCGCGGCATCTACGGAGGAGACTCGCTCTGGTACCACCTGCCGTTCGCGGCCGCCTTCGCCGAGAGCGGGTCGATCACCCCGCTGCACTTCACCGATCCGCTTTACCTGAACTGGTTCTACCCCCAGAACAGCGAGCTGATTCACGCCGCCGGCATCGAGCTGTTCGGCAACGACTTCCTCTCGGTGCTGATCAACCTCGGCTGGCTCGGGCTAGCCCTGCTCGCCGGCTGGTGTATCGGCCGCCCCTACGGCGCGGAGGCGATCTCGATCACCGCGGTCGCGATCCTGCTCGCCGCCGACCTGATGTTCTCGCGCCAGCCGGGGAACGCGAACAACGACATCACCGGCCTGGCGCTGTTCCTGTCGGCAATCGCCGTGCTGGTGGTCGCCAAGCGGCCGCTCGGCGGGCCCTTGATCGTTGCCGGCCTCGCGGCGGGGCTGGCGCTCGGCACGAAGCTGACCTACGTCGTCCCGGTCGCGGCGCTGACCGTCGGGGTGCTGGTGATCGCCGGGAGCGGAAACCGTGCCCGTGCTGCCGCGGCGTGGCTGATCCCGCTGGCGCTCGGCGGCGGCTACTGGTACGTCCGCAACCTGGTGGTCGCCGGCAACCCGCTGCCCTGGGTGAAGCTCGGCATCGGCCCGCTCGCGCTGCCGCGCTCCGAGGAGCTCGAGGGCCGCGACTCGTTCTCGATCGTCGACTACGCGACCGACAGCTCGGTGTGGAGCAACTACTTCTTCCCGGGCGTCAACGAGCGCTTCGGCGAGCTCTGGCCCGCCGTCGCCGCGCTCGCGGTGATCGCGCTCCTGCTCGTGCTGCTGCGCGGCGACCGGATGCAGCGGATGCTGGCCGTCGTGGCCGTGGTCACCGCGGTCGCGTACGCGTTCACGCCGCTCTCGGCCTCCGGAGCCGAGGGCATGCCGCTCGGCTTCCGCCTCAACCTCCGCTACCTGGCCCCGGCACTCGCGATCGGGCTGGCGCTGCTCGCCGCCCCCGCGCTCCGCCTTCCGCGCCGCGAGCGCGCCTCCGCGCTCGTGGTCCTGGGCCTGCTGCTTATCGTGCTGTTCGCCGGGCATTCGCCGCTCGCCGCCCTCGACGACGGCTACCTGGGCGGCACGCTGCTGATCGCCCTGACTGCTTCGGCCGCGGTCGCGATCGCTCTGCTCGCCGCGCGCGGCACACCGAAGGGGGCGCTGGCGGTCGCGGCGGCGGTGATCGCGGCCCTGCTGGTGGCGCTCGGCTGGCCCGAGCAGCGCGACTACAACAGCCGGCGCTACGCGCTCGACGCGCCCCGCTACCCGCGCGACGAGCACCCCGGCACCGAGCTCGCCAACGGGCTCGGCGCCGCCTACCAGTGGGCGAGGGCCATTGACCACGGGCCGATCGGGCTCGGCGGCACCATGGGCGCCTTCTTCCAGTACGGCTTCTACGGCCCGGACTCTTCGAACCGGGTCCGCTACGTCGGCGAGCGCGGCACGCGCGGCTCGTTCGACGAGATCGCGGACTGTCGGGCCTGGCGCAGTGCCCTGAACGAGGGCGGCTACCGTTTCGTGGTCACGACTCCCGGATACGACCAGGACAACCCCGAGGTGCCGATCCCGGCGCCGTTCACCGACTGGACCGCTTCCGATCCCGCCGCGACCCCGGTGGTCAGCGAGGAGCTGGTCAGCGTCTTCCAGATCGACGGCGAGCTCGATCCCGCCGGGTGCCCCCCGGCATGAGCTTGTTCCCATGAGCTACCCCCTGGACAACGCGCTCTACGAATGGGAGGAGGGCTACGGCCGCCTTCAGGAGATGACCGGCCGGCCGCGGCACTACCGTCACCTCGTTCGCGCGGTCGAGGCTGTCCGCGACGAGCTGCGGCGGCGGATCGGGGCGACCTTCTCGGCCGAGCAGCTCGCCGAGCTCTACGGGCGCGGCACCGACTGGTGCCTGGAGATCGCGATGGCGGTTGGGCCCGAAGAGCTGACCGACTGGGACCCGCAGGTGATCACGGACGCTGCCTTCTACCTCCACCTGCGCGGCGCCCGCGACTGGGCGGGCGGCCGGATCGCCGTCGACTAGGGCACTCAGTCCTCGTCGCCTTCGCCGGCGTCGTCGCCCTTGTCGCCCTTCTCGTTTTTGTCGTCCTTCTCGTCCTTCTCGTCCTTCTCGTTGGGCTCGCCGGCCCGCTGGACCAGGATCCGGTCGGGCTCGACCGTGACCTTGAGCTCCTCGTGGCCCTCCCAGTGCTCGGAGTAGATCGGGTCGTCCTTGAGCTCCGGCTGCAGGCGCATCACAAAGCCCTTCTTGCCTTCGTCCTCCAGCTTCGCCTCCATGCCGGCACCCGCCCTGCGCCTGCGGCCGCGACCGCGGCCGCCGCGTCGCCGCCGGCGCCTGCGGCGCGGCTTGCCGTCGCCGTCGCCGTCGTCGCCGTCGCCGTCGCGGCTCCTCCTTCTCGTCCTCATCCTTGTCCTTGCGCCCTCGACCGCGCTTTGCGGGCTTGCTGGCCTCCTCCTTCTCGGCGGCCTCGATCTCGGCCTCGATTTCGTCGCGGAGGTCGACCTCACCGGTTGAAGGGTCCTCGCCCTCGCTCGAAAGATCGTGGCGCTCGCGAAATTCGCGCAGCTGCGCGACCGTCACCTCGAGTTGGTGGGCGATCCAAGCATCGGTTCTGCCCTGCCGAACCCAGGCGCGTATTTGATTGAGCTGTGGTCGAAGAGACTTTCGTGCCATCGCGCGCGGGGCGGGCGAGTCTAATGCACCGCCTCGCTTGACTACTCGGCCCGCCGCTGGCTAATGTGCGACACTGAGGCCTTGTACTACTGAAAATCGGGGTATGCACGGAAGGAAGGATCCGATGCTGGTACTGACAAGGAAGCCTGGCCAGAGCATCATGATCGGCGACGGGATCGAGGTTTCGGTGCTCTCGGTCGCCGGCGAGAAGGTGCGGCTTGGAATCACAGCGAACAAAGACGTTCCGATTTATCGGGACGAGGTCTACGAGCGAATCGCGGCGGAGCGCAACGGCGCTGCGCGAGATGAGGAATCAGTCGACGAGGCGCTGCAGGGCCTGTCGAGCGGTTCGAAGTAAGGCCTGAGGAGAGAGTGGAGGGGCGCTCGCCTGGCCGGCCTTAGGCCATCAACCAGGCGAGCGTCTCGAACATCGCGATCACGACGGTCACAACGGTGACCGTGAGCGCGACGAGCAGGACGCCGAAACGCATGTTGCCCCGCGTCTCGGTGCGCTCGATGCGGCGCGCGCGCGAGCGGTTCGTAGCGCGCTTGCGCAGCTGCTCGCGCCGGCGGCGCTCGAGAGCCATCTCCTGCTCGAACGCCTGCTCGAACTGAGCCTGGCTCTGTCTCATTCGCATATTGGCGGCCATTCAGATCCTCTGGGGCGCAAGGTACCAGAGACGCTTGCGGACCCAAAAGTAACCGCTCGCGCCCCCTCGTTACACGAAATTATCCGTGCGGACGCGTGTAAATCACGCAGGAGACCTGAAAGTTGCGCCTCGGCCCGGCGGCTTACGGGTATGCGGTGCACGCCGCCCAAAGGCCCCGGGGCGTCGCGCGGCCGCGGCGGCGAGGCGCTCGAACAGCCCCGCCTTCGAGTCGTTGGGCTCGATCGTCAGCGGCCGGGCGAGCCCGCGGCGGGCGAGGATCGCGTTGACGAGCCCGCCGTCGAGATAGACGTAGGCGAGCAGACGCCCGTAGGCGTCGCGGCGCTCGGCGTCGAAGGCGAGCTCGACGTCTGCGCCCTCGACGAGCCGCTCGTTGAACGCGCTCGCCTCGCTGCCGAAGCACTGCGCCGGGCGGTCGGGGTCGACGCTCTCGGGTGTGTCGACGCCGATGTAGCGCACCTGCTCGGTGGCGCCGCCGATCGAGACCTCGATCGTGTCGCCGTCGATCACCCGCTCGACCCGGGCGCTGACACGGCCGCCGGGCGGGATCGAGGCCAGTTCCCGACCGCCGGTCGTCAGCCCGCGCTGCGAGCAGTCACCGGGAGCGATCAGCGCGAGCCCGGCGAGCACGAGCAATCCGACTGTGGGCCCGGGGCGGGCGAGCGGATACGACCTCATACCTCCCTGAGTCGGCCGCGGGCACTATTTCTGCCCCCGGCGCCTAGGGAATCCGGCGCACGTTTGCGAGCAGCGTTTCCTTGATCTGCTCGATGATCTCGAGCGCCTCGTTCCACTCGCGCTGCCAGACGTTGCGGCCGAAGATCACGCCCGAGCCGCCCGCCTCCATCACCGACTTGGTGTTGCCGAGCACGACCTCGTCGTCGGCCTTCGAGCCGCCGGAGAGCACGACCAGCGCCCGCCCGGCCGATTCGACGCAGTGGCGGATCGCCTCGTCCTGGGAGACGTCCATCTCGTTGTATGGCTCGGGGGCAGTCTTGTCCTTCTCGGGGTCGAGCTTCGGCATGTTGAGCTTGACCACGTCGGCGCCCATCTCCATCGCCATCCGCGCCGCGTAGTCGATCGCGTAGAAGGAGTCACGCCCGCCCTTCTCGTCGATCGCCGAGCCGCGCGGATAGGCCCAGACCACGAGCGGCATGCCGTAGCGGTCGCAGTCCTCGCGCACGCCCTTGAGCTGGTGCAGGTCCTCGCCCTGGAGCGGCGAGCCGAGATACATCGTGTAGCCGACCGCGTCGGCACCGAGCCGGACCGCGTCCTCAACAGACGCGTTGGTGGTGGAGAGCGCCTCCTCGGAGGGCGGCACATCTGTCTTGCCGTTCACCTTCAGGATCAGCGGCACCTGGCCGGCGTAGTCGGGGTAGTACTTCTCGGCGAGCCCAATCTGGCAGGCGAGCGCCGAATAGCCGGCCTCGGCGGCGAGCCGGAACTGGTACTCGGGGTCCTTCGAAGCAGGATTGGGGAAGAAGTCGCGCGGCCCGTGCTCGATCCCCTGGTCGATCGGCAGCAGCAGCAGCGTCCCGTTGCCGGGCCCGAACTCGAACAGCAGCCGGCGGAGGCGGGTTCGCTTGCCGGGGGCGAGGGTGGCGAGGAGGGACTTCTGCTCGGTGACGCTCTTGACTTCCACTATGCGGGTCTCCTTGTCTTTTTTCGGCGATCGGCTCGGGCAGGCCGAGTATATTCGAGACTGGTGCTACGAATTTCGTATCAAAGAGGCCCCACTTTACGCAGAGGAATACGAATATCGAAGTAGAACTCTGATTCACCCTGCAAATGCGGCCTGTCCACGACATTCTTGACCTGCTCGGCCGGCGCTGGGCGCTGCGCGTCGTCTGGGAGCTGCGCCGCGACGCGCTCGGCTTTTCGACCCTGCGTGAGCGCTGCGGGGTCAGCCCCTCGGTGCTGACGACCCGTCTCGGCGAGCTCACCGAGGCCGGGATCGTCGAGCGCGACGGATCTCGCCGCTACCGGCTCAGCGCCTCGGGACGCGAGCTGGCTCGGCATCTGTACGAGATAAACCGCTGGGCCGAGGCATCGAGCGTTGCGCCCCGACTATCCTCGCAAGGATGAGCTCGCCTGAGTTGAGCGTGGTCTGCAAGAGCTGCGGCGCGGAAGTGAGCCCGTACGTCACCGAGTGCCCCTACTGCGGCACCCGGATCCGCAAGCGGGCGCCGAAGCTCGAGCGGCACGGCGACGAGTTCGAGGCCCAGGAGCCGCGCCATCGCAAGGTGCGGGCGCGTATTCCGCGGCCGACGCTCGCCGCCGACCGGCCCTACGGGACGATCCTGCTCATTCTCGCCCCGGCGGTACTGCTGCTGGTCCAGCGCGCCCTCGACGAGCCGCTGAGGGACTTCGGGGCGATCGTCGGCCCGGTGGGCTCCGAGTGGTGGCGCTATCTGGCCTCGCCGTTCGTTTACGACGACATCGGCTATCTGTTCGTGGTCGCGCTCGCGATCGGGCTCTTCGGCATGGCGATCGAGCAGCGCCTCGGAACGATCGCCACGGTCCTGCTCGCGGTCGCCTGCGGGGCGCTCGGGATGCTCGCCGCGGACGCGGTCGAGACCGCGGTCGCGGGCGAGGGCCACATCCTGGTCGCGATCGGCGGCAACGGAATCGCGCTCGGGCTGCTCGCCGCCTGGGCGGTGATCAGGGCGGCGGAGGTGCGGGCGTTCGACGACGACGAGGTTGAGGTGATCGGCGCCGCGATCGCGGCCGCGGTCCTGCTCGCCCTACCCCTCGTCGAGGACTCCGCGAACGTCTTCGCCGGGCTCGGCGGAGGAGCGGTCGGCGCGCTGGCCGGGTTCGCGGCCGGGCTCACGGTCCGCCGCGGCAGCGGCACCGAGTAGCAGCCGCCATGCCCGACAAGTTCACCGCGCTGACCCCCGAGCTGCACCGTTATATCGTCGAGCACGGCACCCGCCCGGACGAAGTGATGGTCGCGATCGAGGAGGCGAGCGAGAAGACGGCCGTCCCGCAGATGCAGACCGCGCCCGACCAGGCCGCGCTGATCACGCTCCTGGTGCGCGCGATCGGCGCCCGCCGCGCGGTCGAGGTCGGCACCTTCACCGGCTACGGCGCGCTTGCGATCGCCCGCGGGCTGCCCGAGGACGGCAAGCTCACCTGCTGCGAGCTGGACGAGGAGTACGCCGAGATCGCCCGCAAGCACCTGGAGCGCGCCGGGGTCCTCGACCGGGTCGAGATTCGTGTCGGGCCGGCGCTCGAGACGCTGCTCGCGCTGCCCGACGGCGAGCCCCTCGACTTCGCCTACATCGACGCCGACAAGATCGGTTACCCCGATTACTACGAGCGCTGCCTCGAGCTGCTCCGGCCCGGCGGGTTGATCATGCTCGACAACGTGCTGCTCGGCGGCCGGGTGCTCGACCCGCCCGAGGGTGACGAGTCGGCGCAGACGATGGTCGAGCTCAACAAGCGCATTGCCGCCGACGAGCGGGTCGAGATCGCGATGCTCGCGGTCTCCGATGGGATCACGCTGGCGCTTAAGAAATAGGCTGGCGCAGTGGATGACGCAGCCTGGCTGAAGCTGATCCGCGGCAACCAGCCGCTCTTCTGGGCCGAGATGGCCGAGATGTCGGGCGGCCGGGCCGAGCGCATCAACGACGTCCTCGCGGCGATCGTTCCCGCCGCCCCGAACCGCTCGGTCTTCAACTCGGTTTTCTACGAGCAGCCCGAGTCGCTCGCTGCTGCTTTGCCGAGGATCGCCTCCGCCTACGATGAGGCAGGGGTCAATGCCTGGACGGTGTGGGTCCCGGAGGCCGACACCGATTCGGCGAAGCTGCTCGAGGGCGCCGGTCACGTCCTCGACGCCGAGCCGCGTGCGATGGGCATGGAGCTCGCCGACTACGAGCCCCCTGACCCGGCGCCGGGGATCGAAATGACGGCGGAGCAGGATGTGGCAAAGATGGCCGAGATCAACGAACAGGCTTACGGCTACCCGCCCGGGGATATGGCGGGCGTCTTGACCGAGGCGCTGCCGCACTGGCAGATCTACGTCGCTCAGCTCGACGGCGAGCCGGTCGGGACCGGGATGAGCGCCGACTACGGCGACGATTCCGAGGTCACCTGGATCGGGACGCTCCCCACGGCCCAGCACCGCGGGGTCGGCGGCGAGATCATGCGCGCCTGCCTGCTCGGCGCCCGCGAGCGCGGGCAGAAGACGACAACGCTGCAGGCGAGCAAAGCGGGGGCGCCGGTCTATGAGCGGGTGGGGTACCGAGACTTCGGCGCGCTGCAGATGTGGGAACGGCGTAAGGCTTAGGCTCCGCCGCGTGCCTGGTACCTACAACGACGAGCAGATCGAGGCCGCGCTCGAGGCGATCTCCGACCCGGAGCGCTTCCGCGACGCCGAGCAGACCGTCGCCAACGCGGCGCCGAGCCTGCAGGCGATCCTCGCCGACGCGCTCGCCTCCGGGGGCTGGTTCGGAGAGTCGCACGAGTCCGAGCTGCTCAAGGCGGCTACCCGGCCCGACGAGGACGAGCGGCTGACCGCTGTCCGTACCTTGCTCGCCGAGGAGGCGAGGATGGGGATGATGGTTGGGGTCGCCGTTGGCTGGGCACTTGCTGAAGAGTTGAAACAAACCGACGAAAAGGAGAGCTGAGCATGGAGATCACCTTTCACGGCCAGTCTTGCTTCACCCTCGCCGACGGCGACACAAAGGTCGTAATCGACCCCTTCCTGAAGCCGAACAACCCCGCAGCGACCAAGACCGCCGACGAGATCGAGGCGACGCACCTCTTCCTCACCCACGGCCATGTCGACCATTGCGCCGACGCCGTCGCGCTCGCCCAGCGCACCGGCGCCAAGTGCGCGGCGATCGTCGAGCTGGCCGTCTGGCTCGGCGAGCAGGGGATTGAGGACGTCTCCGATCCGAACCTGGGCGGCACGGTCGATTACGGCGACTGCTCGGTGAAGCTCGTTCCCGCCTGGCACACGAACACGATCGCCGGCAGCGAGGAGTCTCCGTACAACGCCGAGCTCGGAATTCCGATCGGTACGCCGGCAGGGCTGATCGTCAAGCTCGGCGGCAAAACCGTCTACCACGCCGGCGACACGGCGCTGTTCGGCGACATGGCGCTGATCGCCGAGCAGGACCCGGTCGATGTCGCGCTGCTGCCGATCGGCGGCCACTACACGATGGACCGCCGCGACGCCGTCAAGGCCGCCGAGCTGATCGGGGCCGGGAGCGTGATCCCGATGCACTTCGACACCTTCCCGCCGATCGAGACCGATGCCGAGGCATTCAAGACCGACGTGGAGAAGGCGACGAGCGCGGAGGTCCGCGTGCTGGCGGTTGAGGAGACCTGGGAGCTCTAAGAAGCCTGGGGACCGCGCCGGAACCAGACGGTGCGGTCCTTCCAGTCGTGGGCGACCAGCACGCCGCCTAGCAGTGCGAGGGCGATGCCGGTGACGCCGTGATGAAGGCGCTGACCGCCGACCCACATTCGCTTCTGAATCGGGTCGTATCCGACCAGGCGGTTGCCCCGGGTCCAGGGTGTGGCGCGGGTCGCGCCGCCTGAGGTCGGTGTCTGCGTCGCATTCATCACTATCTGTTTCGGCTTTATGGGGGTACCTCCTTTAATCGAGAGGGTGCCTCGCGGGGCGGACATATCCGCGCATGGGTGCAGGGAAAAGCCGGAACCTGCGTGCCGCCTCCGGGCAAAACTGGCCGACCAGCCAGTCAAGGCGATAGTCTGTGCCCGCGACGCCCGAGAACCCGAGGAGAGGAGCAGCAGGTGGAAGCGAAGACGCAGACGAGCCCGTCGAGGACCGAGCGCGAGGACTTTCGCGCCTCCTCCGACCCCGCCCTTCATGAGTCAGCTGACCGCGGCGAGACGAAGCTGCTCAGCTACACCGAGCTCTACAACCTCTGGGAGCGCCAGCAGTGGGCGACCCAGGATCTCGACTTCAGCGAGGACCGGATCGACTGGAACGAGCGCTTCTCCGAGGAGGAGCGCTTCCAGCGCATGTACGGGCTCGCCTCGTTCTTCATCGGCGAGCAGAAGGTCGCCGACGAGCTCGGTCCGATCATGCGCGCCTGCCCGACCGAGGAGCAGCGGCTCTTCCTCTGCACCCAGATCGCCGACGAGGCCCGCCATGTGCGCTTCTTCGAGAAGTTCTACCGCGAGGTCGGCGTTGTCGAGGGCGACGAGCTCCACGACATCCTCACCCAGACCGAGGTGCACCTGAACGAGAAGTTCGGCGTTCTCTTCGATGAGCTGCTCAAGTCGCGAGTCGACCGGCTCGCCTCCGAGCCCGAGGACCGCGTCGCGTTGGTGGAGGCGATCACGCTCTACCACATGGTGATCGAGGGAATGCTCGCCCTCACCGGCCAGCACTACATCATCGACTACAACGAGCGCATGGGAACGCTGCCCGGGTTCGTCGAGGGCTTCGCCAACGTCGCCCGCGACGAGCACCGCCACGTCGCCTTCGGCGCCGCTTTCCTGCGCGAATCCGCGCGCGAGGACGACAAATATCGCGAGGCGATCGAGCGCACGATGCAGGAGGCGCTGCCGGTCGCCGATGCCGTGCTCAGCCCACCGTGGGCGGAGGGCAAGGAAGACTTCGAGCTCTTCGGCGTCACCCTCGAGGAGACCCGCGAGTTCGCGATGACCTGCCTCACCCGTCGCCTCAAGGTGATCGGGTTGGTGGCGCCGGCGCAGGCTTAGCGGCGACGCGCTCTTGAAGAGGAGCTAGGGAACCGGCGTCGGCTCGGCCGGAGGCACGATCGGCGGCGGCGGCTCTGGCTCGGTGGCCGACACTCCGCCACCGCTGGTTGAGCTCTGCGGCGTGCTCGCCGGGTCGACGTTCAAGTCCTCGGGCGGCGGCGCGGGCTCGGCGACCGGGGCGTGGGGGGCGACTCGCCGTCGCGCGCGCCTTGCCCGCTTGCCGTGCTTGCCGGCGATCACGATGCCGCCGGTGGCCGTCGTGGGAAGGGTGCTCGAGTCTGCTGCGTTGGGGTCGTTCGGGTCGACCGGGACCGGGGGCACGACCTGCTCGCCGGGCTCGACAGCCGGGTCGATCGCGGCCTCCTCAGCGGTCACGGCGGCCGCGGATGCAGCGGCGCTCTGCTGCTCGACCGGGGCCTCGACTCCGCCGGTGGGCTTCGCATTCGCCGCCTTCGATGACTTCGGCTGCTTGTCGACCGCGATGTGCTTGACCTCGGCCGCTCCGGCGGTCAACAGCGCGGCGCTGACAACTCCGACGCCGACCTTGCTGCCGATCGCGGCACCGACGGTTCCGCCGACCGCGCCCACGGCTCCGGCGCCGCCGGCGGCACCTGCCGCCGCTGCGCCTCCGGCCGCTGCGGCGCCGCCAGCTGCCGCCGCGCCGCCCAAAGCTCCACCGCATGCCGCGGTTCCGCCGCCCGCCGCCGCCGCGCCTCCGGCAGCCGCCGCTCCGCCGCCGCCGCCGAGTCCGAGACCCTTGCCGATGCCGAGCTTGGCGAGCAGCGATCCCTTCAGAAGCATGAGCGGCGCGACCGGGATCAGCGCGGCGAGCGCCTTGCTGTCGGCGCGCAGCTGGCCGCGGAAGTCCTTGCACTCATCGCACTCCTTCACGTGGCGGCGGGCCGGGCCCGAAACCTTGGCGAAGCCCTCGGCGGCCTCGGCGAGCTCGACCTTGACCTCGTCGCAGGTGAGCTGGCGGGCCTGGGTCGACTCGGCGAGCGCGATGCGGGCGCGGACGAGAAGGCTCTTGACGCCGGGGACGGTGGTGTCCATGGCCTGCGCGATCTCCTCGTAGGACATCGCGTCGATCTCGCGCAGCAGCAGCGCGCTGCGCTGAGTCTCGGGAAGCTTGTCGACGTCTTTGAGAAGGTTGCGGAACTCCTCGCGGTTCTGAACCCGGTCGTGAGTCGAGGCGCCGTTCTCGATCGGGTGGACGTCCATCGTGTCCACGCCGTCGGGAACCGGCTTGCGAAGGTGGTTGAGGCTGCGGTTGCGGGCGATCCGGTAGAGCCACGGCCGTACCGCGATCTCGCGCTCGTCGGCGATCATCGCGTTGTAGGCGGCGACGAACACTTCCTGAAGAACATCCTCGGCGTCCTCGGAGGAGCGCAGCATCTGGCGGCAAAAGCCCAGCAGGCGGGGCTGATAGCGCGTGACGAGGGCCTCGAACGCGGCCGGGTTGCCGGCACGCGTGAGCGCGACCAGCTTGTCGTCGCCCTGCAGCCTGAGCAGGGGCGAGGGGCGCGCAAAAAGGCCGCGTCTAGGAGCGTGTGTGAGGGAGGAAGCTTCCACCGGTGGTTCCCTGCACTGCGGAAACACGGTAACAGGGGTGAGGTTGCGTTTTTGTTGTTTCTAGGGGCTCTCGGGGTGCAAATTGCGGTTTTTTGGGCGCGGTTCGTGCCTGCGCTCGCCCCTACCATTGTTCGTGCCCGGGTAGACAAACTGGAAAAGTCCGGAGCCTTAAAAGCTCTCGCCCTTCGGGGCTCTGCGGGTTCGAATCCCGCCCCGGGTACTTCGCTCGCGCCCCTCTATATATAGGGACGGGACCTAAAGGCCCTCAAAAGAGAAGCGGGACGACGCTTTCGTTGATGTGCAGGTTGACGTCGAGCAGGACGAGCGGCCACAGGAAGATCGCCAGGAGCGCCGAGATGAACCGCTCGATCGAGTCGGCAAAGTTGTTGAGGTAGTTGTGATCGGAGGCGACGAAGATCCCGATCACGAGGTAAATCAGGCCGAGCAGGCTCGGGCGGCGGAACATCAGCGGCTCCTCAGCCTGAGGCTGGTCAGCCGGCGACCGCGCCCGATCCGCTTCTTGACTTCCCCGACCCGCTCCTCTTCCTTGCGCGCGGCCGAGATTTCCTGCTCGGCGCGGCGGTCGAGTGCGTCGGCCTCGGCGTTGAGCTCACTCGCCTGCGCAGCGAGCTCGCTCGCCTTGCGGCGGCGTGTGTTGGCCGAGCCGCGGTGCTCCTCGGCCTCGACCTCCATCAGCGCGCGCTTGCGGTCGATCGCCGTCCGCATTCGGGCGAAGAAGCTGACCATCAGCGCGAGTAGAACCAGCGCTGCGGCGACGATCAAGACTGTTTCCAGAGCGGACATGCCCCGCATTGGTACCCGGCCCGCGGGCTGCGAAACCCGGCGGGCACTCGGGCCGCATGGCTTTGGACGAATCGCTTTCTAGAGCTGTGCGAAGACCGTCTTCGTCTCGAGGTAGGCCTCGAGGTTGGCGTGGCCCTTCTCGCGGCCGATGCCGGAGGCCTTGTATCCGCCGAACGGGGCCGCCGGGTCGCCGGCGAACCAGGTGTTGATATAGACGTTGCCGGCCTTCAGCATCCCGGCCAGCTTGTGGGCGTTGGAGATGTCGCGGGTCCAGACGCCGGCGGCGAGCCCGTACTCGGTGTCGTTGGCCCGCGCCGCGACCTCCTCGAGGTCCTCGTAGGGCATCGCGACCAGCACCGGGCCGAAGATCTCCTCGCGGGCGATCTTCATCTCGTTATCGACCCCGGTGAACAGGGTCGGCTCGACGAAGTAGCCGTTGCCGTTCCCGTCCGGCGGGCCGCCGCCGACCGCGACCTCGGCGCCGTCCGAACGCCCGGCCTCGATGTATCCGGTCACCCGCTCGAGCTGCTCGGCGGAGACCAGCGGGCCGAGCTGGGTGTCGGGGTCGAGTCCCGGGCCGAGCTTGGTCTGCTTCGCGGCCTCCGACAGGCCGCTGACCACCTCGTCGAACTGGTCCTTGTGGACGAACAGCCGCGAGCCGGCGTTGCAGGCCTGGCCGGAGTTGAAGTAGATCGCCTGGTAGGAGCCCTTGATCGCCGCGCCGAGGTCGGCGTCGGGAAGGATGATGTTGGGGCTCTTGCCGCCGAGCTCGAGCGTCACCCGCTTCAGCTGCTCGCCCGCCTTCTTGCCGATCTCGCGCCCGACCGCTGTCGAGCCCGTGAAGGCGATCTTGTCGACCCCGGGATGCTCGACCAGCGCCGCGCCGGTCTCGCCGTCGCCGGTGAGGATGTTGACGACGCCGGGCGGGAAGCCGGCATCGGTGATCAGCTCGCCGAGGCGCAGCGCGGTCAGCGGCGTCTGCTCGGCGGGCTTCAGGATCGTCGTGCACCCGGCGGCGAGCGCCGGGGCGATCTTCCAGCTCGCCATCAGCAGCGGGAAGTTCCAGGGGATGATCTGGGCGCAGACCCCGACCGGCTCCTTGAGCGTGTAGGTGAGCATGTTCGGGGTCGAGGTCGGGATCGTCTCGCCCTCGATCTTGGTCGGCCAGCCCGCGTAGTACTGGAGGTGCATGGAGGCCGCGATCACGTCTCCCTTCGCGTAGCCGATCGGCTTGCCGTTGTCGAGCGACTCGAGCTCGGCGAGCTCGTCCACGTTCGCCTTGATCAGGTCGGCGAGCTTCTGCATCAGCCCGCCGCGCTTCGCCGGGTTGAGCTTCGCCCAGTCGCCCTCGAGCGCTTCGCGCGCGGCCGCGGCCGCGGCGTCGGCGTCCTTGGCGCCGCCCTGCGCGACCTCGCAGATCGGCTCGCCGGTCGAGGGGTCGACGGCTTCGAAAGTCTTGCCGTCGGCGGACTCGACCCACTCGCCGCCGATCAGCAGCTTGCCGGGGGCCTTGTCGAGAAACTCGCGGGCTGGGGCGGAGAGTTCGGCGGGGGCTGTGGTGGCTTCCATGGGCCAATCCTAGGGCACTTGATCGCGCCTATAGCCTCCGCGTGGCATGGATGACGCGAAGCTCGACCCGCTCTACAAGGGCCCGCGTGAGGAGTTCATCAAGCTGCGCAACGAACTCGCCAAGCGGCTGCGCGCCGACGGCGACAAGGCGGCCGGCGACCGGGTCGCGAAGCTGCGCAAGCCGACCGCGGCGGCCTGGGTCGTGAACCAGCTCGCGGCGCGAAAGCCGAAGCAGGTCGAGAAGCTGATCGCGGCCGGCGACAAGCTCCGCGGGCTGCAGGAGAAGCTGCTCGCCGGAGACGCCGACGCGGACGAGGTGCGAAAGGCCGGCGCCGCTGAGCAGAAGGCCGTTGACGCTTTGCTCTCAACCGCGAAGGCCCTGGGACGCGAGCACGGCGCCAGCGGCCAGACCCTCGACCGCGTCATCGAGACGCTGCAGGCCGCGACCGTCGACCCCGAGGTCGCGGAGGCGATTCGCGCCGGCAGGCTCGAGCGCGAGCAGCGCCGCAGCTCGCTCGGGCTCGGGGCTCTTCCCGACTCGGTCGCGCCGGCGAAGCGCGGTCGGAAGAAGAAGGAGAAGAAGCCGAGCGTGGCCGAGCGCCGCGAGAGCGAGCGCACCGAGCGCAAGCGCCAGCAGGCCGAGCGAAGGATTGCCGCGGCGGAGAAGAAGGTCGCCCGCGCCCGGGAAGCGCTCGAGCACGCCGAGCGGGAGCTGGACGACGCGAAGCGAAAAGCCTAGAAGCGCTGCGTCCTGAAAACGGGCTAGCGGCACCCGTCGCGGGGTTGCGGGACAATGGCCCAGGCAATGGTCCCTAGACCGATCGCCTGGGCATACCGCAAGTTCGGCCACCGCTACCCGGCCGCCTTCCTCACGGTCGAGCTCCAGACCGCCTTCCTGGTAGTGGCCGCGACGCTCGGGATCTTCTCCCTCTACTACGAGTCGGTCGCCGACGAGTTCCTCGCCATCTGGCTGCTCACCGACGCGCTCACGGTGGTCGCGATCGCCTACGTGCTCTGGCGCGTCTACCCCCTCGTGCGCCCGATCGGCGAATGGATCGGCGGCGAGCGGGGCACCGAGGAGACCGCCGAGGCGTGGCGCTCGGCGGTCGCGCTGCCGCTCGACATCGTCAAGCGCTACATCGTCGTCCCGATTCTCGGCGTCAACTTCCCGGTCGCGATCGCCTCCGTGATCCTCCTCGACCTCTCCTGGCTCGCCTTCTTCCCGTTCTTCTTCGGCGGCCTGCTCTCGATCGCATACGCCGCGACGCTCCACTACCTCGCGGTCGAGATGGCGATGCGCCCGGTGCTCGTCGACATCGCCGACGAGATGGACACCCCGCCGCGGGTCAAGCGCCCCGCGCTCTCGCTGCGCCACCGGCTGCTCGCGACCCTGCCGCTGATCAACGTGATCACCGGCCTCGTCGTAGCGGCGCTGACCTCGGAGGGAGGGGGCGCGGCCGAGCTCGGCATCAACCTGCTGATCGCGCTCGCGGTCGCGTTCACGATCAGCTTCGAGCTCACGCTGCTGTTCTCGAAGTCGATCATGCGGCCGATCGAGGATCTCGAGGCGGCGACCGAGCGAATCCGCCAGGGCCACTTCGATGAGCACGTGCCGGTCACGACCGGGGATGAGCTCGGCGACCTCGGGATCGCCTTCAACCAGATGATCGACGGGCTCGCCGAGCGCGAGCGCCTCCGCGAGGCGTTCGGGACCTATCTCGACGAGGAGGTCGCGCGCTACATCATCAGCGAGGGCTACAACCCCGACGGCGCCGAGGTCGAAGTCTCGATCCTGTTCTGCGACGTCACCGATTTCACCCGCGCCGCGGCGAGCGCCGATGCCGCCGAGGTCGTCTCCCGCCTCAACGAGCTCTTCGAGGCCGTGGTCCCGATCATCGCCCGCCACCGCGGCCACGTCGACCAGTTCATCGGCGACGGGCTGATGGCGGTCTTCGGCGCGCCCGAGCGGATGGACGACCACGCCGACCGCGCCGTCCAGTGCGGCGTCGAGATCGCGCGGACGATCAACAGCCGCCGCCCGGGCGGCTTCGAGGTCGGAGTCGGCATCAACTCCGGCAACGTCGTCGCCGGATCGATCGGCGGCGCCGGCCGGCTCAGCTACAGCGTGATCGGCGACCCCGTGAACCTGGCCGCGAGGGTCGAGGCCCACACCCGCGAGCTCGGCGACCCCGTCCTGATCACCGCCAACACCCGCGACCTGCTCAGCGAGACGATCGAGGTCGCGGCGCGCGGCGAACAGCTGATGAAGGGCTACGAGGCGCCGTGCGAGCTCTTTGCCCCGATGGTCCCTGTCGCGGTCCGATCCCACTCGGGCGGAGACGGGGTCGCCGAGACCATCGGGCGACCCAGCTCGCTCGGCCTCGGCAAAGCCGCGGCGCAGGGGCTGGGGCGGCCGCGATGACCGACACGCGCTGGTTCAGCGGTGCTTGACGCCCTCGCGGGCGAACTGACCGAGCTCGGGCCCGGTGACGACCACGTCGCCGAGCGCTTCGTCGATCGTGGCGAGCACCTCGTCGGATAGCTCCACCTCCGACGCGTCGGCGTTGGCGTGCACCTGCTCGGGTCGCGAGGCGCCGACGATCGCCGAGGCGATCTCCTCACGGCGCAGGATCCAGGCGAGGGCCATCTGCACCATCGTTAGTCCGGCTTCTTCGGCAATCGGGACCAGGCGCTGCACGGCCTCGAGCGTCGCGTCCTCCATGTAGCGCTCGATCGCAAAGCTCATCTCCTCGCTCGCGGCTCGCGACTCCGGCGGCGGGGCCTCGCCGGGCTTGTACTTGCCGGTCAGCACCCCCTGGGCGAGCGGCGACCAGACGATCTGCGAGATGCCGTTCTCGGCGCAGAGCCCGAAGAGCTCCGCCTCGGGAGCCCGCCAGATCATGTTGTACTGCGGCTGGGAAGAGACGAACTTGGCGGCGCCCGGGACCTCGAGCCCGGCACGAATTTGGTCCGGCGTCCACTCGCTGAACCCGATGTAGCGGGCCTTCCCCGCCTCGACCACCTCGGTCAGCGCCTCCATCGTCTCCTCGATCGCTACGTCGGGATCGAAGCGGTGGCACTGATAGAGGTCGACGTAGTCGGTCTGCAGCCGCTTCAGCGAGGCGTCGATCTGCTTGGAGACCTGCTCGGCAGAGAGCCCGACGTCGGTCTCCGACATCGGGAAGTAGACCTTGGTCGCAAGGATGAAGGAATCGCGTTCGTAGCCGGAGAGGATTTCTCCCCACGCCTGCTCCGCGGCCCCGACCCCGTAGACATTCGCGGTGTCGAAGAAGTTGATCCCGGCTTCGAAGGCCGCCTTCGTGCAGGCTTCGGTCTGCTCGCGCTCGACCCCGCCCGAGTAGGTGAGCCAGGATCCGAGCGAGATCTCCGAGACTTCGAGGTCGGAGTCGCCTAGCCGGCGGGTTCGCATTGGTCCAATCTACTTCGCGGGCCGCTGGCCAGGAGGCTGCTCGTTCAGCTCGCGGACCGCGCCGAACAGGTCCCCTTGCTTGTAGAAGTCGACGTTGAGGATGTTGGGGAAGCGGTTGCGCTGCTTCTCGCATTTGCGGGCGCGCTTCAACAGCACGTTCTTGGCGTTCGCCTTCTGGGCATTGGTCGGCTTCGGGGTCGGGTCGGTGTCGATCCAGTGGTTGATGAGGAAGATCGTGTCACTGCGCTTCCCGCGGCCGCCCTTGCAGGTGAACTCGGAGATCTTCTTGAACTTGAACTCCGTCTCCTGGATCGTCGGGTTGAGCGGCCGGTACCAGCTCGCTCCGCCGGTCTCGTGCTCGGCGACGAGCAGCACGCGCCCGCCCGAGTCGATCATCTCCTGGAGCGTCGGCCACGGTGGGCCCTGCGGGCCCTTGTAGATGTAGTCGACGAGCCCCGTTGACTCGATCAGCTTCTGGGTGTCTTCCGGGGTCGTGTAGTCCTCGAGGTCGATGATCAGCACTTCGCGGGGATTCTTTTCGAGGAACTCGGCGATCTGCTTGAAGGTCTCTCCCGCGCTCACCGCGCCGAGCTCGCAGAAGGCGTGGCAGAGGAAGATCTCGCTTTGCGCGTCGGCCGGAGGCTTCGCGATCTGGGCGCGGATCCGCTCGCCGGCGGCGGTGAACTTCGGCCCCAGCTCGTCCTTGATCATCGCCGAGAGCGCCGGGTCGATCCTGTCGGTCTGCGTGAAGACCCGCTTGCCCGGGATCCCGTAGTAGGTGTCGATCCAGAGCCCGCGGATGCCCGCGTCGAGCTGCTCGGGGATCGTGTCGTCCTGCTCGGGGAAGACGAAGCCCGGGTAGTTGGCGCCCGCGTAGGAGTTGTGGGTGGCGCCGAAGGCGACCTGGTCGAGGTTCCGCTCGCAGAGCTCCTCGCGGCCGTTGCAGCCCTTGGTATCGGCGACCACCGCCTCCTTTGCCTCCTCGCCCCTGATCAGCAGCGCGCCCAGCCCGATCGAAGCGAGGATCGCAACGATGATCCCGCCCGCCGTCCAGACGGCGATCCGCTTCCGCTCTGCGTGGCTTTCCTCCACCGTCGCCTCCGAGCGCGCCGCGAGTGAGATCGCGGTGCCGACCGCGCGCGAGAGCAGGTAGGCCCCCCCGATGATCACCAGTCCGTCGACGATGGTCTCGGGGGAGAAGACCATGATCAGGCCGACGATCACGAGCCCGAGCGCCCACAGCAGCCGCTTGCCGGTCGACTCGGGCTCGGTCGAGACCCGGCGCCAGAACTTCTGCAGCGGCTCGCCGAGGTCGTAGGGGCGCAGTGCCGAGGCGGCCGCCGAGGAGATCACGACCCCCAGTCCGCCGAGCACCAGGTACCAGTTGCGCAACGGGCCCACGAACGACCCCCAGAACGCGTCGAGGGCGAGCTTGTCGGAGTTGTCCTCGACCTGCGCGCGGATGATTCCGTGGGCGATCCCCAGCACGACGACAGCGGCCAGGCCGACGGCCGCGAGCCCGGCGCCGACGCGGATCACGCCACGGCGGCGGTCGCCGAGCGTCATCACCGAGCCGAACAGGAGCAGGATCCCGATCGGCGTCAGCGCCAGCCCGAGGATGCGGATGTCATCGGCGACCTGCGCGGCGTCTGTCGCCGCCTTGCCCTTGCCGATATCGACCAGGGTCGAGTCGAGGCCGGGCGGGATGTTCTTCGCGAGGTTCGGCTGGAACTGCTTCAGCGCCTCGCTGACGAGGACGCCGATGTTGGCGACCGTGACCAGCGCCTCGTCGTTGCCCTTGAAGACGGCGCTGTGCGCCGAGACGATCCCCTGCCGCAGCGCGGTCTTGAAGGCCGGGGTGTCGATGACCGCCCCGGCGGCGGCCTCGATGATCGGCTGTGCCGTGATCAGGTCGGGGTCGACCTTCTCGACCACGTTCTGGGTCAGCTCGCGCGCGGCGAGATCGCGGACCTCGGAGTTGTCGAGGGTCGAAACGGCGCGGTCGGCGAATGGGTCCGGCTCGAGGATCTCGCTCGCGGCGTAGAAAGCCGCCGTCCCCAGGAACACGAACAGGCAGCCGACCACGAGCAGGACCACCGAGAGCGGCTGTCTGGCCCTGTTCACGCCCCTAGAGTTTCACTTCAAGGGGCTGGCTGTGCAGCGCCTACTGCAGCTTGAGCTTGCCTGGTGCCCGCAGCAGCTTGTTGACGGCGCCCTTGGCGTCGAAGTCGTCGATCGCCAGCACACCCTCGATCACCTTGAAGGTGGTCTCCTGTCCCTTCGCCTTGCACCTGTCGATCGTCAGCCACTGCGTGCCGCGGACGGTCGCCGAGCCGCGGGCGCCGCGAGTCGAGTAGCTGCCGGTCGTCTTGCCCCAGAGGCTGCGGCTGCTCGCCGCCTTCGATGAGCGCGCGACGGCGCTTCGGCTCGCTGTCTTCGGCTTCTTCTTGCCGCCCTTGCAGCGAAGCTTGTCGACCAGCTTCGCGTCGAGCGGCGCACCGACAGCGCCGGCCTGGCTGACCTGGAAGAGCCCTTCCCAGAACGTGCCCTCGTCGATCGTCCCGTCGCCGCGCGCCGACTTGATCTTCGCGAAGCCGTTCTTGGCGTCGATGATCGAGCCCATCGGCAGCACCTTGATCTCCGAGATCGGTACGAAGGTGCCTCCCGGGACCTTGACGAGCACGATCCCGCCGACGGGCTCGACCGTGATCGATACGCCGTGGACGGGTTCGAGGGCCTGCACCGGTGCCTGCGCGGTGGTTGCCGGCGGCGCCGGTGGCGGATTGCCGGTCGAGATCAGACGGAGAACGCCGCAGCAGTTTGCGTAGACGTCGAAGTCGCCCCCGTCCTGATCCTCCGGGACGAGCTGCTCGGCGGTATTGAAGACGACGGCGCTGCCATCGCCCGAGTTGAGCACGTCGCTGCTGACCGGGATCGAGTTGTTGCCAAGCCCGTTCAGTCCCAGCGAGAGAATCTCGGTGTTGTTGGTGTCGTCGCGCTGGTAGACGTCGGAGACGCCGTCGGTGTCATCGGTTGGCTCGAGCGACTCGTCGGTGCGGAAGAAGACCCGGGTCCCGTCATCCGAGGCGCCGGTGAAGTTCGCGTCGTGCGGACCGCCTCCGCTGTCGAAGTCGTCGATGCTGATCTGGAAGGTGTCGCCGATGAACGGGCCGGCTAGGTGGCGCTCGAAGATGTCGGTGTGGACCGCGTCGAAGTCGGAGGTGCTGAGGGCCTCGGTCGTCGAAACGAAAGCGAGCGAGCCGCCGCTGGTCGCCCCGTTGAACTCGGCGTGCAGGCCCATCGCGTTGGCGTTCTCGGTCGAGTTGGTCGAGACCCAGTCGGTTGTCCCGGCGATCGGGTGGCGGGCGTAGATATCGGTGCAGGGCTCGGCGGCGGGACAACCCGTGTCGGTGTCAGCCGCCTCGATCGCTTCATTCGTCTCGAAGAAGACCGTGTCGCCGTTGTCGCTCGCCCCGCTGAAGAAGGCATCCCGCATCGCTTGCGCGTTTCCGGCGTCGTTGTTCGAGATCCTGTCGGTCGTGCCGCCGTTGACGTCACGCCCGTAGACGTCCCATGACGCACCGTCGGTGTCGTTCTCGTAGGGCTCCTGGGTGTCCACATACGCGACCGCGCCGCCCGGGAGCATCCCGCCCCAGTCGGCGTCGAAGTCCCCGTTTGCGTTAGCGGCGTCGTTCGTCGAGACCAGCGTGGTCTCGATCGGGCCGCTGACGTTGCGGGCGTAGATGTCGAACCGGTTGCCGTCGCCGTCGTTCTCGATGTCCTCGTCGGTGCGCCAGAAGACGTATTGGCCGTCGTTGGAGTTGTCGAGGAACTGGGCGCCGCGCATGTCGTTCGCGGTCGAGGTGTCGTTGGTCGAGGCGAGCGAGGTCGTGCTGTTGCTGAGGTTGCGTACGTAGACATCGGTGTAGTTGGCCTCGCCGTCGGCGGACTCGAGCGACTCCTCGGTCGAGAAGAAGACCTTCAACCCTTCGTCGTCGATCCCGCCTTCGACGGCGTCGAAGGCGCCGTTGCCGCCTGTGCTCCCGGTCGAGATGTGGGTCATGTCGACGGCGGCGGTCATCGGCAGCGCGGCGAGATAGACGTCCACGCTCGAGTCGATGTCGCTCGTCGCGAGCTGCTCGCCGCTGGCGAAGGCGATCGCACGCCCGTCGGGAGTGACGACCGGGTCCGCGGGGTTGGTCACGCTCACGTCGATGCTCGTCCCCGGCGTCATCAGCTCCGTGACGCCGTTGGTGCTCGCGTAGATGTCGTAGGCCCCGCTGTCGCCGTCCTCGGGGAGGAGGCTGTCGTTCGAGTAGAAGAGGATCCGGTCGCCGTCATGGGAGACCGATAGCTGGACCGAGGTCGCCGAAGCGGCCGCGGGCACCGCCAAGAGGGCTCCGGCCACCAGCAGCGCTGCAAGTACTCCCGTCCTGCCAAACACGACACAAGCGTAGCGCGGTAGGCTTTCGATTCGTGAGGGATTGGGCACAAAGGCGGCTGGGTCTTCTGATCGCGACAACGGCGGTCGCACTGCTCGGCGCAGCGCCCGCCGCGCAGGCCGGCGTGTTTCCGCTGATCAACCCCGACCTCGGCGGGCCGCTGACGGCCGGGCAGCTCAACCAGACCGGGACGCTGACGATCACGAACAGCTCGACGCCGCCCGACACGCTCAACCCGCTGAACGTGACGTCGATCCGGCTTGCGCCTTCCTGCCGCGACCAGACCTTCCCGGCATCGGGATGCGGGAACGGCGTTGCGGGCCAGCAGGAACTGAACACGTTCTCGATCGACCCGAACGCGACCGGCTCGGACGCGTGTGCGGGGTTCACGTTCACCGTCTCCGAGACAGACCCCGCCACCGAGAACCATCTCTTCACCCCTACGCCGAACACTCCGGTGCCGATCCCGCTGGGGGAAGACTGCGTCATCACCTTCACGTTCGACGTGCTCAGGGTGCCGACCATGGATGTGACTCCGGTGGTGACCCCTGCGACCGTCGAGACTTATGCCAACGCGCGAGCCGAGGGCGAGGTGAACCTGACTCCCGGGTCCGATGTCGGTAGCGACACCGTGACCGTCAACCGCGCCGCTCCGACGCTTGTCGTGAACGCGGCCTCGACCGGAACCGTCGGCAGCCCGATCGGCGCCACCGGGACGCTGGCGAACGGTTCGCTCAGTCCGGCCCCCGGCGGCCAGATCGAGTGGAGCCTGTACGGGCCCAACGACGCTACGTGCGCGAACACACCGCTGATCACGACCGACACCGCGGTCGTCAACGGCGTTTCGAGCTCGCCTGCCTTCATACCGAGTGCTCCAGGGACCTATCGCTGGAAGGCGGGCTACGGCGCCGACGCCAACAACGAGCCGGACGGCGCCCTCTGCAACTCGCCTGGCTCGCTGACCGAGGTCGTCAACGCGCCGCCGGCGCTCGTGCCGATCGCCGCGGCGACGCCGCTGGCGATCGCGACCGCGCCGACCGTGACGAAGAAATGCAAAAAGGGCCAGAAACTTAAGAAGGGCAAGTGCAAACGAAAGCGGAAGAAGGGATGAACGGGATGAACGGAATGAAGAAGAGGCTGGGATTGCTGATCGCGACAAGCGCTGTCGCGCTGCTCGGTGTGGTGCCCGCCGCGAACGCGGCAGTTGGCTTCACGGTCAATCCGAACTTCCCGAGCTCCGTAAACGCCGGCCAGACGGACCAGCCCGGCTCGCTCAGCTTCACCAACGATTCGTCCGCTCCCCACGACGCCGCTCCGGTCAACATCACTTCGATCACGATGACGCCGTCGTGCGGCGATTTCGGCGACCCCTGCGCGACCCCCGACCCCGACGTGGTCAGCATCGACACCCCGGCGACTGGAGCTGGCGGGAGCGGCTGCGCCGGGATCAGCTTCACGGCCGCGATCACCCACGTGCCCACCGGCCGCTACACATTCACGCCGAACGCCATGTTCACGCTCGATCTGAACGAGACCTGCACGATCCCCTTCACCTTCGACGTACTCAAGGTGCCGACGGTCGATGCCGCACCGATCAGCCCCGGGATCCAGACCAACGCCAACGCAACGGTCTCCGGGCAGGGAGCCGTACCGTTCCCTGATACCGGCCAAGGCCAGGGCAGCGACACCTATACCGTCGGCCAGGCCGGGCCGGGCCTCGTCCTCACGGCCGCAGCGAGCGGTTTCACCGGATCGCCGATCAGCGCTACGGCGGCGATCGAGGACGCTTCGTTCGAGCCGACCGGCAACGTCACCTTCGATGTCTGGGGGCCCGACAACGCGACCTGCACCGGTCCATCGGCCTCAACGGTCGTCGTCCCGGTGACTTCCACCGGCTTCGGAGGCGTCGCGACCGCGCAGTTCACGCCGACCGCTCCCGGCGTCTACCGCTGGATCGCGAACTACCCGGGTGACATCAACAACGCGGACCCGGTCACTGCCTGCAACGACCCGGACTCGACGACGATGGTGACCGATGCGCCGCCGCCGACCCCCCCGACGCAGACGCAGACCCCCTCGACAACGGCACCGGCTCCGACGAGCACGGTCGTGACCACGACGACGAAGAAGTGCAAGAAGGGCCGCAAGCTGAAGAAGGGCAAGTGCGTCAAGAAAAAGAAGAAGTAGCGGTGCTGGGCAGGCCCAGTCTCGGAATCGCAGTAGTCGCACTTGCGCTGCTGCTCGTCCCCGCGTCTGCCTCCGCTGGTCCCATCACGCACCACGTCAACGACTCGGGGGATGCCGGTGACGGCAACTGCGAGCCGGTGACGCCGAACGAGTGCACTCTCCGCGACGCGGCCGACGACGCGGCCGACATGGACACGATCATCATTGACGACGGCATCGACCCGGGCCTCGTCTCCGGTTCCGTGGCGTTCAACGCCGACGTGACCATCATCGGCCAGGGCGTGAACGAGACCAAGATCTACAGGAACACAGCGACCCCGTTCCGCGGCATCCGGATCGGCAACCTGAACGCTGCAACGGTCGAGATCCGGAACCTGACGATCGGCGGGGTCGGAGGCGAGGGCTTCCGAACCCCGGATGGCGCCGACGGCGCCGCGGGTCAGGTAGGCGCTGCGGGCGCGGGAATCGAAAACAATGAGACGCTGACCCTCGACGGCGTCCGGGTGACGGGCAACCGCACCGGCGACGGCGGCGACGGAACCGCCACCAGCGGCGGAGACGGTGGGCCCGGGGCCGGAATCGTCACCGGCGACAATTCCCTCACCGTCAAGAACTCGACCATCGATCTCAACGTCACCGGCAACGGCGGCGCCGCGACTGGTGCTGGCAACCCCCCCGGCGAGGGCGGACACGGCGGCGGCATCGGGCAAATCGCCGGTTCCGGGTCGATCGTCGTCATCAACTCGACGATCTCCGACAACCACGCCGGCAACAGCGGCCCACGCGACAACGGTGAGAACACTACGTCCGGCGGCAACGGTGGCGGCATCTACGCCTACGGGACCTCGCTCAAGATCACCAACTCGACGATCTCCGACAACTTCGCCGGCAACGGGAGCAACGACGGCGTCGGAACCGCCCCGCAGACTGCCACCACGGGCGGCGTCGGCGGCGGAATTTTCGTCCAGAGCTCGGCCGGAGCCGCTCTCGCGAGCGCGACGATCGCCGGCAATACGGCCGGGGGCGGCGGTTCGTCCTCCGGTGTGGGCGGCGGGAATGCCGGCAACAGCGGCGGCATCCACTCGTTCGACACGGTCTCGGTCAAGAACACGCTCTTCGACGGCAATACCTTCGGCGGTGGTGTCGGCGGCACCAATCCGACCTGCGGCGGGGATGCCCTGACCGACGGCGGCCACAACATCGAATTCCCCGATGGCACGGGCTGCCCGCTGACCTTCCTGAGCGGAGACCCGGACACCAACGGTCTAGCCGCCAACGGCGGGCCCACCAAGACCGTCGCGCTCGGGCCCGCGAGCTTCGCGATCGGCAAGGTCCCGGCGGTCGACTGCACCGACCTCGCGCCCGTCCCGCAGCCTCTGACCACCGACCAGCGCGGCGCGCCGCGCACGCTCGGCGAGCCCTGCGACGTCGGCGCCTACGAGGTCTGCACGGTTGTCGGGGGCAGCGCCGCCTTCGGCTGCCCGGCGGCGCCATCCACGCCACCCGGAACGACCCCGACGGTCACGCCGACCGTGCCCGCAACCACCACTACCACCACCAAGAAGTGCAAGAAGGGCCGCAAGCTCGTCAAGGGCAAGTGCAAGCGGAAGAAAAAAAAGAAGTAGGGAGGTGACGATGGGCCGAGGTTTTCGCCGCATCGGATTGCCCATCGCGATCGGGGTGTGCGCGCTGCTCGGCGCGGTCCCGGCGGCGAACGCGGGCACGTTCCCTGGGGCCAATCACACGATGATCCAGCCGATCATCGTCGGCCAGCAGGACCAGGCCGGGACGCTCACGCTCTCCAACAATTCGACCCCACCGGACCTCGGTCCGATGCTGTTCAACACGATCAAGCTCACGCCGTCGTGCCCGCAGAACATCAGCCCGACCTGCACGCCGACCCCCGACCCCGGGGTTTTCGCGATCGATTCGCTGGCGACCGGGCGCGCCGGTACGGCGTGCGACGGGATCACCTTCACGGTCACCATCGACCACGCGCCCAGCGGCCGCTATCTGTTCACGCCGGACGCGCCTGTGATCGTCGCCGTGGGCGGGCCGACGTGCATCATCGACTTCACCTACGACGTGCTCAAGGTACCGACCATCGACTCGAATCCCGGCCAACTCGGCGCGCAGACCTACGTCAATGCCAGCGTCAACGGGACCGACCAGGGGACCATGGGGGGCGGTAACGGCGGCCAGGGCACGGAGCGCACCGTCTTAGCTGCTAACTCGCCGACGATCGCGATTGCGGCCGACCCCACCGGAATCGCTGGCGCGCAGATCCAAGCCCCTGCGACGCTCACCGGTGGCGTCAACCCCGGCGGCACGATCACCTTCGAGATCTGGAGGGATGACCCGACCTGTACCGGGACCCCGGACTTCACCGACGTCGACTCCGTTGTCTCCGCCGCGGCGACCGGTCAGTTCATCCCGGCTGCGACCGGCACCTACTACTGGGTCGCGACCTATTCCGGTGATCCCAACAACAATGCCGTCGCGACCGCCTGCAACGCCCTCAACTCGACCACCGTCGTTAGCAAGGGCACCCCGGCGATCTCGATCGTGGCCGACCCCAACGGGTTCCTGGGGTCGCCGATCGACGCGACGGCGACACTGATCGGCGGCTCGAGCCCTACCGGCACCGTCAGCTTCGATGTCTGGGGCCCTGACAAGCCGAGCTGCGACGGAGCGCCGGACCTGACCGTTACGCCCACCGTTGACGCCGGCGCGGCAACGGGTTCAGTCACCCCGGCGCTACCGGGCCTCTACCGCTGGATCGCGACCTACTCCGGCGACTCGAGCAACAACCCGGTGCTCACCGGCTGCAACGACGCCGGCTCGCTGACGTCGGTCACCCTGCCGCCGGTGATCCCGCCGGTGATCCCGCCGTCGTCGACGCCGACTCCCACGACCGCGCCGACCGCGACGGTCACGACTACCGCGGTCAAGAAGTGCAAGAAGGGGCGGAAGCTGAGGCGGGGGAAGTGCGTGAGGAAGAAGCGCAAGAAGTAACGCGGCCGTGGGAGGCCGCGCTCCGCTAGCCTCGCTTCAGTGAGCACGGTCGAGGAGCAGAAGGAGGGGACGCAGACCGCGCACGGCGGCGTCCACGTCGCGCGCGCGATGCGCTCGCGGGGCGCCGACAAGCTCTTCACGCTCTCCGGCGGGCACCTGTTCTCGATCTACGACGGCTGCAAGACCGAGGGTGTCGAGGTGATCGACGTCCGCCACGAGCAGGCGGCGGGGTTCGCGGCCGAGGGCTACGCGAAGGCGACCCGCAAGCCGGGGATCTGCGCGCTGACCGCCGGCCCGGGAGTCACCAACGGGATGAGCGCACTGGCGGGGGCGCGGTTCAACAACTCGCCGGTCGTCGCCCTGGGAGGCCGCGCTCCCGAGATGCGCTGGGGCTCGGGCTCGCTCCAGGAGATCGATCACGTGCCGTTCGTCTCGCCGATCGTGAAGGCGGCCGAGACGGTCAAGGACCCGGCCCAGATCGCGGCCCGGACCGCGGCGGCGATCGACACCGCGCTCGAGGCCCCGAGCGGGCCGACCTTCGTCGACTATCCGCTCGACGTCGTCTTCATGGAGGCCGAGGGCGAGGTGCCGCCGGTTCCCGAGGCTTCAGCTGTTGTCGGCCGAAGGGGTCGAGGAGGCCGCGGCGCTGCTCGGCGGCGCCGAACGGCCGGCGATCATGGCCGGCACCAATCTCTACTGGGGGCACGGCGAGCACGAGCTGCGCGCCCTCGCCGAGGTGCTCGGCGCGCCAGTGTTCCTGAACGGAATGGGAAGGGGATGCCTGCCCGCCGATCACGAGCTCTGCTTCTCGCGCGCCCGCGGCGCCGGTCTCAAGGGCGCCGACGTCGCCCTGGTGGTCGGCGTGCCGCTCGACTTCCGGCTCGGCTTCGGGGGCTCGTTCGGCCCCGAGACCAAGATCGTCCAGCTCGACTTCGCGCCGAGCGAGCTCTCCGGAGAGCGCAGGGCCGACCTCGAGCTGGTCGGCGACATCGCCGTGACCCTGTCAGCGCTGGCCGATTCGGCCGGCTGGCGATCCCGCGAGGACCAAGCCCTGGGTCGAGCAGCTGCGAGGCGTCGAGACCGAGAAGCGCGCCGTGGAGGAGGCCGACCTGAATGACGACCGTTCCCCGCTCCACCCGATGCGGGTGTACAAGGAGCTCGCCGAGGTCCTCGAGCGCGACGCGATCGTCGTCGGCGACGGCGGCGACTTCGTCTCCTACGCCGGCCGCGTCGTCGAAAGCCACGAGCCCGGTTGCTGGATGGATCCGGGCCCCTACGGCTGCCTCGGTGCCGGCCCCGGCCAGGCGATCGGCGCCAAGATCGCCCATCCCGAGCGCCAGGTCTGCCTGCTGCTGGGCGACGGCGCCTTCGGCTTCTCCGGTTTCGAGTTCGACACGATGGTCCGCCACGGCCTCCAGGTCGTCGGCGTGATCGGCAACAACGGGATCTGGGGTCTCGAAGAGCACCCGATGCAGGCCCTTTACGGCTACTCGATCGCTGCCACCCTGCAGCCCGAGACCCGCTACGACGAGATCGTCGCCTCGCTCGGCGGCCACGGCGAGCTCGTCCGCGAGCCGGCCGAGCTGCAGCCGGCACTCGAGCGTGCCTTCGAGTCCGGCAAGCCGGCGCTCGTCAACGTGCTCACCGACCCCGCGGTCGCCTACCCGCGGAAGTCGAATCTGGCCTAGGCCTGAGCCTCCGCGTCCGCGATCCCCAGCCGCTCGCGCCCGCGCCGCACCGAGGCGGCGGTCGTCCGGCAGGACTTGGCGATCTCGCCGTCGCGGCGCTCCGGATCGCGGCTGATCTCGAACTCGACCCGCGCGTAGGCCTTGAGCTGGACGCGCTCGGCGAGCGGTGTCTCCTCGGGCAGCCCTTCCATCGCCGCCTCGGCGGCGAGGTCGCGGCGGCAGACGAGGCAGTGCAGGACGTCGCCTTCCTGGCTCCATGCCGTCGGCAGCTGCGCGTTGGCTTCGTGACCCGACATCCACTGCACGGTCACCTCGCAGCGCCCACAGGTCCAACTCTCGGTTCCACGCTCGGCCAGGCCAGCTTCAGTCAATGTGTTCCTTCCGGTCCCCTCGGGTTTGGTTGCTGCGAGGGGGACGAAGGGAGAAGGCCGCCGCGCGATACTGCCCACCCAGGGTACTCGATCAGGCGGTCTTCCCGGCCCGGGCCACCTTGCGGCGCGCGATCTTCTCGAGCTCGTCCTTGCGCAGGCGCACGCTCTGCGGGGTCACCTCGACAGCCTCGTCCTCGCGCAGGAACTCGAGCGCCTGGTCGAGCGCCAGCCGCTTCGCCGGCACCAGCTTCACGGTTTGGTCGGCGGCGGCGGCGCGGACGTTGGTCTGCTGCTTCTCCTTGGTCGCGTTGACGTCGAGGTCGTCGGGGCGCGAGTTCTCGCCGACGATCATTCCCTCGTAGACCGGCTCGCCCGGGCCGACGAACAGCATCCCGCGCTCCTGGAGGTTGAAGAGTGCGAAGCTCGCGGTCGGGCCGTCGCGGTCGGAGACCAGCGCGCCGGTCGGGCGGGTCCGCATGTCGCCGGCCCAGGGCTCCCAGCGGTCGAAGACGTGATGGAGGATCCCGGTGCCGCGGGTCTCGGTCAGGAACTCGGTGCGGAATCCGATCAGCCCGCGCGCCGGGACCAGATAGTCGAGGCGCACCCAGCCGGTCGAGTGATTGACCATCTGCTCGAGGCGGCCCTTGCGCAGCGCCAGCATCTGGGTGATCACGCCGACGTACTCCTCGGGCGCGTCGATCGCCATCCGCTCGACCGGCTCGTGCCGGGTGCCGTCGACCTCGCGGGTGACGACCCGCGGCTGGCCGGCGGTCATCTCGAACCCCTCGCGGCGCATCAGCTCGAGCAGGACGACGAGCTGCAGCTCGCCGCGGCCCTGCACCTCCCAGGCGTCGGGGCGTTCGGTGTCGAGGACACGGATCGAGACGTTTCCGACCAGCTCCTGGTCGAGGCGGTCGCGGATCTGGCGCGCGGTCACCTTGTCGCCCTCCTTGCCGGCCATCGGCGAGGTGTTGATCCCGAGCACCAGCGAGAGCGAGGGCTCATCGACGCTGATCACGGGCAGCGGCCGCGGGTCCTCGGGATCGGCGAGCGTCTCGCCGATCGTCACCTCGGGCAAGCCGGCGACCGCGATGATCTCGCCCGGGCCCGCTTCGGCGGCCTCGACCCGCTCGAGCGCTTCGGTGACGTAGAGCTCCGACACCGTCGCCCGCTCGACCGTGCCGTCGGCGCGGCACCAGGCGATCGGCTCGCCGGCGCGGATCGTTCCGTTGTGGACGCGGCAGATCGCCAGCCGCCCTACATAAGGGGAGGCGTCGAGATTGGTGACGTGTGCCTGGAGCGGGTGGCCGGGGTCGTGCGCGGGGCCGGGGATCTTCTCGACGATCAGGTCGAGCAGGGGGGAGAGGTCCTTGCCCTCGACGCCCTCCTCCAGCGAGGCCTGGCCGGCCTTCGCGTTCGTGTAGACGATCGGGAACTCGATCTGCTCCTCGTCGGCGTCGAGGTCGAGGAAGAGCTGGTAGATCTCGTCGACGACCTCGGCGATCCGCGCGTCGGGGCGGTCGACCTTGTTGACGACGAGGATCACCGGCAGCCGCGACTCGAGCGCCTTGCGAAGCACGAACCGCGTCTGGGGTAGCGGGCCCTCGGAGGAGTCGACCAGCAGCAGCACGCCGTCGACCATCGTCAGCCCGCGCTCGACCTCGCCGCCGAAGTCGGCGTGGCCCGGCGTGTCGATGATGTTGAGCTTTACTCCGCCGTGATTGACCGCGGTGTTCTTGGCGAGGATCGTGATCCCCTTCTCGCGCTCGAGATCCATCGAGTCCATGACCTGGTCGGGGACCTCCTGGCCCTTGCGGAAGGCGCCGGTCTGCCAAAGCATCGCGTCGACGAGCGTGGTCTTGCCGTGGTCGACGTGCGCGATGATCGCGACGTTGCGGAGGTCGTCGCGGCGGGTGGCGGTGTCAGGGGCGTTGCTGGCCATGGGGGCGGGGCATAGTAGGGACCAGCGTGATCGGGGTCGCGCGGCACCGCCGCCGGACCCTGCTACGGTGATCGACGTCGGGTGACCGCCGCCACGCGGATTCGTCGCCCGAGAGGTTCCGTTTCTCCCTTTGCTTGTTTGAGCACTCGGGGTCGCAGGATCTCCCCGAACAACTCATAAGGAGCAAGCAAAAATGTCATCCGAATCATTCGCCGATCTCGGCGTGTCGCGCCCAGTCGTGGACGCACTCGCCAAGCGCGGCTTCACCGAACCGTTTGCGGTTCAAAGACTTGCGATCGCTGATGTCCTTGATGGACACGACGTCCTCGTACAGTCGCCGACCGGCTCGGGCAAGACCCTGGCCTTCGGCGTCCCGATCGTCGACCGGCTCGAGTCCGAGGCCCGGCGCCCCAGCGCGCTGATTCTGGCCCCGACGCGCGAGCTCGCCGAACAGATCGTCGAGGAAATGCGAACGATCGCTCAGGCCCGCGCGCTCAAGGTGGCTCCCGTCTATGGCGGGGTCGGCTTGGTCGCGCAGGCCAAACGAGCCAAAAACGCCCACATCGTCGTCGCGACGCCGGGCAGGTTGGAAGACCTGCTCGAGCGCGGCGACATCACCCTCAAGCACGTCCGCATCCTCGTCCTCGACGAGGCCGACCGGATGCTCGACATGGGCTTCAAGCCCCCCGTCGACCGGATCGTCAAGCAGATTCCGGGCAAGCGCCAGACGCTGTTCTTCTCGGCGACGCTCGAGGGGGCGGCCGGCAAGCTCGCCTCCGCCTACACGCGCGATGCGCGCCGCCACGTCCACAAGCCGAAGGTCGAGAAGGGGCCGGAGATCGAGCACCGCTTCGTCCACCTCGTCCACGAGGACAAGGTCGGCGCTCTGGTCGGAGAGCTGCGCGCCGACGGCGGCGGCCGCACGCTCGTCTTCGTCCGCACCAAGCGCGGCGCCGACCGGCTGGTCAAGAAGCTCGACCGCCAGAAGGTCCGCGCGGTGGCGATGCACGGCAACAAGTCACAGGGCCAGCGCCGTCGCGCGCTCGCCGAGCTTCGAGGCCGGCGACATCGACACCCTCGTCGCCACCGACGTCGCCTCGCGCGGCATCGACGTCGACGACATCACCCAGGTGATCAACTTCGACGCCCCCGAGGACCGCGAGACCTACGTGCACCGGACCGGGCGCACCGCCCGGGCCGGCGCGAGGGGGACCGCGGCCAGCTTCGTGCTCCCCGACCAGGCGCACGAGATGGGCAAGATCGCGAAGGAGCTCGGGCTCGCGAGCGAGTTCAATCACGGCCGCGGAAGTCACTCGAACGGCGCGAACCGATCGAACGGGAAGAAGCGCTCTAAGAAACGGGGCGGACGAAGGTCCGCAGGTACTCGGCCTCGGCGCTGAAGCCGTCGTCGGTCTCGGTGCCGAACTTTCGTTCGAGCTCCGTCGCCTCGGCCCGGAACTCCTCCCACTTACCCTCGGGCTCAAGAACCTTCTTGGCCATGATCATCGGGCCGAGCTCGTTCTCCATCTGGTCGATCATCGCCTCGACCGACTCGGCGTCGAACTTCGCGGTGTCCTTCTCGAAGCTGAGCTCGACGTCCTTGCCTTCGAACAGCTCGCGGACGTGGTCCTCGTCGCCCCAGAGGATCGGCGATTGGACCTCCTCCGGGGGAGGCGGCATCTTCGAGCCGACCAGCGCCAGAAACTGCCCGTTCAGGCCCTCGGGGGTCCACGCGCAGTTGGCGATCAGCCCGCCGGGTTTGCAGACGCGGACCATCTCGTCGGCGGCCTGCTGGTTGACGGGGGCGAACATGGCGCCGAACACCGATGCGACGCGGTCGAAGGATGCGTCCTCGAACTGAAGGTCGGCGGCGTCGCCCTCGACCCATTCGACCTCGACCCCCGCATCGTCGGCGCGCTTGCGGGCGGCCTCAAAGAGCTCGGGAGTGACGTCGACGGCGGTCACCTCGGCGCCGGCCTGGGCTGCGGGAATCGCGAGGCTGCCGCTTCCGGTGCCGATGTCGAGCAGCGTGGTGCCTTCGCTGAGCTCGAGCTTCGCGGCCAGCTGATCGGAGACCGGCTGGATCAGCGCGGCGAAGTTCGGCCAGTCCCCTGAGGACCAGACGGCCCGCTGTCCCTTCCTGAACTCAGTTGCGTCGAACGCCATCTGACCTGACCCTATCGCGACGCCGCGGTCGCAGTCAGCTTGCGCCCTTGTAGTTCCGCATCCGCTCCGCCCACTGGTCGAGCTTCGTCTCGACCTCATCCCGAGACGGCGTGCCCATCAGCATGTGGACGGTGCGGGTGACGCCGGCCTTCTCGTAGCGCTCGAGGATCACGGGGTCGCGCGGCGGGATCTGCATCGTCACCGGGATCGCGCCGCGGCCTGACTCCTCGCCGCGGCGCTGAAGCTCCTCGATCCGGGCGATCATCGCGTCGTTGTCGGCGACCCGGTTCGGGTACCAGGCGTCGCCGAAGGCGAGCACGCGGTCGAGCACGGTCGGGCCGAGGCCGGCGACGAGCACCGGCGGGCCGCCTTCCTGGAGCGGCTTCGGCCAGCAGAAGGTCGGATCGAAGTCGACGTGCTTGCCGTGGTAGGAGGCCTCGTCGTTTGACCAGAGCTCCTTCATCGCCTCGACCCGCTCGCGCATCAGGCCGAAGCGCGTCTTCGGATCGGTGCCGTGGTCGCGCATCTCCTCGAGGTTCCAGCCTGCGCCGACCCCGAACAGCATCCGCCCGCCCGAGAGCCGGTCGACGCTCGCCACCCTCTTCGCGGTCGAAATCGGGTCGTGCTCGACGATCAGGCAGATGCCGGTGCCGAGCTTGACCGTCTCGGTCGCCTCGGCCATCGTCCCGAGCGCGACGAACGGGTCGTAGATCCGGAAGTACTCGCGCGGCAGCTCGCCGCCGGCCGGGTACGGCGTCTCGCGGCTGACCGGGATGTGGGTGTGTTCGGTGACGAAGGCCGATTCGAATCCCCGCTCCTCGACCATGCGCCCGAACTCCGCGGGCGGCACCGTCTCGTCGGTGGGAAAGTAGTTGACCCCGAAGTCCACTAAGGCGCCGGCGGATCCGTCCCTAGCGCCATCGCGATCCCGGAGACCGCGGCTCGCTCCTTATCGGAGACGCCCTTGACCTCGGCGACGTGCTGGGCGAGATCGACGATGAAGCGCTTGTACTCTTCGAGTTCCTCGGCAGTTGCCTTGGCCTCGACCAGGGCGACGGCCTCGCTCACGTTCTTCATGCTGTGCGCCTCCAGCTCCTCGTGGGAGCGGGTGCGCTCCTTGTCGACCGCGGGCTTGCTCGAGACGATCGCGTCGAGGAGCTCGCTCTGGCCGCCTTTCTTGCGCGCCTCGCCATAGGCGCCCGCCATCGAGAAGGTCTCCCGGATCGTCGCGCCGCGATCGGAGGCGATCACGATCAGGCCGGCGCTGGTCGGGCCCTCGAGAACCTGCTTCCACTCCTCGTCTGTGAAGTCTGCCTTTCCGGTCACGGGCGGGACGCTATCGACTCAGATAGCCTCGCGCCATGGCCGAGGATCTGAAGGGACGGGCGGTGATCATGTCGGGCGGAAGCCGCGGCATCGGTCTCGCGATCGCGAAGAAGATCGCCGCCGACGGCGCCAAGGTCGCGATCATCGCCAAGACCGACAAGCCGCACCCGAAGCTTCCCGGCACGATCCACACCGCCGCCGAGGAGATCGAAGAGGCGGGAGGCGAGGCGCTGCCGATCCTCGGCGACGTCCGCGACGAGGAGGCGGTCGAGAAAGCCGTCGCCGAGGCGGCGGAGAGCTTTGGGGCGATCGACATCGTCGTCAACAACGCGAGCGCGATCAACCTGGCGCCGATGCGCGACCTCGAGGTGAAGCGCTTCGACCTCATGCAGCAGATCAACTCGCGCGGGACGTTCGTGCTCACCCGCGCCGCGCTCCCTCACCTGAGCAAGTCAGACCACGCTCACGTGCTGACGCTCTCGCCGCCCCTGACCACCGACCCGAAATGGCTCAAGGCCCACTCCGCCTACACGCTCTCGAAGATGGGGATGACGATGCTCACCCTCGGGCTCGCCGCGGACGAGGCCGAGACGCCGATCGCCGCCAACTGCCTCTGGCCGCGGTCGATCATCGCCACCGCGGCGGTCCAGAACCTGCTCGGCGGCGATGAGGCGATGAAGCGTGCGCGGACGCCCGACATCTACGCCGACGCGGCCTACGAGATCCTGAAGCGCGACCCGCGCGAGTGCACAGGGAACGCCTACCTCGACGACGAGGTGCTCGCCGAGGCCGGCATCACCGACCTCGACAAGTACGCGGCCGGAGACGGGTCCGAGCTCGCCCTCGACCTGTTCGTCGACGGCTGGCCGGACTGACCAGGAACCCGGCTACTTCTTCTTTTTCTTCTTCACGCAGCGGCCGCGGCGCAGCTTGCGGGGCTTCTTGCACTTCTTCGCCGCGACAGCGGTCGCGGCTGTTGCGGCTGGCGTGGCGACGGCGCCCGGAGCAACAGGCGCCGGCGGCGAGCCGGTCAGGGTCAGCGCCATGTTGATGCGGGCATTCGGGACTCCGAGGCCCGCGGTGAACGTCATCCCGGGCGTTACAGGCCCCGGAAGCGTGACCGCGTAATCGAACGCGCTGGTGCCGTCGTCGTAGTAGCCGCGCGGCCCGTTGGCAACCGTCGAGCTCATCGCGCCGATCAAATCGCCGGGCTCGACGGGAATCGCGGTCGTGAAGGTGGGGGCGTCGTCGATGTTGACCGTTGCGCTGCTCGTCGCGACGAGAAAGAAGTTATCGCCGCTGGCCGGCCGCCATACCTGCAATGTGATGTCCCCGTTCATCTTGAACGGTGCCAGGCTCGGTGCTCCACGCGCGCTCCAGGAGGTGACCGTCCAGGTCCCCGGCGGCACGCGGTAGGACGGCGAAGTCGTCGAGGTCAGCGCCTGCGCGTAGCTGCACGAGCTGCAACCCGCCCCCGTGTCGATCGCGGCGGGGGGGATCGACCCCAGGTTCACGGTGTCGGCGGCCGCCGCCGGCGCGAAGCACAGCGAAGCAGCCGCCGCAGCCAAGGCTGCGTGGCGTTTTAACGCTGTGCCCATGAGGGGCGGGCTAGGAGGCCTGCTGGAGGCCGAGGCGCTCGCGCGCCTTCTGCACCGAGGCGATCGAGGAACGGCAGGCCTTGGCGATTTCGCCGTTGGCCTTCTCGGGATCGCGCTTCACCTCGAAGTCGATCCGGGCCTCGGACTGCGCCTGGACCTTCTTGTCCAGCGGCGTGTCCTCGGGGAGACCGTCGAGTGCGCCTTCCGCTGCGTTGTCGCGGCGGCAGGCGAGGCAGTGCATTGCTCCGTTTACTTTTGCCCAGTGCGCAGGCTTCTTGGCGGACGCCTCGTGCCCGGGCATGAAGGCCACGGTCACCTCGCAGCGTTCACAGGTCCAGGACTCAGATGCGCGCTCGGCTAGTGCTGCTTGAGACAAGGGTATTCGACATCCTTTCGGTCCCCTCTGGTTCATTCGCTGCGAGGACGAAGGGAAAGACCGCCGCGCGATTCAGTTACGAGGAACTGCTTAAACACAGGGTACCGAAGAGTCCGGACCGGGGCGCTATTTCTTCGTGCAAACAGCGTGTTTTGGCCGAAATGAGCCCGAAATCAGCAGCGATGCACGGCCGCGGCGCTCTGAACGACCTCGAAAGCGCTGCCTGGGATCGCCTTGAGCTGATTCAGGTTGGAATCGTCCCAGCGGCGGTCCGATGTGCCTGAGAAGTACCAGTTCGAGCCGTTGTCGGCGACGATGAAGCCGTATTTCTTCAGCGCCTCGGCGATCGCACGCGCTGGGCCGGTGAACGCCGCGAGGTCATAGGCGGCGTTGAGCCGCAGCCGCAGCCCCATCGGCGGCGCCGCGGTGCTCGAGCTGTCGCCGGCGCAGTGGGTGCCAGGGTTGACCCACGCCTTCTGCGTTGACTCGACCGTGAGCCGGATCGCGTGGTTGATCACGCCGGAGGCGGCCTCGTCGAAGCGGACCAGGCCCGGGAAGATCGGCAGCCCGGCGGCGTCGGCCGAGGTGAAGCCCTCGGTCCGGAGCGCGGGCGAGTTCAGGTCCCAGATCACGCCGCCATCGGCGTTCCAGCGGCCCGGCTTCGGTGTCTTGCGCGGGAACGCGCGGTAGAGCTCCTGCAGCGCGCAGCGCGAGGTGTCGACGACGAGCACGTGGCGGTCGCCGTCTGACTTCGCCCCGCCCTCGACCGGCGCCGCCAGCGGCACCCGGTAGAGGCCGTGGGTCGACTCGTCCCCGTAGGCGGTGAACTTGACCTTGGTCCGCTTGCCGCCGCTGACGACCGCGTAGGGGATCCCGTACTGGCGCGGCGAGCCGAAGTCGGGGTGCAGCGAGGTCCCGCCCTTCGAGTTGATGTAGGAGATGTAGGCGGCCGAGCCCGGATCGAGCGGCGCCTGCGAGATGTCCTGGTTCCAGGCGGTCTGGTCGGGCGAGGACGGCGAGCCCGGCGGCGCGGCTGATGGCGGGAAGACCGCGCAGGCGCCAAGCGAGGGGTAGGGGCCGAGCGGCAAGCCGCCGCGCTTCTTTTTTGCGGCCATCGCCAAGCCGCCGACCGCCGCCAACGCCGCGCAGAGGACAACCGCGAGCCCCGCTCTCGTTCGCATGGCCAGGATCCTATGTGTCCTTACATGAGGAAGGGCCGCCTTCCTGGCGACCCTTTCTCAAATTGGCCCCGTTAGGACGGGCAGGGGGTACGTCACTCGGGGCCCTGTACTTGGGGGTATGTGTGGTCCGGGCGACGGGAGGCGCCAACATGCGGCAAACGCCCGGAACCTATGGGCCAAGAGAGGAGTTCGGGCGTCCGGCCCAACCTCTGTTCCCTCGGCATGAGAAGTATCGGTCCGATCCCCGTATTAGTAAATACTCAATAGCCGGGAACTTGGCAACTGCCTTGCTATTGAGGAGTGGAAGCCGGCCGGACGAGCCGCGGATCAGGCCGGTGCCATCGCGCTCGACAGAGCCGCGCCCCAGAGAATGTCGTGCTCGGAGGCTTCGATCTCGTCGAGGCCGAAGGCCCGCATCACCTCGACCAGGATGACGACGCCGGCGACGATCGTCGGCGCCCGCCCGGGATGCAGCCCCGGGATTCGAAGCCGATCGACGAGCGGCAGCGACGCGAGACGCGAGAGCATGCGCTGGATCGAGCGCAAGCCGAGCCGGTGGCCGTGGACGCGCTCGGGGTCGTAGGGCTCGAGCTCCAGGTCGATCGCGGCGAGCGAGGTCGGGGTGCCCGCGACCGCGATCCCGTGCTCGGCGACTGCGCCGGGATCGGCGCCCATCGCGTCGTCGATCAGGTTTCGCATGTCGGCGGCGAGCTCCTCGAGCTCCGCGGGCCGGGCCGGGTCGCCGGTTAGGTGTCGCTCGGTGTGACGGACGGTGCCCGCCTGCAGCGAGGCGTGGAAATCGACCTCGCCCCCGCGGCCGCAGATCAGCTCGGTCGAGCCGCCGCCGATGTCGAAGACGAGGGTGGAGCCCGACGAATCGCCGGGAACGATCTCGCCCGAGGTGTCCGGCTCGCGGTTTGCGGTTGCGCCGAGATAGGTGAGCCCGGCCTCCTGCTCGCCGGAGAGGATCTGGGCGTCGAGCGCGAAGCGCTCGCGAAGCTCGGCCACGAAGGCATCCCCGTTCAAGGCGTCGCGCGCGGCCGAGGTGGCGACGGCGGTAACCCTCTCCGCTCCCATCTCCTCATATAGCGAGACGTACTTGCCGACCACCCCGCAGACGTCCTCGATCGCCTCCGAGCAGAGGCGATGGGTGAGATCGACGCCGCGGCCGAGGCGGGTGACGGTGTTGCGACGCTCGATCTCGCTCACCCGGCCCCCCTTTACGTCGGCGATCAAAAGCCGGGTCGAGTTGGTCCCCAGGTCGATGACGGCGCAGCGCACGCGCGGCATCGTATTGGCTCCGGATAAGCTCCGTCAATGGCCGTCGAAGCCGCCCTCGACACCGAGCGGGTCCAGATCGAGATCGAGAACGGGGTCGCCGACGTTCGCCTCGTTCGCGGCGACAAGCACAACGCGCTCGACTGGCGGATGTTCGAGTCGATCAACGCCGCGATCGGGGAGCTGCATAGCGCGGCCGGTGTCAGGGCGGTCGTCCTGAGCGGCGAGGGCCCGAGCTTCTGCTCCGGGCTCGACTTCCCGAGCTTCATGGGCGGCGATCATGAGGTCGGCGACGTCTTCGAGGACGTCGACGATGCCGGCGCCAACACCGCCCAGCGCACCTCGCACGGCTGGCAGCAACTGCCGGTGCCGGTGATCGCCGCGCTCCACGGGGCCGCGTTCGGCGGCGGCCTGCAGATCGCGCTCGGCGCCGACATCAGGATCGCAGCCCCCGACGCGCGGATGTCGGTGATGGAGATGAAATACGGGCTGATCCCCGACATGGGGATCACCGCGGCGCTGCCGGGGCTCGTGCGCGCCGACCAGGCGCGGATGCTCGTCTACACCGGCGAGGTCGTCGAGGCCGAGCACGCCCTCGAGCTAGGCCTCGTGACGATGGTCGACGATGACCCGCTCGCCGCGGCGACCGGTCTCGCGCACCAGATCGCGGCCAACTCCCCCGACGCGGTTCGTGCCGCGAAGCGGCTGCTGCGCGAGGCATGGCGCGCCCCTGCGGCCGAGGGCCTGGCGCTCGAGGCCGAGCTCCAGCAGCAGCTGCTCGGTTCACCGAACCAGATCGCCGCGGTGCAGTCAGCGCTCTCGAAGCAGCCGGCCGAGTTCGAGGACCCGGTCTAGCGGCGAAGGCCGACGCGGCCGCCTCGATAGCCTTGGCTCAGACCCTGTAACCGAGGTAAGGAGGCCGCAATGGCTCTGAAGATCGGCGACACCGCTCCGGACTTCGAAGCGGAGACCACCGAGGGCAAGATCAGCTTCCACGACTGGCTCGGCGACGACTGGGGCGTCCTCTTCTCGCATCCCAAGGACTTCACGCCCGTCTGCACGACCGAGCTCGGCTACATGGCGAACGCGAAGCCGGAGTTCGACAAGCGCGGCGTCAAGATCATCGGCCTCTCGGTCGACCCGCTCGACAAACACGAGGACTGGGCCAAGGACATCGAGGAGACCCAGGGCACCGCGCCTAACTACCCGCTGATCGCCGACTCCGACTTCAAGGTTTCGAAGCTCTACGACATGCTTCCGGCCGAGGTCGAGGGTGATCCCGGCGACCGGACTCCGGCCGACAACCAGACCGTCCGCAACGTGGTCGTGGTCGGGCCCGACAAGAAGGTGAAGCTGATCCTGGTCTATCCCATGACCACAGGCCGCAACTTCGACGAGGTGCTGCGCGTGATCGACTCGCTGAAGCTGACCGCCGACCACAAGGTCGCGACCCCGGTCAACTGGCAGCCCGGCGAGGACGTGATCATCTCCGGAGCGGTCTCCGACGACGAGGCGAAGGAGCAGTTCGGCGAGTGGGAGTCGCCGAAGCCCTACATAAGGATCGTCCCGCAGCCGAAGTAGGCGACGGATGGAGATTTTCACAAGGTCTGCGATAGAATTCAACGCTCCGCCGCGGGGTGGAGCAGTCTGGTAGCTCGTCGGGCTCATAACCCGAAGGTCGCGGGTTCGAATCCCGCCCCCGCTACCTAGAGAAAGGCCTCTCACTTCGAGAGGCCTTTCTCGTTAGTGGTCGCGACGGTCGGCGCTGGTTGGCGATGAGTCCAGCCGCTGCCGTTTACCAGCTAGCCATGGGCGGAGCAGACGGGTGACGGTTGGCATCACCAGATACGTCATCAACGAGAGCAGCACAAGGGGAAGGACCGCCGCCCTGACGGCGACCGGCCATCCCTTGATCTGAGGGTTCACCCACACCAGAAAGGCGAGAACAAAGGGGTAGATGGCGAGCACGGAAGTCAGCCACATCTTCCATCGCGGCGGCGGGACGAAAGCATGGCCGTCCGCCGGCAGGCGAAACCAGGTCTCTAGCCCCGTCCGCTCCACTGCGGGCGGTGCTTCAAGTATGAGTTCCCCCTCTTCGAGTAGCGCAGCCCTTTCGGTGGAGAGGAGCCACGACTCCAAGGCTGCCGGGTCTCGAAAATGGTGCACGACGCGGTACGCGCCGCCTTTCTGATTCGGGCTGATCACGGTGGCTGCGATATTCCCCTCGTGACGGCGGGCCGCGCTCACCATGCGGCGCGCCCATTGCGCCAGCTCCGCGTCTTGGCCCGATCGCGCTCGGAATGTGAAGACCGCGGAATGGCCCTCGACCTGTGCGCCTGTACGACCTGGGCGTTGAGGGTTTGGCGGCATGATGGAAACCGCTCGTGATTTTCGCATGCCGGGCTAGAGCGTCTCACCGCGCGAGAGGTCCTCTTCACCCCTGTGCTCGCGGATGCGTGTCGAGTCGTAGCGAGCGACGAATCGGGCCCCCGCTATGACCCGTTGGGGGGATCTTTGCGCCATGCACCCGTTTGGGGGATCTTGTCTTGCGCGGCGAGGCCCGATGGTGGAAGCATGAGAAGAGCATCAAAGCTTTACGTCGAATCAGCAGCAGGACTCGCAAAGTCAAAGCGGCTCTCGACAGCCCTGGCTTCACTGGCGCTCGCCGCCGCCGCCACGCTGGGCCTCCCGGCGAGCTCGCAGGGAGCCGAGTGCCCGGACGCCGATGCTGTGCCGCTGCTGACCCTGTTCAACGTCCCGCGCTTCGAGAGCTCCCTGCTCTGCCTCATCAACCAGGAGCGGATCGAGCGCGGCCTGCAGACGGTGCGCCCCAATGCTCAGCTCGCCCAGGCGGCCGCCGCGCACACGGCGTCGATGCGCTGGCAGAGCTTCTTCGCCCACGAATCGCTCGACGGGACGGTCTTCGAGCAACGGATCGAGGCGACCGGCTACCTGAACGGAGCCGAGAACTGGCTGGTGGGGGAGAACCTCGGCTGGGGCAGCTCGATCCTCGGCACCCCGCGCTCGATGGTCACGGCGTGGATGAACAGCCCACCGCATCGCAGGAACGTCCTCGAGGGCCGCTTCGACGAGATCGGGATTGGCGCCGACTGGGGCAGCCCGATCAACCCGTGGCTGCCGCTCTCGGCGATCGCGACTACCGACTTCGGAACGTTGACCTCCACCGATCCGGAGGCCGAGAAGCGCGCCAAGACGGCCGCCAAGAAGCTCAAAAAGAAGCGGAAGAAGAAGCGGAAGAAGAAGCGGGGTAGGTGACGTTGAGAGGGCGACCGGTTGATCAGCAGCGCCGTGCTCGACGAACGCTGAGCGTCCCCTTGTGAACAGCTCGTAACTGCCTACTTAATTTCTGGAAGCCTCGGGCACTTCCCCTATCGTTGGGATATGAACGAGCAAGCCACTGCAGAGAGCAGGTTTGGTTCGCAAGCAGTTGCCCGCTTGCGAGTGGCACTTGAACGCTCATTGCATCCGATGCTGATCGCCGATGATGAACGGCGCTGGGTGGTCGGTAACGCTTCCGCCTCTGACCTTTTAGGGGTCCCTCAAGAAGAGATTTCGTGGCGGAGCATGGACGACTTCACGCCCCCGAGCGAACGTACGAAGCTCGAACAGCAATGGCACGAGTTTTTGGTCAATGGGGAGGCGGAGGGCTGGTACAACCTGTACTTCCCGGACCGTGGGCTGGTGCCGGTTGAATTCAGCGCGACAGCCAATGTGATGCCTTCGCGTCACCTAGCGGTTTTCCTCACCCCCGAAAACAGCTCGGTCGAAGGGGGGCAAAGCGATTTGCCTGGCGAGCCTGAGTGGAAAGCGGTCGTGAAGGAAAGGGTCCGGTCGGAGTTGACCAAGCGGGAGCGTGAGGTCTTGACCCTGGCCGCTTCGGGGTTGAATGGCGGCGAGATCGCCGAGCGCTTGTTCATCTCCCCCGAAACCGTCAAATCTCACGTTCAGAATGCAATGGGCAAGCTCGGAGCGCACACGCGGGCGCACGCCGTGGCCATCGCATTGGTGACGGGCGAGATCAGCTGGGAGATCTAGGTGCTGGTCCTTTCGGGGGATATTCGAACCTCTCATCCTTTCGGGGGATCGTGGTTGCCGGTTCCCGCCCCGATGGGGGATTACCACCATGAAGAGCGCACCCCCTCGATACGTCCTGTCTTCCGGTCCTTGCGACCCGCAGTCAAACCACCTCAGCCGATCGGCGCTCGCCCTGATCCTTGGAGCGCTCGGCGCACTCCTGCTTGTCGCCGGCTTCGGTCCGAACGTCCCCACCGCCGCCGCAGCTCCGACAACGATGGTGGACCTGGGTGCGGCATCAACTTACGCCGTACTTAGTGGCGCCTCCGTCGGGAACACCGTCAGCGCCGAAGGCGCCCCGCATACCACGCTCCGTGGCGATCTCGGCGTCAAGGCGAATACCCAACCGACCGGGTTCCCGCCGGGGATAGTCACCGGCACGGTCGCCGTCGGCAACCCCGCCGCGACCCAGGCACACAACGATCTCGTTGCGGCCTACAACGACGTCGCCGGACGGACTGGCGGCGCCGCGCTCGCGGGCGCACTGGCCGGCAGGACCATCCAGCCGGGGCTACACACGATCGGGGCCGCCGCCTCCAACACCGGAACGGTCACCCTCGACGGTGGTGGCGATCCGAACGCCGTCTTCGTCTTTCAAGTCAACGGCGCCCTGGCTTTCGCAGCGGGAAGCCACGTCGTCTTGACCGGCGGTGCCAAGGCGTCGCGGGTGTTCTGGCAGGTCAATGGGGCCGGCGCCGTCGGTGCCGCCGCTGACTTCGCGGGAACCCTGATGGCGCTCGACGCGGTCGCGATGGGCAACGGGACCCTGGTCAACGGCCGCGCGTTCGCCCGCAACGGCGCCCTGACGCTCGACAACAACCAGTTCTACAGCGCGCCGCCAGCGGTCACGATCGCCGGCGGGGCCACCGCGATCACGACCGATACGACCCCGACGATCAGCGGCACGACCGACGTCGAGGCGCCGGGCGTGGTTACCGTGACCGTCAACGGCCAGACGCTCAACGCGACCCCCACTGATGGCGAATGGTCGGTGACCTCTTCGATTCTGGCCAACGACACCTACCCGGTCGTCGCCTCGGTCACCGACGGGGCGGGGAACCCAGGCAGCTTCGCCCAACAGCTGACCGTCGACACGGTCTTGCCGGTCGTCGCCCTCGACGGTGGACCCTCCGTGACGACGAACGACGCCACCCCGACGATCGCCGGCACCAGCGACGTCGCCCCGGGGACGATCGTCCGCGTGGACGCTGACTCACAGACGCGGCATGCCGTCGTGCACTCCGACGGATCTTGGAACGTGAGACTCGGCACGCTGCCCGACGGCACTCACACCGTCACCGCAACCGTCACCGATCCTGCCGGCAACCCTGGCACCGACAGCCAGGCGCTGACCGTCGACACCACAGCACCGGCGGTATCGATCGCGGGTGGCCTGACCGCGCTCACCAACGACGCGACCCCTGACATCTCCGGGACGGCGGACGTTCCGGCCGGCACGACCGTGACCGTGAACCTCGCCGACGAGACGCTGGTTGCAGCGGTCCAGGGCGACGGGACCTGGTCGGTCACCGCGGGCGCCCTATCGGACGGCCCGCATCGCGTCGTGATGACGGTCTCAGACGCTGCGGGGAACCCAGCGAGCTTCACCCAGACCCTGACGGTCGACACGGTGTCGCCGGTGATCGCGATCACCGGCGGCGCGACTGCGGCGACAGCCGACGTCGATCCGACAATCACGGGGACTTCGAACGCCGCGCCCGGCACGACCGTCACCGTCTCGATCGCGGGCCAGACGATGACTACGCTGCTGCAGGGCAACGGCACATGGAACGTAACTCCGACCCATGTCGGAGACGGCACGTGGACGGTCGTCGCCTCGGCTCCCGATCCGGCCGGCAACGTGGGGAGCGCCGAGCAGACCCTCGTCATCGCCACCGATGCCCCTCCTCCCGTGGAGCCGGAGCCGACGCCGGAGCCCACACCGACTCAGACGCCCACGCCGCCCTCGCAGGCGCCAGTGGTCGCTGGTTCGCCTCCCGCTCCAGACTCAACCAGCCCCCGCGCCGCTGCCCTCAAGACTTGCCAGAAGAAGAAGGCGAAACCGCGCAAGGAATGCAGGAAGCGCGCGCGGAAGCTTCCGATCTAGCCGGGGCACTAGGGAAAGGGGCCTCACTTCGAGGGGCCCTTGGTTTTTCTGTTCGGTGTGTACAAGCTCTACGTCATTCCCGGATCTCACGCCTGCCGCGCGGCGATGCTGATGCTCGAGCACAAGCGTGTGCCCTACCGGCGCGTCGACATCGTGACGCTGACCCATCCGTTGGTGGTCAGGCTGCACGGCTTTGACGCGGCCGGGCAGACCCGCGAGGCAGGCGGACGGCGGACGTTCGGGTTGCAGTTCGGCGATCGTCTCGGCACCGTGCCGGCCCTGGCCGCCAATGGTGAGCGGATTTCGACCAACTATGGAATCTCGCGCTTTTTGGACGACCGGCATCCGGAGCCGCCGCTGTTCGCGGCCGATCCTGGGAAGCGGGCGGCGGTAGAGGAGGCCGAGCGGTGGGCCAATGAGACGCTTCAGATGGAGGCACGGCGAATCCTGGGCCCGGCCGTCATCCGCGACCCGGAGGGAATGGCGCGCTCATCGGGCGACGGCCGGCTGGGGTATTTGCTCTACCAGCGCGAGTTGGTTCGGCGCCTGCTCATTCCAAGGATTCTCGGAGGCACCTTTGCCGCAGGCCCGGGGGCTGACCGCGAAGTCCTGGCGAAACTTCCCCGGATGCTCGACCGGGTCGATGCCTGGATCGAGGATGGCGTCCTCGGCGGGGAGGAGCTGAACGCGGCCGACTTCATGGTCGCTCCCAGCCTTGCGCTGATCCTCTACCGGCCCGACGTCCACTCCACATTCGAGGGCCGGCCGTCGCTCGAGCTCGTCGATCGCATTCTTCCGGAGCCTGGGACAGACCGCATCGAGTAGCTGACGGAGCGGGCCCCCGCAGCTGTGACACGATGGCTTCGATGGGAGCGGTTGTCGTCTCACCATTCGACGCGGCCACCAAGGCTTTTGATGCCGGTGAATTCGAGCAGGCCCGCGACCGATTCCAGGAGGCGCTTGCGGAGGAGCGCAATCCCGAGGTCCTCGATGGGCTTGGCCAAAGCCTCTGGTTTCTTTGCGAGATCGATGCCGGGATTGCACGGCGGGAGGAGGCCTACGTCGCCTTTCGTCGAGCCGGCGACCCAAGCCGTGCCGCGACGATCGCTCTTTGGCTCTCGCTCGAACAGGCGACCTCGCTGGGCAACCTGGCCGCATCCAACGGTTGGTTCCAGCGCGCCGAGCGGTTGCTCGCCGATGCCCCTCTCTGTCCCGCGCATGCTGAGCTCGAGGTTGCGAGGGGCGCCGTCGCGGGGGATCCCGAGACCGCGCAGCGGCATTTCGAGCGTGCGATCGAAATCGGCAAGGAGCTCGATGACACCGACAGCGAGTTGCGCGGTCTCAACCAGCTCGGCGTGTTGCGGGTGCGCAACGGGGAAATCGAGGGTGGAACGGCGCTGCTCGACGAAACAATGGCTGCGGCGATGGCCGGTGAGGTTGAGGATCCCTGGGCGATCGGGGCCACCTGCTGTGCGGTCCTCTTCGCTTGCGAGGAGATGTCCGATCTTCAGCGCGCTGCCGAGTGGTCCCGTGCCGTGATCGAGTTCGCCGAGCGGCGCCGATACGTCCCGCTCTCGGCTCTCTGTCGCTCGCTCCACGCCCGCGTTCTGATCTCGATCGGCGACTGGCAGCGCGCCGAAGCTCAGCTGCTCGTCGCGGTCGACGCGTACCGCGGCAGGAATCGACCGCTGGCGGCATATCCGCTTGCCCGCCTTGCTGATCTGAGGCTGCGACAGGGCAGGATCGACGAGGCGGAGCGGCTGCTCGCGGGCTGGGAGACCCACCCCGAAGCCCAGGCCGCGATGATCGTGCTTCTCCTCGCTCGCGGCTCGAACGACCTCGCGGCTGCACGGCTCGAGCAGGCGCTCGACGTCTCAGGCCCTGGGCCGGCCAAGGCCGCTCTCCTTGCTCTTGCTGTTGAGCTCTGCCTCGCTCGCAGCGACGTCGACGAGGCGGGGACCTCCGCCAGCGAACTGGCTGATCTCGCGGACGACCTGGGCCATGAGCACGTGGTCGCAGCGCGCGCTCGCGCGTGGACGTCGCCGCGGCCGCCGGCGATGCAGCTGGCGCGCGTGCCGCAATCGGCGAGGCGATCGAAGGCTTCGCCGCACTTGAGATGCCCTTCGAGTTGGCGCGCGCGCGGCTCGAGGTGGCGCGGTTGGCGGCTGACGACAATCGCGAGCTCGCTATAGCCGAGGCGCAGGGCGCGCTCGAGGCTTTCGAGCGCCTCGGCGCCCTGGCCGCCGCCGACGAGACAGCGGAGCTGCTGCGGTCCCTTGGCTCGGGGGGGAGGCGCGCACCGCGCCCCGAGGGAGAGCTGACCAAGCGCGAGCTCGAGGTCCTCGATCTACTCGGCGAGGGCCTCTCCAACAAGGAGATCGCAAGCCGGCTCTTCATCAGCCCGAAGACGGCGTCGCATCACGTCGGTCACATCCTTTCCAAGCTCGACTTGCGCAACCGGTCCGAGGCCGCCGCATACGCGGTCAGGCAGCGGGCGAGGTCAGACACCAAATAGGGCATTTGCCCGATGTATCGCCCGCGTACCCCGGTCATCATCCGGCGCGATGGAACCCACCACTTCAACCGATGCGGCGACTGACGAGCTGAACGGGGAGTTCAGCGGCGATCTGGTTCGCGTCGGGGACCGGGGCTACGAGGAAGCGCGCGAGGTGTTCAACGCGATGGTCGATCGCAAGCCGGCCCTTATAGCCCGGTGCACAGATACGGTCGACGTAGCTGCCGCCCCTTCGTTACGGACGCGCCAAAGGTCTGCCGATCGCGGTTCGCTGCGGGGGTCACAGCGCCTCCGGGATCAGCGTCTGCGACGACGGGCTCGTGATCGATCTCTCAGGCCTGAAGCGAATCGACGTCGATGCCGAGGCGCGGATCGCGAGAGCCGGCGGCGGATTGCTCTGGGGCGAGTTTGATGCCGAGACGCAGAAGCACGGCCTGCACACGCCCGGCGGACGCGTGACGACCACCGGCCTCGGCGGCTTCACGACTGGAGGCGGCTACGGCTGGACCTCGGGGGTGCACGGGCTCGCCAGCGACAATCTCGTCTCTGCCCAGGTTGTCACCGCCGACGCCGAGGTGCTGACCGCGAGCGAGACGGAGAACGCCGATCTCTTCTGGGGAATCCGCGGCGGCAGCGGCAACTTCGGCATCGTCACCAGGTTCGATTTCCGCCTGCACGAGCTTGGCCCCACGTGTTCGGCGGTCGGATGATCTGGTCGATCGACCGCGCGCCGGATGTGCTCCGGGAACTGCGCGACCGATCGAAGCCGCCCCCGAAGAGCTCGCGGTCGCCTTTGCCGTTTTCACCGCTCCTCCGCTCGAGTTCATTCCCAAGCATCTGCACGGTCAGCCGGCGCTCGGCATGACAGCGATGTACGTCGGGGAGCCCGACGAGGGAGAGACCCTGATCGGATCGCTGCGCGACCTCTCTCCCGACCTCGACGCGATGCGTCGGATGCCCTACCTGGAGTTCCAGGCAATTCTCGATCCCAAGGTCCGCCGGGGCAACGCAACTACTGGCGCAGCGAGTACCTGAGCGCGCTAACCGACGATGCGATCGATACGTACCTGGATCAGTCGGTGCGGCAGGCAAAGCTTTCCCCTTCAGCCAGACGATCATCTTCCGCCTCGGCGTGCAATCAACCGTGTTGGCGAGGATGAGACCGCGTTCTCCATCGCGACGCGCCTTACATCGTCCACCCGATCACCGTCTGGGAGGACCCGTCCCTGGATCAAGAGCTGATCGCCGCCAACCGGGCCTTCTGCGAGGCGATGCGACCGTTCGGAACCGGAGCGGTCTATGTGAACTGGATTCCTGAGGGCGAGCGAATGAGGATGCCTACGGGGCGGAGAGGTACAAGCGCCTGGTCGTGCTCAAGGACAAGTACGTCCAGAACGTCTTTCGCCTCAACCAGAACATCGCGCCGAGCAAGATGCGCAGAGGGGGCACCTGAGATGGAGGCGACCACTGTTTCGAGAAGCCAGGCTCGAGGCGTCAGCCAAACCGTGTGGCAGAGACGGCAGCGTCCTGCGGTGCGTTGTTCGTCCTGGATCGTGATCGGCGACGACACGATCAACACGGCGGGGGAGGCGCCCACCCCCTTCGACGACAACGACGACTGATCGCCGAGGTCAACACCTACCTGCAGCACGCGGTGGACGCCGGCGCGAGCTACTGGGTCGGACGAAGCATCGGGGTGCTCGCGACCGTCGCGTTGCTCGTCTTTGCTGTCTACGTCTCTCGCGAGATCCGTGAGCGCCAGCGGGGCAGTCTGCTCGCCGGGCTCGCCCTGGGCGCCGGCGCACTTGCCGCAGGCCTGGCATTGCTCAGCGCGGCCGCTCAGTTGCCGCGGTATCGCGTGCGGGGGAAGGCATCGATCCAGAGGTCGCGCGAGCGATGCTCGATTCTCGGGCATCGCTTCGTAATGATGGGTCTACCGCTGGCGGTGTTCATGGCCGCCATCGTGGCTGCCGGTCTGCAGTTCAGTCTGATCCCACGCTGGCTCTCGATCTCCGGCGCGAGTGGGGTGAAATGGTGGGAGGAGGGGGAATCGAATGTGTGGGGGTGGGGGAGAGGAGGGGGGTTTCTCGTTTTCCGGGGCTCATCGGAGTACACTGATTTAGGTAAGGGTTTATCCGCCGCTGCGGAACTAGTAAGGGCCACCCGGGCATCACCAGCCTCGGCGACCAAAGGTCTTTCAGCGACCGAGACGCCGTTCAAGCATTTGAGAGGCATGGAGTTGGTGATGGGGATCAAGAAGGGACTGGGGCTGCTCGCCGCAAGCGCGGCTTACTTCGTCATGGCTGGGTCGGCTTTTGCGGCCCCGGGCGATCTCGATACGAGCTTCGCCGGGGACGGCACGCAGGTCACCAACATCACCGACGACGGCTTTCTGAACAGCACCGACACCGCCCAGGATGTTGCCCTGCAACCGGACGGGAAGATCGTCGTCGCGGGCCGGTGGTACATCGACGACGGGGGCGGGGTCCCTCAGAGCTGGGCGGTGCAGCGCTGGAACGCGAGCGGTTACCCCGACTTGGGTTTCGGCGGTGGGAGCGTGTTCTTTGGCAACGACAACAACCCCCCCCACGCCAATGACGGGGGGCTGGGGCTGGCGATCCAGTCAAACGGCAAGCTCCTCCTCGGGGGATCGGCCGGCAGCAACGGAGAAGGTCTTACTGCCGCCCGGCTGAGCGGGTCCACGGGCCAGTACGACACCACGTTTGGCTCCCCGAATGGATACCGGACCCTCGATTTCGATCCGGAGGTGGGTGGACTCGCTAATGAGTTCGGCCGCGACCTGGCCCTGCAGCCCAACGACGGCAGGATCCTCCTCGCGGGCAGGACCGCTAGCCAGTTCGCGCTCGGGCGCCTGAACGCCGACACCCTCGGAACCACCGACAACGGTTTCGACAACAACGGCATGAAGCTGGTCAACTTCAGCGGCGCCTCTGATGGCGCCAATGCGCTCGCGCTCTCTGGCACGAAGATAGTCGCCGCCGGCCAAACCGACGGCGGGCTGGCGATCTACCAGGCGCTCTCCAACGGCGCCCCCGACCCGACCTTCCGCCCCGACCTCAGCGCCGGCCCGAACGCCGGAGAGACCGAGGGAGGCGCCGGTCAGCTCCCGCTCGGCGCCGAGGACGTCGCCGTGCAGCCCGACGGCGGGCTGATCGTCGTCGGTCCCGGCGGCGGGAGCTTCGGCGTCGCCAGGGTCACGGCGGCAGGTTCCTACGACCCGGGCTTCGGCGTCGGCCCGATCGGCCAGGTCCCGATCGATTTCGGCGGCGCCGACACCGCGAACGCGGTCGCGCTGCAGCCCGACGGCAAGATCGTCGTCGCCGGCACCGACGGCGACGCCTTCGCGGTTGCGCGGCTGATGCCGAACGGCTCCCTCGACTCGAGCTTCGGCAGCGGGGGCAGGACGACGGCCAACTGCGGCGGCAGCGACACCGCCAACGCCATAGCGCTGCAGCCCGACGGCAAGATCGTGCTCGCGGGAACGACCGGCAGCGACTTCTGCGTGATGAGGCTCGAGGGCGACCCGCCGCCGCCTCCGCCCGCGCCTGCGGCGGCTGCCGCGGCCGCGGCGGCTGCGGCTGTCACGCCCACCACGGCCGCGGCGAAGAAATGCAAGAAGAGCCAGAAGCTGAAGCGCGGCAAGTGCGTGAAGAGGAAAAAGAAGAAGTAGACGAGGGCGCGATACTGCGCCGGCGATGTCGGAGGAGATGATCGAGGTCGTTGAGGGCGTGCGAACGCCGATCGCCATTCGAAGCGAGACCAGGCGGCGGACGCTAGATGAACGGATCGGCGTCCGGTTCCCGGGGCTGGTCCGCGTGCTCGCCTCCGGCTGGTCGCGGCTCTCGCCGCGCTCTCGACTGCGCCAGGCCATCCTCTCGCGCTTCATCCGCCAGGGGTGTGAGGCAGTGAATCGAAGGGACTTCGAGGCTCTCTTCCTGGCTTTGGATCCTGAGATCGAGTTGCACCTGAACGAAAGCCCCATCGGCGGCTTCCTACCTCCCGATCTGCTCGGTGTGCATCGCGGCCACGAGGGCTATCGCCGAGTCTGGGGAGCAGGGATCGAGGCGATGAGCGATCTCAGGCTCGAGGTCGAGGAAGTCATCGACTACGGCGACCGGCTGCTCACCTCCGGTCGGAACACGGGTCATGGCACCTCCAGCGGGGTCCCGATCGATCAACCCGTGTTTCAGGTCTTGACCTTGCGGCGCGGGTTGGTAATTCGGCAGGAGGACTTCACTGAGCGGGATAAAGCCCTCGAAGTCGCCACCACCTAGAGAAAGGGCCTCATACTTCGGGGGCGTTTCTCGTTTTGGCCGGTCGCATGTACAAGCTCTACGTCATTCCCGGATCGCACGCCTGCCGTGCGGCGATGCTGATGCTCGAGCACAAGCGTGTGCCCTACCGGCGGGTCGACATCGTCACGCTGACCCATCCGTTGGTGGTCAGGCTGCACGGCTTTGACGCGGCCGGTCAAACCCGCGAGGCCGGTGGACGGCGGACGCTCGGGTTGCAGCTCGGTGATCGTCTCGGCACCGTGCCGGCTCTGGCCGCCAACGGCGAGCGGATTTCGACGAACCATGGAATCTCGCGCTTCGCGCCCGCAGCTGTAGGCCCGTTTTCGCTAGTGGTGAGCGGGTATGCGGGTTGAGAACCCCATCCGAAGGAGTGATCGAGAAGTGAAGGAGAAGCTCGACGAAGCCAAAGGACGCCTCAAGGAGGCTGCCGGCGACCTCACCGACGACGAGGGGCTCAAGAACGAAGGCAAGGTGGATCGCGCCGGCGGATCGATCAAGGAGAAGGTCGACAAGGTGGCTGACAAGGTCAAGGACGCCGTCAACCCCGACCGCGAGCCGGAGCCCGGCCGTGACTCAGGCGCCGAGCGCCGCTAGCGGCGCGACCTGGATCCATAAGTAAGGGAACAATCCCCCTGCCATGAGCGAGCAGTTCTGCGACGTGGGCAGGGGGATCACCCTTTGCTACGAGACCTTCGGCGACCCCGCCGACTCGCCCATGCTCCTGATCATGGGGTTGGGGACGCAGATGGTCGGCTGGGACGAGGAGTTCTGCGAGCAGCTCGCCGAGCGCGGCTTCTACGTCGTCCGCTTCGACAACCGCGACGTGGGCCATTCCACCCATCTCGATTTCCGCGCGCCGGGAATCCGGCAGCTCGCGACGCGGCGCTTCGACCCCGCGCAGTACGACCTCGGAGACATGGCCGAGGACGCCCACGGCCTGCTGCGTGAGCTCGGGCTCTCGCCCGCGCACGTGGTCGGGATCTCGATGGGCGGGATGATCGCCCAGACCCTCGCGGCCCGCCATCCCGAGGACGTTCGCTCGCTGACCTCGATCCACTCGACCACTGGCAGCCGCCGCAAGGGCCGGCCGCACCCGCTCGTCTACCGGACATTCCTCGGCCCTCGGCCGCAGGACCCGGAGCAGATCGAGGAGTACATGCTGAAGCTGTTCAAGCTGATCGGCTCGCCGCCGCCGAACCGGGACCTCGACATGATCCGAAAGCGGGTCCGGTTGAGCCTCGAGCGCGACCGCGACCGATTCGGCAGCGGCCGCCAGCTCGGCGCGATCCTCAAGTCCGGCGACCGGACCAGGGAGCTGGGCCGGATCACCGCCCCGACGCTCGTCATCCACGGCGACAAGGACAGGCTCGTCAACACCTCGGGCGGGCGTGCGACCGCGAAGGCGATCCCGGGTTCGCGGCTGGTCATCAGCAAGGGGCAGGGCCACGATCTCGCCAGGCCGTTCTGGCCGCGGCTGCTCGACGAGATCAGCGCCCACGCTTGGTCGGATACGCTCGAGCCGTCCGCCGTCTAGGAAGCCATCTGGGCCGAAGGCGACGCCGAGGACTGCCCTTCGAGGCCCGGTGAGGACGGGCATTACTCTTGTCGGAGTACCCGTTCGTGAACACCGACAAAGGAGCTGCGATGTCAGAGAGAAACGAGAGGGCGATCCTCGCCGGCGGCTGCTTCTGGGGAGCCCAGGAGCTGATTCGCGACATGGACGGGGTGATCGGGACCCGGGTCGGCTACTCGGGCGGGGATGTTCCGAACGCGACCTATGGAAACCACGCCGGCCACGCCGAGGCGGTCGAGATCATCTTCGACCCAGAGCGGCTCTCCTACCGCGACCTGCTCGAGTTCTTCTTCCAGATCCATGACCCGACGACGATGGACCGCCAGGGCAACGACGTCGGCGACAGCTACCGCTCCGAGATCTTCTATACGAGCGACGAGCAGAAGCAGGTCGCCGAGCAGACGATCGCCGATGTCGACGCTTCGGGCGTCTGGCCCGGGAAGGTCGTCACCCGGCTCAGCGAGGCCGGCGACTTCTGGGAGGCCGAGCCCGAGCACCAGGACTACCTGCAGCGGAACCCGAACGGCTACACCTGCCACTACGTGCGGCCGGAGTGGACGCTGCCGCAGGTGGCCTCAGAGGCGTAGAAGCGGCCAGGTGCCATCCGCAGCGGCGCGATCTACCGATTTCTTGCACTTGCGATCTGCTGATTCGGTGATACGTTGCCCGCAATGGCGAGGACGATCCACTTCTCGAACCGACGCTGGCTGGCAGCGGCGCTCGTTGCGGCAACAGCCGCGATCGCGCTGATCGCCGTCCGGGGCCCCGGAGACGCGGGCGCCCAGAGCACGACGAGCGTGAAGGCGGTCGACAACAAGTTCCAGCCTTCGCGGATCACGATCGAGACGGGCAACTCGGTGCGTTGGACGAATGCCGGCAAGGCAAACCACAACGTCAAGGGCACCGGGTTCGTTTCGAAGACGCTTTCCCCCGGCAAGACCTACACCAAGCGCTTCACCCGGGCCGGTTCGTTCCCCTACGTCTGCACGTTCCACGCGGGCATGAAGGGAACGGTAGCGGTCCGCAAGTAGCGCTCTGACGCTCGCCTGAAGGCGCGCAGAGTGTGCAAGGTGTGGGCCAACCGGGTGCCGGTCCATACCGGTTTCCGCCTCGCTTCCTCCTCGATTGTTAGGTTGCCGGTTCGTCCACCAACTCTCTGGGAGGAGAGACATGAGACTCAGGCGTTACCTCGCGGTTCTCTGCGTGACCATCGGTGCCCTCGTCGTCGCGGCGCCGGCCTTCGCGGTCAAGTACGTATCGCTCGGCGATTCCTACTCGTCGGGCACCGGCACCCGCAACTACTACGACAGCGGCTGTCAGAAGTCGGTCACCTCGTACCCCTACTTGCTGCACAACGCGCACCCGAGCTGGGCGTTCGTGCACGCGGCGTGTTCGGGCGCGAAGACCGACAACGTCCTCAACAGCCAGGTGAACAGCGTCACCTCTGACACCACCTGGGTCAGCTACACGATCGGCGGCAACGACGCCGGTTTCTCGAGTGTGATCACCGAATGCGCGAAGCCCGGATGGGCCTCGAACTGCAACGGCAGGATCGATACCGCCCAGAGCTACATCAACAACACGTTGCCGGGCCGTCTCGATCTGGTCAACAACGCGATCAAATCGCGCGCACCAAGCGCGAAGACGGTCGTGCTCGACTATCCGCGCCTCTTCAACGGCGAGGATTGCAATGCCGGCACTTGGTTCAGCCCCGCCGAGGAGACGCGCCTGAACCAGACCGCCGACCTGCTGCGCACCAAGCTCAGCCAGGCGGCGTCGAGAGCGGGAGCGAATTTCATCTTCCGCGACGTGATCCCGCCGTTCATCGGGCACGCAGTGTGCGATGGCGGTGGCGGCTCCTCCACCGAGTGGATCAACGGCCTTTCTAATCCGGTCGGTGAGAGCTACCACCCGAAGACGACCGGCCACGCGAACGGCTATTACCCGGTGCTCCACGGAGTCACCGGCTGACAAGTCGCGGGTGGAAGCCCGCTCTGCTGCCTGGAGAAAGGCCCCTCGAATCGAGGGGCCTTTCTCGTTCAGGGCGTCAGATACCGAAGGTCAGTGGCTGAGGCTGAACGTCTGTTGCGTCGAGTCGCAGCCGTTTGGCGCCACCGTTCCCGTCACCCGCTGCAGCTTCGGGTTGAAGGTGCCCGAGGCCGTGATCGAGTTCATGGTTGGGTCGATGTAGGCGACCGAGAACGAGTTTCCGGCGATCGTGAACGGAGCGATCATTCCGCAGTAGCTCATCGACCCGGACGCGCGGCCGGCATCGACGGTGACACTCATCTGAATCCCGTTCGAAGTCATGCCGTTGTAGGCGCCGAGCGCGATCTTCGGCTTCTTCTTCTTTTTCGCGACCGCGCTGGTGCCTCCACCTGCGAGCGCGCCGAGCGCGAGTACTGCGATCACTACGACAGCGATTCGACGGATCATCCACCTGCCCCTTTCCGAGAGTGGTCGCGCGGCACTCTACTCGAGTCGCGGCGGACGAAATCATCGAGGTTGCATAGAATCACGCCGATGCGGGGCCGTTTCCATATCTGCGCGCTGCTCGTTCTCGTCTTCGGGCTCAACTCGATGCCTGCCGCGGCGGCCGAACCCCAGGAGCGCGATGCCGCTCTCGATGCAGCGCTCCAGCAGCTCGTGCAGATGCCCGGCGGCCCGCCGGGCGTCGCCGTCTCGGTGCAGCGCGGCGACGAGTACCGGCTCCACACCGCGGGAGTCGCCGATCTCGGAACGGGCGCTTTGATCCAGCCCCGCGACCACCTTCGGGTCGCGAGCGTTGCGAAGGCATTCAGCGGCTACGTCGCTCTGCGATTGGTTTCGAGGGGCGTGCTGAGGCTCGATCACACGGTCGGCGACTGGGTCTCGGACATGCCGCCCCACTGGCGGCAGATCACGCTTCGGCAGCTGCTCCAGCACACGAGCGGGATCGAGAGCTTCATCAAGGACCGGGGTCTCCAGGAGTACCTGGGTGCCCACCTGACCGACTACACCAGCCCGTTGTTCGCTATCTCTTTCGTCTTCGACGAGCCGCTGCTCTTCCCGCCCGGTAGCGCCTACGGGTACTCGAATACCGACAACATCCTGATCGGGCTGATGGTCGAGGCGGCGACCGGCCGCTCCTACGGCGATGCCCTCGCCGCCCAGGTTTCCCGGCCGCTCCGCCTCACCGAGACGAGCCTGCCGATCACCGAGCTGGGACTGCCGTCCCCGTTCGCGCGCGGCTACGGCGTCGAGCCCGGCGAGCCGCCCGAGGACTTCACCTCGATCATCAGCCAGTCGAGCGCCTGGGCATCGGGGGCGGTCGTTTCCTCGCCGCGCGACATGACCAGGTTCATCCGCGGCTGGGCCTCGGGCGAGCTGCTTTCGAAGAAGGTGCGCCGGGCGAAGGCCACCGGCTTCATCCCGGGAAACGGCGAGCCGCCCGGCCCGGGCGTGAACGAGGTCGGGCTGGCGATCTTCCGCTACCAGACCCGTTGCGGGATCGTGTTCGGGCACTCGGGCAACACGCCCGGCTACACGAACTGGGTCGGCGCGACCAAGAACGGCGACCGCGCGGTTGCGGTCACCGCGACGACCCAGCTCACCCCCGAAGTCGGGGCGCCGGGCGTCTTCAACGCTCTGCGCGCGGCCGAAGAGGACGCGGTCTGCGCGGCGCTGGCGAGGACACCGAAGCAGCCTAAGAAGCGCGGCTAGCCGGGCCCTTTTCTAGGGATCCGGTGTGATCAGCGCGACGGGGAGGCCGAGGCCGGCATCTTTGCGCACCGTGGCGATCCGGCGGCCCGGCTGAACCGCGTCGCGGATCGACCCGAGCCGCTCGCCGAGCCGCTCGGCGGCCGCGTCGAGGTCCTCGACCGTGAAGGTGATCCCCCAGAAGCGCACCGGGCCCCGCTCGACATTCGCGTGCTCGACGACCTCGAGGATCACCTCGCCGAGCCGGAAGAAACCCTGGCGCAGCGGCTGTCCCTCGATCTCGGCCTCACGGACGCGGCGGCGCTCGACGCCGGCGCCCTCGAATGCCGCTGTGGTGCGCTCGAGATCGGGGGTGAACACGACCAGGTGGTCGATCCGGGTGGCGCCGACCGGGTGCTTCGGCGGTGAGGCCGGTGGGGGCGGGGGGTCGCCGGCTTCGATCTCGGTCGGCAGTCCGTCGAGCTCGGCCGAGCCGACGGCGCGCAGCGTCCAGCCCGTGATCCCCGAGCCGCCGCCGAATTCGAGCCGCACCATCCCGACGGCGCAGGCGCCGTCGTCGACTTCGAAGCCCGCGTCGGCCCACGCTTGCGGTGAAGCACCGATCCTGATCTCGCTGATCATCGGCCGCTATTTTGGCGCGCCGACGGCTAGGCTCACACCGTGGGCTGGACCGCCGCAGACATCCCCGATCTGAGCGGCCGCACCGCAGTCGTCACCGGGGCCAACGGAGGGCTCGGGCTCGAAACCGCACGCGGGCTCGCGGGAGCGGGCGCCGAGGTCGTGATGGCGGCGCGGAACCAGGAGAAGGCGCGGGAAGCGCTCGACGACATCAAGGCCGGTCTCCCCGACGCGAAGCTCGAGCTCGTCGAGCTCGACCTCGGTTCGCAGCAGTCGGTGCGCGAAGCCGCGCAGAAGATCCTCTCCGGGCACGACACGATCGACATCCTCGTCAACAACGCCGGGGTGATGGGGATCCCGGAGCGCACGACCGACGACGGGTACGAGATGCAGTTCGGGGTCAACCACCTCGGCCACTGGACGCTCACCTCGCTGCTGATGCCTGCGCTTCTGCGCGCCGAGGCGGCGAGGATCGTGTCGATAACGAGCACCGCCCACCACATGGGGCGGAGCGTCAATCCCGACAATCCGCACCTCGAGGGCAGCTACGGGCCCTGGAAGGCCTACGGCCAGTCGAAGCTCGCCAACTTCCACTTCGGCCTCGGGCTCCAGAAGCGGCTCGAGGAGGCGGGCGCCCCGGCGTCGAGCCTGATCGCCCACCCGGGGCTGTCGAACACCGACCTTCAGGCGGTCAGCGTGCAGGAGACCGACGGCGGCATGACCCAGAAGTTCTTCCACGGGCTCGCCGGCAGCACCGGGATGTCTCCCGAGCAGGGCGCGCGCCCGCAGCTGCGCGCCGCCACCGACCCGAAGGCGAAGGGCGGCGAGTTCTACGTGCCGCTGTTCGTCAACAACGGCTCACCGGTCCGCAAGCCGGTGCTGCGCCGGCTCGGAATGGGAAGGGCGATCGACCGGCTCTGGGACGTATCCGAGCGCGAGACCGGCCTCGAGATCGACGTCGGCCGGGGTGCAACCGCAGCAGCTAGCTGAGTGACTTGATCAGGTCGTCGACCTCGTCGGCACCCGGCTCCTTGCCGCCGGCCGACAGCTTGTCGACCGCCTCGGGGAGCGCCTCAGCGACGACGTCCGCCGCCTTGCCTTCGGGGAGGCCGGCCTTGTCGGCGATTTCCTTGACCGTGCCGGCGCCGACCAGCTCCTTGGCCTGGTCGCCGGTGATCGGCTTGTTCTCGCCGGTGCCGATCCAGGAGGAAGCCTCTTCGCCGAGGCCCATCTCCTTCATCTTCTCGAGGATGTCCTTGAGCTTGCCGCTCGAGAGCAGGCTGATCAGAATCGGGAGCACGACCGCGACGATCTTCGCCTTGTCCTCGTCGACGCCGAGCACCTTGCCGGCGGCCTTGGTCAAGATGTCCTCGAGAATCGACATTCGCAGCTCCCCTCGGTTGGCGTTCGCTGCTTTCTATCAGCCGTGATCGGCTAGGGTCAGACGCAGGATGGGGTGCCTGGTCGCAATCCTCGCGCTGTTCTCGCCGCGCCTCGCGCTGATCGCGCTCTGGCTGTTCGGCGACCTGCTCAGCCGCGCCTTCGACAGCTGGTGGATCCCGCTGCTCGGCTTCTTCCTGCTTCCCTGGACGACGCTCGCCTATGCGGTGATGTGGACGCTGGGGCCCGGCGGCGAGGTGACCGGGATCGAATGGGCCTTCGTCGTGCTCGGCCTGGTCGTCGACCTCGGTTCGTACGGCCACGGCGCCCGTACCCGCGACTGACGATCGGGCGGCGGGCATGAGCCTCCAGATACTGCCGCTCGCGGTCACGATGGTGATCGGCCCGGGGCTGCTGGCGGCGATCGTCCTCGTCACCAGCGAGAAGGCGATCCCGAATTCTTTCGCCTACGTGCTCGGTTTCGGCCTCATGACCGCGATCGGGGTGACGGTATTCCGCGGACTGATGTCGCTGCTCGGCGACAACATCGACTTCGGCGACCCCTCCGACTCGGGTTCGACGGGGACGATCATCCAGCTGGCGCTGGTCGCCCTGCTGATCGCTGCATCGATCAAGGCCTATCTCGGCCGCGAGACCGCGGAGCCGCCGAAGTGGATGGGAACGCTGCAGACCGCGACTCCTGTCAAGGCGCTGAAGACGGGCCTGATGATCGTCGCGCTGATGCCCTCGGACCTGGCGATCATGCTCACCGTGGCGGCGAACCTCGAGCAGAACGCCAACTCGCTGCTCGACGCGGTTCCGTTCGTCCTCCTCACCACTTTGGTCGCGGGGCTTCCGCTCCTGATCTACCTCCTCTTCCATCGCCGCGCGGCGGAGGCGATGCCGAAGGTGCGCGACTGGATGAACACGAACAGCTGGCTGGTCAACATCATCGTGTTCGCGCTCTTCATCGCCTTGATCCTCGCTTGAGTTCTTGAGGGACGAGCGCAGCCAGACCGAGGTCGGGGGCCGCCGGATCGGCTGGCGCTCGGTTGGAGAGGGCGATCCGCTGCTGCTCGTCAACGGCTACGCGGCGACCGCCGCCGACTGGGACCCGACCTTTCTCGCCGGGCTGGCCGCGAGCCACCGGATCATCTGCCCCGACAACCGCGGAATGGGTGAGTCGGAGCTCGGTGGCCCGGGCGAGCTGACGGTCGAGGCGATGGCCGAAGACCTCGAGGCTGTGCTCGACGCGCTCGAGGTCGAGTCGGCGCCAGTCGTCGGCTGGTCGATGGGCGGCTATGCCGTTCAGGCGCTCGCCGCGCGGGCCTCGGAGCGGGTCAGCGCGATGGCCCTGCTCTCCACCGATCCCGGCGGCAGCGCCGCGGTGCGAGCCGATCCCGAGGTTTGGTCGCGGCTCACCGACCACTCCGGGACGCCGCGCGAGCAGGCCTCGCGGCTGATCGCGCTTCTCTTTCCGGCTGACGTCGCGGCCGAGATCGACCGCCAGTTCGGAGGCGTCGTTGCCGAGGCGCGGGCGGCGCTCGACCCGGAAGCGCTCTCGGCGCAAGAGGCCGTTATGGACGCGTGGCACGCCGAAGATCAGCCGGAGCCCGGCGCCGACCTGTCCGCGGTCTTGATTGCCCACGGCACCGAGGACGTCGTCATCCCGCCTGCGAACGCCGATGCGCTCGCCGCCCACTGGTGGGACAGCAACGCGGAGCGCTTCGAGGGCGGCGGCCACGGCTTCATGGCCCAGGAGCCCGAGCGGCTAGCGAACCTGATCGGCTCGTTCCTCGAGTAGCGACCGCCCGATCGAAGACACAGCCCGCCTACTCTGCAGGCGAATGCGGATCGCAGTAATCGCCGATACCCATATGCCGAAAGGGGCCCGGCAGCTGCCGGAACGTTGCACCGCCGAACTGCGCACCGCGGATCTGATCGTCCACGCCGGTGACTTCTCGGCTTGGGAGGTATATGCGCAGTTGTGTGATTACGGACCGCCGGTCGTCGCGGTGAGCGGCAACGTCGACGATGCGAGACTGCAGCGCCGGCTTCCGGAGACCGCGGTCTTCGATGCGGACGGCGCCGAGGTCGGCGTGATTCACGACGCGGGTTCCGCGAAGAGCAGGTTTGAGCGCATGCGGGCGCGTTTCCCCGGGGCATCCGCGGTGATCTTCGGCCACTCGCATCTTCCGCTGCTCGACGGCCATGGGAATTTTCAGATCTTCAACCCAGGCAGTCCGACCGAGCGCCGGCGGGCTCCGACCCGCAGCATGGGCCTTGCGACCGCCGCGGCGGGTCGGATCCAGTTTCGCCACGTGCGGCTCAAATAGCGGCTGACCGGCTACTTTCGGCCGCCGAGCAGCGGCGCCGGCTCGTCGGCGAGCGTGAGCTCGTCGAAGCGCGCCGCTGCGCTCTTCCCCTTGCCCTTCTTCTTCCTGCCCTTCTTCTTACATTTGCTCTTCTTGCGCTTCTTGGCCGCGCGGCCCTTCTTCTTGCCCTTCTTGCGCTTCGACTTGCACTTCCGCTGGGCGGCGGCCTCGCCGGGGCCGCTGACCGTAAGGGCGGCGAGGCTGCCGCCGCCGGGCGCGCCGCGGCGGCCGACGTAGATGTCGTAGGTCTCGGAGGAGGACAGCGTCCGGGTCGTGGAGGCATCGGCGGCGCAGCCCCGGAACGCGCCGCTGCTCGCGTCGTGGATCGAGAGCACCGCCGGGAAGTCGCTCGAGGTGGCGTCGAACGTGTAGCTGCCGCCCTGTGCGGCCGTCTTCACCTTGAACCAGACGCCGCGGGTCGCGCCCGCGGCGGCGCTACAGCCGGGGGCTTCGTTGGCACCGATGCCGCCGGCGTAGATGCTCTCGCCGCTCGCCGCCTGGTTGAGCGGGATGCTGATCGCGCCGGCGCGCTCGTCGTTCGCGGGCGGGGTCGGCGTGCCGGGCAGATACTCGACCCGGTAGGTGTAGTTGAGGTTGTCGGTGGCGGTTGTGTCGTTGATCAGCGGCAGTACGTACTGCTTCACCTGCGCGGGATCGGCGGAGACGGTGAAGGCAGGCCCGGTCTGCGGCGCGGCGTCGAATAGCGGCCCGCGGTTGCCGAACATGTACAGGTAGGGGGTCTCGACCGGGCCCGGGGTGTTGACCGTGAACCGGAGCGCGTCGTTGGGGCCGCTCGGCACGAAGCCGAGGTCGGTGATCGCGCGCACGTAGCGCGCCGCGAGGTGGTCGACGTCGGCGTTCTGGAGGCCGCTGTCGCCGTTCGCGTTCGTGTACTCGGCGGCGGCAGGGTGGCCTTCGAAGCCGTGGATCCGCGCGATCGCGCCCGACTTCCAGCGGCTCGGCTCCCAGATGTCGCGCGCGAAGTCGGCGAAATGCCTTCGGACGCTGTCGAACGGGTTCTGGCCCGTGATCGCGGAGCTCAGCATCGTTGGGACGCTCGAGGGAAAATTCTTGACCTCGAAGTAGTAGTCCGCGATGATGGCGCCGCCGTAGGCCTCGGCCATGTGCTGGAAGAACGGCCAGGTGCCGTAGTTGCCCCCGCATGACGTCCCCTCCCAGACGTTTGCCGGTTGCGGGCAGTCGAGCGGCACCCAGGGGGTGGTGAAGTTGTTGTCGCCGGGATCGATGTCGGGGAGCGAGAACTCCGCCGCCCAGTTCGCGATCCCCTCGAGAATCGGGTCGGTGGCGGGGCTGCTGTTGTACGCGCCCTGGATCACGTGCATGAACTCGTGGGCGGCGCGGAACCTGAAGCCCTGCCGGTCCTGCCCCGGGGTCATGAACGCGTAGGAGGTCTGCGGGACGTGACCGCCGGTGTCGTAGAAGACGATCCCGCCGTTCATGTTCGGGTAGATGGTCGGCCTGGCGATGTAGACGTCGGTCTTGGCGTCGCCGTCGTTGAGCGGCGGGTCGAGGCCGGCGTTCGGCGAGCCCCCGCCGCCGCTGACGAGCCGGCTGTAGGCCTCCTCGAAGTCGGCCGCGCCCGCCTGCACGTAGCCGGCCGAGGCCGTGGCGGGGTTGTAGTGGAGGACGAAGTGAGCCGTCGAGTGCGTGGCCGTCAGCCCTGTTGGAACGAGGGTTCCGACCCGGTCGTGGTGGGCGAGTGCGCCCGGCGCCGTCGCGAGCAGCGCGCAGGCGGCCAGCGCAATCGCAACCTCGATCCTTGCCCCCGTTGTCCTCACCCACCCCATAGGTGGGTCAAGTGTAGCTTGGGGCGATGGCCGAACTCGTCCTGGGACCCTTGCTGCGCTACGTCGACGAGGTGCAGGCGAGCGTCTGGGTCGAGACCGACGCTCCCTGCGAGGTCGAGGTGCTCGGCCGCAGCCAGCCGACCTTCTGCATTGGCGGCCACCACTACGCGCTTGTCCTACTCGAGGATCTCGAGCCCGGGAGCTCGACGCCCTACGAAGTCCGCCTCGACGGCGAGGTCGCCTGGCCCGAGCCCGGGTCAAGCTTTCCGCCGAGCGTGATCCGGACGATCGATCCCGAGCGCGAGCTGCAGATCATCTTCGGCTCCTGCCGGGTCTCGGTTCCGCACGAGCAGCCCTACACGCTCGAGAAGGACGATCACGACGACGGCCGCGAACCCGACGCGCTCCGCACTTACGCCAAGCGGATGCTCGAGCAGGGCGAAGGGCACTGGCCGCAGCTGCTCTTCTTCCTCGGCGACCAGGTCTACGTCGACGAGGATGCGCCCGAGACCCGCGAGTTCATCCGCTCGCGCCGCGATACCTCGGATCCGCCCGGGGAGGAGGTTGCCGACTTCGAGGAGTACACCCGCCTCTACCGCGAGTCGTGGAGCGACCCGATCGTCCGCTGGATGCTCTCGACGGTCGGCTCGGCGATGATCTTCGACGACCACGACGTCCACGACGACTGGAACACCTCGATCTCGTGGCTCAAGGAGATCCGCGAGCAGCCCTGGTGGGAGGAGAGGATCACCAGCGCGCTGGTCTCCTATTGGGTCTACCAGCACCTCGGCAACCTGTCGCCGAAAAAGCTCCGGGAGCGCGGCTTGCTGGACGACGTCTACAGGGAGGAGGACGCCTGGCCGATGCTGCGCGAGTGGGCGCAGGACGCCGACTGGGGGAGCGACGGGCGCCGCTGGAGCTATTCGCGAACCCTGGGCGGCGTTCGGATCGTCGTCCTTGATTCGCGCGAGGGCCGGGTGCTCGCCGAGCGGCCGCGGCAGATGTTCGACGAGGACGAATGGGACTGGCTCAACGATCGGATTACCGGCGACGTCGAGCATCTCGTCGTCGCCGACACCCTGCCGATCCTTCTGCCGCCGGCAATGCACGATCTCGAAGCCTGGAATGAAGCGGTGTGCGCCGGCGCCTGGGGGGGCTGGTTCGAGCCGATCGGGGAGCGGATCCGGCGCGCGATCGACCTCGAGCACTGGGCAGCGTTCAACGACTCGTTTCGGAGGCTGATGGGTCTGATCGAGGACGTGGCCGCCGGCCGCCGCGGCGAGGCTCCAAGGACGATCACGATGCTCGCCGGCGACATCCACCACGCCTACCTGGCGGAGGTTGCGTTCCGTCGCGACTCAGGGGTGAAGAGCTCGGTCTTCCAGGCGGTCTGCTCGCCCTACCGCAACCCGCTCGATTCAACCGAGCGCCGGATCGCTAGCTTCGGCTGCTCGCGGGCAGCGCAGCCGATCGGCCGCGCGCTCGCCCGCTCGGCGCGGGTCCCCGACCCGCCCGTCCGCTGGCGCCTCGTCGAGACCCCGACCTTCGACAACCAGGTCGCGACGCTGCGGCTCGACGGGTCGCGGGCGAGCATCGCCATCGAGCGCACCAAGCCAGCTGAGGACCCGAGGCTCGAGACCTCGCTGCAGCGGCGGCTTATCTGATTCGGCGAGGGCCTACGCGGCGGGAGCGGCGCTCGGCGCTGCGTCCGGCGGCGGCGGGCCGTACTCGTTCGCGCCCTCGTCGCCCTTCTCGATGTAGAAGATGATCAGCACGATCGCGCCGATGATCGGGATGATCCCGATCAGGATCCACCAGCCGCTGCGCCCTGTGTCGTGCAGCCGCCGAATCGCGACCGAAAGGCCGGGCAGGAACAGCGCCAGCGCGGCGAGGATGTAAACGAAGCTCGTGCCGAGGATCGCGTCGATGAGGCTGCCCGCGATGCTGACCAGGATCGAGAACAGGAACCACCACCAGAACGCCGGACGCGATGCGCGGCCGTCGAACTTCGTGTAGTGGTCAAAGCCGTCCTGAACTGCTTCCGTAAAGCTCATATCCCCCTCCTCCTTGTCGGGTTGTAGTGCAGGCAACCCTATCCGACTCAATCGCCTCGGCTGCACTAGTCTCGCGGCTCCGCTCAATACGAGGAGGAGAAGCAGTGCCGATCGAGCTGACTGACGAGCAGAAGTCCTTTGTCGAGGCGATCCGCGATTTCGCCGAGCGCGAGTGCGGCACCCGCGAGAAGCGCTCCGCGCTCACCGACGGCGGCAAGCACACCCACAGCGAGGAGATCTCCAAGAAGATGGCCGAGCTCGGCTGGCTCGGGATGGCGATCCCCGAGGATTACGGCGGCGCCGGCGGCGGCGCGGTCGACATGTGCCTGCTGCTCGAGGAGATCGCCCGCGGTCAGATCCCCGTCTCCGCATTCAGCGTCTCGATGATCACCGCCGGCGCCTACGAGCGCTACGGCACCGACGAGCAGAAGCAGGAGATCCTCGGCGGGATCGCGAACGGCGGCGTCGAATCGATCGCGATGTCCGAGCCGGAGGCCGGCTCCGACGTCGGCAACCTGCAGTGCTTCGCCAAGCGCGAGAACGGCGGCTACGTCGTCAACGGGCAGAAGACCTGGATCTCGGCCGCGCAGCAGGCCGACCACATCCTGCTCGTCGCCCGCACGAGCCGCGAGGGCTCCAAGCACGAGGGCGTGACGATGTTCAACGTGCCCGCCGGCGTCAAGGGCCTCGAGATGCACGGCATCGAGACGATGGCCGGCCCCGACGAGGTCAACGACCTCTTCTTCACCGACTGCGAGCTCCCCGAGGACGCTCTCGTCGGGCAGGAGGGTCAGGCGTGGATGCAGCTGATGACCGGGCTCAACCACGAGCGCCTCGTCACCGGCGCGAGCTTCCTCGGCATCGCCGAGCGCGCCTTCGACGACACGCTCGCCTACGTCAAGGAGCGCAAGCAGTTCGACCGGCCAATCGGCTCGTTCCAGACGATCCGCCACCGGCTCGCGGATCTCGCCACCGAGATCGAGTGCTGCCGGCTGCTCGTCTACGACGTCGCGCGCCGAACCGACGCCGACCCGGAGACGACGCTTCCGCGCGAAGCCTCGATGGTGAAGATGAAGGTCACCGAGACCGCTAAGAAGATGGCGCTCGAGGGCCAGCAGATGATGGGCGGCTACGGCTACTCGACCGAGTACGACATGGAGCGCTACGTGCGCGCCACGGTCGTCTCGACGATCTTCGCCGGAACCTCCGAGATCCAGCGCGAGATCATCTCGAAGACGTATGGCTTGTAGGGGACTGCTCGGGGTTCTACTGCTCGCGGCGTTCGCGTTCCCGGCTTCGGCCGGCGCGGTCGACTACGCGCCCGTTGACCGGCCCGGGCCCGCCCTCGAGGTGACCCCCGCCCAGGTGACGGCGGCGACCGACTGCAGCCCGGGCGTCGATGGCGCCGCCCGTGCTCCGGTCCTCCTCGTCCACGGGACCGGATCCTCGAAGAAGTCGAACTGGTCCTGGACATATGAAACGGCGTTCAACATGCTCGGCATCCCCTGGTGCGCGGTCGATGCGCCCGATCACGCGAACGGCGACATCCAGACGAACGGCGAGTACGTCGTCCAGTCGATCCGCTCGATGTACGCGCGGGCGGGGAGGCCGATCGCGATTGTCGGCCACAGCCAGGGCGGGATGGTGCCGCGCTGGGCGCTGCGCTTCTGGCCCGACACGCGCGCGATGGTCGACGACGTGATCGGGTTCGCGGGCACCAATCACGGCACCACCGCGGCCCGGGCAGGGTGCGCGACCGAGTGCTCGGCGGCCAGCTGGCAGCAGCGCGACGACTCGAACTTCATCGCCGCGCTCAACTCGGGCAAGGAGACCTTCGCCGGCATCTCCTACACCCAGATCTACACCCACACCGACTTCATCGTCACCCCGAACAGCAACGACAGCGGCAGCTCCTCAATCCATACCGGCGACGGCGCGATCACCAACGTCGCCACCCAGGATGTGTGCCCGCTCGACATCTATGAGCACCTCGCAATCGGCACCATCGACCCGGTCGCCTACGCGCTCGCAATCGACGCACTCGACAACGCCGGCCCCGCCGATCCGACGCGTGTCGACCCGCTCACCTGCCTCCAGGTTCTGCAGCCCGGGGTAAACCCGGTGACCTTCCCGCTCAACGCGGCCGCGGCGCTGATCGAGCTCGAGAGCGTCGCCCTCGACCGACCTCCCGGCCGAACCGGCGCTGCGCTGCTACACGCTCGCGAGCTGCGCCGCTCCGACCGGTGGATCCGCCGGGACCACGGTTGGAGTCAGCCCCTACGGACCGGCGCAAAGGATCCGCAAGAAGTGCGGCAAGCGGAAGCAGAAGAGGGGCAGGAAGGCCAAGTCGCGCAAGCGCTGCAAGCGCAAGTCGAAGAAGCGCCGGCGCTATAGAACTCCTTGTCGGCACCGCCGGACTCGTTGACCGCGGCGCCGCTCATCGCGTTGGCGGCCCAGTCGGTCGGCGTCGTCACCGGGTCCCAGGACATCTGACCGGTCCCGGATGCGGTGAGCAAGCTCTGGCCGGAATGGGTTCCGAGCGTGATCACGATCGTGCTGCCGCTCATCACCATCGTCGAGGTGGTCCCGGTGTCGCCGAAGCGGGCGATCTCTCCCCCGAGCAGGCCTCCGACGTAGTCGCCGCGGCCGAGGTCGATCTGGCCGAGCGGCAGCTGCGAGCTGTCGGCGGCGTTGTAGATCTCGACCCCGTCGTCGCCGAGCAGGATCAGCCCGTTGATCAGCCGCACGACGACCGGCGTCGAGGTTCCGTTCCAACCGCTGAGGATCGAGATCGGCTCCATCGGCTCGCTGAACGTGTAGGTGATCGTGTCGGTGATCTGGGCGAGGCCGACGGTGGTGTTGTTGTTCTGGGTCTGGATGTTGCTCGCGGCCGGCTGAGTGTTATCGACCGTGACCGAGAAGGTCGACTGGGTCTGCGAGCTGGCCGTATCGGTGAGAGTGAGCGTGTAGTTCTTCGACCCCGCCGCGAGTGATCCGTTCGCGGTCTGCTGGGCGCTGCGGTAGTTGTAGCTTTGGCCGCCGGCCGTGAAGCTGCCGTGGGTCAGCGCAACGCTCGTGGCCCCGGTCGTGATCGCGCTCACGTCGGCCCGCAGGGTCGAGAGCCCGGCCGGCGGGTTACCCGAACCGGTCGCGTTTGCGTAGACGAAGTAGGTGCCGCCCTGCTTGATGTAGCCCGCGACGCCGCCCTGGGATTTCGCGATCACCGACGCGCTGACGACGGGCCGGTCGACCGTGAACGGCGCGCTCGCCTGGTCACCCTGGTTGCCGATCGCATAGATCGTGTGGGCGCCGTTCGAGGTTCCCGCCGGCACGGTGACGGAAGTCGTCGCGGTGCCGTTCGTCTGCACCGGGGTCGGGTTGATGCTCCCGGTCAGCAGCGTGCCGGTGCTCGGGTCGTCGAGCCGGAAGCTGACGGTCTGGCCGCTGATATACCCGGTGATGTTTCCCGTGACGGTTGCCGGCAGGCTGTTGGTCGATGAGCTGTTGAGAGTGAAACTCGGCGATGCGACCGTGGCGGTCGAGCTCTTCGCGCTCTCGGCGCCGCGCCAGTTGGCCTGTGCGGTGGTCACGGTGTAGCGCCAGCTGCCTGGCGGAACAGCGTTCTCGGTGCAGCTCAGCCCGGCAATTGTTCCGGCGCAGGCCGAGCCGACCGTCTGCGGCTGGTCGGAGCCGTTGTAGCGCTTGACGATGTAGCCGTCGGTGGGCGCGGCACTGGCCGACCAGCTGACGGTGACGTTGCGGCCCGAGACGCTGACGCTCGGGGTGTTTCCGGCCGCGATCGAGAGAGCTCGCGAGTACCCCGACCCGGCACCGGTGCCGAGCCAACCGGCCGCGGCGTTTACCGCGCCGGCGAGCACGATCGCCACCGTGAACACGAAGATCATACGGCGCGCGGTCACGGCACAGCCTTCGTCTTGGCGACGAATTTGAGCGGGAAGATCGCTCCCTGGCAGTCATCGCCAGCGTCCTCCTGCAACCGGACCTGCATCGCCGTCCGCGATCGCTTGCGCGGCGGGATCCACAGTCTTAGTCGCCGCTTGATCGGGATGAGATTGTCTGCGCGGCAGCGCGCCCACGCGTCACGCACCTTCGCCGTGATCGAGCGGACCATGACCGGTCGCGAGGAGCGGTTCCGCAGCGGAAGGCTGATCCAACTCGTCTCCCCGGGGTAGAGGCCCTCGACCTCGCCATGGGTCCGGATCGGAGAGCCGCCCGGCAATGAGGCGAGGGGTCCCTTGGGTTTGGCGGTGTCGCTCCCCTGCGTGGCCGCGTAAGCGCTGCCCGCTGCGATCAGCAGGGCGGCGAAGAGGAGGTTGGACCAGATCGGTCGCATCGCTTGCCCCGGTGACGGGCCGGCCGGGTCGTCATTGCCCGGCCGGCAGGAGCCACTTGTCGAGGATGGCTACGGTGCGTTGCTCGCCCCCGTGAGCGTCACCGGAATCGTGAATGTCGCGCCCTGACAGCCGTCCTCGGAGGCATTCGACATGTGCGCCGCTCCGGTGAGCGTGAACGTCGCCGCGGAGGAGGCGCTCACGTCGAGGGTCTGCCCGGTCTGGTTCGTGAAAGTGACGCCGGTCGTGGTGCAGGTCCCCGAGCCGCCGCTGGCGGTGATTGCACCGTTTCCGGTCACTGAAGAGACTCTGACCGGATACGGATTCGGGTTGTTGATCCGCAGCAGGACGTCGCCGTCAACGCCGGGATAGAGGGTGGCGGTTGTGCTCGCTGAGACGTCGACGGTCGTCAGCGCCTGGGCGCTGCCCGCCTTCGCGTATCCCGAGCCGCTGCCCGAGGTGGTCCAGGCTGCGTAGACGAGCCCGACGGCTGCCGCGGCAAGCACCGCTACAGCAGCCGCGAGCACGCGGTGCTTGCTGATCTTCTTCACTTTGTGACTCCTTCAGGTTGCGGAGCCCCGCAAAGGGGGCTTCCTGTCTACTTCCCCAATCGGAGTCCGCCGGTGGACACTTGACCGAGGACTGAACAAACGTCCAGTTTCACCCGGTGCGAGTAAGGGCCGCCGCTAGCCGCGGCCGGGGTGCTCGACGCGCTCGATCGCCGCGTGGGTCGAGGCGCTCAGGTCCGGGGCGTCGAGGGCGACGCCCGGCGGTAGCTCGACGTGCAGGTCTTCTGATCGGTCGATCAGGGCCCGCCCGCCCTCGAGCCGGCAGTCGAGCACGTGTCCGCCGCGCTCTCTGTCCGCGGTGATGAAGTGGAGGTGATGGCCGGCGACCTCGATCCCCTCGCTGTAGTCGGGGAAGCGGAACCCGACCAGGGTCCCGGCGCCGCGAAGCTCGAACTCGTGTTGCTCGCCGATCACCTCGGCGAGCGGTCGGTACGGGGGATCCTGCTTCGGCACCGAGCGAGCCCGGACGAGGTTGAACTCGCCGTCGACCCGGATCGCGTATGCCGCGGCGCCGTCGGGGGCTTCACCTTCGAGCAGTCTGAGCAGCTCATCGTGTTCGATCTCCCCGTCGAGCTCGATCTTGATCGTGGGAGAAAACGGCACCACGACCGCGAACGGGGTCTTCGCATCGGGCGGGATCTCGTTGATCTTTCCGTCGACGTCGGCGCGGATAGAAGCGTCCGTCGAGGGCGATCATCTCGCCGTCGAGCCCGTTCAGCGTGCCGAGCCCGAGGTCGCCGTGCTCGGCGAGCTCCGCGAAGCTGACATCGCCTTCGTAGGCGCCGTCGAGGAGCGCGCCGATCGTCGAAGCCTGGAAGAGGACATGGGGCTCGCGCTCTGCTTGCAGATCGCTGTGCCGCAAGGCCTTGACGTGCAGGGACTTGATCAGGCGCTCGTCGAGAATGACCCGAGTTTCACACCCTGAACGAAAAAAGGACCCCGGCGCCCGGGTCCTCTTTCAAGCCAAGTCTGGTTGCGGCTAGAGCGCCGCGACGTTTGCGGCCTTCGGTCCCTTGTCGCCCTCTTCGGCGTCATAGGAGACCTTGGCGCCCTCGGCGAGGGTGCGATGACCCTCTCCGTTGATGGCGCTGTGATGCACGAAGAGATCAGCGGACTCGTCATCGGGGGTGATGAACCCGAATCCCTTTTCGTCGCTGAACCACTTCACGGTTCCGGTAGGCATATTGCTCCTTCGGATGTGTGTGCTGCGAACCCGAAGGATGCAATTGCAACGACGGTGAGCGCTGGCACGACTTTGCCGAGCTCGTAGCCCGGCCTGACGAAGCTGACCGTAGCAGTCCCGCCGACCGTTCAGGGGTGCCAGCAGTAGAGGAAGTGGATCGCGTCCGGGTCGCGCGCCATCACCGAGGCGTAGCGGAGCACGGTGTCGACGTAGAGGCCCGAGGGGTTGTAGGCGTGCAGGGCGCGGCGGATGTTGCCCGGCGCGCCGTTGTCGCGCAGCAGGCGCGCCGCCGCGGGTATTGCGTGGGCGGGATTCCTGATGTTCCCGCCGCGGCCGTAGATCTTCCAGGTCGAGGGGATGAACTGCATCGGTCCCTGGGCCCCGGCGCTGCTGTTCGACTTGATCCGCCCGAAGATCGTCTCGGTGAGGTTGACCGCCGCGAGGTGGTGGCGGTTGATTCCGTAGGCGCCCTCGGCGGCGCGGTAGTGGCCGACCAGCTCGGCGAGCGGCAGCGGCTGCCCGAGCCGGAACTTGGTCGGCGGGCCCGGCCCGTGCAACCGGCGCAGGTTGCGCGCCGCGATCGTCAGGTCATTGATCGTTGCCCGCAGCGGGCCCGGGAGGGAGGCGAGGGTCGTGCGCGCCGGCCCCGGCCTCGCCGCCAGCAGCCGCGCGGCGTCCTGAACGAACCCGGCCGAGGCGACGAGCTCCGGCGGAGGAGGGGTCGCCGGCGGGTCGCCGAGCATCTTCCAGCTCACGACCGCGGTCCGGAGCGCCGCGTCGTTGGCGATCAGCTGCGCCGACAGCGCCGCCGGGTCGGCCGCGGGCGCCTGGGCGGCGGCGCGCTCGGTGCCGTCGTCGACGGCGACAATCAGCAGGCCGGCGCAGGCGGCTGCGGCGAGCGACAGGAAACGATGCCTGACCATGCAACGCCCAGGCTAGCGTCGGCTACTCGGTGACCTTGTCGGCGTGCAAACCGCCGTCGAGGACATCGCTGCCCTTGCCACCGATGAGGCGGTCCTGGCCATCGTGCCCGCAGATCGCGTCGTTGCCGCCCAGGCCCTTGATGCGGTCGTCGCCGCTCAGCCCAAGAATCACGTCGCGGCCGCGGGTGCCGGTGAGTAGGTCGTCGCCGGTCGTCCCGACGGCGGTCGCCTTGTCGGGCGGGCACAGGCAGGCGGTCTTGTTCGTCGTGCCGTTCTCATCCTGGGTCTCGTCGCCGAAGCCGTCGCAGTCGGCATCGGGCTCGACCGTCGCCTGGATGCCAAGCCCGAGCCCAGGGATTGTCGCGGTCGGCTGCTGGGGGGAATTGGGCGGCAGGGGCCCGATGTCCTGTGAGGTGTAGTACGCGAAGCTCGCGCCGTCCACCATCAGAGCTGATTGGATCCTGCCCGCGTCGAGGCCGATGTACTGACCGGCACCGACCGGGACGCGGGCCGGGTACGTCTGCAAGCCGCCGCTCGTGGGCGGCGTCACCGGCGGGGTGCTCGCCCCGAGCCCGACCCAGGTGTTGTTGGGGAACGCGGCGATGACTCGCAGATTGATCGGGTACCAGAACTGGTTCGGGAGGCCGTCCACCGAGTAGCTCGTCAGCACTCCGCGGATCGGCGAGGTCAAGCTCGTCAACGTGTTGGCCGCCGGAACCGACGGGCTCCAGGCGGTGCAGCTCCCGCAGTCGATGCTGGCGCCGGGGGCGCTGAACGTCGTGCCGAAGGTGATCGAACCCTGCGCGGCCGCCGGGAGGGCGAGCAGGCCGGCGAGCGCGACGGTCAGCGCCGTCTTGCGCATCGGCGCTTCGCCTCCCTTCGCCTTCTTGCCGCGCTTCCCGCAGCGCTTGCGGGACGACTTGCGGCCGGAGGCGCGCGCGGCGGTCCCGATCCCGCTCCCCGCGGTAGCGGATGCGACCGCCCCCGAGACCGTGCCACCGCTCGGACCGGCGGCGGGCAATTCCCCGCGGGCGAGTCGACGGTCGGGCACTGGTCGCCGTAGTCCGGGAGCGCGTCGCCGTCGCTGTCGAGCGGGGCGGGCGGGGTCGCGAGCGGCGCTCCGATCGCCGGCAGCACGAGCTGGCACGGGATCGGGCGCTGGTGGTTCGGGGCGAGCGCGTTCAAGATCAGGGTCGCGGTCACCGGATCGGCGGCGACCGCGAGGTGATCGGCGAGGTCGAGCTCGCAGTGGTCCTGGACGACGTGGTTGGCGACGTTAGGCCCCGGCGGCATTAGCCCGCTTGTGTAGGGGGTGACGAGCTCGTCGTAGCGGGTGACGATGTTCGTGTAGTCGACCGCGGGATGCGCGACGCCGCCGGCCTGCATCTGGTCGAGGAAGTCGGATCCCTTAAGGAACTGCTCGCAGGACTCGCAGAAGGTGTCGACCAGCGAGATCAGCGAGGAGGAGAGACCGAGATCGCCGCCGAGCTGCGCCAGCGTCGCGGCGCCGAAGAACTCGGTCCCGTCCCAGAGCGTTGTCAGCCCGACGTAGTCATCGACCTTCGCGTGGCCGCCGAGAAACTTGACGTAGTGAGTTCGGCATAAGACTGCCCTCGGAGTGGCCGACGATGTCGACCTTCGATGCGCCGGTGGCGGCGAGCACCTCGTCTACGAACTCGGAGAGCTGGCCGGCGCTCACCTCCATCTTCTTCAGGCCCCCCGGCTTGTAGACGCCGAAGTCGATCTCCGGCCTCTGCCCGTAGGTGAGCGCGAAGACGCAGTAGCCGTCGTTGGCGAGCAGCGGCGACATCGTGTGCCAGTTGACGGTCTTGTTGGCCATCAGCCCGTGCGCGAGCACCACCGGCTGCGGGTGGGCCGCACTCGGTTTGCAGTTGAAGTCGTTCGCGCCGGGCGGCGGCCCGTCGGGATTGGCGCCCTGGGCGGCAATCGCATCGAGGAAGTTGAACGAGACCGGGTAGGGAGGGGCGGCCGAAGCGGCCGCGGGCAGCAGCAGGAGAGAAGCCGCGGTAACGGCCATCGCGATCAGCCTCCTTGCCCGGCGCGTCATTCGGAGGCGACTATAACCCGGCGTCGCCGAACTTGAGGAGGTTGCGCCTGCGTCTGGACGGGTATCTGATCCGCATGAGGCTGCCGGCAGCAATCATCGCCGCGCTCGTGCTCGCCGCAAGTGCAGCGCCTGCGGAGGCGAGCCGCAAGCCGCGCAAGGGCGAGGCCGCGAAGATCAGCGCCACGATCGCGCAGGCGCGGCTGAGCTGCGAGGCGCGCTATCCGCCGGGCGTCTGCGAAGCGACGATCCGTGTCTCGACCCGGGTGAAGGGCTGGGCGGCGGTCAGGATCCGCCCGCTGGTCAACGGTGAGAGCATCGTCAACCCCGAGGACATCAGCCTCCGCCGGCGCGGCGACGGCTGGCGGATCGTCGTGGTCGGCAACGGCGGCGGCTGCGGGCTGCCGACGAAGGTGAAGCGCGACCTGCACCTGATCTGCCTGCCGACCCCCTGACCCGGCGGCGCCTGCGGCAGCGCTTACGCGTGACGACGCCGGTGCTCGTCGTCTGCGGGCCCGCGGCCGCGCCCCCGGCTGCCGACCCCGGCGCGCCGGACGCGCCCGATCCGCCGGATCCGCCCGGTCCCGGGCGGATCGGGGTCGGGATCCGGGTCGGGATCGGGATCCGAGGCGAGGCGCCGGATCAGCAGCACCCGGGAGCCCTCGGCCTCGGGGATCTCGATCTCGAGACCGGCGCGGAGATCGGCGGCGCCGGCGCTCCCGACCCGCTGCCCGCCCGGCGCCGAGAGCAGCTCGTAGGTGCCATCGGGGACGTTGCGGAGCGGCACCGTCCTGCTCTGCTGGTCGGAGCCTTGACGGAAGGCGAGCAGCGCTCCCTCTCCGGCGACCGGGTCCCAGGGCTGGAGCGCCGTCCAGCCGCCCTCGATCGGGTCGTCGAGCAGCGGGTAGACGACGCCGTCGAGCCGCGAGCGGTGCTCGCGGTAGAAGGCGGTCCACTCGGCGATCCGCTCGATCCTCGCGTCGGAGAGCCGGCGGATGTCGTTGAAGAAGGTGATGTGGGAGAGCAGCGAGCTCGCCATCAGCGTGTCAACCGGGTAGCGGCCGAAGTCGCCGTTCGCGAGCGCGTTCTGGCCGAGCGAGAAGGCCGGCACGAACGGGCTCAGGTTCCAGAGGTTGTGGAGCATCTGCGCCGGCGGCGGGCCTCCGTTCTGGAACCAGCTCGGGCCGCGCGCGACCGACTCGAACGGGAACAGCCGGTAGTCGTTGGTCTCGTCGATCTGCAGCGTCACCCCGGGGTAGCTCTCGCGGAGGCGGTCGAGCATCGCGACGAACGCGTCGTGCATGTCGTACATGTCGCGCACGAGCCCGCTCGCCGAGAGGCAGTCGAACCAGGCGAGGAAGTCGAACTTGAAGTAGACGACGCCCCAGTTCTCGATCGCGTTCCGGATTCGCGCCTCGACGTGGCCCAGCGCGTCCTGGCTCCACGGCCCGAGCCCGGCCTCGTTCGAGCCGTCGTCGGGTTGGAGCAGGTTGAGGGCGACGAGCGGGGTCGCGAGCGGCTGGCACGACCACTCGGGATGCTGGGCGAAGGCCTGCGCGCTCGGGTTGAAGAACGTCGGGCTCATCCAGAGGCCGAGGTCCATCGGCGCGATCGCGCCGCGGACAGCGTCGAAGATCGGGTCGGGGAAGCGGGGAGCGAACTTCGAATCGGGATCGCCGTCCCAGCGCGGCTCCGGGAACTGCGGCGAGTCGGGCTGCCAGTCGCCCGAGCGCGCCTGCCAGCCGTCGTCGAGGATGAAGGTCTCGATCCCGAGCCGGCGCGCGATCGGCGCCAGCTCCTGCACGGTCTCGAAGTCCACGTCGTCCTTGGCCCCGGTCGAGATCCGGTTCGAGTCGATGTTGTTCGAGTTGAAGGTGACCGCGTGGGGGTAGGGCGCCATTCGCTGTTCGGTGAGGAAGCGGTGGAACTGCCACGGTTCGTCGTCGGAGTCGCTGCCGAAACCGGTGAAGACCGGGGCCAGCACCATCGGCTCCCCGGGCCGGACGAGCCTGGCCCGGCCGACCCCGATCGGGATCGGGTTCTCGACGTGGATGTTCTCCTCGAACGGGCCGAAGTCGATCACGTCGCGCGAGTGGTCGACCACGGCGCGGGCGACCCCGCCCTCGTAACTCATCCGCGAGGAGGGGAAGTCGTTTCGCTCCAGCACGATGAAGGCGCGTCGCTCGTCTCCGTCGTGGACCGAGATCCACTGTGCCGGTCCCGCCAGCGACTCGCCGGAGGCGGCGGTGTCGGTGTCGCGCCAGGTACCGGGATGCGGATCGCCGACCGTGATCGCCGGCCCGGCCCATTCGGGTTCGCGCCAATCAGCGCCGCCGCGGAAGGCGTGGATCGTCGGCGCCGCCGCGCCGACGGCGGCCTCGTCGAGGACGGCGCTGCCGATTGGCAGCGGGATCGACGAGCTGACCGTGGTCTGGGTCCGCAGCCCGGCCACCCCCGGGTAGGCCTCGATCGCCCGCGTGACCGTGACCAGCGGCAGCGCGAGTGGGTGGAGGGTGAGCTCGAGGCGGAGCCCGCCGCGCGGCAGGGCATCGACGTCCGCCTCCTCGACGTTGAAGCTCTCGGAGCCGAGCTCGATCCCGGCGATCCCGAGCGCGAAGTCGCGGTGGTTCGCGCTCCAGACGCGGTCGGTGCCGCGCAGGTCGGTGAGCGAGGCGGTGAGAAACGGGGCCAGCTGCCAGCGGCGCTCGACGAGACCGTTGCCGAGCACCGCCTCGCCGCTGCCGACCCGGGCATAGACCGGGCCCTGCTGTTCCTCGATCTGGACCGGAGCCGCCGCAGCGGGCGAGGCACCCAGCAGGCAAAGCCCGAGCAGCGCCGGCGCCAGCGATCGCCTGATCAGACCGCCTCCCATGGTCAGGAGATTAGAGCGACGATGAAGGGAAGCTCGGAAGTGACGCGCGCGTAGACCGAGGGCGCGGCGCGGAAGCCGCAGGCGACGTTGCCGAGCCCGGCGCTGAACGAGGTCACGCCGACCAGCCGCGGCCCGCTCGGCGTCGGCGCGACCAGCGGGCCGCCGCTGTCGCCGAAGCAGACCGTGGCGCGGATCGGCTTGCGGCCGAAGCGGTGCCCGATCGAGCAGATCATCGTCTTGGCGACGTAGCCGCGGCGGCCGTAGAAGCGGCGGCAGCGGCGGTGGCGGCGCACCGTCTCCTCGGCCACCTTCAGCGCCCCGACCTTGAGCCCGGAGGTAAAGAGCGGCTTTCGGTCGCCGAAGCCCGACGCGTAGGCGGGCGCGCCGGGGCGGGTCAGCGCCACGCTCTCGGCCGGGGTCGCGATCGCGATCGGCGGCGCGGTGGTCGGCTCCTTGAGCGTCACTACGGCGAGGTCGTGGCGCTGGTTCTTGCGGTAGCTGGGGTAGCGGTTCACGTCCGCGACGCCGATCACCTCGCCGGTCTTGCCGGAGCGGATCCGGGTCCGGTTCGCGACCACCCGCATCTTCCGCACGCCCTTGTGGCGGACGCAGTGGGCCGCAGTCAGCACCCGGGTCGGGGCGATCACCGAGCCGGTGCAGAAGAGCTTCTTTTTGCGGCGCAGCCCGACCGTGAACCCCCAGCTGGCGAGGTCGCCGTCGGTGCCCCCGACGATCCGCGCATCCGGCGCGCCGGCAGCCCCGCCCGCGCGGGCTCCACCCGCGAGCCCGGCGATCAGGAGCAGGGTGGCGCCGCCGGCGAGCGCCGCGCGCAGTCTGCCCCTGGAGTTCGCCTCGCTCACGCGCGAACAAGCTACCGGGGTGCGCGAGTAGTACTTTCAGTGCCGCGATGGCCGAGAACGGCAAGACCGCGGTGATGCCCGAGCTCGAAGAGGCCGCGGCGCTGGTGCCGCCGAAGGACGGGATCGTCTGGCGGCTCTCCGGCGACGTCCGCGTCCTCAACGCCGCCGGCTACACGCTCCTGCTCCAGGTCGCCCACCCGACCGTCGGCGCCGGGGTCAGCGAGCACTCGAACTTCCGCGCCGACCCCTGGGGGCGTCTGTTCCGGACCCTCGACTACACCTCGGTCTCCGTATACGGGGGGCCGCGGGCCGCCTGGGAGGTCGGGCGCCGGATCCGCAAGATGCACAAGCGGATCAAGGGCGTGCTCCGGGACGGCAGCAGCTACCACGCGCTCGAGCCGAAGGCCTACGCCTGGGTCCACGCGACGCTCGCCGAGGGGATCATCCGCGCCCACGAGTTCTTCGGCTTCCGGCTCACCGACGAGCAGCTCGAAGCGTTCTGGGCCGAGTGGGTCCCGATCGGGCGCCTGGTCGGAGTGCGCGAGAGCGACCTGCCGCCCGACTGGGCGAGCTACCAGGGTTACTTCGACGAGACGGTCGACGGGGTGCTCGAGAACAACGACGCCGTGCAGGACGTGGTCGCCTCGCTCGACGCGCCCGCACCGCCGCCTCTCCCAGGTTTGCGCGAGCCGCTCTGGCGGGTGCTCCGCTACCCGGCCAAGCGCGCCAGCGGGCTGGCGACGATCGGGATGCTGCCGCCCCGGCTCCGCGAGCGGCTCGAGCTGCCGTGGACCGAGCGCGACGCCCGCGAGCTGCGGATGATGAGCGCGGTCTCGAAACGCGCCCGCCCCCTGATGACGAAGGACATGCGCTGCTTCGGCCCTCGCTACCTCGAGTTGCGGCGCGAGGCGATCGAGCGCGGCGACGTCGGATCGGGCAAGGGCACCAAGTTCGAGTCCGAGCTCTCTCCGGTCGGTTAGACTCGCCGCAACAGGCGAGTGCAAGGAGGAGGGATCGTTGGGATTCAAAGAAAGATCGCGATATGGCGGCAGCGGCGGCGTTGATCGACGTCGCTGGGTCTAGGCGGCGTCGGCGTCGGCTTCGAGCGAGGTCGTCGACACGAACGTGGACACCACCGACAACACCTGCACAGCTGCGCCCGGCGACTGCTCGCTGCGCGAGGCGGTCTTCCTGGCGGGCAACGGCGACACCGTCATCTTCCAGAACGCAGGCAACGACCCGGTCTTGAACCCCGTCAAGGGCAGGTCAACATCGTCGCGGACATGACGATCCAGGGCCTCGGCCAGGCGTGACGTCGATCAGCCGAACGAATGGGCGGCGCGCATCTTCTTCGTCGACGGCGGCTCGGCGTCGACAATCAGCGACGTCAGGATCACCGATGGCGATGCTCTGAACGGCATGAACGGCGTGCACCGGGCACCGACGGCACTCGAGGAGGAGCGATATACAACAACGGCGGAACGCTGACTCTCAACAACGTGACCGTGACCAGCAACAAGGCCGGGGACGGCGGCGCCGGGATGAACGGAACGAACGTGGTAGGCGGAAACGGCGCTGAAGGTGGACCCGGGGGTAACGGTGGCGGGGCCGGGAGCGCCGGAACCTTGACGGTGATCAACTCGACGATGACCGGCAACGTCGCCGGCAAGGGTGGAAACGGCGGCATCGGCGGCAGCCAGGCGACCGCGGGCATGAACGGCGGCAACGGCGGCAACGCGGCCGTGGGTGGGGCCGGGGGCGGGATCTTCGCCGTTGGTCCGCTGACCCTGATCGGCTCGACGATCGGGCCGGACAACGTGTCGGGCGCCGGCGGCAGCGGCGGAGCGGGCGGGACCCCGGGCGGCTGCCGGGATGGAATGACTGGCGCCGGCGGCACGGGCAACCGGGGCCGGGAGCGGAGGCGGCCTCTACGCCTCGCCGTCGCGACGATGCGACCAACTCGAACGATCGCCAAAACAGCGGCGGGATCGGCGGCGTCGGCGGATTCGGGCCCGCTTGTCCACCACGGCCGCCCGGCGCCGGGGGGAACGGCGGCGGGATCGTCTCCGCAACGGCCCGATGACCGGCAACCAGCTGACGATTGCGGTCAACTCGACGGGCAACGCCGGTACAGGCACGCCTCCTGGCGCGGCCGGCCAGGGCGGCGGAATCGCCACTAGCGTGGCCGCGACCAGCTGAACGGCACCCTGCTGCTCGGCCAACAGCGCCATCAACGCCGCCGCGGGCCTCAACTGCGCCGGCGCGGTGACCGGCAGCCAGAGCATCTCGTTCGCGGGAGCGTTCGCGAGCGGCTGCCCATTCGGCGGCGGCAACCCGCTGCTCTCGAGCCTCGCCTCGAACGGCGGTCCGACGCAGACGATGGCGATCGGGCCAGGGGCGGCGGTCGACGTCGTCTCGGGCGCCAACTGCGAGCCGACCGACCAGCGCGGTGTCGGCCGTCCGATCGGCGGGGCCTGCGACGCGGGGGCTTACGAGCGCCCGCTCGACCCGCCTCCGGCGACGACGCCGACGACGACCCCTCCCACGACGACGACCCCGGCGAAGAAGAAATGCAAGAAGGGGAGGAAGCGCAACAAGAAGGGCAAGTGCGTGAAGAAGAAAAAGAAGAAGAAGGGCAGGAAGAAGTAGGGGAGAAACCGGGTAGACTCGCTGCAGTAGCGTCGGAGAGGAGGCTTGTGAGCAAGAGGAGAGGCAGAGCGGCACTGACGGCGGTCCTCGCCGCGGGCTTGCTCGCTGTTTCCGCGGCGCCGGCCGCAGCCACGAGCGAAACGGTCGACACGAGCGCCGACGGAAACGACGGCATTTGCACGGCGGTCGCGGCGGACTGCACGCTCCGCGAGGCGGTGGGCCTGGCCGGCACCGGCGACACGGTCAGCTTCCTCGACGCCACGATTGACCCCGCCCTGACGCTCGGCCGGGTCGTCGTCGGTGACGACATCACGATTGACGGTCTCGGAGCCGGCGTGACCACAATCGACGCGAGCGGCAATCCAGCCATCGACGGCCGCGCTTTCGAGTTCACGGCGGGCGCCAATCCCGCCACGATCAGCGACCTGACGATCACTGGCGGAAACGCGCCCGACGGAGCCAACGGCCCCCTGTTCTCCGACCCCGGAACCATGGGCGACAGCGGTGGCGGCATCTTGAACGACGGCACCCTGACCCTCGACTCGGTGACGATTACCGGCAACGAGGCCGGCACCGGCGGCGATGGAGCTCCCGGCGCCTTTGCAACGGGAAATGCGGGCGGCGGCGGCGGCGGCGGCGGCCATGGCGGCGGGGTGATGAGCGGCGGCAGCCTGACGATCATCGACTCGACGATCTCGGACAACCACGCCGGTGATGGCGGAGCCGGTGGAGGCGGCGGAATAGCCGGAGCGGGACCGGGCGGCGCCGGCGGCGGCGGCGGCGCAGGCGGGGGCGTCTTTGCCATTGGCGCCCTCACCGTGACCAACTCGACGATCGGCCCCAACAACACCGCCGGCGGCGGCGGCCCCGGCGGCGGCGGAGGCAACCCCGGGGCGATGATAGGTGCGGGCGGCACCGGTGGCAACGGAGGAAACGGCGGCGGGATCGCGTCCGCCGGAGGCGTGACCGCGACCAACTCGACCATCTCCGACAACGACGCGGGCAACGGCGCCTCGGGGGGTCTGGGTCCGCCAGTCGGGATGCCCACGCCGGCGCTCGGGGGCTCCGGTGGCTTTGGCGGCGGAATCGGGAACCAGGGCACCTTCACCGGGAGCCATCTGACGATCGCCCTCAACTCGACCGGCGCGGTCGGGGGGGTCGGACCCCTGATCCCCGTGCGCGGAGAGGGCGGCGGCATCCGGCAGTTCGTTGTCGGCACGACCACGCTGACCAACACGATCGTCGCCAACAACTCCTCGGCCGACCCGGCCGCCGACGCCAACTGCTCCGGCGCCGTCATCAACGGCGGCGGGCTCTACAGCGTCGCCTTCCCACAGGAGGGCTGCGTCGGTTTCACTGTCGGCGACCCGCTGCTCGGGCCTTGGCTAGCAACGGCGGCCCGACGCAGACAATGGCGATCGGCGCCGGCGGCGCGGCGGTTGACGCGGTCGGAGCGATCACCCCGATGTGCGCCGCGACCGACCAGCGGGGCATCGCGCGCCCGCAGGGCGCGGCCTGCGATGTCGGCGCCTTCGAGCTCGTGCCCGCTCCCCGCCTGACGGCGACGGCGACGGCGTCCCCGATGCGACCGACAACTGCCCGGCGGTCCCGAACGCCGGTCAGGCCGACGCCGACATGGACGGGATCGGCGACGCCTGCGACCCGACCCCGAATCCGCCGCCCCCGCCCGGCGGCGGGCCCGTGGTGATTCCGCCGCTCACACCCGCGACCCCGGTGACCTCAACCACGCCGACGCGCAAGAAGTGCAAGAAGAGCCAGAAGTTGAAAAAGGGCAAGTGCGTCAAGAAGAAGAAAAAGGCCAAGAAGTAGGCCATACTCGCTGTCTTAGCAATTGAGCATCGGACGGGAGAGGTATGAGAGGTCGAAGGTGCAACGCGCTTCTGGCGGGGATTTTGGCGATCGCTTCATTCGCGGTCACGGGCGGAAGCGCCTTCGCGGCTGACCAGGTCGTCGACACGAGCGCGGACCAGAACGACGGCAATTGCGCCGCCGGTCAGTGCTCGCTGCGCGACGCGATCGGCCTCGCCGGTGCCGGTGAGACTGTGAGCTTCGCGAACGCGTCGATCGACCCCGTCCTCAGCATGGGCGAGATCTTCATCAACAAGAACCTGACGATCAAGGGACTGGGCCAGTCCGCAAATACCGTCAGCGGCAACGACGCGAGCCAGGTCTTCTTCATCGTCTTCCCCCGCGTGGTCACGATCAAGGACCTGACCGTTACGGATGGAAAGGCCCCGAACGGCATGCCGGGTGTCCCGGGCACGATCGCCATGGACGGCGGGACGGGCGATGGCGGCGCCAATGGCGGCGGCATTTACAGCGAAGGCACGCTCACCCTCGAACGGGTGACCGTGAGCAACAGCCACGCCGGGAACGGCGGCAACGGAGGAGCGGGATTCGCAGCCACTACGCCCACGAACGGCGGCGCCGGTGGGGCCGGCGGCGCCGGCGGCGGGGTCTTCGCCAACGGCAACGGGCCGCTCACCATGATCGACACGACGCTCCGCGACAACGCGGCCGGCAACGGCGGCAACGGCGGCAACGGCGCCATCGACCTCGATTTCGCGAACCAGCCCGGCAGCAACGGCGGCAATGGCGGTACGGCCGGCGGCGGCGGCGGGCTCTTCGCGTCGGGGCCGATGACGATCACCAACTCGACCATCGGCCCCAACAACCAGGCCGGCGACGGCGGCGACGGCGCCGCGGCGGGCAACACCCCGCCAGGCCCGCCACCCCTGGGTGTCGGCCTCGCCGGAGCCGGAGCGAACGGCGGCGAAGGCGGCGGGATCTTCGCGATCCCGACCGGGCTTATGACTTTGACCAACTCGACGATCGCCAACAACAGCGCGGGCGCGGGAGGGGACACCTCTCCCGGGACGTCCACTCCACAGCCGGGCGGCAACGGCGGCAACGGCGGCGGGATCTTTGTCGTCGGCGGCGCGTTGACCGGCACTCACCTGACGATCGCCAACAACAGCAGCGGCGCAAAGGCGACGCTCGGCTCGCCCGCACCCACCGACGGCCTCGGCGGCGGGCTGGCGACGGGCTTCCTGGGGGCCGCGACGCTGACAAACTCCGTGCTCGGGTCGAACACCGACATCGACGTTGCGAGCATGACCGACAGCTGCTCTGGCGTGGTCACCAACGGTGGGACCATGCTCAGTCTCGCTTTCCCGCTCGGCGGCTGTGCCGGCTTCAGCAGCGGCAACCCGATGCTGAGCGGCTTGGCATCCAACGGCGGGCCCACGGACACGATGGCGATCTCGGCCGCGGGTGACGCCGACGACGTCGTCCCGAACATGGGCGCGGGCTGCACCCCGACCGACCAGCGTGGCTTCATTCGCCCCGCCCCGGCCGCCGGCCTCTGTGATCTCGGCGCCTTCGAGCTCGGCGCCGTGCCGCCTCCGCCTTCGCCGCCGGTGCTGACCGGCACGTCGCCCGCATCCGGGGGCAACAACAACATGCCCGCGATCCAGGGCACCGCCGAAGCGGGAACCACCGTCCAGCTCTACACCAGTCCGTCGTGCGCACCGTTAACGGCGATCGGAGCCCCCACCGCGGAAGCGCTGTTCACCACTCCGGGGATCACGGTCACGGTCGGCGACAACAGCTCCACGGATTTCTACGCCATAGCGACCGGGCCCGGTGGTCCCTCGAGCTGCTCTACGAGCACGATCCAGTACGACGAGGTGACCCCGTCGGAGCCGCCGACCCCTCCGCCCGCTGGCGTCACGGTGACCTCCGCGCCTACGGCGGTCCCCGCAACGACGACTAAGACATGCAAGAAGGGGCGCAAGCTCAAGAAGGGCAAGTGCGTCAAGAAGAAGAAGAAGAAGTAGCCGTGCGCCGCTAGCGGGCGCTGAGCTCGCGCTTCAGAACCTTGCCGGTCGGGTTTCGCGGCAGGGCATCGAGGAACTCGACCTCGCGCGGGACCTTGTAGCGGGCGAGGTTCGCCTTCACGTGTTCGCGGACCTGCTCGGCTGAGAGCTGCTCCCCGTCGCGGAGGCAGACGAAGGCCTGCATCCGCTGCCCGAACTGATCGTCCTCGACCCCGATCACGGCTGCCTCGGAGACCGCGGGGTGCGAGGCGAGCAGGTCCTCGATCTCGCCCGGGTAGACGTTCTCGCCGCCGGAGACGATCATGTCGTCCTCGCGGCCGTCGATGAACAGCAGCCCTTCGTCATCGAAGTGGCCGAGGTCGCCGCTCGACAGCATCCCGTCGACCTCGAGCTTGTTGCCGCCGCCCGAATAGCCGTCGCTTCGCAGGTCCGAGCCGACGAAAACCGTCCCCGTCTCGCCCTGGGGGAGCTTGCGCCCGGCGTCGTCGAGGATCTCGACCTCGGTCGCCGGCATCGGGAAGCCGGCGGTATGCGGGAAGCGGCGCAGGTCGGCTGGGGTGGCGGTGCTCGCCAACGCGACCTCGGTCGAGCCGTAGGTGTTGAAGACGACTTCGCCGAACGCGTCCATCGCCCGCGGTGCTAGGTCGCCGGGAACCGCCGAGCCGCCGAGCGGGATCGCCCGCAGCGAGCTGGTGTCGTGGCGCGCCAGCGCTTCCGGCGGTAGTTCGAGGATCCGCTGCAGCATCACCGGCACCATCGCCGCCGACGTTGCCTTGTTCTCGGCGATCATCTCGAGCGTCCCCTCAGGATCGAAGCGGCGCCGCATCACCACCGTGGTGCCGAGCAGGAAGCTGAGCCCGAGGTGGAAGAGGCCCCAGCCGTGGAACATCGGCGGCGCCACCACGTGGGTGTCGCGGGCCTGGAAGCCGACCCGGTCGAGGTAGCCGAACAGCGGCAGCAGCGAGCCGCCGCCCTCTCGCTGGACGCCCTTCGGGGTGCCGGTCGTGCCGGAGCTGAGGATCGTCACGCGGCCCTCGACCTCCGGTGGCTTTCGGTCGGAGTCGTCGCCGGCCTCGATCAGCTCCTCGATAGTCGGCTGCTCGACGGCTCCGTCGTGCCACCCGATGAAGCGCCGTTCGACGCCCATCGCGGCGAGCTTGTCCTCGAACTCCTGGTCGTGGATCAGCGCCACCGGCTGCTCGCGCTCGAGCACGCCGGCGAGCTGTGGCGCGGCGAAATCGGTGTTGAGCAGCAGCAGCACCGCCCCGGCCTTCGCGCAGGCGATCGTCGAATCGACGAAGTAGCGCGAGTTGCGGCACATGAGCCCGACCGCATCGCCCGGCTTCACCCCGGCGGCGAGCAGCGAGTCGGCGAGCGCGTTCGAGCGCCGCCCCATCTCGCCGAAGCTGAGCTCGCCGAGCTCGTCGATCACCCAGGTCTCATCGGGGTAGGTGCCCGCCATCGCGGTCGCGCCCGCCGCCGGGCTCTTTCCCCAGCGGCGCAGCGCGCCGAGCAGGCGGAAGAGGTGGTCCGGCTGGCTCGCGCTCACGATCCCGACTCTGCGCGGGACCCGCAGCAGGGCCAGTTTCTCGACTGCCCTGCTGCCCATCGTCATCTGCGGTTGCTCAGGCCTCCGGCGCCTTGTAGACCGTGACGACCGCGGCGCCGCCGAGGCCGATGTTGTGCTGGAGCGCCGTCGTGGCGCCGTCGACCTGGCGTTTGTCGGCGTCGCCGCGCAGCTGCCAGGTGAGCTCCGAGCACTGCGCGAGGCCGGTGGCGCCGAGCGGGTGGCCCTTCGAGATCAGGCCGCCGGAGGGGTTGACCACCGGGCCGTCGCCGCCGTAGGTCGTCGCCTCGGCGTCGACCAGCTTGTGGCCCTCGCCCTCTTCGGCGAGACCGAGCGCCTCGTAGGTGATCAGCTCGTTGGAGCTGAAGCAGTCATGCAGCTCGACGACGTCGACGTCGGAGGCCGAGACGTCGGCCTCCTCGTAGGCCGCGTCCGCGGCCTGCTTTGACATGTCGGAGCCGACGATCTTGATCGAGCTCTTCTCCTCGAAGGTCGAGGGCATGTCGGTGACCATCGACTGGCCGACGATCTCGACCGCCTGGTCCTCGAGGCCGTGCTCGGAGACGAACTTCTCCGAGGCGACGATTGCGCACCCCGACCCGTCCGAGGTCGGCGAGCACTGCAGCTTCGTCAGCGGGTCGTGGATCATTTTCGCGCCCTTGATGTCCTCGATCGAGTACTCGTCCTGGAACTGGGCATAGGGGTTGTTGACCGAGTGCTTGTGGTTCTTCCAGCCGATCCACGCGTAGTGGTCGGGCTCGGAGCCGTACTTCTCCATGTGCTCGCGGCCGGCGTTGCCGAACATCTGCGGCGCCGGGGGCGAGGACTCGGGCTCGCGGGCCTCGAACATGGTCAGCATGTGCTTGTCCATCGGGTTGGTGCGGTCGGTGTACTTGACCCCGAGCGAGCCCATCTCCATCTTCTCGAAGCCGAGCGCCAGCGCGCAATCGGCGAGCCCGCCCTTGACGGCCTGGCGCGCCATGAACAGCGCCGAGGAGCCGGTCGAGCAGTTGTTGTTGACGTTGACGACCGGGATCCCGGTCAGGCCGAGGTTGTAGACGGCGCGCTGCCCGGAGGTCGACTCGCCGTAGCAGTAGCCGACGAAGGCCTGCTCGACGGTGTCGTAGGGGATGCCGGCGTCTTCGAGCGCCTTGGTGCCGGCCTCCTTCGCCCACTCGGGGTAGTCGCCCTCTTTGGTGCCGGGCTTGTCGAACTTGGTCATCCCGACGCCGATCACATAGGTCCGGTTCGCCATCTCTGTGTGTCTCCTGTCGTTGGCTGGATCGCTGGAAGCTGGAGGGTAAACGTCAGCCGCCGCCGAAGAGCGCCACGCCGGTAATCTGGCTGTGTGAAGCGTGCGGGAATGGCGGGACTGCTGGGACTGGCTGCGCTGTGCGCGCTGCTTGCCGCACCCGCTGCGGCTGAGGAGAATCCGAAGGCGAAGAAGAGCGTCATCGGCGGGGCATTCGCGGCGACCGGATCGACGGTCGCGGTGGCGACGGAGCGCTCGCTCTGCTCGGGCTCGGTGATCGCCCCGAGCCGGGTGCTGACCGCGGCGCACTGCACCGCGGAGCCGAACCCGATTGTGATCGCCAATCGCCCGTTCCTCGGTGACCACTCTGTCGGCCAGCAGATCTCGGTGATCGGGGTCAGCATCTTTCCCGGCTGGCCGCAGGACACGCTCCACGATCTCGCAATCCTCTACCTCGCCGAGCCGACGACGGCGCCGCCGATCACGCTCGCCACCCCGACGGAGGACTCGGTCTTCACCGCCCCGCGGTCGACGCTGACAATTGCCGGCTACGGCCAGCGCACCCCGACCCGTACGCGGCGGCCGCAGGTCGGCATCCTGACCGCGACCGAGGTCACCGTTCGGACAAGCTGCCAGGCCCTCTACCGCCATCACTTTTCCGCCCAGACCTCGATCTGCGCGCTCGGGCGCCCGTTCCCGCGCCTCGTCGTCAGCCGCTCGGCCTGCCACGGCGACAGCGGTGGACCGCTGATCGCCAACACGTCGCTCGGCCCGCGGCTGGTCGGCGTCGCTTCCTATGTCGGCGCAGTGCGAAAGGGGAAGCGAAAGGGGATCGAGTGCGGGTTCTGGAAGCTACCCGACGTCTACGTACGGGTCACCGATCCCGGGTCGCTGTTCTTCATCGAGCAGAACATCCCGCCGCCGCCGACCCCGATCGGGGCCTAGCCGCCCTATATATGTAGGCTCGCCGCGATGAAGCGGCTGATCGCGATCTCGGCGGTGACCTGCGCCCTGCTTGCGTTGCCCGCCACCGCGGCCGCCGGAAAGCTCGCTTTCCTCCAGACTCCCGACGGCAACGTCGGCTGCGCCATCTTCAAGGGCGACAAGCGGGTGAAAGGGGCAGCGCGCTGCGACATCCGCACGAAGAGCTGGGCGACGCCGCCGCGGCCGCGATCGTGCGAGCTCGACTACGGGTTCGGGATCGAGGTCGGCGCGAAGAAGGCCGCCCGCTTCGTCTGCGCCGGCGACACGACCCTGAGCCAGGGGCCGCGGCTATCTCCCGGGGCAAGCGTCAGCCGCGGGCTGTTCACGTGCAGCGTGGTCGAGATCCCGCAGGCCGCTCCGGCTACGCCGGTCGTCGGCGTTCGCTGCCTCAACCGCCGCACCGGGCGCGGTTTCGAGATGTCCGCGGTCGCGCCCAGCTTTTTTTAGTAGGGAGGCGCGCATAGATAGCCGCCGGGCGGGTACCCCCGCCTTGATGGCCGATAGCCGCCTGGCGGCAGGAACAATGGTGGGGCGCTACCGCCTCGATGCGCTCCTGGGCACGGGAGGCATGGCCTCGGTGTGGAGGGCCCGCGACGAGCGCCTCGGGCGCGACGTCGCCGTCAAGGTGCTGAGCGAGACGCTGGCGCTCGACCGCGACTTCGTGAAGCGGTTCGGCCGCGAGGCGCGGATCGCGGCCCGGCTCTCGCACCCGAACCTGGTCCAGGTATTCGACTTCGAGGCCGGCGGCCAGCGGCCGTTCCTGGTCAGCGAGTACGTGTCCGGCGGAACTCTGGCCGACCGGCTCGCCGCCGGCCAACCGATCGACGCGGGCGGGCTCGCGCGGCAGTTGCTCGGAGCGCTCGAGCACATCCACTCGGCGGGGGTCATCCACCGCGACGTGAAGCCCGCCAACGTGCTGATCGACGAGCAGGGGCGGGCGCTGCTCACCGACTTCGGGATCGCGCAGCCGAGCTCGGGCGGAACGCGGATCACCGAGACCGGCAAGGTGCTGGGCACGCGCGGCTACATGGCGCCCGAGGTCGAGGCGGGCGAGCCGGCGACGAAGCGCTCCGATCTCTATTCGGTCGGTGTCGTGCTCGGTGAGACGCTCGGTGCCGAGTCGCCCCCCGAGTTGTCGACGCTGGCCGAGAGGCTGACTGCCGAGGACCCGAAGGCGCGACCGCGGTCGACGCGCGCCGCGCTCGGCATGCTCGAGTCCGACCCCGAAGCGCCGACACAGGCGATCGCTCCCACGAAGGTGCCGAGGACCGCAGTGATGCCGCGCCGCGGGCGTCCCACTCCTCTGGCCAGAACCGCTCGCCTTCCGTCTCGCAAGCGGATGGCGGCACTCGCCGCCGCGGTCGCATTCGGCCTCGCCGGGTTTGCCATCGCCCAGGGACTTGGCGGGGAAGGGCCGCCGAGCCCGCGCGCAGCCGCGCTCGGCACCCTGGGCGAGAAGCAGCCGACGGCGACCGAGGCGCCGACGACGACCGCGGCGCCGCCCCCGACCACGACCGCCGCCGCAACGGCGCCCGCCGCAGCGACGCCGGCGACCCTCTCCGACGCCTCGCAGATCTGCGCAGCCGCCGGGCAGTTCGAAAAGAAGGAGCTCGAGACGATGCTGGAAGAGAACTTCGGTCTCGACAAGCACGCCGCGAAGGACGCGCTCAAGCAGTGTGAGGAGGACGGCGAAACCGAGAAGGGTGGAGGCGGGGGGCCGCCGCCCTGGGCCCGGTCCAAGGGCCACGGGGGCGAGGACGACTAGCGCCGGCTAGCCGGTCTTCTCTTCTTCTTTTTCGTCGGCCTTCGGCTCGCCGTTGCCGCGGCCGAAGCGGTTCAGGGTCCGGCGCAGGGGGTGCAGGGTCCCGGAGAGATCGTCGAGCTTCTCGGGGAGCGGCTCGAGCTCGTTGATCAGCGTCTCCACCTTGACGTTCAGCCGCGAGACCTCGGCGCTCATCTTCTTGACCTCGGCGTCCATTGACGCGGCGCTCTTTTCGATCTTGGTGAGGATCTTCGCCAGCTCGGGCAGCATCTGCACGCCCTCGGCGATCTTTCCGATGTCGCCGAGCGCGCTCCCTATCTGGCGAGGAACCCCGTCGAGCGGGTTCTTTACAGCCACGCAGGCAGCGTATCGGTCGGCGAAGAGGTCAGTCGCCGGTGCCGACATACCCACTCGCGTATAAACCACCGAACGCCTAAGAAGGGATTCCGAATGGCAGCCGACAACAGCATCAAGGTCGAGGGCCTCGTCCGCGAGTTCAAGGAGATCCGCGCCGTTGACGGCATCGAGCTCGAGGTCGCCCCGGGTGAGATCTACGGCTTCCTCGGCCCGAACGGCGCCGGCAAGTCGACCACCGTCCACATGCTGACCACGCTGCTTCCGCCGACCTCGGGAACCGCGCTCGTCGCCGGCTACGACGTCGTCAAGGAAGGCGCCAAGGTCCGCGACGCGATCGGCGCCGCGCTCCAGGAAGCCGCTCTCGATCCGCAGCTGAGCGCCAACGAGCACATGCGCCTGCAGACGGCGCTCCATGGGTTGCCGAAGGCGGAACGCCGCTCGAGGGGCAAGGAGCTGATCGATCGGGTCGGGCTCGCCGACGCCGCCGACCGCAAGGTGAGCGGCTATTCAGGCGGGATGAAGCGGCGGCTCGACCTCGCGCTGGCGCTCGTGCACCGGCCGCGGGTCCTGTTCCTCGACGAGCCGACCACGGGGCTCGACATCCAGAGCCGCCAGGCGCTCTGGGACGAGGTCGCCCACCTCTCCCGCGACGAGGGCGTGACCGTCTTTCTCACCACCCAGTACCTGGAGGAGGCCGACCAGCTCGCGGCGCGGGTCGGGATCATCGACCAGGGCAAACTCGTCGCCGAGGGCACACCGCAGAAGCTCAAGGCCGAGGTCGGCCGCCCGACGGTCGAGGCGGTCCCGGTCGAGCGCGACGACCGCGACCGGGTCTCCGGGCTGCTCGAGCGCTTCGGCGAGCTGGTGCCGGGAGCGCCGGCAGGGGCCGCGGTGCGGCTCGCCAACGGCCCCGAGGAGCTCGCCGACATCGTCCGCACCCTCGACGACGAGGGGATCCGGATCGCGAACATCGAGCTCCACGCTCCGAGCCTCGACGACGTCTTCCTGGCCAAGACCGGGCGCTCGCTCGAGGGCGCGCAGGCCGAGGCCGAGGGCGATCCGACGACCGGCGAGCAGCCGGTTTACGAGGGGAGCGCCGCGTGAACCACCCGAGCCTCTGGCTGCAGATCCGCGAGCTGGCCCGCCGCTCGGCGGTCCGCACAGTGCGCCAGCCGGCGCAGATCGTGCCGGCGACGCTGTTCCCGCTCATCCTGCTGGCGATCAACTCGTCGGGGCTCGACTCGACGACCGAGCTGCCCGGCTTCCCGACCGACAACTACGTCAGCTTCGCGCTCGCCTTCGCCTTTCTCCAGGGCGGGGTCTTCGCGGTGATCGGCACCGGGCAGAACCTCGCCGAGGACAACGTCAGTGGCTTCTTCAACCGCATGCAGCTCACCCCCGTGCGCCCCGCGGCGCTGATCGTCGGCCAGCTCGCCGGGACGCTCGCGGTCGGGCTCTTTCAGGCGGCGACCTACATCACCGTCGGGCTGATCGCCGGGGGCCACATCGAGGCCGGGATCCCGGGCGCGCTCGTGTTGATCGCGCTCGCGACCCTGATCAGCCTCGCGTTCGGCTCGATCGGGCTGATCGCCGGGATGCGCGCCAGCACCCCCGAAAACGTCCAGGGGCTCTTCCCGCTCATCTTCGTCTTCCTGTTCATGAGCTCGATGGCGCTGCCGCGCGACCTGATGGAGCATCAGTGGTTCAAGACGATCACCACCTACAACCCGGTCAGCTACCTGATCGAGGGGGTCCGCAGCCTGCTGATCACCGGCTGGGACGCCGAGGCGCTCGCGCTCGGGTTCGGCTTCGCGATCGCGATCCTGGTCGTGGCTTTGAGCCTCGCGACGATCTCGATCAAGCAGAGGATGGTGAGGACCTGATGCGGCGCTACCTCTCGGTTGCCGGCGGGCTCGCCCGGCGCCTCCTCGACAGCTTCATCAGCAGCCCGGCGCTGCTCCTGCCGCCGCTGCTGATGCCGATCTTCTTCTTCGTCGCCTTTGCCGGCGGGCTCTCGGCCGTGACCGAGGTGCCGGGGTTCGACTATCCGGCCGGCTACACCGCGTTCGAGTACGGGTTCGTGCTCCTCCAGGCCGCGGCATTCGGCGGCGTCTTCACCGGATTCTCGATCGCCGCCGACTTCCAGTTCGGGTTCGGCCGGCGGCTGATGCTGGCGACTCCCCACCGCAGCGCGCTGATCCTCGGCTACGGGATCGTCTCGATGGTTCGGGCCGCGATCACACTCGGTGTCGTCACCACGATTGCGCTGATCGCCGGTATGGAGGTGCTCGGCGGCCCGGTCGACCTCGTCAAGCTCTACGCGATGGCCGCGGTCGTCAACGTCGCGGGCATCCTCTTCTCGGCCGGAATCGCGCTGCGCTTCCGCAGCCTGCAGGCGACCCCGTTGATGATGGTGCCGACCTTCCTCTTCCTGTTCCTGGCCCCGGTGTATGTGCCGCGCGACCTGCTCGCCGGCTGGGTCGGCGCCGTCTCCAAGTACGACCCGGCGACCCACATCATGGAAACGGGCCGCGAGCTGCTCGCGAATCAGCCCGCCGACTACCTGCAGGCGATCGCGATCGCGGGCGGGATGGTCGCGGTGCTGTTCGTGTTCGCGATCCGCGGGCTGCGCAAGGCCGAGGCCGCGGCATAGGGGCGGCTTCGCCATAAGGTCGCGGCCACGAGCGCCGACCCCACATCATTCGCGACTGCAAGCAGCCGCTCCAGAGAGGGTCGGCTGGTGGCCGCTAGTGGACCAGGACCTTCAGGAAGACAATCAATAGCCCGAAGCCCGCGGTGGCGATCATGGTGCCGCCCGTCCGGACCGGCCCCATCCCGGAAGCGCGGGCGATCACGAAGCCCCAGATGAAGAGCTGGACGATCCCGAGGGCGATCGCGAGCTCGACCGCATTCCGGACCGAGATCACGTCGATCGACCCCAGGCCGAGCACGAAGATCGCCGGGAGCGCGGCATGCAGCATCGGCCATTCGTTGCCGATCTCCCCGCGGATTTCATCCAAGGTCAGGGCGCGGGTCTGGTGCAGCCGCTTGGCGACCGAGGCGGCGTAGATGTGCGCGACCCAGAAGATCACCATCGAGATCGAGACTCCGACCAGGATCTGCTCGGACTCGAGCCCCTGGTCTTCCGAGAACGCCGCGATCAGCGAGGTGACGAGCACCTGGCCGTAGATCGCCCCGGCGAGGTTCCAGCCGCGGTCGCGCTGTCCCCGGCGCGTGCTCACTCTGCCCGCCGCAGCAGCGATTCGTCGACCCGCTCGATCGAGGCGTGGCCGCTGAGCGCGAGCGTGAGGTCGAGCTCGGCGAGCATCGAGCGCATCACCGTCTCGACGCCCGCCTGCCCCTCGAGCGCCAGCCCCCACAGGTAGGGGCGGCCGACCAGCACGGCGTCGGCGCCGAGCGCCAGTGCCTTGGTGATGTCGGCGCCCGAGCGGATGCCGCTGTCGAGCAGGATCGCGGTGCGGCCGCCGGCGGCCTCGACGACGCCGGGGAGCGCGTCGAGCGATGCGATCGCGCCGTCGATCTGGCGGCCGCCGTGGTTGGAGACGATGATTCCGTCGACCTCGCGCTCGGCTGCCTCGCGGGCGTCGTCGGGATGGAGGATGCCCTTGAGGACGATCGGCAGCGAGGTCTCGCCGCGCAGCCACTCGAGGTCGTCCCAGTCGAGCGAGGGGTTGCTGAACACGCCCAGGAAGTGGCCGACCGCGGCGGGCATGTCCTCCTCGGGCGGTTTCTCCAGCCCGGCGCGAAAGACCGGGTCGGAGAGGTACTGAGCGATCCCGATTCCCTCGAGGAACGGCAGGTAGGCCTGCTCGAGGTCGCGCGGCTTCCACCCTGGAACGAAGTTGTCGACGGTGACGACGATCGCCGAGTAACCAGTCGCCTCGGCGCGCTCGACGAAGCTCCGCGTCAGCTCCTCGTCGCTGGTCCAGTAGAGCTGGAACCAGCGCGGAGAGTCCTGATTCGCCGCCGCGATCTCCTCCATCGGGGTCGAGGATGCGGTGCTGACGACCAGCGGCAGCCCGAGCTCGGCCGCTGCCCGCGCGCTCGCCAGCTCGCCCTCTTCGTGGACGAGCTTCTGGACCCCGATCGGGGCGAGCAGCACCGGGGCGGGGATCTCGGTTCCGAGCAGCGTCGTCGAGAGGTCTCGCTCCGAGAGCTCGCCGGCGAGCACGCGGGGGACGATCCGCCAGCGGCGAAACGCCTCGAGGTTGTCGCGGATCGTGTCCTCGCTGCCCGCGCCCCCGTATATGTAGGCGACCGCGCGCTCGTCGAGGCTCTCGGCGGCGCGGCGCTCGAGCTCGGCCGAGGACATCGGCAGCGTCGGGCGCTCGTTCGCGAACATCCCCTTGGCGTAGATCTCGCGGTAGTAGTCGCCGTAGGGCGGCTTACGGTTCGGCCACCGCGATCAAGCCCGCTTCGCGGCGGCCCGGCTGAGCGCTTTCGGCGCGTAGAGCGCGACCCGCCCGCTCTTGCCCTTGAGCTCGATCTCGGGCCGGCGGTCGAATTCGTGTGTGTCCTGCAGCCGGCGCGCGGTCTCCTCGCTGATCAGGATCGTGTCGCCGGTCTCGCGCGTCGCGGCCTCGACCCGCGCCGCGACGTTGACCGCGTCGCCGATCACGCTGAACTCGAGCCGGCCGGCGCCGCCGACGTTGCCGGCGATCACTCTGCCCGAGTTGAGCCCGATCCCGACTCTCGATCTCACCGCCGAACTCCTTCTCGACCAGCGGCACGATCTCGAGCGCCGCGGCGAGCGCCTGATCGGCGTGGTCCTCGCCGCGGCGGATCGCCCCGAAGACCGCCAGCAGCCCGTCGCCGATGAACTTGTCGACCAACCCGCCGTGCTCGTGGATGACCGGCACCGCACGCTCGAAGAGACGGTTCAGGGTCGAGACCACCTCGGTCGGCGGCGAACTGCTCGGCGAAGCTGGTGAAGTTGCGGATGTCGAGGAACATCAGCGTCACCTCGACCTCCTCGCCCTCGAGCGAGGGGCCCTCGGCGAGGATGTGCTCGGCGACGTCGCGGTCGATGTAGGTGCCGAACGCCTCGCGGATCCGCTCGCGATCACGCAGCCCGGAGACCATGCGGTTGAAGCCGGCCTGCAGCAGCCCGACCTCGCTGCCGTCGTAGACCGGGACCTCGGTCTCGAGGTCGCCCTTCTCGACCCGGGCGAGCGCGTCGCGGACCGAGCGCACCGGGTCCGCGGTCGCACGCGCCGCGAGCAGGACGAGCGCGAGCCCGATCACGAAGCCGCCGGCCCCCATCACGACCACGACCAGCGCGAGCTGGTGGCGGGAGAAGTCCTGCTCGACCAGGGTCGAGATCCCGATCGAAGTCAGCCCGATCAGCGCCACCCCGCTGCCCAGCATCCAGGCGATCAGGCCGCGGGCGGCGACCCCGGGGACGGCGGGGCGCTCGGGGAGCTCGGCGGCGAGCGCCCGCACGGTGGCGGCGCGGAGCAGGCGCTCGGCGAGGAAGTAGGCGATCGCGCTCGTCGTCAGGCCGGTGATGAAGACGCTGCCGCCGACCCGCACCGCGAGCTCGAGCGAGAAGGTCGCGTTGAGGATCGTGAACGGGATCACCGCCACCCCCCAGAGCACCATCATCACGAGCGTGATCTGCCCCGGCGCCCTGAGCACGGCGCGGCGTTCCTCGGGCCCGGGCGCCCGTTCCTCGCGCAGGAAGTGGCGCACCAGGCGGAGCCGCTTCGTCCCCCAGACGATCCCGACCGCGAGCGCGATCAGGACGTAGGCGACGAGCGCGATCGCGTTGGCTATCCAGATCTCCTTGGTGTCCTCGAGCTCTGGAGCCCCGACCAGGCCGGCAAACGCGAACACGGCCACCGCCCCGACCAGATTGACGATCACCATCATCGCGATGATCAGCGCCACCGTCCGGCGCTCGAGGCCCTTTCCGGTGCGGGCCGACTGCGGACTGAGCCAGCGCACGGGCGCGGTCAAGACCCGTCCTGCTCGCCGCACAGCGCTCGCCATGCGCTGATGGTATGCCCCGCGCCGAAACCGGGAGACTCCCGGTGTGGACACGATCCTCGAGATCCTGCTCGTTCTGCTTGCGGTGGCGGCGGTCGCCGCCGTGATCGGCGCGGTGATCCTCTACCGGTCGCTGAAGGGGTGGCTCGACCTCTTCCGCGGCGAGCACAAGGAGCTGCGGCTGAAGTCGATCGAGCCCCCGAAGGGCTACATCTTCAACCGCGATGCGACGCTGACCTTCGAGGCGAGGGATGAGGACGGCAGCTCGAAGACGGTCGAGAAGGGAATCCCGATCCCGCCCGTGCAGGCCTGGGGCTGGAAGGTGCTCGGGCACGTTCCCGGACCGATCGGGAGGCTGGTCGGAAAGCGCGAGCTCGACCGGGCGATCTTCAAGCGCGGCGAGAAACGGGATGAAAAGCCGGGGCCGGAGGCGTAGACTCAGCTTCGAACTGAGAGGGGAGACGGTGAGGCAGAAGTTGATTCGCACGGGAGTTGTCACCACGACACTCTTTGCCCTGCTCGCGGTACCGGCGGCCGGGAACGTCACCTCCCCCGACGACACCAGCTTGCCCGGCGAGCTCCGCTACGAGGTCCAGAATGCCGACCCCGGCGACGTGATCGTGATCGATCCGGGTGTCGACCCGGTCGTCACCGAGCTCGACATCGTCATCGACAAGAACCTGACGATCGTCGGCCAGGGAGCCGACGAGACGACCATCACCGCGATGGCGAACTTCGACCGGATCTTCACGATCCCGAACATGCCCACCAGTGCAGGTGGTGACGATCCGCGATCTGACGCTGGCTGGCGGTACGGGCGGAGAGGGGGCGCCAGGGTCGGGCGCGACAGGCCTCAGCGGCGGCGCGATCGAGAACAGCGGTGATCTGACTCTGCTGCGCGTCGAGCTCGTCAACAATCACGCCGGCGACGGCGCGTCGGGAGCTGTCGGAGCGGCGAGCGGGTCTCCCGGCGTGCCCGGCGACGATGGCGGGACCGGCGGTCCCGGGGGCTTGGGTGGCGCCGTCCACAACACGGTGGGAGGCGACCTCACCGTCCGCAACTCGACCTTCTCCGGGAACTCGTCGGGCGACGGCGGGACCGGTGGACAAGGGGGCAACGGCGTCGGCATGATCCCGCTCAGCGGCACCGGCGGACCGGGCGGCGCCGGGCAGGATGGCGGAGCGATCGCGAACGCGGGCGACCTGGTGATCACCAACTCGACCTTCTTCGACAACCGCGCCGGCATGGGCGGGACCGGCGGCGCCAAGGGCGCCGGCGTCGGGAACGGTGGCGCCGGAGGCGTAGGTGGTGACGGCGGCGCGATCCAGCAAGCCGGCGCAGGGTCGACGACGCTCATCAACGTGACCATCGCGGCCAACACCGCCGGCCAGGGCGGTGGCGGGGGCGCCCAAACGGTCGGATTCGGCCCGGGCGGAGCGGACGGCGCCGGCGGCGGGACGTTCGTGACCGTGTTCGGCCTCATGGACGCAAACAACACGATCTGGTCCGAGAACGAGGCTGACGTCGGCGCGAACTGCGGCTCGGCAGGCACAATGACTGGCACCTCGAACCTTGACTTCGCGGCCGGCGGCGCCTGTCCGGGCGTCGTGACGATCGGCAACCCGCTGCTCGAGTCACTTGCCGACAACGGCGGTCCGACGAAGACAATGGCGCTCGGCCCGCCGATGGACGGGCCCCCGAGCGCCGCCATAAATCGGGTTCCAGTCGGTGCGCCCAACTGCCCCGGCACCGACCAGCGCGGCATCCCGCGGCCGCAATCCGGCCTCTGCGACATCGGTGCCTTCGAGGTCGTTTGCACTGTCCCGAGTGCGCTCGCCGGCTGCCCGCAGCTGCCAGTTGCGCCGATCACCGCCCCGGGCGGGAGCACCACCGCCGCACCCGGCGCTGCGAGGAAGAAGTGCAAGAAGGGCCGCAAGCTGAAAAAGGGCAAGTGCCGCAAGAAGAAGAGGAAGAAGTAGCGCCCGATATAGGCTGGCGTTCATGAACGCCACGCCGGACGAGACCCGCCACAAGATCACCGTCCGCGTGCTCGTGATCGCCGCCTCGGTGCTCGCATTCCTCTCGATCTTCACGACCTGGGTCGACCGCCAGGCGCTCGACAGCGACGAGTGGGTCGACACCAGCAGCCGCCTGCTCGAGGACGAGGAGATTTCGGGCCAGGTCGCCAACTACGCGGTCGACGAGCTCTACGCCAACGTCAACGTGACCGCGCTGCTGCGCGAGGAGTTGCCCGAGGACCTGAAGCCGCTTGCCGCGCCGGCAGCCGGCGGGCTGCGCGAGTTCGCGGTTCGCGCCGCCGAGCGCGCCCTGCAGACATCCCAGGTCCAGTCGCTGTGGAGGGAGGCGAACCGCGTCGCCCACTCGCAGCTGGTGGCGATCCTCGAGGAGAAAAGCACGACGGTCTCGACCCAGGACGGGGTAGTCGTGCTCGACCTGCGCCCGATCGTCGAGCAGCTCGCGTCGCGAATCGGAATCGACAAGAAGGTGATCTCCGAGAAGCTGCCGCCCGACGTTGCCCAGCTCGAAATCGTCGAGTCCGAGCAGCTCGACAGCGCCCAGACGATCACCAAGCTGGTCAAGGGGCTGGCGCTGGTCTTCTCGCTCGGAACGCTGCTGCTGTTCGGAATCGCCGCGTACCTGGCCAGGGGCCGGCGCTGGCTCGTCGTCTTCGGCTACGGGCTCGGGCTGATCGTCGCCGGGGTCGCGGCGCTGGCGCTGCGCAAGGTCGGCGGCACGCTCGTCGTCGACGAGCTTGCGAAGACCGAGGGTGTGCGCCCCGCCGTTGAAAACGCCTACTCGATCGGAACCGACCTGCTCTCCGGAATCGCGACCACGGTGATCGCCCTCGGAATCCTGTTCGTGATCGCCTCCTACCTCGCGTCGCCGGCCTCGTCGGCGGTGGCGATCCGGCGCTCGCTGGCGCCGAGCTTCCGCGAGCGCCCGGGCGTCGTCTGGGGAGTGTTCGCGGGGGCCGTGTTGGTCTTCCTGATCGTCTCGCCGCCGCAGTCGACCCGTGAGGTCGTAACGACCTTGGCCCTGATCGGCATGGCGGGGATCGGCCTCGAGGCGCTCACCCGCAAGGTCCGTAACGAGTTCCCCGACGCGCAGCCGGGCGAGTGGCGCGAGCGGCTCGCGACGCGGATACGCGAGTTCGGTGAGTCCGGCGCGACGCGGATGCGCTCGGCGATTGACGATCTCGGCAGCCGCGACGAGCACGACGCGCGGCTCGAGCGGCTCGAGAAGCTCGGCGACCTGAAGCAGAAGGGAGTGCTGAGCGAGGAGGAGTTCGAGTCGGAGAAGAAGCGGGTGCTCGAGGGCGTCGGGTCGGACGGGCCGCCCGAGCGCTGAAACACGAAGCGCCCGGATACTGGGTCGAAGAGGCCGGGGCACCGGAGCCGCGCCCGGCGCTGAACGGCGACCTGCAAGCCGACCTGGTGGTGATCGGCGCCGGGTACACGGGGATGTGGACGGCCTGGCACGCGAAACGGCTCGAGCCCGACTCGCGGATCGTCGTGCTCGAGGCCGATCTCGCGGCGCACGGGCCGAGCGGGCGCAACGGTGGCTTCTGCAACACGATGTGGCACGCGCTGCCGAGGATGCGCGACCAGTTCGGGGACGAATACGCGCTCGCAGTTGGGCGAGCGGCGGCGCGCTCGGTCGACGAGATCGGCGAGTTCTGCGAGCGCCACGACGTCGACGCCTGGTTCCGGAAGTCCGGCTACCTGCAGGTCTCGACCGCGGAGGCCCACGACCCCGCGGCAGCCGAAGTCATCGAGGCGTGCAGCGAGCTCGGTGTCGCCGACGTGGTCCGCGGGCTCGATGCGGCGGAGGTCGCCGAGCGCTGCCGCTCGCCGCGCTTTCGCGCCGCCGCGTTCTTCCCCGGTGCCGCCACGGTGCAGCCGGCGCGGCTCGCGTTCGGGTTGCGGCGGCGGATGATCGAGGCGGGGGTCGAGTTCTACGAGCGAACGCCGGCGCAGCTGCGGGCGGGCGGCGGCGGGGTCGTCGAGGCGCGGTCCCCCGGCGGCAGCGTTCGCGCCCCCGTCGCGGTGCTCGCCGCCGGCGCCGGGGCGCCGGGCCGGCCGGCGCGGTTCACGGTCGCCTCGAGCCACATCGTGCTCACCGAGCCGGTGCCCGACGTGCTCGAGCAGATCGGCTGGACCGGGGGCGAATGCATCACCGACAGCCGCCGGCTGATCCACTACTTCCGGACCACGCCCGACGGCCGGATCGCGTACGGCTGGGGCGGGGGCCGGATCGGCCTCGGCGGGCGGGTCAAGGGGCGGATCGAGCACGATCCGGGCGTGATTGAGCGGATCGTCACAAGCTTGCGGGAGACCTTCCCCGAACTCGACGGGAGGCGAATCGAGCGCGCCTGGGGCGGCCCGATCGACGCCTCGCCGTCCCACCTGCCGGTGATTCATGACGATGGCGGGAACGGGGTCCGCGGTGGCGCCGGGAGGACCGTGACCGCCTTCGGATACAGCGGCAACGGGGTCGCGCCGTCGCAAATGGTGGGCCGCAGCCTCGCTTCGCTGGCGCTCGGCCTCGACGACGAGCCGGCGCGGCTGCCGTTGGTCCGGAGATCGCCGCAGCGCGTTCCGCCGGAGCCCTTCCGATGGCTCGGCGGTAACGCGATCCGCTCTGCGCTCGACCGGACCGAGCGCGCCGAGCTCGAGGGGCGTCGTCCGGGGGTCGTCAGCCGGACGCTGGCTGCGATCCCGCGCCGGATCGGATTCCATATCGGACGATGAGCGAGATCCGCGCCGCCAACCACGACGACGTCGAGCAGATCCTGCCGCTGATGGAGGCCTACTGCGACTTCTACGAGGTCGAGCCAGACCGCGACGGGCTCGAGCGGATGGCGCACGCGCTGATCGATCTTCCCGACGACCAGGCTTACCTGCTCGCTGCGGTCGACGACGCGGTGATCGGCTTCGCGGCCTGCGGATGGAAGTGGTCGAGCCTGCGCGGGGCGCGGATCGTGGTGCTCGAGGACCTGTTCGTCGCCCCGGAGCAGCGCGGCAAGGGGATCGCCGACGATCTGATCACCGAATCGGCGGCGGTCGCCCGCCGCCACGGTGCTCCGGTGCTGGCCTGGCACACCCAACCGACGAACGAGCGCGCCCAGGCCGTCTACAACCGGGTCGGCGGGACCTCGGAGCCCCTTCTTGAGTACGAGCTAACACTTTGAGGTCCGTTAACCGGTACGTGACTGCGAACGTCCGCAAGAAGCGAAAGTATGAGCGCTACAGGGTCACGGACCTCGTGGCCTAGTGACTAGTTACTACAGGAGGTATGCATGAGCAATCGAAACTGGAGCAGAGTGGGTGCAGCCAGCGGCTTTGGCTTCGTCCTGCTGCTCGTCCTCGGGTACATCCTCGGGGCAAACGACCCCCCGGCCTTCGGTTCGGGAGCGGTGGCCAGTTTCGTCACTGAGAACAAGAACGAGATCGACACGGCAGCGGCGCTGATTCTCGGCGCGCTGGTTTTCTTCGCCTTCTTCATCGGCGCGATTGCGGCAGCTAACCGCGCCGCCGATCGAGACGGGCGACTCAGCGCAGCGGGTCACGCCGGCGGTATCGCCGCGCTTTCTGCGGCGGTTGTCGGTGTCGCGCTCACGGCCAGTGCATCCGCGGCCGTCGGAGCCGGCAACGGCGACGCCATCGTCGAGGCGCTGTCCAACACCGGCGCGCTGGTGTTCGCCGCAGCGGGGATCGGCACTGGCGTGCTGCTCTACGCGACCGGCGTCATCGCAGTGCGTTTCGGCGCCAACCTGCCGAGCTGGTGGGGTTGGGTCAGCATCCTCGCCGGCATTTTCCTGGCCGCCGTGGCGATCATCTCGATGACTACGCGCTCCGGAGCGTTCAACCCGTATGACGGAGAGCTGGCAGTCATCTCGCTGCTCGTCCTGGCGATTTGGTCGCTGGGAACCGCAACGCTGCTGTACCAGCGGGCGAAGTAGCAAGCCCGCTCACGAAGATGCGACGGGCGGTCCCCACAAGGGGCCGCCCGTTTGCGTTTCGACGCGCCTTCAGCCCTTTTCTTTTCGCAGCTGCTCGATCGTCTTGCCGCTGATCACCGACTCGGGCTGCGACGAGGTCGGCTTGCGGCGGGCGTCGGCGCCCTCGCCCTTCTTCTTGATCAGCAGCCATTGCTCGCGGTCGCCGGGCTTCGAGGTGCGGACGAGCGCGTAGGCGCCGCGTACCTTGTCGCCGAGCAGGAAGATCTTCAGGTCGCCCTTCTCCAGTCCCTCTTCCAGGGTGAGCGGCTCGCCGCGGCGGGTCTCGGAGATGTTCTCGTAGACGCCCCGGTCCCAGACGATCATCGGGCCGGCGCCGTACTCGCCCTTCGGGATCACGCCCTCGAACTCGAGGTAGTCGATCGGGTGGTCCTCGGTCCGCATCGCAAGCCGCTTGTCGCGCGGGTCGAGCGAGGGCCCCTTCGGCACCGCCCACGAGGCGAGCGTTCCGCCGATCTCGAGCCGCAGGTCGTAGTGAAGCGAGCGAGCCGCATGCTTCTGGATCGTGAACCGCGGGTGCTTGCGCTTTCCGGCGCGGCCGCCCTTCGGCTCGGGCGTCTTGCCCAGGTCCCGCTTGCGCTTGTACTCGTCGAGCTTTCCGGGCATCGCCGTCCCCTGGTGCTTACCCGCTATCGAGCTCGTCGACCGAGACCTCGAGCGCGTCGGCGAGCGCGGGCAGATCGGCGACCGCTTCGGGGTCGGAGCAGAACCCGAAGGTGAGATCGCCGCCGAGCGAGATGATCGAGACGCGCAGCGCGTGTCGGTCGGCCGGCTCCGAGACCGAGCAGAACTCGCTCACCGGGTGGCCGAGCACGGAGGGGCGCTCGCGGGGGCCGGGGACGTTCGAGATCGAGAGCGCGAACTCGCGCGGTCCCGAGGTCAGCCGGGTGACGCCGCGGTAGAGGGGCCGGAAGCGCCCCAGCGCATGGAAGAACGAGTACATCGTCTCGGCGTCGTGGTCGAGCTTGCGCTCGCGGGTCTCGGCGCTGATCACCCGCAGCCGCCCCGTAGCGTCGGGCTCGTCGAGCGGCAAGTCGATGTTGAGGAACGAGTCGCGGTTGCCCAGCTGCCCGGCCCCCTCCTCGCGAGAGTGGAGGCTGACCGGTATCTGGGCGCGGAGCACCGCTGGGGCGCCCTCACCGCTGCCCATCCAGCCGCGCAGCGCGCCGGCGACCGCGGCGAGCACGACGTCGTTGACCGTTGCGCCCTCGACCGAGTGCTCGATCCGCTTCAGGCGCTCGAGCGGAAAGCGCCGCCAGGCGAGCTCGCGCGCCGAGCCGATGTGGCGGTCGAGCGCCGTGTCGGCTCGCGGGCGGAGCTCGCGCCGAAAAGCGCCTCCAAGCCGGAACAGCGAGCGCTTGCGCGTCGGCTCGGGCTCCGAGGCGGGACCCCGTGCGGCGCCCGGACGCGAAGCGGAGGACGCCGCACTTGATGCCTCGTCCCAGAACAGGCCCGAGAGCATCCGGATCGCGCTCACGCCGTCGACCATCGCGTGGTGCATGCGCCCGATCAGGCCGGCGCGGCCGCCGCTCAGGGGCGCGACGTCGAATCGCCACAGCGGCCGCTCGTGGTCGAGGCGCTCGGCGAACAGCTCGCCGGCGAGCAGCCGAAAGCGCTCGTCGGAGAGCTCGTCGGGGCCGGCGTCGGCGATGTGCCAGTCGAGATCGGGGCTGGCGGCGTCGACCCAGCGCGGCGTTTCGCCCTTCGGCTCCTCGACGCGCTGGCCGAGCCGCTCCAGCGAGCCGATTCGCTCCCCGACCCGGTCGCGGATCGCGTCGAGCTCGATCCGCTGACCCTCGCGCGGGTCGAGCACGACGAGCTTGCCCGTGTGGCCCTTGATCGAATCGGACTCGAGCCGCAGGATCTGCGCGTCGTCGAAGCTGAGCGGCTCACTCACGCGCGGCAGTTTATTGTCGGCGCGTGGCCGCGGTCACCGACTTCACGCTCGAGGCGCAGGAGCTGCTCCGCGACGCGGACCAGTTCAAGTGGTACCTGGTCACGCTGCTCGTCCTCGTCATGTACGTCTACGCCGTCGAGGTCGAGCGCCGGCGCTGGGACGTGATCCTCGCCGGGGCCGCCTTCTGGCTCGCCGACTGGATCAACGAGATCGCCAACTCGCTCGTCCTTCACTTCACCGACCGGGCCGCGGTCTGGACGACGACCGGGGACACGGGCTACCTGATCCTGATCGGCCTCACCGCCGAGATCTCGATGATGTTCGCGATCTCGGGGATTGTCTACGTGAAGACGCTCCCCGACGATCCGAAGACGAAGCTGCTCGGGCTGCCGAACCGGATCACGATCGCGATCGCGCTCTCGTGTCTCGCCGTCGGGGTCGAGTATCTGCTCGAGGGCGCGGGGGTCTTCCACTGGGAGTACTGGTGGTGGAACACCAGCTTCCCGTTCACGATCGTGCTCTTCGGCTACCTGTGGTTCTTCCTGATCGCCGCCTATGTCTACGACCTCCGCGATACCCGCAAGCAGCTTCAGGTCGTGGGGGCGATGGCGACGATCGTCGCCGCTGCGCTGGTCGTGTTCGGGCCGATCCTCGAGTGGATCTAGCTGCGGTTGCTGATCCGCTCGAGAATCCGCGGCTTGCGCAAACCGCCGGAGCCGCTGTCGGGATCGATCTTGTCGGCGCGCTTGCGCCGTGTCTCCGCGGCGGAGCGCTGCTGCTCGGCAGCCGTCTCAGCCTGCCGGGCCCGCTCCTCGCGGTCGATCGCCTCCTTGCGCAGCCCGGCCGCAGCCTGGCGGCGCTTCTCGCGTCCGACTCGCGTCAACAGGAAGAAGACGGCAAGTACGACCACGACTCCTATCGCAATCCAAAATGCCTCCATGGCCCCTGCTTACCCGCTCAGCGGCGAAGAAAACGACCGATCAATCCGCCCCTGCGGCGCCGGCCGACCTCGGTTGCCGGCTCCTCGTCTTCCTCGCTCGCTACGTCGAGGATCTCCTGCTCGTCGGTGTCGGGCTCCTCTTGCTCCTCGGGCTCGGTCTGGGCGCGGTCGGCCGCGAGCTCGGAGCGGCGCTTGCGCATCCGCGCCGCGTCGAGCCGCGCCCGCGCCGCCCGAGCGTCGCGCTCGAGCTGCGTGATGTCGATCTCGGCGGTGTCGAACACGCCCGGGGCGGCGGGCGGCACCGGAGGCGGGGTCGCCAGCTCCGGCTCGGGCGCGGACTCGGGCACCGGCTGCGGTTCGGGTTCCCGCGCCGGCTTGTCCTCTGGCTCGTCCTCGTAGTCGAAGACGTCGTCCCCTTCGGCGCTCTTCGCGGTCCCGATCTTCCAGGCGCGGCGCGCCATGATCACCATCAACACGGTCCCGGCTACCCCGAGGCCGAGCCAGATTGCGGCTTCCATGCTCCCCAGGGTATCTCGCGGGCCCGGCGTCAGCCCTCTATACGCTGGCGCCGTGGTGCGGCAACGAGAGACTGCGGTCGGCGAGCCCGAGGTCGAGGCCGCGGGCGGGGTGCTGGTCACCGGGGATGGCGACAAGGAGGAGGGGGGGCCGCGCGTCGCGGTCATCCACCGGCCGAAGTACATGGACTGGTCGCTGCCGAAGGGGAAGCTCGAGCCCGGCGAGACCTACGAGCAGGCGGCGCTGCGCGAGGTGGAGGAGGAGACCGGCTACCGCTGCGAGCTCGGCCCCGAGCTCTCGGAGATCTCCTACCTCGACCGCAACGGGCGCGCGAAACGGGTGCGCTACTGGGTGATGAAGCCGCTCGGGGGCGATTTCGAGCCCGGCGACGAGGTCGACGAGCTGCGCTGGGTCGCACCCGCCGAAGCCGAGCGGCTGCTCGACTACGACCACGACCGGGCCCTGGTCCGCGAGGCGCTGCCGCCTGCGCCATCTGATCGCGCGGCAAGCTAGGCTCCCCGGTCTGATGGGGTACTACGTGAAGCTGGTTCTTGGGCTCGGATTGTTCGTGGGCGGGCTCGGGCTCTTCGAGGTCGCGCTCGTGAAGATGCTCCAGGTCGGGACCTGCGCCGAGGGCGGCGCTTATGAGATCGCTCGTCCCTGCCCCGAGGGAACGACCTTCTGGTCGCTGATGCTCCCGGCGAGCTTCATCGCCGGCTTCATCGGCTTCTTCCTCTTCGCGCTCCGCGGCGAGCGGCCGGGCGGGCCGTTGTGGGAGCCCCCGACCGGCCTCGGGTTCGGCTCGATCGCCTGGGCGCTGCTGTTCGTTGGCACCGGGCTGGTCTGCCTCTACGCGCGCTACGGCTCCGATACCGAGCTCGGCCCCGGCGGCGACCTGGCGACGATCATCCTCGCGGTGACCTTCATCCCGATGGGGATCGCGCCGCTGATCTTCGGGCTCTGGAGCTGGCGCGATGACCGCAGCAAGTCGCGCGGCAAGCGCGGCGCCCTGACCGCGACCATCTTCGCGGCGCTCGGGCTCGTGCTCGTCCCGCAGGCGCTCGCCGCCGGGGGCGAGGTGAACGCCGAGATCCGCCGCGACACCCACGGCATCCCGCACATCAAGGCCGATGACTTCAAGGGGCTCGCGTTCGGATACGGCTACGCGTTCGCCTCCGACAACATCTGCACGATCGCCGACTCCTACGTCACCGTGCGGGCCGAGCGCTCGCGCTACTTCGGCCCCGACGCCGGCTACCAGCAGCGCGGCAACAGCTTCCCGGCCAACAACCTCAACTCCGACTTCTTCTTCCAGCGGATCAACGACGAGGGGACGATCGAGGACCTGCTCGAACAGGAGCCGCCGCTCGGCCCGAAGCCCGAGATCCGCGACGGCGTCAAGGGCTACGTCGCCGGCTACAACAAGTACCTCGCCGACACCGGCGTCGCGAACCTCCCCGACCCGCGCTGCCGCGGCGAAGAATGGGTGAAGCCGATCTCCGAGATCGACGTCTACCGCCGCTTCTACCAGCTCGCGCTGCTCGCCTCGGGAACCGTCGCGATCGACGGGATCGGCTCCTCGCAGCCGCCGCTGCCCGATCCGGAAGCCGAGGCGGGCGCGGCGCCGTCGTTCAGCGCGCAGAAGAAGGGCGAGGCGCTCGGCGAGGCGCTCGAGGACTTCCCGGCCGGCGGGATCGGCTCCAACGGGGTCGGGCTCGGCTCCGAGGCGACCGACAACGGCAAGGGCATGGTGCTCGCCAACCCGCACTTCCCGTGGGACGGACCGGAGCGCTTCTACCAGTCCCACCTCACGATCCCCGGCGAGATCAACGTCTCCGGGGGCAGCCTCTACGGCGTGCCGCTGGTGCTGATCGGGCACACCGACAACCTCGCCTGGACGCACACGGTCTCGACCGGGTACCGCTTCACGCCCTTCCAGGAGATCATCAACCCGCTCAACCCGACCCAGTATCTCTACGACGGCCAGATGCGTGACATGGAGCGCGACCGCATCACGGTGATGGTGAAGACCGCGACCGGGCTCGAGCCGCGCTCGCGGACGCTCTACTCCACCCACCACGGTCCGATCGTCAACGGGCTCGCTGGAGTGCCGCTGCCGTGGACGCCGGTCGTCGCCTTCACGATGGGCGACGCCAACGCGACCAACTTCCGCTACCTGAACCACTTCTTCGAGGTCAACAAGGCGCAGAGCACCGACGAGCTCGACGAGGTGCTGCGCCGCAACCAGGGGGTCCCGTGGGTGAACACGATCGCCTCCGACTCCAGGGGCAAGGCCTATTACGCGGATATCTCGGTCGTCCCCAACATCACCGACGAGCGGACGCTGCTCTGCAACACGCCGCTCGGCGTCGTCACCTCGGCGCTGCTGCGGCTGCCGATCCTGAACGGCGCCACGTCGTCGTGCGAGTGGGGCGACGACCCCGACGCGCTCCAGGACGGGATCTTCGGCCCCTCGAACCTGCCCTCGCACTTCCGCGACGACTACACCAGCAACATGAACGACAGCTACTGGCTCTCGAACCCCGAGGACCCGATCGAGGGCTACGACCGGATCATCGGCGACGAGCGCACCCCGCGGGCGCTTCGAACCCGGCTCGGGCTGAAGATCATCGAACAGCGGCTGAACGGTTCCGACGGGCTGGCGGGCAACAAGTTCACCCGCCAGCAGCTCCAGGACGCGGTCTTCAACAACCGCCAGTACGCGGGCGAGCTTTGGCGCGACCAGCTCGTCACCCTCTGCCAGACCGCGCCGGCAGGGTTCCTGCTCGGCTCGGGCGGGCCGGTCAACGTCGAGCGGCGCATGCCCGGTGCTCGCAGCCTGGGACCGCCACGACGATCTCGACTCGAACGGGGCGATCCTCTTCCGCCGCTTCGCGAGCCGCGTGCTCTCCTCGGAGTCCGCTGCCGATCGGCGTGCCACTGCCGACCGGCGACCCGCTCGTCTACAGCAACCTCTTCAACGTCGCCGACCCGGTCAACACCCCCTCGGGGCTCAACATCCTCAGCCCCAAGGTGCAGCTCGCGCTCGCCGACGCCGTCACCGATCTCAACAACGCGGGCATCCCGCTGAACGCGCCGCTGCGCGGCTACCAGTACGAGAGCCGCGGCGACGAGAAGATCCCGATCCACGGCGGGCCCGGGACGGTCGGCGTCTTCAACGCGATCAATGTCAGCTGGACGGGGAATCCCGCCGAGCCCGGCTACCCGAACGTCCCCCACGGCTCGAGCTTCGTGATGGTGACCCAATTCCGCGACGGCTGCCCCGATGACCGCTCGATCCTCACCTACTCCCAATCCGAGAACCCGAACTCGCCCTACCGCTCCAACCAGACCCGGATGTTCTCGCAACAAGGAGTGGGTCGACCCCGCCTTCTGCGAGTACGAGGTGCTGGCCGAGCCCGGCCTGCAGACGACCGAGCTCGAGGGCTGCCTGCCCGACGGGCTGCGGCGAGGAGCCCCGGCCCGGCCCGAGCGAGCCGCCGCCCGGCGGCGGCACGGGTTCGACGGGCAGCTCGGGTGCGGCCGGCACGGGCGCGGCTGCCGGCACGACGGCCGCGCAGGCGAAGGCGCTCCGCAAGTGCAAGAAGGCGAAGAAGAAGGGGAAGCGGAAGCGGTGCAAGCGGCGCGCGCGGCGGCGCTAGCCGCGCTGCAGCCTCTGCTTTCTCGGGCAGGCCGCTGAGGCAGTCGGCTCGCCCCTGATCCACGCCCACCGCGGCGGCTCGCTGGTCGAGGGCGTTCCGACCTACGGCGAGAACACGCTGCCGGCGTTCGAGGCCTCGGCCGAGCGGGCTTCGTGCTCGAGATGGACGCAAAGCTGAGCGCCGACGGCGTGCCGGTCGTGATCCACGACCGACCCTCGACCGCACCACCGACTGCGCGGGGCGGGTCGACTCGCTGACCGCGGCGCAGCTGCGATCCCAGTGCCAGGTCGACATCCTCGGCACCGACGACACCTTCACCCAGCTCGATGCTGACGATGACCGCCGCGCGGTGGTGCCGACGCTCGCCGAGGTGCTCGAGCTTGCGGTCGACGAGGGTGCCGAGGTCAACCTCGAGATCAAGAACGCGCCCACAGACCCCGACTTCGACCTGACGGGGGCATTCGCCGGCGCGGTGCTCGACGCGGTCGAGGCGAGCGGAATCCCGCACTCGCGGGTGATCATCCAGAGCTTTTGGCCGCTCGACCTGGTCGCCAGCGAGACGCGTTTCGCCGATGTCGCGACTTCGCTGCTTACGCTGGCGGCGCTGAACGAGGCGGGTCCGGTCGGCGCCAAGGCGGCGGGGAACGAATGGGTCTCGCCCGCATGGCCGGTCTCATCGCTCTACGTCACCCAGGCGCACGCGCTCGGCCTCCAGATCGTCCCCTACACCCTCGACGGCGAGGGACCGAATCGCGCGACGCGATCGCCGCCGGGGTCGACGCGGTGATCACCAACGACCCGACCCGGGCGCGGCGCGTCGGCGCCGCGGCCGAGCCTCCGGCGCCCGCGATCCCGCCGCCGCCAAGCGACGCCGACTGTGCGGCGTCGCGGGCGTCGCGGACCGCGCCCGCCCTCGACTCCACAATCAACTCCGGCGGAGCAGGCGGGCCACTCGCGGGCGCCCCGCGCGTCTTCGCGATGCAGCCGAAGCAGGAGCTCAGGCACGTGGTCAGCTACCAGGCCTTTCGCACCAAGATCGAGTGCATGATCCGCGAGCAAGTCGTCCCGAACATAGCGTCGGGGCGGCCGAACGTCGTCGCCTTCAACGAGGACATCGGGCTGATGACGATCGCGACCGGGAGCCGCGGGCAGCTGACCCGCGACATCTTCGGCAACCCGGCGCTGTCGACGCTCTGCGGACCGATCGGGGTTCCCTGCGGCGCGCTCGGCGCGCTGGGCGCGATCGGGGTTTCCTACGCGGTGCCGCTGGCGCTGTACCAGGTGCGCTTCCCGCTCGCCGGGGTGCTCTCGGCGCCGTTCGTCGCCGCGACCGACACGCTCGCTCGCGGCTGGATGCAGACCTTCTCCGACATGGCGAAGCGCTACGGCGTCTACATCCTCGGCTCCAACAACCAGCCACCGTTCCGCGAGTCGCGCGACCCGAGCGAGATCGCCGCCTTCGCCGACCCCGATCTGCCGGCGCCGAGCTCGGTCTATGTGGCGACGAGCGGCAAGGTTTTCAATGAAGTCTTCATGTGGGGGCCCGATGACGTCCGCGAGGAGGGGCCGCGGCCGCTGCGAAACGTCGTCGCGCAGAACAAGAAGGTGCCGCTGACCCCGATCGAGCAGCAGCTGCAGCTCACACCCGGGCCCAGCAGCGGTCCGGATGCAGTCGAGAACCTGCGCCCGTTCGAGATCCCGGGCAGCGGGGCGAAGATCGGCTTCGCGACCAGCAAGCCCGCCTTCGAGTACGACGGCCCCGACTCGCCGACCAGCTTCGGGCAGCCGCTCGCGGCGGGGCTCGACCCCTGCTCTGACGTCCACGCCTACTACATGCGCTGCCTCGACCGGCTCGGCGCCAACCTCGTCATGCAGGACGAGGCGAACGGCGGCGGGCTCTGGCCCGGGGTGAGCGGCGAGGGCAACTGGGGTCCGCTCGAGTGGATGCGCTCGACCTGGCGCAGCTCCGCCGACCCGACGGTCGGCTTCGACTACAACGTCACCCCGTTCATGGTCGGCAACCTCGCCGACCTCGCTTTCGACGGGCAGACCTCGATCACCCAGCGCGGCTTGCAGGGCAGCGGTTGCAATTACGTCGGCAACTCGAGCTTCATGCCCGGCGCGCCCGAGAACGATCCCGATCACCTCGAGCTCTACGCCGGGCCGAAGAGCGAGTTCCTCGCCATCGCACCCTGGGTCGCCCCCGACGCGCCGCGCGGCGAGCTCCGCGACACCGGCGGGCGGCTAGCGCCCGGCTCCGGCGACCCGCTCGAGAACGACTACCTCGAGACCGCGATCGTCGCCGACCTGCCGTTCCCGCCCGATCCGGGGCGGCCGAACTGCGGGCGCTCGGCCTCCCAGCCCCCCGGCGGGGGCGCGGAAACGGGTGGCGCGGCCGTGGGCATGGCCGCGCCTGCGACGGCCGCCGCATCGCCGCGCGCGCGCGCGAGGCGCCGAGCGGCCTGCAAGCGCAAGAAGCGCAGGAAGGCACGCCGGAAGTGCTTCAGAAAAGCCCGCAATAAGCAAAGAAAGAGGGGCCTCCCGTAGGCCCCTCTTTCAACGCGTGACTCGGATATGGAGCTCCGCCTCTGTGGAAATCCCTCCCCAGAGCAGTTCTCAAAGGCTTGAAACCGCGACCACGGCGGAAAGTTGCGCTGTTGGCTCGACCGGGTTGAAGTAGTTTCCCGGGGGTGGAAGCGGTGAGCAAGGAGCCGCGCGACGCCGACGTTGTCGTGATCGGCGCCGGCATCGCCGGTCTGGTCGCCGCTCGCAGGCTCGCGTCCTCGGGGCGCTCGGTTGTCGTGCTCGAGGCGCGCGACAGGGTCGGAGGGCGCACGCTCAACGCCCCGATCGGCGAGGGGAACATCACCGAGATGGGGGGCCAATGGGTCGGCCCGACCCAGGACCGCGTCCTCGCGCTCGCGGCTGAGCTCGGGATCGAGACCTTCCCGACCTACTACGAGGGCAGCAACCTTCTCGACCTCGGAGGCCGGCAGCGCAAATACAAGGGGACGATCCCGAAGCTGCCGGCGCACGTGCTGCTGGGACATCGCCCGCATTCGGCGCAAGCTCGACAAGCTCGCGCGCGGGGTCTCGCCAGAGGCGCCGTGGGGCTCGCCGCGCGCCGTCGAGCTCGACTCGATCACCGTCCGCACCTGGCTCGACAAGACGGCGAGGACGAAGAAGGCCAAGCAGCTGGTCGAGCTCGCGATCGGCACCGCGATGGGCGCGAACAGCGGCCAGCTCTCGATGCTCGGCATGCTGACCGTGGTCGGCGGCGCCGGCGGCTTCGACATGATGCTCGACGTCGAGGGCGGCGCCCAGCAGGACCGCCTCGTCGGCGGCTCGCAGGAGCTCTCGCTGAGGATGGCCGAGCAGCTCGGCGACTCGGTCGTGCTGCGCACTCCCGTCGACAAGATCGAGCAGGACGGCAGCGGCGTCACAGCGGAGGCCCGCGGCATCGTGGTCAGCGCCCAGCGCGCGATCATCGCGATGCCGCCGCCGGTCGCCGCGCGGATCGCGTTCTCGCCGGCGCTCGGCGGCCAGCGCGACCAGCTCGCCCAGCGGATGGCGAGCGGCGCGCTCACCAAGTGCGCCGCCGTCTACGCCGAGCCCTTCTGGCGCGAAGAGGGGCTCTCCGGGCAGGCGGTAAGCGACGGCGGCCCGATCGAGACCACCTTCGACAACTCGCCGCTTGACGAGTCTCGCGGCGTGATGCTCGGCTTCATCGCCGGCGCCGCGGCGATCCGGCACGCCCGCCGTCCCGAGTCAGAGCGCCGCAGGATCGCCATCGAGTGTTTTGTGAGGCTCTACGGCGAGCAGGCCAGGCACCCCGCGATCTACCTCGAGCAGGCGTGGGCCGAGGAGCAATGGAGCCGCGGCGGCCCGGTCTGCGCCTTCACACCCGGCGCGCTCAGCGAGCACGGCGAGGCGCTCCGCAGGCCCTCGGGGCGCGTCCACTGGGCGGGTTCGGAGACCTCGACGGTCTGGAACGGATACATGGACGGGGCGGTTCGCTCCGGCGAACGCGCCGCCGAGGAGGCGCTCGACGCCGAGGGCTGGCGGCTTTAGTGCCCCGCCCAGCAATTCATCCCCCGTTCTGGCGGCTGCAAGTCTGCGCCTGGCTGCGTCCTCAGTCGCCGGAATGGCGCTGCCATTCCGGCTCCCTGCGTCCTTGCCATGCTTGACTTTCGCTCGCCAGAAACGGGCTTGAATTACTGGACGAGGCACTAGGTGGCCCGCTGATGGCGGCGATGGACCCGGTCGATCTCGCCTTCGCGGGTATCGCCCGCCAGGCGGAGGAGATCCGAGCCGGCCATGTCAGCTCGCGCGAGCTGGTCGAGCTCTACCTGGAGCGGATCGAGCGTCTCGACCCGCAGCTGAACGCGTTCGCGGTCGTGATCGGCGAGCAGGCGCTCGCCGAAGCAGACGCCGCCGACGAGCGCCGCGAGGCCGGTGACTCGGCGCCGCTGCTCGGCGTGCCGATCGCGGTCAAGGACAACGTCGACGTCGCCGGGCAGGTGACGAGCTTCGGGACCGGCGCATACAGCGAGCCGGCGACGAGCGACTCGGCGATCGTCAAACGCATTCGCGGCGCCGGCGCGGTGATCATCGGCAAGACGACCCTCTCCGAGCTCGCGATCTACGGCTTCACCGAGACCAGGGCATGGGGCATCACCCGCAACCCCTGGGATCCCGGCCGCACAACCGGCGGCTCGAGCGGCGGCTCGGCGTCAGCGGTGGCCGCGGGGCTCGTCGGCGCGGCGCACGCCTCCGACGGCATGGGCTCGATCCGGATCCCGGCCGCCAACTGCGGGCTCTTCGGGCTCAAGCCACAGCGCGACCGGGTCACGATCGCCCCGGATGCCGAGCACTGGCACGGGCTCTCGGCCTTCGGCTTCCTGACCCGCTCGGTGCTCGACACGGCGCTACTGCTCGACGTCGCCACCTCGGGCGAGCAGATGGAGAACGCGCCGCCAGTGCCCGAGCGCCCGTTCGCGGGCGCGGCCGGAAGCGACCCGGGCAAGCTGCGGGTCGCGTACTCGCTGCGCCACCTGCCCGGCAGCCCGTCGCGCCCGGTGATCGACGGCGAGCAGCGCGCCGCCGCCGAGCAGACCGCGGAGCTCTTGCGCACACTCGGCCACGAGGTCACCGAGGTGAAGCCGCCCTACGGCAGCATGGGCAACCGGATCAGGCCGCGCTACCTGGGTGGGATCCGCGATGACGTCGCCGGCGTGCCGGACAAGAGCAAGCTCGAGCGCCGCACCCGCAGCCTCGCCCGGCTCGGCCGCATCGCCGCCGGAGGGCGGGCGCTGGAGAACGCGAAGGGCGAGGGGCTCGAGAAGGACCGGGACAAAATCGGAGAGCTGTTCTCCGAGCACGACGTGCTGCTGACGCTGCCGGTCGCCACGCCCGCCGTCGAGGTCGGCCGTTTTGACGGCATGGGCGCGATGCGCACGCTGTCGGCGATGTCAAAGGTCTATCCTTTCTGCCCGCCCTGGAACCACACCGGCCAGCCCGCCGCCTCGGTCCCGTCCGGGTTCAGCGCCGGCGGGCTGCCGCTCTCGGTGATGCTCGTCGGGCGGCCCAACGACGAGTCGACGCTGCTCTCGCTGGCGGCTCAGATCGAGCGGGCGCGGCCGTGGGCCGACCGCCGGCCCGCGCTGGCTCAGGGAGAGCGGAGCGGGACCGAGATCGTCGACGCTGGCCCGGAGCCCAGCAGACCGCCGAGCGAAGGCACCGTCGGCAGGTAGAACCCGAGCTCGCCGGCGCTCACCCAGGTGAGCAGCTTGTGCCCGGCGGGGATCAGCGCGCTGATTTCGTTCGTGTTCACGGTCACCTGCCGGGCCACCCCTACCGCGGCGCCGCGGACCCCGGCGACGCCGCGGCTGAGCAGCGTCACGGTGCCGTCCGGGGCACGGTCGAAGACCTTGACGACGATTTGGGAGTCGGGGCTGAGCGGGGTCCAGCTGAGACGCGCGCTCACCTGGCCGTCGAGCTCGAGTGCGCCGCCGAACGGCGAAGTCTCGAACGCGGCGAGGAAGCCGGGCAGGCTGGTGGCGGGGATCTGCGAGGGGATCGGCGAGGTGCCGATCGGGGTAGCCGAGAGTGCCGCGAGCGTGACCGGATCATTCGCCTCGTCGATCGAGAGCGGCGCGAGCGGCAGCTGCGCGGTCGAGCCGAGCTGCAGCGTCGTAGGCGTGGTGCCGGGTGGGGGCCAGCTCTCGGATGTGTGGCGCGTCCACGAGCCGGGCGGATACTGGTAGCCGGTAGTGACCGCGACTCGCGGGTCGCGCCGCCAGTAGATGACCGGCGGCACTTCAGCCCTCGCCTCGGCGCGCGGCTCCGATCCGCTCTTGGCGTACGGGTTCAGCGACAGGCCCTGCTGGATCAGCCGCCTGCCCTTCCTGATCAGCCGCTTGGCACGGCGGCGCATCCTCCGCGCCTTGCGGGGGTTGCCCTGCCGCTTCACCTTGCGCGCCTTGCGCCGCAGTTTCTTGCCACGTGCGACGAGCGCTTTGCCGCGCTTCACCAGCTGATTGGCGAGCATCGAGCGGTCGGGGCCGGCGGTGGAGCCGGCCCCGGGGGGCTCCGCCTTCAGCACCGAGTCGAGGAAGGCGATCTGCTGGGCGAGCTCGTCGTCGGTGGCCTCGGGCCGCGTGAACGGGGCCGCGTGGCCGCCGAAGGTCAGGTAGAGGCGGTTGGCGTCGTTGTTCATCCGTCGCAGCATCGAGACGGCCATTTCGGCCGGGAAGAGCCCGTCGTCGAAGGACTGCGCCCAGAGCGTCGGCACGTTCATGCGCTCGGCGAAGCAGCCGGGCGAGCGGTAGGCGATGTCGGACTTGGTCGTGCTCAGCAGCGTGTCGTGGCCGCTCGTGTCGCACTTGGCGCCGCCGAACAGACCCGGCTGGTTGAGCGCGAGAGTGGTGATCCACTTCAGGACCGAGGGCGACATCCGCGCCTGCGCCCCGACCAGGTAGGTCTGCACGAGCCCGATTCCGAACGAAAGCTTGACTACATCGGAGGGGACGAGCGCGTCGTAGACGTAGTCGGGGGTGTTGCCCGGCAGCAGCGCCCGGAAGCGGATCCCGTAGGGGTTGACGTCGGGCTCGAAGCTGTGCACCTGTCCGCCGTTCGTGTAGAGGCCGCCCTGCGACTCGCCGCCGAGCGCGATCCGCGAGCGGTCGAGCGGGAAGCGCCCGAGCGCCCAGTCCGCGACGTCGAAGAGGTCGCGCATCTCCTTCGGGCCGGCGACCGAGGTTTGCCCGGTCGAGTTGCCGTGCCCGCGCGCCGAGTAGGCGATCATCGCGTAGCCGTTCTGGGTCAGCGCCTGGGCGTGCGAAACGACGAGGCCCTCGCGCTTCTGGTTGCCGCCGCCGTGCGAGTAGATCACCAGTGGCCAGCCGCTTGCGGGAGCCTGCCCGGAGGGGAGGTAGACGTCGGTGTCGAGGGTCACCGGGAGCCCGAGCTCGTCGGGCTGGGTGACCGCGACGCTGTACACGGAGGGAGCCTGCGCCTGCGCGGAGGCGGGAACGGCGACGAGCACCGCGAGAAGCAGCACGAGGAAAGCCGACGCGCAGAGCTTCTTCAAGTTCTCAGGCGGGCTGGGCCGCGGGCCTCGCGGCGCCGACCTCGATCTCGCTCCGCTCGGCCGCCATCTCGATCTTGTCGGAGTCGCCGCCGAGCTCGGCCCACTGCTCGATCGCGTGCTCGCGGGCCTGGTCGAGGAACTCGTCGGAGTGCAGCGGGTCGTGGTGGAAGAGCATCAGCCGCTCGGCGTCGACGCGGCGCGCGAAGGTGAGGGTGTCGGTCATCCGCGAGTGTCCCCAGCCGACGTGCTCGGGGTACTCGTCGTCGGTGTACTGGCAGTCGTGGATCAGCAGGTCCGCGTCGCGCGCCAGGTTGAAGCCCGAGATCCACTCCTGATCGAGCTCCTCGAGCGGCGCGCCGAGTCCCGGCTCGTGATCGGGGATGTAGGCCACCGACGTGTCGCCGTCGGTGATCCGGTAGCCGAGCGTCGGCCCGCGGTGCGTCACCGCCTCGGCGTGGATGTTGGCCGAGCCGAGCTCCCAGTCGCTCGGCGGGGTGTCGAGGAAGGAGACCTCGCAGGGAAGCTCGCGAACCTCGACCGGCGAGAGCGGCGCCGAGATGTAGCGCGCGATGCGGTCCTCGAGCGACGCCTCCGGCGACGCCGGGCCCCAGATCGTGATCTCGGCCTCGGAGCGGAAGCAGGGCGGGAAGAACATCAGCCCCTGGATGTGGTCGAGGTGAAGGTGGGTGAGAAGGATGTTGACCTTCGGCAGGGTCGAGGCGAGCGCGATCCCGAGGCTGCGGATCCCGGTGCCGGCGTCGAGGATCAGCTCGGTTCCGTCGGAGAGGGTGAGCTGGACGCACGAGGTGTTGCCGCCATACCGGTTCATCTCCGGTCCGGGAGCCGGAACCGACCCCCTCGCACCCCATACCTTGAGTTTCATTGACATTTGCGGGCTTTCCTCACGTTGCCTCTCAGCACCGAGCCTACCCGTTCCCGTCCTCGGGAACGCCGTCTTTTGGCCAAAAGACAACGATCGCCCCGCGCTGGCCCTCCTGGGAGACGATCGGCAGGGCGCTCACCTCGACCTCGTGCTCGTTGCCGTTCGTCGAGCGGATCGTGTACTCGGCGTGCGTGGGGCGCCCGGCGCGCAGAGTCTGGGTGGTGGGCAGGTCCTCTACCGGGATCGGCTCGCCCTCGGGGTCGAAGGGGCCGACCGCGGCGCTCCACTCGCCCGGCCCCATCTTTCCGGACTCCTCGAACGAGAGCCCGAGCAGGGCTCCCGCTGCTTCGTTGTAGAAGACCAGCGAGCCGTCCTCATCGGCGAGGAAGGCCGGCGTCGAGAGGCTGGTCAGGAGGTTGCGCGCGAGGATCAACTCGAGTGGTCTCTGCGCGCTGTCCATCTGCTCCCGTTCCACCTCTCCTTGTGCCATTCCTTATGCCAATGCTTGTGCCAATTGATTCTCTCACCGCCGGGACGGTGCGCGAGTGTGACGTGAGTCACTGATGCACGACTCGGCCCGCGCAGGCTAGTGGACGGTTCCGAAACGATGCACCGTAACGCCGGTCCCTGGGCCGTTCCTCGTCCCTGCTCCTCCGCCATCCAAAGCGCTAATCCGACACGCCCGCGGCTTCGAGGGCTTCGGACTCCGCGCGAAAGACCTGCCACCAGATGCATCTGCCCTCTCGCCACCGGCAGGCCAGCCAAGCGTTGTCTTCGAAGGGCAACTCGCTGCCCGCACCGCGGCCAACAGCGCTGAAGGTGGCGATCGTCACATCTCCCAAGTCGCGCATCTCAACGACCTCGAGTCTGTAGTCGGGAAAAGCCTCAAGCCAGTTGTCCCACCACTGGCGGATTCCGTCATGCCCGTGGAGCCCTCCCTCGACGGCGACGATGCGCGAAACAGCTTCGACGTCTTCATCCATCAGCGCCAAAAACGCGCCCAGATCGCGCCGGTTGACGGCGTCAATGGACCGATAGTGCAGCTCGACGTTCTCCTCCGACATCGTCGGCGCAGTATCGCGCGAAAGTGTCGCTTTCTATGTAAGGGAGTCGCGCGGCGCCGGTCAGCCGTCAATGCTCCAACCGCGTGAAACCAGGAGCGCATCGGCCTCAGGGTGAGCGAAAACCACGAAACGCCGGACGGTCCACCCAGCCGACCATTACCCTGACCGCGGAGGAGATGCGCCGCACGCTCACACTCGCGATCGCGACCGCCGCAGCCGTGGCGCTGGCGCTGCCCGCCGCCGCCGCCGCGCAGATCGCCGGGCCTGCCGCCGCTTCCGATCCCCGGCCCGTCGCTGAGCACCGCGCCCGAGTTCGAGGGCGCCGCCGCTACTCCGAAGCCGGTCGCGAACCCGAACGACCCTCCGCGGCACCCGTTCATGGCGCCGAACGACCGCTCCAACATCCACAACGACGCCTACTCGTCGGGCGCCTACGTCGGCTCGGGGCCGCTGGGCCGCAACGTCGCCGTCAGCTCGACCTTCTTCCTGCGCGAGTGCGGGTCGGTGATGTTCGACTCGCAGGGGCGGATCGTGACGATCTGCGTCGGCCTCGACCGGCCCGTCCTGGCGCTGATCGATCCGACCTCCCTCACCACGCTCGCGGCGCTGCCGCTGCCGATCCGCAACCTGGCCAGCCTCGGCAATATCTTCAGCGACTTCTCCGGCGGCGGCTACTTCTACCTCGATCACAACGACCACGCCGTCTACCCGACCAGCGAGCGTCACATCCAGGAGGCGGCGGTGGTCGATGGGCCGGGCGGCCCGCTCGGCTTCTCGGTCATCCGCGACATCGACCTCACCGGCGTGATCCCTTCGGGAGAGGGGATCGTCTCGGTGCTGCCCGATTGGAGCAACCGGCTCTGGTTCGTCACCCGCCGCGGGATCGTCGGCACGATCGACCGCGGCTCCGGGGCCGTGCAGACGATCAACCTCGGCGAGGGGATCTCGAACTCGTTCGTCGTCGACGAGACCGGCGGGGTGTTCATCGTCTCCGACAAGGCCCTCTACCGCTTCGACGCCGGGCCCTCGGGCCAGCCGAGCGTCAGCTGGCGCGAGGTCTACCCGAACTCCGGCATCCACAAGCCCAGCCAGTCGGACGCAGGCTCGGGCACGACCCCCGACCTGATCGGGCGCGACCTGATCGCGATAACCGACAACGCCGACCCGATGGACGTGGTCGTCTACCGCCGCTCGCGCCAGGCGCCGGCCGGCCCGCGCCAGGCCTGCGTGCAGCCGGTGTTCAGGGCGGGGCGCAGCGCAACCGACAACTCGCTGATCTCGACCGCCGACTCGGTCGTGGTTGAGAACAACTACGGCTACTCGGGTCCGCTCTCGACCCAGTTCGGCGGCGTCACCGAGCCCGGGATCGCGAAGGTCGAGATCAACGCCCGCGCCGTCCAGGATCCGGCCCTCCAGCAGCCGAGCGGCCAGCAGCCATACGGCAGCCCGAAGGCGAAGAAGCGCAAGAAAAAGAAGAAGAAGGCGAGCAAGAAGCGGAAGGCGAAGCGGAAGAAGAAAGGCAAGAAGCGCAAGAAGAGAAAGAAGCGCAAGCGCAAGCCCGCCTCGACCCCGGCCGCGAGCGTCCCGGCCGAGTCGCTGCCCCCGGGACGGATCGAGTACGGCTGCCGCGTCGCCTGGGAAAGCCCGGAGCGGGCGCCCTCGGTGGTGCCGAAGCTCTCGCTCGCCAACGGGCTCGTCTACACCTACGCGAAGCCCGAGCAGGCCAACGACGCCGACGCCTGGTATCTGACCGCGCTCGACTTCTCGAGCGGCGAAACGGTCTACCGGCGGCTCGCCGGCTACGCGCTCGGCTTCAACAACAACTACGCGCCGGTGACGCTCGGCCCCGACGGGGCGGCGTACGTGGGCGTGCTCGGCGGCCTGGTCCGCCTCGCCGACGGCTGATCTGGGCTGAGCGCCCCGGGCGAGGACCCCGGGGCGCCGCTGCTACTCCTCGAGCTTCCCGATCTTGAAAATCTTCGTGCCGCAGTCCGGGCAGGTGCCTTGGATCGCCGGGCGACCGTTCTTCATCGTCACCTGCGTCGGGTCCTTGATCTCCACCTTCTTGCGTTCCTTCACGCAGTAGCCCTCTGCCATCTGAGAAGGCCTCCTTTCGCCTCGTTGGCAGGCCCAAAGTAGCCCTTTCAGCGGACGCGTGCCCGTGCGTGGATAGATTGCGGACGCCGATGCCGTCACGCATAGCCCACGCCTGCAGGCGCACAGCTGACTCGAACCGCTTCCAGGCGTTCATCTTTGTGGTGATTGTTGCTAATGCCGTCGTGCTCGGGCTGCAGACCTACGACTCGATCGACCGCGAGGCCGGCGACTTCCTGAACCTGCTCGACGGGGTCTTCCTGGGCGTGTTCGTGGTCGAGATGGGGATCCGGATCACCGCCTACGGGAGCAGGCCCGGGGACTTCTTCCGCGATGGCTGGAACGTGTTCGACTTCAGCACGGTCGCCGCGGCGTTCATCCCGGGCGTGCGCGAGAACGCGACCCTGCTCCGGCTCGTCCGCCTGCTGCGGGTGGTGCGGATCGTCAGCGTGCTGCCCGACCTGCGCGTGCTGGTGCGCGGGATGGTGCGCAGCGTGGCGCCGATCGCGAGCGTCGCCGTCCTCGCCTTCCTGTTGATCTACGTATACGGGATGGTCGGCTGGCTGCTGTTCGCCGACGAGATCCCCGACCGCTGGGGCGACATCGGCACCGCGATGCTGACCCTGTTCACCGTGCTGACCCTCGAGGGCTGGAACGAGGTCCTCTACCAGGCGCAGGAGGTGCACCCGTGGTCGTGGGTGTTCTTCGTCAGTTTCGTGCTCATCGCCTCGTTCCTGATCATCAACATCGTGATCGCGATCATCATCAACTCGGTCGAGGAAGCGCGCGAGGCCGAACGCCGCGACAAGATCGAGAGCGAGCACAGCGACGTCGAGGCCCGGGTGCTGACACTGCGTCGGGCGCTCGAGGACCTCGAGGACGAGCTCGCGCTCCGAAAACCGCGCGCCTAGCCCGCTCCGGGGCGCTAGTTGTTGTTGTTCCCGCCGCCGCTGCCGCCCGTGCCGGGCGTGGTCGGCGTCGGGGTCGGCGTGCTCGGCACCGGCGGCGCCTGAGCGGCCTGCTTCTGCAGCGCCGAGATCTGCTGCTCGGACTGCTGCTGGCGCGCCTGCAGGCCCTTGACCTGGGCCTCGAGCCCGCTGATCGTCTGGGTGAGCGACTTGCGGCCCGCTCCGAGTTGGCTCACGTCCCCCTGCAGGGCGGTAACGCTCTCGCGGACCTTGTCGACGTCGTCCTTGGTCGCCTTGTCGCTCTGCGCGGTGAGTCCCAGGTAGAGCGCCACGCCCGAGGCGAGCAGCGCGATCGTGAGCGCGGCGGCCCCGAAGTAGAGCATCCGGCCCTGTTTGCGCTCGATCTCTTCGAGCCAGCCGCGCAGGCCGTCGATGCGGCCGGGAAGGTCGGGAGCGGGCTGCCTGCCGCCCAGCGTCGGCGCCGCCGGCTTCGTCCCCGTCTTCTCCTCGGTTGTCGCGCCAGTCTTCGCCGCGGCCTTCTCGGCCGCGGTCGCGTCGAGAGCCTTCGTGGGCGCATCGGCGCCTTCCTGCTCCAGCCCGCCCCGCCGCTTATGGGCCGGCTTCCAGCCTTCCCGCAGCGTTTGGCGGAATCCCGCCCCGGATGAGGACGTTCCTCGGCGCCTGATCGAGGGAAGGCGCGAGCGCCAGCCACCGCCTGAGCTTGGATTCTCGTCCGCCATAAGAGCGCCGATAGGGTAGCTTGCCCCTCCTCAGATGCCCGAAGCAGTAATCGTCGACACGATTCGGACCCCGATCGGCCGCGCCTTCAAGGGCTCGCTGGCCCAGCTGCGCCCCGACGAGATGGGCGCCTTCGCGGTCGATGCGCTGCTCGACCGAAATGAGGCCGTCGACCCGGCCTCGGTCGACGAGCTCTTCTGCGGATGCGGGATGCCGCAGGGCCTGCAGGCCTTCAACGTCGCCCGGATCATGGTGCTGCTCTCGAAGCTGCCCCAGGAGGTGACCGGCGTGACGATGTCGCGCTACTGCGCCTCGAGCCTCGATTCGATCCGCCACGCTGCGAACGCGGTCCAGGCCGGCCAGGGCGACACCTACATCGCGGCCGGCATCGAGTGGGTGAGCCGCTATAACGAGCGCACCGAGCCCGCCGGCGCCGCCGACCAGAACGAAAAGCTTCAGGGCAAGGACGGCCAGCCGAACGCCTACATCGAGATGGGCGACACGGCCGTCAACGTCGCCAAGAAGTACGAGGTCAGCCGCGCCGACATGGACAAGTACGCGCAGCGCTCCCAGGAGCTCGCGGTCAAGTCGCAGGAAGACGGGTTCTTCGACCGCGAGATCGCGCCGGTGACGCTCCCCGACGGAACCGAGGTCGCAAAGGACGACGGCCCGCGCGCGAGCTCGACGCTCGAGAAGCTCTCCGAGCTGCCCGAGGCGTTCGAGGGCGGTGGCGGAGTCACCGCCGGCAACTCGTGTCCGCTCAACGACGGCGCCGCGGCGGTGCTGGTGATGAGCGATGAGAAGGCGAAGGAGCTCGGCCTCGAGCCGCGCGCGAAGATCGTCACCGCCGCCACCCACGGAAACGAGCCCGAGCTGATGGGCGTCGCGCCGATCGGAGCGATCAAGACCGTCCTCGACCGCGCCGGGATGAAGATCGACGACGTCGGCATCGTGGAGCTCAACGAGGCATTCGCCGCCCAGGTGATCCCGATCATGGCCGAGTGCGACATCCCGCTCGACAAGATGAACACCCACGGCGGGGCGATCGCGCTCGGGCACCCGTTCGGGATGACCGGCGCCCGGATCATGGGCACGCTGCTTAACGGAATGGAGACCGACGATCACCAGGTCGGCCTCGAGACGATGTGCGTCGCCGGCGGCCAGGGCGAGGCGATGATCGTCGAGCGTCTCAACTAGCCCCGCGAGCGCTTGGACCTAGCCTCAACCGTCTTCAGCACCGGCTGGGCCTCGGGCGTCAATGCCTACGCGACCGTGCTCGTGCTCGGGATCCTCGGGCGGGCAGGGGTGGGGGAGGTGCCCGATGAGCTCACCAAGGAGCCGATCATGATCGGCGCCGGGGTGATGTACGCGATCGAGTTCGTCACCGACAAGATCCCGCTCCTCGACAACACCTGGGACCTGCTCCACACCGCGATCCGCCCGGCGATCGGCAGCCTGCTCGGGATCGAGTTCGCCGACGCCGATCAGGCGGCGAGCACGATCGACGACGTGACGGCCGGGGTCGGCTCCGGGGCGACCGCGCTCACCAGCCACGCGATCAAGTCGAGCCTGCGGCTCGGGATCAACGCCTCGCCGGAGCCGTTCTCGAACATCATCACCAGCCTCGCCGAGGACGCGGCGGTGATCGGGGTGACCGCGCTCGCTGTCGAGCACCCGACCGAGGCGGCGATCATCGTCGCTGTCCTGCTCGCGATCGGGATCGGCCTCGTGATCCTGATCTGGAGCCGGATCCGCAAGGCCTGGAAGAACCGCCAGGCGCGCAAGGCGGCCGAGCGAGAATCGGCGCCGCCCTAGCGGCGGGCGAGGGGTTACGGTCAGATGCATGGCAGAGGGGCAATTCGGCAGATTGCTGGTCGCGGCGCGAGCCGGCAGCGAGGAGGCATGGGCGTCGCTCTACCGCTCGCTCGCGCCCGCGGTGCTGGGTTACCTGCGCGCCAACCGCGCCCCCGATCCCGAGGACACGATGAGCGAGTGCTTCCTGCAGCTGGCCCGCGACATCGGATCGTTCGAGGGCGATGAGCGGAGCTTCCGGGCCTGGGCATTCACCGTCGCGCACCACCGGCTGATCGACGCTCGGCGCTACGACCAGCGCCGCCCCGTCGATCCGGTGGCAGAGCCTCCCGAGGCCGCGACCGAAACCGGCGAGGACGCCGCCACCGAGGCGATGGCGAAGATCGGCTCCGAACAGGTTCAGCAAGTGCTCGCGAAGCTGTCCGAGGACCAAAAGGCGGTATTGCTGCTCAGGATCGTCGGAGACCTGACCGTCGCCGAGGTGGCGAAGACGCTCGGCAAGCGCCAGGGCGCGGTCAAGCAGCTGCAGCGCCGGGGACTTGCGGCGGTAAAGCGCGACCTCGAGAGGGGGGCGTAACTCTGTGAGCGGGAATGACGCTTTCGAAGGACAGATGGACGAAAAGGTCGAAAACTTCCTGCGCGCGCTGCGCGAGGAGTCCCTCGTGCAGCCCGATCCCAGCGTCCAGGGCGAGCTCGTCAACCGGCTCGCGGAAACCGCCCGCGCCGCCGGCCGCGAGGGTGCCGCGCCTGTCCATAAGCCGGCCCCGAAGGCCTGGTGGCGCGTCCGGATGCCGGCACGCGTTGCGCTCGTCGCCGGGCTGCTCGTGGTCTCGACCGCGGGTCTCGCCGTTGCCGGCGTGAAGCTTCCCGAGCCCGCGCGCGACGCGTTCGAAAAGGTCGGGGTCTCGCTGCCGAACCAGCCCGATGACGATCCGGCGGCGCCCACACCCTCCGAGGATTCCGGCGACGATGCCGCTCCGCAGAAGGCCGAGCCGGCGAAGAACAAGCCGAAGGCGAAGAAGGGCAAGTCCGACAAGGCGCCGAAGGCGAAGCCCAATGACGACGCCGAGCCCGGGAACTCCGGCTCGGCCCCGGGTCACACGAAGCCGCCCTCCGAGCCGGCCGACCCGGTCAAGCCGGCAAAGCCTGTGAAGCCTGCGAAGCCGGTCAAGCCGCCCCGGGCGACGAAACCCGCGAAGCAAAAGTCGGTCAGGCCCCCCAGGCCCCCAAGGCCGCCAAGGCCGCCAAGGCCGCCCAGGCCCGAGCCGACGCCGCCGCAGCAGTCTGAGCAGCCGGCCAAGGAACCGAAGGCCCGACTGCTCTAAGCCGGGAAAAGTAGTTTGCTAGGCTAATTATGTGCCCGCAAACGCAAAAGCCCCGAAGCCAGCGGTAGACCTCGAGCTCGCCGCGCGCCTGCGGCTCGCGATCACACGCACCGCTCGCCGCCTCCGCCAGGAGGCGGGAACCGACCTCGGCCCTTCGCAGGCCGCGGCGCTGGCGACGCTCGAGCGCAGCGGCCCGCTCGCCCCGAGCGAGCTCGCCAAGCTCGAGCGGATAAAGCGCCCGACCGCGACCCGGATCATCGCCAAGCTGACCGACGCGGGCCTGGTCGAGCGGACCCCCGATCCCGAGGACGGTCGCTGCGCGCTGGTCAGCGTCACCGCGGCCGGCCGCGCCCTGCTCCGCAAGCTGCGCGGGCGCAAGACCGCCTATCTGGCACAGCGGCTCGGCGATCTCGACGCCGGCGACGCGGCCGCGATTGAGCGCGCCGCGGAAGTGCTCGAGCGGATGCTCGAGGATCACGGTGAGCGCGCTTGACTGACGCCCTGAACCGCTCCTTCGACTCCCTCCGCATACCGAACTACCGCCGCTTCTTCACCGGGCAGCTGGTCTCGATCAGCGGCAACTGGATGCAGACGGTCGCCGAGATGTGGTTGATCCTCACCCTGACCGGCAGCGGCGTCGCGGTCGGGGTTACGAGCGCGCTCCAGTTCGTGCCGATGCTTTTCCTCGGCGCATGGGGAGGCCTGATCGCCGACCGGGTCGACAAGCGCCGCCTACTGATCGTCACCCAGTCGCTGCACATGGCAGTGGCGCTGACGATGTTCGGCCTCGCAGCCGCCGGGATCATCGAGCCGTGGATGGTGTTCGCGCTCGTCTTCGCCCGGGGAACCGTGAACGCCGTCGACTACCCGACCCGGCAGGCCTTCGTCTTCGAGCTCGTCGGCCGCAAGCGGGTCGTCAACGCGGTCAGCCTCAACAGCGTCCTCGTCCACAGCTCGCGGATCATCGGGCCGGCGATCGCCGGGATCCTGATCGCGACGGTCGGGACCGCGGTCTGCTTCGGAATCAACGCGCTTACTTTCGCGGCGATGATCGCGGCGCTTGCACTGATGGACGTCTCGACGCTGCGCCCCTCCAAGGTCGTGCCGCGCGAGCCCGGCGCGGTCCGCGCCGGCCTCCGCTACGTGCGCGGCACCCCGGCGCTCTGGATCCCGCTGGCGCTGATGGCCCTGGTCGGCACGCTCGGCTTCAACTTCCAGTCGGTGCTGCCGCTGCTCGCGCAGCTGAGCTTCGACGGTGGCGCCACCGCCTACGCGGTGCTGGTCAGCGCGATGGGACTCGGCGCGGTGATCGGCGCCCTGGTGACCGGCGCCCGCAACCGGGTCAGCCCGGCGCTGCTCGCGGCGGCCGCCGCCGCGTTCGGGGTTCTCTCGCTGGTCGCGGCTGGCGCCCCGAGCCTGGCGCTCGAGGCGGTGGCGCTGGTGCCGCTCGGCGCCGCCGCGGTGATGCTCGCCTCGTCCATCAACTCCGCCCTCCAGCTCGCCTCCGAGCCGACGATGCGCGGCCGTGTGATGGCGCTCTACTCGGTCGTCTTCCTCGGCTCGACGCCGATCGGCGCCCCGCTTGCCGGCTGGCTCTCGGAGGCGACCGACCCGCGCGCGGCGCTGCTGATGGCCGGCGTCGCCGGGCTTGCAGCAGCCGCGCTGGCGCGGTTCGCCTTTGCGAGGGCCGATTCGGTCGGATAAGCTCCGCGCTCGATGAAGGTCGGCGGGACAGTCAGGGTTCTCGTTTGCGCGCTCGCGCTCGTGGCGCTGATGGCACTCGCGCCGGCCAGCGCCTCGGCGATCCAGTCTGCGCGCTTCGCTAGCCCGACCGGCTCCGACGTGGCGAGCTGCGCCGACAACGACCCCTGCAGCATCGAGACCGCGATCGAGGGCGCGCCAATCCCCGGCCTCGACATCTACCTCGCCCCCGGCACCTACACCGAGTCCGACAGCATCGTTTCGACGATGTCGATGGCGATCGTCGGCGCCGGCTCGGGGCAGACCAGGCTGATCTCAACCGGCCTCGACGGGCTGGCCCTGAGCGCAGCGCTGACCACCGTCTCCGATCTCTCGGTCCAGAGCAGCAGCGCCGGGTCTGCGCTCACCTCCTCGGGCGCGAACGTGACGATCGAGCGCGTGATCGCGACCAACTCGGGCAATGCAGGCGCGGCCTGCTACGTCGAGTCGCAAACCGCCGTCGTCCGCGACACGATCTGCTCGCAGAGCGGTCCGGCGGGCCAGGGGATCGTCGCGTCCTCGGGTGGAGGTGTCGACATCGACGTCTTCCTTCGCAACGTCACGGCCCACCATTCCGGGACCGGTCACGCGATCTTCGTATCGGGCACCGGCGCGGGCACGGACACGGACGTCGACATCAAGAACTCGATCGGGCACGCGCCCGCGGGGAACGGCCTCTATGTCACCACCGACAACGTCGGCAGCGCCTTTGCTACCTACGACTACTCGAACGTCAACAGCCCGCTGGCCGTGAACACAGGCGCATTCGTCCCGGGCGGGAACAACAGCGGCGGCACGCTGATGTTCACCTCGCTGCCGTCCGACCTCCATCTGTTGCCGGGCTCCGACGGCATCGACGAGGCCTCGCGCCTTTACGCGAGCTCGCTCGACGTCGACAAGCAGGTGCGCGGCAACAGCCGGGTTGACATCGGCGCCGACGAGCTCAATCCGCCGCCGCAAGTACCGATCTCCGCGCCCGCGATGACCACGCTCCCGGCGCCGGTGGCAACGCCCCTGGCGACGACGGCCAAGAAGTGCAAGAAGGGCCAGAAGCTGAAGAAGGGCAAGTGCAAGAAGAAGAAGAAGAAGTAGGCGCGTCGGTGGCGGGCAAGGGGATCTTCGGAAGTCTGGCCGTCGTTGCGGCGCTGGCGTTCGCTACGCCGGCAGGGGCCGCCGACCGCTACGTCGACGCCGTCGCCGGTGCAAATGACCTGAGTGCGTGCACCGCGCCGCCGCCCGCCGACGGCTGTGACTTCGAGCACGCGGTCGAGGGCGCACAGACCGGGGTCGGCGACAACGTGTTCGTGGCCCCGGGCGACTATGTCGAGACAGACACGATCACGGTCATGGATGCCGACGTCAGCGTCATCGGCCCGGGCGCCGCGGCCGCGAAGCTGAGTACGAGCGCGCCTTCGTGGGGGGTCTACACGAGCCAGTCCGGGATCTCGATCAGCGGGCTGCGGATCGACTACAGCGGCGGTGGCGACGCGCTCTTTATCGAGGCGAACACCAACCTTGTCGAGCGGGTCAGGGTCTCGGCGACCGCGGGAAGCTCAGCCTGCCGGCTGCTCTACAGCGCGGAGCTCCGCGACACCGTCTGCCGCAAGCTAAACGGAGGCGACGCCGCGATCAAGATCGATCCGAACGTTCCCGCGAGCATGACCCTTCGCAACGTGACCGCGTTCGCTAGCGGCGGGTCCGCGAACGCGGTGGACGCATATGTCCTGGCGGGCGACAATCTCACTGTCAACGTGCGCAACTCGGTTCTCAACGCGCCCGATGCGGCGGTCGCCGATGTCGCTGCGTCTACCGACGGAGGGACGATGAACACCATCGACCTCGATTACTCGTCCTACGCCGACGAGTCCGACCCGGATGCCACCACCGCAGTCACTGATCCCGGAACGCTCAACAACATCGAGGAGCCACTCCTCTTCACCGACACCACCTTCCACCAGAGCCTCACCTCGCCGACGATCGACAAGGGCTCGGCCATGTTCCTCAATCCCGGCGAGCTCGACATCGACGGTACGGCTCGAGTCCAGGGATCGGCCCCGGACATCGGCGCAGACGAGTTTGCTCCGCTGCCGACGAGCGAGCCGCCGCCGGCGTCTTCAACCCCGGTCACGCCGGTACCGGTGACCCCGCTGACCGCGCGCAAGAAGTGCAAGAAGGGACGCAAGCTGAAGAAGGGCAAGTGCAAGAAGCGTAAGAAGTCGGGCAAGGGTCGATAGGTTGCGACACGTCTCGTCCTCGGCGGGACGGAACGTGGCGATCGGACCCTCCGCTAGTCCTCGAACAAGGCGTAGCCGTAGGACCCGCGCTTGTAGGCGAGCTTCGCGATCGCCGACATGCGCTCGTCGTCGTTGTCCTCGATCTGCGCGAATCGGCCCTTGACGCGGTCGGCGGCGCGGTGGCAGAAGGTGTCGGCTATGTAGCGCTCCTGGCCTGAGGGCTCGACGCCCTGCTCCTCGAAGATGTGGCCGACGCGGCTCATCAGCGAGATCTGCGCCCAGATGTCGGCGGCGTTGTCGGCGAGCCGCTTCTGCTGGTACTGCGCCTCGATGATCCCCTTCTTGTACTTGCGGAGCAGCTTCTCGGAGACGTCGCGGAGCTCCTTGACCTGCTCGGAGACCGCGGCAGCCTGCGATTTCAGCTCCTCGTGGGCGAGCGTGATCTTGTCGGGGCGGACCTCGCGCATCACCCGGTCCGAGGCGTAGTCGAACAGCACCCCGATCGAGCCGATCGGGTCCGAAAGCCCGACGTCGCCGACCTCCTCGAGCTTCTCGCCGAGCGGCTTCAGCCCGCCGAGCGCGATGAACTCGCGCATCACGTCGTTGGCGCCCTCGAAGATCGGGAAGATGCGGATGTCGCGGAGGATCTTCTCGTAGGGCTCGTCGCGCATGTAGCCGCCGCCGCCGCGCAGCTGCATCGCCCGGTTGGCCGCGTACCAGAGGAACTCGGTCCCCGAGACCTTGCAGATCGCCGACTCGAGCGAGTAGTCGGGGACGCCGGTGTCGACCAGCGCGCAGGTCAGGTAGCACATCGACTCGAGCCCGAACAAATAGGAGACCATCCAGCCGACCTTGTCCTGGACGAGCTCGAAGTCGGCGAGCGGGCGGCCGAACTGCTGGCGCGAGTTGACGCGGTCGATCGTCAAGTCCAGCAGCGTCTTCGCCGCCCCGACCGATCCGGTGCCGAGGCCGATCCGCCCGTTGTTGAGGATCTGCATCGCGATCCGGAAGCCCTCGCCGGGCTCGCCGAGCACGTTCTCGGCCGGGACGCGGACGTCGCGGAAGTAGAGCTTTCGGAGGTCGTTGCCGCGCAGCCCCATCGTGTCGAAGCGCTCGCCGACCTCGAACCCCTCCATGCCCTTCTCGAGGATGAGCGCGATGTGCTTGTCCTTGCCGTCGACCTCGCAGCGCGCGAAGGCGGTGAATACCGAGCCCTTGGAGCCGTTGCCGATGTAGCGCTTCTCACCGTTCAGGAGCCAGGAGCCGTCGGGCTGCTTCACCGCCCGCGACTCGATGCTGTAGGCGTCGGAGCCGGCGTTCGGCTCGGTGAGCGCGAAGCCGGCGAGCTTGCGGCCACTCGCGAGATCGGGGAGGAAGCGCTCCTTCTGCTCGTCGGTGCCGAACGTGTGGATGCCCTTGAAGCCGATCGACTGGTGGACGCCGAGCACGATCGCGAGCGTCGCGTCGATCTGGCCGATCGCCTCGAAGACGCGCGCGTAGCCGGTCTGCGAGAGGCCCTGGCCGCCGTATTTCTCGTCGACGTAGAGGCCGAGCAGCCCGCGCTCGCCGAGCCCGGCGATCACCTCGTCGCCGACCCAGCGCTGCTCCTCGACCGCGCGCGGGTCGTAGTGCTCGTCGCAGAACTCGCGCAGCGAGGTGATCAGCCCGCGGATCCGTTCCTGCTCGGACTGATCAGGGCGCGGAAACGGGAAGACGAGCTCTTCGTGGATCTCGCCGAGGAATAGCGACTTCGCGAACGAGGAGACCTTCTCGGCCTCGGGTTTCTTCTCTTCGATCGTCGCGGTCTCGGCCACGGGCGCAGCCTAACGGGCGCAAAAGAGAGGCCGCCCGGGGGCGGCCTCTCTTTAATGCTCGATCTGCTTCGGCTTAGCTCGGGTTACCGGTGAGCGTCGCCTGTGCTGTGCCGCCGGGCGAGCCGGTGACGTCGAGGCGGGACACATACTGGTTGGGCCCGCCGGGGTTGTCGTCGGGCGCGAACTGCACGGTGATGCTGCAGCTGCCACCAGGGGCTAGCGCCCCGGTGCATGTGGTCGGTGAGCTGCCGTCGTTCGTCTTGATCTTGAACGCGGGCGGATTGCCTCCGCCAGCCGGGTCCGTCACAACGGTGATCGAGGGCACCGGGGTGCCGCTCGGCGAACCGCCGGTATTCGTCACGGTGAACGAGCGAATAGCGCAGTCGGTGGACAGAGGGCAACTAATGCCGTGCTGAACAGTTCCGAAGTCGGAACTGGTCGGGCTGATCGCCAGCGCCGCGGGCGCCGCCGTCGGCGCCGGTGTCGGCGTCACGGCCGTGATCGGCACGCACCGCTTCTTCTTCTTGCCCTTTTTCTTCTTGACGACCTGCTTCACGGTGCCCGGTGGGCAGACCTTCTTCTTTTTCTTCTTCGCGGCGGTACCAGCGGGCAGTGCCGCCACCAATGCGACGACGAGCACGGCGCTCAGAATGCCCGTGACTCGACTCAAACTCTTACTCTTCATCTCAGATCCTCCTCATAGTCCCGACGGGCCTGTCCCGCCGCGTTGAGGCCAAGCTATGTCCTGGCTGGCCCGATTACTGTGATCCTTGGCACACCACTCTAGGCGTCTTCGACGCGATCGGCAATCAGGCCCGCGAGCGGAATCGACGAGGTCGCGGCGGGGGACGGAGCGTTGCGGACATGGAGCGCGCGCTCGGTCTCGTGGACGACGAAGTCGTCGACGAGGGTGCCGTCGCGGTTCATGGCCTGGGCGCGGACCCCGGACGGCCCCGGCTCGACGTCGTCGCGGCTCAGCTCGGGCACGAGCCGGGCGGCCTCCCTTATGTAGGAGCCGCGGAATGCCGCGTGGCGCAGCTCGCGTAGCGCGGCGCGGCGCTCCCGCCAGGCGAGCCTGACCGACCCCGGGTAGAGGAAGCCCCCGGTCATCAGCGCCGTCGGCCCGATCAGCACCTCGCCGTCGAAGCTGCGGGTGAAGTGGGCGCCGAGGAAGGGGAGCTCGGGATCGGGAACGGGATAGACCGAGGCGCGGATGAGATCTCGGCGCCCGGGCTTCAGCCGCAGGTAGGCGCCGCGGAAGGGGATGATCCGCGGCTCCTTCGGCGCCCCGGCCGCGACCGCGAGCCGGTCGGCGCCGGCGCCGGCGCAGCCGACGACGAAGCCGGCCTTGGTCAGCCCGCGGTCGTGGACCACCTCGATCCGGTCACCGCGGGCGATCAGCTCGAGTGCTCCGCAGCCGGTGACGACCGCGCCGCCGGCCTCGCGAACGTCCTCGGCGAAGGCCTCGGCGACGGCGAGGAAGTCGACCACCCCGGTCTCGGGCGAATGGAGCGCGGCGAGCCCGCGCGCGTGCGGCTCGATCCCGGTGATCTCATCGGCCGCGATCCGTCGCAGCCCCGGTACCCCGTTCGCCTCGCCGCGGCGCTCGAGCTCGTCGAGCCGCGGCAGCTCCTCTTCGGACGTCGCCACGATCAGCTTGCCGTCCTTGCGCGCTTCGATCCCCTTCTCGGCGCAGTAGTCGTAGATCTCGCGCGCGCCCGCGACGCACAGCTCGGCCTTCAGCGAGCCGGGCTCGTAGTAGATGCCGGCGTGGATGACGCCGCTCGTGTGGCCGGTCTGGCCGCTGCCGAGCCGCGGCGCCTTCTCGAGCACGCAGACGCTGCGGTCGGGGTCGCGCGCGAGCAGCTCGCGCGTCACCGCGAGCCCGACGATGCCGCCGCCGACCACGAGCACGTCGCAGCTCTCGGGCGGGGGGTCCGGGGCGCCGGATGTCTGAGTGCCCGTCACGACGGCGATCGTAGACTGGAGGCGGATGGCCCTGCCGCTGAAGCCGCCCTTTGAACCGCAGCTCGCGAAGTCCGCGAAGGAGGGCGCCGGGCTCCCCGAAGGCCCGGAATGGGTCTACGAGCCAAAGTACGACGGCTTCCGCGCGATCGCGTTCATCGACGGCGACGACGTCTACCTGCAGTCGCGGGGCAAGAAGCCGCTGCTCCGCTACTTCCCGGAGCTCAAGTGGCCGAAGGGGCGGATGGTGCTCGACGGCGAGCTCGTCATCCTCGGAGAGGAGGGGACCGAGGAGTTCAACCGGCTGCAGATGCGCCTCCACCCGGCAGAGTCGCGAGTGAAGATGCTTGCCGAGGAGATGCCGGCGCGCTTCCGAGCCTTCGACCTGCTCGCGCTCGACTCCAAGAAGCTGCTCGACGAGCCGTTCTCGGACCGGCGCGCGAAGCTCGAGAAGCTGAAGCTGGGCCGCAGCTCGGTCGAGGTGACGCCGCTCGCAAAGACCCCGCGCGGCGCCGAGAAGTGGCTCGCGTCGGGCGAGGGAGTGATCGCGAAAGAGATCGACGCGGAGTACGAGCCCGGCAAGCGCCGCGGGATGATCAAGGTGAAGCGGGTGCGGACGCTCGACGTCGTGATCGTCGGCTGGCGCGAGGGCAAGGAGAAGAACACGGTCGGCTCGCTGATCCTCGGCCTCTATGAGAAGGGCAAGCTGCGCCCGATCGGCCATACCTCTGGGCTGAAGGCGAAGGAGAAGCGCGAACTCGTGAAGAAGCTGGCGCCATACGAGACCGGGACGAAGGGGAGCGGGGACCCGAGCCGCTGGGACTCCGATCGCGAGCTCGAGTGGCGCGAGCTCCGCCCCGAGCTGGTCGTCGAGATCACCTTCGACCACGTCAGCGACGGGCGCATCCGCCACGGCTCGAAGATCCTCCGCTGGCGCGAGGACAAGGACCCGAAGAGCTGCACCTTCGACCAGCTGGCTTAGGTCTGTGTGGGCTGCCTAGCCTTGCGGCGGTTCCCGCTCGTCGAGGCGGTCGAGGAATCTGAGCAGGATCTCGCGCTGAAGATTTATCTCTTCCCGAAACTCATTCAGTGCTGTGGTCATTCCGACGAACGCCTCGCCGTTGCGCTCGACGATCGTACGCGTGAGCTCGAACTGATGCTGCTGCTCGTCAACGCGACTACCTCGATCCGACATTGATCCATTCTCCCACTCCGTTCAGGTTTCGTCCCTGGCTCGGCTGGGCTGAACCCGCTTCGGCTCGCCCTTCTGCTTTCGGAAGTGGGGAGGCCAGGGCGCGTCGCCGAGCCCCTCGGCCTCGTCGCGCGCGGCGAGCTCGAGCAGCTTGTCGAGCGAGCCCGGGTCGTCGTCGATACCCGCCGAGGGGTCGCCGCGCTTCGCGTACAGCTCGGGAACCGTCTTCAGGGTGAAGTCGGCAGGCTCGACGTCGGCGACCTCGTCCCAGGCGAGCGGCATCGAGACGCGGGCGTCGGGTGTCGGGCGCACCGACCACGCCGACGAGACGGTGCGGTCGCGGGCGTTCTGGTTGTAATCGACGAAGACTCCGTGGCGTTCCTCCTTCCACCACTTGCTGGTGGCCCGCTTCGGCTCGCGGCGCTCGACCTCGCGCGCAAGCGCCAGCGCAGCGCGGCGGACGTCGTCGTAGTCCCGCTCGGGCTTGATGCGCACGTTGATGTGGATTCCACGCGAGCCTGATGTCTTCGGCCAGCCGACGAGCCCGTGGTGGGACAGCACCTCGTTGACGCAGAGCGCCACCTTGCGGACCGTGTCCCAGCGCACCCGCGGCTGCGGGTCGAGGTCGACGCGGAGCTCGTCGGGGCAGTCGAGGTCGTCGCGGCGGACCGGGTGGGGGTTGAAGTCGATCACGCCCAGGTTGACCGCCCAGACCAGGTGGGCGGCATCGTTTACGACCAGCTCGGTGGCCGAACGGCCGCTCGGGAAGGTGAAGGTCGCGGTCTGGAGCCAGTCGGGGGCGTTCTTCGGGACCCGCTTCTGGAAGAAGAACTCCTCGCCGGCGCCGTCGACGAAGCGCTTCATCGTCCCCGGGCGCTCGCGCAGGTGGCGGACCGCGCCGTCGGCGACCGCGAGGTAGTACTCGGCGAGGTCGAGCTTCGTGTACTTCGGCTTCGGGAAGAAGACCTTGTCGGGGATAGAGAGCCGGACCTCGTGCCCGGCGACCTCGATCGTCGTCACCTCTTTCTTCGCCATCATCGGCATCTTCGCTTGTTAAAGTGCGCGTCGATGGCTAGGGAACGCAGGGCATGTTTCTTGTTAGCGGCGTGCGCGCTCGCATTGCTGCTCGGTGCGGCTACGGCGAGCGCCGCTCCTCGCTATGCGTCCCCGACCGGCGGCGGGGCCGATCCGTGCGCCAGTGACCTGACCCCCTGCCCGATACACACCGCGATCAACATGGCGACTGGCGGCGATGAGGTCATCCTGCTGAATGATCCTGCGCCCTACGTGACATCTACCGCGCTCACGATCGCGCCCGGAGTGATCGTGCGTGGCGAGACCCCCGGCCAGGCGGTGCTGATCCAGAGTGACGTCAGCACCGGATTCCCCGCGATCGAGCTCAGCGGCAACGCAATCCTGCGTGACGTGAGGCTCGAGTTCACCGGCGTCAACGGCTCGGCGATCTCGATGCTCGGCAGCGGGACGCTCTCGCGGGTCTTCTCGCACGTTTCAGATTCCGGAACCTCCTCCGCGCTCGCGGCGTGCGAGGTGCTGGAGTCGACCGCTTCCCCGGTGATCAGCGATTCGGTCTGTTGGTACGAGAGTGTGTCGACGAACGGCGCCGCCGTAGAGGCGTTCAGCAACACCGGAAACGCGGTCAACCTGACGCTGCGCAACGTGACCGCGATCTCGGACTCGCCTATGCCCGCGATCGACGCCTCCAACAACGGCGGGGCGCTGGACATCACAGGCACAAACGTGATCGCCGATGGAGACAGCGTCGACGTCCAAGCCCTGCAGCAGGTGAGCGGCTTAGTGCTTGTCACCCTCGACCACTCCAACTACGACACCGAGTCAGACCCCGCCGGGGCGGGCGACGAAGTTACCGACCCGGGCACGAACGCGAACCAGACCACTCCGCCGGCTTTTCTTGATGCGGCGAACGGCGATTTCCGCCAGGCGCAGACCTCGAACGGGACGCTCGACAAGGGCATCACCGGGATCGTCAATGGCGTCGACCTCGGACCGCTCGACTTCGAGGGCGGCACACGACTTCAGGGGCCGGCTCCCGACATCGGCGCCGACGAGACCTTGAAGCTGCTCGCTACGCCGATTGTGGCCATCCCGACCAGCAGCCCGTCGACCACGACGGCGGTGACGAAGAGGCGCAAGAGGTGCAGGAAGGGCCGCAAGCTGCGTCGCGGTCGCTGCGTGAAGAAGAAAAAGAAGACGACGAAGTAGCGCCGGTCCCCGCCACGGCGCGAGGGATAGGGTCCGCTTCGTGGAGACCCTGACCTACGAGGTCGACGGGCGGATCGCCCGGATCACCCTCGACCGCCCCGAGCGCGGCAACGGGATCACGCTCGAGATGCCGCGCGAGCTCGCCGAGTGCGTCGAGCGTGCCAACCTCGACCCGAATGTGCACGTGATCGCGCTCGCCGGAAACGGCTCCGGCTTCTGCGGCGGCTACGACCTCGTCTCCTCGGCGGAGGGCAAGTTCGAGGGCGAGGGCGCCGGCAACCCCGAGGGCTCTCCGATCGACCCGATGGTGATGGCGCAGAACCACAACCCCGACGGCACCTGGGACCCGGTCACCGACTTCCAGATGATGAGCCGCAACGCGCGCGGCTTCATGAGCCTCTTCCACTCCGAGAAGCCGGCGATCTGCAAGGTGCACGGCTTCTGCGTCGCCGGCGGCACCGACATGGCGCTCTGCTCGGACCTGTTCGTGGTCGAGGACGTCGCCAAGATCGGCTATCCGCCCGCCCGCGTCTGGGGGGTGCCGACGACCGCGCTCTGGGCCTACCGGCTCGGGCCCGCGCGGGCGAAGCGGCTGCTGCTGACCGGCGACTCGATCGATGGCACGACCGCGGTCGAGTGGGGGCTGGCGGCCGAGGCGCATCCGGCCGCCGAGCTCGACGCCGCCTTCGAGGCCCTGGTGGAGCGCGTGGCGCGGCTGCCGATCAACCAGCTCGTGATGCACAAGCTGCTCGTCAACCAATCGCTCTACTCGCAGGGGCTGCACGCAACCCAGACGCTCGGCGTCTTCTTCGACGGGATCGCCCGCCACACCGAGGAGGGATTCGGCTTCCAGCGCCAGGCGATGGAGAAGGGCTTTAAGGACGCGGTCCGCGAGCGCGACGAACCCTTCGGAGACTTCGGGTTGCCGGGCAAAGCCGACGGGTAAGCCCCGGACATGAAGTTCGACGCGATCGTGATCGGAGCGGGCCCTGGGGGAGAGGTCTGCGCGGGCGAGCTCGCCGACGGCGGAATGGAGGTCGCGATCGTCGAGAGCCGGCTCGTAGCCGGGGAGTGCTCGTTCTGGGCCTGCATGCCGTCGAAGGCCTTCCTGCGTCCCGGCGAGGTTCTCAACGAGGCGCGCCACGCCCCCGGCGCCGCGCAGGCGATCGGCCGCGAGATCGATGTCGAGCAGGCGCTGCGCTGGCGCGACATCGCCGCATCGAACCGCGACGACTCGAGCCACCTCGAGTGGCTCGACGAAAAGGGGATCGAGCTGCTGAGGGGCTTCGGCAAGGTCGCCGGGCCCGGAAAGGTCGAGGTAGACGGCGAGCCGCACGAAGCCGAGAAGATCGTCGTCGCCACCGGCTCCGCCCCGGCGATCCCGCCGATCGACGGGCTGCGGGAGATCGAAGGTGTATGGACCAACCGCGAGGCGACCGAGGTCCTCGACCTGCCCGAGCGGCTGCTCGTGCTCGGCGGCGGGCCGGTCGGCGCCGAGCTGGCGCAGGGCTTCTCGCGCTGCGGCGTCTCGGTCGCACTCGCCGAGGGCGAGGGCCAACTCTTGCCGCATGAGGCTCAGGATGCCGGTCAGGCGGTAGCGGATGCCTTCGAGTCGGAGGGCATCGAGCTGCGGCTCGGCTCGAAGGTCAGCAGCGTCGAGCGCCAGGGCGATCGCTTCAAGCTGAGCTTCGAGGACGCGGACAACCTCGAGGGCGATGCGCTTCTCGTCGCGACGGGGCGGAAGCCGAACAGCGAGGAGATCGGGCTCGACTCGGTCGGGATCGAGCCCGGCGAGGATGGGATCGAAGTCGACGAGCGCCTGCGCGCCGGCGAGGGTGTCTGGGCGGTTGGTGACGTCACGACGCTCCCGAAGTTCACCCACGTCGCCAAGTACCAGGGCCGAGTCGCCGCGGCCGACATCCTGGGCCGCGACGCGAAGGCCGACTACCGCGCCGTGCCGCGGGTGACGTTCACCGACCCGCAAGTAGCCTCGGTCGGCGAGAGCGAGGGGGAGAAGACCGCCACCCACAAGCTCTCATCCGTCCCGCGCAGCTCGACCTATGCCCGCGAGGGCGAGGTCGCCCGCGACGGCGATGAGCTGCCCGGCTTCCTGACCCTTGTCTCCGACGGCGAGAAGCTAACCGGCGCCTGCGCGGTCGGCCCGGAGTCGGGCGAGTGGCTCGGCCAGGCGACGCTGGCGATCAAAGGCGAGCTACCCCTGACGACGCTCCGCGACACGATCCAGCCCTACCCGACCTTCTCCGAGGCGTTTTTCTTCGCCGTCGATCAGCTCTCTTAAGCTGCCCGCATAAAGCCGAAGACCACAAACGAGGCGGTGACCGCGGAGAGCATCCGCGAGCACATCGTCGGCAGCTTCCCGGGCGACCTCGCGATCGAGCCGCTCGAGATCACCGACGAGCACTCGATCGGGCGGATCGTCGTCGACAAGCGCCATCTGCACCCCGGCGGCTACGTGCACGGCGGCGTCTGGACGGCGCTCGCCGACTCGGTCGCGGCCTGGGGGACGTTCCGCCACCTGCCCGCCGGCCACGACTTCACGACGATCGAGCTGAAGCTGAACGTGTTCGCGCCCGGGCTGCCCGGCGACGAGCTGCTCGCGACCGCAACCCCGCTCCACATCGGGCGCCGCACCCAGTCCTGGGAGTGCAGGATCATCAAGAAGCCGAAGGACTCGCAGGACGGCGCCGGAGAGAAGCTGGCGGCCTTTTTTACTCTCACGCAGTTCGTGCTCCCGCCGCGCGAGTAATTGAATAGGGTGCGCCCAGACGAGGGAAACCAACCGAGGGAGATGCAGGGATGCGACTGAAGACCTTTCTGGCAGTGACGTTCACGACCGTGGCAGCCGCGATCGGCGCCGCGCCGGCCTCGGCCGCCTTCGGCGACCTTACCTTCGCGAACTGCATCGAGGAGTCGACGACGCCGCAGGACCTCTGTACCGCCAACTTCGCCCTGCTCGGAGTCCCTCAAGACGTGACGATCGGCCCCGATGGGACCTCGGCCTACTCGGTCTCGTTCCAGAATGACCGCGTCACCGAGTACGACCGCAACCCGATCACAGGTGCCCTCACCTACGTCACCTGCTTCAGTGACCCGCCCGCTACTTGTCCAAATCCGGTCCCCGGCCTCGGCGGCGTCCAGAATCTGGCGATCACTGCGGACGGAACCTCCTTGTATGCGTCGTCGCAGAACGACGACGCGATCGTCGAGTTCGCTCGCAACACCTCGACCGGCGCGCTCGAATACACGGTCAACGGCAGCTGCTACGACGACGAGGACACCAACCTCGAGGCGTCGTGCACGAACGTCAAGGCGCTCGACAGCGCCCAGGGGATCGCCGTCAGCGCCGACGGCCAGTCGGTCTACGTCGCCTCGGTCGACAACGACGCGATTGCGCACTTCGACCGCAATGCGAGCGGTACCGAGCCGATGAACGGCAATCTCAACCAGGACATCGACAACCCGTGCATCACCGACCCCGGCGCGCAGGAGGACGGCTGCGACGCGACGACGACCAACCTCGCGACGCCGCTCGACATCGTGATTTCCGCCGACCACGAGGCGCTCTACATGTCGGACCGGGATCTCGACACGATCGCGATCTTCGATCGCGACACCCCGCCGGATCCCGACCCCGGCGACATCAGCGATGACGGTGCCCGCAGCGGCGACCCCGGCCTCGCCGGCGTCTCTTCGCTGGCGATGGGCCCCGAGGGAGACTCGCTTTACGCGATCGGAGAGCACGACGAGGCCCTGGTTCGTTACGAGCGGCTCGCTGGGAACGCGCTCGATCCTCAGTTCTGCTTCGAAGACAATGACTTCGGCGTCGATCTCATGGACTGCGAGGACGTCGATGGTCTCGCCGGCGCTAACGACATGGGCGCGATAGGACCGAACGCAATCGCGATCCCGCCCGACGGCCGTTCGCTGTATCTCGCCACCGGGTCCGACAGTGCGATCGCGCGCTTCTCGCGCGATCCCGCCGACGGTTCGCTCAACTATCTCGGCTGCATCGACGACGCGGTCGACGGCCCCGACACCTGTGCGGACAGCCTCGGAGTGCTGAGCGGCGTCTCCGGCGTTGTTTCGGCCGGCAATGGAATGCTCTACGCCTCGGCGCCCCTCGATCAGGTGATCGGGACCTTCTCGCGCGAGCTCGACCCGGTACCGCCGGGCCCGGGCCCGGTCACGCCCACCCCGGTGACCCCCGGGACCCCGGTCTTGACCACGCCGGTGACCGCGCGCAAGAAGTGCAAGAAGGGACGCAAGCTCAAGAAGGGCAAGTGCGTCAAGAAGAAAAAGAAGAAGTAGCCGCCGCGGGCTAGGCCAGGGCGCGGAAGTCCGACGCCAGCGCGGCGACGAGCTTCGGCAGCGAGTCGAAGCTGCGGGCGCGGGCGATCTGGCGGTCGGCGCCGTTGCCGTCGGTGAGCAGCTCGAGCACCGACTCGAGCTCGGTCTGACAGCCGAGGTCCTCGGCGTGCGGCTTGCAGCTCTCGACCAGCGCCGGGAGCCGCTCGCGGAGCGGGACGCGCTCGCCAAGACCGGAATCGATCAGCTCCGCGTCCATGCCGTCGCGCGCGGCGATGAAGCGGTTCTCGGTCAGAACCTCGCGCTCGTCGATCGCCTCCTCGCTCACCAGACCCTCCTCAACCTCGAGCCGGACGAGGCATTGGGTGAGCGCGACGAGCCCAGCGCTCTGGTGGAGGTGGGTCTGGGCGTCCATGATCCGGAGCTCGACGGTGCCGAACTTCGGCTGCGGGCGGACGTCCCACCAGAGGAACGTCGGCTCGGGGACGGCGTCGGTGCGGACCAGCAGGTCGACGCGCTCGCAGTAGTCGGCGTAGTCGCGGAACGGACGCGGGATCCCGACCCGCGGGAAGGCCTGGAAGAGCGGTGTCCGGGCTGAGGCGAGGCCGGTGTCGCGCCCCTGCCAGAAGGGCGAGTTCGCCGACAGCGCCAGCAGCAGCGGGACGTGGACCCGCATCCGGTTGTAGGCGCGGATCGCGTCCTCGGGGTCGGCGACCCCGACGTGGACGTGGAGCGCGAAGGTCGGCTCGCGGCGGGCGAGCTCGCGCATCGAGCCATAGACCTCCTTGTAGCGCTCGTCGGTCGAGACGCGGGTTTCCTGCCAGACCGCGAACGGATGGGTGCCGGCGCACGCCGCCTGAAGCTTGATCGGCTCGAGGGTGTCATCGAGGTGGTTGCGGAGCTCAGCGAGCTGCGCCATCGCGCCGGCGACGTCCTCGTGGACCCGGGTCTGCAGCTCGAGCGCCGACTGGTGCGTCTCGCCGGCGTAGTGGTCGGAGTGGCCGGCGGGCAGGCGAGGGAGCACGGTCTCGATCTGCTGCGCGAGCCCCCAATGGATCGGATCGACGAGCATCACCTCCTCCTCGACGCCGAGCGTGTAGGGGCCGAGCTCGTGCTGGCCGGCCCACTCGGCCCAGGCCGGGACTACGCGCTCGGCGCTCACGCAGTGCTCCGCTCGCGGCTGGTCGCGTCGACGAAGCTCTTGAACAGCGCCGCGCCCTCGGGGAAGTGGTCGAGCGTCTCGGCGTGCCACTGGACCCCGATCAGGAAGCGGCGCCCGGGGTCCTCGATCGCCTCCACCAGGCCGTCATCGGCCCATGCAACCGGCTTCAGCTCCTCACCGAGCGACGAGACCGCCTGGTGGTGGAACGAATTGACCTCGATCGAGCTCTTGCCGAGCACGCCGGCGAGCAGGCTGTCGGGGTCGATCTTCACCTCGTGGGTGGGCTGCTCGCCGGGGATCTTCTGGCGGTGGCCGATCGAGTCGTCGAGCTCGGGGACGTGCTGATGGAGGGTGCCGCCGCGGGCGACGTTCAGCACCTGGGCACCGCGGCAGATCGCGAGGATCGGGACCTCGAGCGCGTCGGCGGCGCGCGCGACGACGAGCTCGGCGAGGTCGAGGTCGGGCTCGGTCGGGCCGAGCTCGGGGTGGCGCTCCTCGCCGTAGGTGCTCGGATCGATGTCGGGTCCGCCCGGAGAGGCAGATGCCGTCGAAGCGGGTCAGCATCGTCTCGACCGCCTCGGGGTTGAGCGGTGGGATCACGACCGGCAGCCCGCCGGCCGCCTCGATCGCGCGCAGGTAGGTGACCCCGAGCGCCAGCTCCTTGCGCGGCGGCTCGCCCTCCGGGGTCTGGGTCACCTGCTGGGCCTCGCGGACCTCCGAGGTCGTGACCCCGATCAGCGGGCGCTGGTCGTTCGTGCTCACGCGACCACCCGGGTGTCCTTGCCGCCGCCGCTGCGCGAGCTGTTGACGATCATCGAACCTGCCGGTCGCGCGAAGCGGGTCAGCGGGGCGGGGGATATCTCGATTCGCTCGTTGATTGCGAGAGCGTACGGGCGCAGATCGACGTGGCGCGGCTCGAGCGCGGGCCCGACGACCGTCGGATGGGTCGAGAGCGGGGTGAGCCGCTGCGCGACGTAGGTCTCGGGCGAGGCGCGGAGTTCGGCCGCGATCCGCTCCCGCTCGGTGGCATCGGCCTCGCCCACGAGCACCACCCCGCGGCCGCCGAGCCCGGCGCGCGGCTTGACGACGATCTCGTCGAGTCGCTCGAGGGCTTCGTCGAGCTGCCCGGGGTCACCGAGGTCGTAGCTCGGGACCGAGGCAATCAGCGGCTCGGCGTCGAGGTAGAAGCGGATCGCGTCATCGACGTAGGCGTGGACGAGCTTGTCGTCGGCGAGCCCGGTTCCGAACGAGTTCGCGCAGGCGAGGCGGCCGGCACGGATCGCGGGCATCAGCAACTCGCCGAGCTCGGTCGGCTCGCCATCGGGCCCGGCGAGCCGGTCCTCGTCGGTGCGTCGGTAGACGACGCCGACCTGGCGCGGGCGGCCGTCCTCGCCGCGGATCGCGAGCTCGTCGCCCGAGCGCTCGAGGGCGGCCGGGGTCGCGAGCGTCGCGCCGGTCAGTCTCGCCAGCTCGCGGTGCTCGAAATGGGCGCCGGCACCCAGCCCGTCGGTGAGCACGACGATCTCGGCCTCCTCGAGCCCCTCCGGCGCGGCCGCCTGCAGCGACTCGGCGAGCAGCGCCGGCGCCGCGGCGATGTCGTTGACCGCCGCCGGCTCGAGGAGCCGCTCGCGCACGACTTCGGCGATCGCGATCGCGTAGGCGACACCGGAGGGCGAGCGGACGTTGTCCTCGAGCACTTCCAGCTCTCCGCCGGGACCGCGGACGAGGTCGAAGCCGGCGAGCTGGGCGACGGGAGGGGGCTCGATGCCGACCAGTCCCGGCTCGAGCAGCTCGGTGGTCTCGATCACCCGGGCGGGGATGACGCCGTCGGTGACGATCCTGCGCTCGCCCGAGTAGACGTCGGCCAGCAGCAGGTTGAGCGCGCGATGGCGCTGCTCCAGGCCGCGTTCCAGCTCTTCCCACTCGGCAGCCGCGATCAGCCGCGGCACCGGATCGACCACGAACGGCTGCTCGGCGCCGTCGAGGTTGAAGCTCAGGCCGCGCTCTTCGGCGCCCGATTGGACCGAGGCGCCCAGCTCCTCGAGCTCGCGCGTGGCCAACTCGTCGAGCAATCCACGGTAGAGCGGCCGCGGCTCTCCGTCCGCGGCGAAGGCCTCATTCAAGGTACGCGGTGCACCTCGAGCAGGTTGGTGCCGAGCTCCTGACTCGGCAGCCCGGCCGTGATCGCGACCAGGTCGCCGGACTTGGCGATCTCGCGCTCGCGGGCGATCTTCGCGCAGTCGTCGAGCAGCTGGCTGAGGCTGGTCCACTCCTCGACCAGCGCCGATTGGACGCCGAAGAGCAGGTTCATTCGCCGCACCGTTCCCGGGTTCGCCGACAGCGCCAGCACCGGGACCCGCGGCCGGTGCGCGGAGACGAGCCGCGCGGTGCGCCCGCTCGTGGTCGGGACGATGATCGCCGCGAGCTTGAGCCGGTAGGCGGAGGCGACCGCGACCTGGGCCACGGTTCGGGCGATGTCCTCCTCGGACTCCTCGACCCGCGTGAAGACCCACTCTCCGTAAGGGAGGTCGCGCTCGGTCGCGCCTGCGATCCGGTCCATGACGCTGACCGCCTCAACGGGGTGCTCGCCGATCGCGGTCTCCTCGGAGAGCATCACCGCATCGGTCCCGTCGTGGATCGCGTTCGCGATGTCGGTGACCTCGGCCCGCGTCGGGCGGTTGGCCCGCACCATCGTCGCCAGCATCTGCGTCGCGGTGATCACGGGCTTGCCGCGGCGGCCGGCGAGCTCGATCAGCCGCTTTTGCGTTCCCGGCATCTCCTCGACCGGGAGCTCGACCCCGAGGTCGCCGCGGGCGACCATGATCCCGCCCTCGGCGGCCTCGACGATCTCCTCGGCGCGGGCGGCAGCCTGCGGCTTCTCGATCTTGGCGATCAGGGGGATGTCGGCGCCGAGCGCCTTCAGCTTCGCCGCCACCTTCTCGACGTCGGCGGCGGCGCGCACGAACGAGACCGCGAGGATGTCGATGCCGTGATCGACCGCCCATTCGATCCACGCCTCGTCCTCGGTGCCCGTCGCGGGAAGCTCGTCGGCGCCGGGGAGGTTGAGGCCCTGGTGGGAACCGACCGCGCCGCCTGCCTCGACCTCGGCGGTCACCTCGTCGCCCTCGACCGAGGCGACCTTGAGCCGCACCCGGCCGTCTGCCAGGAAGACCGGGTCGCCCACCTTGACCGCCTTCGCGAACCCGGGCCACTGCACCGGCAGCCGCTCCGCGGTACCGGGGCCGGCGCCGTCTGGAGCCGCCTCGAGTACGACCGTGGAGCCCGAATGGAGGACGACGGCGTCCTCGGCGAGCTTTCCGAGCCGCAGCTTCGGCCCCGGGAGGTCGCCCATGATCGCGATCTCGCGACCGCCCTCCTTCGAGACACGGCGGATTCGCTCGACGTTCTCAGCGTGCTCCTCGGGGCTGCCGTGCGAGAAGTTGAGCCGGCAGACGTCGGCGCCGGCCTCGAACAGCTTCGCGAGCGTCTCGGGCTCGCGCGAGGCCGGCCCGATCGTGGTGACGATTTTCGTGCGCCTCACTTGGCGTGCTCCTCGAGCCCGTCGAGGTCGTCTCTGATCTCGGCGACCGATTCGAATATCGCGGTGGCCCCGTTGCCGAGCAGCTCGTCGGCGGAGAAGCCACCGGTCAGTACGCCGACGATCGGGATTCCGGCGCGCTTCGCTGCCTCGCAGTCCCAGACCGAGTCGCCGATCATCAGCGCCTCGCGCGTCCCGGCCTTCTCGAGCGCGGCCTCGATCAGGTCGGGCTCTGGCTTCGTCTCCTCGACATCGGCCGAGGTCGTCCACTGCGTGATCTCGCGCGCGTCGAGCATGTCGAGATAGTGGTCGACCTCGTCCTGCTTCGCCGATGACGCGAGCACGACCGGCAGATCCCGTGCAGCGAGGTCGCGGAGCAGCTCGCGCGCGCCCTCGAACACCTCGACCTCCTCGATCATCTGCTTGTAGAGCGGGCCCTCGGCCTCGCGGATCGCGTCGCCCTGCTCGCTCTCGACGTCGTCGCCGGCGAGCGCGGCGACGAGCTTGTCGCCGCCCATCCCGATCGCGCGGTGGATGCGCCAGACCTGAAGCACGATCTCGTGCTGCCGGAAAGCCCGGTACCACGCGAGCGCGTGCTGGTAGTTGGTGTCGACCAGGGTGCCGTCGATGTCGAGGATCACGGCCTTCATTCGCGGGGCGCCTCCTCACGGGCGTCCTCCTCGTGCGGCGCCTCGAGTCGCTCGACCACAGGCAGCCGCCAGACCGCACTCGCCAGCACGAGGGCACCCGCCGCCGAGACCATCGCCAGGAAGAGCTGGCCGCCCTTCATCGGGGTGAGCTCGAAGAAATCACGCAGCGGCTCGACCGCGAGCGCGAGGGCGTAGAGGGCGCCGAGCGCGGCGACCATCGCCAGCATGTAACTCTGGATCGCGATGTGCTCGCGGCCGGGGCCGCGCTCGAGCAGGAGGATGAACGAGAGCCCGAGGATGACGAGGGTCGTCGTCGCAGCGGTGCGGCCCTCCTCGAGCGTCCCCCCGGCCACCGTGTCGACGAGGAAGAACGAGAGCAGTGAGCCCGCGGCGATCGCGAGCCCCGCGGGAACCGCGAAGGCGGCGAGCGCGCGCAGCAGCCTCCCTCTATATAGAGGGCCGTCGCTGGGCGCCAGCGCGAGCACGAACGAGGGGATCCCGATCGTCAGGAAGGCCGCCAGGGTCAGGTGCCGGGGCAGGAAGGGGAACGCCCATCCGGCGAGCCCGACTGTCGCGATCAGCGCCGCCGCGTAGACGGTCTTGGTCAAATAGAGGCGCCCGAGCCGGTGGATGTTGCGGGCTATGCGCCGCCCCTCGGCGACCGCCTGCGGCAGGCGCGAGAACTGGTCCTCGAGCAGGACGACATCCGCGACCCCCTTCGTGATCTGGCTTCCGGAGCCCATCGCCACCGCGACCTGGGCGCGCTTCAGCGCCGGGACGTCGTTGACGCCGTCGCCGATCATCGCCGTGTGGTGCCCGGCTCCCCCGAGCGCGCCGACCAGCGCCCGCTTCTGCTCCGGGCGCACGCGGCAGAAAATCGTGTTCGACTCGGCGATCTGGCGCAGCTCGTCCTCGTCGGCGGGCAGCTTGTCGCCGTCGACCACCCCGCCGCCATCGTGGGGGGAGGCGATCCCGACCGCGCCCGCCACCGCCGATACGGTCGACGCGGCATCGCCGGAGATCAGCTTCAGGTCGATGCCCTGCTCACGGATGTAGTCGATCGTCTCCGAGGCGTCGGGGCGCAGGGTCTCCTCGAGCACGACCAGCGCCAGCGGCGCGATCTTCGGCGGCGGCTGCTCGGAGGGGTCGCCGGGCAGCGCCGCGTTCGCGGAACCGAAGGCGACCACGCGCCGCCCAGCCGCGGTCTGCTGCTCGAGGCTCTGCTGCAGCGCCGGGGTGAGCTCGAGGGCACCGGCGGCGGCGAGCACGTCGGGGGCGCCGAGCACGTAGCTGCGCCCCGGACCGCCGCCGTCGAGGGTGAGGCCGCTCCACTTCCACTCCGAGGAGAACGGGACCTCGGCCGAGACCCGCTGCGGCTCGCTCGGCGGGTAGCTGTCGGCGATCGCCTCGAGGGTGCGGTTGCGCTCCCCGGCGCTGGCGGCAAAGCTGGCGAGCGCCTTGTGGGCGCCGGCGGCCTGCTCGGGGTCGGCGATCTCGACGCCGACCAGCTCCAGGTCCCCCGAGGTCAGGGTCCCGGTCTTGTCGACGCAGATCGTGTCGACGGCGGCGAGCGACTCGGTGGCGCCCATCTGCTGGACGAGGGTCTGCGCGCGGGCGAGGCGGACCGCCGCGACCGCGAGCGTGACGCTCATCAGGAGCACCAGGCCCTCGGGGATCAGCGTGATCAGCCCCGCGGTCGCGGTCTGGGCGGCCTCCTGGAGCGGCTCGGCGCGCGCGATCAGCGCCAGCACGAGCGCGATCGCGAGCGGGATCATCAGCCAGGTGGTCGCCTTGAGGATCTCGTTGACCTCCTCCTGCAGCGGCGAGGGGGGATGGCGGAACTGCTTCGCCTCGCCGGCGATTCGCGCGGCGTAGCTGTCCTCGCGGACCGCGTCGACCTCGTAGTGGCCCGAGCCCGAGATCGCGAACGAGCCCGAGAGGGCGCGGTCGCCGGGCCCCTTGCGTACCCCGTCGGCCTCGCCGGTGAGCAGCGACTCGTCGATCGTGAGCCCGCGCGAGTCGACCAGCTCGCCGTCGGCGACCAGCTGGTCGCCGGGCTCGATCCGGATCACGTCGCCGGGGACGACCTCTTCCCCGCGCAGCTCGTGGAGCTCGCCGTCGCGGAGCACCTGCGCCCGCGGCGCCACGACCAGGGCGAGGTTGTCGAGGATCTCCTTCGCCTTCAGCTCCTGGCGGATGCCGACGTAGCTGTTGATGATCGCGATCAGTCCGAAGAGGGCGTCGGCGAACAGCCCCAGCGCCAGGACGAGCACGAAGAAGGCGCCGATGATCGCGTTGAAGAGCGTGAAGACGTTGCCGGCGATGATGCTCGCCGCCGAGCGGCTCGAGCTCTGCTCGGGCGCGCCGAGGCGGCGGAGGCGCTTCTTGGCCTCCTTCATGGTCAAGCCGGCAGCGGGGACTTGCGCGTTCATCGCCCCCTCTTTTATAGGCTGCGGGGGGCCGGGACTACCGAGGAGGGAACTTGAAGGCGAAGCTGGGCGCATTCGCAGTTGCATTGACCGCGCTGGCGTTGCTGCCGGGGGCCGCGGGCGCGGCGACGATCAATCCCAACACGACCGACGACGAGTTCGACGATATGGCGCCGCTAGGGGATTGCGCCCTCCGCGAGGCGATCCAGTCGGCGGTCACCAACGCCGCCTTTGGCGGCTGCGTTGCCGGCGACGGCGGGACCGACACGATCAATCTCACCGCCAGCATCCTCGACCCGTACGAGCAGATCCTCGGAACCTCCGGAGACGACGACAACGAGGAGGGCGACTTCGACATCGCCGGAGGCGGCCCGATCGTGATCAAGGGGACGAATTTCCAGTCGATCTCGACGCTTGCTCCCGACCGGATCTTCGACCTCAACGGCTCAGGGGCGAACCTGACGCTCGAGCACGTGGTGGTCGAGGACGGGAACGTGGCCAACGGACTGGCGGCCGACGACCAGGACAGCGGCGGCAATATACGCGTCAACGACAGTGCGAGTCTGAAGCTCGACGACGGCGCGGGGGTTGCCGATGGACGCGCGGTGAAGGGCGGCGGAATATGGGCCGACGGAACCAGCCAAGTGACGATCAGGAGATCCTTCGTCGACGACAACGTGGCAACCAGACGTGGCGGTGGCCTGTCCGTGACCGGCAGCGGCCTCATGGTCCAGATCAGCGAGTCGTTCATCCGGGGAAACTCCGTGACCACGGACGCCGACGTCGTCGGAAATCTGGAGGGAGGCGGGATCGTGTTCAGCGGTCAGCAGATGACGATTACCGACTCCTCCGTTGTCGACAATTCCATCCTCCACGAGGGCACGGCGATGCGGCGACGGGGCGCTCGGCGGCGGCATCAGCGCCAGCGCGAACACGACGGTGCGGCGCAGCCTGATCGAGAACAACAAAGCCGAGGCCGAGAACGGCAACGAGGAGCGCGGGGGCGCAATCATCGGTGAGGGCGGCGACTCCGACGAGACGATCAGGATCGTCAATTCGACGATTTCGACAACACCGCGGGCAACATGGCCGACGCCTCGGGCGAAGGCGGCGCCATCTTTCTGAAGCAGGACGGCGATCCGGATCCGGACATCGACGCTTCGCTTTCACACGTCACCGTGTCGAACAACGATGCGGCAGGTTCCGCCGGGGATGCGCTCGAAACCGCATCTCCCGCGGACACCGGGGTGATCACCGTCCGCGCCTCGATTCTTTCTCCGAGCGCGCTCGGCGTCAACCTGTGCGAGGGGACCTCGCCGCCGGACATCGTCTCGGCCGGCTTCAACGTCACGTCGGTCGCGGATCCTCAATGTAACTTCGGAGGCACGGACTCGGTCGCCGCCTCCCCGACCGGGTTGGCTGCGGGCGGCCCGGTGGACCACGGCGGCGACACCGACACGATCGGCCTCGTGGCCGGCGGGCGCGCGGTCGACTTCGTTCCGGCCGCACAGTGCGGTCCCGCCGAGGGCCAGGACCAGCGCGGCTTCTTCCGCCCCTCGGGCGCAGCTTGCGACGCCGGCGCCTACGAGCGCGTGATCTGCAATGGAATCGTCCAGGAAGGCCCCGGGGCCGTTGACTGCCCACCGCCGCCGGTCGTCCCGATTGCGACGCCGACGTCGACGCCGATCGCGGCGGTGCCGGTGACGACCGCGAAGAAGAAGTGCAAGAAGGGGCGCAAGCTGAGGAAGGGCAAATGCCGGAAGAAGAAAAAGAAGAGGAAGTAGGGCAGCGATGAGGTGGGCATTCGCGTCAGCGGTTGCGACGCTCGCGCTGCTCCCGGCGAGCGCAAGCGCGGAGTCGATCTCGGCCAACAACAACCTCGACAACAACGGCGCCGGCTGCACCCTGCGCGAGGCGGTCAACATCGCTGTCGCCAACTTTTCCTCGCTTGCAGGCTGCACCCGGGTCGCCAACGGGGACCCGGTGCGCGACACGATCAACCTCTCGGTCGATGACCACGAGCTCGAGCTTTCTAGTACCGACGAGGCGGGTAACGTCAACGGCGACATCGACGTCGGCGCGGGCGGCCCGATCACGATCCAGGGCAGCGGGCAGCTGATCCTCGAGGCGGGGCCAGTGAATGACCGCGTGTTCGAGCTCACCAACGCCGCCTCCGACCTGACGCTGCGCGACGTCCGCGTCAAAGGGGGCGACAGTTCGGCTTTGACGGACACCCTGGGCGGAAATATCAAGGCAACCTCGCCGGGCAATGCACTTGCGCTCGACAACGTCCACGTGTCGCATGCGGTAGGTGATTCCGGCGCCGGGATCGCGATCACCGGCAGCGGCAGCGAGCTCCGCGTCGTCGACTCGAAGATCGGCCTCAACACCGCGTTGCTGAGCGGCGGCGGGATCTACACCAGCGGTTCGGTCGACACAACGATCTTGCGCAGCGAGCTCGACGAAAACAAGGCACTCAACAACGTCGACGGCAACGGTGGGGTGGCGGGCGGCGCGATCTCCGACAGCGGCGACAAGCTGACGATCGAGGACTCGTGGATCCACGACAACAAGGCCCAGAACGGCGGGATGAGCGTCGGCGACAGCGCCGAGGGCGGCGCGATCGCCGCCGACGGCGAGACGTACATCCGGCGCTCGCTGATCGCCACCAACTCCGCCACCGCTGCCGATACCGACGTGACCAGCTACGAGCGCGGCGGCGGGATCCACGCCAGCGGCGGGGGCGCGATGGAGCCGGTCGAGGTCTACAACTCGACCCTGTACTCGAACATCGCCGGTGACGCCAGCAGCGACGGCGAGGGAGGCGGCGCCTACAACGCAGGTCCCGGTCCGCTCCGGCTCACCCACGTCACCTTCTCGGCCAACAACGCGACCGTCGCAAGCGGCGGAGACCACGTCTACGCCATCGCCGCTGCGACCTTGCCCACCGCGAGGTTGCGCGCGTCGATCCTGCCAGGCCCAGACCCCGCCGTAGATCCGTGTGCGGGAGCCGGAGTCACATCAGTCGGGCACAACGTCGCCGAGAACAACGACCACGATTGCTACTTCGACTTCATGCTCGGCGACTCGGTCTCGACCGCGCCGACCGGCCTCGTCGGGGGCCCGCCCGCCGCCAACGGGGGCTTCACCGACACCATCGCGCTCATCCCCGGGAGCCGCTCGGCTGACCTCGTTCCGTCATGTCCCACGGCAGGGGGCACCGACCAGCGGGGGATCTCGCGTCCCCAGGGGTCGGGCTGCGACGCCGGCGCTTTCGAGCTCGAGTGCACGACGCCGTCGAATCTGCCCGGCTGCCCGCCAATACCGCCCCTCGTGACACCAGCTGCAATCGCGGCCACCCCGCCCGCCGCTGCTACGAAGAAGAAGTGCAAGAAGGGCCGCAAGCTTCGCAAGGGCAAGTGCCGGAAGAAGAAGAAAAAGAAGAAGTAGAGGAGTAGTGTGGCGATACCACTTAGGAGGGGAGCTTCGATGAAGAGGGCCATTTCGGGAGTTGCGCTCATGGCGGCGGCGCTGGCGCTGCTGCCGGCGGCGGGCAACGCGGCAACGATCGACGTGACCACCAACGCCGACAAGGTCGGGGTCGGCCTGTCCTGTTCACTCCGCGAGGCCGTTCAGGCTGCCGCCTTCGACAACGCCGATACCGGCGGCGCCGGGGTTGGCTGCACGACCGGCGTCGAGGTGACCGGTCCCTACGGAACCGCCGGCGCCAGCGACACGATCCTGCTCGACGCCGCGACCTATAACCTCGACGAGCCCGGCGCCCTGGAGGAGCTCAATGTCGGCGGCGACATCGACGTCACCGGGTCCAGCGACCCGGTCACGATCAGGGGCAGTGGACAGGGAATGTTGGACACGAGGGTCGAGAGCGCGTTGGCGGGGGAGCGCATCTTCGACCTGCAGACAACGCTCGAGCTGACGCTCGAGGACATGACGGTCAGAAGCGGAGACACGCTGACCATGGGCACTTCGGCCGGCGGCAACATCCGCACGATCGCGGGCTCGGGGCTGGTCCTCAACCGGGTCACGGTCGCTGACGGCGTCTCAAGCAATGGCGCCGGTGCGAGCATTGCGGGGACGTTCTCGATCAACGACTCGCTGTTCCAGAACAACGCGCAGGCCTCCGGCGGCGGCGCGATCATCACGGGCGCAGCGAGCTCGGGGAGCATCACCCGCACCCGGTTCTTCAACAACGATTCCTTCAACGGGTTCCCGAACGGTCAGCCGAACGGCGGGGCGATCACGCACGGCGGTGGGATGCTCGACATCAATGACAGCGAGTTCGTTCAGAACGAAGCGACCTCCACCGACGTCAACGACGACGGCGCTTTCGCGAGGGGAGGGGCGATCAGCTCCAGCGGCGCGGGCCCGCTGACGATCCGAAGGTCGCTGTTCCTGCAAAACATGGCAGCTACCAGCGGTGCCACCGAGGAAGAGACAGGAGGAGCGGTGCGCGTGGTCACCACGCCGACCACGATCCTCAACTCGACCTTCTACGGCAACACCGTGGGCGGCGGTATCGGCAGCACGGGCCAGGGCGGGGCGATCTACGCCCAGGCGAGCAACGTCACGGTGCGCCACAGCACCTTCGAGGCCAACGTCTCCACCGGCGCCGGCCAGGACGGCGACCACCTGTTCTCCGGTCCGGGCACCCTCCTCACCACTTCCGGGTCGATTCTCCCGGCCTCGGCCGGAGACATCTGCGGGGCCATCGGAAGCATCGACTCCGGCGGCTTCAACGTCGCCGACCCGGACCCGGAGTGCGAGTTCGTCATGAGCGACAGCACGGCCGGCGGCCCGATCGGGCTCGAGCCGGGGGCGCCGCAGGACAACGGCGGCCCGACCGACACGATCGCGCTCGTCGCCGGCAGCCGGGCGCTCGACTTCCTCTCCGCGGGTGCCTGCGCGACCGCCGAGGGCACCGACCAGCGCCTGCTCTCGCGGCCGCAGGGATCCGCCTGCGACGCCGGTGCCTACGAGGTCTGCACGACGCCCGGCGGTTCGATGCCCGAGTGCCCGCCGCCGCTGCCGGTGGTGCCGACGCCGATCGCCACCACGCCCGCCACGGTCGTGACGACGCCCGTCACCACAACCCGCAAGAAGTGCAAGAAGGGCCGCAAGCTTCGCAAGGGCAAGTGCCGGAAGAAGAGGAAGAAAAAGAAGTAGAAACTCGGCCCCGCAGAGGTATAGGGTGCCGCGTGTAGGGTGCAAGGCACGGCTAACCAGGAGGGATTCAATGAAGAAGGCATTGTCGGGATTCGCACTCACGGTAACCGCGGTCGCGCTGCTGCCGGCAACCGCCGGCGCCGCGACGATTACGCCGAATTCGAACCTGGACTCCGACTTCGCGCTGCCCGCGGATTGCACCCTCCGGGAGGCGGTCGACGTCGCGGTCGCGAACACGCCGCTCGACGTCCTGCAGGCGAACGGTTGCACTCGCATCGATAACGGCAATGCCCGCGACACGATCATCCTCACGATGAACTTCAACTTGACGAACCCGACCACGAACGAGGACGGGAACGGCAATGGCGACCTCGACATCGGCGGAGGCGGGCCGATCACGATCACCAGCAGCAATTCCTTTGACCGCCTGGTCGCCAGTGCGCTCGACGACCGCATGGTCGAGCTCACGAGCGTGGCAAGCGATTTGACGATCGACAACATCGACTTCGGCACCGCCGGCAACCTGCCGGCCGAGGACGGCGGGGTCATCCAGGCTGAGAACGCCGGCAACGACCTGACGATCATGAACGCTGAGATCTCGGGTGGCAACTCCGATATCAACGCGACAAACGGCGGCGTCCTGTACGCGAACGGCGCGGGGACCAACGTCACGATCACGAAATCGGAAATCGTCGGCGGCAACGCATCCTCCCAGGGGGGCGGGGTAATGCTCGACGGAACCTCCGGACCGCACACCATCAGCGGGTCGACGTTCCAGGCCAATACCGCCACCGCGCCGAACGTGGCCGCGATGGACGCGCAGGCCGGCGCGATCTTCAACAACGCCGGGACACTGACGATCACCGACAGCGAGATCTTCGACAATCATGCCGCGGCACCGGTACTGGCTTCGCACACTCGCGGTGGCGCGATCATGAGCTTCGGGCCGCTGACCATTCGGCGCTCGTTGATCAGTGACAACGATGCGATTTCTCAGAACGCCGCCGGCCAAGAGCTCGGCGGCGGCATTTACGCCGCCGACCCGGCGGTCACGATCATCAACTCGACGATCGAGGGCAACACGGTCGGCAACGTCGCCGCGGATGACGCACAGGGCGGCGGCATCTACATCACTGGCGGCGACTCCGTCACCGCGAGCCATGTGACGTTCTTGGGCAACAACTCGGTGTCGACCGACGCGGACGACGGCGATCACGTCCAAAACGGAGGCTCGTTTTCGTATGAAGCCTCGATCATCCCGGGCGGTGGCGGAATCAACATTTGCGAGGGAGGTGGCGGCTTTATCTCGGGCGGCTACAACGCGCTTTCCCCTGACGCGCCTTTGGAGTGCGATGACAGCGGCACCGGCGACACGACGGCTGGCCCGATTTTCCCGGGCGGCGCGACGCTCGCAAACAACGGCGGACCGACGCGAACGATCGCGATCAGCTCCGCCAGCACGGCCGCCAACATCGAGCCGGCGCTGGACTGCGCGGCTTCGTCCGAGGGCCAGGACCAACGCGGCCTTGGTCGGCCACAGGGCGCGAACTGCGAGGCCGGCGCCTACGAGATCTGCGAGACGGCCGGGGGCCCGATGCCCCAGTGCCCGCCGCTGCCCCCTGTGGTGACGCCGCCGATCACCCTGGCCCCGATCACCGCGGCTCCGACGACGACGACGGCGACGAAGAAGAAGTGCAAGAAGGGCCGCAAGCTCAAGAAGGGCAAGTGCAAGAAGAAGAAAAAGAAGAAGTAGCGGCGCGCTAAGCTGACGGCGATGCCACGGGGGTTCAGAACACGGGGACGGCGCGTCGGCGTGATGTTCGCGATCCCGTTCGCGCTGCTGCTCGCCGCCGCTGGTTCGGCGCAGGCGACCATCAAGGTTCAGTCAACGGTCGCCCCGGCCGCGCTTCCCGAGCCCGGCGGCACCTTCAGCTATGGCGTCAAGATCATCAACAACGGCGCCGGCCCGGTGACAATCACGTCGCTCGTTGACAGCATCTACGGCAACCTCTCCACACAGGGGACGTGCACGAATGCCATTGGCTCTGTGATCGCCGGCTTCGGGTCCTATAGCTGCAGCTATTCGGGGCCCTTCACCGGCAACGCCAATAGCTCTCAGACGAACGTCGTCTCGGCCGTGGCCGGGGGCTTCAATGACGACGACTTCAGCGTCGCCACGATCAGCGACCTCCAGCCGAGCCTCACCGTCACCAACACGCCTTCCCCGGCTTTCCTGCCGGCCCCGGGCGGAAGCTTCACCTGGACAGTGGCGATAAAGAACACCTCGCCGATTGACCCCGAGCAGATCACGATGTTGACTGACAACGTCTACGGCAACCTCGACGTGGCTGCCCCCGGAAACACCTGTACGACGGCGCTCGGGACGGTCCTCGCCCCGGGCGCCACCTACACCTGCACGCACGTCAGGAGTTTCAACGGATCCGACGGCGCCACCCAGACCAACACCACCACGGCCACGGTTCAGGACGACGAAGCCAACAGCGCCTCGTTCGCGGCGCCGGCCACGATCAGGATCGGTATACCGCCGGTTGCGCCCGGGCCCACCGGTTCGGTGCCGACCACGACGGTCGCGCCCGCGCTGACCGCCGCTGTGCCCGCCAAGAAGTGCAAGAAGGGCCAGCGCCTCCGCAGGGGCCGCTGCGTACGCAGGAAGAAAAAGAAGAAGTAGGCGCGCCCGCGGGCAACTGAATAGGCTTTCCCCGGATGGGTGATCTGAAGCTCGGACTCAACCTCGGCTACTGGGGGATCGGCCCCCAGGGCGACGATGCGGTCGAGGTCGTCAAGGCCGCCGAGGCGGCCGGCTACGACTCGGTCTGGGCGGCGGAGTCCTACGGGTCGGACGCAGTCAGCGTGCTCGCCTACATGGCGGCGAAGACCGAGACGATCGGCCTCGGCGCGGCGATCTTCCAGGTCCCGGCGCGCCCGCCCGCGGCGGCTGCGATGGCCGGCATAACGATCGACGCGCTCTCGGGCGGCCGCTTTAAGTTCGGCTTCGGCCCGTCGGGCCCGCAGGTCTCCGAGGGCTGGTACGGCGTCCCGTACGCGAAGCCCTGGGGCCGCACCCGCGAGTACATCGAGGTCGTGCGCGAGATCGTTGCCCGCGAGGGCCGGCTCGAGCACGACGGCGAGCACTACAAGCTTCCCCTCACCGAGGGCGAGGGCGTCACCGGCCAGGGCAAGGCGCTGAAGCTGAACGTCCACCCGGTGCGCAGCGAGATCCCGGTCTTCGTCGGCGCGATCGGCCGCAAGTCGGTCGAGATGGCGGCCGAGATCTGCGACGGCTGGATCCCGATCTTCTTCTCGGTCGACGAGTGGGAGTCGGCGTGGGGCGAGCACCTCGAGGCCGGCTTCGAGAAGGGCGGCCGCTCGCGCGAGGACCTCGAGATCTCACCGAGCGTCCAGGTCGCGATCGACGGCGACCTCGATGCGGCGCGGGCGATGGTCAAGACCGGGCTGCTGCTCTACCTCGGCGGGATGGGCTCCCGCGACACAAACTTCTACGTCGACCTCGCCTGCCGCTTCGGATTCGAGGAGGCGGCGCTCGAGGTGCAGAGCCTCTACCTCGACGGCAAGAAGGACCAGGCCTATGAGGCGATCCCCGACGAGCTCGTCGACGCGACCGCGATGATCGGCACCGAGGAAGAGGTCTCCGAGCGCATCGCCGGCTTCGCCGCCAGCGGCATCGACCGGCTGATCATCTCGCCGATGACCGCCGGCCCCGAGGCCCAGATCGAGACGATCGAGAAGCTCGCCGAGCTGACCAAAAGCGGCTCCCCGGCCTGATTTCCGGCATTTCAATAGATTCCCCGGCCGCATGAAGGTCGGAGTTCCGAAGGAGACCGCGGAGGGGGAGCGCCGGGTTGCGCTCGTCCCCGACGTGGTCAAGGCCCTGGCGGAGCGCAAGCTCGACGTCGCTGTCGAGGCGGGCGCCGGCGAGGGCGCCCATCACCCCGACAACGAGTACAGCGATGCGGGGGCGAGCGTTGACGGCGAGGCCTGGGGCGCCGACGTCGTGGTCAAGGTCGGCCCGCCGACGAGCGATGAGATCGGGAAGCTGAAGCAGGGCCAGGTGCTGATCTCGCACCTCAACCCGCTCACAGACGGTGAGCTCTCTAAGGCGCTCGCGTCCGCCGGGGTGACGAGCTTCGCGATGGAGGCGATCCCGCGCATCACCCGCGCCCAGGCGATGGACGCGCTCTCCTCGCAGGCGAACCTGGCCGGCTACATGTCGGTGATCATCGCCGCGCGCGAGGCCGGCAGCCTTTTCCCGATGATGACCACCGCCGCGGGAACGATCGCTCCCGCCAAGGTGCTCGTGCTCGGCGCCGGGGTCGCGGGGCTGCAGGCGGTCGCGACCGCGAAGCGGCTCGGCGCGATCGTGACCGGGTTCGACGTCCGCCGCGCCGCCTGGGAGCAGATCGCGAGCCTCGGCGGCCGCCCGCTCGAGCTCGACTTCCTCCCCGACGCCGAGGACGAGGGCGGCTACGCGCGGCCGCTCACCGACGAGGAGAACGAGAAGGTGCGCGAGCGAGGTCGGCAAGGCGGCGGCGAAGAGCGACATCGTGATCACCACCGCGCAGATCCCGGGCCGGCCCGCGCCGATCCTGATCACGGCCGACGCGATCAACGAGATGGGGGAGGGCTCGGTGATCATCGACCTCGCCGGTGAGTCCGGGGGCAACACCGAGAAGACCGAGGGCGGGCAGACCGTGACCGTAGACGGCGTCACGATCATCTCCCCGACCAACCTTGCGAGCGAGATGGCCGAGGACGCCTCGGCTCTCTACGCGAAGAACATTCAGAACCTGCTCGAGCTGATGGTCACCGAAGAAGGAGCGCTGAACATCGACTTCTCCGACGAGGTGATCGCGGGCGCCTGCCTCACCCACGAGGGTGAGATCAAGAACGAGCGCGCGAAGGAAGTCGCTGAAGGGGGCGGCAGCTGATGGACCTGGTCACCGAGATCATCATCTTCGTGCTCGCCGCCTTCGTCGGCTTCGAGGTGATCTCAAAGGTGCCGACCACCCTGCACACGCCGCTGATGTCACAGACGAACGCGATCCACGGCATCGTCATCCTCGGCGGGCTGATCGTCGTCGGGCTCTCCGACGAACTGCTCGAGGACGTGATTGGGACGATCGCGATCATCTTCGGGACGATCAACGTCGTCGGCGGATTCATGGTCACCGACCGGATGCTGGGCATGTTCACCCGCAAGCCGAAGCCGTCCGCTGCCGAGGACACCAAGCCGCAGCTCGGCGGTGGAGTCGACGAGGGGGGAGGGACATGATCCCGCTCGCCGTCTTCGAGCCCGGCGGCGACGCGGTCCAGCTCCTCTACCTGCTCTCCGTCGTCCTCTTCATCTACGGCGTCAGACAGGGGACGCACCCGACGACGGCCAAGCGCGGCAACATGATCGCCGCGGTCGGGATGGCGATCGCGGTCGTTACGACCCTGCTCATCGACGGGATCGGCAACTGGGGCCTGATCATCTTCGGAATCGCTGCCGGCACCGCGGTCGGGGTGACCGCCTCGCTGCGCGTCCAGATGACCGCGATGCCGCAGATGGTGGCGCTCTACAACGGCGTCGGCGGCGGCGCAGTGGCGCTGATCGCCTGGTCGGAGTTCCGCGAGAACCTTGACGAGCTGCACGAGGGCCTGATCTCCCAGATCCCGCTCGAGATCCTGGTCCCGATCCTGTTCTCGATGGTCGTTGGGTCGGTTTCGTTCTGGGGCTCGAACATCGCCTTCGCAAAGCTCCAGGACCTGATCCCCACCCAGCCGCTCGCGGTGCCCGGCCAGCAGTTCATCAACGCGCTGCTTCTGGTCGGGATCGTCGCCGGTTGCGTCGTGATCGGCGTCAACAACGACGACCCGAGCCAGGCCATCTTCATCGGAGTGCTGATCGCCGCAGCCGTGCTTGGGAACATGGTCGTGCTGCCGATCGGCGGCGCCGACATGCCGGTCGTGATCTCGCTCCTGAACGCGTTCACGGGGCTCTCGGCCGCGGCAGCCGGATTCGCGCTCGACAACGTGGCGCTGATCGTCGCCGGCACGCTCGTCGGCTCCTCGGGAACGATCCTGACCATGGAGATGGCGACGGCGATGAACCGCTCGGTCGGGAACGTCCTCTTCGCCGGGTTCGGCGGTGCCCCCGCGGGCGGCCCGGGCGCCGGGGGGGAGGAGCGCCCGCACCGCTCGATCGGTGCCCAGGACGCAGCGATCGCGCTCGCATACGCCGACTCGGTGGTCGTCGTCCCCGGCTACGGGCTTGCTGTCGCGCAGGCCCAGCACGCCGTCAAGGAGCTCGGCGACGAGCTCGAGAAGCGCGGCGTCACGGTCAACTACGCGATCCACCCTGTCGCCGGGCGGATGCCCGGGCACATGAACGTGCTGCTCGCCGAGGCCGACGTGCCCTACGAACAGCTCAAGGAGATGGACGAGATCAACCCCGAGATGCCCCGCACCGACGTCGCGGTCGTGGTAGGCGCCAACGACGTCACCAACCCGGCGGCGAAGAACGACCCCGAGTCGCCGATCGCCGGGATGCCGATCATCGAAGTCGACCAGGCCCAGCAGGTGATCGTCATCAAGCGCAGCCTCAGCCCCGGGTTCGCGGGCATCGACAACGACCTCTTCTACGAGGACAACACCTCGATGCTGTTCGCCGACGCGAAGCAGGCGGCCGCCGACATCGCGGCCGAAGTCGAGAACCTCTAGCCGGCCGGCTCAGTCGTGGTCGTTGCCGCGGTGCAACAGCGCGGCGATGTATCCGACGATCATCCCGAGCACGGTCGCGACCGCGAGCGCGAGGATCAGCGGTGCCGTGGTCTCGCCGACGATGAAGTCGATCTTCACTTCCTGCGAGTTGATGAGGATGAAGATGACGGCGATGATCAGCGCGACGACGAAGACCCAGAACTTCGCACCTCGCCCTCGACTCTGTCCGGTTCCCGCTTCGATGGCGCGACCCTAACACTTCATCCCGCGGCGGTCCTCGCCGCTTCGAGCGCTCTTTCGCGGGTCTCGTACGCACGGTGGTAGGAGGGCTTGCCTTCGCGGAAGCCCCAGACGGCCGCGAAGGCGAGCTCGACTTCGGCGCCGCTGCCCTTGCCGATCGCGTGAGCGTCCATGTCGGTGACAATCAGGTCGCCGACCGCGTCGGGGTTCGCGGCCAGGAACTCGACGCTCTCGAACTGCTCGCGCAACCGTTCGCTCCAGTCTTCGAACGCGTCGACCCCGCGGTAGACGTCGGCGTCGGGCAGGGTCTCGAGATCGTGGAGCTCGAAGTCGGCGTCGACGAGCCTGCGAATCTCCTCCCAGTCCCCGCGGTTGAACGCGCCGCATACCCCGTCGATCTGCCGCGTAAGGTCGTCGCTCACGCTCGCGACGATATCGCGAGCGTTTTTTGACCTCCGTCGCACACCCGGCACCCGATCGCGGCGAAGCTGGCAGGTGTGCGTCACCCCGCGCCAGACAGCGGGCAGTCATCGGCCCAGTCGACCGTCGAGTGGACCGGGCTGCTCCTGCTCGTCGCACTGCTTCTGGTCGGCCTCCTGCATGCCGCGGGGCGCTCGCTCCCCGGAACGAGCCTCGCCTCCGCAGTCGCCGAGCGGATCGTCTGCGCGGTGCGGCTGAGCGAGAACTGCCGCGACGAGCAGCGGTTGAAGGGCCCCTACGGGCACGAGCTCGCGGCGCAGCTCCGCGACGCCGCGCCGAGGCTCGTCTACGAGCTCGGGATGACCGCGCTCCCGGTCGACTACCGCCGCTGCCGCGCCGACGGCTGCGCGGCCGCCGGCCGCTTCGGGCCGGTGCAGGCCTCCGAATCGGGCCGCCGCGCGGTCGCGTTCACACACGTGATCGACTGCCGCGGCCACCCGCGGCCGCCCACCGCCAACTGCTCGGGCGCGCGGGCCGGCAACCTCTACCTCCAGTACTGGTTCTATTACCCGGGGAGTGCGACGGCGGAGGGAACCGTCGCGCCCGGCGCGGTGCGGCGGGTGAGCCGGGCGATCGGCAGGCCGAGCCACCATCCGGATGACTGGGAGAGCTTCCAAATCCGGATCGAGCCGAGCGGGCGGCGCTCCGCGCGCGCCAGCTCGCACCACGGCTACAACGGCTGGGAGCCCGAGACCGACACCCTCTATGTATCCGGCGGCAGTCACGCCGGCCGGCCCGGTCGCAACGGCAGCGTCTTCCGGCGCACCAACGACCATCGCCTCAAGCTCGTCCCGCTCGAGCCGATCGCCGACGCCACTCGCTTCGAGGTCACCCCGCCCTGGCTGAAGAAGGTCTGGCTCGACCCGGAGTCGACGGGAACCGATTGACGGCATCCCCGCATGGGCTTCGCCCATTACCGGTCGCCTTTGGCTCCCTGACGCGGAGGAGATGCCGTTGTGTGCTACTTCGGCGGCATCCGCAGCGCGCCGTCGAGGCGGATCGTCTCGCCGTTCAGCATCGGGTTGCGGACGATCTCGGCGACGAGGTCTGCGTACTCCTCCGGTCGCCCGAGCCTTGACGGGAACGGGATCCCGGCGCCGAGCGCTTCGCGCTGCTCCTCGGGGAGCGCGGCGAGCAACGGCGTGTCGAAGAGACCCGGCGCGATCGTCAGAACCCGAACACCGCGGCCGGCCATGTCGCGCGCGGCGGGCAGGGTCAGCCCGACGATGCCGCCCTTCGAGGCCGCGTAGGCGATCTGGCCGATCTGGCCGTCGAAGGCGGCGATCGAGGCGGTGTTGACGCAGACGCCGCGCTCGCCCTCCTCGTCGGCCTCGTTGTCGGCCATCGCTGCGCAGGCGAGCCGGAGCACGTTGAAGGTGCCGATCAGGTTCACCTTGACGACGTTGTCGAAGACCTCGAGGTCGTGTGGTCCCTGCTTGCTCGCGGTGCGCTGCGCCCAGCCGATCCCCGCGCAGCAGACCGAGATCCGCAGCCCGCCGTCGGCCGCCGCGGCGGCGTCGACCGCCGCCTTCACGGGCTCCTCGTCGGTCACGTTCGCCTCCGTGAACGTCGCCCGCTCACCGAGCTCGGATGCGAGAGCCTCGCCCTTCTCGGCGTTGAGGTCGGCGATCACGACGCTGGCACCGCCCTCGTGCAGCATCCGCGTGGTCGCCTCGCCGAGCCCGGAGGCGCCGCCGGCGACGAGCGCGCTTGCGTTGTCGAGCTTCATCGGCGCGCCAGGATATGCGAGTCGGCCCTAGATGCCGTTGCCGCTCAGCGGCACGACGACGTTGCCGCCGGGCGAGGCGCTCACGTTGAGGCTGCCCGTCTTCGCGCCGACGGTTGCCGGGTCGAAGCGGACGACGATGTTGCAGAACCCGGCCGGGGAGAAGGCGAGGAAGGTCGGGCAGTCCTCGCTCAGGATCACGAAGTTGTTCTCCATCGGCTGCGTGTTGGAGACCGAGATGTTGAGCGGTCCGGTCGAGCTGTCGCCGGTGTTGTTGACGAAGAAGGACTTGTCGCTGAACCCGAGCACGGCAAGGGTGTCGGGGAAGGCCCAGGCGTTCGGGTTGACGGTCAGATCGGCGGCGGTGATGCCGTTGGCGCGCAGCGGGATCGTGTGGCTGCCACCGGGGCTGGCGCCGACCGTGACCGACGCTGTCTGCTCGCCGAGCGAGGTCGGCCCGAACGAAACCTTCACGTTGCAGCTGTCGCCGCCGCCGAGCGTCGAGCCGGCGCAGTTGTCGAGCAACTGGAAGTTCGGGCCGCCGCTCAGGCTGGCGCCGATCGTCCCGCTGCGCTTGTCGCCGACGTTGGCGACCACGAAGGTGAGCGGGTTGGAGACCTGGCCCATCGAGATCCGGTCGAAGTTGCCGCCCGTCGGAGTCACGGTCAGCTGCGCCGGTTTCTCACTGGCCGTGGTCCCGCTGCTCGATTTCTTCTTCTTGCACTTGGTCTTGGTCTTGCCGTTCTTCTTCTTGACCTTGACCTTCTCGTAGCCCTTCTTGCACTTCTTCTTTTTCTTCTTCGCTGCCGAGGCCGCTCCGTCGGCCGCCGCGGGTGCGGCCGCCGCCGGCGCCACGGCGAGGCCGGCGATCAGGGCCGCGCAGATGAACAGCGAGATGAAGCGCTTCGGGGTCATAGGCCGTTCCCCGACAGGGCGGAGCCCGCGTCGCCGCCGGGAGATCCCGCGACGTGGAGGACCGCTGACCTGCCCCCGTTGCTGTCGGGCTCAAAGATGACGTTCAACGTGCAGCTCGCTGCCGCCGCAAGCGGCTGGGCGCAGGCGTTCGCCGAGATGGTGAAGTCATTGGCGTTCGGCCCGGTGACCGATGCCAGTAGGGCGCCAGTCGGCTGCCCGCCGACGTTTGTGGCAGTGAACGTGGTCGCGGGGGAGGGGCTGCCGATCGGAAAGGCGCCGAAGTTCTTGCTGGCCGGGTTGATCGTGAGGCTCGCCGGGGCAGCCGGTTGAGGGGCGGGTTGAGGGGCGGGCGGCACCTGGAAGACTCCTGCCCCCGGGTCGATCAGGTGCAGCTTCCTGCACTTCTTGCCCCGGCCCTGGACTCTCCCAAAGCCCTTTTTGCACTTCTTCTTCTTGGCGGCCGTCGCTCCGTCGCCCGCCGCTGGGGCGGCAGTCGGGATCGTCACGCAGCTCGCGGCGAGCGCGGCCGCAATAGGCAATACGACGAGTCGCCTCGCCCGATTAGTCTCTCCAACGTGCGCCCCGTGCCTCATTTGCGGCGAGTCTAATGGACGGTAACCCGGCTCGCTAGGGTTCTCGTATCGCTCCTGAAGTCAGGTCTCGTCCAGACACTTCGCGGGAGAAGATCGCCGAGCGCCTGGCGGAGGCTCGCGAGCGCACGCTTCTCCTGATCGAGCCGCTCACCGAGGAGCAGCTCAACCGCGTCTACTCGCCGATCCTCAGCCCGCTGATCTGGGACCTCGGCCACATCGCCAACTTCGAGGAGCTCTGGCTCGTGCAGACGATCGGCCGCCGCGACCCGCTCCGCGACGAACTCGGCCAGTTCTACGACGCGATCGAGAACCCGCGCAAGACCCGCGGTGAGCTGCCGATCCTGCGCGGCGATGAGGTCCGCCCCTACATGGACCAGGTTCGCGAGCGGACGCTCGAGGTGCTCGATCAGACCGAGCTCGCCGACACCGACGACCCGCTCGTCCGCGACGGGTTCGCCTACGAGATGCTGATCGCCCACGAGCACCAGCACAACGAGACGATGCTGCAGCTGCTGCAGATGATCGAGAGCTATGAGCCGGCCGAGGTCGATCCCGCCCCCGCAGCAGAGCCGGTGACCGAGGGACCCGAGATGGTCACCGTCAAGGGCGGCGAGCACGAGATCGGTGCCCCGGCCGGCGGCTTTGCCTACGACAACGAGCGGCCCCGCCACACGGTCGAGCTCGAAGCGTTCGAGATCGACCGCACGCCGGTCACCAACGGCGCCTGGGTCGAATACCTGGAGGACACCGGTGCTGACCCGCCGATGTACTGGGAGCGCGAGGGCGATGAGTGGATGCGGACCGCGATGGGTAAGAGGGAGCCCGTCGACCCGGCGCTCCCCGTCATCCACGTCTCCTGGAACGAGGCCGATGCCTTCGCACGCTGGGCCGGCAAGCGCCTGCCGACCGAATTCGAGTGGGAGGCGGCGTGCGCGGGAGCCGACCGCGAGCGCGCCAATCTCGACCTGCTCGGCTTCGGCTGCGCCCCCGCCGGCGCCTACGCCGACGCGTGCTGCGAGAGCGGAGCGGTGCAGATGCTCGGCGACGTATGGGAGTGGACCTCCTCCGACTTCCTCGCCTACCCCGGCTTCGAGGCCTTCCCCTACGACGAGTACTCGAAGGTCTTCTTCGGTGACACCTACAAGGTGCTGCGCGGCGGCGCCTGGGCGACGCGCCGAAACGTGATCCGCGATTCCTTTCGCAACTGGGACCTAGCCGAGCGCCGCCAGATCTTTTCCGGAGTTCGCTGCGCGAGGGACGCGTAGGCGATGGAGCCGCAGGCGACAACGCCGGTCACCGTCGACGTCCATCTGCCGCCCGGCGGACCGTTGTCGGGGATGGCGGCCGACGTCCGCGCCGGGCTGACCAAGCCTTTCAAGGAGCTGTCGCCGCGCTACTTCTATGACGAGCGCGGCTCGCAGCTGTTCGAGCAGATCACCGAGCTGCCTGAGTACTACCCGACCCGCAGCGAGCGCCAGATCCTCGAGAGCCAGGCGGCCGCGATCTGCGAGGCCGCCAACTCACCCGCGACGCTGATCGAGCTCGGCTCGGGCTCGGCGGCGAAGACCCGCGTGCTGCTCGACGCGATGCGCGAGGCCGGATGTCTCGAGACCTACTGCCCGGTCGACATCTCCGAGGAGATCACCCGCGATACCGCGGAGCGGATCGCCTCCGAGTACCCCGACGTGACCGTCCGCGGCCTGGTCTGCGATTTCGAGCTCGACCTCGAGCGGATCGAGGCCGGCGGCCCGCGGGTGATTGCGCTGCTCGGGGGGACGATCGGCAACTTCGAGCCCCAGCAGCGGGCGAGCTTTCTGCGCCGGATCGTCAACCTGCTCGACCCCGAGGACCGCTTCCTGCTCGGCACCGACCTGATCAAGGACCGCGAGACGCTCGAGGCCGCCTACGACGACTCCCAAGGGGTGACTGCGGCGTTCAACAAGAACGTGCTCTCGGTGCTCAATGAGCGCCTCGACGCCAACTTCGACCTCGATGCCTTCGAGCACGTCGCCCGCTGGGACGCCGAGAACCTCTGGATGGACATCCGCCTCCGCGCGATCGATCATCAGGTCGTCGACATCAAGGGCCTCGACCTCCAGGTCGGATTCGGCGCCGGCGAGGAGATGCGGACCGAGATCTCGACCAAGTTCGTGCGCGAGGGGCTCGAGGGGATCTACTCCGAGGCCGGGCTCGAGCTCACCGACTGGTTCACCGACGCCGAGGGCCTCTACGGGCTTTCGCTGGCGCGCGCGGTCTAGCCGGGCGCCAGCTCTTCGATCAGCCCGCCGATTTTGTCGGGCGTCGTGATCGGGGTGATCACCGGCAGCGTGATGCCGCCGTCGACGTAGCTCTGCAGCCGTTCCTTCATCTTCTCGGGAGCGCCGAAGATGAACGTATCCTCGATCAGATCCCAGGGTGCGGCGGCCCCGGCGCGCTCGCGGTCCTTGGCGTTCCAGGCCTCGACCATCTCGTCGATCTGCTCCCCGTAGCCGAGCCAGCGGAAGAAGGCCTCATAGAAGGGCACGGTTATGTAGGAGGAGAACATGAACCGCGCCAGCGGCTCGACCTGCTCGCGCTCGCCCGGGATGCAGAAGAAGCGGCACCAGAGCTCGAAGTCCTCCGGGGCCCCGTCGACTCCCTCGACGACCTTCGGCAGGGCCTCGAGCGGCAGGAAGTTGGTCATCGCCCCGTCGGCCTTCTCGACCGCGAGCTCGAGCATCTTGCCGCGCAGCGCCGCGAGCACGATCGGCGGTGGGGTGGAGGGGGCGGTCTCGAGCTTGAAGCCGCCGTCGGCCCGCTCGCCGGCGAGTGCCGTGCGCAGGAAGTCGACCCGCTCGGAGATCGCGCCGAGCGGCTTGCCGAGCTCCATTCCGTTCCAGCCCTCGACGATCCGGTCTGAGGAGGTGCCGATCCCGAGCACGAAGCGGCCCTCGGAGGCGTCCTGGAGCGAAGCCGCCTCCTGGGCGAGCAGGGCGCGGCCGCGAGTCAGCACGCCGACGACCCCGGTCCCAAGCCGCATCTTCTCGGTCCAGACCGCGCTCAGGGTCAGCGGCGTGAAGCCGTCGGGGCCGTTGGTCTCGCCGGAGACGAGGTCGGTGTAGCCGGCCGCCTCGGCGCCGCGCACGATCTCCTCGAGGCCGGCGAGCGGCACCCCGGGAAGCGGCAACGTAAGTCCCCAGCGCGTCAAGTTGACGAGAACCTATAGGCTCGGGAGCGATGGACCTTTCCCGGCTTCGAGCTTCGGAGGCGCTCGGCGCGATCGCGGGACTCGTGCTGATCGTGAGCCTGTTCCTGGAGTGGTTCTCGCTCACCGGCGGCCCCGAGCGAGCGGCCCAGGACGCCTGGATCTGCGGCGAGGGCAACCTCTCCTGCTCGGGCTGGGACACCTTCCCGATCCTGCGCATCCTGCTCGTCCTCGGTGCGCTTGCGCCGCTGATCCTCGCCTACCTGATCGCAACCGACGCGCAGCTTTCCTGGCCGGCGGGCGAGGTGACGACGATCGTCGGCTTCACCGCGATCACACTGATCGGCTACAACGGGATCGTCGACAAGCCGGGCGCGGCGATCCAGGAATTCGGGGTCAGCACCTCGTTCGGCTATTGGCTCGCGCTGCTGGCGGCGATCGTGATCACCGGCGCCGGCGCCTACCGGACGGTCGAGAGTGGCGGCGGCGGCGATCGAAAACCTCCCGCGACGTTCTGAATCTCGAGACCCTCTAGCCTCAGCGCGCATGCCCGAGGAAACCCACGTCATCTCGCAGGAGGTGCGCTCCGGCGCGAAGCCCGACCGCAACCTGGCGCTCGAGCTCGTCCGCGTCACCGAGGCCGGCGCGCTCGCCGCCTCGCGCTGGACCGGGCGCGGCGAGAAGGAGAGGGCCGACGGGGCCGCGGTCGACGCGATGAGGCTGATGCTCGACACGGTGCCGATGGACGGCACCGTCGTGATCGGAGAGGGGGAGAAGGACGAGGCGCCGATGCTCTACAACGGCGAGCAGATCGGCGACGGCAGCCCGCCGCACGTCGACATCGCCGTGGACCCGCTCGAGGGGACAACGCTCACCGCGCGCGGGATGCCCGCGGCGCTCTCGGTGATCGCGCTCGCCGAGCGCGAGACGATGTTCGACCCAGGCCCCTGCGTCTACATGGAGAAGATGGCGACCGGCCCGCGCGCCGCCGACGTGATCAGCTTCGACGACTCCCTGGCCGAGACGATCGGCAAGATCGCCGAGCGAAAGGACGGCGATCCGGCGGACGTCACGGTCGTGATGCTCGATCGCCCCCGCCATACCGAAGCGGTCGACGAACTGCGCGAGGTTGGCGCCTCGATCCGCTTCATCAGCGACGGCGATGTCGCCGCGGCGCTGCTCGCGGTCAGCCCCAACACCGGCATCGACCTGCTCTGGGGTATAGGCGGTACTCCGGAGGGTGTGCTCTCGGCGGCGGCGATCAAGTGCCTCGGCGGCCGGATCCTCGGCCGGCTCTGGCCGCGCGACGCCGACGAGCGCAAGGCCGCCGAGGACGCCGGATACGATCTCACCCGGGTGCTCGACACCGACGATCTGATCGGCGGCAACGACGTCTTCTTCGCCGCCACCGGGGTCACCGATGGCGACCTGCTCGACGGCGTCCGCCTGCTCGACGACGGCCACGCCACCACCGAGTCGCTGGTGATGCGCTCGCGCTCGGGCACGGTGCGCAAGGTGCAGGCGACCCACGACCGCCCCAAGCTGCGCGAGGTCACCGGTGGCCGTTACGGCTAGCAGCGGCATACTGGTTGCGGGGGCGACCGGCTACCTCGGCGGGGAGCTGACCCGGCGCCTCACCGCAGAGGGATCGCCGCCGCGCGCGATCGCGCGCAGTCCTGAGCGCGCCGCACCGCTCGCCGAGCTCGGCGTCGAGGTGGTTCGCGGCGACGTGCTCGAGCCAAACACGCTCGAGCCCGCACTTGACGGGATCGAGACCGCCTACTACCTCGTCCATTCGATGGGGCGCGGCTCCGACGGCGACTTCGCCGAGCGCGATCGGGAGGCGGCCGCCAATTTCGCTGCCGCCGCGAAGGCCGCCGGGGTCTCACAGATCATCTACATGGGCGGGCTGGGCGAAGGCAAGTCGAAGCATCTGCGCAGCCGGCACGAGACCGCCGAGGTGCTCGGATCGACGGGCGTCCCGGTCACCTACTTCCGCGCCGCGGCCGTGATCGGCGCCGGCAGCGAGTCGCTGCGGACGATCTACTACCTGGTCAAGCGCCTGCCGGCGATGGTCACCCCGCGCTGGACCACCACGCGCACCCAGCCGATTGCCGCCGATGACGTGGTCGAGTACCTGAAGTCTGCTCCGGCGACGCCGGGAGCGATCGGCCGCGAGATCGAGATCGGCGGGCCGGAGGTGACGACCTACGGCGGGTTGATGGACGCGATGGCGGAGGCGATCGAGACCTACCGCCGCCCGCAGGTCCCGGTGCCGCTGCTCACCCCGTGGCTCTCCTCGCAGTGGATCGGGCTGATCACCCCGGTCGACGCCGGGGTCGCGAAGCCGCTGATCGAGGGGCTCAGCACCGAGACGATCGTCGCCGATCCCTCCGGCATGCAGCTGTTCGACGTCGAGGCGACGCCGATCGACGCAGCTCTTCGCGATGCGGTCAGGGAGCTGGAAGCGGGCTAGCCGCCGAGCCGCTCGAGTGAGCGCAGGTAGCCGCGCATGATCCGCACGTGCAGGCGCATCTGGGTCTGGGAGTAGAGCCAGGTGCCGAAGCGCGCGAAGGCGCCGGAGCCGCGCAGGAAGGGGTAGAAGTTCGCGACCTCGGCCCGCACCTTGAGCCGTTCGCCCCGCCGGTCGGCCTCGATCCGGAGATGCCCCTGTCCCCGGCCCTGCGCCGAGACGAGCAGTCCTCGCTCGATCGGCCAGGTGACGCGGCCGAACTCGTCGCCGCGCTCGTAGACGGGGGCTCGAAACCTGAGCAGGACCAGCCGCCGCGACCCGGCGACAACCGAGCGCGAGTCGTCTCCGTAGGCGACCCGGAACAACCCGAACGAGCGCCGCCGCAGGTAGTCCCAATAGCCGCGAGCGAGCTGCTCGACCATCTCCGGGCGCCAGATCCGCTCGAGCAGCTCGGGTTGCATCCGCAGCTCCGCTTCCTGGACCGAGCTCACGGGCCCCGACCCTCTGACCGGAGAGCTCTCGGGGTCGTGGAGGAGCTCGACCTCGACCGCGCCCGAACGGGCTACTTCTTCTTGCGCTTTTTCTTCTTGCAGCTCTTCTTCCATTTCTTCGCTGTGTTCGCGATCCTGCCGCGCTCGCGCTTCTTCGTTTTCTTGCAGGTGGCCGCGGCGACGGTCATCAGCGGCGCGGTTGCGGCTGCCGCGAACGCCGGCTCGACGCAGTCGGGCAACGCGATCGCGTCGAGCGCGGGGCTTCCGGCGAGCAGGCCGCGGGTCTGGCTGAAGCCGCCGTTGGAGTCGAGTGGCCCCAGCAGTGGATCGGTGTTGATCTTGCTCGGCGACGCGCCGCCAGTATTGAAGCCGCAGGTGTCGGCGCTTTCGAGGTCGTAGTAGGAGGTGTAGGTGCCGCCCTCGCAGTTGCTGGGCGAACCGGCGCTCGTATTGGCGAAGAGGATCGATTCGCCGACATAGATCGCCCCGGCTGTGCCGTGGTAGACCCCGCCGCCGCCGGCACTGGCGGTGTTGTTGGCGATCGGCGCGGCGCGAATCGTCGGGGTGAGCACTGTCAGCATCCGCATCGCCCCGCCCTGGCCGACGGCGCTGTTGGCGGTCAGCGTGCTCCTGACGATGTCGGGATCGGCGCTGTCGTAGATCTCCATCACGCCCCCGTCGTCGCCGGCCGAGTTGGCGCTGAACAGCATCGCGAAGACGTCCAACTTCCCTGCGAGAAGAGGATCGCGCCGCCGTCTCCCGCGGTCTTGCCGTCGACGAGGTCGATTCCCTGGACGCTGAACACGCCGAGCGAGACGTCCTCGCAGCCGCCGAAGTCCGAGTCCTGGTTCACCGACTGGACCGCATCGCGCACCGAGCAGGCGCTGGCCATGCCGCCGCCGTACTCGTCGCTTGGCGTGTCGACGACGATCAGAACCCCGAGGCGCTTCCCCATTTGGCCCTCCTTTCCGACGCTTGCCTGCCCGCCAAGCCTACCCGCTACTCGTCGGTGCGCGCCAATTCGCGCGTCGCCTCGCTCGAGAGCGCGCCCGACTCCCCGACCGGCAGCACGTGGGTGTCGTCGAGCCGCACCCGGCCGGTGTCGCGGGCCTCGTGGCGGAGCGCGTTGATCACCGCGCCGGCGAGCAGCGCCAGGCTGAGCGCGTAGAACCAGATCAGCGCGATGAGGATGAAGCCCACCGTCCCTCCGACGTTGAGGCTCGAGACGTTGGAGAGGTAGAAGGGAAAGCCCCAGTTGGCGATGCCGGCCGCCAGGGTGACGAACAGCGCCCCCGGCCAGACTGCGTGCCAGGGCATCCGGTCCTTGGGTGTCGCCCAGTAGATGACGCAGGCGATCGCGAAGCTGAGCCCGAGCGCTCCGGCGATCAGGATCAGGTTGTCGAAGACACCGATGTCGTCGAGCCCGAAGGGCAGGTTCTCGGCGGTCGAGAGCGCCGCGCCCTCGGCCACGGGGATGACGACGCTCGCGGCCAGGAACAGCGCCGTGACCAGCAGCATCACGAGCGCGAAGCGCTTCTGCTCGAGCCAGCCGCGGCTCTCGACGTGGTAGATGCGCCCGAACGCGGTGTCCATCGCCCCCCAGAACGAGGCCCCGATCCAGAGCCCGCCGACCACCGCCGCGATCCCGATCGTCGTAGAGCTGTCGCGGACCCTGTCGAGCGCATCCTTGAGCGTCTCCTGCTCGGCGTTCGGGAACAGCCGCTGAAGGTCGAGGAGGATGCTCGACTCGACCGACTCGCTCGACTGCAGCACCTGGCCGACCACGAACAGCACCAGGAGCACGAACGGGAAGATCGAGAGCATCAGGTTGTAGGCGACCATCCCCGCCATCCCGGTGACGTTCTCCTTGTAGGCGCGGTTCCAGAACGCGCGCGCCCAGGGCCAGCGCCAGAACCTCATTCGTAACCGCCCGGCACCGAGGTGTAGTTGTGCCCGACGCGATTACGCCCGAAATCGAGCAATTTCGAGGACGGGACGCCGTTTGCAGGCGGCGAAGGGGTCTTGACTTCAGAAAATATAGTGGGTACGATTGTTACGCACGTTTGAGGTTTCAGAGCCGCCACGGCGGCAAGAACTTAAGCGCGGGCCTCGGTCCGCGCCTTTTAGTGGCCACGCAGGGCTGACAGTAATGGTGGCCCCGGCCCGACGACGAGAAAGAAGAACCTGACCAAGACAGACACAGACAAGGAACGAATGCTAGTCGCAGAGCTGCAGGAACTCGAAGAGGTAAAGACGCTGATCAACAAGGGTCAGCAGCTCGGCGTGCTCACGTATGGGGACGTCGCTTCGGCCGTGTCCGAGGTCGACCTCGACGAGTCCGACGTCGAGGACCTCTACGGCCACCTCGAGAAGAGCGGAATCGAGCTCGTCGAAGACGTCGACCCGGCGCAGAAGTCCGCCGCCGAGGCAGTCGCCGAGCGCGACACCGGCAAGCGCGGCAAGCGCCGGCAGAAGGCCGCCCTCGACCTGAAGCCCGACATGACCACGGACAGCCTGCAGCTGTTCCTGAAGGACATCGGCAAGGTCCGCCTGCTCACCGCACAGGAGGAGGTCGACCTGGCGAAGCGGATCGAGCGCGGCGACCTCGACGCGAAGCAGAAGATGGTCGAGTCGAACCTGCGCCTCGTCGTCTCGATCGCCAAGAACTACCGCAACCAGGGCCTGCCCTTCCTCGACCTGATCCAGGAGGGGACGCTGGGCCTGGTCCGCGCCGCCGAGAAGTTCGACTACCGCAAGGGCTTCAAGTTCTCGACTTACGCGACCTGGTGGATCCGCCAGGCGATCGCCCGTGCGCTCGCCGACAAGGCGCGCACGATTCGCATCCCGGTCCACGTGGTCGAGAAGCTGAACAAGATCGGCCGCGCCGAGCGCAAGCTCGTCACCGAGCTCGGCCGCGAGCCGACTCCCGACGAGATCGCCGAGGTCACGGGCATCGAGCCCGACGAGGTCGACTCGATCAAGCGCTCGGCGCAGGCGCCGGTGTCGCTCGAGAAGCCGGTCGGCGACGAGGAGGAGTCCGAGTTCGGGCAGTTCATCGCCGACGAGAAGGCCGAGTCGCCGTTCGACCGCGCCGCGGACCTACTCACCAAGGAGGCGCTGCGCGAGGCGCTCGAGAACCTCTCCTACCGCGAGCGCCGCGTGCTCGAGCTCCGCTACGGGCTCGGCGGCGAGCACCCGCGCACCCTCGACGAGGTCGGCCGCACCTTCAACGTCACCCGCGAGCGCATCCGCCAGATCGAGAACCAGAGCCTGAAGAAGCTGCAGTCGCTGGCCGAAGCACAGAAGCTGCGCGAAGTCGCCTGACCCGCTGAAGAAGGCGTAGACTCAACGCCGTGTTAGGGAGCACGGCAAGATGGCGGTTTGGGGCCGCATTGGCGGGGCTGACAGCGGGGATGCTCGTCGCGGCTCCCGCGCAGGCGGTCGACGTCACCACCAACGCCAACATGGGAGCGGGATCGCTGCGGCAGGCGGTGATCGACACCCCGGAGGGCGGAACGATCACGATCCAGCCTCTGCCGGGCCCGATCGTGCTCTCGGGCGGCGAGATCCTGATCGACAAGGACCTGACGATCGTCGGACAGGGAATGGCGACGACGACGGTCGACGCCAACAACACGAGCCGGATCTTCAGGATCGACGCGGCGGCACTTCCCGAGCCGACGGTCACGATCGCCGACTTGAAGCTGACCCGCGGGAACGCGCCGGGCGGGGTGCCCCCCGCCAGCAACGGGGGCGCGATCAACGCCCTCGGCACTCTGAGCATGAGGCGGGTGGCGATCACTGACAGCAGAGGGGGTACCGGCATGGTCGGGATAGCGGGCGGGAACGGCGGCGGCGTCTACAGCGCTGGCCCGTTGAATGTCTCCGATTCGCTGATCAGCGGCAACTTTGCCGGTTCGGGCGGCCCCGGCGCCCCCGGCATGGGAGGCCCCGGGGGAAACGGCGGCGGGCTCGCGCTCGGAGCGCAGGCCGATGTCACCCGCTCGACGATCAGCGGCAACTTTGCCGGCGGCGGCGGGCCATCCGGGATCGCGGATCCAGGCGGAGCGGGAGGGCGCGGGGGCGGCATTGATTCGCCCGCCGACGGGTTGTTCCTCGATTCCTCAACCGTGACCGCCAACGAGGCCGGTGATCCGGGCCCCGGCGGGCCGGCCCCCGCTGCCGGCGCGAACGGCGGCGGAGTATGGGGCAGCTACACGATCATCAACTCGACGATCGCCGGCAACTCGGCCGGCGACGGCGGAGTCCTGGGCAGCGGCGGCAGCGGCGGCGGCCTATTTGGCTTCGGGTCGATTGTCAGCACCACGATCACGGGCAACATCGCCGGAAGCGGCGTAATCATCGACGGTGTGGGAGCCGGTTTGTTCGGCTCCCCGGTTGCCTCTTCGGTGCGCAACTCGATCCTCTCCGACAACGTCGGTGCCGACTGCGGGGGCATGATCACCGACGGGCTCCACAATCTGGGACCCGACCCCTCGTGTCCGCCCGGCTTCAGCGACGCCCCGGCGGCGCTCGGGCCGCTGCAGGGCAACGGCGGATCTACCACGACGATCGCCCTGCTTCCCGGCAGCGGAGCGATTGACCTCGTACCGTCATCCGCCTGCACGGGCGCCGGCGTAGCCCCGCAGCCGCTTACCGCCGACCAGCGCGGCCTGCCGCGCCCCTCGGGGGCGGCGTGCGACGCCGGCGCCTTCGAGGTCCAGATGCCGCCGCTTCCGCCGGGTCCCGCGGCCAGCTTGCCTGCGCCCGCCTCGACCTCGTCCGCGAAGAAGTGCCCGAAGGGCAAGAAGCTGAAGAAGAAAGGCAAGAAGCGCAAGTGCGTAAGGAAGAAAAAGAAGCGAAAGAAGTGAAGTAGGATCTGGGAGATGCGGGGGATTGCACGTTGGACAGCATTGATCGGGCTCGCGGCTGCGATCGCCTCGCTCGCCCTTGCGCCGGCGGCCTCGGCTGCCCCGGTCGAGACGGTGACCACCAATGTCGATCCCGGCGATGGCTCATGCGACGCCAGCTGCTCGCTCCGTGACGCGATCTCCGAGGTCGACATGGGCGGGCTCGTCAACTTCGCCGGCGGCGCCAATCCGTCAACCGCTTCGCTGATCGGCGTCGGCAAGAACATGACGATCGCCGGCAACGGCGTCGGCGCCACGGTCATCGACGGTCCGGCGAACGCCGGCATCTTGAACGTCGGCCCGTTCACGGTCACGATCAGGGATCTGAGGATGACCGGCGGCAACGCCACCGACGGCGTCGCGCCGGGGGCGGGCGACGGCAACCCCGGCCTGCCCGGCGGCGCGATCATCAACAACGGCACCTTGGCGATCTCGCGCGTCCTCTTCGACGCCAACCACGCCGGGAGCGGCAGCGGTCCCGGTGGAGTCGGCAACGGCGGCACCGGGGGATCCGGGGGCGCGATCGCCAACCTTCCGGGCGCGGCACTGAGCGTCGACCAGTCGAGCTTCGTCGACAACACCGCCGGCAACGCTGGGAACGCCGTCGGATTCAGCACCGGCGGCGACGCGGGGCACGGCGGCGCGATCTTCAGCGACGGGACCAGCCTCCGGGTCACCAACTCGAGCTTCCAGGCCAATCGCGCCGGCACCGGCGGTAACGGGTTCGCATCCGGCGAAGGCGGCTCCGGCGGCGCGATCCTCGCCACGGCGGCGGCCGACATCCTCAACTCGACCCTGAGCGGCAACCTCGCCGGCATCGGGGGAGGAGGCTTCTTTGTTGGCGGAGCCGGCGGCGACGGCGGCGGCTTCTACGCCTCCGCCGGACCGTTCAACGTCGTCAGCTCGACGATCGCAGGCAACCTGGCCGGCGGCGCCGGCTCGGGGTCCGGCCCCGGCCAACCGGGTATCGGCGGCGGGCTCGGCGGCGAGCCGGCCACGCTCTCGGTGCGCAACTCGATCCTCGCGGACAATCTCGCGCCCGCCCTGGCCCCGACCGGCGATCATTGCGAGACGAGTGCAGTCGTCGACGGCGGGGGCAACATCAGCTCCTCCGCCGATTCCCTTTGCCCGGCGAGCATCGCGGTCGCGAACCCGGTGCTAGGCGGCCTCGCTGACAACGGCGGCCCAACGCTCACCCACGCGCTCGGCGCCGGAAGCGCGGCGATCAACGCGATCACTGCCTGCACCGACCTCCTCGGCGCGCCGCTGACCACCGATCAGCGCGGCGCCCCGCGCCCGGCCGGTTCCCCCTGCGACGCCGGAGCGTTCGAAGATCCGACGCCGGTTGCGGCCGCGGCGGCAGCGGCCCCCGCGGCGGGCGCCCCCACGTCGCAGAGCAAATGCTCGAAGCGCAAGAAGAAGGGCATGGGCAAGAGCGCCGCAGCAGCCAAGAAAAAGAAGAAGGGCTGCAAGAAGAAGAAGAAGCGCAAGAAGTAGGCGCGGTTCGCATAGCCTGCGGTCCTTGGCATCCGCAGTCGCCTATCGGGGCGTGACCAAGGTCTATCCGGGGCAGGACCGGCCGGCGGTCAAGGACCTGACGCTCGAGGTCCCCGCGGGGGAGATCTGCGTCTTCGTCGGGCCCTCGGGCTCTGGGAAGACGACCGCGATGCGGATGGTCAACAGGACCGTCGAGATCACCGAGGGCGAGATCACTATCGGGGGGACCTCGATCCGCGACCGCGAGCCCGCCCAGCTCCGGCGCGAGATTGGCTACGTGATCCAGCAGATCGGCCTCTTCCCGCATCGGACGATCGGCGAGAACATCGCCACCGTGCCGCACCTGCTCCGAACAGGCGAGGCCCAAATCGAAGCCCGGGTCACCGAGCTCCTCGGGCTCGTCTCCCTGGACCCGGACCTCCGCGATCGCTTTCCCTCGCAGCTCTCGGGCGGCCAACAGCAGCGGGTCGGGGTCGCGCGCGCGCTGGCGGCGGACCCCGAGGTGATGCTGATGGACGAGCCGTTCGGGGCGATCGACCCGATCAATCGTGAGCGGCTCCAGAACGAGTTTCTGCGTCTGCAGGCGGACATCCGCAAGACGATCCTCTTCGTCACCCACGACATCGACGAGGCGATCAAGATGGGCGACCGGATCGCGATCCTCCGCGACGACGGAACGCTCGCCCAGTACGCGCCGCCTTCCGAGCTCTTGATGACCCCGGCCGACGACTTTGTCGAGGACTTCGTCGGCGCCGACCGCGCGCTGAAGCGACTCGCTCTGATGCGGGTACGCGACGTCGACCTCTGGGAGGCGCCGCTCGCCTATGTCGGCCAACCGACCGACGAGGTGCGCGCCAAGCTCGATGGTGCCGAGGTCCCGCACCCGCTCGTCGTCGACCAGGAGCGACGCCCGATCGGCTGGATGTCGGAGGCCGATCTCGGCGGCGACACCGTCCCGGCGCGGCCCGACACAGCGGCCGATCCGTTGCTCGACCTCGACGACGTGCTCCGCGACGCGCTCTCGGACCTGCTTCAGACCGAGACCCAGTACGCACCCGTGGTCGACCGCGAGAGACGGATCGCGGGCGTGCTCTCGGTCGAGGTGATCTCCGAATTCCTCTCTGGGCCCGAGGCCAGCGAGGAAGAACACCCGGCGGTCGAGCGGCCACAGGCCGATGGATAGCCTCCTGCTGCCGCTGGCCCAGGTCGAGATTCGCGACCGCTCCGGCGATTCCGGCTGCGTAGCCGACAACGGCACCTTCTGCTTCGGCTGGCTCGCCGACAACTACGAGCGCTATGTCGATCCGCTCCTCGAGCACATAGTCCTCGTGACCAGCTCGGTGGCAGCCGGATTCGCGATCGCCTTCGGGCTGGCGCTGCTCTCGCACCGACGCCGCTGGCTCGTCCCCGCGTTCACCGGCGCCACGGGGATCCTCTACACGATTCCCTCGTTGGCCTTCTTCGCGCTGCTGCTGCCGATCAGCGGCCGCGGGATGGTGACCGCGATCATCGCCCTGACCGCCTACGCGCTGCAGATCATCTATCGCAACATGGTTGCGGGGCTCGCCAGCGTCCCGCCGGAGGCCAAAAACGCCGGTCGCGGCATGGGGATGACCGACAACCAGCTCTTCTGGCGCGTCGAGCTGCCGCTGTCCGCACCGGAGATCATCGCCGGGCTGCGGATCGCGACCGTGTCGACGGTCGCGATCGCGACGCTCGCCTTCATCGTCAACGGCGGCGGGCTCGGCACCGAGATCTACAACCAGATCGACTTCAAGACGAACATCTTGTTCGCGAGCGGTCTCTGCGTCGCGCTGGCCGTCCTTTTCGACCTGATGCTGGTCGGCGCCCAGGGGCTGCTGCTTCCGTGGCGCGGCGCCGGCGCCGGGGGCAAGCGCGGCAGCTTCATGGAGGTCTTCAGGAGGACAGCGACGTGACCCTCGCCTTCCTCGGCCCCTTCGCCGACGCGTTCGAGTTCATCTTCACCCCCCAGCAGACACGCTTCACCGGCGAGCGCAAGGTGGGCGGGCTGGACCAGGTCTGGGAGTTCACCCAGACTCACCTCGAAATCAGCCTTTTCGCACTTGGCATCGCCCTGGCGCTGGCGCTCCCGGTTGGCGTCGTGCTCGGGCACTACGGAAAGGGGGAGGCGTTCGCAATCACGATCGGGAACTCGTGGCGTGGGATACCCGAGCTCGCGCTGATCGCGATCGTCGCCGCTTTCATCGGCTTCGGCTTCGTCAACGTCGGCCTCGCGTTGACGGTGCTCGGGATCCCGCCGATCCTCACCAACGCATACGTCGGTGTGCGGCAGGTCGATCCAAATGCGGTCGAGGCCGCGCGCGGGATGGGTATGAGCGAGCTCAAGATCATGACCTCGGTCGAGATGCCGCTGGCGGTGAACACGATCATGAGCGGCGTCCGCACGGGCGCGATAAACATCGTCGCGACGGCGACGATCGCCCCGCTGGCGGGCGTCGTCACCCTCGGCGACTTCATCCTCAACCGCAATGTCTACGGAGAAGCGGGGGTCCTGGCGGGGGCGATCCTCGTCGCGGTGCTGGCGATGGCCATCGAGTTCGCGCTGGCCGGCATCCAGCGCCTGCTCACCCCCCGCGGCCTGACGCTGGCACGCGAGCGCTCAGCGGCATAGGATCGCGGGACAGTCCGCTTCAGGCGATCCGCAAACGGTCGTCAATCCATGAGAGGAGAATCGATGTTGAGTAGCGACTCACGATGGCGAATGGTCTTCGCCATGCTCGCCGCCGTTGTCCTGGCGTTCGGGATCGTCGCTTGCGGCGATGACGACGACGACAATGGCGACACCGGCACCGGTGGCGGCGAAACCGCTGCGCTGATCGAATCGAACCCCGATAACGCGGCCGTCAACCTGACAGTCGGCTCGAAGAACTTCACCGAGCAGATCGTTCTCGGCGAGATCTACGCGCAGGCGCTGGAGGCAGCCGGGTACACGGTCAAGAAGGACCTCAGCCTCGGCTCCGAGCAGGTCGCCCTGCAGGCGCTCGAGGCCGGCGAGATCAGCGGCTATCCGGAGTACAGCACCACCGCGCTGACCTCGTTCTTCAAGCTGGCGCCCGAGGAGGTGCCGACTGACCCGGCCCAGGCGGCCGACCAGGCGAAGGCCGAGTTCGCGAAGCAGGGCCTTGTCTTGTTCGAGCCGGCGCCGTTCAGCAGCGAGAACGCGGTCGGACTGCTGAAGACGAAGGCCGACGAGCTCGGGGTCACCACGATCTCCGATCTGAAGGGCAAGGAGCAGGATCTGACGCTCTACGGGTCGCCCGAGTGCCGCCAGCGCGTTGACTGCCTGGTCGGCCTCGAGGACGGCTACGGCCTCCAGTTCCAGAAGTTCACACCGGTGGACATCGAGCAGCGCTACCCGGTGCTCGACAGCGGCGAGGCCGATGTCTCGATCCTGTTCACCACCGACCCGCAGCTGTTCGCGCAGTCGGACAAGTATGTGACGCTCGAGGACGATCAGAACGTGTTCCCGGCGGGCGGCAACCCGGCGTTCGTCACCGACGAGAAGACCGTCAACGAAGCCGGCCCCGACTACCAGGCCACGATCGAGAACGTCCAACAGGGGATCACCGAAGAGGTGATCCAGGAGCTCAGCGCCCGCGTCGACCTCGATCGCGAGCAGGCGGCTGCCGTCGCCACGCAGTACCTCACCGAAGAGGGCTACATCGAGTAGCCGTTCGTACGGGTCTCCCCCCGGCAGCGGTTGCGGCCGCTGCCGGGGAGTGCCCAATAGGCCATACGGCTAAAGGGGTAGTGCCCGCTGCCCGATAGAGGCATTGATGTTCGACATCGATGCCGCGCTCAAACACGTAGTGAAGAAGGAGGGGTCGGACCTTCACGTCAAGGTCGACGCGCCTCCGATGGCGCGCATCCACGGCCGCCTCCGCCCGATCAAGGCCGGCACCGACAAGAACGACTCGAAGCACAAGGCGCTGTCGCCGAAGGACACCGAGACCGCGCTCGAAATGATCCTCCGCGACAAGGACCGCCGCCAGGAGTTCGCCGATGAGGGCGAAGCCGACTTCTCCTACGAGATCAAGGGCGTCTCGCGCTTCCGCGTCAACGCCTTCCGCCAGCGCGGACAGATCTCGATCGCATGCCGCGCGATTCCGCTCGCGGTGCGGACCATCGAAGACCTCGGCCTCCCCGAGGTGATGCGCGAGCTCGCCGATCAGCAACGCGGCATCGTGCTGCTGACCGGGACCACCGGCTCGGGCAAGTCGACGACGCTCGCGGCGATGATCGACCACATCAACTCGAACAAGGCCCGGCACATCGTCACGCTCGAGGACCCGATCGAGTACCTGCACCGGGACAAGGAGTCGATCATCAACCAGCGCGAGGTCGGCTCCGACACGCAGAGCTTCTCCCGGGCGATGCGCCGCGTCCTGCGCCAGGACCCCGACGTGATCCTGATCGGGGAGATGCGCGACGAGGAGACCGTCCGAACCGCGCTCTCGGCGGCCGAGACAGGGCACCTCGTGCTCTCGACGCTCCACACCCTCGACGCCTCGGAGACGATCAACCGGATCATCGACTTCTTCCCGCCGCACCTCCAGCAGCAGGCTCGGGTGATGCTCGCCTCGACCCTGCGCGGCGCGGTTTCACAGCGGCTCGTCCCCCGCGCCGATCGCGAGGGTCGCGTCGCGGTCGCCGAGGTGATGGTGGCCACCGGCCGCGTCCAGGACCTGATCCTCAACCCCGAGGAGACCGGCCGGATCAGCGAGGTGATTGCGGAGGGCTCCTACTACGGGATGCAGACCTTCGACCAGGCGCTGCTCGGTCACGTGACCCGCGGCGAGGTCTCCGAGGAGACCGCGATGGAGACGGCGTCGAGCCCACATGACTTCAAGCTCATGCTCTCGGCCGGCGGACAGCGAGCGAGCGGCATCGAGCAGGTCGGCGCCGCTGCGAACGGAGGTGGAGGCGAATGAGAAAGGCACTGAACGAGAACCAGACCGTGCAGATCATCGTTATCGCGGCGCTGATGCTGGGCGCCGGGCTGCTGGTGATGACCCAGATGGGCGGCGGCGGTGGCGGCAGCAGCTCGCCCACCGATCCGTCAGCCTCATCGCCCGCGACGGGCGCCACGACTCCGCCCTCAACTGCGGTGCCCACATCCGTACCGCCAACCGCGCCCGCCACCCCGCAGCCCGCCCAGACCGTTTCGCCGCTCGTCCCGGGGCCCGGGCTGCCGCAAAAGGTGATGGTCGACTACTCCGACGGCAAGACGATCGTCCTGCTCGTGGTGCGCGCCGGCGGCATCGACGACCGCCTCGTCAAGGGCGCGGTGGAGAGGCTCAAGGCCGACCCCCGCCTCGCCGTCTTCGTCACCCGCGCTGAGGGAATCGCGCGCTACTCCCGGATCACCCAGGGCGTCGGTGTCAGCCAGGTCCCGGCGCTGGTCGTCGTCAGCCCGCGGGGCGTGAGCGGAGACGCGCCGAAGGCATCGGTTCGCTACGGCTTCCGAAGCCCGCAGAGCATCCTCCAGGCGGTACGCGACGCGGCCTATAACGGTCGCGACGTTGGCTACGACCCCGGATAGGCCGAAAGGATCCACAGAATGGCCTCGCAAAGCAAGGAGGACTTGCACCTGAGGGCGGTCCCTGAGAACGGGGACGCTCCGGCAGCCGCCGCTGAAGGCGGATCCGACGAGGGCGTCTCCGGACTGACGCCCGGACACGGGCGCGACAACGGCGGCTTCGTCACCGACGCCCTGGTGCGGCTCGGGTTCGCGAGCACCGAGCGCGTCGAGCAGGGCATCAACGCCGGCCGCACCGCCGGGCGCCCGCCCGAGGTGATCCTGATCGAGGAGGGCGTCATCGACAGCGCCCAGCTCTCACGAGCAATTGCCGACCGCTACGGCCTCGACCACATCGACCTCGCCGACTACCACGTCGACATGGCCGCGGCGAACCTGATTCCTGTCAACGCCGCGCGCCGCCACCGAGCGCTGCCGGTCGGATACGTCGACAAGGGCACGCTGCTGGTCGCGATGGCCGACCCGACCAACGTCGTCGCGATCGACGACATCCAGATGGCGACCGGCCTCGACTGCCGCGCCGCCGTCGCCGCCGGCGAGGACATCGACGGCCTGATCGGGCGCCTTAACAGCCTTCAGAGCGCGGTCAGCGAGGCGGTCGAGGACGAGGAAGATGACGGCGAGGGGGAGGGCGCCGAGGTCAGCGAGCTGCGCGCCTCCGCCGACGACGCGCCGGTGATCAAGCTCGTCTACAGCGTCCTCGGCCAGGCGGTCACCGAGGGAGCCTCCGACGTCCACTTCGAGCCCGAGGAGGACGACCTGCGGGTCCGCTTCCGCGTCGACGGAATCCTCTACGAGGCCGCGCGCGTCCCGCAGCGCATGTCGCAGGCGGTGATTTCGCGGGTGAAGATCATGAGCAACCTCGACATCGCCGAGAAGCGCGCCCCCCAAGACGGCCGGGTCAGCGTCACGATCGAGGATCGCCGCGTCGATCTGCGAGTCGTCACCCTGCCCACCAGCCGGGGCGAGGGGATCTCGGTGCGGATCCTCGACAAGGAGGTGGCGCTCTACTCGCTCGACGAGCTCGGCATGGATGGGGTCGGCCGCGAGCGCTTCCACGCCGCCTTCGAGAAGGCATACGGCGCCGTGCTCGTCACCGGTCCGACCGGCTCGGGCAAGTCGACGACGCTGAACGCGGCGATCGAGGTCCTGAACACGGTCGAGAAGAACATCGTCACGATCGAGGACCCGGTCGAGTACCGGATCGCGGGGGTCAACCAGATGAACGTGAACGCGAAGGCGAATCTGACCTTCGCCAACGGCCTGCGCTCGATCCTGCGCGCGGACCCCGACATCATCATGGTCGGCGAGATCCGCGACGCCGAGACGGCGCGGATCGGGATCGAGGCCGCGCTGACCGGCCACATGGTGCTGAGCACGCTGCACACCAACGACGCTCCCGGCGCCGTGACCAGGCTGGCCAAAATGGGAATCGAGTCCTTCCTGACCGCCTCCTCGGTCGACTGCATCGTCGCCCAGCGGTTGGCGCGGAAGCTCTGCACGCAGTGCAAGAAGCGCACGACGCTGAAGAAGAAGGCGCTCGCCGACGCCGGCTTCCGGGTAGGCGGCGAGCTCGAGGTCTATCGCAAGGTCGGCTGCCCGCGCTGCAACAACACCGGGTTCAAGGGGCGCACTGGTCTGTTCTCGGTGATGGAGGTGAACAAGAAGATCAAGAAGATGATCCTCAACCTCACCCCCGAGGACGAGATCGCCGACGCCGCCAGGGAGGATGGGATGATCTCGGTGCGGGACGACGGGCTCAACAAGGTGCGCCGCGGTCTGACTTCGATCGAGGAAGTGGTCCGGGTCAGCTCATGAGCTCAAGTCAGCGACCTAAACGGACGATCTAGAACGGCGATGGGTACGAAGTTCGACTTCGCCGATGTACTGACCGGGATGGTCGAGGACAAGGCGTCCGACGTCCACCTGACCCCGGGCTTCCCGCCCGCGGTCCGGATCCGGGGCCGGATCGAGCCGCTCGACCACGATCCGCTGACCGCGCAGGACACGCGCGACCTCGTCTACAGCATCCTCAACGACGACCAGCGCAAGCGCTTCGAGAACCAGCAGCAGCTCGACTTCGCCTACGCGATCCCGAACGTCGCCCGGTTCAGGGTCAACTGCTACTTCCAGCGCGGCTCGATCAGCGCCGCGTTCCGCCACATTCCGAGCGAGATCGAGGACCTCGAGTCGCTCGGGCTACCGAATGTGCTCACGGAGTTCGCGCGCAAGCCGCGCGGTTTCGTGCTCTTCACCGGGCCGACGGGGTCGGGGAAGTCGACCTCGCTCGCCTCGATGGTCGACCTGATCAACGGCGAGCGCGAGGAGCACATCCTCACGATCGAGGACCCGATCGAGTTCCTGCACCAGCACCGCAAGTGCATCGTCAACCAGCGCGAGATCGGCGCCGATGCGCCCGACTTCTCGCTCGCCCTGAAAGCCGCCCTGCGCCAGGACCCCGACGTGATCCTGGTCGGGGAGATGCGCGACCTCGAGACGATCTCGACCGCTCTGACGGCCGCCGAGACCGGGCACCTCGTGTTCGCGACGCTCCACACCCAGTCGACCGCCCAGACGGTCGACCGGATCATCGACGTCTTCCCGCCCCACCAGCAGCACCAGGTGCGGATGCAGCTCTCGATCGCGCTCCAGGGCATCGTCACCCAGCAGCTGCTCCCGACCGCCGACGGCTCGGGCCGCGCGGTCGCCTGCGAGGTGCTGGTGCCGACGCCGGCGATCCGCAACCTGATCCGCGAAGGCAAGACCCACCAGATCTATTCCGCGGTCCAAACCTCGGGCGCGGTCGGCATGCAGACCATGGACGCCGATCTCGCGCGCCTGGTCCGCAGCGGCACGATCACCCACGAGCTCGCCCTGCGCCGCGCCGCGATCCCCGACGAGCTCAAGCGCCTGCTCGGCGGCGCATCGCGGCCACGAACGGCGACAAGCCCAAGAAGAAGGGTAGGCGGGCGAAGCGCGACAAGGCGGCGGCGTGAGGTTTCCTACATGACCACCTTCAGATGAGCACCTTCGCATTCAGGGCGGTGGACGTCGCCGGCGTACCGTCGCGCGGCGAGCTCGAGGCGCCGAGCAAGGGCCAGGTTGCCGAGCAGCTCCGCGAGCAGGGGCTGATCGTCCTCGACGTTTCCGAGAAGGACGAGGGGACGAAGCTCGAGGACCTCTTCAACCGCATGCGCGGCGTCAAGATGCGCGAGCTGGCCGTGATGTCGCGCCAGTTCGCGACCCTGGTCGCATCGGGGATGCCGATGCTGCGCTCGCTGCAGACGCTCGAGGACCAGACCGAGGACGAGACGATCCAGGAGGCCGTCGAGGGAGTGCGCGCGGACGTCGAGGCCGGCAGCTCGCTGGCAGCGGCGATGGAGAGCCAGCCGCGGGTCTTCGACAAGCTCTACCGGGCGATGGTCCGGTCCGGAGAGGGCTCAGGGCGGCTCGAGGATGCGCTCGAGCGGGTCGCCTTCCAGATCGAGAAGCTCGATGCCCTGCGCCGCCAGATCCGCTCGGCGATGCTCTATCCGGCCTTCGTCTTTGCCTTCGCGGCTGATCGTGCTGGTAATCGTCGTCGCCTTCATCGTCCCGATCTTCGTCGGCATCTACGAGGAGATCGCGTCCGAGACGCCCGGCGAGAGCAGCGAGCTGCCGTTCCTGACCCAGATCACGGTCTCGGATGTCGGACGCGATGACCGGCTACTGGTACATCATCATCCCGGCCATCGGTGCGATGTTGTTCGCGTTCTTCCAGTGGAAGAAGACCGACCGCGGCCGAGTGCAGTGGGACAAGATCAAGCTTCGGCTCCCGGCAAAGGTCGGCGACGTCGTCCACAAGGTGGCCTTGGCGCGCTGGTCGCGGACCTTCTCGGGAGCCGTCGCCTCGGGCGTGCCGATCCTGCAGGCGATCAAGGTGACCGGCGAGACGTCCGGCAACACCGTGGTCGAGCAGGCGATGGATGACGTCTACGCGTCGGTGAAGGGCGGCGGCACGATCGCGGCGCCGATCCAGAACAACGACGTCTTCCCCCCGATGGTCTCCCACATGGTCGCCGTAGGCGAGGAGACCGGCCAGCTCGAGCAGATGCTGTCCAAGATCGCCGACTTCTACGAGGCAGAGGTCGACGCCAAGGTGAAGGCGCTGACCTCGCTGCTCGAGCCGCTGATGATCGTCTTCGTCGGCGGCGATGGTCGGCTTCATCGTCATCTCGATGTACCTGCCGATCTTCAGCCTCTACGAGAAGATCCGCTGAGCCGTCAATTTCCCTAAAGGTCCCTGGATGCAGGGGCCGATGGGGCGGGGACAAGAGGCATAAGCATTCGCCTCACTGACAAAGGCAAACCCGTCGCGAGGCGGGGGCGCAAAGCCCACGGGGCTCCGCTTGGGGAGTTGGCCGGGCTACCAAAGGAGGAAGTAGATGTTGCAGAAGATGCGCGAACGAATGGGACGCGAAGAGGGTTTCACCCTCGTCGAGCTCCTGGTCGTCATGCTGATCCTCGGGATCCTGGCGGCGATCGCAATTCCCTCGTTCTTCAACCAGAGGGACAAGGCCCATGACGCGGACGCCAAGGCGGACGCGCGTACGGCCCAGACGGCGATGGAGACATACGCCGTGGACCACAACGGTAACTACAACGGCCCGCCCGCTCCGGACGCGGCCGCTCTGCATGACATCGAGAACACGGTTCCGGTTGCAGGCACCAGCGTGCCGGCCGTCGGTGCCCAGCGTACACCGTTCAGACTACGTCTGACACCGGTACGACGTTCAGCATCAGTCGCGCCGACACTGGCGTGGTCGATTCTGAGTGCAGCGACCACGGTGAAGGTGGTTGCCCGAGCGACGGAAACTGGGCCGGAGACGGCACCTGATCCGTAGCTGATCGACCAGCACCAGCTGGTCAGCACTGGCGAAGGGCGGGCCTGGATGGCCCGCCCTTCGTTTGTAGGGGTGGGTAGCGCGGTGCCCCTTTAGCGATCGGGGGCGTTGGCCGATGGAAACGGGGATATGGCAGCCGTAGTCTCATTCGCATTCATCGGTGGTGCGATCGCCGGCAGCTTCGTCAGCGTCGTCGCCCACCGCGTGCCGCGCGGCGAGCTCGATCGTCGGGCCGCGCTCGGAGTGCCCGAGCTGCGGAGTCACGATCGCCGCCTACGACAACGTCCCGGTGCTCTCCTGGCTGATGCTGCGCGGCCATTGCCGCCATTGCGGCGCTCGGATCTCGGCGCGCTACCCGCGGTCGAGCTGGCCCTCGGCGCGCTGTTCGCCGCCGCCGCGTGGCCCTGCGCGGCGACCCCGCTGAGCTCGCGCTGGGCCTCGTGCTGTTGATGACCCTCGCCGCGATCACCCTCACCGACCTCGAGCGGCGGGTGATCCCGAACGCGATCCTCGCCGTCATCGGCGGTCGACCGGGATCGCGATCGTCGTCGCCACCGATCCTTCGAGCCTCCCCGAGCGGCGGCATCGCGGCCGCCGGCGCGGGCGGCTTCCTGCTGCTGGCGGCGCTTGCCTACCGCGAGCGGCATGGGAATGGGCGACGTCAAGCTTGCCGCGCTTGATGGGGCTCTTCCTGGGCAGCGCGGTCGTCCCGGCGATGGTCGTCGCGCTCGCCTGCGGCGCCACGGTCGGCGTCGCGCTGATGCTGCGCGACGGGCTGCCGCCCGCAAACAGCGCGATCCCCTTCGGGCCGTTTCTGGCGCTCGGCGCCGTCGTCGGCCTGCTGGCCGGCGCCCGAGATCGTCGACTGGTACCTCGACTCATCCGTCGGCTAGCCGGCCCTGGACGATCGATCTAGGCACTCAAGTCAGGGGCGATCGTTCCGATTAGTCAACAGATGTTCTCAACAAAGAACAACTCGGTGGTGGGGCTCGACTTGGAGGCGGGCAGCATCGCCGCGACCGAGGTGAGCGTGAACGGATCGGTCGAAGGTCACGCGGACGGCGATCGCGTCGCTGCGCCCCGGCGCCTTCGACGAAGGCGAGGTCGGCGACGCCGAAGCGCTGTCGCCGCGCTCAGCGCGCTGTTCTGTGAGCACAAGCTTTCGAAGTCGGTGCGGCTCGGGGTCGCCAACCAGCGCGTCTCGGTGCGCACCATGCGCCTGCCGCTGATCGAGGATCCCGAGGAGCTCGACACCGCCGTTCGCTTCCAGGCCCAGGACGAGCTGCCGATGCCGCTCGAGGATGCGGTGCTCGACTTCCAGGTTGCCGGCAAGCGCAAGGACGAGGACGGCGGACGGCAGATGGAGGTCGTCGCCGTCGCCGCGCGCCGCGACATGCTCGAGCGATGACCGAGGCGATGCGGTCCGCCGGGCTGCGCCCGGTCGGCATCGATCTCTCGGCGTTCGCGCATGATCCGCGCCCTCGGCGGCGAGGACACGAGCGAGCAGATGACGCTCTACTGCCACCTCGGCGACGTCACCAACCTCGCGGTCGCGAACGGCGACGATCTGCGTCTTCACGCGCGTGTCGCCGTTCGGCGTCGAGGAGATCGCGCAGAAGCTCGCCGAGCGCCGCGAGCTGCCGCTCGACGAGGCGCGTCGGCAGCTGGTCGTCGTCGGGCTCGAGGGCGAGGCCGGCGATCCTTCGATGAGCGGCGAACTCCGAGGACTCGGGGACGCGCGAGGTGCTCTCCGAGGGCGCCGGCAAGCTCGCCGCCGAGCTGCGGATCTCGCTCGAGTTCTACGGCGCCCAGGAGGACGCGGCCGCCGTCGAGCGCCTCGTCCTCTGCGGGCACGGCAGCACGATTCCCGGACTTGCAGATCACCTCGAGAGCTCGCTCGGCCTCCGCGTCGACGAGGAGCGCCCGCGGGCGCTCGCCGATCTCGACGATCACGACGCCGCGCGGCTGACCGTCTCTTACGGCCTGGCGATCGAGGAGGCGCCAGCCTGATGCGCGCCGTCAACCTGATTCCGCCCCAGCATCGCCGCGGCGCCCTCGCCGGACGCGGTGGCGAGCTCGTCTCCTACGCGTTGATCGGCGTGCTGGTCGCGGTCCTGATCGGCGTGCTCGCCGTGGTCTTCACCAGCAACCAGGTCTCCGACCGCGAGACCGAGATCGCCGAGCTGCAGCAGGAGCAGCAGGACGCTAAGGCGCGCGCCGACGCGCTGCAGTCGTTCGCGAGCTTCCGCACCATGCAGGCAGCCCGCACCGCGACCGTCTCCAGCCTCGCCAAGAGCCGCTTCGACTGGGAGCGCGTGGTGCAGCGAGCTCTCGCGCGTGATCCCGAGCGACATCTGGCTGACCCGGCTCACCGGGACCGTGCTGCCCAGCGTCAGCGTCGAGGGCGCCACCGCGCTCTCGGCCCGGCAGAGCGTCGCCGGTCCGGCGATCGAGATCGTCGGCTGCGCGAGCAGCCAGGATGCCGTCGCCGGCTTCGTCTCAGCGCTCGAGGACATCGACGGCGTGACCCGGGTCGGCGTGCAGAGCGCCGAGAAGGCAGATGCCGGCGCTCGCTCCGACCGCCACCGGCGGTGCCGTCACCGGTGACGACTGCCGCACCCGCGACTTCATCTCCAAGTTTGAGCTCGTCGCCGCCTTCGACGCGGTCCCGGCGCCCGCCGTGGCGGCGGTCCCGGGGGCCCCGGCGCCCACCACCCCTGCACCCACCACCCCGGCTCCGGGCACCCCGGCACCGACCACACCGCCTCCGGGCGACGAGTCGGCCGCCGGCGCTCAGCAGGAGCAGGTCACTTCGCGCCAGTCCGCTGTGACGCAGTCCAACGAGGCGCGCCAAAAGGCCGACGCCGTCATGGGGGCCGGCAAGTGAGCGCCAGCAACCGAAACCTGCTCGTCATCCTCGGCGGTCTCGCGCTCGTCGCCGCCTTCTGGTTCATGATCTTGGGCCCGAAGCGCGACAAGGCCGCGGAGCTCGGATCCAAGGTCGACGAGCTCGAGAAGTCTGTCGCGGCCGAGAAGGATCGCGCCGAGTTCGCCGAGCAGGCCCGCGAGGAGTTCCCGCACAACTACCAGCGGCTCGTCGTGCTCGGCAAGGCGGTCCCCGAGAACGCGGACACCGCCTCCTACCTGGTGCAGATGAGCGAGATCGCCGATCAGGCCGGGGTCGACTTCCGCGGCATCGAGCTCGACGACAGCGCCGGTGCCGCGGCCCCGGCGGCGCAGCCCGGCGTGGGCGCCGCCCCGCCGGCCACCAGCCAGCCCTCGGCCGAGGCGGCCCCTGGTGAAGAGCCCCAGCCCGCAAGCGCGGCCAGCCCCGCCGCAGCACCCGCCCCGACCGAGGCGACCGCCTCGACGCTCCCGATCGGCGCCACGATCGGGCCCGCCGGGCTCCCGCTCCAGCGCTACAAGCTCAACTTCTCGGGCGACTTCTTCAACGTCTCGAGCTTCGTCCAGGGCCTTGACCGCATGGTCTCCGACACCGGCGGCCGCGTCGTGGTCGACGGACGCCTGACGACGATCGACGGCTTCGCGCTCACCGCCGACAAGAAGGACGGCCTGCCGAAGCTCAACGCCTCTTTCATCGTCACCACCTTCCTGACCCCGCCCGAGCAGGGGCTGACCGCGGGCGCGACCCCCACCGCGCCCCCGGCCGTCCCCGGGCAGGAGCCGCTGCAAACCGCGAGCACCGGAGGCTCGGAGTGAAAAACCGGATGCCGAAGATGCCAGACGGGATACCGAAGCCGGTCACCGACGCGATCGAGGGCCTGCGCGAGAAGCGCCTGCTGCCCGTCGCGATCGGGCTGCTGGTCGCGATCGTCGCGCTGCCGGTCGTGCTCTCGAACGGCTCCGAGGCCCCGCCGCCGAAGAGCGACGGTGAGAGCACCGCCGCCGAGACCGCGTTCCAGCTCGCCCCGGAGACCCAGCCGGTCGTGCTCGCCTCAGACGAGGGTGTCCGCGACTACAAGGAGCGGCTCGGCGAGGCCGCCAAGAACCCCTTCGTCCAGCAGTTCACCGCCCCTGAGGGCGGTGAGGCCGCCTCGACCGAGGGCAGTGCCTCGACCGCAGATACCTCGGCGAGCGCCGGTAGTGTCACCGCCTCGATCCCCAGCACCGGGGGCGGCTCGACCAAGAAGAAGGACTCGACCAGTAAGCCCGGGAGCTCCGGATCTGCTGGCGTCGGCCCGAGCACCTCCCAGGCGAAGCCCGAGACTCAGACGGTCAACTACACGATCGACGCCTGGGTCGGGCACGGGAACGACATGAAGCTCCGCGAGGGGATCGAGCGGCTCACCTTCCTCCCCAACGACCAGAGCCCGCAGGTCGTCTTCGTCGGAGTCTCCAACGACAAGAAGCGGGCCCTGTTCACGGTCTCGCGCAGCGTGCTCGGCGTCACCGGCGACGGGATCTGCCTGCTGAGCAGCTGCGACCTGCTCTCGCTCGCGGAGGGCAAGGCCGCCACCTTCGTGCTCAGCGCCGACAACCTGCTCTACAGCGTCAAGCTGGTCCGCATCAACCGCGTCGTCGGCGCCGAAGGCCCGTAACACCCACCCGCCACCTCCTCGCGCTTCGCGCTGCGGGGGTGCGGGGTTAGGGTTCCTCTGTGGAGCAGAGGCTCGGGAGTTATGAATGGGCGAGGCAGACCGGAGGCGCGCTCACCGCGAAAGAGCGCCGGCGGCTGATTGCGGCGATCGCGCGCTCCTATCACCGGCTGCTTCTCGACAGGACGAAGCTCGCCACCGGAAGGGTGCCGAAGCGAGCCCGCGAGATCGAGCCGGCCTCGATCCTGCCACCCGACTCGGCCTTCGCCCGCGAGGCCGAGGAGGCCTGCGCCGAGCAGCCCGAGGTCGTGATCGGCCACTCCTACCGCACCTGGGTGTTCGGCACCGCCCTGTCGCGCTTCGACGGCGCCGAGCCCGACCGCGAGCTCTTCTACGTCGCCGCGCTGCTCCACGACGCCGGGATCGCCGAGCCGACCGCCGACCGTGACTTCACGATCGCCAGCGCCGACATCGCGCTCGACGTGGCGAAACGAAGCGGGGTGGAGGGGGAGCGCTCGACCGCGATCGCCGACGGGATCTGCGGCCACATCACCCCGGGGGCGAAGGCGGACGAGGACCCGATCGCCTACTACGTCCAGGGCGGCGCCGTCACCGACCTGCTCGGCCTGCGTCGCTGCGAGATCTCGAAACGGGTGCGGCAGATGGCCGACTCCGAGCACCCGCGCGGCGACGTCCGCCGCGAGCTCGCGCGGATGTGGCGCGCCGAGTCGAAGGCGGTCCCGAAGGGCCGCGCGGCGTTGCTCAGCCGCTGGGCGAGGTTCCCGCTCGCCGCCCGCTTCGGCCCGTCGGGCGGACTGAAAGCAACCGCTTCACTTAGTGAAGCTTTAGCGCTATACTCGCTGTAGCGAGGGCCTGAGGAGAGCCTCCTCGAAGCCCTTGGTTGATGACCGTCTACGACTCAAAATGCCCGGTCTGCCGCACGGCCGAGATCATCTCCGGCAAGTGGACCCTCCTCGTCATCAGGGACCTCAGCGACGCGAGCCGCCGCTTCTGCGAGCTCGAGCGCTCGCTCGATGGGATCAGCCCGCGGACGCTCTCGCTTGCGTCTGCGCGCGCTCGAGGAGCAGGGGATCGTCGAGCGGCGCACCTATCCCGAGGTCCCGCCGCGGGTCGAGTACGCGCTCACCGAGAAGGGCACAGCGCTCGTGCCGCTGATCGAGGACATGCGCAGCTACGGCCGCCGCTGGCTGCCGCAAGACCGCACCCCAGTAGCCGCCTAGAGAAGACACCCGGCACCCCCGGAGCGCGAAGCGCGAGGAGGTGGCCGGTGAATGCCGGCTTGCAGCTGGAGGCGCCGCCCGCTGGCGGAGAACCGTGAGCCATGCCTGGCGACGCGGGAAACGACGAGGACCTGCTCGGGATCGCGAGCGCGGTCGCCAACTTCTCCGATCTCACCGACTCCGAGCCTGACGACCCCCCGACGGAAGTAACCGAACCCTCGCCCGGCATCCCCGGACGCGAAGCGGAGGAGATGCCGGTTGATGAGGGGAACCCGGGCGAAGCGCTCGTGCCGCTCCTCGGCATGCGGATGGCGGTCGCGTCGGTCGATCTCGGCTACGCGAAGCTCGTCCGCGCCCGCAGCCTCGAGCGCGCCCCCGATGAGGTGCTCGGCTCGGGCGAAAACGTCTTCGCGTTGATCGAGTGCGGCCCGAGCCCGCAGGCGCCGCTCGCCGCCACCGAGGGGCTACGGCGGCTGGTTACGACGCTGCGACTGCTGAAGCCCGGCGGGGTCGGGCTCTGCCCGACGGCTGGGCGCTCGACGCAAGCGGCTGGAAGCGGTTCGCGACCGGCGCCGGCGAGCCACGCCCAGGCGGCTACGAGCTTTCCTACACCGATGCCGACGGCAGCTGATCAAGCTTTCCAAGGGGATCGCCAGCCGCCGCGCGCGAACGCCCTCATTTGCCTGGGCGCTGTCGCGCTTCGACCTCGGCGCGGAGCGCCCGAACCAGGTCGAGGGGCTGAGCGACTACCTGCTCGCGCTGCGGGCGCTGCTCGACGGCGGAGGGCCGGCGAACGTCGGCTTCACCGCGCGCGCCGCGGCGCTCTGCAGCGGCGCCGAGGGGCGCGACGAGGTTCGCGCCACGCTCGAGCTCGGCATCGCGCTCGAGCGCAAGCTGATGGCCGGCGAGCGGATCGCCCCCGGCGACGGATCGCCGCTGTCCTCGATCGCGGCGACGGAAGAGATGCTCCGCGGCCTGCTGCGCGGGATGGCGAGCGGCGAGCTCGGCTCCGACCTTCGGATCACCGCCGACGAGATCCTGCTCGCGGACGGCATCCGCGCCGGCGAGGGCTCGGCGATCCCAGATCGGCGGCACCGCCGAGTGGGGCCTCGCGGAGCCCGAAGTGCCCGAGCCGGACATCCCCAAACACCCCACTACCGACTGGCGGATTCCGGACCTCGAGGAGGCCGAGCGGATCGTCGCCGAGCAGGGCGAGGTGATCCCTCGCCCGACCTGAGCACGACCCCGGATCCGGCGCCCGTCGCAGGAACGGACCCCCCTTACGTCGAACCAAGTCCCTCAATGGAGGAGAGCGGCCACACCCCCGATCTTTCCGAGGCCACAGAGGCCCCCGACGTGCCCGACTGGCTCAGCCAGACTGCGCGAGGGACCGGTCGAGTGGCCTCGTTTGCCGCCCCGAAGCCGAAGAGCGAGCGCCAGCCGCGCCGCCGGCCGAGCCCCGAGTCCGAGGAACAGGTCCGTTTCCTGTTCCCGGTTCCCGACGAGGGCGACTGGTCGGTCGGCGACTTCGGCGAGCGCGCAAGCGCAAGCGCGGCGCCTAGCGCGGCTAGGCGCCGGCGCCAGCTTTTCGCGCTCTTCGCTCGAGGCGAACAGGTAGCGGTCGATCTGCAGCAGGCCCTCGAGGTCGTGGACGTCCTCGTCGAGGTAGGGGATGCGGATGACCCGCTTCTGCTTCAGCTCGCGGGCAAGGCGCTCGATGTTCGCCGCGTCGCGCGCGGCCAGCGCGCTGTAGTCGGCGAAGTTGTCGGCGACGCGGTCGGCGAGGTCTTCTTCTTCGAGCAGGTCTGAGAGCTCGTCGTCGGACGTCGCCGTCGGTGACCTCGTCGCTCTCGTAGTGGACCTTGTTGACGACCACGCCGCCGACCGGCAGCTTCGCCTCGACGAGCTTGCGGTGGAAGTAGACGGCCTCCTCGATCGGCTCGCCCTGTGGGCCGCAGACGATCAGGAAGCTGGTCGCGGGGTCGGCGAGCAGCTCGTTGACGCGCTTGGCGCGCTCCTGGAAGCCGTCGACCATGCCGCTGAAGGCCTGGAAGAACTCGCTCAGGTCGGCGAGCAGGTCGATCCCGACGACCTGCTTCAGGACCGAGAACATCATCGCGGTGCCGCGGCCGGCGATCTTCGTCGCGAACCCGGTCGGCTTCATGAACACCTGCATCGAGCGGCCCTCGATGAACTGCGTGAGCCGCTTCGGCGCGTCGAGGAAGTCGAGCGCGTTGCGCGAGGGAGGCGTGTCGAGGACGAGGACGTCGAAGCGGCCCGGTCGGCGTGGATCTCGAACAGCTTCTCCATCGCCATGAACTCCTGCGAGCCGGCGAGCGCGTTGGAGATCTGCTTGTAGATCCGGTTCTCGAGGATCCGGTCGCGGGTCTCCTCGTCGGGCGCGTGCTTTTGGACCAGCTCGTCGAAGGTCGCCTTGGCGTCGAGCATCATCGCCCAGAGCTCGCCCTGCATCTCGATCCCGGCGTCCTTGAACAGCGTCGGGGTCGACCTGGCTCGGCTCGTTGTCGAGCTCGTCGAGCCCGAGCGAGTCGGCGAGCCGCTTCGCCGGGTCGATGGTCAGCACCGCGACCTTCTGGCCGCGCGCCGCGAGTCCGGCCGCGATCGCCGCCGAGGTCGTCGTTTTGCCGACGCCGCCGGACCCGGCGCAGATGCAGATGCCCTTGCCCTCGAGGATCTCGCCGACGCTCGCCATCAGGCGGCCGCCTTGCGCGCCAGCTGCTCGAGGTCGCGCGACCTCGAGCTCGGGCTTGAAGATGAAGGGCAGGGTCTTGACCGGCGCGCTGACGCGGCGCTTGAGCCGCTGCAGCTGGTCGCGCTGCGAGCGGCCCGCCGGTGTTCGGAGAGCGCGGCGCGGATCGCGCGCGCGGCGCTGCCCTCGGCGTCGTCGAGCGCCTTCTCGAGCTCCTTCGCCTCGCCCTTCTTGAACCGCTCCGGGTAGAGGCCGTTCATGAACACGCGGTCGACGGAGACGCCGACCTCGTTGCGTGAGCTGCTCCTCCAGCGACGCCGACTCGTTGACCGGCATCTCCTCGGGCAGCGAGACGATCGCGACGCCGGTCTTCTCGTGGTCGGTGATGAACGCGTCGAGCTCCTTCGCCTGCGAGTGGATCGGCCCGACCCGCGCGATCCCGGCGAAGGTGCGCGGCGTCTGCAGGAAGCCGACCCCGTGCCCGGTCGCCGGCGCGTCGACGATCACGATGTCGTACTTGCGCCCCTTCTTCACCTTGCGGTCGAGCTGGGCGAGCTCCCAGATCTTGCCGATCGTGACCAGCTCCTTGAGCCCGGGCGTGGCGGCGGCGAGGTAGTTGAAGATCTTCGAGCGGAAGAGCAGGTCGCGCATCGCCTTCACCTTCAGCTGCAGGAGCACGTACTCGCGGATCGACTCATCGGGGTCGATCGAGATCGACCACAGGTTGGGCGCCATCTCGACCTCGTGAAAGCCGACCTCGGCGCGGTTGAAGATCCGCGAGGCCTTCTCCTGCGAGGCAACCTCGCAAACGATCGTGCGCTTGCCCTGGGCGGCCGCGGCGAGTCCGAGCGCGATCGAGACGGTCGATTTGCCGACCCCGCCCTTGCCCGTGACGACCACGAGCCGCTTGTCGAGTAGTTCGGTCATTTCACGCCCTTACCCAGGCGCGGCGGGATTCTCGCAACACGGGGAAGGAAAAGGGTCACGGCGCCCGAATTACCGCCTTTGTATGGGTGCAAAAGCCACGAAATCCCCTGCAGGGCGCGCCAGCGCCGACGATCTCGTCACGCCCGCTCGCAAGCGCAAGGGCGCCGAGAAGAAGGCGAATGCTCCGCAGCAGAGCAAGGCGCAGCCGAAGCACGCCCCCGCGAAGTACAAGAAGAGCTCCCGCAAGGGCGCCCAGGTGATCGCGTTCGCGAACCAGAAGGGCGGCGTCGCGAAGACGACCACGACGCTCAACCTCGCGGTCGCCTTCGCCGAGTCCGGCCACCGCGTGCTCTGCATCGACATGGACCCGCAGGGCAACCTGACGATGAGCCAGGGCGTCGACCCCGACAAGGTCGAGAAGAGCATGTTCGACGTGCTCGTCCACCGCACGCCGCTCGCCGAGGTGATCCAGGAGCGCGAGATCGACGTCGCCGTCGCCTCGATCGACCTCGCCGGCGCCGAGATCGCGATGAGCGCCCAGATCGGTCGCGAGCGCGCCCTGCAGAAGGCGGTCAAGGAAGTTCGCTCCGACTACGACTTCATCTGCATCGACACGCCCCCGAGCCTCGGGCTGCTGACCATCAACGCGCTCACCGCTTGCGACAAGGTGATCGTCCCGGTCCAGTGCGAGTACCTCTCGATGCGCGGCCTCGTGCAGCTGCAGAACACGCTCTCGATGATCCGCGAGAACCTCAACCCGAAGGTTGAGATCGAGGGCATCCTGCCGACGATGCTCGACTCGCGCACCGTCCACGCCAAGGAGGCGGTCGAGATCCTCGAGGAAAACTTCGGCGAGCTGGTCTTCAAGTCGCGGATCCGCAAGGCGGTCAAGTTCGCCGAGGCGCCGGTCCGCGGATCGTCGGTGATGAAGTACGAGCCCGATGGCCAGGCCGCGAGCTACTACCGCAGCCTCGCCGAGGAGGTGCTCGCCGATGTCTAAGCGCGCCCGCGCCAGCATGCGAGAGGGGCCGCTGGCCGACCTCTTCCGGGCAACCGAGGAGGGGCTCGAGGACGGCGACATCGAGATCCACGCGAACGGAAACGGTTCGATCGCGCTCGAGGAGCCGCCGGCGCCCGAGTTCGAGGTTGCCGAGCCCGAGACCGAGACCGTCGAGCCCGACCCGGAGCCCGAGCCCGAGACCGTCGAGCCCGACCCCGAGCCCGAGCCCCAGGCCCTGAAGACCGACGAGCACGAGGTCGTGGCCCCCGAGCCGCGCGAGCGCCTCAAGAACTTGATCGTCGACCCGGCCCAGCGCCCCCGCTACGGCCGCACCGAGCCCGATCCGAAGAAGGAGATCGCCGCGCCGCACAGCCACAACGCCGTGCTCAAGGTCGTCGGCGTCGGCGGCGCCGGTGTCAACGCCGTAAACCGGATGGTCGACGCGCAGATCCCCGGGGTCGACTTCCTCGCCCTCAACACCGACGTGCAGTCGCTCAACACTTCGAAGGCCGACGCGACGATCCAGATCGGCGACGAATTGACCCGCGGTCTGGGTGCGGGCGCGGATCCCAGGGTCGGATACCGCTCCGCCTTCGACGAGCAGGATCGGATCAAGGACGCGCTCAAGGGCTCCGACATGGTCTTCGTCACCGCCGGCGCCGGTGGAGGCACCGGAACCGGCGCCGCGCCGGTCGTCGCCAGGCTCGCCCACGATGTCGGCGCGCTCACCGTCGGGATCGTCACCAAGCCGTTCACGTTCGAGGGCTCGCGCCGCGGTGCCCAGGCCGAGGAGGGCGTCGCCGCGCTGGGCGCCGAGGTCGACACGCTGATCGTCGTCCCGAACGAGAAGCTGCTCACGATCCTCGAGCGCAACACCTCGATGGTCGATGCCTTCCAGGTCGCCGACGACGTCCTTCGCCAGGCCGTCCAGGGGATCTCGGACCTGGTCATGCTGCCCGGCCTGATCAACCTCGACTTCGCCGACATCCGCACGACGATGCTCGAAGCCGGCGATGCGATCCTCGGCATCGGCATGGGGACGGGCGACGCCCGCGCGGTTCACGCCGCCGAGAAGGCGGTCCGCTCGCCGCTCCTCGACACCTCCGTGGTCGGCGCGCGCTCGCTGCTGCTCTCGATCACCGGCGGGCCGGACATGTCCCTGATCGAGACCGCCGATGCGGCGAAGATCGTCGCCGAGGCGGCCCACCCCGAGGCAAACATCATCTTTGGAGCGAACGTCGACGAGGATCTCGCCGAACAGATCTGGGTGACGGTGATCGCGACCCGGTTCGACTCGGCCTACGCGCGCCGCCACCAGCGCGGCGGGCAGTCGAAGCGCCTCGTGGAGCCGCGCAGCCTGCGCACCGAGGTTCACGACGCCGACGTGCCCGAGTACATCCCCGGGCACTGAGCCCTCTCTGAGCAGCGAGATCAATCCCGGGAGCAGCACGACGCCCCGGCCGTGCTCGTCTTAGTATTCGACCCCGGCAAGGGAACGTCTTTGAATCGAAGCTACAAACTCGCAGCAGTTGCAGCGCTCGCGGCCCTCGGGCTCGGCGCCCCGATCGTCGATTCCGCTGCCGCCGGGCCAACCGCCGCGGCGGCGAAGAAGTGCGGCAAGAAGCGCGGCGGCAAGAAGTCCGCGGCTTCGAAGGCCAAGCGCGGCAAGGGCAAGCGCTCCTGCGGGCGCCCGGGCAGCGGGTCGCCGGCGGCCGCGCAGTCGGTGCAGCCACCCCGCGCCACTCCGATCGTGCGCGCGAGCGTGAGCTGGAACTCGACCGCGCAGGTCGACCTCTTCGTCTGGGACGAAGCCGGGAACGTCGCCACCGCGTTGGGCAACGGGATCCCCGACTCGTACTTCTCGCCACCCTGGCCGACCGGTCCCGGGGCTGAGTACTTCGTCGACCTCCGCTCCCCGAGCACGCGCGCGTTCAGCTTCGGCTTCTGCACCCGCAGCGCGCCGCTGGGGACGATCGAGCACCGCTTTTACGTTCGATGCGGCGGGAACGGGCACGCTGAGTAGCAAGGAGTTCCCGTTCGGCACCGCGGTCGACGCCGCGCTCTTCCCAGGCGCGTATACGCCGCCAGACGGCTGGTGCGCATCAGAGGAGTCGTCGCCGCCGGGCACCCGGAGACCGCCGAGGCGGGGGCATGGGTGCTGGGCGAGGGCGGCAACGCGGTTGACGCCGCGGTCGCCGCTGTGCTCGCCTCATTCGCGGTCGAGAGCCCGCTGACCGGCTTCGGCGCCGGCGGCTTCATGCTCGTCCACAAGCCGCCGAGCGACAACGTGCTGTTCGACTTCTTCGTCGCGGCGCCGGGCGCCGACGGAATAGAGCGCGGCGCCGAGCTTCTACCGGTCCCGGTCTACTTCGACGAGACCCCGCAGACGTTCAACGTCGGCGCCGCCTCATGCGGTGTTCCCGGAACCGCGGCCGGGCTCGCGCTGGCGCTCGAGCGGTTCGGCTCGGCGCCGCTCTCCGAGCTCACCGGCCCGGCGGTCCGGCTCGCCCGCGACGGCGCTCCGGTCAACGCCGAGCAGGCCTACATCTTCACGATCCTCGATCCGATCTACACCGAGTTCGAGGAAACGCGCGAGCTCTACGCGCCGCACGGGCGGATGCTCCGCGAGGGCGAGGTCTTTCGGTTCCCGGACCTCGCCGAAGCGCTCGAGCGCTATGCGGCCGAGGGCCCGGAGCCGTTCTACAGCGGTCAGATCGCCGAGGCGGTCTCGGAGTTCGTGGTCGCGCGCGGCGGCACCCTCGGCCCGGGCGACCTTTCCTCCTACGAGGCGATCGAGCGCGCACCGGTGAGCGCCGCGTTCAGAGGCACCGAGGTGCTGACCAACCCGCCTCCGTCTTCGGGCGGGACGCTGATCGCCTTCTGCCTCGGGATCCTCGAGCGGCTCGGCGAGCAGAGCGACGTCGAGAAGATCGTGGCGGCGATGGGCGCGGCCAACCGCAGCCGCGGGGAAGAGTTCTCGCTCGGCCTCTACGAGGAGGACTTCGCCGAGATGTTCCTCGACGCGGAGCGCCTCGATCTCGAGGCGGGCGACGCGCTGGGATCGACCACCCATCTTTCGGTGCTCGACGCCGACGGGATGTGCGCGTCGGTGACCTGCTCTAACGGGACCGGTTCGGGGATGCTCGTGCCCGGGACCGGGGTGCACGTCAACAACATGCTCGGCGAGGAGGACCTGAACCCGCTCGGCTTCCACCGCATCCCGGCCGGCAGGCGAGTGCCATCGATGATGGCCCCGACCGTGGTGCTCCGGGGGGGCGATATCGAGCTCGGGCTGGGCAGCGCCGGATCGAACCGGATCCGCTCGGCGATCCTGCAGACCATCATCCGCTCGATCGAACAGGGAATGGGCCCCGACGAAGCCGTACGGGCGCCGCGCATCCACTTCGAGGCCGACACGGTGCAGGCCGAGCCCGGAATCGACGAGGCGGCCCTGTCGCGGCTCGAGGCAAGCGGGATCCCGGTGGCGCGCTGGCAGCGCCAGAACCTCTACTTCGGCGGCGTCCAGGCTGTCGCGCGCGACTCCCGGGGTGGGCTCAGCGGCGGCGGCGATCCCCGCCGCGGCGGCGCCGTTGTCGTCGTTTGAGCGCACCAACCGCGGTCCCGGGCGTTATGCTCGCTAATTGATTTTAGGTGGGGTCGCGTCCTGGGCCCCGCAATTCAACGGACAGGAGGATTGAGATGGGCAAGGGAACTACGCGCGTGCCCCTGAAGGCACGCCTGGTGCTGGCAGGCACAGTGTGCCTGGCCGCATCCCTGGTTGTGGGCGGCGTCGACTTCGCCGCCGCGGGAGACAGCGGTACGACGGCCACCGCGGCGAAGAAGAAGCGCTGCAAGGCCGGCTTCAAGCGTCGCGGCCGGCGCTGCATCAAGAAGGTCGTGCCGCTGCCGCTGGCCGTGTCGAAGGTCCGCGGGACGCTGACCTGGAACAACCCCAGCGTTGACCTGGACCTGCACTTCTGGGCCCCCTCCGGGGTGCACACCGGCTACTCGGCTGCCCGGCCCGGGCCCGGTCAGACTCCGCCGTTCGAGAGCCTGGTTCCGAACGTGGTCCACGGCGGGGATGCGACGTTCCCTGCCGGGGGCAGCGCGGTGACCGCGACGACCGAGTTCGCCACCGACCTGCTGTTCATCGACTCGCCGCTCGGGAAGGCGACGAATCAGAAGCTCACGTGGGGGGTCTGTCTGCCGACCACTTTCTACGAGGACGGATCGGTCTTCCCCGCGTCGGCGACGACAGCCACGCTCACATATGTGCGCACTGACGCGACCGTCGGCACCACGACATTCACGTTGGCGGCAAATGGCCAGGGCCACACGGCTCCTCGGGAGACCGGGGCGTTTGCTCCCTCCGGCAATTGGTGCCTCTAGCGCGCCACTCCTGATCCATTGAGCGTTGAAGCGCGCCCGGCGACCGCCGGGCGCGCTTCGTCGTTTCTGATCGGCCCGGGGCTAGAATCACCGCGATGAAGGCACGGGCTCTGGTCGCGGGGATGCTGTTGATGACGGGGATCCTCGCCATCGGTTGCACCGCGGGAATCGAGACCGCCGCGGCTTCGGGCGAAACAGCCGCGACAGCGAAGAAGCGCTGCAAGAAGGGCAGCAAGCGGGTCGGCCGCAAGTGCAAGAAGAAGCCGCCGCAGCCGATCCTCCTGCCGGCGCCGGTGCTGAAGACGCGCGCCTCGCTGGTCTGGAACAACCCGATCGACGTCGACCTGCACGTCTGGGACACGAACGGCCTCCATTCGGGCTACGGCACGGCGACCGACGCCAACGGCAACCCGATCTTCGACAACCAGATAACGAACGCGCTCCGCAACGGCGACGCCAAGGCCGGCCCCGGGCCCGAGACGTTCACCGACGCGAGCTTCATCGACTCGCCGCAGGCGCTGACCAACCGCCAGTTCACGATCGGCGTCTGCCCGCCGACCTCCTACGACGAGCTCATGAAGCCGATCCCGATTCCCTCCACGCTGGCGACGATCGAGTTCGTGCGCGCCGACGCATCGGTTGGAACGGTGCAGCAGCTGCTCGAGCAACCCGGACAGGGCATCGTCGTCCACCGCCCGAGCGGCGGCTTCGGCCCTTCGGGCAACTGGTGTCGCTAGACCCGGTGCCGGTAGACCTGGACTTCGAGGCCGAGGGCCTGCTCGAGGGCGTCGAAGGCCCGGCGCGCGAGGCGCGCCTCGAGCTGCTTCGCGAGCTCGCTGAGGACGGGGTCGGGGTCGAAGAGCTCCGCGAGGCGATCGCCGAGGACCGCCTTGTGCTGCTGCCGGTCGAGCGGGTCCTGACTGGCGAGTACCGCTACACCCGCGAGCAGGTAGCCGAGCTCTCGGGCGTACCGGTCGAGTTCCTCGAGAGCCAGCTGCGGGCCACGGGCCTACCGGTGCGGGATGCCGGGGAGGTGGCGCTCACTGAGCAGGACCTCGAGGCGGCGAAGAACACCAAGGCGTACCTCGATGCCGGTCTCCCCGAAGAAGGAATCCTCGAGGTCGCGAGGGTGATCGGCCAGTCGATGGCGCGTTTGGCGGCCGCGACCCAGAGCCTGATCGGCGATGTCTATATCCAGGTCGGCGACACCGAGCGCGATCTCGGGCGGCGCTACGCGGAGATCGCCCGCGGGCTGACCCCGGCGCTCGGCAAGACGATGGAGTTCGTCTTCGCCGAGCACCTGCGCGAGAGCGTCAAGCAGGCGGTGATCTCGAACGCACAGCTCGAATCCGGAGAGCTGCCGGGGTCGAGTGAGATCGCCGTCGCCTTCGCCGACCTGGTCGGCTTCACGAGCCTCGGCGAGCGGCTCGAGGCCGGTGAGATCGGCGAGCTCTCCGAGCGGCTCGGCAGCCTCGCCGCCTCGGTCGCCGACGCGCCGGTTCGGCTCGTGAAGCTGATCGGCGACGCGGCGATGCTGGTCGCGCCCGACCCTGAGGCGCTGCTCGAGGCCACGCTGAAGCTGGTCGAGGCCGTCGAGGCCGACGACGAGATGCCGCCGCTGCGCGCCGGCGCCGCCACCGGGCAGGCGCTCGCCCGCGGGGGCGACTGGTACGGGCGCCCGGTCAACCTCGCCAGCCGGATCACCGCGCACGCCCGGCCCGACAGCGTCCTCCTCACCGCAGAGCTCCGCGACGCGATCGGAAAAGACGGCGAGGCCTACCGCTTCTCGCGCGCCGGGCGGCGCCACTTCAAGGGGATCAAGGGCGAGGTGCCGCTCTACCGGGCGCGGCGTTTTAGCGCCGGTTAACGGTCCGCGGGCACTCTTAAGCCGATGGCGCTGCTGATGCTGTTCGCGTTGATCGCCGGTGCGGGGACGGCGCTCTCGCCCTGCGTACTGCCTGTGCTTCCGGCGGTGCTCTCGGTCGGCGTCACGGGCGGCCAGCGGCGGCCGCTCGGCGTGGTCACCGGGCTGGCGCTCTCATTCACGTTCGCGGTCGTCGCGCTCGTCTACGTGATCAAGGCGCTCGGGCTGCCCGACGACCTGCTCCGCAACCTCGCGATCGCGGTGCTGGCCGGGTTCGGCATCACGCTGCTGATCCCGTCCCTCTCGGATCGGATCGAGGCGTTCCTGAGCCGGATCGCTCCCGGGCCCAGGGCTCCGGGCGGCGACGGCTTCGGATCGGGGCTGCTTCTCGGCGCCAGTCTCGGGCTCGTCTACGCGCCGTGCGCCGGGCCGATCCTCGCCGGCGTGATCACCGTCTCGGCCTCGCAGGACTTCACCGCCGGGCGGCTCGCGGTCGCGATCTCCTACGCGGTCGGCTCCGCCGCGGTCCTCTACGCGCTGATGATCGGGGGGCGCCGCTTCGCCGACCGCCTGCGCCCGATCCGTGGGCAGATCCAGACCGCGCTCGGGGCGGTGATGGTCTGTGTCGCGGTGCTGATGGCGTTCGATTTTGACACCCGCTTCCAGACCAAGATCGCCGACGACCTGCCCGCCTTCCTCGTCAACCCGACCAGCGAGCTCGAGGCGAGCGCGGCGGTCGACGAGCGGCTCGCGGCGGTCAGCCCCCACGGCGAGCCGATCGCCGAGGAGTCGGCGCGGGCCGCCGACACAGAGGAGCTCGATCGCGCCCTCTCGCTTCCCGTCTACGGCGAGGCACCCGAGTTCGCCGACCCGACGAAGTGGTTCAACACCGATGGCGGCAAGCCGCTGACGATGGCGGAGCTGCGCGGCGATGTCGTGCTGATCGATTTCTGGACCTACACCTGCATCAATTGCATCCGCACCTTTCCCTTCCTCAAGGAGTGGGACGCCGAGTACCGCGATTCCGGGCTGACGATCGTAGGGGTGCACGCGCCCGAGTTCCCGTTCGAGCGCGACTCCGGCAACGTCGAGCGCGCGATCGCCGACAGCGAGATCCGTTACCCCGTCGTCCAGGACAACGAGCTCGGGACCTGGAACGCCTACGGCAACCAGTACTGGCCCGCCAAGTACCTGATCGACGCCGAGGGACAGGTCCGCTACGCGCACTTCGGCGAGGGCAGCTACGAGGAGACTGAGCGCGCGATCCGCACCCTGCTTCGCGAGGCCGGCCGCGAGCAGCTCGGCATCGGCGCCCGCGCCACAGCCGAGGTTCCCTCCCCGGGCGTGACGACGCCGGAGACCTATCTCGGGGCGGAGCGCGCCGAGGGCTTCGTCAACGGGCCCATCAAATCCGGGCAGCGGGACTTCGGGCAGATCCAGGCCGACGCGATCGGCTCGGACCAGCTCGCCTTCGGCGGCCGCTGGGATATCTCGGCCGACTCGGCGCGCGCCGAGCGCGATGCCGCTCTCGAGCTCGACTTCAACGCCGCCAAGGTCTTCCTCGTTCTCGGCTCGGAGGGCGGGCCGGGCCCGCTGCGGGTGCTTATCGACGGCAAGCCGGTGCCCGCGGCGCTCGCGGGCGAGGATGTGAAGGGCGGCGTCGCGAGGATCGGAGAGCAGCGCCTCTACCGGCTCGTCGAGCTGCCCGAGACGGGGCGCCACCGGCTGCGGCTCGAGTTCGCGCCCGGGATCTCGGGCTACGCGTTCACCTTCGGCTAGCCGCGGCTAGGCGGGCTTGCGCGCCGAGACGAGCAGGTTGTAGAAGAGCTGCGGCGGCAGCCGCGGCTCGAGCAGCCCGGCGTCGATGCGTTGCAGGAACATGTAGCTGCGGAAGGCAAAGCGGCGCCAGCCCCAGGGGACGGTCTCGGGCGCGGCGCTCGCCTCGAGCCCGCGTGCGGTCCAACCGTGCAAATTGGCGAGCAGCTCCTCGCCCCTGACTCGGACGTTCTCGAAGCCGGTCTCGGAGGCGAGCCGGCGCAGATCGCCCGGAGCGAATGCGTGCACGTCGACTCCGTGCTCGAGCTCGTGGTCGTCGGGCTCGAGCGATGCGTCGACCTTGCGCGCTCCGAGGGCACGGCGCCAGAGCGGCGCAGCCAGCCGGGCGCTCTGCTTCGGCACGGCGGCGATAAGGTCGCCGTAGCGCGAGGGCTCGCCGCAGAAGATCAGCGTCGCGCCGGGGCGCAGCACGCGCTCGAACTCTGAGAATGCCCGCCCGAGGTCGGGGATGTGGTGGAGGATCGCGTGCCCGAAGACGAGGTCGAAGCTTTCGTCCTCAAACGGAAGCTGCTCGGCCTCGGCGCGGACCGTGGTCACCTCGAGCCCGAGGCGCTCGGCGTTCGCTTCCAGCGTCCCCAGCATCCCGGGCGAGATGTCGGTCGCCGTTGCCGAGCCGATCAGCCCGGCCTGGAGCAGGTTGAGAGAGAAGTAGCCGGTCCCGGCGCCGATCTCGAGCGCGTCGGCGAACGGTTCCGGAGGCTCGCCGCCGAGCGCCTTGCGCAGCTTCGCGCGCACCTGACCCTGGCCCGTTTCGTCGAAGTCGATGCCCCACTTGCTGTCGTACGAGTCTGCCGCCACGTCGTGATAGCGCTCGTTGGCGTCCTTGATCTTCTCCGGCGAGTCGGTGGGCGAGGCGGGCATCGCGAGATGTTTACACCTAACTTGACGTCCGTGACCGAGACCTACGAGCAGAAAAACCAGCCCGACGGCGTGCCGCCGCTGGAGCTGACCGGTGAGCGGACCCTGCCCGACGTGCCCGAGGAGAACTACTGGTACCGGCGCCACCTCGCGGTCTACGAGTGGATCGCCGAGCGCTGTGCCGGGCTGCGGGTCGTCGATCTCGCCTGCGGCGAGGGCTACGGGTCGAACGTGTTGGCGGCGACGGCCAAGGAAGTGATCGGGGTGGACGCCAACCCCGAGGCCCACGAGCACGCCCGGCTCCGCTACCGCCGCGACAACCTCGAGTTCCGCCGCGGCCTCGTCGAGGCCTTCGACGAGCGGGTCGATGCCGTCGTCTTCCTGCAGACGATCGAGCACGTCGAGGATCCCGCCGCGCTGCTGCGCGGCTTCGCCGCGATCGCCGGCGTCTCCTACGTCTCGACCCCGAACCGGCTCACGCTGGCGCCGCCGGGCGCGGAGAAGTCCGACAACCCCTGGCACTTGCGCGAGTACGACCAGGGCGAGTACCGCGAGCTGGTCGCGCCGCAGTTCGAGCGCGTCGAGATGCTCGGGCTCTTCCACGCCCGCCGGCTCCGCGTCCACGAGCTCGCGGTTCGGTTCGGCTGGGACCGCGTCCACCGCGCGCTCGGGATCACCGACCGCTTTTACGGGCGCTTCGTTCCGGCGATCTCGGCCAGCGACTTCAGGCTCTCGACGAGCGGCGACCTCGACAAGGCGCTCGACTTCCTCGCCGTCTGTCATGGCTAGCGGCGCCGAAGGCGAGGCGGGCGACCTCGCGATCGTCCTCCACAGCCACATGCCCTACGTGGAGGGCTTCGGCACCTACCCGTTCGGCGAGGAGTGGCTGTTCGACGCGGTCGCAAGCTCCTATCTCCCGGTGCTCGGGATCGCCGACCGGGTGACGCTAAGCATCACCCCGGTGCTCGCCGACCAGCTCGAAGCCGACGGGGTCGGAGAGCGGATGCTCGCCTTCCTGCGCCGCCACCGGCTCGGCGCCGTCGAAACCGACGCGGCCGACGCCGACGGCGCGCTGGCGCGTGCCGCCGAGGCCGAGGCCGCTCGCTACGCGGCGGCGATTGCGGAGCTCGAAGGGCTCGGCGGCAACGCGCTGCGAGCCTTCCAGGCCGCGGAGGCGGAGGGGAGGGTCGAGCTGCTCGCCTCGGCTGCGACGCACGCGGTGCTGCCGAAGCTCGCCACGATCGCCTCGCGGCGCCTGCAGATCGATGCCGGCCTGCGCTCCCACCGGCGCCGCTTCGGCCAGCCGGGCGGCTTCTGGCTCCCGGAGTGCGCCTACGAGCCCGGGCTCGAGGAGCTGCTCGCCGAGCGCGGGCTCCAGTACACCTGCCTCGACCAGAGCGCCGTCGAGGAGCCGCTCGACGCGCTCGCCCCCCTCGGCCTCGCGGGCGGCGCGGTCGGTTTCACGATCGACTGGCCGAGCGTCGAGCTCGTCTGGTCGAAAGGTGGCTACCCCTCGCACGCCGACTACGCCGAGTTCCACCGCCAGTCCGACAACGGGATGCGTCTCTGGTCGGTGGGCGGCGAGCCGCGCGATTCCGAGCGCGCCTCCGAGCGCGCCTCCGAGCACGCCGGCGAGTTCCTCGCCGCTATCGCGGCGCGGTTGCGCGAATACGCCGACTCGCGGAAGCGGCGCGGGCTGGTCGTGTTCGCGGTCGACACCGAGCTGCTCGGCCACTGGTGGTCGGAGGGCCCGGCCTGGCTCGCGGCGGTGATCGAGCAGGCGGAGGGCGCCGGGGTGAGGCTGCTGCGGCTCTCCGAGGCGCTCGCCGAGCACGAGCCCGGGGACCGCTCGCCGGCGCGGTCGAGTTGGGGTGAGAACAAGGACCTCTCTACCTGGGACTCGCGCCCGGTCGCCGACCTGATCTGGGGCTCGCGGCGGCTCGAGCTGCGGCTGCTGCGCGGCCTCGCCTCCGGGGGGCTGAACGGCGACGCCGCGCAGCGCGCCGCCCGTGAGCTGCTCGCGGTGCAGGCGAGCGACTGGGCATTCCTCGACCGCCGCCGCCAGGCGGGGGACTACGCTTACTGGCGAGCGATCGCTCACGGCCGCAACCTGCTCGAGGCCTTAGAATCCATACCGGAGCCCGACCCACGGTTGCGAAACCTGGCACCTGATTTGAGCCTCGCGCCGCTGTACGAGCCCTAGTGGACAGAGCGCTCCCTCTCACATGACACGCGTACTGATCCTTTCCTGGGAGTACCCGCCTCTGATCGAGGGCGGCCTCGCACGCCACGTGCAAAAGCTCTCCGAGGCGCTGGTCGAACGCGGTGACGAGGTCCACGTCCTCACCCGCGGCGGCGAGGAGGCGCCTTCGGAGGACGTCGCCGGCGTCCACGTCCACCGCGTCCGTGAGCCGACCCGGCCCACCGACCTCGGCGAGTTCGTCGCCTGGGTCGAGCGCATGAACTCAGACATGCTCGCCGCCGGCGTCGAGCTCGGCGACCGCCACAGCTTCGATCTCGTCCATGGCCACGACTGGCTGGTCGCCAACGCCTGCGACCATCTCGCCAAGCGGTTCGACGTGCCGCTGGTGACGACGATCCACGCCACCGAGTACGGCCGCCACCAGGGCCACGTCGAAGAGCGGGTCCAGTCCTACATCCACGGTGTCGAGCGCTGGATCACGAACCGGTCGGACCGGGTGATCGTCTGCTCGACCTTCATGCGCGAGCAGATCGTCGACATCTTCGGCGTCGAGGAGGACAAGGTCGAGGTGATCGCAAACGGGATCGATCCCGAGGACCTCCAGCCCCAGGACGAGGAGGAGCTGAAGCGCCTGCGGGCCGAGTTCGCCGAGCCAGATGAGTCGCTGGTGCTGCTAGTCGGCAGGCTCGTCTACGAGAAGGGCTTCCAGTTCGCCCTCGAGGCGCTGCCGGAGATCATCGAGCGGCTGCCGAAGACGCGCTTCATCGTCGCCGGATCCGGGACCCACGAGGAGGAGCTGCGCCGCCAGGCCGAGGAGCTCGGGCTGATGGAGCACGGCAAGTTCCTCGGCTGGATCGGCGACGACGTGCTGCACTCGCTGTACCGGATCGCCGACGTCTGCGTGGTGCCCTCGATCTACGAGCCGTTCGGGCTCGTCGCCCTCGAGGCGATGGCCTCGAGCTGCCCGTGCATCGTTGCCGACACCGGCGGACTGCGCGAGGTCGTCCCCCACGACGAGGTCGGGCTCCGCTTCCGGGCCAAGGACCCCGCGTCGCTGGCCGAGATGACGATCCGGGTACTCGACGACGCAAAGCTCTGCCGCCGGCTGACCGCCGAGGCATTCGAGCACCTGCGCAGCTTTGAGTGGGGCGACGTCGCCGAGCGCACCGCTGCGATCTACTCCGAGCTCGCTGGCGATACAAGCCGCGCCTGATGGCCGAGTCTCAGCGCAAGCCCCGCATCCGCAGCGGGCCGACGCTGGGCTCGAAAGCAAACGTGAGCGTGCCGATCTCGATCGGGCTGCCGCTGCTGGCGATCGGGGTCGCGCTCGTGATCGGCGCCTCGAGCACAGGCGCCACCTTGCTCTGGATCGCCGGCGGCGTCTCGTTCGTGCTCGGAGCGGTCCTCTTCGCCTCTGGTAAGACTCTCTGATGGGCAATCCCAGGGCCAATTGGCTCCGCAGTCAGTCCGACGACGGCTTCAAGCACATCAAGCAGGTCGGGGTCGCGTCCTCGATCGGCTTTCCGCTGCTGGTCGTCGGGGCGCTGATGATCGTGATCGCGTTCGCGGCGGTCGGCAGCTGGCTCTGGATCGCGGGCGGCGTCATTCTGCTGCTCGGCGTGATCTTCGCCGCGTCCGGCCGCATCATCTAGTCAGGCGGGGGCGGCATTCCCTCGGTCGGCTGCGGCTCGACCGGGTTCGGCCACTTGAGCGTCTTCGGCGCCTCGCGCATCCTGATCACCTTCGCCGGCACCCCTCCGACGACCGCGTTCGCGGGCACGTCGTCGACGACGACGGCATTGGCGCCGATCACCGAGTTGTCGCCGACGCTCACCCCGCGCAGGACGCAGGCGTTGTAGCCGACCCACACGTTCGAGCCGACGTTGACGTCGCGCATGTAGATGCCCTGGTTTCGCACCGGGCGCTCGACGTGGGCGACGCTGTGGTCGAAGTCGATGAACATTGCCCGGTCGGCGATCACGCACTGCTCGCCGATCCGGACGTGCTGATAGGCCGAGATCGTGCACTCCTGGCCCATCACCGTCTTGGCGCCGATCTCGACGAAGCCCTCGTGGCAGCGGATCTTGGTCCCGTCGCCGATCCACGAGAAGGCGCCGAAGCGGATCTCGGCTCCCTTCTTGATTTGCAGCTGCAGGTCCTTGCCGAAGAACACCGGCCCGTTCGTCTTCCAGCGCCAGCCGGCCGTCGTCAAGAAACGTCGGCGCAGGTAGCGCCCGAAGAGGCGCGCGTACTTGAGGTTGAGCATCCCGTTGCTCCCCAGGAACCGGAAGAGGCGGATCATCGCGCGGCGGATCATAGGTACGTCTTCCGGGAAGACCCGCCTCTAGACTCGGACGGGATGGCTTCGACCACGAAGGCCAACGAGAGCCTTGCCGAGCGCCTCATAGCCGGCGACCGCCGGGCGCTGGCGCGCGCGATCACCCTGATCGAGAACGACGACCCGGCGGGATGGGAGCTGGTGCGGGAAGTCTTCCCGCGCACCGGAAAGGCCCGGATAGTGGGCCTCACGGGGCCTCCCGGGGTCGGCAAGAGCACCCTGATCGGCGCCTTGACCGCAGAGATGCGGAAGGCTGACCGCCAGGTCGCCGTGCTCTCGATCGATCCCTCGAGCGCCTTTACGAAGGGTGCCTTGCTGGGCGACCGGATCCGGCTCTCGGACCACTTCCTCGACTCGGGCGTTTTCATCCGCTCGATGGCGAGCCGCGGCGCGCTCGGGGGGCTCTCGGAGGCGACGCTTCAGGCTGCGCTGCTCATGGACGCCTCCGGCAAGGACGACGTCTTCGTCGAGACCGTCGGCGTCGGCCAGGCCGAGATCGACATCGTCGACCACGGCGACACGATCGTGCTCGTCCTCATGCCCGGGTCCGGAGACTCGATTCAAGCCCTCAAAGCCGGGGTAATGGAGATACCTGACGTGATCGTCGTCAACAAAGCCGACCACCCGATGACCGACACGATGGTGCGCGAGATCAGGGGAGTGCTGGCGCTCGGCCCGCACGGCTCCTGGGAGGTGCCGATCCTGCGCACCGAGGCAGCGAAGGGGGAGGGGGTCGCCGAGCTCGCCGAGGCGATCACCGCGCACCGCGCGCACATCGAGGCCGAGGGGACACTCGAGGAGCGGCGGGCGCGCAACCTCCGCAACGAGGTGCTCGAGCTGGCGACGGCGCGGATGCGCCGCACGCTCGAGAGCTCGGCCGCCGCCGATCCCGCGGTCGCCGAGCTGCTCGAGCGGGTGGTTCGCCGCGAGCTCGACCCCGCCAGCGCTGCAGCCGAGCTCCTGGAACGGCAAAATGACTGAGATGGCCGAAGACCTTCCCAAGGAAAAGCTCGAGCTCGCGCCGCTTCCGACCCTCGAGGAGGCGCTGGCCTGGAAGGGCCGCCGCGTCGACGACTGGAGCGGCAAGGGCCTCGGCAAGGTGACCGGGATCCACGTCGACGCTGAGGACCGCGGGCCGAAGTGGGTGATCATCCGCATGGGGCTGTTCGCCGGCGAGGCGGCGGTTCCGTTCGAGCACGTCGCCGCCGCGGCGGGTCGGCTCTGGGCCGCCTACGAGAAGGAGGCGATGCGGAGCTCGCCGAAGCTGAGCGCCGGGCAGACTCTGAACGCGCGCCAGGAGCTGCAGCTCTGCGAGCACTACGGGATCAGGGGCTCGGTAGGGCGCGCCGGCGAGATCTCCGAGCGCCCCGAGGACGAGCCGAGCGCCGTCCCGGCTTCCTAGGACCGCCCCTACGGGGCGGCTGTCGCCTGGCACTTCTGGATCGCGGCGATGTCCGAGCCCGCGGCCTTGAGGCAGTCGCCCAGCTTCTGCAGCGCCTCGACCTGGCCCTGCCCCGGGGTCGCGCCGGGCGCCGAGGGCTTGCCCCCTTCACTGGGCTTCGCACCGCCGAACGTGGATTCCTTGGAGCTGGTCTGGCGGACGTTGGTGCCGTCGGCGTTGGCCAGGTACTTGTCGAAGGGGCGCGCCCCAGAGGAGAGTGCCCACTCGGTGCGTGTGAGCGCCGCCGAGGACCCCTCGGTCGGGAAGCCGACCTCATCCCACATGCGCTCGACCACGTCCTCGTCGAGATCGCCGAGCGTCACTGTCGCCGCGGCGGTCTCCTCCGCCGTGGCGGCCCGCTCGGAGTCCTCGGTCTCGCGGCTGCGGCCCTGGGCCGGCTGGCCCTGGGGCCCGCGTGACTCCGAGGTCTCGACGTAGTAGCGGCGTTCGTGCACCTGGCCGTCGTCGCCGATCACCGTGAAAGTGACCGCGCCGCCCAGGTCGGAGATCGAGACCACCTTTGCGCTCTCCCCGAAGTCATCGGTCACCTGTGGCAGGGTCTCCTTGAAGGTCCAGGGATCGCCGCTGACCCCGGCCTCGTCGAGGATCTTCGGGATCAGCCAGATCGCGCCGAACGCAAGCACCGCTATGCCCGCCATCTTGAGCAGGCGGCCGCCACCGAGGTTTCCGCGCTCGATCTTCACGTTCGTCCCGGGCTACTAGCGCTTCTTCTTGCAGCGCTTCTTGGCGGCGCTCGTCGAGCGCTTCCTCTTCTTGCACTTCTTCGCCGTCGGCACGGGGGTGATCGGAGCGACTGTGGCCGCTGCGCCGCCCTGCGATCCCGACGGCGGCGGCAGGGCCGGAGTGATCAGAGAGGTCTGGCTGACGTTGAGCGGACCGCACGGATCGTTGTCATACGCAGGGGCGGGGTTGGTGTCGTTTCCGCTCCAGTAGACATTCCAGTAGTAGGTCCCTGTGGCGGTGGGGGTGAAGGGCACCGAGGGCTGGTAGATCCCGTTGTCGTCCGCGGTGACTTGGTTTTGAAAGACCGGCGCGGCGCAGATCGGGTCGTTAGGGCCGTAGGCGTTGAAGTACATCAACCCGCCGGTGCCCGCCGGGGTTGCACCCGACAGAGTCGCGGTGTCGGTGATCGAGCTCCCCAGCGGTGCCGTCGCAGTCGCGCTTGCATTGAGCGTCGCTTGCGCGAACGCCGCCGGTGCGCACGCCAGTGCTCCAAGCGCAACGGCCAGGCAAATCCCTGCAGTCGGTTTCGAACCCCGCATCTCGGTCCCAGACTACCGCAGGGCCAGCAGCCGAGCGATCACCATCTGCTGCACCTCGTCGGTGCGCCTACTTCTTTTTCTTCTTCACGCACTTGCCGCGCTTCAGCTTGCGGCCCTTCTTGCACTTCTTGGCCGGCGTGGGGGTCGTCGGGGCAATCGTCGGCGTCACGATCGCGGGCGGCGTCTGCGGCGTCATCGGGTCAGGGGGCGCGGGATTGACCGTTGTGAAATCGGTGTTGTCCATAGACGAACCGAGCCGTAGTCACTCACCGTCATGAACGACTTGACGAAGGACGATCTGATTGGTCTGAACCCGCATCGGCCGGCTGCCCGTCGACTGCAGGCACCTTGAGCGCGCTGTAGGTGAAGATGATCGTGCAGTTGTCCCCGGCGGTTCCGGGCGACCCGAGCTGCCAGCGGCGGCCCGGACGGGAGTGAATTCGATCCCGTGGTCGTCGGATCGGCTGCGACCCGTAAAGGTGACTCCCGTCGCAGCCGGTAGCTTCCGCGCCGGTCCCGGTCGGGCTGATCGCGAACACGCCGGGGTCGTCGGGTGTGCAGGGGATCTCCATGATGCTCACGCAGGAGGGGTCGAGGCAATGTCAGTGATCTGGATCAGGCCCCACAGCGGAGCCGCCGGTCGACTGGTTGACGAAGCTGATCGTCGCGAGGTTGCCGGTCGTGCCGACCGTCGACCGGATCGATCGAGAAGTCCATCCTGTGACCGGAACGATCGTCGCGTTCACACCCGCCCGCTGCTCCCGGCGCGAAATCAGCCCCGCCAGCAGGACCCCAGTCCGATTGCCTTGACCCGCCTTGTCGTCCGCATCCGAACCTCCCGGATTGCTTACCCGGCGAGCCTAGCGCACCCTCAGCACCCAAGCTGGCGCGCGATCACCATCTGCTGGACCTCGTCGGTGCCCTCGCCGATCGTCAGGATCTTCGCGTCGCGGTAGAAGCGGCAGACCGGGTACTCCTCGATGTAGCCGTAGCCGCCGTGGATCTGGACCGCCTCCTCGGTGGCGCGGACCGCGAGCCGGCCGGTGATCAGCTTCGCCTGCGCGGCGGTGAGGGTGAAGTTCTCGCCGGCGTCCTTCTCGAGCGCCGCCTTGTAGACGAGCAGCCGCGCCGCCTCGATCTGCGGCAGAGATGTCGGCGATCTTGGCCTGGATCGCCTGGAACTTCGAGATCGGCTTGCCGAACGCCTGGCGCTCCTTGGCGTAGGAGATCGCCTCGTCGAGCGCTCCCTGCGCGAGCCCGACGCCCATCGCGGCGACGCCGATCCGGCCGCCGTCGAGGATCTGCAGGAACTGCTTGAAGCCCATCCCGCGCGGGCCGAGCAGGTTCGACTCCGGAACGCGGGCTTCGGTGAAGGTCAGCGGCCGGGTGTCGGAGGCGTTCCAGCCCATCTTCCGGTACGGCTCGCCGGGCTCGTAGCCGGGGGTGCCGTTGGGGACGATGATGTTCGAGATCTCCTTGGTGCCGTTGCTCTGGCCGGTGACCGCGGTGATCTTCACGCAGCCGGTGATGTCGGTGCCCGAGTTGGTGATGAACTGCTTCGCGCCGTCGATCACCCACTCGCCGTCCTCGAGCTTCGCGGTCGTGCGGGTGTTGCCGGCGTCGGAGCCCGCCTCGGGCTCGGTGAGCCCGAACGCGGCCAGCTTGCGACCGGCGCAGAGCTCGGGCAGCCACTCGGTCTTCTGCTCGTCGGTGCCCCAGAGGTAGATCGGCATCGTCCCGAGCGAGGTGTGCGCGGCGAGGGTGATGCAGACCGAGGAGTCGACGCGGGCGAGCTCCTCGACCGCGAGCGCATAGGTGAGGTTGTCGGCGCCGCCGCCCCCGTACTCCTCGGGGTAGGGGATGCCCATCAGCCCGAGCTCGCCCATCTTCGCGACCAGCTCGTAGGGGAAGCTCTTGGTGCGGTCGAGCTCCTCGGCGACCGGCGCCACCTCGCCCCGGGCGAAGTCGCGCACGGTGTCGCGCAGCAGCCGCTGCTCGTCGGTCAGCCCGAAATCCACGGGCGGGAGTCTAGGCGGGCGTCTTCTCGGTGGTCCTGAACTTCTCAGGCATCCCGGGCCCGTCGATGAGGCGCGCCTCGCGGGCGCTGAGCGTCTTGCCGCACTTTTCGCAGATGCCGCGCTCGTTGACCTGGCCGCCGCAGTCACCCTTGTGGAGAAGGACCATCGGCGGGCCCGCCTCCGCGAAGTGCTGGTCGCCCCAGTGCATCAGCGTCACCAGCACGGGCCAGAGATCGAGACCCTTCTCGGTGAGGAAGTACTCGTAGCGCTTCGGGCGCTCGCTGTAGAGGCGGCGCTCGAGGATGTCCTCCTCGACGAGGCGGTCAAGCCGCGACGTGAGCACGTTGCGCGCGATCCCGAGCGAGTCCTGGATCTCGTCGAATCGGCGCTTGCCGCGGAAGACGTCGCGTATGACGAGCAGCGTCCAGCGCTCGCCGACCAGCTCCAGGGAACGGGCGATAGAGCAGATCTGACCGTCGTAATCGCTGCGAAGCATCGTTGTGTGAGTCTTGCACACTTCGTTGCTTCATGCAACTGCCTGTGCTACGGTGCCGCCATCGACAAGTTGCTTGACGCAACCAGCGTCAGCAAACAACGTCAGGAGAAATGATGAGGCAGAACAAGCCCGACAATCGCAATCAGGATCGCGGACACGACCAGGCCCCGACGCTCGTCGCCCGCGAGCAGGTCCGGGTCACCGAGGAGGAGATCCTCGCCGACCTCCTCTATCCCGCCTCGGAGAGCGGCGTGATGGCGGTGCGTCGAAAGGCGCGCCGTTGAGCGCCGCGACCGACTCGGCGCTGGCCCACGCCGAGATCTCGCCGCACACGACCCGCACCCGCCTCGTCACCTGGCAGGACCCGGTGCCGACCGCCGCCCGGGGCCTCGAGATGTCCGGCCTCGACTACATCGGCGCGATCGTCGACGGTGACGTTCCGCCGCCCCCGATCGCCGTGCTGATGAACTTCGCCCCGGTCGCCTTCGAGAAGGGCATGGCGACCTTCGAGGGCGAGCCCGGCGAGGAGCACTACAACCCGATCGGCGTCGTGCACGGCGGCTACGCCTCGACGCTGCTCGACTCGGCGATGGGCTGTGCAGTCCACACGACCCTCGATCGGGGCCAGGCCTACACGACGCAGACGATCGAGGTCAAGCTCGTCCGCCCGATCACCCGCGACACCGGCATCGTCCGCGCCGAGGCCGAGGTCGTGCACCGCGGCCGCCGCCAGGCGACGGTCGAGGCGAAGCTCCTCGACGCAAAAACCGGGAAGCTGCTCGCCCACGGGACCTCGACCTGCATGATCATGGAGGTGTGAAGGTCCGCCTTGGGCGAATGGTCGACGACGGGGTCGCGCCGAGCATCCTCGGATTGCTCGAGCGAGGGGTCGAGAAGCGCCCCGAGATAGCGGCCAGGATGCGGGGCCGGGTCGTGTTCCGCTTCAAGGAGGAGTTCTCGCCGCTGCGGATCGCCTTCCGGCCGAAGACGATCGTGATCGAGGACGGCGACCTGCGAAAGCCCGACCTCGTCATCGCCGGCACGCTCCCCGACATCGTCCACTTCCTCACCGTCCCGATTCTCGGCGGGCCGCTCGGCGGGGTTCCGAATCCGCGCACGCCGCGCGGCCGCGCCGCGCTCGCACGGGTCGCGAGCGGCAGGGTCAAGGTCGAGGGCAACCGGACCCTCGGCCGGCTGTTCCTACGCTTGCTGGCGCTTTGAGCTAACCGGTGCTCAGGTAGAGCGTCGCCCGGTCGCCGCGGTGGAGCTCGTAGTCGAACTCGTAGCTGCGGGTCAGATCGCCGGCGTCCTCCGCGGCCCAGACTCGCTCCCAGGTTGCGATTAGTGCCTCGGGCATCGGACCTGAGACCTCGACCGCCGCGTACTCCCCGGCCGGGACCGAGAGCCCGTTCAGCCCTTCGGGGACCTCGGAGATCGTGGTCACGGGGGCGCCGAGCAAAAGCGAAAACGGGCCCTTGGAGTCGGACTCGTAGGAGTAGTAGACGGCGGCCAGCGTGCCGGGGTCGGCGACGTTCGGGACCGTCTTCACGAGGGCCTCGCGCTGAACCTGTTCCCAGAGCCCGGGGATCTTCGCCTTCCCCGGGTCGGCCTCGTCGGCGTTCGCGGTCCGCACCGCGCGCCCGATCACCATCAGCTCGGGGCGCTGTTCGACGCTGAAGTCGAGCTTCTCGCTCATTTGCCGTCGAGCTTCCGCGCCAGGTCGACCAGCAGCCGGACCCCGAACCCGGTCGGGCCGCTGCCGACGTACTGGCGGCCGGTGTCCCAGGCGGTGCCGGCGATGTCGAGGTGGACCCAGGGCTTCTCGTCGACGAACTCCTCCAGGAACGAGGCGGCGTAGATCGTTCCCGCCTTGCGCTTCGCCGAGGCGTTGGTGAGGTCGGCGACCTCGCCCTTGGTGAGCTCCTTGTACTCCTCGTGGAGCGGCAGCCGCCAGGCGAGCTCGCCGCTCTGCGTCGCCGCCGCCTCCACCGTCTGCGCCCACTCGTCGTCGTTGGAGATCAGCGCGGCGTAGGTCGAGCCGAGCGCGATCAGCACCGCGCCGGTCAGCGTCGCGAGGTCGACCAGCCGCTCGGCGCCGAGCTCGACTCCGTAGGAGAGCGCGTCGGCGAGGATCAACCGGCCCTCGGCGTCGGTGTTGTTGATCTCGACCGTCTTGCCGTTCAGCTGGGTGATGATGTCGCCGGGCTTGGTCGCGTTGCCGCTCGGCATGTTCTCGGTCGATGGGACCAACGCAATCAAATTCACCTTCAAGCCCAGCTCGGCGATCGCGCCCATCGCCTCGATTACGGCGGCGCCGCCCGACATGTCCATCTTCATCTCCTGCATCCCCTCCGAGGGCTTGATCGAGATCCCGCCGGTGTCGAAGGTGACCGCCTTGCCGACGAACGCGGTCAGCGGCCCCGCGCCGCCCTCGTAGCGGAGCACGATCAGCCGCGGCTCCTCGTCGGTCCCCTTCGAAACCGCCTCGAGACCGCCCATCTTCTTCGCCTTGATCTGCTTGCGGTCGAGGGTCTCGAGGCTGAGCTTGTCGTGCTTGTCGGCGAGCTCCTTCGCACGGTCGGCGAGGTAGGTCGGCGTGACGACGTTCGAGGGCAGGTTCTGGAGCTCGCGGGCGTCGTTGGCCGCCTCGGAGGCGACGCGGGCGACCTCGGCGGCATCGGCGAGCTTCGGATCGCCGAGCAGGGTCAGGGTCTCGATGCTCGAGTCGGGCTCGTCGTCCTCGTCCTTCGACTTGTAGCGGTCGAAGCGATAGCTGCCGAGCACCGTGCCCTCGACCAGCGCCGCGGCGATCTCGTCGCCCTCACCCTCGTCCGGAACCGCCCAGGCGACCGACCTCGCCTCGTGCTCGCGGGCGACGCCGGCGGCGATCGCGGCCGCGACGCGGGCCCGCTCGGGCGTCCAGTCGCCGGGCTTGCCGAGGCCGATCACGGCGGTGCGTCCGGGCGAGGCGGGGTGGAGGACCTCGGTCTTCTTGAAGCCGCCCTTGGCGTCGCCGGCCCCTGGGGCGTCAGCGAGCTCGGCCGGCAGCTTCGCGTCCTCGAAAAGCCCGACCGCGACCAGGTCGGCCCCGGCCTCGGCGAGCGGCTTGTCGGCGACCTCGACCTTCACCGGGCGCAGCATATGATGGGAGCGCGTGCAGATCGCGTTCCTCCTCTATGAAGGCTTCACGGCGCTCGACTGGATCGGACCCCACGAGGCGTTCAACACGCTTCCCGACACGGATTGCGTCACGGTCGCGACGACCCCGGGCCCGGTGGCCAACGAGACCGGGAACATCGAAATCGTCGCCACGAAGTCGCTCGGCGAGGTCGAATCGCCGGAGATCCTCGTCGTCCCAGGTGGCCTCTCGACCTGGAAGTTCCTCGACGACGAGCAGCTGCTCGACTGGATCCGAAACGTCCACGAGACCTCGCGCTGGACGACGTCGGTCTGCACCGGCTCGCTGCTGCTCGCCGCCGCGGGGCTGCTCGACGGCGCGCCCGCGACCACCCACTGGCTGACCCGCGAAATGCTCGCCTCGCTGGGGGCGAAGCCGGTCCCCGACCGGGTGGTCGAGCACGGCAAGATCATCACCGCCGCCGGGGTCTCGTCCGGGATCGACATGGCGCTGCACCTGATTCAGAAGATGTACGGCGATGAGACTGCCCAGGCGTCGCAGCTGGTCATCGAGTACGACCCCGAGCCGCCGGTCGACGCCGGCTCTCCGGAGAAGGCTTCCGAGCAGGTCACCGAGATCGCGCGCGGGATGCTCGCCGCGCAGGCCGGCGTCGCCTAGCCCGGCTAACCGGGGCGGTATGGTTCTGCGCCGCATGGCCGCCAACGGCAACCGCACCGTGATCCTCGGCACCGCCCGCACCCCGTTCGGGAAGATGGGTGGCGAGCTCTCGACGCTCGACGCCACCGACCTCGGCGGCAAGGCGATCGAGGCGGCGCTCGAGCGCTCCGAGGTGAAGCCCGACCAGGTCGAGGGCGTCGTCTACGGCCAGGTCCTGCAGGCCGGCCAGGGGCAGATCCCCTCGCGCCAGGCTCAGATCAAGGCCGGGATCCCGAAGGAGGTCCCCTCGGAGACGATCAACAAGGTCTGCGCCTCGGGGATGCGCGCGATCGGCCTCGCCGACCAGGCGATCCGCGCCGGCGACCTCGGCATCGCCGTCACCGGCGGCATGGAGTCGATGAGCAGCGCCCCGTACCTGCTGCCAGGCGCCCGCTTCGGCTTCCGGATGGGCGACGTGAAGGCGATCGACGCGATGACCCACGACGGGCTCACCAACGCGTTCACCGGCAAGGACATGATCAACGAGGCGAGCGAGGTCGGAAACGAGCTCGAGATCACCCGCGCCGACATGGACCGCTTCGCCGAGCGCTCGCACCAGCTAGCCGCAAAGGCGACCGACGACGGCAAGCTCGCCGAGGAGATGGTCAGCGTCGACGTGAAGGTGAAGAAGAAGGAGTTCAAGGTCGAGGCCGACGAGGCGATCCGCCCCGATACCAACCTCGAGGCGCTCTCGAAGCTGCCCGCGATCGGCGACGACGACGCCACCCACACCGCCGGTAACGCGCCGGGCGTGAACGACGGCGCCGGCGCCGTGATCGTCGCCTCCGAAGAGTGGGCTTCGGGCAACGGCGGCACCCCGATCGCGACCGTCCTCTCGTACGGCACGGTCGCCGACGACTTCGCCTACCTCGCCAAGACCCCCGCCGGCGCCGCCAAGCAGGCGCTGGAGAAGATCGGCAAGTCCGCAGATGACGTCGATCTCTGGGAGATCAACGAGGCGTTCGCCTCGGTCGCCCTCAACTCAATGCGGATGCTCAGCATCGACGAGGACAAGGTGAACGTGAACGGCGGCGCGATCGCGCTTGGCCACCCGATCGGTGCTTCCGGCGCCCGGATCGTCGGCGCGCTCGTCCACGAGCTCCGTCGCCGCGGTGGCGGGCTCGGCTGCGCCGCAATCTGCTCAGGTGGCGGCCAGGGCGATGCCATCGTCCTCGAAGTCAACGGCTCCTAGCGAGCCCGCCGCAGAGCAGCCAGAGCGCCGCGCAGCGGCGTTCTTCGACCTCGACAAGACCCTGATGGCGGGGTCGAGCGCGATGCCGTTTGCGCGCGCGTCGCGAAAGCGCGGCATCGTCAGCCGCGCGCCAGCTCACCCGCTGGGGTATCGACCACCTCCGCTACCGGCTCCGCGGAATGAGCGACGACCAGGCCGAAGAGGTGGTGACGGTCGCCAGGGAGATGCTCGGCGGCGTCCCGGTGCGGGAGATCGAGCGCATGGTGCCGGAGCTGATGGCCGACATCCTGCCGCGGATCTATCCGCAGATGCTCGACGAGATCCATGAGCACCAGGACGAGGGCCGCGCCGCTGTGATCGTCAGCGCCGCCGGCAGCGGGATCGTCGAGGAGCTCGCCAAGGTGCTCGGGATGGATGCCGGGATCGGAACCCGCTACGCGATCGGCCCGGACGGCAACTTCACCGGCGAGCTCGACGGGCCGTTCGTTTACGGCGAGGGAAAGGTCGAGGCAATGGAGCGGTTCGCGGCCGAGAACGACGTCGACCTCGCCGCCTCCTACGCCTACTCGGACTCGGCCTCGGACCTGCCGATGCTGAGGGCGGTCGGCAACGCGGTTGTCGTCAATCCCGACGCCGCGCTGCTCGAGGTCGCCAAGGCCGAGGGCTGGCGGGTGCTCCGGTTCGAGAAGCTCGGCCGCCGGCTCGCGATCGCGGGCGCAACCGTCTTCGCCGCCACGGTCGGGGGAGCGGCCGCGCTGCTGAGCCGCAACCGGCCCAGTCGCCGCCGGTCGTTCGCCCGACGCCGCTAGGGCGGCTCGGCTCCGAGCTTGCGCAGGATGATCAGCGCCGCGACCGCCCAGACGACGACGATCGCGATCAGGGGGACGATGAAGACCGCCACCTCCTCGCCCTCCGCCGCCCTCCAGACCGCGGCCAGCCCGAGTGCGGTGATCGCGATTCCGGCGAGCGTGTAGCCGATCCCGACCTTGCGCAGCCAGGCATGGCGGGAAGAAGCCGGCCTGGTGCGGACCTGCTGCCAGAGCGCGCCACCGAACATGAGCCCAAAGAAGATCGCGCCACCGGCGACGAACGCTGTCAGCGTCGGCCCGGGATCGGTCGGGTCGTCGCTGAGCACGCTGGCGAGCACCATCGCCCCGACCCAGAGGGCGATTCCGACCAGCGAAAATGCCGCCCAGCCTCGGCTCTTGGGACGCATCGGCGCACTCTAGACTTTGGGCCCATGGCGATCGAGCCCGATGCGCGGCGCCGCGCCCACCAGTGGATAGAGGAGGTCTACGGCGAGACCGTGGAGCGCGAGGCGCTGTTCGAGACGATCTCGGGCGAGCCGGTGAAGCCGCTCTACACCGAGGAGGACCGCGCCGGCTCGGATCCTGAAACCGAGATCGGCTACCCGGGCGAGCACCCCTACACCCGTGGCGTCTATCCCTCGATGTACCGCGGCCAGCTCTGGACGATGCGCCAGTTCGCGGGCTTCGGCACCGCGGAGGAGACCAACGAGCGCTTCCACTACCTGCTCGACCACGGCAACAAGGGGCTCTCGACCGCCTTCGACATGCCGAGCCTGATGGGGCTCGACTCCGACCATCCGCGCAGCCTCGGCGAGGTCGGGGTGGAGGGGGTGGCGATCGACACCCTCGACGACATGCTCGACCTCTTCAAGGGGATCCCGCTCGCCGACGTCTCGACCTCGATGACGATCAACGCGCCGGCGGCGATGCTGCTCGCCTTCTACGTCTGCGTCGCCGAGGAGCAGGGGACCTCGCCCGACAAGCTCGCGGGCACGATCCAGACCGACATCCTCAAGGAATACATCGCCCAGAAGGAGTGGTGCTTCCCGATCGACCCGGCGCTGCGGCTGGTCGAGGACATGATCGAGTGGAGCTCGCAGAACATGCCCCGCTGGCACCCGATCTCGATCTCCGGGTACCACATTCGCGAGGCGGGCTCGACCGCACAGCAGGAGCTCGCCTTCACGCTCAAGGACGGGTTCACCTACGTCGAGAAGGCGATCGACCGCGGGCTCGACGTCGACGACTTCGCGCCGCGGCTCTCGTTCTTCTTCAACGCGCACATCGACTTCTTCGAGGAGATCGCCAAGTACCGCGCCGCGCGCCGGATCTGGGCGCGCGAGATGCGCGACACCTACGGCGCCCAGCGCGAGGAGTCGATGCGGATGCGGTTTCACACCCAGACCGCGGGCGTCTCGCTCACGGCGCAGCAGCCGCTCGTCAACATCGTCCGCACCGCGATCGAGGCGCTCGCCGGGGTGCTCGGCGGCACCCAGTCGCTGCACACGAACTCCTACGACGAAGCGCTCGCGCTTCCGACCGAGGAGGCGGTGCGGGTCGCCCTCCGCACCCAGCAGGTGATCGCGCACGAATCCGGGGTCACCAACACGATCGACCCGCTCGGCGGCGCCTACTTCATCGAGACGCTCACCGACCAGATGGAGGGGGCCGCCTACTCATACTTCGCCCGCATCGACGAGCTCGGCGGCATGGTCGAGGCGATCAAGCAGAGCTTCCCGCAGCGCGAGATCGCCGATGCGTCGTTCCGCTACCAGCGCGAGGTCGACTCCAAGCAGCGGATCGTGGTCGGCGTCAACGAGTACGAGCAGTCCGGTGACGAGGAGATCCCGACCCTGAAGATCGACTCGGCGCTCGAGCGCAAGCAGGTCGGCCGCCTCGAGGCAACCAAGGCGCGCCGCGACTCGGCGGCGGTCGAGGCGGCGCTCGCCGAGCTGAAGAGCGCCGCCGCGACCGACCAGAACCTGATGCCGCTCTTCATCGACGCGGCGCGAGTGCGCGTCTCGGAGGGCGAGATGATCGCCGGGCTCCAGGAGGTTTTCGGCACCTACTCCGAGGTGCCGGTCTTCTAGTTACTGGACCAGGCGCGAGGTGGCGCAGATAGCTGTCGTAGTTGCCGAATGGGTCACGGTGCTCGAGGTGTTGATGACCGTTCCCAGCCAGCTCGTGCCCGAGGGGAAGCTGTCGTTGACGAGCTCAGCTGAGTCACTGCTCACCTGAATCCCGCCGCCGATCACCGTCGTGCCGGCCGGACAGGCGGCCGCGACGTCGAGGCCGTTGCTGCTTGTGGGGGGGATGACCGCGAAGGTCTTGACGTAGGTCAGCGGACCCACCCCGACCGTCTGGGTCTTGGTCTTGTTGCTGAACGCCTTCAGCGGGATCCCGCTGCCGGCTACGGCGGTACCGCCGAGCGCGATCAGCACGGCAACGATCGCGACCATCATCGCGCCGCTCGGTCGCCGGGGACGAAGCTTGCTCATGATTCTCCTCTCCTAGGGAGAGGCAAGCGTATGACTACGCCGCGGCGCGCTGCTGTGACTCGACGATCACGATCAGGTCGGACCGAGGCGTCGGTTCGGAGCCGGCGAGGAACATGCGGCCGATCTTGCGCTTGCCGGCCTCGGCCCTGGCGAGCTCGCAAGCTGCCTCGCGCTCGAGCCCCGCGGCTACGACGCGCTCGTGGTGGCTGCGATCGACATACACGACGTCGTACATGGCGCTCCTTTCGGGGCGAGTACCCCCTCTGGGCGAAAGAGAACGGCATTATGTTGCGGCGGTCGGGCGGATCCGCTGTGAAAGCCGGGTTAACGGAGTCCCCCGGCTAAGGTTCGCGCCGATGAGCGCCACCGACACCGAGCGCAAGATCCGCGTTGTGGTCGCCAAGCCCGGCCTCGACGGGCACGACCGCGGGGCGAAGATCATCGCCCGCGCCCTGCGTGACGCGGGCATGGAGGTGATCTACACCGGCCTCCACCAGACGCCCGAGCAGATCGCCGAAACCGTGATCCAGGAGGACGCCGACGCGGTCGGCCTCTCGATCCTCTCGGGCGCCCATATGACGCTTGTGCCGAGGGTCGTCGAGCTGCTCGGCGAGCAGGGAATCGACGACGTCGTGATCACCGTCGGGGGCACGATTCCCGCCGACGACGTGCCCGAGCTCAAGAAGCTCGGCGTTTCGGAGGTGTTCACGCCGGGTTCGGCGACCGACGAGATAGTCGATTTTGTGCGCGGTGCGGTCGCAAAGCGCGGCTGATCCCGGGCGCCTGAATGAAAACAACCTCTTAAGCCGCAACGCAGCGGGTATAGCTGTGTTCCGCACCTACTCCTCCCCGAACTACCCCTCTAAGGAGGTTATTGCTGTGAAGAAGTTGAAGTTCGATTTGCCGTCGCCCGCAATGGTCGTCGGCGTTATCGCCTGCCTGCTCGCCCTCGGTGGCGTTGGTGTGGCGGCGAAGAAGGCCAAGAAGAAGATCGGCTCCGGCCGGATCAAGGACGGTGCGATCACCAACAAGAAGCTGAAGAAGAACGCGGTTTCTACGGACAAGATGCAGGACAACGCGGTCACGACTCCGAAGATCGCCGCTGCTGAGCGCTCGGAGGCGTTTCTGACCAGCACGCCCGGAGAGATTGCTCTGCCGGCTGCGACTGACACCACCGTGGCGACGCTCAACGTTCCCGCGGGCGGAAAGTACGTCCTCAACGCCAGCGTCACGGTTGCGTCTGACGCCGCGACGGCACGCGTTGTCGACTGCGCCCTGAAGGAGGGCGCCACCGTCCTCACCCAGGGCAGTGAGCTGACCAGCGCGACGGCTGATCAGTACAGCGGCAACATCGCCCTCACGGGCACGACTCAGGGCGGCAGCATCACCCTGAGCTGCAAGCCCGATATGGGTGCGAAGGCGAAGTTCCGCGCCATCAGCGCGACCCGCGCCGGCGCAATCACGATCCAGTAGCTACGGATCCGTTTCTGCAGCGCGTGAACGGGCCGGCCTTGCGCCGGCCCGTTTCGCTGCTGCCTCGCCCGCCTGATTGACTGGTCAGTCAGCCAGCTTCCGCGACCGCTAATATGCCGCGGCGCGAATCGCCCCACGCACTCGCCCGGGCGGCTCGGATACAGACTTCCCTCTGAAATTCCCAAGGAGGCTTGGCTTGAAGATCGCATGTCTCGTCAAACAGGTCCCGGACGCCGCGGTGGACAAGCGGATCGATCCGGAGACCAAGCGCCTCGACCGATCCGGCGAGGAGAACCTCAACCCCTTCGACACGCACGCGATTGAAGCCGCGATGCAGATCAAGGAGGGCGGCGAGGTGCCGGTCGAGGAGATCGTCGCCGTGACGATGGGCCCCGACGGGGCCGTGCGCGCGCTCCACAAGGCCGTCGCGCTCGGCGCCGACCGCTCGGTCCATCTGACCGACGACGCGCTCGCCGGCTCCGACGTCTGCGCGACCGGCTACGCGCTCGCGAAGCTGCTCGAGAAGGAGTCGCCCGACCTCGTGCTGCTCGGACAGCAGTCGGACGACGGCGAGTGCTACACGATCGGCGCCGTAGTCGCCGACCATCTCAAGATGCCTTCGCTGACTCAGGTGATCAAGATCGACGTCGAAGGGGGAAAGCTGCGCTGCGAGCGCCAGGCCGAGTACGGATACGACACGGTCGACGTAGAGATGCCGGCCGTGATCTCGGTCGGCGACGCGATCAACGAGCCTCGCTACCCGTCGCTGAAGGCGATCATGGGCGCGAAGAAGAAGCCGCTCGACACCCATGCCGTCGGCGATGTAGGGATCGAGCCCGACAAGGTCGGGGAGACGGGCTCGCGGACCACGGTGCTCGGCCTCAACCCGCCGCCGGAGAAGGAAGCGGGGGAGATCATCGAGGACGAGGACACAAACGAGACGGTCGAGAAGATCGTTGCTTGGCTCGAGGAAAGGAAGGTCATCTGATGGCCGGCATCCTGGTTTACGCCCTGCACGACGACGAGGGCAACTTCAACAAGAACTCTCAGGGCGCGATCAGCGAGGCGGCGAAGCTCGCCTCCGAGCTCGGCACCGAGGCCTACGCGGTCGTGGTCGGCGACGCCCCCGACGACAAGGTTAAGGAACTCGGCAAGTTCGGCGCCTCGAAGGTCTTTCGCGCCAAGGACGCCCCCGAGGGCCTCGCGCAGCCGATCGTCGACGTGATGGCGAAGGTGATGCAGGACAACGACATCTCCTACGCACTGTTCGGCGGCGGCCTGCTCGGATTCGAGATCGGCGCCGGGCTCACCGCGCGCCTCAACGCCGGCGTGACGATGGAGGTGACCGAGGTCAAGGTGCAGGACGGCAAGCTGGTCGCCGTCCGCCCGATCCTCCAGGACTCCCAGGTCGCAGACGTCGGCTACGTCGAGGAGCCGGGGATCATCATCGGCCGCCTCAACGCCTTCGACGAGAAGGAGGGCGACGGATCGGCCGAGATCGAGGACATCCAGGTCGAGCTGTCGGCCTGGTCGACCAAGGCGACGATGGTTCAGCGCGGCGAGCAGCGCGGCGAGGACGTCAACATCGAGGACGCGGAATTCCTCGTCGGTGGCGGCCGCGGTCTCGGTGAGGCCGACAACTTCAAGATCGCCGAGGAGCTCGCCGAGTCGATGGGCGGTGCGGTGGCAGCAACCCGCGCGGTCGTCGACGCCGGCTGGTACCCCTACGCGGCACAGATCGGCCAGACCGGTAAGACGGTCGCGCCGAAGCTCTATCTCGCCGTCGGCATCTCCGGCGCGATCCAGCACAAGGTCGGCATGCAGAGCTCCGAGAACATCGTCGCGATCAACAAGGACCAGAACGCGCCGATCTTCGAGTTCTGCGACCTCGGCATCGTCGGCGACCTGCACAAGATCGTCCCCAAGCTGACCGAGGCGATCAAGGCCAAGCGGTCGGGGTGACGGTCAGCGTCGTGATTGGGCGAGCGAAACCCGAGCATGGCAAGGACGCAGGGAGCCGGCAATGGCAGAGCCATTGCGGCGACCGAGGACGCAGCCAGGCGAAGGGTTGCAGCCGCCCAAGCGCGGCGGTGGCCGGCTCCCCGACCGCACAGGGGGGCTGACCCCCCGTGGCAGCGGCCGTGGAGCCGGCGGAGTTCCCGCCGCCGTTCGATCCTTCGCAGTACGTCGGTCCCCCGACCGACGCTCCTGAGGAGCGCCTCGAGGCGGGCGTGGTGATCGTCGGGGGCGGACCGGCCGGGCTCGCCTGCGCCAACAAGGTCATGCAGCTGCTCGAGGACGAGCCCGAGCTGACCGAGAAGCTCGGCGAGATCCCGGTCGCTGTGATCGAGAAGGGCAAGGCCTGCGGCGCCCACAACGTCTCGGGGGCGAACATGCGCCCGTCGGCGATGGAGGAGCTGTTCCCCGACCTCGACCCTTCCGATTGGCCCGTCTACCAGAAGGTCGAGAAGGACGCCGTCTATCTGCTCACCAAGAAGCTGGCGATCCCGCTCAAGCCGCCGCCGCCCAACTTCCGCAACCACGGCAACTACGTCACGTCGGTCGCGAAGCTCTCGCGCTTCCTCGCCGAGAAGGCCGAGGAGGCGGGCGCCTACATCCTCACCGAGACCTCCGCCGACAAGCTCCTGGTCGAGGACCGGATCGTCAAGGGCGTCCGCTCCGGCGACAAGGGCCGCGGCCGCGAAGGCGAGGAGCTCGGCAACTTCGAGCCCGGCTCCGATCTGATGGCGAAGGCGACTGTGCTCGCCGAGGGGACGATCGGCCATCTGACCCAGTGCGCCGTCGACTACTACGACCTCGCCGGCGACCCGCAGCGCTGGGAGATCGGCGTCAAGGAGATCTGGAAGGTCCCGAAGCCGCTCGACCGGGTCATCCACACGATGAACTGGCCGCTGCGGGCACGGCCGAAGTACAACGAGTTCGGCGGCTCGCTTCATCTACCCGATGGGCGAGGACAAGCTCTGCATCGGCATGGTCGTCGGGCTCGACACGACCGACGCGACCTTCTCCTGCCACGACGCGCTGCAGCAGCTCAAGACCCATCCCGTTCGTCCGCAAGCTGCTCGACGGCGGCGAGCGGGTGGGCTGGGGCGCGAAGACGATCCCCTCGGGCGGCTACTGGTCGATGCCGAAGCGGCTCGCGGTGCCCGGCATGGTGATGTGCGGCGACAACGTCTCGATGGTCAACATCCCCTACCTGAAGGGCATCCACTACGCGATGCACGCCGGCATGTATGCGGCCGAGGCGATCGTCGAAGCGCTGAAGGACGGATTCGGTCAACTTCGAGGCCTACGACGAGAAGGTTGAGAAGTCGGACATCGAGAAGGACCTCAAGGTCTCGCGGAACGTGCGCCAGTACGGCGACAAGGGCTTCGTCGCCTTCGGCGCGATCGCCAACGCATGGCTGCTCTCACGCGGCGCGATTCCACCCGGGCACAAGGACACCGAGCCGGATTCCGAGATCGCGGTGAAGGATCGAGCGGCGCCGCCGAGAACTATCCCGAAGCCCGACGGCAGCTACATCTTCGACAAGCTCTCCTCGGTCTTCCTGTCGGGCAACGCGACTCGCGACGACGCTCCGAACCACGTTCGCATCCAGACCAGGGTTCCCCGCGAGGTCGCCCAGACCTGGGTCTCGATGTGCCCGGCGCAGGTCTACGAGATCCCCGAGGACCAGCTCGAGAGCGGCGCCGACTGATGTCGACGTCAACGTCACCGCCTCAAACTGCGTCCAGTGCGGCGCGATCACCGCCAAGGGCGGGCGGCTGACGCTGCCCGAGGGCGGCGACGGGCCGCTCTACCGGAGACCTAGGCGCCGCTAGGCCGCGGCGGCGGCCTTCGCCGTCGTCTCGCGGACGAAGGCGTCGATCACCTCGGCGAGCCGGTCCGGCTGGTCGATCGAGACGAACGTCTTCGCGTCTTCGATCCGCTCGAGGCGGGAGTCGGGGATGATCTCGGCGAGCCGCTCGGCGTGCTCGATCGGGAAATACTTGTCCTCGGGCGCCCAGGCGAGCAGCGCCGGGGCCTTCAGCCCCGAGAGCTTCTCCGCGGCGCGCTCGGTCTGCTTCGGCGAGATGCCGCGGATGAACTTGCGGGTGTCGTGGCGCACCCCGGCGTTCTCGATCCCCGGCCGCACCCAATCCTCGAGCAGCTCCGAGTCGAGACGGCTCTTGGCGAGCACGCCGTAGGCGACCGGGCTGCGGCGCATGAACGGGATCCGCAGCGACTGCGCGAGCGCCGACAGCGCGCCCGGGACCTTGGCGACCCAGAGCAGGTACTGGAACAGGTTCGGCGGGAAGTTCGTGAACGCGTCGCAGTTGGTGAGCACGAGCCGCCCCACCGAATCGGCGTGCTCGGTGGCGAGGATCTGGCTCATCGCCCCGCCGGAGTCGTTGCCGATCACGGTCGCCGGCTTGACCCCGACCGCGTCGATGAACTCGGCGATCAGGGCCGGCATCCCGCCCGGCTCGCCGGAGAGGTCGGCGTCCGGGTTCATCGGCACCCGGTGCGAGCCCATCGGCCAGTCGGGGACGATGCAGCGGTGCCCGGCGTCCGCGAGCCGCTCGGCGGCGTCGTCCCAGAGCCGGCCGTTGACGAGCAGGCCGTGGACGAAGACGAGCGGGTCGCCGCCGCCGCCCGAGTCGCGGTAGCGGATCGTTCCGCGGGGGGTCTCGATCTCGCGCTGCTCGAAGGCACTCATCTGTTTCCTTTCTTTCGGGAGGCGATTTGCATTCGGATGAAGCGCGGCCACGTGCTGGGGGAGAGCGCGACCGCTCGCAGCAGCGGGGCCGGATTCGCGTACGCGATGCGCTCGATCGCCTTGCCGTCGCGGAGCGTGACCCGGTCAACGGTCGGCAGCTCGAACGAGCGTCGGCCGATCGTGCCCTCGAGGCGGAGTGCCACGTAGACGACGTCCTCCCGCGAGGCCCAGCCCTCGACCGTGCCGAGCAGGTCCGGGACGAGGCCGAAGAGCGGCCGGACGAAGTTCTCGCGGAACTGCCGGTGGCCCACGAGGGTGGGGAGCTGGGGCTGGATCAGCCGCACCTCGGGGTCGAGCCAGGGCTCGAAGTGGTCGTAGAAGCGGTCGGCGGGCCCGCCCGCGGCCCAGCCGGCGGCGAAAGCGTCGACCCAGTCGCTGGCCTCCTTTGGCGCCTCGGGGCGTGCCTGCGCGGTGGCCGTGGCCATCAGGCGGCGCCCATCTGGCGCTCGAAGGCGACGCCGTCGAGATAGCTGTCCTTGCGCGAGACGAGCCCGTCGCGGACCTCGATCGCGTCGATGAAGTCGACTTCGATCCGGGCGCCCTGGCCCTCGACGGACTCGCCCTCGATCTCGATCGGGGCGGCGACGGTCCCGGTCAGCTTCGACTCGAGGACCCAGAAGTCGGCGCCGCAGCGCAGCCGCGTTGTCGCGAAGTTGATGTCGGGGAGCTGGGTGAGGAAGGCCGCGAACGCCTCGCGGATCGCGTCCTTGCCCTCGGCCGGCTCGGAGCCCGGGACGTGGAGGTGAAACACCGAGTCGTCGCTGTGGAGGGCGAGGATCGCCTCGAGGTCCTGGCTGTTCCAGGCCTCTCCGTAGCGGGTGGACAGCTCCTCGATCGCGGTGGCGTCCTGCAGCTGGATGGTCATGCGCTTCCTCTCCGTTGGTTAGCGTACAGTCTGTACGTATATAACATACATCCTGTATGGATGTCGAGATGGCAAAGACCAAGACACGCACCCAGGCCGAGCGCAGCGAGGAGACCCGCGGCAAGCTGATCGCCGCCGCGCGGCCGCTGTTCGGCGGGCGCGGTTACGCGGCGGTCGGCGCCGAGGAAATCGTACGCGCCGCCGGCGTCACCCGGGGCGCGCTCTATCACCAGTTCGGCGGCAAGCCCGGGCTGCTCGAGGCCGTCTACGAGCAGGTGGAGGGGGAGCTGACCGAGAAGATCGTTGAAGGGGCGCTCGGCGGATCGGACCCGATTGAGGCGATGAAGGCGGGGGTGCGGATGTTCCTCGACGCCTGCATGGAGCCCGAGGTGCAGCGGATCGTTCTCCTCGACACCCCCGCGGTGCTGGGCTGGGAGCGCTGGCGCGAGATCGCCGCCGACCACGGGTTGGGCGTCGTCGAGGCGGCCCTGAAGGCCGCGATCGAGGCCGGGCAGCTCGCCGATCAGCCGACCAGGCCGCTCGCACACCTGCTGATGGGCGCCCTCGACGAGGCGGCGATGCTGGTCGCCCGTGCCAAGGACCAGAAGGCGGCAAAAGCCGAGGTGACGGCGAGCCTGGACGGCCTAATTGACGCCCTGGCTAGAATTGAACCCACATGAAGACCGATATCCATCCCGACTACGTTCTCGCCCACGTGCACTGCTCGTGCGGCAACGAGTTCTATACCCGCTCCACCGAGTCCGATCTGCACGTTGAGATCTGCTCCAACTGCCACCCGTTCTACACCGGCAAGCAGAAGCTCGTCGACACCGGTGGCCGGGTCGAGCGTTTCAGGCGACGCGCGGCCAAGCGCAAGAAAAGCTAGTGCCTCCATCGACTGACGGGGCGGGGCGTTCGGGGGTCGGGGGAGATCCGGCCTCGGCCGAGCGCATGCCCGACGGGCGCCTGGTCGCGAAGAAGGACGCCCCCGTCGGGGGTCAGGCGGTGCTCGAGGGAGTGATGATGCGCGGCGTCTCGACCTGGGCGGTCGCGGTCCGAAACCCCGAGGGCAAGATCGAGATCACCTCCGAGCCGCTCGTCTCGTGGGCGAAGCGCGCCAAGATCCTGCGCTGGCCGGTGATCCGCGGCGTGGTCGCGCTCGGCGAGTCGCTGAAGATCGGCTTCAAGGCGCTTTCGATTTCCGCCAACGCCCAGCTTGACGAGGACGAGGGCGAGGAGATCGGCGGCTTCATCTGGGGGCTGACGATCTTCCTTTCGATGGCGATCGCGGTCGGGCTCTTCTTCGTGATCCCGGTCGGGCTCACGAGCCTGATCAAGGACCAGCTCGGATCGGCGCTGCTCTTCTGGCTCGTCGAGGGAGTGCTGCGAACCGTGATCTTCATCGGCTACATCCTCGCGATCAGCCGGCTGCCCGACCTGCGCCGCGTCTTCGAGTACCACGGAGCCGAGCACAAGACGATTTCGGCATTCGAGGCCGAAGACCAGCTCGTGCCCGAGAGCGCGCAGCTCTACTCACGGCTGCACCCGCGCTGCGGGACGAGCTTCCTGCTGATCGTGATGGTGCTCGCGATCTTCGTTTTCGCGCCGATCGGCCTCCCGGCCTGGTACTGGCTGCTCGCCTCGAGGATCCTCGGCATTCCGCTGATCGCCGGGCTCTCCTACGAGGTCATCAAGTGGGCGGGCAAGAACCGCAGCAAGCGCTGGGTGCGGGCGCTGATGTGGCCGGGGCTGATGCTCCAGAACCTCACCACCCGCGAGCCCGATGAGGACCAGCTCGAGGTCGCGATCGCGGCGCTCGAGGCCGTGCTCGCGGTCGAGGATCCCAACGAGGCGCGGAAGGAACAGGAAATAGAAATCGTCGCCTAGGCTGGTCGCATGATCGACGAGCTGGTCGACCAGATCGAGAGCCGCTTCGCCGAGCTCGAGCGGCAGATGTCCGATCCCGAGGTGATCGCCGACCGCGAGCGCCACGCGCAGGTCGGGCGCGAGTACAAGGACCTGCAGGAGGCGCACGACCTGTCGGCCGAGTACCGCAAGCTCCGCGACGACCTCGAGGGCGCCAGGGAGCTGCTCGCCGAGGACGGCGATGATCCGGAGCTGAAGCAGCTCGTCGCCGATGCGCCGGCCCAGCTCGAGGAGCTCGGCGAGAAGATCCGCCTCGCGAGCGTCGAGAGCGACCCCAACGACGACAAGAACGTGATCGTCGAGGTACGCGCCGGGACCGGCGGCGACGAAGCGGCGCTGTTCGCCGGCGACCTCTACAAGATGCTGACCCGCTACGCCGAGCAGCGCGGCTTCTCGACCGCGGCGCTGTCGGTCTCGGCAGCGGATGTCGGCGGCTTCAAGGAGGTCACCTTCGAGATCAAGGGCGATGGCGCGTACTCGGTGTTCAAGTTCGAGGGCGGCACCCACCGCGTCCAGCGGGTGCCGAAGACCGAATCCCAGGGGCGGATCCACACCTCGACCGCGACCGTCGCGGTTCTCCCCGAGGCCGAGGAGGTCGATGTCGAGATCGACGAGAACGACCTCGAGATCGACTTCTACCGGTCGTCGGGGCCTGGCGGGCAGTCGGTCAACACAACCGACTCCGCTGTCCGGATCACCCACGTTCCGACCGGGGTGATGGTCGCGATGCAGGACGAGAAGTCGCAGCGCCAGAACCGCGAGAAGGCGATGCGGGTTCTGCGCGCGCGGGTCTACGAGCAGGCGCTCGAGGAGCGCCAGAAGGAGATCGCCTCGGAGCGGCTCGCCCAGGTCGGCACCGGCGCGCGCTCCGAGAAGATCCGCACCTACAACTTCCAGCAGGACCGGATCACCGACCACCGCGTGAAGCTGACCGCGAGCGGGGTCGAGCGCGTGCTCGGCGGCGACCTCGACGAGTTCACCGAGCAGCTCGCCGGCGAGGAGAAGCGGCAGCTGCTCGAGGCGCAGACGGGGGAGGGAGGGTGAGCACCGGGGTTGCGGCGACTCCGGTCCGCGAGGCGATCGAGGCGGCGGTCGATGCGCTCGCGGCGGCCGGGGTCGAGGACCCGCGGCTCGACGCCGAGCTGATGCTCAGCGAGGCGACCGGGTGGGAGCGCGCCAAGCTCGCGGCCGACTCCGATGCCGGGATCTCGCCGGGGGCGGCGCGGCTGTTCGGCGCGATGATCCGGCGCAGGACGGCTCGCGAGCCGCTCGCCTACATAACCGGGCGCAAGGGGTTCCGCGGCATCGAGCTCGCGGTCGATCCCCGGGTGCTTATCCCGCGGCCCGAGTCGGAGCTGCTGGTCGAGGTCGCTCTCGAGCTGAAGCCGGAAACGGTCCTCGACGTCGGCACCGGCTCCGGCGCAGTGGCGCTCGCGGTCGCCGACGAGCTGCCCGAGGCGCGCGTGACAGGGACCGATACCTCCGAGGGGGCGCTCGCGGTGGCGCGCAGCAACGCCCGCCTGCTCGGCCTCGCTGGGCGGACGAGCTTTCAGCCCGGGACGCTTCCCCCACCTCAAGCCGCCCCCGGACGCGAAGCGGAGGAGGCGGCGTTTGATGTGGTACTCGCCAATTTGCCCTACGTCAGCGAGGGTGAGTGGGAGGGCCTCGCGCCGGAGATCCGCGAGCACGAGCCGCGCACCGCTCTCGTCGCCGGCGGCGACGGGCTCGAGGCGATCCGCTCGCTGCTTGAGGCGGTCAGCGTCGGCACGCCGCCGCCGGCGATCGCGCTCGAGGTCGGCGCCGGGCAGGCGGACCCGGTCGCGGCGCTGGCCGAGCGCGCCGGATTCGGAACGGTCGAGGCGCGGCCGGACCTCGCCGGGATCGAGCGCGTCGTGTTGGGCCGCCGATGACCGAAACGATCTCGATCGAGACCGACGGGGCTGACGCGGCGCGCCAGGGCCTTGAGAAGGCGATCGGCGCCGGCGAGGTCGTCGTCTTTCCCGCCGACGGGCTCTACGGGCTCGCCTGCGACCCGCTCAACTCGAAGGCGATCGAGCGCATCCACGAGCTCAAGGGGCGCCCCGAGGACAAGCCCGCGGCCGTGCTCTACTTCTCGAGCGAGGCGATGCGCGAGCTGCTCGGTGCGCTCGCGCCGCTGACCAGGGCCGCCGTCGCGGCGCTCCTGCCCGGCCCGGTGACGCTGGTCGTCTACAACCCGGAGCGCCGCTACCCGCTCGCCTGCGGCAAGGTACCCGAGCGGCTCGGGATCAGGATGATCGAGGGTCCGCTCGTTGGTGCGAAGACCCCCGTCTACCAGACCTCCGCGAACCGGAGCGGCGCGCAGCCCCCGGGTGCTTTCGGGGCGATAGACGTGCAGATCCTCGCCGGCGCAGACCTCGTCATCGATGGCGGCGAGCTCACCGGCGAGGCCTCGACGGTCGTCGACCTGACCGAGATCGAGGCGGGTGGTGCGTGGGAGATCCTCCGCGAGGGCGCGATGTCCTACGAGGACCTGGAGCGCTCGCTGACCGGGTTGCAGCTCGGCGGCTGAGCCTTGGCGCGGCGCCTGAAGCAGCTCGGGCACTTCGCTGCTCGCCGCAAGCTCGTCGTGCTCGGGCCCGAGGCTCTAGCTCAGAAAGTCCTGCATCGCGTCGGACTGGCGTTTGGTGTCGGCCTTCGCCACGGCGTCCATCCGGCGCTCGTGTGATTCGCCGCTGAGCATGTCGCCTAGCCGACCCTTGTCGATCCGGGCGGTTTCGTCCCAGTCCACCTTGATGTCGCTCGGATCGTCCTCGCTGACCAGCACCGAGGTGATCGAGCGGAGCTGGTGCTTGTGGGTGATCGTGATCTTGGTTCGGACGGGGAAGGGGTCCTTGCCGGGGACGTGGACGGAGAGCAGGTACTCCGACTTCGACCGGCTTCTGCCGCCCGACCCGTCGCCGTCCGAGGAGTCCAAGCCGCGGTCCCCGGGAAGGAAGCGGCGGCTGATGTTGAGCGCGACGCCGCGCACCCGGCCGCGCTTCGAGTCGAGCTCGGGCACCCGTTCGAGTGCTTCCTTGAGCAGCCGCTTCTCGGTCTCGATCGCCACTCCGGAGCCGGCGGCGCTGTGGACGCGGGCGAGGTCGCCGCGGTCGGCGCCCGGCGTGTCGTTGATCGCCTTCTGCCTCGCCTCGGCGACCTTCGCCTGCGCTCCGAGCGGGTCGACCAGAAGCGGGTCGCGCTCGGCGATCCGGTCGTCCATCTCGGGGCACTTGTCCTCGATGAACTCGACGTCCTCGGGCTTGCCGGGCTCGAACTCGACCGGCACGACCTGGCCGGGGACCAGCCAGCTGCGGCCGTCGCCGAGCGGCCATGTGGTCTCCACGTAAGCCAGCTTGCCGTCACCCGAGTCGACGGCGAGCTCGACGTGGCGGCGCTTGCGGATCGCGAATGAGAGCCGACCGACATCCAGGACTGTCGCGGTGGTCTCCATCCCTCTGAGAATCCTATTCCGAGGCGGCCGCGATCGCCTCGTCGCGGTCGGTGAACAGCTCGAGCCGGTAGGCCTTGTCGTCCTTCAGCGTCCAGAGCATGAACGCGCGCTGCTCGGCCTCGAGCCCGGTCGTCCGGCCGCGGGCGTGGAGGGTGAAGTCGGCGACCACCCTGTCGCCGACGGCGGTCAGCTCGTGGGGTTCAAAGCGGACCTCGTCCATCGCTTCGTAGAAGGAGTCGAAGTAGCGGCGCAGCCCGTCGTGGCCGCGATAGGTGCCGGGCTCGGAGGCGAGTGACTGCGGCGTCGTCACCTCGAACTCAGGGTGGACGAAGTCGAGCATCGCCTCGACGCCGCCCTCGGCGAGCTTCTCAAAGCCGTCGCGGACGAGCTCGACGTTCTTCTCCTCGGGCACGGCCGCAGTATCGCCGCCGCGGCGCCTAGTTTGCGGCCGAGACGGCGCTGCGCACGAACAGCTCGCGCGCCTTGCGCAACTCGGGGGTGTCGCCGCGCTCGATCTGCTCGAGCGCCAGCCCCTGGACGCCGGCGATCACCATCAGCGTCAGCGCCTTGGCACGGGCGGGTGCGACCCCTGCCTCGGTCAGCAGCCGGTTGATCACCCTCCGCCAGCCGTCGTTGACCTCGGCGATCGTCGATCGGACCTCGGGGTCGACGACCGAGACCGCGGCGAGGTCGAAGTAGAGCCGCCCGAGGCGAACGTCGCGCTCGAGCAGTTCCTCGACCGCGGCAGCGGTGCCGCCGATCACGCGCTTGACGCTCTTCGCGCCGGAGATCGCCTCGAGCACCTCGCCCGTGATCAGCTCGGCGATCTCGCGCCCGACCTCCGCGACCAGGCCCTGCTTGGAACCGAAGTGGTAGGCGACCAGGGCCTTCGATTCGCCCGAGCGCGCCGCCACCTTCGCGAAGGTGAGCCCGGCGTAGCCCTCGGCCTTCAGTACCTCGGTCGCGGCTTGGAGGATCCGCTCGCGGGCGCCGGTCGAGGGCCGCCCGCGCGGGCGGCCCTCGGTGGCGGATTCAGCGGCCATTACGCCGTCGCCAGCGCCGCCGGGTCGAGGCCCATCGCAGCGAGCTTCTTCGAGAGCGCCTTGGTCGCGTACTCGAACACCTCGCTCGAGTGGTAGAAGGGCGTCTGGAAGTTGTACGGGTCGTCGACCCACGGCGGGACGAAGACCAGCGGTGCAACGGGCAGACACTCCTTGAGCGTGTCCTCGACGATCTTCGCGTTCGCGGGATCGTCCTTGATCGCGTCGGCGAGGAACTTGACCCCGAAGCCGACGTGGCGCGACTCGTCGCGGTTGACCGCGGTGAAGCCGGCGACGAAGCCCGGGAAAGCGTTCTTCTCCTTCAGCGACTTGATCATGAACCGGGCCGCCGTCAGGGCGAGCATTCCTTCGATCACGATCATGTAGACGGTGATCCCGCGCACGAGCTTCGGGAAATCAGTCGGGTCCTTGCGCAGGTCCTCGGCGCACTCGTGGAGGATGCCGTCGAACAGCGTCCGCCAGTCGTCGTTGATGACGTGGCGCTGGTTATCGATCTGCTGGCCGAGGTTGTCGGCCTTCTCGCCGAAGACCTCGCGGTAAAAGCCGTCCCAGAAGACGGTGTGCTTGGCCTCGTCGGAGATCTGGGTGGTCAGGAAGACCTTCTGCTCGTGCTTCGGAGCGGCGATCGCGAACGGCAGCAGCTCGACCGTGACCCGTTCCTCGCCGAGGAAGAACTCCGAGAACCCGAACCGGATGAACTTGCGCTCCTCTTCGTCGAAGAAGTCGGGGTCGGCCCACTGCTTCTTGTCCTCCTCGAAGGTGAAGTCCTCGGTCGACCAGTGCTGGCGCTGCCAGCGCGCGAACAGCTTCTCGTAGGAGGGCGCGGCCTCGACGATCTTGTCGAGCCCCGACATAACCTTGTCGATATCGCCGTCCATCAGCACCTTGAGGGCGTCCTCGTCCTCGGTGTTGAGTGCGGTTTCGCCGTTCGTTGTCGCGATTGCGTCAGCCATCTCTCTCCTCGGGTCGGTTGCTTGCTTGCCGATTAACTTACCATACGTTCAATAAAGATGCATCCCGTGATTCGTCAGCGCCGCGGCATAGCCTCTGTGGCAACCTTGAGGACAACATGACCGAGTTACCTGACGACTTCCACAACGCGCCGCTCACCGAGGTCGATCCCGACATCGCGCGGGTGCTCGACCGCGAGCTCGCGCGCCAGCAGGCGACGCTCGAGATGATCGCCTCGGAGAACTTCGTTCCCCAGGCAGTGCTCGACGCGGTCGGCTCGGTTCTGACCAACAAGTACGCCGAGGGCTATCCCGGCAAGCGCTATTACGGCGGTTGCGAGGAGGTCGACGTCGCCGAGCAGCTCGCGATCGACCGGGCAAAGGAGCTGTTCGGAGCCGAGCACGCCAACGTGCAGCCCCACGCCGGCGCCCAGGCCAACAACGCCGCCTACATGGCGATGCTCGAGCCGGGCGACACGATCATGGGAATGGCGCTCGACCACGGAGGCCACCTCTCGCACGGGATGAAGCTCAACGTCTCGGGCAAGCTCTACGAAGTCGTCCCCTACCACGTGCGCCGCGAGGACCTGCTCTGCGACATGGATGAGGTCGCGAAGCTCGCCGAGGAGCACAAGCCGAAGGTGATCGTCGCCGGCTGGTCGGCCTATTCGCGCCAGCTCGACTTCGCCGCCTTCCGCGAGATCGCCGACTCGGTGGGCGCCAAGCTGATGGTCGACATGGCCCACTTCGCCGGGCTCGTCGCGGCCGGTGAGCACCCGAACCCGGTCGAGCACGCCGACGTCGTCACCACGACGATCCACAAGACGCTCGCTGGACCGCGCAGCGGGATGATCCTCTGCCGCGAGCAGCTCGCCACTGAGATCAACCGCTCGGTTTTCCCCGGGCAGCAGGGCGGGCCGTTGATGCACGCGATCGCGGCCAAGGCGGTTGCGCTGAAGATCGCCGCCAGCGAGCCTTTCGCGGAGCGCCAACGGCAGACGATCGCCAACGCCAAGGCGCTGGCGGAGGGGCTGGAGGCCGGCGGGGTGGATGTCCTCACTGGCGGCACCGACGTCCACCTGGTGCTCGTCGACCTGACGCCGACCGGCGTGTTCGGCAAGGAGGCGGAGCTGCGCCTCGAGGAGGTCGGGATCACCTTGAACCGGAACGCGATCCCGTTCGACGAGCGCCCGCCGATGGATCCTTCGGGCCTGCGAATCGGAACGCCGGCCCTGACCACGCGCGGCATGGTCGAGGACGACATGCGCGAGATCGCCGAGGTGATCTCGGCCGCGCTCGGTGACGACTTCGATTCGCAGAAGGAAGCGCTGCTCGAGCGTACCCGGGCGCTGACGGAGCGCTACCCGCTTTACCCGGAGCTCTCAACGACGCTTGTTTAAAGGGCGTCCTCGCGAGCCGGCACCCCCGGAGCGCGAAGCGCGAGGAGGTGGCCGGTGAAAGTCTGGGTGGACTGCACCGCCGCGGCGCATCCGCTCGTGCTGCGGCCGATCATCGAGCGGCTCGAGGCGGACGGCCACGAGGTCGAGGTGACCGCGCGCGAGTACGGTCAGACCGAGGGCGTGCTGAAGCGGCTCGGGATCCCCTACACGACGGTCGGCAGCCACGGCGGCGCCTCGACGCTCGGCAAGGGAACGGCGCTCGCCAGGCCGCAGCGCCCGGCTCTGGCGCTGGGCGCGTGGGCGCGGCTTTGACCTTGCGCTCGCCCACGGCTCGGTCGACATCGCGCTCGTCTCGGGCGCGCTGCGGACCCCGCTCGTGCAGATGAACGACTACGAGCACGCCGGGCTCCAGCGCCGGATCTCCTTCCGGGCCGCGCGGCTCGTGATCGCCCCCGAGGCGATCCCGGTCGAGGCGATGGAGCGCGCCGGGGCGAAGCGCGATCGCCTCTTCCGCTACCCCGGGCTGAAGGAGGACTATTACCTCTCTGACTTCCGCGCTGACCCGGGCGTGGTCGAGCAGCTCGGCATCGGCGAGGGCCGGCTGCTGGTCGTGATGCGCCCGCCGCCCGAGACCTCCGAGTACCACCGCGACAACCCGCTCTACGAGGGACTGCTCGAGCGGCTCGCCGCGGCCGACGATGCTTCGACCGTGGTGATTCCGCGCACCGACGGCCAGGCGGCCCAGGCGCGCAAACGCGGCGGATCGCTGCTCGTCCCCGACGGCGAGGTCGACGCCCAGAGCCTGATCGCCTATGCCGATCTGGTCGTAAGCGCGGGGGGGACGATGAACCGCGAGGCCGTCGCGCTCGGCACCCCCGTCTACACGATCTTCAGCGGCGAGCTCGGCGCCGTAGACGCGGAGTTGATCGAAAAGGGCCTGCTGCGGCCGCTCAAAGATCCGGCCGATCTACGGCTCGAGCGGCGCTCGAGCGAGCCCGGTGTCCAGCATCCCCGCGACCCGGGTCTGCTCGCGGACGCCGTATTGGGCGCCGGTAAGAGAGAATCGGGTCCGTGAAGCCCGACAGTATCGACGCACTGCTCGCGTTCGTCTTCGCCGGTTCGGTGGCCTGGATCGTCGTTCCGATCGCCGAGGACTTCGCGCGCCGGATCGGCGCCATGGACGAGCCGACCGAGCGCGGACTCCACGACGTGCCGACCCCGAAGCTCGGCGGGCTCGCGATCCTGGTCGCGGTCCTCGGCGCGGGGTTGATCTGGCTGCCCTGGGATCCGCAGACCCGGGCGATCCTGCTCGGAGCGACCGCGATCACCGCGATCGGCGCGATCGACGACATCCTCGACCTACCGGCGCTCCCGAAGCTGATCGGCCAGATCGGCGCCGCGATCATCCCGGTCACCCAGGGGGTCGTCGTCGACGCCACCACGTTGCCATTCATCGGCGGCTTCGAGCTCGGCTGGGTCTCCTATCCGCTGACCGTGATCGGGATCGTCGCGATCATCAACGTGATCAACTTCATCGACGGCGTCGACGGGCTCGCATCGGGCGTGTGCGCGATCTCGGCCGCGACGCTGGCGGTGATCGCGATCTCGCTCGACCGCACCGAGGCCGGTGTACTCGCGGCGCTGACCGCCGGCGCCTCGCTCGGCTTCCTGCGCCACGGCTTCCCTCCGGCGTCGAGCTTCATGGGCGACACAGGCTCGAACCTGCTCGGCTACCTGCTCGCCGTGACCGCGGTGCAGGGCTCGCTGAAGACGAACGCGGTGCTGGCGCTGATGCTGCCGCTGCTCGTGCTCGCGGTGCCGATTCTCGACACCGGCTTCGTGGTGGCGAAGCGGATTCGCTACCGCAAGCCGATCTACCAGGCCGACCGCTGGCACTTCCACCACCGGATGGCGAACATCGGCTTCTCGCAGCGGCGCACGCTCGCCTACCTCTACGGCTGGACCCTGGTGCTTGCCGGCCTGGCACTGGCGCTGCGCTTCATTCCCTACAGCGACGACCGCGGCAACTTCGACCTCCTGATGACCGGGGTGATGGTCGCCTGCCTGCTAATCGCCCTGGCGGCGAGCATCTACGTCGTGATCGTGCTCGAGATCCTGAAGCTGCGAAGGGTGAGAACCCGAGAACGCGTCGGCCGGCGAAAGAAGCCGGCCCGCAAGACCGAGCGCGAGATCGACGAGGGGGTCGCGGCCGAGCTCGAGACCGGGACTTACCCGACGGTGCGCGCAGACGGAAAGAAGGCGCCGGCGCGGAGCTCGCAGGGCTCACGCCCCAGGGCGCGCTCGCGCTAGTCCTCGCGTAGCCGTTTCTGGGTACGATGCTCGGCATGCGGGTCCGGGACATTCGGTTGGCGGTTGCGGCTGCCGCGGTCGCGCTGCTTCTCGTGCCGGTTGCCGGCGCCGAGGCAAAGCGCGCCGCCGCCGACTTCAGCCTCGGCGGGGTTCCCTGCCGCACGATCGCCGTACCGGCGGCCGGCCCGGTCGGGGTCGGGGCCTGCCCGGGGGTGCGCCCGGGGGCGATCGTCAACAGCCCCAAGGGGCAGTGCACGCTCAACTTCCTGTTCACCGGCTCCGACGGCCGCCGCTACATCGGCACCGCCGGGCACTGCATCCTCGGCGAGGGCATCTCCGGCGGCCAGAACGCCGGCGAGGCGGCCTGGGGCCCGGGCGTCGGGCCGGCGGCGACCGACTCGGCCGGAAACCGGATCGGCGAGTTCGCCTACGCGGTGCTTCAGGACCCGAGGGACTTCGCCCTCATCCGCCTCGATCCCGGGGTCGCCGCCAGCCCGCAGATGTGCGTGTTCGGCGGGCCGAACGGGACCAACAACGATCTCGGCGGCGACCTCGTCGCCCTGCAGCACTACGGCAACGGTGTCGGCCTCGGGAGCACGGTCCCGGCGCGCACCCACATCGCCGTGGGAATGCCCGACCCCAACCGGGTCTACGCGACCGGCCTGGCGATCTCGGGCGACTCGGGTGCCGGCGTGATCAGCTCAGACGGCCGCGCCGTAGGCGTCCTGGTCACCGTCGGCCTCCACTTCGGCACCGGGCATGGCGGGCTGATCGGCATCACCCGGATCGCCCCGCAGCGGGCGCGGGCCGCACAGGTGCTGGGCGTCGGGCTGACGATGCAGACCGCTGCGCTCCTGCCTTAAGAGAAGCCAGCATACGTCGGCATGCATCGGCGGCCAGCGGATATGCTCGCCGGCCTGTCTCTCGCCCTGAGCACAACTGACGTGACCGCCCTGCGCTACCTCGATCTGGTCGTTCTGGCCATGGCTCTGCCGGTATTCCTGGCGGCCGATCTGCCGATGCTCGGCTACGTCGTCGTCGCCGGGGTGTGGCTCGTGCAGCGAGTGGTCCAGCTGTTCGCCGAGCGCCGCGTCGCCGACGCGCTCGCCCGCGGCGACCGCCGAACGGCGATGGGGCTGACCGCCGGCACGGGTCTCGGCCGCGTCTGGCTGATCGCGCTCGCGGTGCTGCTCGTCGGGCTGCTCGGCGACCGCGACGCCGGGCTCGCCGCGGCCGTGCTCGCCGCGGTGCTGTTCACGGCCTACCTAGCAACGCAGATGCTCGGCAGGCTGTTCGCCGACGAGGCCCCGGGTGAAAGCGCCTGATGGCCGCCTGGTGGAAGAGGAGATCGACCGGGCAGAAGTTCCTGATCGGTTTCCTGGTCTGGCTCACCGGCGTGATCCTGTTCTACGTCCTGTTCGGGAGCGACGGCAAGAACGACGAGTTCAAGCCCCAGGACGAGTTCAAGCTCGAGAACTGGATCCCGATCAAGATCGGGCCATTCGACCTCAGCATCACCCGCGCCGTGCTCTACCTGGCCATGGCCAGCGGGCTGACGATCGCGGCGATGACCTACATCTCCCGCCGCATGGACGACAAGCCGAACCGCGTCCAGACCACCGTCGAGCTCGCCTATGACCTGACCAAGAACAACATCACCGGGGAGAACCTCTCGGGCAAGCTCGCGACCCGCTGGTTCCCCTTCATCGCGACGCTCTTCTTCTTCATCTGGTTCTCGAACATGCTCGGCTACATCCCGCTGCCGACCAACTCCCACGAGACCGTGAACATCTTCGGCCTCGAGCTGCCGACCTTCGCGATCTACGCGGCGACCGCCAACATCTCGATCCCGCTGGCGCTGACACTCGTCGTCTGGATCTCCTACCACGTCGAGGGGATCAGGGCCAAGGGCTTCTTCAAGTACCTGAAGAGCTGGCTGCCATCCGGAATCGAGGACATGCCGCTCGCGTTCAAGGGGTTCGTGTTCGTGATCGAGGCGATCTCGCACTTCGTGCGGCTGATCTCGCTCTCGGTGCGTCTTTTCGCCAACATCCTCGCCGGGCACCTGTTGCTGCTTTTCATGGGCGGCGGCCTCGCGGTCCTGCTCGGCCTCTCGGCGCTCGGGGTGGCCACCCTGCCCGCGGCGATGCTCTTCTTTATCTTCGAAGTCGGCCTGGTCGCCACCCTCCAGGCGTTCATCTTCTCCATCCTTACCTCGATATACATCGGCGGCGCGGTCGCCGAAAGCCACTAGAAAGGAGCATCACTGATGGACTTCCTGCCCCTGATCGCCCAATCGACCGAGACGGTCACCGACACGGGCGTCACCGATGCCGGCAAGGCGATTGCGCTCGGCGTCGGCGCGGGCCTCGGCTCGATCGGCGCCGGAATCGGCGTCGGGATCATCTTCGGAAAGGAGATCGAGTCGGTCGCACGGCAGCCTGAGATGAAGGACGAGCTGCAGAGCATCCGCTGGCTCGGCTTCGCGCTTACCGAGGCGGTCGCGTTCTACACGTTCATCTTCGGCCTGATCGCCTTCTTCCTCTAGGCCTCGAGTGGATTTGGTCTCCGACATCGGGCAGTACGTCCTCCTTGCGCAGGAGACCGCCGAGCACGGCGGCGGCGAGGAGGAGGGCGGCAGCTTCCTGGTCACGCCCGGCCTCGGGCTGATGATCTGGACGCTGGCGTTCTTCCTGATCACGATGTACGTGCTCAGCAAGCTCGCCTTCCCCCGGATCCAGGAGGCGCTCGACAAGCGCGCCAGCGCGATCCGCGACAACATCGAGGCGGCCGAGAGGCAGCGCAAGGAGGCCGACGAGCTGCTCTCCGAGTACCGGGCCCGCCTTCAGGAGGCGCGCGAGCAGGCCGACGACATCATGGCCCGCGCCCGCAAGGCCGGCGACACCGCGAAGGCGGAGGCCACCGAGCAGGGCAAGGAGAAGCGCGAGGAGCTGCTCGAGGCGGCCAAGCGCGACATCGAGGCCGAGACGCGGCGCTCGCTCGAGAAGATCCGCCAGGAGGTCGCCGACCTGACCGTGCTCGCGACCGAGAAGGTGACCCGCAAGAGCCTCGACGACGCCGACCAGAAGCGACTCGTCGAAGAGGCGCTCGGCGAGGTCGACTTCGGCGACCTGGCCGGAAACGGAAAGAACTGATGGAAGAGATCGCGCGCGTCTACGCCGACGCCCTCTTCCAGGCCGCGAAGGAAGGCGGCAAGCTCGACCTGATCCGCGAGCAGCTGCGCGCAGTTCACCGACCAGCTCGCCCAGAGCCAGGAGATGCAGCTCTTCTTCTTCAGCCCCTACTTCTCCTCGACCGAGAAGACCGAGGGCCTCCACAAGGCACTCGAGGGAGCCGACGACGAGTTCCTCAACTTCCTCGACCTCCTCAACGACAAGCACCGGGCGCCGGCGATCTTCCGCATCCGCCGCCGCTTCGAGGATCTGTGGGCGGAGGAGAACAAGCAGCTTGGCGTCACGGTCACGAGCGCCGTCGAGCTCGATCCCGCGGTCGTCGATCAGATCGGCAAGCGAATCGAGGAGCAGACGGGACAGACCGTTGACCTCGAGAGCAAGGTCGACGACGACATCCTCGGCGGACTGGTCCTGCAGGTTGGAAACATGGTGCTCGACGCGAGCATTCGCAACCGGCTGGAAAAACTTCGAAAGAACGTCGCGCTGGCGGCGTAGGAAAGGGAGACGAAAGAGCCAATGGAGATCAACCCAGGCGAGATCGCAAGCCTTCTCAAGGACCGGATCCAGGGCATGGACACCGAGTCTGCCGACCTCTCCGAGGTCGGAACCGTGCTCGAGATCGGCGACGGGATCGCCCGCGTCTTCGGGCTCGAGAACTGCATGTCGCTCGAGATGCTCGAGCTGCCCCACGACGTGGTCGGGCTGGCGCTCAACCTCGAGGCCGACGACGTCGGCACGGTGCTGTTCGGCGACTGGCAGAAGATCTCCGAAGGCGACACCGTGAAGCGGACCGGGAAGCTGCTCGAGATCCCGGTCGGCGACGCGCTCCTTGGCCGCATGGTCGACCCGCTCGGGCGGGCCGCTCGACGACAAGGGCGAGATCAACACCTCCGAGACCCGCCCCGCCGAGTTCAAGGCACCGGGCGTAGTCCATCGCCAGAGCGTCAGCGAGCCGCTGGCGACCGGGCTCAAGGCGATCGACTCGATGATTCCGATCGGCCGCGGCCAGCGCGAGCTGATCATCGGCGATCGCCAGACCGGGAAGACGGCGATCGCGATCGACACGATCATCAACAACAAGGACTCCGACGTGGTCTCGATCTATGTCGCGATCGGGCAGCGGATGTCGACCGTGGTGCAGGTGAAGGAGATCCTCGAAGAGGCCGGGGCGATGGAGAGCACGATCATCGTCGCCGCGCCCGCCGACGAGGCAGCGCCGATCAAGTACATGGCGCCCTACGCCGGCTGCGCGATGGGCGAGTACTTCCTCTACCAGGGCAAACACGCGCTCTGCGTCTACGACGACCTCTCCAAGCACGCCGCCGCTTACCGCCAGATGTCGCTGCTGCTGCGCCGCCCGCCGGGCCGCGAGGCCTACCCGGGCGACGTCTTCTACCTCCACTCGCGGCTGCTCGAGCGGGCGGTGAAGCTGAGCGAGGACCAGGGCTCGGGCTCGCTGACCGCGCTGCCGGTGATCGAGACCCAGGCCGGCGACATCGCCGCCTACATCCCGACCAACGTCATCTCGATCACCGACGGTCAGATCTTCCTCGAGTCCGACCTCTTCTACTCGGGAGTGCGGCCGGCGATCAACGTCGGCACCTCGGTCTCGCGGGTCGGCGGCGACGCGCAGACCAAGGCGATGAAGAAGGTCGCCGGCAAGCTGCGCCTCGACCTCTCCCAGTACCGCGAGCTCGAGGCGTTCGCGCAGTTCGGCTCCGAGCTCGATCCCGAGACCCAGAAGGCGCTCGCGCGAGGCGAGCGGATGGTCGAGGCGCTGAACCAGAGCGAGCGCCAGCCGCTGTCGACAGCCGAGCAGGTCGCGTCGATCTACGCCGGCACCGGCGGCTATCTCGACCGAATCAACGATCGAGCGGGTCGGCGAGTTCCTCCAGAGCCTGCTCGAGCGCCTGCGCTCCGAGAACAAGGACCTGCTCGACAGGATCGGCGAGGGCGAGCTCTCCGACGAGGACGAGGAGAAGCTCGGTGACGCGATCGGCGAATTCGTCGACGACTTCGGTCCCGACTTCGACGAGGAGGGCGAGGAGCTCGACAAGGGCGAGTCGGACCGGATCCAGCTCCGAGGAGGAGCGCGCCGCTCCGGGCCGCACGTCGTCGGACGACGGGAGGAAAAGCGCGAGGAGCCCGAGGAAGAGAAGGAGGCGGCGCCCGCCTGACCGGCGCCCCCGTGACCTAGATGGCCACCCGCAAGGAAGTCAAGAGCCGCATCGCCTCGGTGAAGAACGTGCAGAAGATCACCCGCGCGATGGAGATGGTCGCCGCCGCGCGGCTGCGCCGCGCCGAGGAGCGCATCGACGCGCTGCGCCCCTACGCGCAGGAGCTCCGCAAGATGACCCGCAACGTCGCCGAGGCCGCCGGCGCCGAGGCCCGCGGTGTGCCGCTGCTCGAGGAGCGCGAGACCGTGAAGCGGGTCGGAATCCTGCTCGTCACCGGCGACCGCGGCCTCGCCGGCTCGTTCAACTCGCAGATCATCCGCGAGGGCATCCGCCTCGCGCGCGAGCTGCGTGCCGAGGGGACCGAGGTCTCGTTCTCGGTCGTCGGGCGCCGCGGCGCCTCCTCGATGCGGTTCCGCGGCGAGGAGCTCGTGCATGACTACATCGGCTTCACCGACCGGCCCGGGTTCGCGAACGCGCGCGACATCGCCGAGAACCTGACCACGGCCTACGTCGACGAGGAGATCGACCGCGCCGAGCTGATCTACAACCGCTACGTCTCGCCGCTGACCCAGTACGTGCGCCGCCAGACGCTGCTCCCGATCCAGCAGGCCGAGGTCTTCGGCGAGGGGGTCGAGAAGCTCGCCAAGGAAGAGGCCGACGTCGACGAGGAGCTCGCCGCGGCCCACCGCAAGGCGCTCTGGGTCTACGAGCCCGACCCGGAGGAGCTGCTCGCCGAGCTGATCCCCGAGTACGCGCAGCTCTCGGTCTACCGCGCCCTGCTCGAGTCGACCGCGTCCGAGCACGGGGCGCGGATGACCGCGATGCGAAACGCAGCCGAGAACGCCAAGGAGGTGATCAGCGACCTGACGCTGGAGATGAACCGCGTGCGCCAGGCCGAGATCACCCAGGAGATTCTCGAAGTCGTCGGAGGCGCCGAGGCGCTGTCCGGAAAATCCTGAGAGGAGCAGACCTGACGAATGGCTGAGAACGGCAAGAGCAGTAACGGCAAGCGAGGCAGCGTCGAGCAGGTGACCGGCGTCGTCATCGACGCCGTCTTCCCCGAAGGGCTGCCCGAGATCCACTCGGCCCTCAAGGTCGAGGTCGCCGAGGGCGATGGCCGCGCGGCAATGGACCTGACGCTGGAGGTGCAGCAGCATCTCGGCGACGACCGCCTCCGCGCGATCGCGATGGACGCCACCGACGGCATCCGCCGCGGCGACGAGATCACCGACACCGGCGGCCCGATCACCGTTCCAGTGGGGAAGGAGACGCTCGGCCGGATCTTCAACCTGCTCGGCGAGACGATCGACGAGGGACCCGAGGTGAAGGGCGACGAGCGCTGGCCGATCCACCGCCCGGCGCCCGAGGTCGAGGACCTGGCGCCCAGCCAGGAGATCCTCGAGACCGGGATCAAGGTCGTCGACCTGCTCGCTCCCTACGCCAAGGGCGGCAAGGTCGGCCTGTTCGGCGGCGCCGGGGTCGGCAAGACGGTCCTGATCCAGGAGCTGATCCGCAACATCGCCGAGGAGCACGAGGGCCTGTCGGCCTTCTGCGGCGTCGGCGAGCGCTCTCGCGAGGGCAACGACCTCTGGGTCGAGATGAAGGAATCGGGCGTGATCGACAAGACGATGCTCGTCTTCGGCCAGATGAACGAGCCGCCGGGAGCTCGGCTGCGGGTCGCCCTCTCCGGTCTGACGATGGCCGAGTACTTCCGCCAGCAGGGCGGCCAGGACGTGCTGCTGTTCATCGACAACATCTTCCGTTTCGTCCAGGCCGGCTCCGAGGTCTCGGCGCTGCTCGGGCGGATGCCCTCCGCGGTCGGCTACCAGCCGACTCTGGAGACCGAGATGGGCGAGCTCCAAGAACGAATCACTTCGACGCGGGAAGGATCCGTGACCTCGATCCAGGCGGTCTACGTCCCGGCGGACGACCTCACCGACCCGGCGCCGGCGTCGGTGTTCGCCCACCTGAACGCGACCACGACGCTGTCGCGGGGGCTCGTCGAGCAGGGGATCTACCCGGCGGTCGACCCGCTCGACTCGACCTCGACCATCCTCAAGCCCGACATCCTCGGCGAGCAGCACTACGCCACCGCGACCGCGGTCCAGGAGGTCCTGCAGCGCTACAAGGAGCTCCAGGACATCATCGCCATCCTCGGCATCGACGAGCTCTCCGACGAGGACAAGCAGACGGTGTCGCGGGCGCGCAAGATCCAGCGCTTCCTCTCGCAGCCGTTCTTCGTCGCCGAGCAGTTCACCGGCAGAAATGGCGAGTACGTGCCGGTCGAGGAGACCGTGCGCGGCTTCCAGGAGATCGTCGACGGCGAACACGACGAGATTCCCGAGCGCGCCTTCTACATGCAGGGCGGCCTCGACCAGGTGATGGAAGAGGCGAAGAACATGAAGGGCGAGGATCCCGAACAGGCCGCGGAGAAGGAAGGCGACGACGCCGAGGCCAAGAAGGAGGAGTCCGAGAAGGAAGATGGCTGAGGGGAACACCTTCCACGCCGAGGTCCTCACCCCCGAGGGAGAGATCTTCGACGGTGAGGTGAAGCGGGTCTCGACCCGCACCAAGGTGGGGGAGATCGGCATCCTCGCCAAACACGCACCGGTGCTGGCGCGGCTTCAGCCCACCGAGCTGCGGCTGCTGATGCCCGACGACGAGGTGCGGCGCTGGGCGCAGGCCGAGGGCTGGCTGCAGGTGTTCGCCAACCGCGCGATGCTGCTGGTAAGCGAGGCGATCCCGCCCGATCAGCTCGACGAGGGCGAGCTAAAGGAGCGGGTCAGCGATGCAGAGCAGCGGATGAAGGAGGCGGATGAAACCTCAGCGGCCTTCCGCCAGGCCGAACGGGACAAGCTTCGCGCCGAGGCTTTCCTCACCGTCGCCGCCGGCGAGTAAGCGGGCCGCGCCATGAGCGAGGAGCGCGCTCTCGCCGAGCAGCTGATCGCCTATGAGACCTCGGACCCCGAGGGGCTCCGGCACGCCGCCGGATTCGTCAAGGGGTGGCTCGACTCGCGCGGGATCCCGAGTAGCGAGCTCGAGGCTCGCGGGCTGCCGATCACGACCGCCGAGGTCGGGCCGCCCGAGGAAGCGGGCGCCCCGACGCTGATCCTCCACGGCCACCTCGACGTCGTCCCGGGGCACCGCGAGCAGTTCGCGCCCAGGGTCGACGGGGACCGTCTGATCGGCCGCGGCGCCTACGACATGAAGGGTGCGCTGGCGGTGATGCTGCTCGTCGTCCACGAGCTCCGCGATCAGGACCGGGTCCGGCTGCGGCTCGGGATCGTCTCCGACGAGGAGTCCGAGGAGGAGGACGACCGCGGCAGCGACGCGCTCGCCGACGACGGTTTCATCGGGGATTTCGCGATCACCGGCGAGCCCACCGACCTGCAAATCGGCGTGCAGGCGAAGGGGGTGCTGGCTATGCGGCTCGAGGTCACGGGAACGGCCGCACACGGGGCGACCCCCTGGCTGGGCGACAACGCGGTGCTGAAGGCACTTGACGTGTTCCGCAGCATCGAGTCACTACCCTTTACGCGCCAGAGTTCTGACTTATTCGATCGGCCGTCGATCAATCTCGGCCGGATCTGGGGCGGTGACGCCCTCAACAAAGTGCCCGACACATGTGTCATAGACGTCGATGTCCGCTTCCTGCCTGAGCAGGACCCCGACGCGATCCTCGAGCAGGTCGATGGGCTCCCGGATACGCGGCTCGTCTCCACCTTCCGGCGCCCGCCTGCGGTCGTCGACCCCGAGCTGCCCTACGTGCGCGCGCTCGGCGAAGCGGCCGCGCCGCATCACCCCGAGCGCGTGATGAGCATTGGCCGCGACGGCGCCTCCGACGTGGTGTCGTTCCTGCGGGTCGGCGTTCCCGCGGTCGAGTTCGGGCCCTCCGGGGCGGGCCATCACGGCCCCGAGGAGTGGGTCTCGGTCTCCTCGCTCGCCGCCTACCGCAAGGCGCTGACCGACTTCGTGAATGCGCTTCCCGCGAGCCTTGATGGTGGGCGCAAGGGGGGACGGGATGGCTGACGAGCCCCGCGACAACGAGCGCGAGCACGACGACGAGTTCCTCTCCGAGCTCGACGCCGAGATCGACGAGATCGTCAACGCGCCGACCGAGGAACACCCGGCGCCCGAGCCGCCTTCGACCGAACAGCCGAAACCGCCCGCGAAGCCGACGCCGCCGACCGAAGAGCCGAAGGCCGAGCCGACGCCGCCTCCCGCCGATCCGACCCCGGTCCCCGATCCGAACGCCGACGTGCCGCCGATCCCTCCGAAGGAGGAGAAGGCGCCCGACCCCGACGAGCTCGAGCCGCTGATCCCGTTCGAGGACGAGCCTCAGACCGAAGAGCCCGTCGCCGAGGAGCCCACGTCCCAGGAGCCCGTCGCCGAGGAGCCCGCGTCCGAGGAGCTCGAGCACGAGCAGGAGTTCGACGAGCCCGCGTCCGAGGAGCTCGACGAGGAGGAGGAAGAAGAGCTCGACGAGGAGGAGGAAGACTTCGAGGAGGACGAGGAGGAGCTCGAAGAAGCGGAGGAGGAAGAGGAGGAGGAGCAGGAGACCGTGGTCGCGGCCCCGTCCGGCGGCGGCCCGACCGACGAGCGCCCGGTGGCGGGCAACGGACCGCCGCGCCTCCGCTTCCCGCTCTGGGCCCGCTTCCTGACCGCGTCGCTGCTGATCATCGCCAGCGTCTCCGCCGCGACGGCTGGCAGCCTGATCCTCTTCCTCGATGAGGTGGCCGCCGATCTCGGCCACGGCGGCGAGCTCGCCGTGCTCGAGGGCCAGCTCCAGTCCGTCGACGGCGGCGCCCCGCAGACGATCCTGATCATCGGCTCCGACAAGCGGCTGTCCGACTCTCAGGCCTACAAGGGGCTCTCCGACACCTCGATCCTGCTCCGCCTCGATCCCGACCGCAACGCGATCGCGCTGTTCTCGATCCCCCGCGACCTCGAGGTGACCATCCCCGGCCGGGGGCTGGCGAAGTTCAACGAGGCCTTCTCGCTCGGAGGCCCGAAGCTGACCCTCGAGACCGTCAAGGCGCTCACCGGCCTCGAGATCAACCACCTCGTCAACGTCAACTTCACCGGCTTCGCGAAGGCGGTGAGCGCGATCGGCTGCGTCTACGTCGACATCGACCGCCGCTACTACCACTCCAACGAGGGCCTCGCCGCCTCCGCGCAGTACGCGGAGATCGACGTCCGCCCGGGCTACCAGCGGCTCTGCGGCTACAAGGCACTCGAGTACGTGCGCTTCCGCCACCTCGACAACGACGTCGTCCGCGCCGCCCGCCAGCAGGACTTCCTTCGCGAGGCGCGCCACAAGGTGCCGGCCGAGAAGCTGTTCAGCGACCGCAAGGAGCTGATCAAGATCTTCACGGACTTTACGACCTCGGACATCCGCAACTCGGAGACGATGCTCCAGGTCCTGAAGCTGTTCATCGAGGCCCGCGAGGCGCCGGTCAAGGAGGTCCATTTCCCCGGCAGCGTCGGCGCGAGCGTCACCGCCACGCCCGGCCAGATCGAGGGCGCGGTGAGCCAGTTCCTCGGCATCGAGGGCACCGCCGGCCCCCGCGGCGAGACCGCGACGCCGGAGACCGGCGGCCCGAAGCCGACCGAGGAGCCGCCGCAGACGACCCCCGGCGCGACGACCGGCGACGATCAGCCTACGGACGCCGAGCAAGCCAAGGCAAACGCGCCGAAACAAAAGCCGAAGCCGAAGCCCGAGCCCGTCGACAAGAGCGCCGGGATCGGGGCGGAGGGCCTCGAGAAGGGCGACTTCGGCCGCAAGCTGGCGAAGCGCGTCCGCAACCGCAACCCCTCGATGCCCGTCTACTACCCGGGGACGATCATCGCCGGCAGCGAGTACACGCAGAAGCCACGCGCCTACTCGCTCCAGGACCACGAGCTGAGCCCCGACGAGACCTTCGCCTACAAGTTCGTGCTCGAGACGCCGGCCGGGGAGTACTACGGGATGCAGGGGCTGCGCTGGAAGGACCCGCCGATCCTCGACGCGCCGCACGAGGAGAAGCAGCTCGGCGACACGACCTACAAGCTCTACTACGACAACGACCGCCTGCGGATGGTCGCCTGGGAGACCGACGAGGCGGTTTACTGGGTGAACAACACGCTGCTCCAGTCGCTGACCGCTGACCAGATGATCCGGATTGCGCGCGGGGCGAAGCTGCTGCCGCCGATCGCCGAGCGCCCCGATCCGGGGGAAGCACCCGAGAAGCCAGAGCCTGAGAAGTCCGAGTAGATGACCCCTGACACCGAGAAGGCGCCGGTCGGCGTCGTCGGGGTGGGCTGGGTCGGCCTGGTCACCGCCGCCTGCTTCGCCGAGCTCGGCCACCCGGTGATCGCCCGCGACATCGTGAGCGAGAAGATCAAGGCGCTCGCCGCGGGTGACGTGCCGATCCACGAGCCGGGACTGCCCGAGATGCTCGAGCGCAACTCGGAGCGGATCAAGTTCACGACCGAGCTCGACGAGTTGCTCTCGGAGACGAAGCTCGCCTTCGTCTGCGTCGAGACCCCGCCGACGCATTCCGGTGATGCCGATCTCTCCAGCGTCCGCAAGGCGATCGAGGAGCTCGACAGCGAAGACCGGATCGTGATCATGAAGAGCACGGTCCCGGTCGGGACCGGCCGCTCACTGATCCGCGACACGCGGGTCACCTACGTCTCCAACCCGGAGTTTCTGCGCGAGGGGTCGGCGGTCAAGGACTTCCTCGAGCCCGACCGGATCGTGATCGGCGCCGAGCCCGAGGCGGCAGCCGCCGCCGACGAGGTCACCGCGCTCTACGAGTCGCTCGACCCGCCGGTCGTCCGCACCGACGTCTCGAGCGCCGAGATGATCAAGCTCGCCTCGAACGCATTCCTCGCCACCAAGATCAGCTTCATCAACGAGATCGCGAACGTCAGCGAGGAGCTCGGCGCCGACGTCACCGAGGTCGCCCGGGGGATGGGGCTCGACGACCGGATCGGCTCGAAATTCCTCCAGGCGGGGATCGGCTACGGGGGCTCGTGCTTCCCGAAGGACGTGTCGGCGCTGAAGCAGCTCGCCGGCAACTCCGGCTACCACTTCCAGTTGCTGAGCTCGGTGATCGAGGTGAACGAGCTCCAGAAGCGGCGCGTCGTCAACAAGCTCACCAAGCACCTCGGCGCGCTCGCCGGCAAGAAGGTCGCCCTGCTCGGGCTCGCCTTCAAGCCCGACACCGACGACATGCGCGAGGCATCGAGCCTCGTGCTCGCCTCGCGGCTGGAGGGCGAGGGGGCGAAGGTCGTCGCCTACGACCCGGTCGCCGAGCGGGCCGCCGGCGAGCTGCTGCCCGAGGTCGAGATGGCCGGCTCCGCGCTCGAGGCGCTCGAGGGCGCCGACGCCGCGGTGCTGGTCACCGAGTGGCCGGAGTTCGGCGAGCTCGACTGGAAGGCGGTCGCGGGGGCGATGGCGACGCCGCTGGTTGTCGACGGCCGCAACTTCCTCGACGCCGACCAGCTCCGGGAGGCGGGATTCGCCTACGAGGGGATCGGCCGTCCGGCCGCCCCTGGCGAGAAGAGTTGATGCAGGCCCTCGTCCTGGTCGGGGGTGCCGGGACGCGGCTGCGCCCGCTCACCGAGCGCGTCCCGAAGCCGGCGCTGCCGCTCGCCGGCCGCCCGTTCATCGCCTACATGCTCGATTGGCTCGGGCGCCACGGGGTCGACGACGTCGTGCTCGCCTGCGGCTTCGAGCCCGGCGCCCTGCGCGAGGCGATCGGCGACGAGTACGAGGGGCAGCGGATCACCTACGTCACCGAGCCCGAGCCGCGCGGGACCGGCGGGGCGATACGGTTCGCCGCCGATCACCTCGACGAGCGCTTTCTGGCACTGAACGGCGACCTGCTCAGCGACCTTGACCTGACCGCGCTCGTGCGCGGGCACGAAGCCGCGGGCGCGGCGGCGACGATCGCGCTCGTCCGCGTCGACGACGCGACCGGCTACGGGCTCGTGCGCCGCGACGCCGACGGCTGGGTGACCGACTTCGCCGAGAAGCCCGACCCCGCGGAGGCGAAGGCGGGCGGCGACATCAACGGCGGCGCCTACGTGCTCGAGCGCGCGCTGCTCGACGAGATCCCGCCCGACGGCGAGGTCTCGATCGAGCGCGACACCTTTCCGGCGCTGATCTCAGGGGCCGAGCGCCGGCTGCGCGGCCTCACCCTCGACGGATACTGGCTCGACATCGGCACCCCCGAGCGCTTTCTGCGGGCGAGCTGGGACATCCTCGAGGGCCGGGTCGAGAGCGCGGTCGGGGAGCACCCCGACGCCGTGCTCGTCGATCCCAAGGCCGATGTCGATGCCCGCGCCAAGATCGGCCCGCGCGCGGTGGTCGGCCCCGGCTGCAGCGTCGGCGCCGGCGCCGAGATCAGAGGCTCGGTCCTGGGCGAGGGCTGCAGCGTCGGCGCCGAGGCCCGCGTCACCGACGCGATCATCGCCCCCGGAGCCGAGGTCGAGCCCAGGGCCGAGGTCGGCCGCGAGATAGTCGGAGCGAGCACCGGATGAGTGAGAACCGGCTCGAGGCGATTCGCGCGGTCGACACCGAGGGCCAGCTCGACGCGGTGCTGGCGATGCCCGACCACCTCCGCGACGCGCTGTGGAGGATCGAGTCGGCGAAACTCGAGGCCGCCGACGCCTCGACCGTGATCGTCTGCGGGATGGGGGGCTCGGCGATCGGCGCCGATCTCGCCCGCGCCGCGCTCGGCGACCGGCTCGGCCGCCCGCTGCTCACCGCGCGCGGCTACGAGCTGCCGCCCGGCGCCCACCCCGAGTCGCTGATCCTCCTGTCGAGCTACTCGGGGGAGACCGAGGAGACGCTTGCCTGTTACGCGGGCGCCGAGGCGCTCGGCGCGACGCGGATCGTCGCCACCACCGGCGGCGAGCTCGCCGAGCTGGCACGAAAAGACGGTGTGCCGGTGATCGGGCTCCCGGCTGGTTTGCAGCCGCGTGCGGCGGTCGGCTACATGTTCGCCGCCGCGGCCGAGGCGGCAGCGCTTGCCGGCGCGGCGCCGCGGCTCAACACCGAGGTCGACAGCTCCGCGGCGCATCTCGAGAAGGTCCGCGACGGCATGATCGAGGCGGCCGGCGCGCTCGCCGACGGCCTCGCGGGCGCCTGCACGGTGATCTACGGCGCCGGGCTGACCGGGTCGGTCGCCTATCGCTGGAAGACGCAGCTGAACGAGAACGGCAAGGTGCCGGCGTTCGCATCCCGCGTTCCGGAGGCCGACCACAACGAGATCGCCGGCTGGGAGGGGGCCGCGGACAGCGGCCGCTTTGTCGCCGTGTTCCTCGAGGACCGCGACCAGCACCCGCGTGTCCGCGAGCGCTTCGAGCTGACCGCGAGCCTGATCGAGCCGAAGGTCGAGCGGATCCTTCGGATCGAGACCGAGGGCGAGACCCGCACCGAGCGGATGCTGCACGCGGTGCTGCTCGGCGATCTGGTCTCGCTGCATGTCGCGGCGCAGCGCGGCGTCGATCCGACGCCGATCACCGTGATCGAGAAGCTCAAAGACGAGCTCGGCAAGCCCTGACCTTGGCGAAGAAGGCGGCCAAGAAGGTGGCGAGGAAGCAAGCGGAGCCCGCGATCGAGGTCCAGGGCCTGACCAAGGTCTACGGCGAGGGCAAGACCGCTGTCCGCGCCCTCGACGGCGTCGACCTCAAGGTCACCGCCGGCGACATGGTCGCGATCATGGGACCCTCGGGCTCGGGCAAGAGCACGATGCTGCACCTGCTCGGTGCGCTCGAGACCCCAAGCGATGGCACGATCGCGCTCGCTGGGCGCCAGTTCGAGGGCCTTGACGACAGCGAGCTGACGCTGTTGCGCCGAGATGGAATCGGGTTCGTGTTCCAGTTCTTCAACCTGCTGCCGTCGCTGAGCGCCGAGGAGAACGTGCTGCTGCCGGCGCTGATCGCGGGCGACAGCGGCGAGCCGATCCGCAAGCGGGCCCGAAAGCTGCTCAAGCGGGTGAGGCTCGGGGCGCGTGCGACGCATCTGCCGTCGGAGCTCTCGGGCGGAGAACAGCAGCGGGTCTCGATCGCCCGGGCGCTGCTGATGAAGCCGAAGTTGGTGCTCGCCGACGAGCCGACCGGCAACCTCGACTCGAACTCCGAGGCCGAGGTGCTCGAGCTGCTCTCGGAGCTGAACCGGGTCGAGGGGCACACGATCGTGATCGTCACCCACGACCCTGGCGCGGCCGCGATCGCGAAGCGGATCATCTTCCTGCGTGACGGCAAGATCGCGGGCGAGATCAAGGGCGGCTCGCCGCGGCGAGTGATGAATTACTTCGCCAAGCTCGAATCTTGAAGTCCTACTACGGGCTCACCGTGCGCCAGTTCCGCACCCGCCGTCTGCGGGTGCTGCTGACCGCGACCGGGATCGTGCTCGGGGTCGGGATGATCACCGGGGTGCTGCTGCTCTCGGCGACGATCCAGCAGACCTTCGGAAACCTCTTCGACTCGGTCTACGGCGAGACCGACCTCGTCCTCTCCGGCAGCCAGTCGACCGGGTCGCTGCCGCTCGACAGCCTTGAGCGCGCCAAGGCGACCGAGGGGGTCGAGGACGCGACCGCCAACCTCTTCTCGACGATGACGCTGATCGACTCCTCGGGGGAGGCCGAGACCGGGAGCGGCTCGATGATCAACGTGCTCGGGCTCGACCCCGACGCGCCCGACTTCAGCGACTCGCGCACGACCGAGGGCCGCGAGGCCAAATCCGGCGACGAGATCCAGGTCGACGACAGCTTCGCCGAGGCGAACGGGCTCGAGGTCGGCGACACCGTCAGCCTCGCGGCGCCGACCGGCGTCTTCGAGCCCGAGGTCGTCGGCCTCTTCCAGTTCACCAACGGGCTCGAGTTCGGGGGTCAGGGGTTCGGGGGCATCCCCCTCAACACCGCGCGCGAGGTCTTCGACAAGCCCGACGTCTGGGACGAGGTCGACGTCGTAGTCGACGGCGGCAAGCCTGAGATCGATGCGGTCGAGAAACGGCTCGCGGCCGAGTTCGGCAAGGGCGTCGAGATCTCGACCCCCGACGGCAAGAGCGAGGAGGTCGAGAACCAGCTCCAGGCGTTCAACGTCGTCCTCTACTTCTTCGCCGGCATGGCGCTGTTCGTCGGCGGTTTCCTGATCTTCAACTCGTTCAACATGACCGTGCTGCAGCGGATGCGCGAGATCGGAATGCAGCGGACGCTTGGCGCGACCGGCGGCATGGTGATCCGCTCGGTCCTCTTCGAGGCGTTCTACATGGGGCTGATCGGCGCGGTGATCGGGCTCGGGCTCGGGGTGGTGCTGGCGCTCGGGCTGATCGAGCTGATGAAGGGGTTCGGCTTCCCGATCGGCAAGCTCCACTTCACCGTCGTGGCGCCGATCGCCGCGGTCGGCACCGGCCTCGTCACCGCGTGCCTCGGCGCGCTCAACCCGGCCCGCCGCGCCGGCAAGATCGCTCCGATCCGCGCCATCCTCGGCACCCAGGGGATCCGCGACCGCCCGCAGCCCTCGCGGGCGCTGATCGGGTTCGCGCTGATCGTCCCCGGGCTCGCCGGGGCTTTCCTGCTCGGCGCCGCCGACGAGACCACGAACCTGGTGATCGCGGCCGGGATCGGCGGCACGATCGCGGTCTTCTTCGGCATCGCGCTGCTGGCGCCGTTCGTGATCGCTCCGCTCACCGACGTTCTCTCCTGGCCCGTGCGGCGCCTGTACCCGGTCGAGGGGCGGCTCGCCGCCGACTCGGCGCGCTCGAACCCGATGCGGACAGCGGCGACAGCGACCGCGCTGATGATCGGGTTGGCGCTGGTGATCGCGGTCAACAGCCTCGGATCGAGCTTCCTGAGCACGATCTCCGAGGAGTTCGACAAGAGCTTCAACCGCGACCTGACCGTGCAGCCGCGCGGCTTCGCGCCCGGACAGGGGCCGCAGCAGACGATCGCCGACGACCTGCAGACCCGGCTCGAGGAGATCCCCGAGGCGGGGATCGTCACCCCGGAGCGGTTCCTGTTCCTCGACGACCTGCCCGCCAAGCGCGGCGGCGAGCAGACCCAGGGGCTGGTGATCGCGTTCGACCCCGAGCAGTACGACGACGTCGACACGACCGAGCTCGACGGCGGCGGAGCATCGCGCGAGGAGATCTACCGCCGCATGGGCGAGGGCCAGGTGACCGCCGGGAAGGGCTACGCCGAGGAGGGCGGGATCGAGGTCGGCGACACGATGGAGCTAGCGGGCCCGTCGGGATCGCGCGACGCCAAGGTGGCGGCGATCGTCGACACCGTGTTCGCCGGCGGCCAGACGGTCGGCATGTCGCTCGAGACGATGGACGAGGTCTTCGGCGTCACCGCCGACTCGCAGCTTGCGCTGAAGGCGACCTCCGACTCCGACGAGGTGCGCTCGACGCTCGAGACCAAGGTCGACGGAATTCTCAAGCAGGACTACCCGAACCTCACCGCGCTCTCGAACGACGAGTTCAAGTCCGACATCGAGGGCCAGGTCAACCAGCAGTTCGGGTTCTTCAACGCGATCGTCGGCGTCGCGATCTTCGTAAGCCTGTTCGGGATCATCAACACGCTCTCGATGTCGGTGATCGAGCGAACCCGCGAGATCGGCGTCCTCCGCGCGCTCGGCTCGACCCGTTGGCAGGTGCGCCGCACGATCGCCGACGAGAGCCTCGTGATCGCGCTGATCGGCGCCGCGATGGGGCTCGTGATCGGAACCGGGCTCGGGTTCGCGCTCCTCAAGGGGCTCTCGTTCGGGATCCCCGGCGTCGATTACAAGCCGCCGATCGGGACCATGATCGGGGTCGGTGTCGCCGCGGTGATCCTCGGCCTGCTGGCGGCGATCCTGCCGGCGCGCCGAGCCGCTCGTCTCGACGTGGTCGAGGCGCTGAGTTACGAGTAGCGGAGCGTTCCCTATGCTTCCGGCCCCAATGAACCCAGCCACCACCACCGCAGAGAAGACCGCCCTCGACTTCAAGGTCGCCGACCTCTCCGAGGCCGAGTTCGGCCGCAAGGAGATCCGCCTCGCCGAGCACGAGATGCCCGGCCTGATGGCGACCCGCGCCGAATACGCCGATTCGCAGCCGCTGAAGGGCGCGCGGATCACAGGCTCGCTCCACATGACGGTGCAGACCGCGGTCCTGATCGAGACATTGGTCGCGCTCGGCGCCGAGGTCCGCTGGGCGAGCTGCAACATCTTCTCGACCCAGGACCACGCCGCCGCGGCGGTCGCGGTCGGCCCCGAGGGCACCCCCGAGGACCCGAAGGGGATCGCGGTCTTCGCCTGGAAGGGCGAGACGCTCGAGGAGTACTGGTGGTGCACCGACCAGGCCCTGAGCTGGCCCGAGCCGGGACCGAACGGCGAGACCGGCCCGAACATGATCCTCGACGACGGCGGCGATGCGACGCTGCTGCTCCACAACGGGGTCGAGTACGAGGCCGCCGGCGAAGTGCCCGGCGATGAGGCCGCCGGCTCCGAAGAGGAGAAGGTGATCCTGCAGCTGCTCCGCGACTCGCTCGAGTCCGATCCGCAGCGCTGGACCAAGCTTTCCGCCGGGGTGAAGGCGGTCACCGAGGAGACCACGACCGGCGTCCTGCGCCTCTACGACATGGCCTCCAAGGGCACGCTGCTGTTCCCGGCGATGAACGTCAACGACTCGGTAACGAAGTCGAAGTTCGACAACCTCTACGGCTGCCGCCACTCGCTGATCGACGGCATCAATCGCGCCACCGACGTGATGATCGCCGGCAAGACCGCGGTAATCTGCGGCTTCGGCGACGTCGGCAAGGGCTGCGCAGAGAGCCTCCGCGGGCAGGGCGCCCGGGTGATCGTCACCGAGATCGACCCGATCTGCGCGCTCCAGGCCTCGATGCAGGGCTACGAGGTGCGAAAGCTCGAGAGCGTGATCGAGAGCGGCGACATCTTCATCACCACCACCGGCAATAAGGACATCATCTCCGCCGAGCACATGTCGCAGATGAAGCACCAGGCGATCGTCGGCAACATCGGCCACTTCGACAACGAGATCGACGTCGCCGGCCTCGAGGCCTTCCCCGGGATCGAGAAGGTCAACATCAAGCCGCAGGTCGACGAGTTGCGCTTCCCCGACGGCCACTCGATCATGCTGCTCTCCGAGGGCCGGCTGCTCAACCTCGGCAACGCGACCGGGCATCCGAGCTTCGTGATGTCGAACTCGTTCACCAACCAGGTGATCGCCCAGATCGAGATGTTCACGAAGCCCGACGAGTACGAGAAGGCGGTCTACGTGCTGCCCAAGCACCTCGACGAGAAGGTCGCCCGCCTGCATCTCGACGCGCTCGGCGTCGAGCTCACCGAGCTTCGCCCCGACCAGGCCGAGTACATCGGCGTCCCGGTCGAGGGCCCCTACAAGAGCGACCAGTACCGCTACTAGGCTCGATTGCTAATCCGGCTACGGGGGTAAGCCGATAAAGACGAAGATGAGGTATCGGCGGGACAGCAACCGGTTCGGGCTCTGGGCGGCGCTGCTCGGTCTGTTGATTCTGTGCGCGCTGCCCGCGCGCGCTGGAGCCGTGGCGCTCGACCCGGTCGACACCTTCACCTCCCCGATCCATGTCACCGCGCCGCCCGGCGACCCGCGGCTGTTCGTGGTCGAGCGCGGCGGGGTGATCAAGGTCAAGAACGGCGCCGCGGCGCCGACCAACTTCCTCGACATCACCGGATTCGTGACGAGCGACCCCGCTACCGAGCGCGGCCTGCTCTCGATGGCTTTCGACCCCAACTACGCCAGCAACGGGCTCTTCTACGTCTTCTACAACAGCGACGGCGGCGATCCGCCCGGCGGGGCGCTCGGCGACATAGTCATCGACGAGTACAAGGTCAGCGGCGGCGACCCGAACGATGCGGACGAGGGTTCGCGGCGGCGGGTGATGCTGATCCCGCGCGGCACGGGGGCTACCAACCACAACGGCGGCCAGATCCAGTTCGGCAACGACGCCTTCCTGTACATCTCGATCGGCGACGCGGCCGACAGTGCCCGGGCCCAGAACCTGATGTCGCTGCACGGAAAGATCCTGCGCATCGACCCGCACGGCGCCGGGCCCGACCAGTACACGGTCCCGCCGTCGAACCCGTTCTTCGGCTCGCTCTCGGCAGCCAACGAGATCTGGAGCTCCGGACTGCGAAACCCGTACCGCTTCTCAATTGACCACGCCGACGGGGCGCTGCTGATCGGCGACGTCGGCGCGGGCTCCTTCGAGGAGGTCGACTACCGGCCGCCGTCGGTCGGCGGGGGGCACGGTGACAACTTTGGCTGGCCCACGTGCGAAGGCTTCTCTGGGCCTCCGAGCTGCACCACCACATTTGCAGCGCCGATCTTCGACTACGCCAACGACGCTGCCACCTGCGCGATCATCGGCGGCTTCGTCTACCGCGGCTCCGACATCCCCGAGCTCGCGGGCCGCTACCTATACGCCGACCTCTGCGATGCCGACGTCCGCTCGCTCGTTCCCTCGATCCCCTTTGCGAGCGGCGAGCGGCTCGAGGTGCCGATCGGCGCCAGCCCGGTCTCGTTCGGTGAGGACAGCCGCTGCGAGCTCTATGTCGCCGCCGGCAGCCAGGTGCTGAAGGTCGTCAGCTCTCCCGGTGCGCTGCCGGGTAGCGGCGGCTGCGTCACGCCGCCTCCCCCTGGCGCCTCCCCGGTCAGCCCGGTCTCAACGCCCTCGGCCCCGTCCGCGGCGCGGAAGAAGAAGTGCAAGAAGGGCAAGAAGCGCAAGCGCCGCAAGTGCCGCAAGAAGCGCAAGCGCAAGAAGTAACGGCGCGGCTGACAGCCAGCCTGATAGAAGCCATCCCATGCGCGCGATGATCCTCGCCGCCGGGCTCGGCACCCGGCTGCGCCCGCTCACCAACCTGATGCCGAAGCCGATGGCGCCGGTGCTGAACAAGCCGGTGATGGAGCACATCGTCGAGCTGCTCGCGGCGAGCGGCTTCGACGAGGTGATCGCCAACCTCTCCTACCTCCCGGAGCAGATCCGCGGCCGCTTCGGTGACGGCAGCGACTGGGGAATCGAGCTCAGCTACTGCGAGGAGGAGGATCCGCTCGGGACCGCCGGAGGGGTGGGCAAGGTGCGCGAGTTCCTCGCCGGCGGCAGCGGCGACTCCTTCCTCGTGATCTCGGGCGACGCGCTCACCGACATCGATCTCGCCGCGATGCGCGATGCGCACGAGACCAATGCCGCGCAGGGGGCGATCGCCACCCTGGCGACGAAGCGAGTCGAGGACACGACCCAGTTCGGGGTCGCGATCATCGACGAGGAGGGCCGGATCCAGGGATTCCAGGAGAAGCCCGATCCGGCCGAGGCGCTCTCCGATCTCGCCAACTGCGGCATCTACATGTTCCGCTCCGAGATCTTCGACTACTTCCCGGGGCCCGATCACAAGAGCCCGGCCGGAGACGATGACCAGCCGCCCGGGTTCGTCGACTGGGCGCAGGACGTCTTCCCGGCGCTGCTCGAGGGCGACGTGCCGTTCCACTCGCACGAGTTCGAGGCCTACTGGAACGACATCGGGACGGTCGACGAGTTCGTCCAGGGCAACTTCGACGCGCTGACGGGCAAGGTGAAGGTGACCCCGGGCGAGGGTGAGCTCGAGGGCGGGACGCTGACCGGCCCCGGTTGCGAGATCGGTGATGGGGTCGAGATCCGCCCTCCGGTCGTGCTCGGCGCGGGCTGCCGGGTCGGCGCCGGGGCGCAGCTGCGCGAATGCGTCCTGCTGCCGGGGGCCGAGCTGCCTGCGGGCGCGGTCGCGTTCGGCGGCGTGCTCGGCGCGCAAGAGCGCACTCAGTAGGCACGATCCCCTGACACCCGTCGCGCCACACGCGCGTCGGAGGTGGCGATCCTCGCCACCATGGGTTCCCGTGCACTCCAGGCCGCTGTCAGTCTCCTCGCGCCGCCGTGCTGCGGGATCTGCGGCGCTGAGTGTGATCCGCGGCGTGCGACCTGCGACGCCTGCCGGGACGAGCTCGCCCGCGTGACGCCGCTGATCGGCCCGGGCCCGGCCGGCGTCGATCTGGCGGTCTCGGCGGGGCCGCACGAAGGGGTCGTCCGCTCGCTGGCGACGGCGCTCAAGTTCGGGCGCCGGCTGCCGCTCGCCCGCCGCGCGGCGGCGGCGATCCGCGCCGCCGCCCCCGAGGATGCGCTGCGCGGCTGCCTCGTGCCGGTGCCGCCCGACCCGCTCCGTTTCCGGGCCCGCGGCTTCGACCCGGCCGAGGAGATCGCCGCCGCGCTCGCCGCGATCACGGTGCTCCGTGTCGAGCCCTGCCTCGAGCGCGCCCCCGGCCCGCGCCAGGTCGGCCGGCCGCGCCGCGAGCGGCTCGCCGGGGCGCCGCGGGTCCGCGCTCGCCGCCCGCCCCCGCGAGCCGCCGTGCTCGTCGACGACGTCTGGACCACGGGCGCGACGCTCTCGGCCTGCGCCGCCGCCCTGCGCGCCGCCGGCAGCGAGCGGGTTGTCGCGCTCACCCTCGCCCACGCTCGTTAGCTCGTCCACAGCCACTTGCCAACTCCGAGAGGCGGGCGTACCATTTGGAGCCCTTCGCTACGCAGAGAGGAGCCGATCGTGCGAATCGAGATTCAGGGACGAAACGTCGAGCTGACCGAGGAGCTTCGCGACGCGGTCACGAAGCGCTTCAAGCGCGTCGGCAAGCAGGTTTCTGAGCTGGCGACGCTCGAGGTGAAGCTGATGGAGGAGCGCAACCCCTCGATCGCCGACAAGTACGTCGCCGAGGCGAACCTGCGCCTGAAGGGCAAGACGCTGCGCGCCAAGGAGGCGACTCCGGAGATGCTGCACTCGATCCACGAGGTGGCCGAGGACATCCGCCGCCAGGTGAAGAAGCACCGCGAAAAGCGCCGCAAGCGCCAGCAGACGCGGCGGATGATGGCGCGTCTGCGCGGCCGTCCCGCGTAGGGATGGCGGGCAGCGGGCGTTCGCTAACGCTGAGCCCGTGGCACCAGAGACCTATCTGACGCGCGCCCTCCGCATGGGGGAGGGCAAGCAGTTCAAGCCAGTACGAGAGCCGGGTCGAGGCGATCAACCGGATCGAGCCCGAGATGGAGCTGCTCGACGACGCCGAGCTCCGCGAGGAGGCCGACAAGCTGCGCGAGCGCGCCAAGGGCGGCGAGAAGCTCGACGACCTGCTCCCGGAGGCCTTCGCGCTCGTCCGCGAGGCCTCGCAACGCACGCTCGGCCAGCGCCACTTCGACGTCCAGCTGATCGGCGGCATGGTCCTCCACGACGGCGGCATCGCCGAGATGAAGACCGGCGAGGGCAAGACGCTGACCGCGACCCTGCCCGTCTTCCTCAACTCGCTCGCCGGCGGCGCCGTCCACCTGGTCACCGTCAACGACTACCTCGCCCGCCGCGACGAGGAGTGGATGGCGCCGATCTACGACGCGCTCGGGGTCACCCACTCCTCGCTGCAGGAGAGCGGACGACACGCGAGGACCGCCGCGAGAAGTACTCCCAGCGACGTCGTCTACGGCACCAACTCGGAGTTCGGGTTCGACTACCTTCGCGACAACATGGCCGGATCGCTCGAGGAGTGCGTGCAGCGCGGCCACGACTTCGCGATCGTCGACGAGGTCGACAACATCCTCATCGACGAGGCGCGCACGCCGCTGATCATCTCCGGCGCCCCCGAACAGGCCGCCGACCTCTACTACACGTTCGCCCGGCTGGCCAAGCAGATGCAGGGCGAGCCGACGCAAGACGAAGCTGAAGGCGCTCGGCGAGTCGAAGGACACCTCTGAGGCGACCTACGACTACGAGTTCGACGAGAAGCACAAGACCGTCGCCCCGACCGAGAAGGGCGTCTCGAAGGCGGAGGAGTTCCTCGGGGTCGAGAACCTCTACCTCGGCGAGCACGGCACTCTCGTCAACCACCTCGTCCAGTCGCTGAAGGCCGAGTCGCTCTACAGGCTCGACAAGGACTACGCCGTCGTCGACGGCGAGGTGATGATCATCGACGAGTTCACCGGCCGAATCCTCGAAGGGCGGCGCTGGTCCGAGGGCCTGCACCAGGCCGTCGAGGCGAAGGAGGGCGTCGCGATCCGTGAGGAGAACCAGACGCTCGCCACGATCACCCTCCAGAACTACTTCCGCCTCTACGACAAGCTCTCGGGGATGACCGGCACTGCGCTCACCGAGGCCACCGAGTTCATGAAGATCTACAAGATGCCGGTGGTCGAGATCCCGACTAACGTCGACATGGTTCGGGCCGACCAGAACGACCAGATCTACAAGACGAAGGGCGGCAAGTGGAAGGCGGTCCTGAACGAGATCCACGCCCGTCACGAGGCCGGCCAGCCGATCCTCGTCGGGACGATCTCGGTCGAGGTCTCGGAGATGATCTCCCAGGACCTGAAGCGGCGCGGGGTCGAACACGTCGTCCTCAATGCGAAGCCCGAGAACGCCGAGCGCGAGGGAGAGACGATCGCGATGGCGGGCCGCAAGGGCGCGGTGACGATCGCGACCAACATGGCCGGCCGCGGCGTCGACATCAAGCTCGGCGGCAACCCCGAGCAGATGGCCCACCACGAGCTCGTCAACAAGGGCCTGCAACCCGGCGCTGACGGATACGAGGAGGCGCTCGCCGAGAAGACCGCCGAGCTCGAGCCGCAGACCGAGGCCGAGGGTGCCGAGGTCGTCGAGCTCGGGGGGCTGTTCATTTGCGGCACCGAGCGCCACGAGTCGCGCCGGATCGACAACCAGCTTCGCGGCCGCTCGGGCCGCCAGGGCGACCCGGGCGAGTCGCGCTTCTTCCTCTCCGCCGAGGACGACGTGATCCGCCTCTTCGCCGGCGACCGGATCTACAAGATCCTCGACCGGCTCGGACCGGTGAACGAGGAGGGGGAGGAGGAGGCGCTCGAGGCGAAGATGCTGACCCGCACCGTCGAGAGCGCCCAGAAGAAGGTCGAGGAGCAGAACTTCCTGATCCGCAAGCGGGTGCTCGAGTACGACGACGTGATGAACGAGCAGCGCCGCATCGTCTACAAGTACCGGCGCGAGATCCTCGAGGGCAGGGACATGTCCGACATCGCCCGGACCGAGCTCGCCAACACCGTCGAGCGGCTGGTCGCCACCTACACACCCGGCGACGTCTTCGAGGAGTGGGACCTCGCCGAGCTCAAGACCCAGCTCACGCAGCTCTGGCCGTTGCAGGTCGAGTTCGCCAACCTCGCCCCCGAGACCGTAGACCGCGAGAGCCTCACCGACCAGCTCCTCGCCGACGCGCTCGCTGCCTACGACCGCCGCGAGGCCGAGTTCGGCGACGAGCTGATGCGCCAGCTCGAGCGCGGCATCCTGCTGCAGCTAATCGACAACCGCTGGCGCGAGCACCTCTACGAGATGGACTACCTGCGCGAGGGAATCCACCTCCGCGGCTTCGCTCAGATCGATCCGCTGGTCGCCTACAAGAACGAGGGCTTCGAGATGTTCCAGGCGCTCATGAACGGGATCTGGGAGGAGTTCTCGCGGCTGATCTTCCACGTCGAGGTCAACATCGAGCCCGCCCAGGCCGAGGAGGCGTTCGCGCCCACCGGCCAGGCTCCGCGCAACGTCAGCTACTCGGGTGGCGGCCCCGACCAGCCCTCGGCGCTGGCCGGCGACGCGGCTGTCGCCGAGGTCGCGGGCACGGTCGAGACCGGCAACGGCGCCCCCGCTCCCGATGAGGGGCGCGACCCGGGCATCGTCGAGACCAAGGTCAAGGACGAGCACGAGAAGGTCGGGCGCAACGACCCGTGCTGGTGCGGCTCGGGCAAGAAGTACAAGAAGTGCCACGGAGCCTGAGCCCGGCCCGATTTCTCAGCCGCTGGTCCCAACCAACTCCGAGGTAGTAGCGCGCTTCATCGCCGCGTTCAACGAAGGCGATCTCGACGCCTTCACAGACACGCTCGATCCCGAGGTCGAGATCCACTCGATGCGCGGGCTGCGCAAGGGAACCGAAGAGGCGCGCGCCTGGGCGACCCGCAAGCCCGGCGGCGTCCAGCAGCAGATCGTCGTCGACGAGCTCCGCGAGGCGAACGACCGGGTGGTGGCGCTGACCCGCCGGCAGTGGTTCTGGGAGGAGACCGACGATCTCGCCAACGAGGACGAGATGGCACACCTGTTCACGCTTCGCGGCGGCAAGGTCGCCGAATGGCGGCCGTTCGAGCACCGCGCCGAGGCGCTCAGGGCCGCGAAGATCGAGCCCTAGCTGCCGCCCCGCACGACCTCGGCCGCGAGCGCGGTCATCAGTCGCAGCGCCGGTTTCTGGAGCCGCGGCGCGCGGTCGCAGCCCTCGTGGTGGCAGGGGTCGACCCCGCGCCAGACCTCGAGCACCGCGCCGGGCAGCCCGGCGAGCTCGAACTCGCGGTGGTCGGAGTTGCCCTGTCCCGAGTCGCGCGACCAGCGCACGGTGACGTTCGCACGACGCGCCGCGGCGAGGATCTCGCCCTCGACGCCGGCGCGCACGGAGGGCTGCGGCGAGCGAAGGTAGAACCGCCGCCCGCGCCCGACCATGTCGACCGATAGCGCGTAGCGGAGGTCGGCGGCGCGGCCGGACGCCTGGACGCGGCCGACGAGCGCCTGTGAGCCGACGTGGTAGCCGGTCCCGATCACCTCGCGTTCCTCGGAGCCGGTCGCGACGAGCCAGACGTCGCACTGGGGATTCAGCGAAGCGAGCCGGGGCGCCAGCGCGACCAGCACCCCGACCCCGCTCGCGTTGTCGTTTGCTCCGGTGCCCGGCGGCACGCTGTCGGTGTGCGCCATCAGGATCTGCAGGCACTGGCGCGGCGTCTCGAAGGCGCCGACTACGTTCCGCGATCCCCCGCGGCCCGGGACCCGGAACGGATCGACGCTGACCTCGAGCCCGGCGGCGCGGAACTGCCCCGCGACGTAGCTGTGGGCGCGCTTCTCGCCGCCGCTCGCGGCCGGGCGTGAGCCGATCTTCTTCGCCAGTTGCTGGGCGGCAGGGTAGGCGCCGACCGCCTGCGCCTGCTGGGGCGCAAGCGCGCTCGCGATCAGCGCGAAAAGGAACACGATCCGCGTCATTGGGCGTACCATGCCTGACCATGGAACCCGTCGCGGCATCCGAGCAGTCAGTGCAGGTCGACGCAGCAAACGAGGAGGCGACCGAGGCATGGTCGGGGGTCCTCTTCGAGCGTTTCGTCACCTACCGCGACCTCGTCGTCGCCGGCCTCGGCAAGCACGGCGAGGGGGCGATGGCGCTCTACCCGCCTCCCGAGGGCTCGAAGATGCTCGACATCGGCTGCGGGTTCGGCGACACGACCCAGCGGCTGCTCGAGCTCGCCGGCCCCGGCTCCGAGGCGCTCGGAGTCGATGTGTCGGAGCCGTTCATCGAGGCGGCACACGAGGAGGCCGCCGGGATCGAGAACATCGACTTCAGGGTGGTGGACGTCCAGGTCGGCGACCTCGGCGAGGGCTACGACTACGTCTTCTCGCGCATGGGGGTGATGTTCTTCGCCAATCCGGTCGCGGCGCTTCGAAACATCTGTTCCTCGATGAAGCCCGGTGCGCGCTTCTGCGCGAGCGTCTGGCGCCAGAAGGCCGACAACGAGTGGATGACCCGCGCCGAGGGTGTCGCCGACAAGTACCTCGAGCACCCCGAGGAGACCGACGAGCCGACCTGCGGCCCGGGTCCGTTCTCGATGGCGAACGCCGACACGGTCAGCGAGCAGCTCCAGATCGCGGGCTTCCAGGAGCCGACGCTGACGCGACTGGATGCCCCGATCAAGATCGGCCGCGACCTCGATCACGCGGTCGAGTTCAACCTCGCGCTCGGCCCGGCCGGCGAGCTGATGCGAGTGGTCGGCCCGGAGGAGGCCGCGAAGGTCCGGCCCAAGGTGGAGACCGAGCTCCGCGAGGCATTGAACGAGTTCGAGAGCCCCGACGGCGTCGTCGCGCCGGCCTCGACCTGGATCATCGGCGCCCGCGCCCCGGCTGCCTAGCTGTCTAAGCTCCCTGCCCGTGGCCGAGGCCGTCTCCAAGGACGCTGTACCCGCGCGCCTCGCGGCGATCCGCGAGCAGATGAAGCTGCTCGCGGACTACCTTTGACCCGGCCTCACTCGAAGCTGAGGTAGAGCGGCTCGAGGCCGAGATGCAGCGGCCCGGCTTCTGGGACGACCAGGCCGGTGCCAAGCAGACCTCGGCCGCCCACGCCCGGGCGCAGAAGAAGCTCGACGGATTCCGCGAGCTCGAGCGCGACGCCGGCGATCTCGACGAGCTCGCCGAGATGGCCGCCGAGGACGAGGAGATGGCGGCGGAGCTCGGCTCGCAGCTCGACTCGATCGAGCAGCGGCTCGAGGCGCTCGAGGAGCAGCGTCTCTTCCAAGGCGACTACGACGCGGGCGACGCCGTCGTCACCGTCAACGCCGGCGCCGGCGGCACCGACTCACAGGACTGGGCCGAGATGCTGGTCCGCATGTACCTGCGCTGGGCCGAGAAGCGCGGCATGGATGTCGAGATGAAGGAGGCCTCGCCGGGGGAGGAGGCCGGGATCAAGTCGGCGACCTTCCTCGCCCATGGCGAGAACGCCTACGGCCTGTTCGCCGCCGAGCGCGGCGTCCACCGCCTCGTTCGCCTCTCGCCGTTCGACTCCGCCAACCGCCGCCACACCAGCTTCGCGCAGCTCGAGGTCGCGCCGCTGGTCTCCGACGAGGTCGAGGTCGAGCTCGACGAAGCAGACCTGCGCATCGATACCTACAGGGCATCAGGGGCGGGCGGCCAGCACGTCAACAAGACCGACTCGGCCGTGCGGATCACCCACCTGCCGACCGGGGTCGTCGTCCAGTGCCAGAACGAGCGCTCCCAGACCCAGAACAAGGCGGTCGCGATGCAGATGGTCCGCTCCCGCCTCCTGCGAGCTCGAGGAGCAGAAGCGCGCCGAGGAGCTCGCCGCCGAGCGCGGGGAGACAAAATCAGCCGAGTGGGGCTCGCAGATCCGCAGCTACACGCTTCATCCGGATCAGCGCGTCAAGGACCACCGCACCGGCCACGAGGTCGGCGACGCGCAGCGCGTGCTCGACGGCGACCTCGACGGCTTCGTCAAGGAGTACCTGCTGCAGTCGGCCGGCGACTAGCCTCGCTCGCCCGGTGCGGCTACTCGAAGAGGGGCTCCGGCGCCTTGTAGGGCTTGCACTTCTTCTTTTTCTTCTTGCCCTTCTTGGCGGCCGCGAGCGCGGATGACTTCTTGCCCTTCTTCTTTTTCTTCTTCGACTTGCAGACGAGCGTCGCGCAGGCTCCGCCCTCGATCAGGTCGAGCTTCTTGTCGTACTCCTTGACCGCGCTGGTGACCCGCTCCGCGCACTTGCCCTTGTCGGCCTCGCCGTCGCGGAGCTTCAGGATCGGCGTGTTGCATGAAGCCCCGATCGTGTCCGGCCCGGGCCCGCCGATCAGGACGTCGGGGCCGCCGTCGAGGTTGGCGACGAGCTCGCAGCCCCCTGCGTGGAACTCCTTGCCCAGGAAGTCGCTGCCCGGTCCTCCGTCGCTGACGTCCATGGCGCCCCCTCCCTCGATGCTGTCATTGCCGCCCTCGCCGAGGACGGTGTCGGGCCCACCGAGGCCGTTCATGCTGTCGGCGCCGTCGCCGCCACTCATCGTGTCGGGCCCGTCTCCGCCGCTTATCCGGTCCAGACCGGGGCCGCCGATCATGGTGTTCTGGCCCGTGCCTCCGAGCACGGTGTCGTCACCCGGACCCGCGTCGAGCGTGTTCGAAGTGCCGTCGCTGTCGGCGACGGTGTCGTCGCCCTCGAGTCCGAGGATTGTGTCGTTGCCCGCCGGGTCTGTGAGCGTGGTGTTTGCGCTCCCCCTGAGATCGTCCTTGTAGGGACTGCCGGTGATCAGGTCGCTGCCGGCATCGCCGGACACGACGAACTGACCGGTGAACCGCGAGTCGACCGGGAAAGCGCCCCCCGTCCAGGTGAACGAGTCGTTCATGTCTCCGAGCTGGAGGTTGAAGTTCCCGTAGGCGCAGCTGACACTCGTCGGGCTGACCTGCATGCAGTCGCCCTGGCCCGGGAGCAGCGAGCCCGGACCGGCGAGCAGCCCGGCCGAGTCGGTGAGCGTCACCCTGGCGCCGTCGCCGGAGGCGGTGACGTTGTTGACTTCGCCGGGATTCGCGGTGTAGATCCCGTAGCTCTCGATACTCCCCGCCGAAGCGGTGGTCGGCAGCATCAGCCCGGCCGCGATCGTCCCCAAGATCAGCGCTCTCCTCACCGAACCAGTGTGGCAGATAGGTTTCCGTCCATGGCCGAGGAACTGACCGATACCCAGCGCGCGGCGCTTCGCGACGTCTGCGACACCGTCGTTCCCTCGATCGATCGCGATCCCGACCCGGGCGGGATCTGGGCGCGCGCGGCGACCGACTACGGCGACCGACGCCGCCGTCGCCGACCTCGTGCTCGGGATCCCCGACCCCGAGATCCGCGGCGGGATGATCGAGCTGCTCGACGCGTTCGCCGCCGAGGGGCTCGGCGACGCGCCCTCGCAGGATGCACGCGAGGCGATCCTCGACGGAGTGGCCCAGTCTTCCGAGGACGCGGCCGCCGGAGTCGGCGCGCTCTCGGCGATGACCCTCTTCGTCCACTACGGCGCCCCGAACCCGGAAACCCGTGTCAACCCTGCCTGGGAGGCCTACGGCTTCCCGGGGCCGCCGGGGCCGCCACCCGACGTGCCCAAGCCGCTGAAGATGACCGAGGTGAGCGGGGAGGAGGAGACGCTCGAGGCCGACGCGGTGATCGTCGGCTCGGGCTCCGGCGGTGGGGTGACCGCCGCGACCCTCGCCGCCGCCGGGCTCGACGTGATCGTGCTCGAGGGCTCGGGTTATTACAACGAGTCCGACTTCACCGGCTACGAGTTCGACGCCTACGAGAAGATGATCTGGCGCGGCGGCCCGAACCCGACCGCCGACGGAAACATCTCGCTGCAAGCTGGCGTCACGCTCGGCGGCGGCACGACGATCAACTGGACCAACTGCCTGCGCACGCGGGACTGGGTCCGCGACGAATGGGCTTCCGAGCACGGCCTCGAGGGTCTCGACGGCCCCGACTACGACGCCCACCTCGACGCGGTCATGGAGCGGATCAAGGCCAATGACAAATGCAGTGACCTCAACGGCCCCCAGCAGAAGCTGAAAGAGGCGACTGAGAAGCTCGACTGGAGCTTCGAGACGATCATCCGCAACGCCGATCCGCGCCACTACTCGGCCGAGACCGCGGGCTTCCTCGGCTTCGGCGACTTCTCGGGCTCGAAGCAGAGCGGCGACCGCACCTTCCTCGCCGACGCCGCCGAAAAGGGCGGCCGCTTCGTGGTCCACGCCAGCGCGCGCCGCATCCTCACCGAGGGCGGCAAGGCCGCAGGAGTCGAGGCGATTGTCGGTGAGCCGGAGGGCCCGCAGACCAAGTTGACCGTGAAGGCGCCCCGCGTCGTCGTCGCCTGCGGCGCCCTCGAGTCGCCGGCGCTGCTGCTGCGCTCGCAGATCGGCGGGCCCGCGGTCGGCATGAACCTCCGGCTCCACCCGGCCTCGGCCGTCTTCGGCACGTACTCCGAGGAGCTCAAGGCCTGGATGGGCCCGCCGCAGGCGGGTCTCTGCGACGAGTTCGCCGATACCGGCGACGGCTACGGCTTCCTGATCGAGACCGCGCAGTACGCGCCGGGGCTGATCGGCTCGGCGCTGCCCTGGAACGGCGCCGTCGCCCACAAGGAGATCATGGAGAAGGTCCGCTTCGGCGGAACGTTCATCTCGCTGACCCGCGACCGCGGCGCCGGCCAGGTGACGATCGACCCGAACGGCGAGGCCGTGCCGACCTACGAGGTCACCGATGAGCTCGACATCTCGAACATCAAGCAGGGGCTTGACGTCCAGGCGCGCCTCCACGAGGCGGCCGGCGCCGAGGAGATCAGCGCGCTTTCCACGGGCACCCCGACCTGGAAGCGCGGCGAGGATCTCGGCCCGGTGATCGAGGCGTTCCAGAGCGCCCACATGGGTGCCGGCGGGCTGAAGATGTTCAGCGCCCACCAGATGGGCAGCTGCCGCATGGGCACCGACCCGAAGACCTCGGTCGCCGGCCCCTGGGGCGAGCTCCACGACACCCCCGGCGTCTGGATCGGCGACGGCAGCGCCTTCCCCACCTCCTCGGGCACCAACCCGATGGTCACGATCATGGCGCTCGCGCGGCGAACCGCGACCGCGATCGCCGCTTAGCTGCCAGACTGGACGCATGGACACGGAGGGCCGCCCGCGCTTGCCTCTGACCGTCGCCGCGGTTCTCGCCCTGCTGCTCGTTGCCGGTCTCTCCGCCGTCCAGTCACCGGCAGCGACGAAGAAGGCCAAGGAGCCGATCCTTTACACGGGCCACCTCACCGCTTCGGGCTCCTCTCAGGGAACCCACGCCTGCGGCGACAACTACACGACTAACTGGGCGTTCCAGGCGACCTACTACGCGACCGAGCTCGACGAGACCGCGACCCTCGACGCGAAGACGAGGACCGGAAGCGGCGGCATGACTACGCAGAGACTCTGCCCACCGATCTCCCCAGGGGAGCTCGAGATGTGCCCGGTGGGGGTCGAGTCACCCCCGCCCGGCGAGCACGCCGGCGACGAGGACGGCGGCTTCACGAAAACCAGCGCAGGCTTGATCGTCGACTTCGCGAACTTTCCCGTCAAGGTCACCGGCACGGGCTGTCATGGCGACGGGGGGCCCTGGGCGACCGGAATCGCGGGTGCGTCGGATGCCCAGTACCGCGTGCCACAGGGCACGATCGCCAAAAAGCAGATCGGCAAGAAGACGATCACGATCCCGATCACCGGCAATGCGACCGCCTCGCGGCCCGGGATCGCGATCAGCGCGCAGATGAGCGGGACCTTGACGCTGAAGCGCGTCAAGAAGAAGTAGACCTAGCGCAGCGCGCCCTCTGAGCTTCAGCAGCGCTTCCTTCATCGCCGGGCCGCCGCCGTAGTTCCCGACCTTGCCGCCGGCCTGCAGCACCCGGTGGCAGGGGACGATGATTGGCAGTGGGTTGCGCCCGAGCGCCGTGCCGGCGGCGCGGAAGGCTCGCGGGTTGCCGGCCTCGGCCGCGACCTCGCCATACGAGAGGGTCTCGCCGTAGGGGATCGCGTAGGTCGCCTCCAGCACCTTGGTCTGGAAGCCGTGGATCAGCTGCCAATCGAGGGGGGTGGAGAAGTCGTGCAGCCTTCCCTCGAAGTAGGCGTCGAGCTCGCGCCGCGCCTCGTCGAGCTGGGCGGGGGCCTCGAGGATCGCCGGCGAGACCCGCTCCGAGAGCTCGGCGAGCACGTTGTCGGGATTCTGGTTCGGGAGCGCCAGCTTCACGAGCCCGCGCTTGGTCGCCGCGACCAATGCGTCGCCGAACGGCGAGGGGACGGTCGCGTAGCTGACCTCGATCAGGCCGTCCTCTGCGGCGCGCTCCGCGAGCCGCTCCGCGGCCGCGTCCACCGTGTCCACGTTGACCCGGGTCATGTCGCGGATCGCATCGCCAAGCTCCTTGGTTGTCGTCGTCTCGCTCATACGAGCTCCTCTCTCAATCGCTTCAGGCCTTCGTGGACGTTTCGCCGCGCCGCGTCCTCCGAGCACGAGATCCGTTCGCCGATCTCGCGGTAGCGGAGGTCGCCGGCGAAGCGCAGCATCACCGCGCTGCGCTGCTTCGGGGGCAGCTCGGCGACCGCTTGCCAGAGGCCGGGGTCGCCGCCCTGCCCGTTCATCTCGGCCGCCGGCGGGCTCGAGTTGCTCCGCACCGCCGGCGGGCGTCGCCCGCCGCTTGCCCGAGCGGTGATGGTCGATCGCCTTGCGGTGCGCGATCGTCATCAGCCACGATTTCAGGTTGTCGGCATGCTCGAGCCGCGGATAGGCCCGCAGTGCCGCGATGAAGGTTTCCTGGAAGCAGTCCTCGGCCTCCTGCGGCCCGACGCTCGCGATCAGGAACCCGAGCACGTCGCCCTTGTGGCGATCGAGCAGCTTCTGGAACGGGGGTAGCGCGGCCATGTGCTGATTAAACGCCACGGCGCCGCATTTCGTGAGATTCCGTGAGATTTCGTCCCTATGATCTGGCTCGATGGCTGCCCGTGCGAAAACCGCGCAGATGCAATCTCACCCACTGGGGCTTACGACGCAAATGTCGTGCTCGGAGCGACTCGACCGAGCGCGTCACTACGTATTGCTGATGCGGGAGCTGCGTGAAAGCGCATGGAGCGGATCGGCGCGTGGCACCGGACGCGCCAGCTGACCCGCGAGCGATAGTCCACATCCTCGAGCGTGAGGGCGTGGACTACGTTGTGGTTGGCGGCTGGGCCGCCGTTACGTACGGCGTCGATCGCGCCACCTTTGACCTCGACATCGTCGTTGCCGACAGCGATCAGAATGCGGAGGCGCTCGCATCGGCGCTCAAGGTCCTGGAGGCCCGCAGAGACCTGGGGGCGGGGGTCACTGAGGAGCTCGATCTCAGCGAGCCAACTTCGCTCTTTGCCACGCCGGTCCGAGTTCAGACGGCTGCGGGGCCGCTCGACGTGATGACCCGGGTGCAGGGCGTCGATTCGTATGAGAACTTGCGTGGGGACGCTCGCCGGGCAAGCTTCGGCGACGGGACGGAGTTTGTGATCGCCTCCAAGCCGGTTCTGGAGCGGATCAAGGAGGCGATCAGCGCCGAGGAAGATCCAGTCAGGGGCGACCGCGATCGACGCGACCTGGACGAGTTGAGGAACAAGCCGGACCCGGATCTCCCACCGGCCCCTCCGCGTTGATGTCGGTTCCCGAACCCGCCGCCCAGCTGCGCGAGATCGTCGCTCGCGCGCTCGCCGAGGACGTCGGCAGCGGCGACATCACCAGCGCCGCGGTCGTCCCAGCCGACTCGCACGGCCGCGCGACGCTGACCCAGAAGCAGCCCGGTGTGATCTTCGGTCTCGATGCTGCCCGCGAGGCGTTCGCGCAGACAGGCGCCGAGGAGTTCGACGCCGCCGTCTCCGAGGGCGAGTGGCACGAGGCCCCGGCGACGGTTGCGCGGGCGAGCGGCGAGGCGCGCGCGCTGCTCGCCGCCGAGCGCGTCGCGCTCAACCTGCTCGGGAGACTGTCTGGGATCGCGACGCTCACTCAGATGTACGTGCGCGCGGTCGAGGGGACCGCCGCCCGGATCCTCGATACCCGCAAGACGACCCCCGGCCTGCGCGCGCTCGAGAAGGCGGCGGTCGCGGCCGGCGGCGGCGAGAACCACCGCATGGGCCTCTACGACGCGGTGCTCGTCAAGGAAAACCACATCGCGCTCGCCGGCGGCCTCACCGAGGCGCTCGAGCGCGCCCGGCGCGGCTCGCTCGGCACCGAGATCGAGGTCGAGTGCCGGACGCTGAGCGAGGTCGGCGAGGCGCTCAAGGCCGGCGCGCACCGGATCCTGCTCGACAACATGGAGCCGACCGCGATCGATGCGGCGGTGGCGCTGCGCGAAGGGGGCCAAGGGCGGCCCGGTCGCCACCGAGGCCTCGGGCGGGGTGACGCTCGAGAACGTGGGCATGATCGCCGCGACCGGCGTCGACTACATCTCGGTCGGGGCGCTCACCCACTCGGCGCCGGCGCTCGACCTCAGCATGCTGGTCGAACGGGTGTAGGGTCGGGGCATGCCCGTACTCGGAGGAAACCAGCGCTCGAAGCGCGAGCAGATTGTCCGCGCGCACATGGAGACCGAGAACAGGTTCGAGTTCGACGAGACGCTCGAGACCTTCGAACACCCGCGCTACGAGCTGATCGCGACCGGCGAGGTCTACGACGGCCCCGAGGAGGTGATGGCCTACTTCAAGGAGGGCCGCACCGCCTTTCCCGACCAGAGCAACGAGCTGCTCAGCCTCCGCCACGCCGACGACGCGGTGATCGTCGAGTTCATCCTCCGCGGCACCCACGACGGGCCGCTGCGCGGGCTGCCGCCGACCGGGCGCTCGTTCGAGACCCGGATGACCGCCTTCTTCATCTTCGGGGACGAAAAGCTCGTCTGCGAGCGGGTCTACTTCAACCCAGGCGACATCCTCCAGCAGATCGGGATGGGCAGGGACCCGACCAGCCTCACGGGGCGGCTCGGCCTGGTCGCCTCGCACCCGCTGCGGATCGGCCGCGGGCTGATCCGGCGCGCGACGGGCCGCTGACTAGGCCGGTAGCGCCCCCGCCTTTTTCTTGCACTTCCTCCGCGCCTTGCCGTGCTTGCGCTTGCAGCGGCGGAGAGCCGCCGCGGCCTGCCCCGTCGGCGCCGCGAGCGCTGCCGCGGGCGTAGTCGCTGTGGGCACCGGCGGCGGAGGCTGAATCGCCAAGGTCAGCGCCCAGGCGTTGATGACGAGGAAGTCGCCGTTCTCGTCCGAGCGCGCGAACAGGCTCCAGGTCCCGTTCGGGGAGATCCCGTTGAAGGCGGCGAGCTCGGTCGCGAAGGGCCCGGCCGGCCCTCCGCCCGGGGTGAAGTCGTCGCCCGGGAGGTCGAGGTAGTCGGTTGGCCGATACGTCCCCTGCGCGCAGGGCCCGGCGTCAGGGAGCGGGACCGCGGCGTCGTCGAAGAGGTAGTCCAACCCCGTGTTCATCGCATCGACGCCGCACGCGTCCGACCAGAGCCGCACCGCCGAACCGCCGGGGCCGCTCAGCACCAGGTCCAGCTCCTCGCGATTCCCGCCGATATCGACGTCGATCAGCTGCACGTTCGCCTTCGCGACGGTCCCCGCGACACCGGAGACCTCGATGCTCGTCGGGTAGGGAGTCGCGGCGCCGACGAAGGCACCCGGGATGCTCATCGGGGTCAGGTTCAAGTAGGTATCGCCGCGCGCCGCCGGGGCCGCGACGAGCGCCGCTAGCGACGCGGCCAGAAGGAGGAGGGGGCGATACCTGGCTCCCATCGGGCGAGCCTACTGCTACTTGAGCAGCCGTGACAAGCGGCGGTCCTTGAGCACTCGGCCGCCGGTCTGGCAATCCGGGCAGTAGTTGGTCTGGTGCTCGGAGAAGAAGACGGCCTCGATCGTGGTCCCGCAGCGCGGGCAGGGTTCGCCCTCGCGGCGGTGGACCTGGAGCGGCATCGGCATCTTGTCGGGCACCTGCTCCTCGACCACGGCCTCGTAGTGCTTGACGACGTTGCCGAGCATCGGCAGCGCGTCGTGGAGCCCGGCGACCTCGTCATCCGACAGCTCCGAGCCCTTCTTGAACGGCGACAGCTTCGCCTTCCAGAGGATCTCGTCGACCCACGAGCGGCCGATGCCGGCGATCGTGCGCTGGTCGCGGAGCAAGGGGTGCAGGTGGCGGGGCTGGTCGATCAACTCCGCGAACCGCGCCAGCGGCGGCGCCGGCCACGCCTCAGGGCCGAGCGTCGCGACCATCTCGTCCTCGGCGACCTCGTCAGAGGGCAGCAGCTTCGCCCAAGCCGATTGCCGGGTCCCGAACTCGCGCAGCCGCAGCTCGCGTCCCCGTCAGGGTGGGCGATCCGCACCCGCAGCCGCGAGCGCTTGTCCTTCAGCGAGGCGCGCTTGTCGTAGAGCTGCAGCCGCCCCGCCGACATCAGGTGGATGAGCAGCGCGAGATCGCCGCTGAAATCGACCCGCAGCATCTTCCCGATCCGGCCCACGCCCTCGATCTCGCGCCCCTCGAGGTCGTCGAGCGGCGGGTCGAAGGTCTTCAGCGTCGCGACGCCGGTCGCGAGCGCCGACTCGACCTCGGCGCCGGCGAGCGCGGCGCTCAACCGGCGCGCGGTGATCTCGACTTCGGGCAGCTCGGGCATCCGCACCCAGTAGGCTGCCGCGATCAGCCGTAGCATGTGACAGTTCATTCGCTTGCCTCGAGGCCAAAGCCGGGGCGGCGAACATAGGAAAGGACACCCGGTGCAAGAGCTCCCGACGCTCCAACCCGTTGTCACACCCGACCTCACTCCGGAGGAGATCCGCGCGATGTCCGAGGAGGTCCGCGCGCTCGCGGCCGAGCGCGACGCGGTCATCCTCGCCCACAACTACCAGCTCCCCGAGCTCCAGGACCTGGCCGACTTCGTCGGCGACTCGCTCGGGCTCTCGCGCCAGGCGGCCGCCACCGACGCCTCGGTGATCGAGTTCTGCGGCGTCCACTTCATGGCCGAGACCGCCTCGATCCTCTCTCCCGACAAGACGGTGCTGATCGCCGACCTCGGCGCCGGCTGCTCGCTCTCGGAGTCGATCAACGCCGACCAGCTCCGCGCCTGGAAGGCCGAGCACCCGGGCGCGAAGGTGGTCATGTACGTCAACACCTCGGCCGAGGTGAAGGCGGAGACCGACTACTGCTGCACCTCCTCGAACGCCGTCGACGTCGTCAACCACATCTGGGAGGAGCACGGCGAGGACACCGAGATCCTCTTCGGCCCCGACATGTGGCTCGGCGCCTTCGTCGAGCGCGAGACCGGCCTCAAGGAGGACCCCGAGCGCCGCGCCCGCTTCCACATCTGGGACGGCGAGTGCCACGTCCACGCCGGCATCCGCCCGAACGACATCAAGACCGTGCGCGAGGAGCACCCGAACGCCGAGTTCCTGATCCACCCCGAGTGCGGCTGCTCGACCCAGGCGATGGAGTACGTCGCCTCGGGCGACATCGACCCCGAGGGCGTGCAGATGCTCTCGACCGGCGGGATGCTCGACTACATCGAGGACCACCCCGACGGCGAGTACATCGTCGCGACCGAGAACGGGATGCTCTACCCGCTCCAGCAGGCGGCGCCGCAGGCGAAGCTGATCGAGGCCAACCGGATGGCGTTCTGCAAGTACATGAAGATGATCGACCTGCCGAAGGTCCGCGACTCGCTCCGCGACTTCAAGTACGAGGTCAAGGTGCCGCCGGAGATCGCCGAGAAGGCGAAGCTGCCGATCGAGCGCATGGTCGCGATCGGCTGAGCGGTCGTTTCGCGCTTGAGGAGTGTTAGGGGGTTGATGTCGTGTAGCGCCAGAGCCGCCGCTTTCACCGTGTTCGCGTTCCTGCTCGTCTGCGGTACGGCTTCGGCCGAGCGCTTCGCGGCCGCCGACACCGTGCTCGTCGCCGACAGCCGGATCACGCCCGACGTGCTGTCGCTCGAGAGCAACTCCCCGGTCAGCGTCTATCGGGCTCGCCGACGTCCTCAACGCCACCGACGGGGTCTCGCCGCCGCCGCCGCGCACCGCGAACTTGTTCATCGACTTCGAATCCGATTTCAGGTTCTCGACGCTGACGGTCCCGGGATGCGACCAGACCCTGCTCGAGAACGCGACCACCGAGGAGGCGCGGGCGCGCTGCGGCGCCTCGCTGGTCGGGACGGGTGAGATGAACTTCGTCGATGTGAATGGGCCCGCGCCCGGCACGCTGTCGATCTTCAGCTCCGCGCCGGTTCCCTCCGGCGCCCACCTGCTGCTGCACGTGCGCAGCAACGGGATGCCGGCTCCGTCGACCCTGGTGATCCCGGCGATGATCGCCCCGCTCGGGGACACCGGGTATCCGTACCGGCTCTCGTTCTCGGTGCCGACGACCGCTGTCGACCAGAGGGCGCTCGTCCGATTCCTCTTCAACCTCACCGGCAGCGTCGTCACCGCTCGCTGCGAAGGGAGGCGCCTCGATACGCGCGTGACCGCCGAGCTCGTTGACGGCCGCTTCGTCGCCGGCGGACTGAGTCGGCCGTGCTCGACGCGCGAGACCGGCGGCCGAACCGAGCTGCGCCCGCGGCGCTGCAAGAAGCGCAAGCGTGGGCGCAAGAAGGCGGAGGCGCGAGCGGCGAAACGCAAGGGCGGCAAGAAGCAGCGCCGCTGCGCGAAGAAAAAGCGCAAGCGAAAGCGGCAGGCAACAGCGGCGTAGCGCCGCGCCGTTCCGGGTAGCCTGCCCGGCGTGATCGAGTTGGCGTTGAGGGTCGCCTTGGCGGGCGTACTTGTTGTCTCCGCGGCCTTGAAGCTGCGGAGCCCCGACGCGAGCCGCGAGGGGCTCGGGACGTTCGGAATCGGGCCGGGTGTCCGCAGCCCGCTCTGGGCAGGGCTGATCGCGGTTGAGCTGGCGCTCGCCGCCGGCGTCGCTGCCGGGCTCGATGCCGCCGCGTGGGCCGCCGCCGCGCTGATGCTGGGCTTCGCGGCGCTGATGGCGCGGGCGATCGGCCGCGGGCTCTCCGGCCAGCCGTGCGCGTGCTTCGGCGCGCGCTCGACGGTCAGCCGGCTCGCCGTGGCGCGCAACGTCGCACTGGCCGCTGCTTTCGCCGTGCTCCCCTTCATCCCCGACGCCGACCCGAGCACCGACGGCTGGCTCGCGATCGGGCTCGGGCTCGCGCTGCTCGCATGCGCCGGACTCGCGGTCGCGGTGCTGGCGCTGGCGCGCGAGGTCGGGATGCTGCGGATGCAGCTTGGGGGCCAGGGCGCGCTCGAGATCGCGGGCGAGGGCCCGGAGATCGGGGCGAGCGTGCCGGATCTCGTCGCGCAGCTGTCGCCGAACGGGGCCGAAACCGCGCTCGCGGTCTTCACCTCCGAGGGCTGCCACCTCTGCCAGACGCTCGAGCCCGCGATAAAGCACCTCGCAAGCGATCCGCGGATCGCGGTCGGGACCTTCGACGAGGTCGACGACTCAGCGCTCTGGAACCAGCTCGAGGTCCCCGGCAGCCCGTTCGCGGTCGCGCTCGACCGCGGCGGCACCGTGCTCGCCAAGGGAACGTTCAACAACCTCGCCCAGCTCGAGAGCGTGGTCGCGACCGCCGAGCGGCGCCGGGACGACGATGCCTGAGCACCTCGCCAAGGTCTCCGACTCGCTCGCCCGCGACACCTCGCGGCGCGGATTCCTCGCCCGGGTCGGGGGAGCGCTGCTCGGCGCCGCCGCCGCGCCGGCGGTCGGCGCGGTTGTCAAGCCCGGCGACGCCGAGGCCTACCACTTCTGCGGACACATCTTCACCACCGGCTCCTGCCCGCATCCGGCCGGGCTGCCGCGAATCGACTCGCGCGGGTTCCCGCTCAGCCCCGGCGACGGTGCGCCGATCGACGACCTCGGCCGGCCCGTCAACGACGCCGGGCAGCCGGTAGACGGCGCCGGCCAGCCCCTCCTCGATCCCGACGGGCGCCCGCTGCCGCCGGCGCCGCGGACCAGGGTCTGCGACCGCGTCCGCGGCATCTACGACATCCACACCGTGGTCGACGGCGTCTGGTATCGCTGCTGCGGCGGGCGGGTCCGCAAGCTGACCGACTGCTGTTCGAAGCACAGGACAAGGATCAACGGCGACCAGGCCTTGACCGGTTACTGCTTCAAGGGCCGCAAGGTGTTCTGCGTCATGTACTACGACACCCAGGTGCCGTGTTGATGGCGGGCTCTTGATGCTGGAGATCTCGCTCGTACTCGCCGCGCTCCTGATCGGCGCCACCGGAACCTTTTCCCCATGCGGCCTCTCGGTGATCGAGACGATCGGACCGACCGGGCACACCGGCGGACGGCGAACCACCATCGCGGCCTGCGCTGCGTTCCTCCCCGGGGCCGTGATCGGCGGTCTACTCACCTTCGGTGCCCTGGCGCTGGCCGGCGAGGCGCTGCACGGCGCCGGCGGCCGGATCGCGTACGTCGTCGCTGCAGCGATTGCCGCCTTTGCCGCCGCGCTCGAGCTGCGCGGAACCCGGATCGTTCCCCAGATCCGCCGCCAGCTCCCCGAGCACTGGCGCCGGGTGATGCCGATGCCGGTCGCGGCCGCGCTCTACGGAGTGCTGCTGGGTATCGGCTTCACGACCTTCGTGCTCTCATTCGGCGTCTGGGCGCTCGCCGGAATCAGCCTCGCGCTTGGCGACCCGGCGCTCGGGCTGCTGGTCGGCGCGGGCTTCGGGCTCGGGCGCGCGATCCCGGTCGTCGCTCTCGCCCCGCACGCGGGCCGCCCGCTTGGCTTCCGCGCCACCGAGCTGATGTGCGAGCGGCCCGGCGTCTATCTCGGCCTGCGCCGCGGCGACGCCGCTGCGCTGCTCGCCGCCGGGCTCGCGCTCGCCTTCGCCCCCGGCAGCGCGATCGCCGCCTCGACGATCACCCAGCCCTCGGCCGCCGACCCGTCGACCAGCCAGGGTGCGCTCGCATTCGAAAGCCTTCCCTCAACCGGGGTGCTGCGCTCGAGCGGCATTGACTTCACGCTGCCGGGCAGCGACCCGGCGATCGGCGGCTCCTACATCGCGGTGATTCGATCCGCCGCCAGCATCCAGCTGCTCGCCCGCGGCAGCCTCGCCCCGGTCGCCGAGTACCCGGCTCCGGGCGCCGACGCGCTCGCGGTCTCGGACCGCTGGCTCGTCTGGCGGGCGCCGCTCGCCTCCGGCGGCGACGCGCTGTTCGCGCGCGGGATCGCGAACCCGGCCAGTGCCACGGTCGACTTCACGGTCGCCACCGCTCCCTCACCGACCCAGATCAGCCACCCGGCGCTCGACGGCGACACGCTGCTCTACGGAACCGCGGGCACCGGGCGTAGCCGGATCGCGCGGCTCACGCTGCCGGCGGTCGAGCTGCAGAGCAACCTGGTCAGCGCGGGAAGCACTCAAATCTTCAGCCCCGCCGTGTTCGGCGACACCTTCGCCTACGTCCGCACCGACGCCCGCCACAGCCGGCTGATGATCCGCCCCCTCGAGGCCCGCGGCCCGGGCAAGGTGCTGCTCTCGGTCAAGCGCGCGCGCTCGCAGCTCTGGTCGACGGCGCTCACCGACACGGACGCGTTCGTCACCATCCTCGCCGCGGGCGCCGGCGGCTCGAGCATCCTCTCGGTGCCGCGCGCCGACGCCCGCAAGGCCCGCGGCCTCAACCACGCACCGCGGGGCGGCGGCAACCACAAGCACTAGGCCCGAGCTCCGGCGCGACAACCTGCCAACTTCTCGGTAGTGTGCTTGGCGGGAGATGAGGAGTAACCGGGAGACCTGGAGAGAACGGGCGATCGCGATTGCCTGCGGCGCGCTGCTCGCGATGCCTGGTCTTGCCTCTGCGCAGATCCCGGTGCCGCCCGACACCGCGCTGGTCAACCAGACCAACGGGACCCCGACGGGCAACGTGGTCAACATGAACGGCCCGCGGTTCGCCGACGACTTCGTCGTTCCATCAGGGCAGAGCTGGTCCGCGAGCGGCTTCGACATCCTCGGCAGCGGAGGCCCGGGAGGCACCTACTCGTACGGAATTTATCCGGACGTGGGGGGAATGCCGGCAGACCTGCCCGCGCTGGCGGGCCCGCCCGACTCGTTCATCCCCCCCGCGGGCGCGATCAACGACTTCTCTATCGCGCCCAAGTTCCCGTGGCTCCTTCCGTCGGGCGTCTACTGGCTCGTGGTCTGGCAGTCGATCGAGGGGACGACCCCCTGGGGCTGGCGCACCCAGTCGCCGCAGAGCGGCTACGAGGCGATGATGAACTCGTCGGTTGGCGGCTGCCCGCCGGGCGGATGGCGCCCGCTCTCGACCTGCATGCCCGCGCAGCCGGGGCCGGACCTGAGCTTTCGCATCAACGCCCATGTGATCACGAACAACTTCACGGTCGCGACCACGAGCCAGGATGAAATCGGCAATCTCGACCTGAGCGCCACCTTCGAGGAGAAGGGCACCCTGGGATGGACCGACAGCAAGGGGTTCGTGAAGCCGAAGGTCCCTCCAGTCGACGTCAGCCGCGGCTCGATCCGCGGTTTTGAGATCAAATCCGAGAAGAGCCTGCGCTCGAAGCTGAAGAAGAAGGGCAAGAAGCTGAAGACCACGGTGGCCTTCACCTTCCAGCCGACGGACTACTTCGGCCAGCCGCTCGGGCTCGCCTCGACGAAGACGCTCGACATCACGTTCAAGGCGAAGAAGACGAAGAAGAAGAAGAAGGGTAAGAAAGGGAAGGGCGGGGAGAAAAAGAAGTGATCGGAGGGAAGCGACGGGCAGCGCTGGCGGGAGCGATCCTCGCGTTGACAGTCGCGGGGACGGCGTATGCGGCCGCCGGCGACCTCGACACGAGCTTCAGCGGCGATGGCAAGGCGGTCTTCGATCTCGGGATCACCGGCAACGGCCAGTTGACGGCCGAGGATCTCGCGATCGACTCGTCCGGCAGGGTGCTGACCACCGGCTTCGACGGGAACAACGACTTCGCCGTCACCCGGTTCAACACCGACGGCAGCCTCGATGCGAGCTTCGGTCCGGAGGGCACCGGAACGGTGAGAACCGACTTCGGCACCGGCTCGGCCGACAATTCTTCCGACATCGCAATCGACGGCAGCGGCAAGATCGTCGTCGCGGGTTACTCAGACGCGAGTGACGCCGGGTTCGGCGACATGGCGGTCGCGCGCTACAACCCCGACGGCACCCTGGACACGGGATTCGGAACGAACGGGACCGCGACCGTAGGAGTAGCGGGCCAAACCGACTTGGCCTATGCCGTCGCTATCGATTCACAGGGGCGAATCGTGCTCGGCGGATTCGGTACCGGCGTCCCGAACGAGGGCTATGCGGCGGCTCGGTTCGAGACCAACGGTACGGTTGACGACAACAGCGATGCGGACGGGGGCTTCGGGGACGGCGACGACGGATACATCATCTTCCCGGGCGACGGCGGCAGCTACGCCCAGGGCCAAAGCGTTGCGATCGGCGCCGGAGACAAGGTCGTGATCGGAGGCGAGGACTCCACAACCGCCGGGCTCGCCCGCCTTGACGCCAATGGCGATCCCGACACGACGTTCGGCGGCAACGGCGCGGTGTCCTACGACATCAACGGACCAGTCTTCGCTCCGCAGCCGATCAAGTCGGTGCAGGTGAGCGGAACCAACATCCTCGCCACCGGAGAAATCTTCGACCTGGGCGCGAGCACTTCCAAGTTAATCCTGATGCGCACCGAGGACGACGGCAGCCTCGACACAGACGACGGCGACGGCGGCTTTGGCGACGGCGACGACGGATACATCCTCACCGAGTTCGAGGCGGGCGGGGGAAACATGAGCCGCGGCGAGGACCTGACGATCGACTCGATGGGCAGGGCTGTGGTCGCCGGGACCTCGTTCACGCCCAGCGACAGGACCGGGGCGGTAGCGCGGTTCACAGCCGATGGCAGCGCAGTGGATACGAACTTCGGCAACGACGCTACGCCCGGCGACGGGATCGTCCTCTACCCGGGCGGCAACCAGAACGGCAACGGGGTCGCGATCCAGGGCGACGGCAAGATCGTTTCGGCCGGCGCGCGCAACGGCACTCGAATCGTCGCCGTGCGCCTTGCCGGAGGGGACGGGTCGCTCGATCCGACCTGGGACGGCGACGGCATCGTCGTGACCGGCGAACCGGGACCAAGCAGCGACACCGGGATATCGACGGTGCTCCAGAGCGACGGCAAGCTCGTCGTCGCCGGCACCACCGACATCGGTCCCGGCGCCGACCGGGATTTCCTGGTCGCGCGCGTGCTGCCCAACGGAACCCTCGACCCCGCGTTCGGGGGCGGCGACGGACACGCGGAAGCCGACCTCAGCGGGTCGGAGTCGGATGACGAGGCGCGCGGCGTGGCCCTCGAGCCCGACGGGGACATCGTCGTGGCGGGCTTTGCGGACAACGACAGTTCAGTCGCACGGTTCGAGAGCGACGGAAGCCTCGACGACGACGATGGGGATGGGGGCTTCGGCAGCGGCAGCGACGGCACGCTGCTCATAGACATCGGCGGCACGAACGACGGGGACGATGCAGCGGACGTCGAGGCGGTCGCCGGAGGCAAGATCCTGATTGGCGGCACGGCTCAGGGTCCTGGGGTGACGGACTTCTACGTAGCGCGTCTCACTCCGACCGGGGCCCTCGACACCGGCGGCGGCGGATTCGCAGCAGGCGCCGGTTACGTAACCACGGATCTCGACGGCGCCGGCAGCGACGACCATCTCAATGCGCTTGCCGTCGAGGGCCCGGCGGGGAAAATCGTCGCCGCAGGGACCTCAGATCCCGGCGGCGGCCAGGACTTCGCCCTCGCCCGCTACACAGCCGACGGTGATCTCGACACGGCTACATTCGGGGACGACGGCTCGCCGGACGACGACGGAATCGTGATCGATGACTTCGGCGGCATGGGGGCGCTGGAGTTCGTGGACGACGTCGCGATCACGAGCGATGGCATAGTCGTCGCGGGAGCCACACTTGCCGGCGGTGGCACCGAGCTCGCGCTCGCCCGCTACAGCGACGATGGCTCGCTCGACACAGTGGGGTTCGGCGGCGGCGACGGCAAGGTCCAGACGGCGATTGGCACTCAGACCCTCGGCGCCGGGATCGTCGAACAGCCGGATGGCAAGCTGGTGATCGGCGGCACCGGCGAGGTCGGAAGCAACATCGAGTTCGCAGTCCTCCGATACGAGGGCGATGGGGCGCCGGACCCGAGCTTCGGCAGCGGAGGAGTGGTCACCACTGACCTGGGCCAGACCGATATCGGCCAGGACTTGGAGTTGCGTCCCGACGGGACGATCCTGCTCGCCGGCGGATCGGTGGACCCGACGACGTTCGAGGGTGGCAACCTCGCGGTGGCGAGCTACCAAAGCGCGGACGACTCTGGTCCCGGGCCTGGGCCGGGATCTGGTCCGGGTGGCGGAGGATCCGGGGGTAGCGCCGGCGCGCCAGGCGCCTCGTCTGTGCCTGCAAGCGCCGCGGGCCCGACCTGCAAGAAGAAGCGAAAGAAGCGCAAGCGCGCGACGACTTCGAAGAAGAAGAAAAAGAAGAAGTGCAAGAAGAAGAAGAAGCGGCGCAAGCGATGATCGTCCCGATACGTGCCGGGATCCCCGGTAGGTCAAAGTCGAGAGGAAGGGTTGAAATGATGCGGAGCCGTCTTGGGGGGGACCGTTTGACGCGGGCGTTGTGGGGCGCGCTCGTCGGCAGCCTGCTCTTGGTCCCGACTGCAGCCGCGGCGCCGAGCGATCTCGACGCCGGCTTCGGCACCGGGGGGATCGTCGCCGGCATTGGGGATCCCGACCTCGATGACTACTGGAGCCAGGACATGGCTTTGGCCCCGGACGGCAAGATCATCACCGCCGGCGTCCGGCTCTTCTATTCCCAGCCGATGTGCGAATCCAACGACTTCTTCACGATCGCCCGCGGCTCCGACGGCACTACGGCGTGGTCCCAGCAGACCAACTTCGTGAGCACGCCCGCCCCACCGCCGATGCTGCCGTGCCCCATCATCGAGAGCCACGAACTCGGCCAACTCGCTTGCGATTCGCCCCGACGGCACCTCGATCGCCGGCGGGACGACGAGCGGCGGTGGCGGCATGGGGGTGTACGACGGGCTGGCGCAGTACACACCGGCCGGTGCCCCCGATCTCCTGTTCGGTGGCGACGGCAACCAGCAGGGCGCCGCCCACCCGTTCGGCGCCGGCGAGTCGGACACGACCGGGCGCGTCGCGTTGCAGCCGAGCGGCAAGCTCCTCTTGTCCAAGGACACGGCATTCGGCGATGCGGGAGTAATCCGCCGCTACAACACCGACGGCACCCTTGACACCGGATTCCAGAGCAGCGGCACCCTCGCGACTCCGATCTACCGCCACGGAGTCAACGGTGGGTACGAGATCGAATCTCAGCCCGACGGCAAGTTCCTGCTTGCCGGCGCGCTGACCCCCAGCGGGCCAGGCGTCCTCGGGGTCCTGCTCCGCTACGGCGTCGACGGCGACCTCGACACGGGCTTCGGAGTCGGCGGCACTGCCACGCCGCCCGTATCCCCGGCCTCCGCGATCTCGGCAATCGCGCTGGAGCCCGACGGGGACATCATCGTCGCTGGCGAAAACGATGTCACTCGGTTCACCTCCGCCGGAATGCCCGACCCGACCTTCGGCACAGGTGGATCCACTTCCACCGATCTCGACCTTCCTTTGGGCAGGTGGATCGAAGGCATCGCGATTCAGCCGGACGGGAAGATCATCGTCTCGGCCTCGGCTGCGCCCCCCGGCGGATCCCAGGCCGGGGTCGCTCGCTTCAACCCCGACGGAAGCCCCGACACGACCTTTGCTCCAGGCGGCGACCGGGCGCTGTCCATCAACCCGGATGGGGACCGCAACGTCTATCCGATGGCCCAGGTCGTGCTGCAATCCGACGGCAAGATCGTGCTCGGCGGATTGGAGTTCAGCCTCGCCCGGCTTGTCGGCGGCAGTGGCCCGGACCTCGGCCCGGACGCGACACCACCACCACCGCCGTCCCCGCCCCCGCCCTCCGACGGTGGAGGCGCTGCTGCGACGGTGCCTACCGCTGTTCCGCTTGCCCCCGCAGCGAGCTCGCCGGCCAAGAAGAAGAAAAAGAAGAAGAAGAAAAAGAAGAAGAAATGACGAGCGCCAGCAGACACCCAGGCCTGATCACATGCGTCGTTGCACTTGCGTGCGCGACCTTCGTTCCATCGGCTGCTGCGGCTCCGAGCGATCTCGATCCCAGCTACGGGACCGGTGGGATCGCAGCAGGATTGGGCACTCCGGGCTCCGGGGACTATTGGAGTCAGGACATGGCGCTTGCCCCCGACGGGAAGGTCGTCATCGCCGGCGTTCGCCATGTGGGCGCTCTCTGCAACGCGGCGGATTTCCTGACGCTTGCGCGTGACTCCAACGGCAACACGGCTTGGAGCGCACAGACCAACATTCAGAGCACGCCACCTCCGCCGATGGCACCGCCCGGGGTCTGCGATCCCGCGATGAGCTCGGACATCGGTAACTCCCTTGCGATTCGGCCTGACGGCTCTCCCGTAGTCGTTGGGTCAAGTCACCACTTCGACATGATGAATCCGAACATCGACCACGACGCGCTCGCCCAATACACGCCCGCAGGCGCCCCCGACACGAGCTTCGATGTGGATGGCAGCGTCCTGGGCGCGCTTCATGTCTTCGGTTCGGGGGAGTCGCAGACGATCGGGCGGGCGGCGCTTCAGCCGAGTGGAAAACTCCTGCACTCAAAAGACATCGCCTTCGGGCAGAGCGGAGTGATCCGCCGCTACAACACCGACGGCACCCTTGACACCGGATTCCAGAGCAGCGGCACCCTCGCGACTCCGATTCACCAGAGCGGAGTCAACGGCGGGTACGAGATCGAGGCGCAATTCGACGGGAAGTTCCTGCTTGCCGGCGCGGTGACCAGCGGCGGGCCGGGTGTCCTGCTCCGCTACGGCGTCGACGGAGACCTCGACACCGGGTTCGGAACCGGCGGCACGGCCACGCCGCCCGTGGCGTCCTCGATCTCGGCGATCGCCCTCGAGCCCGACGGGGACATCCTCGTCGCCGGCGGTAGCGACTTGACGCGGTTCACCTCTGCCGGAATACCCGACGCCACCTTCGGCACCGGGGGATCAACTTTCTCCGACCTTGATCTTCCTTTTGGCGGGGACATCGAGGGCATCGCGATTCAGCCGGACGGCAAGATCATCGTCTCGGGCGGGACCCAGCAGCCGAACTTCCAGACAGGGGTCGCTCGCTTCAACCCCGACGGAAGCCCCGACACGACCTTTGCTCCGGGCGGCGACCGGTCCCTGGCCATCAACCCGAATGGGGAATACAACTTCTATTCGATGGCCCAGGTTCTGCTTCAGTCCGACGGCAGGATCGTGCTCGGCGGATCGGAGTACAGCCTCGCCCGGCTGGTCGGAGGCACCGGCCCGGACCTCGGCCCGGACACGACGCCACCGCCCCCGCCGCCCCCGCCCTCCGGCGGTGACTCTGTACCTGTCACCAGCGTGAGTGCTGCAACAACGCCCGCCGCGCCGGCAGCCACGGCCAAGAAGTGCAAAAAGGGCCAGAAGCTGAAGAACGGCAAGTGCGTGAAGAAAAAGAAGAAGTAGCTCGCCCAGCTTTTGATCCGATGATTCGCGCCACGAGGAGTATCCGGCTTGCAGCGATCGCTCCAGCGATGTGCGCTGCCGCCTTTTACGCCGCAGCTGCGCCGGCTTCGGCCTCGACGGTCAGCGTCGCAACCGACACGGCACCAGGCAGCGGCTCTCCGCGGGGGACCAGGCTGATCGTCGAGGAGAGCCCCCCCGGGGAAGCGAACAACATTGTGGTCACCCAGAGCCAGAGCGCGGGCACGACGGTAATCACCGACACCGCCGGCGTGCAGCCCAGCTCGAACAGCAACTTGACCGGCAATTGCGTCGCAGAGACAACGACCCGGATGAGCTGTCCGGGAATTCACACGTTGGTCTGGGTGCGGGCCGGGGCCCTGAACGACTCAGTCGCCCTGGCGCTTGAGGTCCCCGCGTCGGCCGGGCAGCTGAGCGTGCCGACCACACCGAACGTGAACATTGCGAGCGTCGACACCGTCGAGGGCGGCGGAGGCGATGACATGATCGACGCCTCGAGAACCGTGAACCTCAGCAGCAGGCCGATGGTGCTCGACGGCGACGATGGGGCCAACTTGGTCATCGGCAGCCCCGGCAAGGACACGATCGACGTGGCGGCGGGCACGAACACGGTTCAGGCCGGGGCCGGGGACGACACCGTCGTCGGCCAGTTCCCGGGTACGGGGATCCTCAACCCGCAGCCGGCACGCGAGGACGGCTCCACGGACGTCATTGCCTGCGGGGAGGGCATAGACAGAGCCGCGCCCGGCCGTGGAGACTCGCTGAAGATCGACTGCGAGAAGATGGCACGAGAGGTCCTCACCGGAAGCGTGCGCTGCGGCTGCAAGGTCAAGGTCGCCTCCCAGGGCAAGACGCTCGGGGTTCAGCGAAGGAAGGGGCGGCCGCTCGGCTTCATCTCCGACGTGAACCTGAACGTGCCCAAGGCTGCCGCCTTGATCGCCGGTGCGGCATCGATCCCGGCGACTTTCGAGGTTCGGATCGTGGGCAACGTGCGGGGAAAGCGCGTGAAAAGGTCGGGCAAGGTGGGCTTCTTCCTGACCCCGTGATGACGAGAAGAAGAAGTAGTAGTAGGAGACTGCCGTTGTTGCCCGCCGCAGCAGTCGCAGTCGTGCTCGTCCTCTCTATTGCGCCGTCCGCGCTCGGCAAGCGCGAATCCGAATCCGTCCGTTACTCGACCCAGGTGACCGCGGTGAAAAACGACTCGCCGGCTGCCGGCTCGGACACCATCTCCGGGGTCGTTTCGTCGAAAAATGCAGCCTGCGCCGCTGGACGCAGCGTGGTGTTGAGCGGCGATCTGCTCGGGCCGACGGGTTCCAAGCCCACCCACGTTGGGAGCGCGGTCACCGGTGCCGACGGGTCTTTCACGATTCCCGCCGGCGATCTCTACGGACCGATGATCTACTCGGTCGCCGCCGGTCTGAAGCGCCTCCCGAAAGCCAGGAACCGCAAGCGCGTGTGCTCGGCCGGGTTCAGAACCCTTCCGTGAGCCGGCAGCCTCCCGGCCTCAGCCCGATAGCCCCGAAGAGCGAGGAATTTGCGGTGATCGGGCGCCGCGCTGGCGTCCGGATCCCTGCATACCGTCCAGCCATCTACTCGCTGCTACCCTCGCGCACCTGAATTGAGTTCGGCCGCCGCAGCGCAGCCCGACCCGGCCGAGCAGCGAGCGCGAGACGAGCGAATGGCCCACCTGAAGCCGGTCCCAGATCCCGAGCCGCGGCGCGAGCCCTCCGGCGAACCAGTCTCGATCCCCGAGCTCGAGCGCTATGCGACCGTGCTCCGGATCCACTGCGTCCGGATGCTCGCGGTCGCCAAGTCGGGGCATCTCGACTCCTCGCTCTCGGCCGCTGACATCGTCACCGCCCTCTATTACAGGGTGCTGCGCCACGACCCGACCAACCCGAAGTGGCCCGAGCGCGATCGCTTCGTGCTCTCCAAAGGCCACGCGGCGCCGATCCAGTACGCGGCGCTCGCCGAGCACGGCTACTTCCCTACCAAGGACCTGATGGGGCTGCGCCAGATCGGCTCCCACCTCCAGGGCCATCCCGACATGACCCGCACCCCCGGGATCGAGGTCTCGACCGGGTCGCTCGGCCAGGGGCTCTCAATGTCGGTCGGCATCTGCCTGGCGCTGCGCCTCGACGGGCTCTCCGACACCGCCCACACCTTCACCGTGCTCTCCGACGGCGATTGCCAGGAGGGCGAGACCTGGGAGGGGGCCGCGACCGCCGCCCACTACAAGATCAACAACATCACCGCGATCCTCGACTACAACCACCTGCAGACCGACGGCACGACCGAGGAGGTCATGGACGTCGGCGATGCGCGCGCCAAGTTCGAGTCGTTCGGCTGGGACTCGGTCGAGATCGAAGGCCACGACATGGCCGCGATCGTCGAGGCGCTCGAGCGCAGCCGCACGCTCGACAAACCGGCCGCGATCATCTGCCAGACCAAGAAGGGCCGCGGCGTCTCGTTCATGGAGGGCCGCTTCGGCTTCCACGGCAAGCCGCCGAGCCAGGAGCAGGTAGCCACGGGACAGATAGCCGATCCCGCCGCCGAGCGTCAGCCCCCCGATGCCGGTCGTCGAGACGATGCCGCCGGTGGTGGCCAGGCCGTGCTTGCCGGTCGCTTCGTTGAAGCCGTTCCAGGTGACGCCGCCGCCGGCCCGTGCGATCCGCTTCTCGGTGTCGACCTCGACCCGGTCGAGCCCGGACAGGTCGGCCACCACGGCGTCGTCGGCGGTGCCGAAGCCGGGGACGCTGTGGCCTCCACCGCGCACGGCGATGGGCCGGCCGCTCTCGGCCGCGTGCCGCACCACCGCGGCCACGTCAGCCGCGTCCGCGCACCGGATCACGGCCGCCGGCCGCTTGTCGATCATCTGGTTGTACACGTGCCGGGCGTCCTCGTACTCGCCGTCGCGCGGGGTCACGACCCTGCCGGACACCTGCGCGGCCAGGTCCTTGATCGTCTGCGTGCTCACGTTGTCGCACACCCTCTCTGTGATTCCGTCTGTGTCCCTCGACGCTAGGGACGCGAGGCCGCCCGCGCATGACCCGAACTGCCCGACCAGCCGCGGGCGAGAGCGATGGTCAGATCTGACCATCGACGCCCCGACGATCTCGGACATAGCGTGACGGGATGGCCGGATGGACTCGTCCGGTGATGCCGTCGCGGTGGTCCGACGTCGGCCTCCCGACCCTCGTGGGACGCCAGCGTGAGCTGGCGGCGTTCGAGGAGGCCTGGGCGCACGCGGCCGCCGGCCGTCGCCAGGCCGTCTTCATCGGCGGCGAGCCCGGGGCCGGGAAGACCCGGCTGCTGGCCGAGGTCGCGGTCCGCCTGCACGCCGAGGGCGCGGCCGTGCTGCTCGGCAGCTGCGTGAAGGAGTTCGGCCCGCCGTACCAACCGTTCGTCGAGCCGGTGCTCGCGCTGCACGACGCGCTCGAGGCAGGCGAGCTGCCCGGCGGCGACGACCCGGCCCGCGCCGGCGCCCTGCTCCGCCGGCTCGCCGCGGTGGGCGGTCGGAGGCGCGAGCCGGCTGCCGCTGCCGAGCCCGAGTACCAGCGAGAGCTGTACGACGCCGTCGTCGCGGCCGTCCTCGTCGCCGCCGCCGAGCGGCCGGTGGTGCTCGCGCTCGAGGACCTGCACTGGGCCGGTCCGACCGCGCTGAGCCTGCTCAGCCACCTGGTCGAGCGCACCACCGACGCGCGGCTGCTCGTGGTGGCGACCTCCAGGTCCACGGCACCGGACCGGTCCGGAGTCCTGGTGCACGCGGTGGCCCAGCTCTACCGGCTGGAGGGCGTCCGGCGCCTCGACCTCGGCGGCCTGGACACCGAGGACATCGCGCGCTACCTGGCCCACGAGGCCGACGTGACGCCGCTGCGGGCCCGGGTCCCGGCCGCGATCCTGCGGGACCAGACCGGAGGCAACCCGTTCTTCCTCCGGGAGGTCTGGCGCGACCTGGCCGACCGCGGTGGTCTGGCCGCCCTGCGTTCCGGCAGCTTCTCGGCCCCGGAGTCCGTCCGGGACACCTTGCAGAGCCGGCTCGAGCGGCTGGACCAGCCACACCGGCAGGTGCTCGAGCTCGCGGCCGTGATCGGGGAGGAGTTCGAGCTCGGCACCCTGCTCGCGGCCGGCGAGTGGACCCCCGTCACGACGCTCGCCGCCATCGACGACGCCCTCGCATTCGGGCTGCTCGAGCCCTCGCCCCGGGTGGAGGGCGAGTACCGGTTCCCGCACGCCGTGGCCCGGCAGACGGTCCTCGAGCTGATGCCGACGTCGCGCCGCGCCACGGAGCACGCCAGGGTGGCGGTGGCGCTGGAGGAGGCGGTGGGTGAGCCACCGGTACGCCGCCTGGCACACCACTACGCGAACGCCCGGGTGCTCGGCCACACCGACAAGGCCCTGCACTACCTGCTGGAGGCCGCGAGGCTGGCCGACTCCAGCCTCGCCCACCAGGAGGCGGGCCGGTGGTACGAGCAGGCAGCCGGCCTCAGCGACGAGCCGGAGCAACGCGACCTGCACCGGATCCAGGCCGCCCACAGCTACCTGCTCGGCGGCGACTTCGCGCACGCCCGCGAGCTCTACGAGCAGGTGTCATCCAGCCTGACGCCGCGGACCAGGGTGCTCGCTGCCGTCGGCTTCGAAGCCGCCTCCTGGCGCCCCGGCCGGCCGGGGCACCGGGCGGTGGAGCTGCTCACCGCCGCCCTCGACCAGATCGCGCACGACGAGCACGACCCTCTGTACGTCCAGGCACTGGCCAGCCTCGGGCGGGCGCTGGCCTTCACCGGGGCGACCGAGCAGGCGGGCTCAGTCGGCGGTGGTGCGGTCGAGCTGGCCCGCCGGCTGGGCGACGACCGGTTGCTCGCCGACGCACTGCAGGCCAGCCTGTGGCTGGGCCTGCGCCCGCAGGACGCCCCCGCGAAGCTGGCCAGGGCCACCGAGCTGTCCGACCTGGCCGACCAGACCGGCGACCTCGGCCACCTCGGTCCGGCGGCGTACTTCCGCGGCGTCGTCTCCTACCTCAGCGGCGACCCGGCGGGCGTGGAACGGGCCCGGCAGGACCTTCTCCGCTCGGCACGCGGGACCGGCCAGGAGTTCTACGCCTACATGGCCGGCTGCCTGGACTACGGCCGGCAGCTGGCAGCCGGTCAGTTCGAGACGGCAGAACGCACGTGCAGGGCGCTGCTGGAGCTCGGCGACTCCTTCGGCACCGATGACACCGAGGGCTCCTACGGGTTGCAGGTCTTCATGGTCCGCCGCGAGACCGGCGCGCTGGAACAGGTCCGGAGCCTGGTCACCGGGGACGAGGCGCCCACCGAGCACTGGGCGCCAGGCCTGCTCGCGCTCTACACCGGGCTCGGCCTGCGGCGACCTGCAGAGCGGCTCCTGGCGCAGCTGATGAGTGAGGACCTGCGCAGCCAGGAGTCGTCGTCCCAGTGGCCCGCCGTGCTGACCTTCCTGACCGAGGCGGCTCTCGCCCTCGACGACCGGACGGCGCTGGACCGGCTACGGCCGATGCTGGCCGAGTACGCCGGGAAGAACCTCGTCGCCGGCCAGTTCGTGGCAGTCTTCGGCAGCGCCGACCGCTACCTCGGCTCGACGGACTCGGTGCTCGGCCGCGGTGACCCGGACACCTGCTTCGCGGCGGCGGAGGCGATGGACTCGGGTATGGGTGCCTCCGCGCACCTGGCGCTGACCCTGGCCGCCTGGGCCCGGCACCTGGACCGGGTGCACGCGCCCGCGGCCCGGGCTGCCGAGCTGGCCGAGCGGGCGCGCCTGCTGGCCCAGCCGCTGGGCCAGCAGCGGGTGCTCGCGGGTCTCGCCGGCATCGGTCGGGTGCCCGTGGACAAGGCGGGTGTCGACGGCCTGACGCCGCGCGAGACGGAGGTGCTGCTGCTCGTCGGCGTCGGGCTCAGCAACCGGGCCATCGCCCGTCGCCTGGTGATCAGCGAGAACACTGCGGCCAACCATGTGCGCAGCATCCTCGCCAAGACGGGCTCGGCGAACCGCACGGAGGCGGCCCACTACGCGTCGTCCCGCGGCCTCCTGCCGTGAGTGAAGCGACCTTGGCAGACGCGCTCAGATGCCGGTGAGGGACCCGTCGGGCTCGACCCGGGAGGTCACCTCGACGATGACGTCGGCCGGCAGCCCGGCCCGCACCGCGGCGTCGCGGATCGCCTGGGCCGACGGCGCCTCGTACAGGCAGTAGGTCTTGCGGTTGTCCGCCGAGAGGAACGAGTAGAGCCAGCGGACGCCCTCCTCGTCGTTGACCCTGTTGATCCCGGCGACGCCGTCGGTGGTGAGCTCGAGCTCGTCGGCGTAGCGCCGCTCGATCATGAAGACAGGCATGCAGTTCCCTCCGCTCGAGGCTGACCGTACTGCGGGCGAAGCCCTCCGGTCATCGGGAATGGTTCCGATGCCCAGGGGTCGTCGGACGCTGGCGCCGGGCTCAGAGCGTGCGGGCGGCCAGCGCGGCCGGGCCGCGGGCCGGTCGGTAGGTGTAGCCCTTCGGCAGCTTCTGCGAGCTGGGGTCGACCACGGCGAACTGGGCCATCAACCCGTCGTCCTCGTGGTCGAGCATGTGGCAGTGGATCATGAAGACGCCGGTGTAGTCGGTGAACCTCGCCATGACGCGGACCCGCTCGCCGGGGTCCAGCCGCCAGGTGTCCTCGAGCCCCCGCTCCCAGGCCGGCGGCTTCTTGCCGTCGCGGCTCACGGTGCGCCACAGCTCCTCGTGCAGGTGGACGAAGTGCGTCATCTCGGTGTCGTTCCGCAGCTCCCACATCCGGGTCGAGCCCTTGTCGACCTTCAGCACGACGCGCTTGGGGTCGAACGGACGGCCGTTGAACGTCCAGGAGCTTCCGCCGGCTCGGTGGGTGAGGCCCACGGCCCAGACGGCCGACACCCGCTTCGGGCGCTCCATCGGCGGCGGCGGCCGCAGCTTCGCCGGGAGGTTGCTGGCGTCGGTGACCTCGCTGCGCACCCGGAACTGCATGATCTGCGCCGTGGGCGAGCCCGCCGCGCCTGCCGGCGCGCCGCGGCGCGGCGTGCTCTCGAGGACCACGTCCGTGCCGAGCTCGCCGCTGAAGTCGACCACGACATCGGCCCGCTGTGACGGGCCGAGGAGGATGTCCTGCCGGACGACCGCCCGAGGCAGAAGTCCGTTCCCGGTGCCGATCTGGACGAACGGCCGTCCGTCGGAGAGTGCGAAGTCGTAGGCGGTGAACGGCGACGTGTTGAACAACCGAAGCCGGTAGCGGTGGGTTGCAACGTTCAGGAAAGGCGCGAAGCGTCCGTTGACGAGGATGCGGTCGCCGACGGTGGCGTCGTTCGGCGGCGCCATCGGGCCGTGCATCGGCGCCATGTGACGCATGACCGGGACCAGCTGGTTGTCCTCGTCGAGGCTTCGCTCGGACACCATCAGCGGCACGTCGTAGCGGCCGGTGGGCAGCCCCAGCTTCTTGGTCCACCGGTCGCTGATGAGGAACATTCCCTGCAGGCCGAGCCAGTTGTTGCGGGTGGTCGCACCCATGCGGTGGTCGTGGTACCACAGGGAGGCGGCCGGCTCCGGGCGACCGCCGTCGAGCAGGGGGAAGTCGTAGGTGCGGGCCTTGCCGGGTGGGATGAGGAAGCGCGTCGGCTGGCCGTCGTCCTGGTAGCTGTGGTGGTCGCCGTGCAGGTGGACCGAGAGCCGGGTCGGTGCCGGCAGCCGGTTGACGAACCTGACCTTCGTGTCCTTCCCGGCCCGGCGCACGATCGTGGGGCCGGGGTAGGTGCCGCCGTAGGTCCACATCGTCGTCAGCGGCCCGGTCGGCATCACCCGCACGCCGGTCTGCGTTATCGGGATCCTGATCCGTCCCGACCGCAGCGTCGGCGGCTGGACCAGGGGTTGGTCGAAGGACAGCGGCGCCGGCCGGACCCCGCCGCCGCTGCCGGTGATCGTGAGCGTTCCTCGCATCGTGGCGGCGTGGAAGACGCAGTGGAACGGGTAGGTTCCGGGCGCCAACGCCGCTACCCCGACCACGGTCGCGCTCGCGCCTGGGCTGACGATGACGGAGAACAACGGGTTGCCGCTCGCGTCGCGGTCGTCCGAGGTCACCGAGTGCCGCGTGCCGTCGAAGTTGATCACGGACAGCGTGCCGCTCTGGGCCAGCTCGATCGTGGGGTTGGCGAACCCGCCAAGGGTCGCGCCGCGGTCGATGCGGACGGTCGCCGAGGGCGGGGCCCCGGCCACCACCGTCGTGTCGGCAATCGCGGTGCCCAGCTCCGGCCGGTGGGCGGACGCCGGGACCAGCGCGACGACGACGAGCGTCAGGGCGGCCCCGAGGCGCCGCAGGTGTACTCGCAGCACGACCGGATCGTGGCACAACCAGGTCGGGCCCGGGGGCCCTTTTGCGCCAGGTTCTGCGAGCTGGAAAACGAGGGTCGGGAAAGACTGGTCGACCTGCCTCAGCCGGGTCTACGCTCCGGCCGCCACTTCCACCTCTCTCAGGGGGACCACATGGGGATGCATCACATCAAGGCGGTCGCGGCCGCCAGCGCAGCGCTTGTCGCCGCAACCGTCGCGGTGACCGCCGCGCCGGCGCAGGCCGCGTCGGTGCGCACCGTCACGGTTCGGATGAGCGACGCCGCGATCACGTTCCACGGCGGCGGTGCCACCACGGAAAACGGGGTCACCACGCTTCGGCCCGGCCGCTACACGTTCCACGTCGTGAGCAAGTCGGGGGGCCATGCGCTGCAGCTGATCCGGTTCCAGAACGGCTACACCGCCGACCAGGCACAGAAGGACTTCGGCGACGCGTTCAACGGCGACGTCGCAGCCGTGCAGCGGATCGACAACGGGGTGGTGTTCCTCGCCGGCGCCGGCGCCGCCCCCAAGCACCCGTCCGACATGGGCGTGACCCTGCCGGCCGGGCAGCTGGCGGCGATCGACCAGAACGGTGACGCTATGGCGCCGATCAACGTCACAGGCACAAGGACGAAGTCCGCCGCGATGGGTCATCGCGGTCGCTACACGTCGTTCACCTACGGGTGGGGTGTGTCGAAGCGCCTGCCGGCCTCGGGGACGGTGACGTTCGCGAACCAGTCCGACCAGCCGCACTTCCTGGTCATCCAGCGCGTCAAGTCGTCCACGACCAACGCCAAGGTCCGGCGCTACGTCAAGTCCGGTCTGCAGCAGGACCCACCGTGGGCACTCAAGGCCAGCACCTCCTCCGGGGTCGTCTCGGCCGGGAAGCGTCAGCTGCTGAGCTACGACCTGCCGGCGGGGAAGTACGTGATCGCCTGCTTCTGGCCCGACTACTTCACCGGGATGCCGCACATCATGATGGGCATGTGGAAGCTGGTCAGGCTGTCCTAGCAGCTCGAACCGATCCCGAGGCGTCGGCCACCTTCGGGGAGGGCCGGCGCCTCGGGCCGGCCGCGCGTGGCACCCTGCCGGCATGACCGATGAGGAGCTGACCGACGAACCGTTCACCCTGGCCGAGCTGGGTGCACAGGAGGACGAGCTCCGGCTCGACAGGTTCGACAACGACGACGCCTGGGCGCTCGGTATCGCGCTCGTGGACGAGGCACGGCGCCGGGGGCTGTCCGTCGTCGTCGACATCAGCAGGTCCGGCCAGCAGCTGTTCCACGCCGCCCTGCCGGGGACCGCGGCAGACAACGACTCGTGGGTCCTGCGTAAGAGCGCGGTCGTCACCCGCTTCGGCCACAGCTCGCTGTACATGGGCCAGCTGTGTCGGGACGCCGGGACGACGCTGGCCGAGAAATACGATCTTCCCGTCGAGCGGTACGCCGCGCACGGCGGCGCCTTCCCGTTGACCATCCGGGACGTCGGCCCGGTCGGCGTCGTCACCGTGTCCGGCCTGCCGCAGGTGCGGGACCACCGGCTCGTCGTGTCGGTGCTGCGGGCGCACCTGACCCGCGCGGCAGCCGCTCAGTAGGAGTGCCGGACCGCCATCACGGCGCGGACCCGCTCCTCGTCGAAGTCGAGGTCCAGCCACGTGAACAGCCCGCGGAGGACCATCGGGTCGGCGACGTAGTCGTCGTAGTGCACCCGGTAGACGTCGTCCCCGAACACGGCCAGCGCGTCGACGTACTCCTGCTCCATGGCGCGCAGCCGGACCAGGGCGTCGGGCTTGCCGGCCCACCACTTGCTGCGGGCGACGTCGTCCAGGTTGCGGGTGTTGAGCACGAACCGCACGCCCGGAAAGACGTTGCGCGTGAATGCGAGGACACCGCGCAGCGCGCCGGGCATGTCCTCGCGGATCCAGTCGATCTCCTTGAAGCCGACGGTGCGGGCTCCGGGCTCGGGCCGGAGCACGGTCTCGAGCATCAGGGTCCGGAACGAACGGAAGGCCGTGGCGTCGCGGTACCCGTCGATGCCCCACCACGGGTGCTCAGGCGGCAGCGGCGCGGGGCGGGCCAGCCGGTCCCGATGGCCGGTCGCGGTGGTGTGCAACCGGTAGAGGTCGAGCAGCAGCCCGCCGTTCTCGCCACGGATCATCACCCCCGGCGTGGACGACAGGATGCCCTGCAACAGGGTCGAACCGGACCGCCCGTAGGTGACGACGACGACGTAGCGGAGGTCGGCGCGGTCCCGGCCGGCGGCCAGGTCCGCCGAGGCCCGCATTACCTCCAGCTGCTCGGTCAGCACCTCCGCCCGCCGGGCCAACGCCCCGGCGCTCTCCTCCGCCCCTGCCGCGGTGCGCCGCGCCGCGTCGCGCTCCGTGCGGGCCTTGGCCAGCTTGCGCTCGACGTTCCGCCGGCGTGCGCTGAGCTCCAGGCCAAGAACCCCGAGCGAGCGCGCTGCGGCTGTCCGGAGCCGCCGCGTCGCTCCACCCGCCATCCGTCCTCGCCTCGCTCGCCCTGGTCGGTCGCCGTCGTCGCCGGCGCGGTCGGTGGATGCTAGCGGCGGCCGGACCACCGGCCGGGACTAGCCTGCACGGTGTGACCGAGCGAGCCGGCTCCGACGGCGACGACGAGGTGCTGCCGGAGCAGACGGCGGACGACACCGACGCCGGCTGGGGCGAGCACCCCGACGAGGCGGCCGATGACGCCGACGACGACGAGCGGCTGACCCGGGAGAAGCCGCCGCACTGGTAGGCGGCGGTTCTCGCCGGGATCAGACCTGGCTGCCCCGGGCCCGGAGCAGGTCGCGGATCTCCTGGAGCAGCAGGATGTCCTCGCTCGGCGCGGTGACCTCGCCCTCCTCGCCACGCTTGCGCCGCTCCATCAGCTTGTTGACCGGCATCACGACGAAGAAGTAGACCGCAGCGGCGACGATGACGAAGTTGATGAGCGCGTTGATCGTCGATCCGAGGATGATCTTGCTCTCGTTGACCTCGAAGCCCGCGGTCCCGAAGTCCGGGGTGCCGCCGATGGCCCCGATGATGCCGCCGATGAAGTCCTCGGCAAAGGCAGCCACGACGGCGCCGAAGGCGACGCCGATGACGACCGCGACCGCAAGGTCGACGACGTTGCCGCGGAGCAGGAAGTCCTTGAAACCCTTGATCATGTAGTCCTCCGTAGTGCGGTGTAGTCCGCCCTGGCAGGGGTGGATGGGCGAGGCTCACCCTGTCAGAGCGACTCCGGACGGGGTCAGGAGGCGCGCACCACGACCGTCAGCCGTGCGGTCACCGCGGCGGCTGCCAGCCGGGCGGCCGTCGGCGGGGACGTGGCCAGCACGACAAGCGCGCCGCCGCCGGACCCCAGCCCGATCGAGCTGCGTCCGGGGCGCGGGACCACGAGCACCCGCACCGCGGAGGCCACCAGTCGCGCCGACCCCTCCGTGCCGGGGTCGGCCGCACCTGCGGCCAGCACGTCGACGACGTCGCCAGGACGCAGCAGTGCCGCCGTGTCGCCGTCAGCCAGCCGCACGGGCGTGGCGACGAGGTCGGGCGGCAGGCCTCGCAACGACGACGGCCCGGCCAACCGGACGTCGGTGATCAGCTCTCCACGGCGCAGGGCCGTCGACACGGTCGCGCCGGCGGCCTGGGCAACCGAGCCGAGGGCGCCCGCGGGCACGGTGCCGGCCGGGCGGTCGACCCGTCGTACGTCGTCAGCGCCCAGCACGGCGCCGGCCACCACGTCGTGTGTGGCGACGACCACCCCGACCCCCTCCGGCGGCGGGGGAGCGAGGACGTGCAGGGCGAACGCCGCCGAGCCGGCGAGGAGTCCCGCGGCCAGTAAGCGCCGGCGCCACAGCACTGCGCGGCGCAGCTCGCGCAGCCACCGGTCCACAGCGCCCGGCCCACCCGGCCCGGCGATCGTCACGGCAGGTCGAACGGGAGCTTCTGGCCGTCGGTGCTGTGCCGGCACGCGCAGTCGGCGTCGGGCGTCGGCAGCTCGGTGACGGCGTCGAGGAGGAGGTCGCGCACCCCGGTGATGTTCTCCGCGAAGACCCGCAGCACCTCCTCGTGGGTGACTCCGTCGCCGTGCTCCAGCCCGGCGTCGAGGTCGGTCACCAGGGCGACGGCCGTGTAGCAGAGGCCCAGCTCGCGGGCCAGCGACGACTCCGGGACGCCGGTCATCCCGACGACCGACCAGCCCTGCGCGGCATGCCACCGGGACTCGGCCCGGGTGGAGAACCGCGGGCCGTTGATCACCACGAGCGTCCCGCCGTCGACGACCGGGAGGCCACGGCGTCGGCCCGCGTCCAGGGCGACCTCGCGACCGCTCGGGCAGTAGGGGTCGGCGAACGTGACGTGCACCACCGGGCCGGCCGCGTCGAAGAACGTGTGCCCGCGGCCCCAGGTGCGGTCCACCACCTGGTCGGGCACCACGACAGTGCCCGGGCCCTGGTCGGCCCGGAGCGAGCCGACGGCGCACGGAGCGAGCACCTGCCGCGCGCCCACCGCCCGAAGGGCCCAGACGTTGGCCCGGTAGTTGACCAGGTGCGGCGGGAACCGGTGGTCCCGGCCGTGCCGCGGGACGAACGCCACCCTGCGGTCACCGATCCGCGCGATCGTCAGAGGGTCGCTCGGCGGGCCGAACGGCGTCTCGACCTCGACCTGCTCGCCCTCGAGCAGGGAGTAGAGCCCTGACCCGCCGATCACCCCGAGGTCGGCCCGTGGGCCGGCGTACGACGACATGCGGACGACCCTAGCCAGGCGGCGAGATGCTCCGGCGGCCGTCCACAGGGACGGTCAGGCCGCGCTGCCCTTTGTGGACGCCGCGGCCTTGGACGAGCCCGAGGAACCTGACGAGCCCGAGGAACCCGACGAGCCCGAGGGGGTCGACGTCGAGGTGGGCTTCGACGGGCCGGCGTCCTTCGACGAGCGGCCGGCGCTGTCCTTCGTCGCGGTGGACTTGTCGCCTGCGCCCTTCTCACCCGAGCCCTTGTCGCTCGAGCCCTTCTCTCCCGCGGCCTTCTCGCCCGAGGACTTCTCGCCCGTCGGCCGGCTGTCGGTGCGGTAGAAGCCTGAGCCCTTGAAGACGATGCCGACCGCGTTGAAGACCTTGCGCAGCTTCCCCGTGCACTGAGGGCACTCCGTCAGCGAGTCGTCCGAGAAGGACTGCACCGTCTCGAAGTCGTGGCCGCACTCGGTGCACGCGTACTGGTACGTCGGCAACGGAAGGTCCTCCGGGGTGCTCGTGCCGCGTCTGGCACTCAGGTCTGTCGAGTGCCAATGATGCGGCACGGTCTCCCGTTTCGCAACGCGTTGTCGGGCAGCGTCCAGATTGCGCGCCGCGCTGGCCGGCTTGCGGCGGTGCGGCCGACGTGAGGTGCTGGAGTTCCGGATGGCGCCGAGGTAGTCCCAGGACACCGGGCGCCGTCGACGGTCCGGAGCTGGTCGCCGTGGCGCTGGCCGAGCATGGGCTGCCGGGGCCTTGCGCGGGGCGCCGCCGAGGACCAATGAGGACGCGGCGGCGGGTGGGACAGGACCGGCGCGGACGCTGCTGCTGCCTCATGCGTCGCGGCGGCGCAGCTGCCCGGCGGCGACGGCGAGCGCGACCGCGACCCAGGCGACCATGACGATGAACCCGACCCAGGGGTCGAGGACAGGTGCGCTTGCTGGTGGCGCGGGCCTGCTCGATGCTGGACTGGGTGGCGAGCAGCTGGTGCCCGGCGGTGGCGGGCAGGAACGGGCTGACCTGGCGGAAGAAGTCGACCGGCAGGGTGCGGAACAGGACCTCGACGACGAGCAGCAGCCCGAGCACGGTCGCGAGGGCGCCCGGCAGCCACCCGGATGATGGCGCCGACCGCGAACGCGAGCAGGGCGATGCCGGCCAGGTAGAGGACGCCGCCGAGCAGGATGCGCTGCGTCTCGGCGGAACCCAGGTCGAGGACGGCGTCGTGGGAGTGCAGGGTCGGGGCGGCCACCAGCCAGGAGAGGACCTCGGCGACCACCACGGTGCCGGTGGTGACCGCGAAGAGCACGAGCGCCTTGGCCCACAGGGCCGGCAGGCGGCGCGGGACCGCGGTGAGCGTGGAGCGAATCATGCCAGTGGAGTACTCACCGGTGATGATGAGGACACCGAGGACGGCCACGACGAGCTTGGCGAGCTCGGTGCCGGTCAGGATGAGGCCCGGGTCGTGCAGCAGGCGGGTCAGCTCGGCAGCGTCCTGCGGCTTCGTGCCGGGATTGGTGGCCTCGCGGGCGGTGAAGAACGCGGCGAGCCAGCTGACGGCGCCCATCACGACGACGGTGGCGGCGACGGTCCACACGGTCGACCGCAGCGACCAGAACTTGATCCACTCGGCGTGCAGCACCCGGGGGAACGACAGATGGTGCGCACGGGCGCTGACGACCGCGGCAGGGGCGGGGGCGGGGGCGGTAAGGGTGCTCATCGGTGGGTCTCCTTCGAGTTCGGTGCCTGCCGGGTGGCGGGCAGCGATGCGGTCTGAGCGGTCTCGGTGGTCTGGGTTACCTGGGTTCTCTGGGCGGTGGAGGGGCTGCCGGTGGCGTGGTACTCGACGGCGTCGGCGGTCAGCGACATGTAGGAGTCCTCGAGGCTGCCGCGGTGCGGCGCGAGCTCGTGCAGCACCAGGCCGGCGGAGGCGGCGGCCTCGCCGATGACCTGGGCGCTGGTGCCGCGGACCTCGAGGCGGCCGTCGTCCGCGGGGGTGACGGTGACGTCGGGGCCGCGCAGCAGGTCGGCCAGCCGGCCGGGTTCGGGCGTGCGGACGGTCACGCTGGTGCCGCTGGAGCGGGCGATGATGTCGGCGACCGGGGCGTCGGCGATGATGCGGCCGCGTCCGATGACCAGGATGTGGTCGGCGGTCAGCGCCATCTCGCTCATCAGGTGCGAGGACAGGAACACGGTGCGCCCTTCGGCGGCGAGCTGCCGCAGCAGGTTCCGCACCCACAGCACCCCTTCCGGGTCGAGGCCGTTGACTGGCTCGTCGAGGATGAGGGTGTGCGGGTCGCCGAGCAGCGCGACGGCCAGGCCGAGGCGCTGCCCCATGCCGAGGGAGAACCCGCCGACCCGTTTGCCGGCGACGCTGTGCAGGCCGGTCATGTCGATGACCTGCTCGATGCGGCGCCGGCCGAAGCCGTGGGTGGCGGCCACGGCGCGCAGGTGGTCCACTGCGGACCGGCCGGTGTGCACGGCCTTCGCCTCGAGCAGCACGCCGACCTCGGTCAGCGGCGACTCGTGCTCGGCGTAGCGGCGGCCGTTCACGGTCACGGTGCCGGCGGTCGGACGGTCCAGCCCGACGATCATGCGCATCGTGGTGGACTTGCCGGCGCCATTCGGGCCGAGGAAGCCGGTGACCTTGCCGGCGGCGACCGTGAAGCTGATGTCGTCGACGGCCACCTTGTCGCCGTAGTGCTTGGTGATGTTGCGGGCCTGGATCATCGGTCTGGTCCTGTCTGTTAGCGGTCTGCGGGTGGTGGGAGGGCCGGTCGACGGGATCCGGTCAGCGAGAGGCGCTCGGGACCGGCGCGCCGTCCGGTTCCGGGGCGCGGTGGTCGCCCTGGGCGGGCACGGGCACCCGAGCGGCGGGTGGCTGGGCTGAGGGACCTTCGAGGCTCAGGTGCGGCAGGACACGGTCCAGCCACCCGGGCAGCCACCAGTTGGCCCGGCCCATCAGAGCCATCGTGGCCGGCACCAGCACCATGCGGACGACCGTGGCGTCCAGCGCTATCGCGGTGGCCAGGCCGATGCCGATCATCTTCACGAACGGGGACGGGTTCGTGGCGAACGACATGAACACCAGCACCATGATCAGCGCGCCGGACGTCACGACCCGTCCGGTGGACGCCAGGCCTCGGGCGACCGCCTCCGTGTTGTCCCGGGTGGCCTCGTAGGACTCGCGGATCCGGGAGACGAGGAACACCTCGTAGTCCATCGAGAGGCCGAACAGCACGGCGAAGAAGATGACCGGCAGCGGCGAGGCGATCCGGTACGTGTCGTGGATGTTGAACGCGCCGGCGAGCCAGCCCCACTGGAAGATGGCGACCACGACCCCGTAGGCGGCACCGATGGACAGCATGTTCATCGCGGCGGCCTTGAGCGGCACGGCGATCGAGCGGAACACGATCATCAGCAGCAGGATCGAGGTCGCGAGGATGGCGCCGATGAACAGCGGCAGAGTCTCGGACAGCTGCTGGTCCAGGTCGAGGGTCAGCGCGGTCGGGCCGGTCACGTAAACCCCGGGCGGGGTGACGGCACGGACCCGCTCGAGGGTGCGCACGGTCGCCGGGTCGGAGGGAGCGGTGGCCGGCCGCGTGGGGAGCACGACGGTGTCCCCGGCCTGGTTGATGCGCGGCTCGCCGACCTGGGCGACACCGGGGACGGCGCCGATGCTGGCCGCCAGCGACGAGACGTTGCTCGCGTCGAGGTGGGCTGCGCGCAGGTCGGCGACCACGACGAGCGGGGCGTTGTAGCCGGGACCGAAGCCGTCGGCGAGCAGCTCGTACGCCTTGCGCTCGGTGTGGCCGGACGGGTTGTCGCTCGCGTCGGGGAAGCCGGTCCGCAGCGACAGGGCCGGGACGGCCAGCGTCAGCATGGCCAGAGTGCCGGCGACGAGGTACGGGACGGGCCGGGCGGAGATGCGGTGCGCGAGCCGCCACCAGACGGTCGCCTCCACCGGCTTCGCCGCCTTGGCGGTCCTGGTGCGGCGACGGCCGACGACCCGCACCGCGTCGATGCGGTCACCGAGGACTGACAGCAGCGCGGGCAGCAGGGTGACTGCGGTGGCGACCGCGAAGAGGGCGACGATGGAGGTGCTGATGCCGATGGAGGCGAGGAAGCCGACGCCGGTGAGCACGAGGGCACCCATCGCGAGCACGACGGTGCCACCGGCGAAGAACACGGCGGTGCCGGACGAGCTCATGGCGACGGAGAGCGCGCGGCCGTTGGCGTGCCCGGCGGCACGGTTCTCGCGGTAGCGGGACACGATCAGCAGCGCGTAGTCGATGCCGACGCCCAGTCCCACCATGGCCCCGATGGTCGGTGCGGCGGTGGAGACCGTGATGCCGCCGGCCAGCAGCACGATACCGGCGAGCCCGACACCGACCGCCACCAGCGCGAGGACGATGGGGACGAGTGCGGCCACGACGGTTCCGAACGCGACGAGCAGCACGACGAGGGCGGCCACGATGCCGAAGACCTCGGAGCCGGACTTCTCCTCCTCGGCGTTGAGGAATGCTGCGTCGCCGCCGAACTCGGTCCGCAGCCCGTTCATCTGGGCTGTCTTGAGAGCATGCACGAGGGTGGCGGCGGCGTCGCGTCCGAACTGGGTCGAGGGCACGTCCAGGGCGATGTCCGCGTAGGCGATGCGACCGTCGGGGGAGACGTGCCCGGCGGCGAACGGGTCGCCGACGGCGGCGACGTGGTTGATCCTCGCGACCCGGGACAGTGCGGCGTCGACGGATGGCCGGAAGGCCGTTGCCTGCTGACCTTCGGGGGCGGCGAACACGGCGACGGCGGTACCGCCGGCCACGGCGGGGAACCGCTCGTCGAGCAGGTCCATGGCGTTGGCGCTGTCGCTGCCGGGTGCGCTGAAGTCGTCGGCGAACGCGCCGCCGAGTGTGCCGGACAGCACGGCCACGAGCGCGGCCACGACGGCCCAGACTTCCGATGATGGTCCAGGGGCGGCGGGCGCTGAGGTCGCCGAGGCGGCGGATGAAGCGGTTCATGAGGAGCTCCGGGTGGTCGTGGTGGTGGGTGTCGAGGCGTCCGCCCCGGTCCGGTCGGTGGGGTCGTCGGTAGCGGGGCTGGTCGTGGTGTCTGCGGTCGTGACTGACAGCAGCGGTAGGCCCAGGTCGCGGATCTTCTGGAGCAGACCGTGCAGGGCGGCCTGATCGGCCACGGCTCCGTCGAGGACGGTGGTGCCGTCGTCCTGGTGGGTGAGGGTGAGCCCGTCGAACCACGTCGCCCATCTCCGGTCGAGGAGGCTGGCGACTCGGATCGCGTACTGCCTCGGCTCCCGCGGGCGGGTCGTCGGGTTCGTGTCGCTCATCAGATGTCCTTCCGGTACTCGGCTGGTCAGAAGGGCAGGGGTCGGCCGGACGGGGTGGTGAGGTCGAGCTCTGCCGGACGAGTCGGCCGCGGCTGTCGCCTCGGCTGGACCTGGCGCACGACGATCACGCCTCTCACGCGGCCTGCGCGACGCCCGGGGCGTCGTGCGGCGGCAGCTCGCCGAGGTCGTCGAACACGACAACCCCGTTGCACAGGAGGCTCCAGCCCTGATCCGGGTGGCCCGCGACGGTGCGCGCGAGCTGGCGCGCCGGGCTGTCGGCGGGAGGGCACTGGGGCTGGTGCTGGCACATGGGACACCTCGTGCGAGTTGAGGACTGTTCTGCGGGGGGTCGGCGCGGGTTCGCGTCGTCCATCACCCGGGAAGGTAGGAACCGATGTGGTGAGTCGGCGTCACCACATCTGGTGAGCGGCGTGGTGAACGTGCGCGCGCCGGGCGGCGGCCCGCTTGCCGGTCTTGGTCAGGTGCGGCGTTGGGGCACCGGGTCGAGCTCGCCGATACGGGTCAGGTGCGGCGTTGGCGGGGCAGCAGGTCGAGCTCGACGGCCCGCCGTACCGCGGCCCGGCGGCTGCTGACCTGCAGCTTGCGGAAGATGTTGCGGCTGTGGGTGCGCATCGTGTTCAGCGAGACGTGCAGCTCGCGAGCGATGTCCGGGCCGTCGAGGTCGGTGGCCAGCAGCCGCAGCACGTCCAGCTCCCGCTCCGACAGCGGCTCGACGAGCGGTTGCCCCCACGGCCGGTCCGGGCGGTCGGCGATCTGCCCAGCGGTGCGAGACGCTCCGGACTGCTCCGGCTCACTGTCGTCGCGAGCCGCCGCAGGTAACCGGAGCCTGGCTCGGCCCGCGAGAGAGCCCGCAGCAGGCTGGCTAGGCGGGTCCTTGGCCGGTGAACACGCGGACGTACCTCTCGGGCTCGGCGAGCTCACCGCCCGCCGCAAGGTCCTCAGGGCGGTGTCGCGCTCGCCGCGCGCCGCCGTGGGCGTGCGCCAGCAGGGCGAGGATCTCGATGAGCGGTCGCACGCGGCCGCCGGTCTCGGCCGCGGCGGCCAGCCGCTGCAGCAGGCCGGTCGCCTCGTCCAGCGGCGGTGAGCCACCGGCTGCCGTGTGCGCCCCGCCGGCCTGGTGCCGGGCGAGCAGCAGCCGGGCCAGGGTGAGGTGCTCGTACTCACGCAGGTACGACAGCTCGTCGTCGGGCGCGAGGTGCCGCTCCCGGGCCCACGCCTCGGCGTGCGCCGAGCTCGCCGCGGCGCAGCCGCAGCCGGGCTCGCACCGCCGGCACCGGCCGCACGTTCGGGGCGTAGTCGCCGATGTAGACCCGCTCCGCCTCGTCGAGCAGCTCGAGCGCGGCGTCGAGGTCGCCTTCGGCCTCGCGCAGCCGAGCGCGTGGACGACCCGCGAGCGGTACGGGTTCTGCGGCAGCCCGTTGTGCTCGCCGAGGCGCGTGGCTGGTGGCCAGCTCGCTCGCGGCGCCGGCGAGGTCGTCGCGCTCCAGCAGGACGCCGGCGAGGCCGACGTGCATGTCGGCGGTTCCGCGCAGCGGCGCGCGCCGTCCGCCGTTGCGGTCGAGGTCGAGCGCGTCGCTGGTAGGTGCGCAGCGCGTCGTCGAGCCGGCCCTGGGTGCCGGCGGATGTCGCCGAGGGTGATGTGCAGCCCGAGGACGTCGGCGAGGAGGCCGGCCTGGCGCAGCTCGGCGACGGAGTCGGTGTAGGCGGCGTGCGCGCCGGCCAGGTCGCCCGTGCTCCACGCGGCAGCCCGGCCAGCGCGCCCGCAGCGGCCCGGAGCAGGTGCGTCGTCCTGCGGGTGCCAGCGCCAGCGCGCGCCGCGCGTGCTGAGGTGCCGGCCGGGTCGCCGTGGCGAGAGCGCCAGCGCGGCCCGGTACATCTGCGATGTCGGCCGGGAAGCGACCGGAAGCCGTCGTGGTCGACGACGATCAGACCGGGCGGCGGCTGCTCCGGCCAGCTGCCGTCCGCCGAGCGCAGCGAGCCGTTCGATGTCGTCGAGCCGTTCGTCCGACGGTCGTCGAAGTCGGAGACCTGGGCCAGCGCGCCGACGAGCGCGACGTCGAGGACCGGCCGGGCGCTGCACCACGTCGTCGGGTAGCGCGCGCACCCAGCGGGCGAGCTCGGCCTCGCGCCGGTCCGCGCTGCATCACCGGCATGGCGAGCTCCATGAGGTCCGCCGCCCGGTCGGGGTCGCCGCCGGCCAGCGCGTGCTGACCGCCTGCGGCCGGTCGTCGTGCGCCTCGAACCAGGCGCTGGCCCGCCGGTGCAGCTCGGCGACCTCGTCCGGGTGCTCGTCGAGCAGGTGGGCGCGCAGCACGTCGGCGAACAGGTGGTGGTACCGGTACCACTGCCGGCGGTCGTCGAGCGGGACGAGGAACAGGTTGGCCCGCTCGAGCGCGACGAGCGTGCGCCGCGCCGCCGGCCTGCCCGGTGACGGCGTCGCACAGCGGGCCGGTGAGCCGCTCGCAGGACCGACGGTCCGCAGCAGGAAGTCCCGGACGTCGGCGGGCTGGCGGGCCAGCACCTCCTCGGCGAGGTAGTCGACGATGAAGCGGTCGTCGCCGGCGAACCCGGCGACGAACGCGCTGACGTCGTCGCGGCCCTGCAGCGACAGCGCCGGCCAGCTGCAGCGCGGCGACCCAGCCCTCGGTGCGCTCGGCGAGCGCGCGCGACGTCGGCCGCCGGCCAGCGTCGAGCCCCATCGCACCGTTGAGGTACTGCGCGGCCTCGTCCGGGGTGAACCGCAGGTCGGCCGCGCGGACCTCGACCAGCTGGCCGCGTGCCCGCAGCCGCGCCAGCGGCAGCGGCGGGTCGGCCCGGGTCGGCGAGGACCAGGTGCAGCCTGCGGCGGCAGGTGCTCGAGCAGGAAGCGTCATCCCGTCGTGGATCTCGGGCGCTGTCGACGAGGTGGTAGTCGTCCAGGACCAGCACGACGTCGTCGCCGGCAGCTCGCCGAGATCGTTGAGCAGCGAGGCCATCGCCGCCTCGCGTGGACGGCGGACGGAGCCGTGCAGCAGCTGCAGCGCGCCGCGCCGTGCACCGGCGTCGCCGCTGCCGTGCCAGCGCGGTGACGACGTAGGTCCAGAACCGGCGCCGGGTCGTTGTCGCGCTCGTCCAGCGACACCCACGCGACCGCCGGACCGTCGGCACCTGCCGGACTGCGGCGAGCCATTGGGTGAGCACGCGTGGTCTTGCCGAACCCGGCCGGCGCGGACAGCAGCGTGAGCCTCGCCGTCATCCCCCGCGCGAGCCGGTCGTCCAGCCGTGGCCGGGAGACCGCGCCCGCGCGGCCGCCGGGCACGTGCAGCTTGGTCTGGACGAGCGGTGCACCCATCTGCGCGCGCGCGACCCCGTCCCTCCCACCCGGCCATGGTCGCGCAGACCCGCGACACCGCAAGGCCGTCTCACGCGGCGCGAGACACGAGTCACGCGCACCGAGGCGCGGGACGGCTCTTGCGGCGGTCAGGTTGCAGGAGCAGTCTCGTGATCACGAGCGAGGCGCCGGTCATCGCCCTGTCTCCCGCGGGGGTCGCGATGTCCGACACGTCACCCACGTCCGCGCTGCCGGGACCGCCGGTGCGCGCCGCGGGAGACGATCCCGCAGGTCCGGTGGCCGTGGCACGCCTGGCCGGTCCCGAACACCGAGCAGAGCGCCCCGCGCTGCCAGGCGACGGCGACGGCCGGCCGGGCGTGGTCGCGGTCGGGTGGCGGTTCGTCGTCGAGTTCGCGGCCGCCTACACCGGGGTCATCATCATGCTCATCGCGCCGCTGGTCGTGACCCTGGCGCTCAAGCTGGACGCGCTGGTCGGCGACAAGGCGCCGAACAGCCTCGCCGTGGTCGCCGGCCTCGGGTCGCTGGTCGCGGTGGTCGGGAACCCGGTGTTCGGCCGGCTCTCCGACCGGACCACCTCACCGCTGGGGATGCGCCGGCCCTGGGTGCTCGTCGGCCTGGCCGGCGGCACCGCCGGAACGGTCATCGTCGCCCTGGCCCCGAACGTCGCCGTCGTGGTGCTCGGCTGGTGCCTGGCGCAGCTGTTCCTGAACGCGGTCCTCGCGGCGCTGCTGGCGGTCCTGCCCGACCAGGTCCCGTCCCGTCAGCGGGGGATGGTGTCCGGGGTGCTCGGCGTCTGCCTTCCGGTCGCGTCCGTGCTCGGCACCCTGCTCGTGAAGGTGTTCAGCCCGCACCCGCTGGCCATGTTCCTCGCGCCGTGCCTGATCGGCGGAGTCGCCATCCTGTGGTTCATCTGGCGCCTCGACGACCGGCGGCTCGACCCCGCCGAGCGGGCGCCCTGGTCGCGGGGTGAGCTGGCGCGCACCTTCTGGGTGCGGCCGCATGCCAGCGGCGACTTCCTGTGGGCGTTCTCCAGCCGGTTCTTGTTCGTCTTCGCCTATGCCAGCCTCACCAGCTACGAAGCGTTCTACCTCCTGGACCACCTCGGCAGCCACAAGCACGACGTGCCTGGACAGGTGTTCCTCGCCACCGTGCTGCAGTCCGTCCTGGTCATCACGGCCTCCCTCGTCGGCGGCCCCCTGTCCGACCGCACCGGTCGCCGCAAGGTGTTCGTGATGACCGCCGCAGCAGTGTTCAGCGTCGCCATGCTGGTGCTCGCCACGACCTCAGCGCTCGCCGGGTTCTACCTCGCGCTGGCCGTCAGCGGTGTCGGGCTCGGCCTGTACGTCGCCATCGACCTCGCCCTGGTCGTCGACGTCCTGCCGGACCCGGCCACCGCGGCGAAGGACCTCGGCGTGTTCAACATCGCCGGCGCCCTGCCGTACTCGCTTGCTCCGGCCGTGGCACCAGGCATCCTCGCGCTCGGCAGCTACCCGGCCCTGTACGCCGTGGCCAGCGTGTGCGCGCTGGTCGCGGCGGCGTGCATCCTGCCCGTGCGCGGTGTCCGGTGACGCCGGGAGGGTCTGGCGCTCCAGTTCACCGTCAGCTGGCGCGGGTTGCGCTGGGCTTGGCGACGCCGTACCAGTCCACCTCGCTGCGGACTACCCCCGCTTCTACTCGCTGTTGTGCCGCCCGCCGGGCGCGGTTCTCTTCGCCGGCCCGCACCGGTGTGACGCGGTTGGCGTTCGGCTCCGGTGTCGGCCCGCTCCCGGCCGTCGCGCGCTCCGACGAGCACGAGTTCGCCGCTACCGGACCTGAGCAGCGAAGTCAGCGTCGACGGGAGGCCGCTGTACGTGTGACCGCCGGGTCAGGGCGGCAGGAAGGCCGGGCGGTGGCGCAGGACCGGGTGGCGACGCCGTCGACGAACGTGTGCCCTGCCCGCGGTGCGGCGACTCAGGGCTGACCGGCGTCGTCCCGTCGGGACTTCGCCCGGACGTGCATCCGCTCGCCGGGGCGGCCGAACAGGCTCAGGATCTCGGCCGGGCCGTCGCCGGTGCTGCCGAACCAGTGCGGCACCCGGGTGTCGAACTCGGCCGACCTCGCCCGGCGCCGAGCGACGAGGTCGTGGTCGCCGAGGACGAGGCGCATCCGACCGGACGAGCACGTAGAGCCACTCGTAGCCCTCGTGCGCTGCGCGCGGTTCGGGGTGGGACTTGCTGATCGGGACGAGGATCTTCCACGCCTGCATGCCTCCGGGCTGCCGGGTCAGCGGGAGGACGGTACGGCCCTTGACGCGGCGCGGCTTGAGCCGGATCCGCGGGTCGCCGACCTCCGGCGCCCCGACGAGGTCGTCGAGCGGCACCCGGTAGGCCTGCGCGAGCGGCAGCAGCAGCTCCAGGCTCGGGCGCCGCTGCCCGGTCTCGAGGCGGGACAAGCGTGCTCTTGGAGATGCCGGTCGTCTCGGCGAGCGCGGTCAGCGTGATGCCCGCGCTGGGCGCGGATCCGCTTGAGCCGCGGCCCGACCTGGTCCAGGGCGGCGGCGATCGCCGCGGTCGTGGTCGTCCATGCGCCCATTGCACCGCGCAGTTTCCCAGGAACGGCAACGATCCGTTGTTGCTTACCGGCGGCGCGCACTCTCGGCGGCATGAGCGACTACGACGTAGTGATCATCGGTGGCGGCGCCGCCGGGCTGTCGGCCGCACTCGTGCTGTCCCGGGCCCGGCGCACCGTCCTGGTGGTCGATGCCGGGGACCCGCGCAACGCCCCCGCCGCCCACATGCAGGGCTTCCTCTCCCGCGACGGCATGCCGCCCGGCGAGCTGCTGGCCGCCGGCCGGCGAGGAGGTCGCCGGCTACGGCGGCGAGGTCGTCGCCGGCACCGTCGCCGAGGTCGTCGCCGCGAGGGGAGCGGCCGGGTTCCAGGTGCTGCTCGCCGACGGCCGGCAGGTGACGGCTCGCCGGGTGCTGGTCGCCACCGGCCTGCGCGACGAGCTCCCCGACATCCCCGGACTGCGGGAGCGGTGGGCGCCGGGACGTCCTGCACTGCCCGTACTGCCACGGCCACGAGGTGCGCGACCGCCCGCTCGGCGTGCTCGGTGGGACGCCCGGACGCGGTGCGCTACGCGCAGATCGTGCGGCAGTGGACGCACGACGTCGTCTCTTCACCCACGCCGAGCCATGCTGACCGCCGACCGAGCGGACGCAGCTGCTCGCCCGGGCCATCGGCGTCGTCGAAGGCGCCGTCGACGCGCGTCGTCATCGTCGACGACGCGCTGCGCGGCGTCGAGATGCGACGACGGCGCGTCATCCCCCGGACGTCGTGTTCGTGCCGCCCCGGCTTCGTCCCGCACAACGACCTGCTGCGGACCTCGGGTGCGGACCTCGACGAGCGACGGCTGGGTGCGCGACCGACCCGACCGGACGCACCACCGTCTCCGGCGTCTGGGTGGCCGGCAACCTCGCCAACCCGCGGGCCCAGGTCATCACCGCCGCCGGCGAAGGCTCGGCGGCGGCCATCGCCATCAACGCCGACCTCGTCGACGAGGACGTCGACCGGGCCGTCCGCCACGTTCGGCGACTCGCGCGCTAGCCCGCGATCCGGCACCGAGCCGTCACGCGCTCCGACCACTCATCCCCACCGACACCCAGGAGCATCACCATGTCCGAACCCAGACCCGTGCCGTCCCGCCGGCCCGGTGCCGGCCCGCCGACCAAGCACCAGCTGGCCCTGATGATCTGGCTGGCCGTCTTCCCGACCCTGACCGTGCTCAACCTCGTCGCTCGGCGACTGGCTGCAGGACCTGTCACCGGTCGTGCGGACCTTCGTCCTGGCCACGATCGCCGTGCCCGATCGTCATCTACGGCGCTGATGCCGCAGCTGCACCGCGTCCGCGTCTGGCTGCTCAACCGCCGCTGAACAGCGCGTCACCGGCGCCTTACAACGTAAGATGGGCGCGACAGCCGACCGGACCCCCGGGGCATGTCGCGAGAGGAGCCGACGATGTCCGCGTCGTCCGAAGTCCGACCCGAACCGCGGACCCCGCTGTCCCGGGAGCGTGTGCTTCGTACGGGGCTGGCGCTCGCCGACGAGCACGGTCTCGAGTGGCTCAGCATGCGCAAGCTGGGCAACGCGCTCGGCGTGGAGGCGATGTCGCTGTACCACCACGTCGCGAACCGCGACGACCTCCTCGACGGCATGATCGACCTCGTCTTCGCCGAGATCGAGATCCCGGCCGACGTCGACTGGAAGACCGCGATGCGAGCCCGCGGCGTCTCCGTCCGCGAGGTCCTCGGGCGCCACCGGTGGGCCAACGGGCTGATGGAGTCCCGCAGCGTGCCCGGGCCCGCCAACCTCCGTCACCACGACGACGTCATCGCCTGCCTCCGGCGCGCCGGCTTCCCCATCGCGCTCGTCGCGCACGCGTACGCCGCCCTCGACAGCTACATCTACGGCTTCGCGATGTCCGATCGGGCGCTGCCGTTCGAGTCCCCGGAGCAGATCGCCGAGCTCGCGCAGGCAATCCTCGCGCGGTTCCCCGTCGACGAGTACCCCCATCTGGCCGAGCTCACCTTCGAGCACGTGCTGAAGCCGGGCTACGACTACGGCAAGGAGTTCGCGTTCGGTCTCGACCTCCTGCTAGACGGCCTCGAGGGAGCCCTGGAGGCCGGCGCGTCGTGAGCGGACAGCGTTTGTCCAGTCCCCGGGCGATCGTCCGCGGTGACGCCAGCAGCGGGCGGAGTCGCATGACAGGTCGATGACAGTCCTACACGGCCGGCGTGCGCGGGGTCGGAACTGCCTAGCGTCGTCGTCATGGTCGGGACCGAGAAGGCGGCGCCTGCCGGAAGGCCGCGGCGCGCTAGCGCGCCCAGGGCGGTCCGTCGGTACGTCGCGCTGCTGGGCCTCGTCGCAGCCCTGACCGGCCTGGCGTCGGCGCCGGCGGACGCCCACAGCGGCACCTCCGAGATCAGGCTGGCGGTGGCCGGTGACGCCTCGGCAGCCGTCGTCCAGGCCCTCGTCGTCTACGCCGGCGACCACGAGCCCGTCGTGGACGAGTTCGTGCTGGCGGCGCTGTCCGGCCCCCAGGGCGAGCGCACCGTGCGCCTGACGCCGGACCGGTCCGCGCCGGGTCTCTACACCGCACGGGTCCATCTGCCGGCCGGCCGGTGGGTCCTGCGGGTGGCGACGTTGGGGCCCACTGTCGGGACGGCCACCGGCGAGGTCCACGTCGCCGAGGCCGGACACGTCCGCGGACTGGGACTCAGCGCCTCGTTCGACCCGGGCCGGCTCGGCGACGACGGTCCGCAGCCCGTCGCCGGTCGGGTGCTGGCCGGTGCAGCTGCGCTCGCCGTCGTCTTGCTGGCTCTCAGCGCAGTGGCGGTGCGCCGCCGGCGACGGCTGCTTGCCCTGACCGGGTCCGCCTGAGCCCGCATCGCCGCGCGCCTGCCGTCGGACCAGGCACGGCCGAGCCGGTCCAACGCCGTGCCGGTCGGGCAGCCAGGTCAGGCCAGCGACATGAAGACCTTCTCGAGCTTCTCGCGGTCCACCACACCCTCGTCGCCGGCACGGAGACATTGCTCGAGCCCGGCCGCGATGAGGGCGAACCCTGCCTTGTCCAGCGCGCGGGACACTGCGGCGAGCTGGGTCACGACGTCCGCGCAGTCCCGCTCCTCCTCCAGCATCCGCAGCACCCCGGCCAGCTGCCCCTGGGCGCGCTTGAGCCGGTTCACGACCGGTCCGACGGTCTCGAGGTCCACCTGCACGACTACTCCACTCTCTCGATACACACCAGGGTATGCGCCGTTCAGTGGCTGAACCGCACCCGCGGCAGCAGCCGGCGCAACCAGGAGGGCGAAGCCCACGCGGCTCGGCCGCTGAGTCGCAGGAGCACCGGGAGCAGCAGGAGACGGACCAGCGCTGCGTCGAGGAGCACGGCGACGCCGAGGACGACACCCATCTCCTTCGGCGGGAGCGGGCCGGACAGGGCGAAGGTGAAGAAGACGGCGACCATCACGCCGGCAGCGGCGAAGATGACCCGGCCGGAGTGCGCCAGCCCCCCCACCATCGCCTCGCGCGCGTCGTTCGACCGCTCCCAGTGCTCCTTCGCGGACGCCAGCAGGAAGACGGTGTAGTCCATGCCGATGGCGAAGATCATGGCGAAGAAGAACACCGGAGCCCAGGCGTCGAGGAAGCCCTGCGGCTCGAACCCGAGCAGGCCCGATCCGTGCCCGTCCTGGAAGATCAGCTTCGCCACGCCGAAGGCGGCGCCGGTGGCGAGCAGGTTCGTCAGGGTGCCCAGAGCCGCCACCAGCGGCGCCTGCAGGGCGACCAGCAGCAGCAGGAAGCCGAGCGCCAGCACGACGCCGATGACCAGTGGTGTCTTGTCGGCCAGCAGCCGCTCGAGGTCGTGGTTCTCGGCCGAGGGGCCTCCGACGAGGGCCTCCGACGGCAGGTCGGCACGGAGCCGGTCGATTGTCGTGCCCAGAGCGCGGGTGGACGGGCCGTCGTCGGGTACGGCGGCCAGCAGCACGTTCTTCCCGGTGCCGGCAGCGGGCGGCATGACCATGGCCACCCCCGGATCGTCGGCGAGCACGGCCACGGCCCGGCCGGCCCGGTCCTGGGGGACGACGACCTGCAGCGTGCCCGGTGCGCCCGGGCCGAACGCGTCCTGGACGGCGGCGTAGCCGACCCGGCTGGAGTCGGTCTCTGGAACGACCTTGATCGAGGGCATCCCGGTCCGTAGCCCCAGCACCGGGGCTGCGAGGACAGCGAGGGCCACGAGGGCCAGCAACCCGTAGCCGAACGGCCGACGCCACAACCGCTGGGCCCACCGCTCGAAGCGGGGCGACCGGTGCTCACCGGCGTGCACCCAGGGCAGTGCGAGGGCGTCCACCCGGTGACCGAGCCTCCCGAGGACGGCCGGGAGCAGGGTCAGCGTCGCGGCCAGGACGAAGACGACGGCGAGCATGATGCCGAGGGCCATCGAGCGGAAGGCCGGCGACGGCACCAGCATCACTGCCGACAGGGAGACCAGGACGGTCACGCCGGAGAACAGGACCGCCTTGCCGGCCGTGTCCATGGTCTCGCCAACGGCTGACCGGGTGTTCTGGTGGTCTCCGAACCGCGCGGCTCGGTAGCGGACGACCACGAACAGTGCGTAGTCGATGCCCAGCGCGAGTGCGAACATCAGCGCGAAGTTCATCGCCCAGATGCTGATGTCACCGAACAGGGTGCCGAGGTAGAGGGATCCGGCTGCGGCGACCAGCCCGGTGATCGTCAGCATCAGCGGCAGGCCGGCGGCCACCAGGGACCCGAACGCGAGCACGAGGATGACCAGTGTGACCGGCCAGCTGATGAGCTCGCTCTTCATCATCGCGTCGAGGTTGGCGGCATTGAAGTCGCTCCACAGCGCGGACGACCCCGTGAGCGCGACAGTCACGTTGTCACCGCTCAGGTCGCGCAACGGTCCCTTGAGGTCGTCCGCCGCGCGGACCATCTCGTTGGTGTTGGCGCTGGCTGCGCCGGCACGGATCAGTGCCGTGCGTCCGTCGGGGGACAGCGACGTGCCGGGCCGCGGCGCTCGGACGGTGGAGACCCGATCGTCGGCGCGCAGCAGTGCCACGGCCCGGTCGACCGCGACCCGGCCGGGACCGGTGGTCACGGTGCCCGAGTCGGTGTGCACGACGACCTGGAGAGCGGCGCTCGACATCCCGCCGAACTCGCGGTGCGCGATGTCCCGCACGGCGACCGACTCCGACCCCGACGCCTCCCAGCCGGCGCCGGCGAGCGCGTGCTCCACCTTCGGCGCGAAGGCCCCCAGGGAGACGACGATCAGCAGCCACACGACGAAGACGGTCCGGGCACGGGTGGCGGTCCACACACCGAGGCGGCCGAGCGGGCCCAGCCGGGCATTCCCGTCGTCCCTGGTGTTCTTGGGGCCGCTGACGCTCATGTCGCGGGCGGTCGGGGCACTCGTCACGAAGGGTCCTCGCGCTTTCTCGGATACGGGTAGGGGTATGTTGCCATACCGCAAGCAGGAGTGCGAGACGTCCCCACCGGGGTATGTCGGAGGTTGACCGGGGCAGACCGGGATGAGGGCCGGTCCCGGCGACTTGATAGGATCGAACGATACCCCCACCCGTATAGAGGAGTGTTGATGTCCAGCCAAGACAACACCGTCCGTGAGACCGAGCTCGCCGACTTCGCCACCGCCCGTGCAGCGGGCGCCCTGACCGTAGATGTTCGCGAGCCGGACGAGTACGTCGGCGGCCACGTCCCTGGCGCGCGCAACATCCCGCTCGACCAGCTCGGACGTCACACCGACGACCTGGTACGGGAGGCAGCCGGAGCCCCGGTGTTCGTCGTCTGCGCCTCGGGGAACCGGAGCAAGGCCGGCGCCGGGCTGCTCGGCCAGGCCGGTGCGGACGCGCGTTCGGTCGCCGGGGGCACCGGCGGCTGGATGAAGGCGGGCAACCCGGTTGTCGCCGGCTCGGAGCCGGCCTGAGACGGGAAGCAGCGAGATGTCCGGACTCACCCACCACGTGATCGAGACACCGTCGCTCGGTGACCGCAGCTACCTGCTCACCGACGGCGCCGTCGCCCTTGTCGTCGACCCGCAGCGCGACATCGACCGAGTGCTGGACCTGGCGCAGACGCTGGGCGTCCGCATCGCAGCCGTCGCGGAGACCCACGGGCACAACGACTACGTCTCCGGCGGCCTCGAGCTGGCGACGGTCGCCGGGGCTTCCTACGTCGTGCCGCACGACATGGGTGCACAGTTCCCGCACACGCCGGTGGCCGACGGTGACACGTTCGAGGTGGGGGACCTACGGGTGTCGGTGCTGCACACCCCGGGCCACACCCACCACCACGTCGCCTACGCCGTCGCGGTGCTGGACGGCCAGGTCCAGGCAGTCCTGACCGGCGGGTCCATGCTGTTCGGCTCCACCGGTCGGACGGACCTCGTCGGCCCGGAGCACACCGTGGACCTGACCCGCGCGCAGTACCGGTCGGTGCGCCGGCTGGCTGCGGACCTGCCGTCCGACGCCCAGGTGCTGCCCACGCACGGGTTCGGCAGCTTCTGCTCGGCCACCCCGACCTCAGGCGACGACTCCACCGTGGCGGAGCAGCGTGCCACGAACCCAGCCCTCACCCAGGACGAGCAGACCTACGTCGAGACGCTGCTCGCCGGGCTGGACGCCTACCCCGCCTACTACGCGCACATGGGGCCGGCCAACAACCGCGGCCCGGAGCCGGTCGACCTCGGCGCGCCCCGGCCGATCGACCCGGCCGAGCTGCGCTCACGGATCGAGGCCGGCGAGTGGGTCGTGGACCTGCGCGAACGGACAGCGTTCGCGGCCGGTCACCTGACGGGCAGCCGGAACTTCGAGCTGGGTACGAACTTCGTCACCTACGTGGGATGGCTGGTGCCGTGGGGCGCCCCGCTCACTCTCATCGGCGAGACGTCCGAGCAGGTCGCCGATGCCCGGCGCGAGCTCGTGCGCATCGGCATCGACGACCTGGCGGGCGCCGCGGTAGGCGACGCCGAGGCCATGGCCGCCGGAAGTCCGCTGCGCACCTACCGCGTCTCCGACTTCGCCGGGCTCGCCGCTCGGCTCGGTGAGGACGACGGTGCCGAGGTGCACGTGCTCGACGCGCGACGGCACGACGAGCGCGCCGCGGGACATGTCGAAGCGTCGATGCACATCCCCATCCACGAGCTGCCGGACCGGCTGGCCGAGGTGCCGGACGGCGAGGTGTGGGTGTACTGCGGCTCCGGGTACCGGGCCGCGATCGCCGCGTCGATGCTCGACGTCGACCGGCGGACGGTCGTGCACGTGAACGAGGACTACGCGGCGGCGGCGGAGGCCGGGCTCGAGGCGCCGAGGACGGCCGCAGCCCGCTGATGGCTGTCGCGGCCGCGCTCGGGCTGGCCATCGGGGTCCTCCTCGGGCTGCTCGGTGCCGGTGGCAGCATCCTCGCCGTCCCGGCACTGGTCTACGGCGCCGATCAGCCGCTGTCGGCGGCGGTCCCGACGTCGTTGCTCGTCGTCGGGGTCTCGGCCGCCGCTGCGGTCGTCCCGCGGATCCGGGCGCGGCAGGTCCAGTGGCGCATCGCAGCGGTCGTGGGTGCCGCTGGTATCCCCGCCGCCTACGCGGGGACCGCGGTGAACCGGGCGCTGGACCCCCGGGTGGTGCTCATCGGCTTCGCCCTGGTGATGGTCGTGGCAGCTGTCCGGATGCTCCGGGAGCAGCCGGAGGCCGGCGGGGACTGCGCGCTGCCGGGCGGCCGGGTGAACTGGCGCGGCTGCCTGCCGAAGGCGATCGGGTCGGGCGTCGCCGTCGGGCTGCTCACCGGCCTGTTCGGCGTCGGGGGCGGCTTCCTCGTGGTCCCCGCACTCGTCCTGCTGCTGGGGCTGCCGATGGCGGTCGCCGTCGGCACGTCCCTGGTCGTGGTGACCGTGAACTCCGCCGCCGGCTTCGCGGCGCACGTCGGCGGCGCGGAGGTCGACTACGGCCTCGCCGCCGTGTTCACCGGTGCCGCGGTGGCCGGCTCGTTGGCCGCGGCGCGACTGGCCACCCGCCTGCCCGCTGACCGGCTGCGTCGAGGGTTCGCCGGGCTCGTCCTGCTGGTCGCCGCGTTCGTCGCCGTGCAGGCGGTGGTCAACCCGGGGGCCGGCAGCTGAGCCGCCGGTGACGACGGTCCGGCTGCTCAGACGTGGTTGGCGAACTCGACCGACCAGCGCCACTCGGACCGGTCCTCCGCGTGCCACCACGCGGTGAGGACACCGGCCTCGCCGCCGGGCAGGATCACCAGCCGGCCCAGGTCGGCGTCGGTGGGCCAGCCGTCCTCGAGCCGGATCTGGTCCCCGTCCCGCACCAGGTAGGTCATGGGTCCGGGCTCGCCCCGCGTCAGCTCCCGTCCCTCCGCGACGGGGGTGCCGTTCCCGTCCCGGACGACGACCTCCAGCTGCTCCGGCGCGGCGTGCACCAGCACCCGGTCGCCGGCGGCTGCCGCGGCGACAGTCGCCCTCGCGAACGACAGCCCCGTCGCTCCTACCGCACGGATCCACAGGTCCCACGTCTCGTCCATGTGGCCCGCTTGCCCGATCCCGAACACGCCAACCACTGGTCAGGTCGGGTTCAGGCACCGCCGGTCACCGTGATCACCATGACTGAGACATCTACGACGAGCCCGCGCCGCGACGCCGTGCGGGTGATGCTGAACAAGGTCCCCGAGGTCACGCTGTACTTCTGGCTGATCAAGGTGCTGGCCACGACGGTCGGCGAGACGGCCGCCGACTACCTCAACGACACGCTCGGCTTCGGCCTCACCTGGACGACGGTGGCGACGTCCGCGCTGCTCGTGGTCCTGCTGGTCGGGCAGTTCCGCAGCCGCCGCTACGTGGCACCGGTCTACTGGGCGGCCGTTGTCGTGATCAGCGTGGTCGGCACGCTGCTCACGGACAACCTCACCGACCGCTTCGGCGTGCCGTTGCCGCTGAGCACGGCGGTGTTCGCCGTGCTGCTCGCGGGCACCTTCGCCCTCTGGTACCGCAGCGAGGGCACACTGTCGATCCACAGCATCGTGACCTCGCGCCGCGAGAGCTGGTACTGGCTGGCGATCCTGTTCACCTTCGCCCTGGGCACCGCCGCGGGTGACCTCGTGGGCGAGCAGTTCGCCCTCGGGTACGGCGTGTCGGTGCTGCTGTTCGCGGCAGCGATCGCCCTGGTCGCCGTCGCGCGCTACGGCTTCAAGGCCAACGCTGTCCTGACGTTCTGGCTGGCCTACATCCTCACCCGCCCGCTTGGTGCGTCGATCGGCGACCTGATGTCGCAGTCGAACAAGCACGGCGGTATCGGCCTCGGCACCACGGGCACGAGCTACGTGTTCCTCGGCGCGATCCTCGTTCTCGTCGCGTACCTGACCGCGACCAGGGTCGACGTCGAGGAGGTCCGCGCGCTCTGACGTCGCTGTCCTGCCCCCGCTCAGGCGGGTGGCAGGACGACGACGAACTCGGACCCCGCGACGCCGTCGAGGGTGATGTTCCCGCCGGCGGCGCGGGCCAGCCGTCGGGCCAGCGCCAGCCCGAGGCCGGCGCCGGGGTGCCCGTCACCCGGTTCGGCGCGGCGGCCCGGCTCGAAGACGTCGGCCCGGAACGCGGCCGGCACCCCGGGCCCGTCGTCGCGCACGCGGATCCGCACCTCGTGCCCGGCCCGGACTGCGTCCACCGTGACCCGCCCGTCGGCGTAGCGCATCGCGTTGCCCACCAGCGCCATGAGGATGCGGGCGAGGACGTCTCCCGTCACGCCGACCTCCAGGTCGGCCGGCACCTGGACGTCGTACGTCGTGGGGGAGGGTCCGGACGACGCCAGCACCTGCTCGGCGACCGGCGCGACCACGCAGCTCCCCGGCGCCTCGGTGACGTCCTGGGCGGCCTGGGCGAGCAGGGCGTCGAGCAGCGCGGACATCCGGTCCGCGGTGTCGGCGATCGCGCGGTGGGCGCGCCGTCGCTCGTCCTCGTCGCGCTCGCCCGACAGCAGCAGCTCGGTCTCGGTGGAGATCACGGCGAGCGGGGTGCGCAGCTCGTGCGAGATCTCGGCAGCCAGCTGCTGCTCGTGCCGCAGCACCGAGCCGATCCGGTCGAGGACGGCGTCCAGGCTGCCTGCCAGATCGCGGAGCTCGTCCGGTCGTGGTTCGTCGCCGAAGCGCTGCCCGACGTCGTGCGCGCTCCACCGCGCCGCCTGCTCGGCCATCTCCGACACCGGCACCAGGGCTCGGCGCACCACCTGCCGGGTGGCTGCGAAGGCGCCGACCAGCACCAGCATCGCCAGCAGGACCGAGCCCACCAGGGCCGCGCGCGACGGCCGGCGATAAGGCTCCAGGCTGGTCTCGACGACGATCGCGCCGACCCGTGCCCCGTCGTGCCGCAACGGGCGCACGTGCAGGCGGACCGTTGGTGAGCCGGCCACGTCCCGGAAGCTCGGGCCGCCGCGCAAGGCCATCCGCGTGGCTTGTGCGGTAGCTGAAGGCGACGCGCGCGGCCGCTCCAGGACGGTGCTCCCCGCCAACACCCACACCCCCGCGTCCAGTGCCTCGTCGTTGGGTGGCTCGCGCAGGGACACCGACCCGTCGTCGGCCACGAGCACCGTCGAGGCGACAGCAGCTGCCCTGGTGCGCAGCACGTCGTCCGCCTGCCGGCTCAGCTGCGCGGTGAGCAGCAGGTTGAACACCGCGGTCAGCACGAGCACCCAGGTGCCGGTGCTGAGTAGCGCGACCAGGGCGAGCCGGTTGCGCAGAGCGCGTGGCCGCCTCACGTGAGCCGGTAGCCCACGCCGCGCACGGTGTCGATGGACTGCTCGCTGCCCGCCTGGACCAGCTTGCGGCGCAGCTTCGCGACGTACTGGTCAAGGGTGTTGTCGGCGACGACGGAACCGTGGGCCCAGGCGGCTGCGACGAGCTCGTGCCGCCGGGTGACGCTGCCGGGCTGCGCCATCAGCCGGGCTAGCAGCCGGAACTCCGTGGGCGACAGCGACACCGACCCCGCCGGTCCGGACACGTCGTGGCGGGCCGGGTCCACCTGCAGGTCGCCGAGGGTGCTCCCGGCGACCTCCCCGCCACGGCGCACGGCGACCCGCAGCCGGGCGACGAGCTCCGCGAGGTGGAACGGCTTGGCCAGGTAGTCGTCCCCGCCGGCGGCGAAGCCCGACAGGCGGTCGGTGACGCCGTCCTTGGCGGTGAGGAACACCACCGGTGCCCTGGTCCCGGCAGCGCGCATCGCCTGACAGACGTCGCGGCCGTCCGCGTCGGGCAGACCGATGTCCAGCACCACGACGTCGAACTGTCGGGCCCCCGCAGTGCGCAAGGCCCCCGTCCCGTCGCTCGCCGTCGTCACCTCGAAGCCGGCCTCGCGCAGACCGCGGGCCACCACGTCGCGCAGGCCGTGGTCGTCCTCGACGACCAGCACCCGTCCGTTCACCCACACATCATCGCGACCCCAGCCGAGGGCGCGCGGGCGGGCCGGGTCAGGCGACGGGGCGGGCGAGCACCTGCTCGCGCCACCAGGCGTCGACCGCCCGGCGCTCGACGAGCGAGTCGGCGTGCGACCACGGGTCCGCCACCAGGACCGGCAGGCCGGTCAGCAGCTCGGGGCTGACGCCGGTGTACGACGCCGCCTCGGCGACCGAGAGCAGGGGGCGCTCGGCCAGCCGCGTGACCTCGCTCATGCGGACACCGCCGACGCGCCGACCGGGCCGGCTGGCTTGGACGGCGCAGCTGGGGCTGGGCTGCTGAGGAGGTTCATGGTGTGTGCTTCGGGATCTCTTGACCTCCGCTTTACCGCCGTTCGGGTGAGAGCATGACGAAGCGGACACCGGGCGCCCACTCAGTCGCCCCCGTCGCTGTCGGCGGAGCCTGACCTCTCATCGGACCCGGACCCGGACGACCCGGACCCGGACGATCCGGACCCGGACGACCCGGAGCCGTCGACCTCGTCGCCGTCGGCCTCGTCGCCGTCGGGCTCGCCGCCCTCGTCGCCTTCGCCCTCGCCGCCCTGATCGCCCTCGTCCCCGTCGTCCGCCTCAGCACCGGTGCCGCCGGACCCTCCCGACCTCGCGCCGGTGTCGTCCCGACCCCCTCCGGGTCGTTGCCCGGCGCGCTGCTCGTCGTGGCCGGCCTTCGGGCCGGCCTCGGCCGCAGGCGGGGCAGTGGAGCCTGGTCGGACGCTGTGCGCCGATGCGCGCTCGCTGTCCCGGGGGACGGTCGGCCCGACGGGTGCCAGGTGGCGAGCGCGCGGTGTGGGCTCGCCGTCGTCCGGACCGGCCGGCGGGCTGGCGGGGGCCGAGGGCGTGGGGCTCGCGGCCGGCCGTACGACGACGTCGCGCGCCGGGCCTTCCCCAGCGGCGAGGGCTGTCGCGGCGACCGCGGCCGCCGCGCCCAGCGCGACCTTGACCCAGATGCCACCGGCCAGGGCAGCACCGAAGCGCCGTGGCCGACGGGTGACCCGGGCCGGACCGAGTACCACGACAAGCTCGGGCTCTGCCGGGTCCAGGTCATGCGCCGGCCGGGCCGTCACACCGCCGACCCGTGCGCTGAGGAAGGTGGCGAGCTGCTCGTTGGCCCGCGGTGTCGCGCCCTCGCCGGCGCGCAGGACCGTCAACAGGTCGGCGACACGGTCGTCGCCCGGTCGGGTCGATCGGCGCAGCTCGGCGAGGAGGTCGGTCATCTCACCCTCCACATCGTGGTGGAGGCCGGCGGGGATACGGCGTCGGGTGAAGCGGTGAGGGTGGACCGCAGCCGGGCGAGCGCCCGGTGCTGCAGCGCCTTGACGGCGCCCACCGGTCGACCGAGGACGGCGGCGGTCTCGGCCAGCGACAGGTCCGCAACCACCCGCAGCAGCAGGACGGCGCGCTGGTCCTCGGTCAGGACGTTTAGCCGGCGCACGGCATCGGACGTCGCGATCCGGTCCACGGCCTCATCCTCCGCGCTGCGGAGGTCCTGGCGGCTCGCGACCCGGTCCCCGTCTGTGCTCGCGTACGTGTCGACCAGCAGCTCGCGACCACCCGCCCGGCGGGCGGCGTCGACGCTCTTGTGGTGGGCGATGGTGAACAGCCACGCCCGGAACGCCCGGCCGTCGCCGTCGAACCGGCCGATGCCGGCGAAGGCGGCGAGAAACACCTCGGACGTGACGTCGTCGACGTCGCGAACCCGCCGACGACGCAGATAGGCGGCCACCGGGGGAGCGAGCAGCTCCCACAGCCGGCCGAAGGCCCAGCCGCCGCCGGCGCGAGCAGCGTCGACGAGCAGGTCCAGGTCCTCCTCCACGCCGTCCTCCGACCGTTCTCGCTCCGTGGTTCCAGAGCACCATCGACAGGTAGCGCGCCGGGCTGAGCACGATTCCACGCCCGGGTTACCCCCAGGCAAAGCGATGCCCAACGGTGGCCCCGCGGTGCGCCCGGAAACCGTCTGCGATGCGCCGTCCGGGCGACCTTCACGTCCTGAGCCGTATCCCCGCAGCGGCGCTCCGCGATGACATCTGCGACGCCGGACGCATCGAGCGACTCGGCCAGACCACGGGAGCCCACCCTCATGACCCTCTCTCGGCAGAAGCTCCGCGCCCTGTCGCTGACCGCGACGCTGCCCTTCGCGTTCTTCGGCTACCAGGCGCTGCCGGTCTCCGCAGCCACCCCCACCTGCGCCGGCCAGACGGCGACGATGGTTGTCGGCTCAGGCTCGGCCCACACGGTGCGCGGCACGGGGCACCGGGACGTCGTCGTGGTGACCGACTCCGGCCACGTCGTCCGGCTCCGTGGCGGCAAGGACCTCCTGTGCGGGTCCGGTGGCAGTGACACCGTCTTCGGCGGCGGCGGCCGGGACCGCATCCTCGGCGCCGCCGGCCGCGACACCCTGCGCGGCGGCACCGGCGACGACGACATCTCCGGCGGGTCGGGCGACGACGACGAGTACGGCGAGGACGGCGACGACGCCCTCAGCGGCAACAGCGGCGACGACGACCTGATCGGTGGCCGCGGTGACGACGAGCTCGACGGCGACAACGGCAACGACGACTGCGAAGAGGAAGACGACGCCCCTACGGCGAGCTCCGGGCAGCAGTGCGACGACGACGACGACAACGACGACGACAACGACGACGACAACGACGACGACAACGACGACGACAACGACGACGACAACGACGAGGGCGAGGACGGCGACGATGACTGATCGCTGACTGATCCTCGAGAGTCGACGAGAGTCGACGAGGGCCGGGTCGCCACGACCCGGCCCTCATCGACTCTGTGCCTGTTGCCTCACGCTACGGTCAGGTCGTCCGGGGTCGAGCCGTCCGGCTGCACGAGCAGCCACCAGCGCGCCAGAGGCCCCGATGCGACCCGGCCGAGCCGACGTCACCCAGATCCTTGCCCCGCACGACGACGGACGGTTCCGGGTCGCGACGCTGCTCGACCAGTACCGCTCCCGCTCCGACGGGAGCTGGCGGGTTGTCGTGCGCTACACGACCGGAGCGGGTCAGACCTACGTGCGGGCGATGCCGGCCGCCGACTGCCGGCACCTGGACGACACCTCGGTACGCCGGGCCGGACCCGACGCGACCCCCGCCCGACCGGGCCGCCGGCCGGACCCCCGGGCCTGGTGACGCCGGTGGCCGTGTCCCGGCCCGGTCACGGCCGGGTGTCTGTCCCAGCCGGCGCCCAGGCGCACGACGTAGCCTGCAGGACCGTGATGTGCGCCGCACCGAGGGAGGCAGACCGATGAGCAGTCGGGTCGACGCGAAGGCCGCCGGTCGGGAGCGGGTGGCTGCGATGCGCGCGGCCGAGGCGCGGACCGCCCGCCGCCGCCGCGTTCTCCTCGCGGGTGGGGCTCTCGGCCTCGTCCTCGTCGTGGTGCTCGGCCTGGTGGTCGCCAAGGCGGCCGGGCTGGGGTCGGGATCGGGCAGCTCCTCGACCGGCGCCACGAGCGGTGGACTCGTCGCGGCGGGTGTGGTCCGCGACGTGACGAACGTGCCCGCCGCGGTCTTGGACACGATCGGTGTCGGCGCCGCCCAGACCGCGCCGGCGAAGATCGATGCCCCGCCGCTCGAGCAGGGCGGGAAGCCCAAGGTCCTCTACGTCGGTGCGGAGTACTGCCCCTACTGCGCCGCAGAGCGCTGGCCGGTCGTGGTGGCGCTCTCCCGGTTCGGGACGTGGTCCCGGCTCGGCGCGAGCCAGTCGGCCACCGAGGACGTCTACCCGGACACCCAGACGCTGTCCTTCCACGGCGCGACGTACACGAGCGACTACCTGTCCTTCACCGGGGTCGAGACCGCCGGCAACACTCGCCGCGGCGGGGTGTACGAGCCTTTGGACGAGCTCGCCCCCGCGGACGCGAAGATCGTGCAGACCTACAACAAGCCGCCGTACACGTCGTCCGAGGGGAGCATCCCGTTCCTCGACGTGGCGGGGAAGTACGTCACGTCCGGCGCGACCTACAGCCCGGAGCTGCTCAAGGGCATGTCCCGGGCCGAGATCGCCGCGTCCCTTTCCGACCCGACGAGTCCGGTCGCCAAGGCCGTGAACGGCAGTGCCAACGTGCTCACTGCGGCACTGTGCGAGGCCACGTCCGGGCAACCCGCCGACGTGTGCACCTCGCCCGGCGTGACGGCCGCCGCGAAGGCGGTCGCCGGGGCACAGGCGAGGTGAGCGGCAGCCCTGTCGAGGTCAGCGTGACGGTCAGCGCCCCGCGGTGGGCAGGCCCCGCCTCGCTGGCGCTCGCCCTGCTCGGCGTCGCGGTGTCGGCGTACCTCACCGTGGAGCACTACTCCTCGTCCACCACGCTCGCCTGTCCGGACACCGGTGTCATCAACTGCGTGAAGGTGACGACGAGCTCCTACTCGGAGCTGCTCGGCGTCCCCGTGGCGGTGCTCGGGCTGGCGTTCTTCGTCGTCATGGTGGGGCTCTGCCTTCCGGTGGCCTGGCGCTCGCGCGTCGGCGCGGTCCACCGTGCCAGGCTTGCCGCGGTCGCGGCTGGCGCGCTTTTCGTCCTGTACCTCGTGTGGGCGGAGCTGTTCCGTGTCGACGCGATCTGCCTTTGGTGCACCGTCGTGCACGTGCTCGCGGTGGCACTGTTCGGGGTCGTGGCCCTCGCCACGGCTCTCCGCGAGGCGTGACGCCGTCCGGGGCAGCCGGCGGGCCCTCCGCGGGTACCGTGGACAGCCCGCCGCCCCCGACAAGGATGAGCCCGTGACCCCCAGGACCGGCGCGCACCGCGGAGCCAGCAGCGTCGTCGCTGTGCTCCTCGCCGCCTGTGCGGTCCTGGCTGCGCTCCTCCTGGCGCCGACAGCCGGCGCGCGGACCGGGGAGGTCGCGTACCCGGCGGGCACAGCGACCCGGAGCTCCGTCGCGGCCGCCGCGTCGACGCACAGCAGCGCCCATCGTGACGGCCGGGCCGCTGCCCGGGCAGGGGTACGGCGCGGTGCCCGCGAGCAGGCGGCGCCCACGGCTGAGACGGCGCGTCGCGGCATGCGCCCGGGTGCGGTGGCACCTGCCGGCGCCGTCGCCGCGGGGATCCTCGTCGTGGCGGTCCTGTCGGTCGGTCTGCTGACTGTCGCCACCTCGGCCCCGCGGGTGCAGCGCCGCACCGGTGCGCGCCGCGACCGGGCCCCGCCTGCGCCCGCCTTCGCCTGACCCGAGCGCCACAGCACCCACCGCCGCGCGCCGACAGACGTCGGCCGCCGCGCCCCACCAGCCATCCGCACGGTCCGCGCGACCCGTCGCCGCACCGTGCCCGTGCCCCGGAGGCACCCCGTGTCCGCACCCGTCGTCCGTGCGCTCGTCGCCCTCGGCATCCTCGCCGGTGCCGTGTGGATCACCGCCACGACCCCCGTCCGCCTCGGTCTCGACCTTCGCGGCGGCACCCAGATCGTCCTCGAGACCAGGGACTCGGCCACGGTCACCGCGGACTCCGAGTCCACCGACCGCGCTGTGGAAGTGCTGCGGCGCCGGGTCGACGCGCTCGGCATCGCGGAGCCCACGCTGACCCGCTCGGGCGACCGGCGCATCATCGTCGAGCTGCCCGGCCTGCAGGACCCGCGCGAGGCCGCCGACGTGATCGGCCGTACGGCCCAGCTCACCTTCCACCCGGTGCAGGGTGTGCAGCCACCAGGGTCCACGTCGTCACCCTCGCCGACGGACCAGCCGTCGCAGCAGCCGACGGAGCCCGGCGACGCCGTGGTGCTGCCGGACGAGACGGGTCAGGACATCCAGCTCGGCCCGGCCGCCCTGACCGGTGACGGCGTCGACGGCGCGTCCGCCGAGATCGACCCGCAGGGCCTGGGCGGGTGGTACGTGTCCATCGACTTCAAGGGGTCCGGCGGCTCCGCCTGGCAGCAGCTGACCGGGACGGCGGCCTGCGCGCCGCCGGGCGACCCGCAGCGGCGGGTCGCGATCGTCCTCGACGACCAGGTGATCTCGTCGCCGCAGGTCGACCCGTCCGTGGCCTGCGACGTCGGCATCGCCGGTGGTGCCACCCAGATCACCGGTGACTTCACCCCGGAAGAGGCGAAGGACCTCGCGGTGCTGATCCGTGGTGGCGCGCTGCCGGTGCCGGTCGAGGTGATCGAGCAGCGCACCGTCGGCCCCACCCTCGGTGCGGCCGCGATCGAGGCGAGCGCGCAGGCAGCCCTCATCGGCGTCGCCCTGACCGCCGTGTTCATCATGGTGGTGTACCGGCTCCTCGGTGCCTTGGCGGTCGTCGCCCTCGCGAGCTACGCGCTCATCAGCTACGCCACCCTGGCCTGGCTCGGTGCGACACTCACGCTGCCGGGGCTGGCCGGCTTCGTGCTGGCCATCGGCATGGCGATCGACGCGAACGTCCTCGTCTTCGAACGCGCGAAGGAGGAGTACGCCGCCGAGCCGGCCAAGGGTCTGCGCCAAGCCGTGACTGCGGGCTTCCGCAACGCGTGGAGCGCGATCATCGACTCGAACGTCACGACGCTGCTCGCCGCTGCCCTGCTGTTCTACCTGGCGTCCGGCCCGGTTCGCGGCTTCGGGGTGACCCTCGGCATCGGCGTGCTCGCCTCGATGGTGTCGGCCCTGGTCATCACCCGGGTGCTCGCCGACTGGGCGGTGCGTCAACAGGCCGTCGTACGGCGACCCGGCGTGACCGGCATCTCCACCCCCGGGCGGGTCCGCAGCTGGCTCACCAGGCGGGACCCCGACCTGATGCGCCTGGGCAGGCGGTGGCTGGCCGTGTCCGGTGCGGCACTGGTGCTGGCCCTGACCGGCATCGGCTGGCGCGGGCTCGACCTCGGCGTGGAGTTCACCGGCGGCCGTCTGGTCGAGTACTCGACGACGGCGCCGATCAGCGTCGACGAGGCCCGAGCGTCGTCTCGGACTCTGGTTTCCCGCGGGCGGTCGTGCAGGAGAGCGGAGCCGACGACATCTCGATCCGCACCGCTGACATGACCAACGACCAGGAGGCCGAGGTGCGGGCTGCACTCGCCGACGCATCTGGTGGCGACGTCGTCAAGCAGCGCGACGAGCTGATCGGGCCCAGCCTCGGCGACGAGCTACGCCGCAAGGCGCTCATCGCGCTCGGGGTCGCGCTGGTGGTGCAGCTGCTGTACCTGGCGGTGCGGTTCCGCTGGACTTTCGGCGCGGCCGCTGTCGGCGCCATGGCCCACGACGTGCTCGTGCTCGTCGGTGTCTTCGCCTGGCTCGGCAAGCCGATCGACGGCGTCTTCCTCGCCGCCCTGCTGACAGTCATCGGCTACTCGGTGAACGACTCTGTGGTCGTCTTCGACCGGGTGCGCGAGCTGTGGGGCTCCCAGCGACGGCGCGGGTTCGACCGGGTCGTGAACTCCGCGATCCTGAGCACCGTGCCCCGTACGGTCAACACCGGGCTGGGTGCCGTCTTCATCCTCGCGGCGCTCGCCTTCCTCGGCGGCGACTCCCTGACGGACTTCGCCATCGCACTGCTCATCGGCATCGCGGTCGGCACCTACTCCTCGATGTTCACCGCCGCCCCGCTGGCGATCGAGCTGGAGCGGCGCAGCCCCTCGCCGCCGCCTCCCGTCCGGACGTCGAGACCCACCGGCCGCTCCTCGCAGCGCGACGGCAGCGGGGCGGTGGTCTGACCCCTACGCTGCCCCGTGTGCGTGGGGCCGGGCAGGACGTGGTCCCGCTGCGGACCGCGGCCAAGGTGTGGGGCCTGGTCGCGCTCCAGTCCTTCGGCGGTCCGGCCGGCCAGATCGCGGTCATGCAGCGGACCCTGGTGGACGAGCGCCGGTGGATCGGCCGAGGCCGGTTCCAGCACGCCCTGAACTTCTGCACCATCCTGCCCGGCCCCGAGGCAACCCAGCTCGCGGTGTACGTCGGCTGGCTGCTCAACGGGACGCGGGGCGGGCTGCTCGCCGGGACGCTGTTCGTGCTGCCGGGCGCCATCGCCCTGTTCGCGCTCTCCGCGGTGTACGTCGCCTACGGCACCACCACGGCGGTCACGGCGCTGTTCGCCGGGATCGCTCCGGCCGTGCTGTCGATCGTGGCGCAGGCCCTGGTCCGGCTGGGCCGTCGTGCCATCCGTCGCCGGTCCCTGGTGGCGGTCGCGGTGCTGGCGTTCGCAGCCCTGGCGCTGTTCGCGGTGCCGTTCCCCGTCGTGGTGCTCGCCGCGGGCCTGACCGGCTGGTTGCTCGGGTGGGCCCGCCCCGGTGCGCTGACGGCACCGGACGGGGACGCCGCCGAGGGAGCCGCGCCGCTCGTCCGCGACGACGCCCTGCACGACGACCGCCCCAGCCTCGCGCGGACCGGCCGGGTGCTCTCCCTCGGGCTGGTCGTGTGGTGGCTGCCCGTGCTGGTCGTGGTCGTCACCACCGGTCGCGGCAGCACCCTCACGACCGAGGGCCTCTTCTTCTCGGGCACCGCACTCGTGACCTTCGGTGGCGCGTACGCCGTGCTCTCCTTCGTCGCGCAGCACGCGGTCGAGTCCTACGGCTGGCTGGGGCCGGGGGAGATGGTCCGCGGCCTCGGCCTCGCCGAGACCACTCCTGGTCCGCTCATCATGGTGCTGCAGTTCGTCGGCTTCCTCGGTGCCTACCGCGACCCAGGTGGGCTCGACCCGTGGGTGGCGGCCACGCTCGGCGCCCTGCTCACGACGTGGGTGACGTTCGTGCCCGCCATGCTGCTGGTGTTCCTCGGGGCGCCGTACGTCGAGCGGCTGCGCAGCAACCGGGCCGTCGCCGCCGCGCTGCAGGGCGTCACCGCCGCGGTGGTCGGGGTGATCGCGAACCTCGCGCTGTTCTTCGCCCTGCACACACTGTTCGCCGAGGTGGACCGCCGCGACGCCGGGCCGCTGCACCTCGACGTCCCGGACGTCACGACCCTGCGCCCGCTCGGGGTCGTCGCGGCCCTGCTCGCCGCGGTGTTGCTGTTCCGGTGCCGGTGGTCGGTGCTCCGCACCGTCGGCACCTGCGCGCTGCTGGGGGTGGCGGCCGCCGTCCTCGGGGTCCCGCTCGACCTGACTCACTCCGCCGCGCCCGGACACCAACGACGGAACGACGCCGTGCTGGGGCGGGGATCGCCGTCCGGCGCGGGTTGCTCCGTCGTTGGTGCCCGTGCGGCACGGAGCCCGCTGACGCGGCGCAGTCAGGGACGCCGGGGCCGGCGTACCGGGTTCTTCCAGTCGGCCAGCCGGCCGCCGCGTGAGACGGCGCGCAACCGGCGCTCGACCTCGGTGCGCACCGACTCCGTGGTCACCAGGATCAGGTCGTCGCCCACCTGCAACGGCGTGCTCGACGTCGGCACGAACGCCTGCCCGCCGCGGACGACCAGCGTGACCGCGGCGCCCCTCGGCAGGTTCAGCTCCACCACCTCCACGCCGGCCAGACGTGATCCGGGGGCGACGTGGACCTGGAGCAGGTCGGCGTCAAGCCTGGTCAGCGGTGACGACTCGATGTCGAGCTCGTGCGCTTCCTCCTCGTCCACCACCCCGAGCTTCCGCGCGACCCAGGGCAGCGTCGGCGCCTGGACCAGGGTGAAGACGACGACCAGGACGAAGACCAGGTTGAAGATCTCCTGGTCTGCCGTCACGGTGGCGAGCACGACGGGTACGGCGCCGCGCAGGCCGGCCCAGGACAGCAGCAGCAGCTCGGGGCGCGAGGTCGGGAAGTGCCACCACCCGGGGAACGAGAGCCGGGACAGGGACCACCGGAACGGCAGCAGCGACACCATCACGGCGAGCGGTCTGGCCACCACGAGCAGGACCAGCCCGATGGCCAGAGCCGGCAGGACGGAAGAACCCAGCTCGGAGGGCGTCGCGAGCAGGCCGAGCATGACGAACAGGCCGATCTGCGCCAGCCAGCCGGCCCCCTCGACGAAACCGCGGGTGGCCGGACGGTGCGGCAGCCGTACGTTGCCCAGGACGAGGGCCGCCAGGTACACGGCCAGGAAGCCGCTCGCGTGCGCCACGGCCGCCGCTCCGTAGGCCGTCACGCAGAGCGCGAGCACGGCCAACGGGTAGAGACCCGACGAGGGCAGCGCGATCCGACGCACGCCCCAGGCGCCGGCGAACCCCACCGCCAGGCCCACGACCGCGCCGAGGGCCAGCTCGTAGCCGATCAGCAGCGACAGCTCCCACCAGGTCGGGGCCTCCGACCCGGCGAGGGCGACCACCAGGATGACGACCGGTGCGTCGTTGAAGCCGGACTCGGCCTCGAGCAGGCCGCCGACACGAGGGGGGAGGGGCACCTTGCGCAGGACGGAGAAGACCGCCGCCGAGTCGGTGGGTGCGAGCACGGCACCGATGAGCAGGGCGTCGCGCCAGCCGACGTCGAGCACGAGGTGCGCTGCGCCCGCGACGACCGCCACCGAGACCGCGCTGCCCAGAGTCGCCAGCGCGGCGGCCGACGGCACCGCCGCCCGGATGCTCGAGTACGACGCCGTCAGCCCGCCCTCGGCCAGGATGACGACCAGGGCCGCGTACCCGAGCACCCGCGCCAGCTGGGCGTCGTCGAAGCCCAGCCCGAGGACGTTCTCGCCGAGCACCAGGCCGACGCCGAGGTAGAGCAGCAGCGTCGGCAGGCCGCTCCCCACCGCCAGCCGGACAGCCGCGATCGACACCAGCAGGACGACGGCCCCGACGAGCAGGAACACGTCGAGCTCGTGGATGCTCACGGGCTCGGGTCCGGTCGGTGCACCCCGGAGGGCGTCACCGCGAGGGTGACGGGCCGGTCGTGCGGCTCGCTGGGTACGGACGGGAGCAGCTCCCCGTCGTAGAGCAGGGCGACCACTGCCCGCCCGGGCGGCACCCGGCGCAGCGCGCGGTCGTACGACCCCCCGCCGCGGCCCAGGCGGGAGCCGTCCGGCCCCACGGCCAGGGCCGGGACGACAACCAGGTCCGCCCCTGAGACCGCGTCCACGCCCAGGAGCTCCCCGTCGGGTGCCCGGGTCCCCCGTGCGGCGGGCGACAGATGCTCCACTCCTGCGTAGATTGCCCAGTCCAGGTCGAGGTCGTCGCGAACCACGGGGAGCAGCACCCGGACGTCGCCCGACCGGAACGCCCCCAGCAGCTCGTCGGTGGCAGGCTCGGTGCCGAGGGAGACGTAGAGGGCGACGGTCCGGGCGGACCGGGCCTGAGGAAGGGAGAGCAGGGCGGCAGTGACCGAGGATGCGGCGGCAGCGCGCTCCGGGCCGGACATCGCCCGGCGCGCGGCGATGACGGCCGCGCGCAGCCGGGCCTTGGCGCCCCCCACATCGACTCCCGTCCCAGCCGTCACGCGGTCATCGTCCCAGCCGTGGGCGGGTCGCGGCAGGCTCGACCGGCGGCCGGGACGGCGCCGGGGCGTGCGCGGCGGCCCGGCGTGAGCCTGCGTCGCCGGCTCTGGCTCGTCCTCGCCGGCCTGTTCCTGGTGCCTCTGGTCGTCGGCGCTCTCGTGCTGCTGGTCGCGGTCCCGGACGCGCGGTCCGACCGCTCGGCGGGCGACGCCTCGACCGCGTCGGCTGCCGTGCGCTCCGAGCTGCGCGACGAGTGCACCGAGGTCAACCTCGCGGCCCAGCTCACGGCACTCACGGCGGTCGCCGGGACGCCGCAGGCCGCGGTCGCCACCGTGGTGGGGAGCTCGGTCGACTACGCCGCGGTGCTGGACTCGGACGGTGCGGTGCAGGCATCCGCCGGCCGGTTGCCGGCCGGTGCCCAGGTCACGGACCTGCCGCGCTGCACCGACGACTCGGTCGCCGCCCTGGGTGCCGCCGCCGCCCCCGTGGTCGCTCAGGAGTTCACCCCCGACGGGGCCGGCGACCCGGTGCCCACCGCGGTGGTGGCCAAGCGGCTCGACCGTGAGCTGCTCGACGACGTCCGGCAGCGGTCCGGGACACCCGGCGAGATCGTCCTGCTGGCCGGGGACGACGTCGTCCTGTCCACGCTGGGCCCGGCCACCACCGCCGACCTCGTCCGAGCCACCCGGGACCGGACCGGGGTGGTCGCCGTCGACGGCTGGACCGCGCGGGTCGGCCCCCCGCAGGGAGGGATCCCCTGGACCACCGTGGTCGCGGTGCGCGACACCGGGGGCAGCAGCGCCGGGCTGCTGACACTGATCCTGGTGGCCGGCGCGCTGGCGGCCGGAGCCCTTGTCACGGTCGTGGCTCGTAACCTGAGCCGGCCCTACGCCGAGATCACCGAGGCCGCCGAACGGGTCGCCGGCGGCGACCTCGACGCCAGCATCTCCGCAACCACCGACGGTGAGGCGGGACGGCTCGGCAGCGCCTTCAACACGCTGACCGGCGAGCTGCGCCGCAGCGTCGCCGAGGTGGAGCGCAGCCGGGACGACTTGCGCGACTCGCTCGAGCGGATCGGCGACACGCTGACCAGCACCCACGACCTCGACGGCCTGCTTCACGTCGTCCTCGAGACCGCGGTGGTCACCCTGCAGGCAAGGGCGGGCGCCGTCCTGCACCTGCAGGCCGACCGGCTCCAGCTCGTCGCCGAGCACGGGCTGCACGAGAGCGGCTTGCCGCCGCCGGTGTCGGTGGCTCCCGGCGCCGGGGTCCTCGGCCGGGTGCTGTCGACCGGCGAGTGCGCGCGAGGCCGGCTGGGGTCCGCGGGGCTGGCGGCAGCCGGCACCGAGCCGGCCGAAGGCGTCGTGCTCGCGGTACCGTTGCGCAGCATGGGCAACGTCGTCGCCGTTGTCGCGCTGTACGACCGCCTGGACGGACGGAGCTTCGACGCGGCCGACGAGGATGCGCTGCGCACTCTCGCCAACCAGGCGAGCATCGCGGTGGACAACATCCACCTGCACCATGAGGCGCAGCGGTTGTCCACCACGGATGCGCTGACCGGCCTGTGGAACTTCCGCTACCTGTCGATGAGCCTGGCCCGGGAGATCGAGCGGTCCACCCGGTTCGACCGTCCGCTGGCCGTCCTGATGCTCGACCTGGACCACTTCAAGCGGGTCAACGACCGCCACGGCCACGCACGAGGGGACGCGGTCCTGCGGGAGCTGTCGCACCGGGTCCAGGAGCAGGTCCGCGAGGTGGACACGTTCGCCCGCTACGGGGGCGAGGAGTTCGTCGTGGTCCTCCCGGAGACCTCGGTCGAGGGGGCCGTCCAGCTGGCCGAGCGGATCTGTGTGGCGGTGCGCCGGAACCCGTTCCGGCAGGACGGGGAGGAGGCGCTGGACATCTCGGTCTCGATCGGTGTGGCGTCGTTCCCGGCGCACGGGCAGACCCCGGCGACCCTGATGCGGGCCGCCGACCAGGCCCTGTACACGGCCAAGGCGGCCGGCCGGGACCAGTGGTACGTGCCCGACGTCGACAACGTGGGCGCGTCCGGCTCCTAGGCGGCCACTAGGGTCTGCGTCATGGCCAGCGACCCGCCGACCGCGCCGCACCGTCCTGTGACCAAGGCCGTCGTGACGGTTGCCGGGCTGGGCACCAGGTTCCTCCCGGCGACCAAGGCGACGCCGAAGGAGATGCTCCCCGTCGTCGACAAGCCGGCCATCCAGTACGTCGTCGAGGAGGCTGTTGCCGCGGGGCTGACAGACGTGTTGCTCGTCACCGGGCGCAACAAGAACGCCATCGAGAACCACTTCGACCGCAACTGGGAGCTCGAGGCCGCGCTCGAGGCGAAGGGCGACACCGAAAGGCTCGCGCGGGTGCGCGAGTCCGCCGTTGGCGCCGACATGCACTACACCCGGCAGGGCGACCCGCGGGGCCTCGGGCACGCCGTGCTCTGCGCCGCCCGGCACGTCGGCTCCGAGCCGTTCGTCGTCCTGCTCGGCGACGACCTGATCGACGTGCGCGACAACCTGCTCTCGACGATGCTCGACGTACGGGCCCGGCACGGCGGCAGCGTGGTCGCCCTCATGCGTGTCCCGAAGGACCAGGTGAACCTCTACGGCTGCGCAGCCGTCTCCGACTCAGGAGACCCTGTTGCCGTGACCATCACCGACCTCGTCGAGAAGCCTCCGGTGGAGGAGGCGCCGAGCGACCTTGCTGTCATCGGCCGTTACCTCCTGGACCCCGGCGTCTTCGACGTCCTCCGGAAGACCGACCCCGGCCGCGGGGGCGAGATCCAGCTCACCGACGCGCTGCGGCAGATGGCCGTCACCGGCGATCAGGGTCCGGTCCACGGCGTCATCTTCGAGGGCCGTCGCTACGACACGGGCGACCGCCTGGAGTACCTCAAGACAGTCGTGCGGCTCGCCAGCGAGCGGGACGATCTCGGTCCCGACTTCACTGCATGGCTGCGCGACTTCGTCGCGACCGGGCTGCCCCGATGAGCGAGCTGGAGTCACCCGGTGAGCTCAAGTCGGTCGAGCAGCACCTGGCCGACGTCCTCGGCGCCATCGAGGCGATCGCCCCGCTCGACCTCCAGCTGCTGGACGCGCACGGCTGCATCCTGGCCGAGGAGGTGACCGCCGAGGTCGACCTGCCGCCGTTCGACAACGCCTCGCACGACGGGTACGCGGTCCGGGTCGACGACGTCGCCCCGGCGTCGACAACCGACCCCGTCCGGCTGCCTGTCGTCGGCGACGTCGCGGCCGGCGCACCGTCGAGCTACTCGGTTCAGCCAGGCATGTCGGTGCGGATCATGACCGGCGCCCCGATGCCCACCGGGGCCGACGCCGTCGTCCCGCTCGAGTGGACCGACCGGGGGCTCGCGTCCGTCGCGATCAACCGGCCAGCGCAGTCCGGCGCACATATCCGGCGCCGGGGCGAGGACGTCACCACCGGCCAGGTCGTGCTCGAGGCCGGCACCCGGCTCGGCCCCGGACAGCTCGGGCTGCTCGCTGCCGTCGGCCGTGACCGCGTCGTCGTACGACCCCGGCCCCGCGTCGTCATCGTGTCCACCGGCAGCGAGCTGGTCGAGCCGGGCACCCGCCCGACGGCGGGCCAGATCCACGACTCGAACTCGTACATGCTCACGACGGCGGCGCGCGAGGCCGGCGCGCTGGCGTTCCGCGTCGGCATCATCCCGGACGACGCCCGGACGCTCATGAACGCGCTCGAGGACCAGCTGATCCGCGCCGACCTGGTCCTCACGAGCGGCGGGGTCAGCGTCGGCGCCTACGACGTCGTCAAGGAGGTCCTGTCGCGTCTCGGGACCGTGAAGTTCGAGAAGGTCGCGATGCAGCCCGGCAAGCCCCAGGGATTCGGCACCATCGGCCCCGACTCGACGCCGATCATCACCCTGCCCGGGAACCCGGTCTCGTCCTACGTGTCGTTCGAGGTCTTCGTGCGACCGGTGATCCGGCGGATGCTCGGCGTCGAGCCGCTGCACCGCCCGACGGTGCGCGCGGTCAGTGTCGAAGGACTGGTCTCGCCCGCGGGGCGGCGGCAGTACCTGCGCGGCTGGCTCGACGTGGCCGACGGCCGCTACGTCGTGCGACCTGTCGGCGGGAGCGGCTCGCACCTCGTCGGGGCGCTCGCCCAGGCGAACGCGCTCATCGTCGTACCCGAGGCGGTCACCGAGGTGCCCGAGGGAGGCGCCGTCGAGGTGATGGTCCTGGAGCGCCGGTTGTCATGAGCGAGCAGCCGCGGCGCCTGACGCACGTCGACGAACACGGTGCGGCCCGCATGGTCGACGTGTCCGGCAAGGACGTCACGGTGCGGACGGCGACAGCGTCCGGTCGGGTCCTCGTCTCGACCGAGGTGGTGGCCCTGCTGCGGGGCGCCGGGCTGCCGAAGGGCGATGCGATCGCGGTCGCGCGGATCGCCGGGATCCAGGCTGCGAAGCGGACGCCCGACCTCGTGCCGCTCTGCCATCCGATTGCCATCCACGGCGTCGAGGTCGACCTGCGGGTCGCCGACGACTGCGTGTACGTGACGGCCACGGTCCGCACCGCCGACCGCACCGGCGTCGAGATGGAGGCGTTGACGTGCGTGGCGGTTGCCGGCCTCGCCCTCGTCGACATGGTCAAGGCGGTCGACAAGGGCGCGACCATCACCGACGTGCGGGTCGAGTCCAAGACCGGTGGCCGCTCCGGCACCTGGACCCGGGCGCCCGGTGACGGCGGCCCCTCGTGAGAGGGCTCGTGGTGTCGGTCTCCAACCGTGCCAGCGCCGGCGTCTACGAGGACCGGACCGGGCCTGTGCTCGTCGCGGGCCTTGCTGCCCTCGGCTTCGACGTCGACGGACCGCGGGTGGTGCCCGACGGCGAGCCGGTGGCGGCAGTGCTGCGCGAGGCGGTCGCGTCGGCGTACGACGTGGTCCTCACGTCCGGCGGGACGGGCATCACACCCAACGACCGGACCCCCGAGATGACCCGTGAGGTGCTCGACACCGACCTGCCGGGCATCGCCGAGGCGCTTCGGGCCCATGGCGTCGGCAAGGGGGTGCCGACAGCGGTGCTCTCGCGTGGGCTGGCCGGGCTCGCGGGGACCACGCTGGTGGTCAACCTGCCGGGCTCGCCGGGCGGTGTGCGGGACGGGCTCGAGGTGCTCGCGCCGCTGCTGGTGCACGCGGTCGAGCAGGTCCACGGGAGCGACCACTGACCATGCCTAGCCGGGGGCCGAGCAAGGGGCCGACAGGGGCCGACCACGGGCTGGCCGGCGACGCTGCGCGCCGGCCGGGTCGGCCTGCGACCGATCACCCGCCAAGACCGCACGGCCTGGCTCGAGGTCCGCTCGCGCAACGCGGCCTGGCTGGCCCCGTGGGAGGCGACCCCCCCGCGCGACAACGGTCGGGCCCTGATGCTTCCACCAGATGGTTCGGTCGCTGCGGCGCCAGGCTCGCCGGGGCTTGATGCTGCCCTTCGTCGTCACCCACGACGAGCAGCTTGTTGGTCAGGTCACCGTCGGCGGCATCACGTGGGGGTCGCTGTCCCCGGCCACGTCGGCTACTGGGTCGACCAGCGGGTCGCCGGCCGAGGCGTCATGCCGACCGCGGTCGCCCTGGCCGCGGACCACTGCTTCGGCACTGTGGGGCTGCATCGCCTCGAGGTCGAACATCCGGCCGGAGAACGCGGCGTCGCTGCGGGTGGTCGAGAAGCTCGACTTCCGCGAGGAGGGCACCCGGGCCGCGTTCCTGCACATCGCCGGCGCCTGGCGTGACCACCGGTCCTTCGCCCTCACGGCGGAGGAGGTCCCGGACGGCCTGCTGGCCCGTTGGCAGGTGGCCCAGCAGCGCCGAATCACATGGTCACATCAGCCACAGGACTGATCGTGCGACACACCGGCCACGCTGGCCGTGACGCGGAGTCGCCCTACCGTGACCGGGTGGGGAGCGGGATCATCTACGCGGTCATCATCGTGATGTGGGCTGCGTACTTCATCCCCCGCTGGCTGCGCAGGCACGAGGAGCTCCCGAGACGAGGTCGGTCGAGAAGTTCGACCAGGCGATGCGGATCCTCTCGCGCCGCGAGGCCACCCCGGACCGGCGCTAGGTGGTCATGCCGCCCAGGCCGGCGGCCCCGCGCGCGACCCTGCCGGCCCGGACGCCGCTGCCCGCCCAGCGCAGCGCGTCCGTCCGGCCGCGCCGGGCAAGCAGAGTGCCGTCCGCCGACGTCGGGTGCTCGCCGGGCTGCTGCTCTCGACGTTCGTCGCGACGGTGCTCGCCCCGCTGACGGCGGTGCCCTGGTGGGCGCCGCTGACGATGCTGGTCCTCACGCTCGCCGACATCGCGCACCTGCGCGCCCAGGTCCGCAGCAGCCGTGAGGTCACCCGGTCCAGGGAGGCCGTCCGCGCAGCATGCTCCTCGCGCCTGCTGCGCTTCGACTCTCTCGACAGGCTATGTCGGTACGCCGGGAGCTGGCCGAGGACGCGCGCCGCCGAGGACGCCCGCGGGCCGCCGCGGAGGAGGCCGCGACGAAAGGGCCGCGCCAGGAGGAGCGGAGCGTCGCCGACGAGGCGGCCGGTGGGACCCCGCCCGGTGCCGCTGCCCACCTACGTGAGAAGCCGGTCGCGCCCGGACGCACCCGATCGACCTGACCAAGCCCGGAGCCTGGACCGAGGCGCAGCCCGCAATCCCCGCAGCGCGACGCACGCCGTCCGCCCCGGCCGCCAACGGTGGAGCCGACCGCGGCGCCACGCTCCGGGATGTCGGCGCTTGTCGACGACGCCGACTCGGCCGAGGAGCAGCTCGGAGCCATCATCGAGCGCCGCGCGGTGAACGACTGACCGGCACCCCCCCCCCAGCCGCCCTTGATAACCTCGTACGTCTCATCAGGGGGCTGTAGCGCAGCTGGTAGCGCACCTCGTTCGCAACGAGGGGGTCAGGGGTTCGAGTCCCCTCAGCTCCACCCAGGTAGAGCCCTATTAGGGCCGAGAAGATCAACAAGAACGGTGAGTACAGCAGCAAAGTACGGCGCCTCAGCGCCGTCCGGGTCTCCGCGGAGCTGACCTCGCTGTGGACGTTCATCGTCATCGCTTCACGTGGGAGGAAAGCGCGCAACAGCACCTAGCCTTCTCCGACGAGGTCCAGCGCGGGTTCCGAACCGGCAGTGACTCGTCGCTGGCCGCGGTTCACCCTGCGGGTGTCATTGCCGGGCGCCGGCACGCAGGGGCTGCGATGTTGGCCGGGCACGGCTACGGCGCATCTTGTCGCCGGCAACAAATGATCGCGCGTCACGCCACTCCGACGATGTCGTCAGGTGCCAATCGCTGGCTCGAAAGCCGCAAAACGACGGTCTCCCTTCGGCCGACCGGATGGCAACACACCGAGCAGATCCGGCAGCAAGGATGGCTCTGCTGCACTCGACCGGTGATCCGGTGGGTGGAGCGTGCGGGTGAGCGTCCTGGTCGGGTCTGACTCGATGTTTCCGGCTGACGCCTTCGGGCTGTCTTGATAATGATCCGTCGGCCCGGCCTGGTCGCTCACCCGACACCGACCGGACGGGCGGAGTGACCTACTAGGAGCCTGCCGCACAGGCCCGTTGCTGTCTTGTCCGCCGTCCCGGTCGGCGCGGTGTCAACCGCCCGGCGAAAGGTGGAGGTTGGCATGGACACGATGGCAAGGATCACCGGCGGTGTCGATACGCATCTCGATGTGCGTGTCGCCGCCGCTCTCGACGCCGTCGGCGGGGTGCTGGGAACGGCGTCGTTCCCGACCACGACCGCGGGCTACCGCCAACTACTCAGTGGCTGCCCGTTCGGTCAGGTGCGCTGGTCGGGTGGAAGGGACCGGCAGCTACGGAGCCGGGCTGTACCCGGTCACCTGCACTACCGCCGGGTCGAGGTGGTCGAGGTCGACCGGGGCAACCGGCAAGACCCGGCGGCAAGACCGGAAAGTCCGACACGCTCGACGCGGTCGCCGCCGGCACGGGCCGTGCTCGCCGGGACCGCGAACGGCGCGGCCAAGACCCGTAACGGAAACGTCGAGTCATAAGGGTGTTCCGCGGGTCGCACGGTCAGCGCCAACAAGGCCCGCACCCAGGCGATCAACCAGCTCCACAGCCTGGTCTGCACCGCACCTGACGAGCTACGCGACAAGCTCCGGCAGCCGTCCACCGTCGAGCTGGTCCCGGCATGCGCCGCCCTGCGCCGGCCGGCCACTAACGATGTCGGGGCGGTCACCAAGAGGACGCTGCGGCGGTTGGCCCGGCGAGTGCGCCACCTCGACGAGGAGATCGCCGACCTGCAGGCGCTGATCGACCCCTGGTGCGGACGACGGCGCCCGAGCTTCGTGGCCCGCACGGCGTCGGCCCCGACACCGCAGCCGCGCTGCTCATCGCCGCCGGCGACAACCCCGAGCCGGCTGCGCAGTGAAGCTACCTTCGCCCGGCTCTGCGGGGCCGCACCGATCCCGGCGCACCAGCGGCAAGATCCAGCACCGTCACCGGCTGCACCGCGGCGGCGACCGGCAAGCCAACGCGGCCCTCTGGCGCATCGCCCTGACCCGGATGTCCAGCGACCCAGACACCCGCGACTACGTCACACGACGAACCAACGAAGGCCTGTCCAAACGCGAAGTCATGCGATGCCTCAAGCGCTACATCGCCCGCGAGCTCTACCCCTACCTCCCAGCAAATGCGGCTTGACGGCCCTAGGAGCATCATTTTGCGCGGATGAGCATGGCCGGGGTATTGCGGAGACTGGACCGAGTTCTGCCTGCACGAGCGGGGTGGCTCGCCGAGTCGTGGCGGGATCCGGTGTCTGAGGCTGACCTACGCGACATGCGGAAAACGAGCTTGGGCCCTTCGCTGTGCCACCAGAGCTGGAGGCATTCCTGCGATGGCACGACGGCCAAGCGGAAACGACGTGGTGGCCCGCGCTTCTCGGGCACCTTCCGCTCGACCCGTCCGCCCGCATGGCTCAGCAGTATCGCGAATGCCACGAACTCTGGCTGGTGGCAGATGACGGTTCACCGTTCCTGCCGACTTTGCTGCCGCTGACCTGGCACGGCTGGGGGCTCACCTGCCTTGAGGTGGACCCCGCTATTGCGTCCAGGGCTGTGGTAAACGCTGACCTCGACAATCCTGACTATCGAATCGATTATCCGTCATTGGAAGCGCTCCTCAATGTTGTGGCGGACCTAGCCGAGGCGGACCTGCTCGGCGAGCCCATCACCGAGCCGTGGACGCCCTTCTACCGGGCGGCGACCCCCATCGTGAACGCCTGTGTCAGACGCCATGCCGACCGGGCCTGGGATACGCCGACATCGACTGGTCGGAGCCCAGCCACGGCGATGGGCGTCAACCTCCGGCCCCGAGCTTCTACAAGATCTTGTCCGACGGCTGGCCGGATCACTGGAAGCGTCACGCCGTGCATCGGGACTGAGGACTGATGCGCGCATACGTGCCGCTGTGCGACGGTCTACGTCGTCTCGACATTGAGCGGTAGCGCCAGTTCCGCTACACCCGCCAGCGGTCAGAAGACCGATCATCAATGTGTTGCCCGGGCCGAACCCTGGCTGGGCGTGCCGATCCTCGGTGTGGACAACGGCTGCCGCTTGCGCTGGCCGTTGCCAGTTGCCCCCGGTCGGATCGCCGGGAAGGTGTTGATCCAGTAGGCATTGGACCTGCCGCTGCTGTTGCCCGCCGACGGTGGTTCGTCCTCGCGCCGCGTGCTCAAGCGCCACGGATCCGCTCAGCCTTTCGCTTCCCGCCCATGCCCACGGTGATGTTCCTCTACAATCCCTTCGGGGCGCCGGTGATGGGGCAGGTGATCGGGAACCTCGTCGCTTCGCTGCGACAGTGGCCCCGTCCCTGCTTCGTGCTCTACCGGAACCCCACCTGCGCGGGGCTGTTCAACCGGGACCCCAGCTTCCGGATCGTCGAGGCCAACCCCGATTACGCGGTGTATGCCGCAGTCCCCGGACACTGAGGGCCGGTGCGGCGCCTGCGTGGTAGATCGAAGAGGTGATCCGCGCCAGCTGTCTGTGCGGGTCGGTCGCCTGGTCGGTGCCTGGCCCGCTGCCGCCGATGTATCACTGCCATTGCTCGCGCTGCCGCAAGGCGCACGGGGCCGCGTTTGCCACCTACGTCGACGCGCCGCTGGCGGCGGTCACCGTCGTGGGGCAGGAGGCGATCGCGGCCTGGCCGCCGGGGGTCGAGGGCGGCCGGCGCTTTTGCCGGATCTGCGGCTCGGTCGTGCCCTACGCCCACCGAGACACGCTGTTCCTGCCGGCGGGCAACTTCGAGGAAGATCCGGGCACGCGGCCGGCGCGACACATCTTCGCCGCCTCTCGCGCCCCCTGGTACCAGATCCGCGATGGTCTCCCGCAGTCCGACGCCTACGCCCCCGGACAGAACGCCACCCCCGAGCCCGATCCGACGCCCGTCGATCGCCCCGCTCGACCCGGCGGCGCCTGTCTTTGCGGGGCGGTCACCTACGTTTTGGACGGGCCGCCCATCAAGCGGCGGTATTGCCATTGCGGCCGCTGCCGCAAGTCCCTCTCGGCCGCCCACGCCGCCAACCTGAGGACCTCGGCGGACGCCGTCCGCTTCGTGCGAGGCGAGGAGCGGCTGACCCGCTACCACCTGCCCGAGGCGCGCTTCTTCACCACCGTCTTCTGCGAGAGGTGCGGCTCGCCCATGCCCAGGGTCGACCGCGACCGCGGCATCGCCCTGGTCCCCCTCGGCACCTTCGACGACGACCCGGGCGTCCCGCCGCTGGGCCACATCTTCGTCGGCTCCAAGGCCCCCTGGTTCGACATCGCCGACGACCTCCCCCAGTACCAGGAATATCCCCCGGGCGGTTAGCGGCGCTCGAGCGCGAGCCCGCGGATGGCTGAGACCGGCGTCGCCAACGCTTCCCCGCTGATCTATCTGTCGCGAGCCGGCCTGTTGGAGAGGCTCTCCTGTCAGCTGTCTCGCTTGCGCGGTTGAGACGACGAAGATCCATCGGCCGAGGCCCAGAGCTCCTCGGTCCTCCATGACTTTTGTTGCCGAGATTTTTCGCCGCTTTTTATGAGATCCACCTCGTCGATTCTGGCCTTTTCATGAAATATCGAGGGACTGGGTGCGCGCAAATCCCGCACGATCCTTCCCGATGCGGTCAGCACGGTGTCCATGCGATGGACGATTTGCCCACCCTTTCGAATCCGCGGAACGTGAGGCTCGGCTGGACGGCCGTCCGAGGTGAAGTGGATGTCAATCGTGTCGCCGTCCATGGACACCAACTCGAAGCAGGTCGTGGCGAGGAACGATCCGTTGTAATCGACCAAAGACGTCGTTTGCCATCGAGCGCCGACGCCCACGGGCGTCACTGGAAGGCTCATTCCCATGGCTCTTCCGAGCATCCTGGTCAGCGTCTTGAACGGCGGCCCTGTTTCTACTTCACCCGTGAGCGCCAACCGAACTTCCCTCTTGAACCCGAGGAAGCTTTCGGTGAGCAGATTCCTCATCTGGTTGGCGCTGTCTGTCGACACCTCCTGGGCGTTCCCGACGTCGACGGAGCGCACGTCCAGATCCAAAACGGCCTCCTTCTCGCCGACCCCCACGACACGCAACTTGATTCCCATCATGGCCATGGTCCAAGGAGGATCGAGGACGGAGAAGCCCACCTGATGGCGAAGCACCATGAAGCCCTCCTGAGCCGGGCGAGGACGGATTTCGAGGACACGCAAGGGCGGCCTTCCTGCATCCAGAATGGGATCCTCGAGCGTCACGACGCGCTATCTCCGAATGTGACGGGCCCTCATTCGTCGACAGGTTCCCGCCCTGGTTCGCTCCCAAATCCTACTTGCATTCACCACCCTCGCCGCCTCCGCCTCCTACGTATTTTTCGGCGTCCGCCTTTTCCTTCCGAAGCTTTTCCAGTTCTTCCGCCAATTCCTTCGCTCCTTCTGCGCGCCATCCTCGTAATATCGTCGCAGCATTTCCGCGCGGTAGCGTGCCCCGTTCATCTAATCGGACTAACTTGTGAGCGGCGGGACTCGAACCCACTACCCCCGGCTTCGGAGGAGAGGGGAGGGTGTGGTGAAGGCGTGGGGAACTGGGACCGGCGGTCACCGGCAGCGAGGCCGGCGGCGTCCGACGAGCGCGATCGCCAGCATCAGAAGCAGCCCTGCCGCAGGACCGGGGGCCTCGGCAGAGGGGTTGGCGACGCCGCACCCTGCTTCGATGGGAGCGGTCGGGGTGACTGCGGGACCAGCGACCACGCCTCCAGCACCGCCGGACCCCTCGCCGCTGCCACCAGAACCGTCGAGACCGTTCGGGTCGGTGCCGGGAGCGCCCGAGTCAGCCGTGCTGCTGGTTCCGGGGTTTCCCTCTCCCGGATCTTCGCCGCCGGCGGCATCCGTCGCGCTGGCATCGACAGCTCCGCCCGTGGCGCCCATGTCCACGCCGCCGTCGGTGGCCGCCGCCTGCGCGTGTGATCTCGCCGGAGATTCCGTAGTACCCGAGCGACGAGTAGCTGGAGAAGCCGGACTGGGGCGTCCCCTCCGCGCCTCCCTTGATGACGAGCTCGTATTCGCCGGCAGGCAGCATGACGTCCAGCTTGGCGGTGCGCGCGACCATGTCGTTACCCTTCGCCAGCACCATTCCGTCCGCATTCTGGATCTGCGCCTCGACGTCCAGGTAGCCCCCGCCGACGTACTCGGTGCGATCGATGGTCAGCACGGCGCGCCCGCCGCCCTCTCCGACCGCGAACGTGAAGGTGTCGGAGTCCGTGTTGTGGGCGATCTGCCCGAAGTTGTCCGCGGCCGAGACGCCTGATCCGTTCTTGACGATCAGCGGCTGGCTGGTCGGGATGTCATCCGCCCTGAAAGGCAGGTTCCTGCTGATGATCATCAGGTCGTCTTGCTTGTTGTTGGCGCTGGCGTATTCGCCCTTGCTCCATTGAAACAGGGCCCGCGTCCCCCAGCTGGCCTTGGGGTTGTTCGCGCCCATGATGGGGCACCAGCGGAAGCTGGGCAGCCCGCTGAAGTACTGGCTGCCGCCCGTGGTGCCGTCGTGCCGCAGGCCCAGGAGGTGCCCGAGCTCGTGGGTGGTGGTAGCCCCCTGATGGTAGCCGTTGCCCTTGTTGTAGATGTTGCAGCACCTCGTGGTCCCGAAAGCGTTGAGTCCGCAGCTCGAACGCCCGCTCTCGGGTCGCGAGCAGGCTTTGCCCCGATCTCGCATCGGGGTGGCTTCGTACACCGCGGCGTCGGTCGTCACGTTGACCTCGAAGGCGGAGAACGAGGCGGCGACGATCTGCCAGGCGCGCCAGAGCTGGGCCTTGTCCAGCGGCAAGGGCGCGACGTCCACGAAGAGCACCTTGGTCGCCCCTGGTCGGCTCTGGAGCTTGTTCGTGTCCGAGCGTGCCGTCGTAGTCGCCGATGTGGGGGGGGCCGTCGACCAGACGCAGCGGCGGCGATCCGTGCTCGTCTCCGCTTCCTCGTCGTCGAAGGTCTCGGCGTCGGACTCGCACACGGGGAAGATCTTCGTCACCGGCACCTTCTCGACCAGAACGCGACCGTCGAGGGAGGTGGTGTATTCGTAGGCGACGTTCCGGTCGTGGCAGCACGAGCCAGCCGTAGATGTCGGTGCCGTCGCCTTTCAGGATGAACGAAGAGCTGCCCGACTCCAGCGCGGTCCCGGTGGCGGACAGGTATGCGCCCGAGAAGTGAAAGTCGTCGGCCACGACGTCGATGCGCTCGCCGTATCGGTCGGAACGCAAACTGCGAGCTCGCCCCCATGCGGGTCTGGATGGCGTCGCCGAGGACGGCGCTGGTCGAGCCCACGAGTCGAAAGGAGGACGTCTGCGGCTCCGCCCGCGAATCGGAGGCTCCATTGTCGGAGCAACCAAGCTGGAGAAGGGCGAACGCTGCAACGATCAGTGCATGTTTTGATTTCATGGGCTCCACCTCGGTACGCGGTCCTTTTCCTGGCGCGCGCAGCTCGGGTAAGATCTCGAGCGTGCGCTACCTCGTCGTGTTCGGAATCTTCCTGGCCTCGATCGGGGCCTGCCGGCGTGCGGGCCCGGTCTCGCCGATCGCGGCCGTGACGCCGCCTGCGGCGACGCACGCGACGACGGAGGAAACGTGTCGGAGCTGCCGCGGGATCTGGGCGGTCCACGGGCTCGACGAAGCGGCGTCCTGCAACTGCCGGACGACCGACGCGGGCAAGCTTTGCCGGGACGGCGCCGACTGCCAGGGAATGTGCCTGGCGGCGGAGCGCCCCGAGACGGAGGCGGTGGTGACCGGTCCCCCCGCGCGCGGTTTTTTCATCGGCCGCTGCTCGGAGCTGATGGTCGTCCTCGGCTGTAACCGCATCATCGAGCGGGGCGCCACCGCCCGCGGTCCCGTTCTCCTCGCCGAGCCGCCGCCCATCATCTGTCAGGACTGAGCGCTAGGCCTCGATGGCGCTCAGCCCGCTGGTGGCACGGCCACCGGCGGCGCCCACCTCGGCGGGGCCGAGACCGACAGAACGGAGCAGGCTGAGCAGCACGGTGCTCGGGTTGCCGCCTACCTCGCGGTGGTGCACGCCCGGGTACTTGAAAAAGCCGCCCGCCCGGCCGGCCACCAGGATCGGGTAGTCCCGGAGGGAGTGGGACTTTCCCTCCGAGCAGTCGCTGGTAGCCAGGATGGCGCAGCTGTCGAGCAGATTGCCGGGGCCCTCCGGCGTGTCCTTCAGCTTCTGCAGGAGGATCGCGAGCATCCTCATGGTGAAGACGGTGGTGGCCTGGATCTGGGGCTGGTCGCCCGGTTCATCATGGGTCAGCTGGTGGTGGCCGCGGCGGACCCCGGCCGGCCAGAACACCGTGCCGCCGATGCTGCCGGTGAACAGCACGGAGAAGACCCGGGTCTGGTCACAGGCCAGCGCCAGGGCCGCCAGGTCGCTCATGGCGGTGGTGATCGGCTCGAGCTGCTCGCCCTGGGGCGTGTTGGGGAAGGTCCCGGGGTCGGCGCCCGCCGCGCAGCCACCGCGGCTGGGTCCTTCCCCAGCCGGCATCGACTCGGGCGCTTGCAGCCGGCGCTCGATCGCCCGCACGTTCTCGAAGTGCTGGTCCAGCCGCCCCCTGTCGGTCTTGCCGACCCGCAGCTTCATGCGTTCGAGGTCCTGGACGATGACGTCCAGCACGCTTCGCCGCATGGCCGTCGCCTTCTGCAACGCCGAAGGCCCCGCCATCGGATCGCCTGCCAGGGGCGGCGGCGGCGGGTTGCCACCGAACAGGCGGGTGAAGACCGCTCGCGGCTCGAAGCTGGGTGGATTTCCACTGTTGGCTCCGTTGTGCGAGAGGACCTGGGGCGTCACCCCCTCGTCCTTGCGCACCCGACGGGAGATTCCCAGCTCCAGGGACTTGAACCGCGTCGACTTGCCCAGCTCGGCCGCGGCGATCTGGTCGATGCTCGGCTTGCTGAAGGTGGATCGGTAGGTGGCCGATCCCCTGGGCTGCACGACGACCGGCGCGCCCGAGAGGATCCCGATGGTCCCGGTGTGGTGGACCCGGGCCCTCGGGATCTTCATGTCCATACCCGAAACGACGTTGAGGTACTCCTTGACCGGTGCCAGCGGCAGCAGGGAGGGCGTCGGCTCCCAGGTCGGCGACGTGGTCGGGGTCCAGAACTTCAGCCGCACGCCGTTGCCCCAGAAGAAAATACCCAGTCGGCGGGGGATGGCTGCCCCGGTCTGGGCATAGGCGGTGCCGTTTGCATTCAGCATCGCTTCCAGGGTGGGCAGCCCCACCGAGACCGCGGACCCCGCGAACAGGCCCCGCAGGACGGTCCGTCGGTTCATCCTGGTTCTCCTGGTCATGACGGCCTCTACGGATTTTCTCCCGACAGCCGAAAGCCGTCGGACTCGACAAGCCCGAACAGGAGCGTGCGGAACCGGTCGGCGCCGTCCATGTTGGCCGCCAGCTGCTCGACGAGCGCCTCCTCGCCCTCCGTCTCCACCCGACCGAGCGCGTACCTCCAGAGCCCGCGCACCAGGCATTCCTGGACGTCCGGGTGCCGGCGCAAGATCGCGGCCAGCTCGGCCGGCCCGGCGAACGCCTGGCCGTCGAGCTCACCCGCGGCATCGATCCGCTTGCCCGCCTCGGTGGTCCGGACCTTTCCGATGGCGTCGAAGTTCTCGAAGGCGAGGCCCAGCGGATCCATCATGGCGTGGCAGGCGACGCAGGCCGGGGCGTTGTGGGCCTCCAGCTTCTCCCGCATCGTGCGGGGGGGCGCCCCGGGCCGCTCCGGCGGCAGGGTGGTGTCCACGTCGGCCGGCGGCTCCGGGATCTCGTGACAGAGCAGCACCTCGCGCACGAACTTGCCGCGCCGGCTGGGCGAGGTGGTCTGCTCGTGCGCATTGGGAGCCAGGAAGGCCGCCTGGCCGAGCAGGCCCAGGCGCAAGCTCCCCTCTGGCAAGGCCAGCCGCTCGAACCCGGTCCCTGTCGGCGGCGGCACTCCGTACAGCAGCGCGAGCTCGCGGTTGACGAAGGTCGTGCGGGTGTCGAAGACCCGCCGGTAGTCGCCCTCCGGCCCCCAGATGATCTCTTCCACGAAACGCAGCGTCTCTTCCCGCATGGAAGGTCCCAGGGTGGGGGTCACCGCCGGGAAGTCCGCGGGGCTCTGCTCGAGATCGTCCAGGGCCTCGAGGCGTAGAAGCTCGTACAGGAAGTCGCGCGCCGCGGTTCGGCCGCGCGGCGAATCGAGCAGGCGCTCGGCATGCTGGCGCAGGCCGCCCGGCTTGCTGAGCGTCCCGGCGGCAGCGGCGTCCAGCAGCGCGCTGTCCGGGGTGGTGCTCGCCAGGAAGAACGACAGCCGGCTCGCCAGCTCCCAGTCGTCGAAGGCGCGCCGACCGGAGGCCGGGTCCAGCCTCCCGACCTCGACCCGATACAGGAAGTTCGGCGATTGCAGGATCGCCGAAAGGGCGTAGGTGAGACCCTGCCAGAAATCGCCGAACAGCTCCGCACCCTGCCGGGCGAGGCCCAGGTAGGGCGTGATCTCCTCGGGGACCAGCGGCCGGCGCCAGGCCCGGCGGCCAAAGCTGGTGATGAAGCTGCGCGCGCAGGGCTCATCCCAGGCAGCCTCTGGCGTACACGAGACAAGCTGCGCGCGCCGCTCGGAGTTTCCCAGCGCTTGCGTGGCGACGCCCAGCGCCGCGGTCTCGAGCTTCTCGGTGACCGTCTCGGACAGGGTGGTCAGCGACGCGCCAATCGCTGCGAAGCCCGACAGCACGGTGTCCAGCTCGAGCCCGGCTGGAAGCGTGATGCCCGGGCCCAGCAGGTCCTGGATCGCGTGCTCGTACTGGGTGCGCGTCAAGCGTCGCAGCGCCGCGGGACCCGGTCGAAACGACCCTCCCGGCCCTCCCGGTGCCGTGGCGGGCGACCTGGCGGGGTCGGGGGGGGCCATCTCCGGATCCCGGTGCGGTGGCCCCTCACCGTCGGCACCTGACGCTCCCCCGGGAGGCCCGACGGCACCGACACAAGCCGCTGCCGACAGGAGCGCCACGAGCGCGGCGGCCCGCGCCAACAACTCTGGCTCGCGAAGTTGCATGTTCGACCAGCTAGGTAACGCCACCGCCCGCTGAAGCGTTCGCGCCAATCGGTCGGGTCAGTGACGCAGGCTCGCTCGTGCTGGCTTCAGACGGATGCCGAGAGGGGGGGCACCGGGACGAACGCCCCGGCGCCAGACCCGGCCGTGCAAGGGATGATCGACCGCGAGCGCCCGCGTTCCCGCGGGCAGATCGCTGACCTCGAACCGCCCCGCAGCGTCCGAAAAGACGCGGACCTCGAAATCGTGGGCGCCTGTCTCGGCGTTGCGGAGGAACAAATCGACCGTGGCGCCCTCCACGGCCCGTCCAGCGCCGTCGGTGACGGTTCCTTCCACCCCGCCTTCGGGGCGAACGACCGTCAGCTGCACGCCCGTCCGCAGTTCGCCTTCGGCCAGGGTCAACATCAGCGGTCGCAGCCCCGAGGTCGGGCCCCGCGTCACCATGTGCCAGGTTCGCATGGGCCCGAGCGACACCTGCCCGGCGACGAGGGGGCCGATGGTGAATCGCCCGTCCTCACCGGACACAGCCACCGACGGCGACCCGAAGGTCTCGGTGTCCCGGGTCGCGATGGCCTGCACGGTGAAATCCCGGACCGAGGCGCCATCCGGATAGGTCACCCGTCCGGAGATCCAGGCGGGCGGACCCAGCTCGATCGAGACAGGCCGCGTTTCGCCGCGGCCCAGGTGCACCGGCCCGATCGAGGCCACCCCCCGCTGGTGCTGAACCACGATCCAGGTGTCGCCGGCGGGCAGATGATCCACCTCGAAGCGGCCTGCCTCGTCGCTGGTCAGGCGTCTGCGGGGCGCCGTTCCTGGCCGCGTGTCGTCGGTCGCCGGCGTTTCGACCGCCTGGGCCCGGGCGCCCACCTCGATGCGAGCTCCCGCGACGGGAGCGCCGCCAACGTCGCGAACCTGCCCCGTCAACACCGAGGCAGGCGCCAGCCAGGTGTCCACACGTCTGTCCGCGCCGGCGGCCCAGTCCGCAACCGGAACCGACCGGCGGATGTGACGGGGGGCCACGAATTCGATGGCGAGCCCGCAGGGCGGCAGCCCCTCGAGGCGATAACCGCCGTCCGGCGCCGTCGTGGTCGTGGCCTGGAAGCCTCGACAGACCGGCAGGTCGCTCACCGCCCGCACGGTCACCTTCACCCCGCCGAGCCCCGAGCCGTCGGTCGCGGCCTCGCCCCGGACCCGCCCCTGAATCGCGGCTGTTGGAGCCAGCGCGATGAGGACGGTCGCGCTTTCACCCGGCCGCGCCTGGACCGGCTCGGACACACCGTAAAGCCCGCCTCGACGGGCGGAGACCCGGTACCCGCCGGCGTCGACGGTCAGGCTGAACGCGCCCGCACCGTCGACCTGAGCCGTCAGCCCGGAGACCTGGCGACAGCTCGCCGTCACCAGGCCGCCTGGCAAAGGCTGTCCGGTCGCCCGCTCCACCACGCGACCGGCGAGCTGCGCCCTCAGATGCAGCCGGAGGTCGACCTGACGCGCGCCTCGCAAATCGACCCAGCTCAAGCCCCTGGCGTAACCGGGGCTGGTGGCCTTCAGGACGTAGCGTCCCGCCGGCAAGGCGATTTCATATCGACCGCGTTCGTCCGCCCGCACCTGACGCGCGGGCTGGTCCCGCCGATGCGGAGACCATGCGGAGACCGTGGCGGCGGAGAGACCATGGCCGTGGGTGTCGAGGACCCGACCGGTGACGGCCGTGCTCGGGTCGCCCTCGAGCGCCCCCTTCGGTGCCCGCACCCGCTCGTCGCGCTGGGAGCTGGTCTCCCCATCGAGCAGAGTTGCCGGCAGGAACACCGGCGCCCGCAAGACGCCAGACGCTGGCTCCGATCGGAGGGCGCGCGCCGGCTCGGCCGGTGTGGCCCCGCGAAGAACGGCCACCATGAGCAACGGAAGAACCAGCAGGGCTCCGACGAGCAGGGCCTGGCCCGAGCGCGTTCCGGCCGCCAACGTCAGCCCTCCCGGACGACCCGGGAGGCGCTGGCCATCCGCTGGTACCAGCCGCAGGTGGGCCGGGGCGAGCGGCACCACGAGTCGCGCCCAGCGCTCGCGTTCGTGTAGCTCATCGCGCAGGGCCTCGCGCAGGCAATCGAGCCCTACCTTGATCCGGCGCCGGACCGTGCCCGCCGGCACCTGCAGGATCCGAGCGATCTGCGCTGCCGACAGATCATCGACGTAGCGATGAACCACAGCCTGGCGGTAGGGCTCGCGCAGGGTCAGGATCTGCTCGGCCAGACGTCGCTGCAGCTGGGTGCGGATGGTCAGCTCTTCCGGGGTATCGGACGACACGCCCTCCGCCGCCAGGGACAGCGCGGTCTCGCGCGCCTGCCGCCGCCGGTCGCTGCGGTACCCGCTGCGCACGAGGTTCGTGACCACCGTTCGCAACCAGGCGCGCAAGGCCGATCCGTGGGCGGGGGGACGCCGGATCGAGGTCAACCAGACGTCCTGCGCGACGTCTTCGGCGAGGTCGCCGTCCACCAGGTCGGCCGCGATGCGCTTGACCCATCTGGCGTGCGCCAGAAGGTCTCCGACCTGCTTTGGAGTGCCGCGAGCAGTCACGACGTCTCATCATTTAATGCCGCCGGCGGCCCTCCTGTTCGCGGATTTCGCCCGCACGCTGAGAGTCGACCGTTCCTGGCTGCCGTCTTCAGGAGGTCTCCTCGACTCCTGACCCGGCGTGACTGGCACCCAGTCCCAGTACCCGGCTTGATGGTCGCTCGGGTCCGTCTTTCCCGCAAACCGGCCGCTCGCGCCATCCTCGCGCCGAGAACGGACCGATGGTCGTGCAGAAGGTGCGAAGGCGCGCCGCTGGAGGTCACGATGAAGCACGTACAGGGAGCATTGGCAGTGGGGCTGGCGATCTTGGTGGCGGCAGCCGGAGGCATCGGCTGCGAGGACGAGGACAACCTGCCTCAAGTGACCATCACCAGCCCGAACGCTGGGTCAACCCACACGCTGGGCGAGAGCATGCGCTTGCAGGTGTCGTTCCAGACCGACGACTTCGAGATCGAACAGGACTGCGGAGAAGAGCGCTATTGCGGCAGGGCCTACCTCAACATCGACGGCGGGGCTTGCAATCAGCCGGGGCAGGATTACAACAACATCCTGCTGGACGCGGACATCAACGAGACCCGCTTCATGGACGCGCAGTTCGACCTGTGCCCGGCGGCTTCGCGGACCGGTAGCCACTCCATCACCATCTCGTTGCGCTACAACGACGGAACGGAGGTGCTGGGCGAGGCCGGGGTTCCGGTCTCGGCCACGATCACGCTGCAGATGACGCCATGATCAGGACGCCTTCGCCGTCGCTTCGATGCGACGTCGAGCCCGGTAGAGTCGGTTGCAGGTCAGCGAGGCGGATCCTGCGCGCGAGCCAGGCCCAGGGCTTCGACGACCTCGGCGCCGGCGTGACCGTCGGGGATCATCCGGTTGCGGCGCTGGAAGGCGCGGATGGCTTTGCGGGTGGCGGCGCCGGGAACGCCATCGGGGTGTCCGGCGCGAAAGCCCCGCTGGTTGAGGCGCTCCTGCAGCGCCTGCACCGTCTCTCGCGTCAGCCCCGGCTGGTCCTCCGGAGGCGGGCGGCTGAGTGGGCCCGCGCCGTCGATCCGGTCGGCCAGGTGGCCGACCGCCAGGGAGAAGAAGGTGGCGTTGTTCCAGCGCATGAGGACGTTGAAGTTCCGGTGCACCAGGAAGGCGGGGCCCCGGTGTCCGGCGGGAAGGACCAGGGCGGCGTCGAGCCCGCCCGCCGGCAGGGGGCTCCCGTCCACCCGACTCACCCCCAGGCGCCGCCAGACCGCCAGCGGCCGCGGCCCCGTCTCGTCGGTCAGCTGGTGGGGGAACCGCTCGGGGAGCCGCACCTCGCGTCCCCAGGGGATCCCGGCCTGCCAGCCCAGGCCGCGCAGGAAGTTTGCCGCCGAGGCCAGGGCATCGGGCAGGTCCCAGAGGTCCTTGCGCCCGTCCCGGTCGAAGTCCACGGCGTGGCGAAGGAAGATCGCGGGCATGAACTGGAAGTACCCCATGGCCCCCGCCCAGGACCCGCTCATGCGTTCGAGCGGAACCAGACCGTCATCGACGATACGGAGCGCCGCCAGCAGCTGGCGGCCGAACCTGTCGCCGCGCCTCCGATCGCAGGCCAGGGTGGCCAGCGAATCGAGCACGGGCTTGTCGCCCACGTAGCGGCCGAAGCTCGTCTCGATACCCCACAGCGCCAGCAGGTACTGTCCTGGCACGCCGTATCCGGCGGCGACGCGGTCGAGCAGGGCGCGGTGCTCGCTGGCCAGCGCCCGGGCCTTCTCGATCTTGGCCTCGGTCACGCGCCGATTGAGGTACCCGGCGAAGGTCGCGATGACCTCGGGCTGCCGGCGATCGAGCTCGATCACCTGCTCGCGCGGAACCACCTTTGCGAGGGCCTCCTCCACCACCCGGCCCGAGATCCCCGCGCCCCGGGCCCCGCGCTTCAACGCCGTCAGGCAGGTGGCGAACCCGGGCTCGACCACAGCCTCCGCGACCCCGTTCCCAGGTGCCACGACCAGCACCGCAAGCAGCGGCGCCATGACGGTTCGATTCCCCAAAGTGCGACCACGGGCAGAGTAACTAAAGTTATAGTTGTAATCAAGCCCGCCGGAGAGTCGACGTCACCGCACGACCCGCTCGGCATCCCGAGGGTCACCTTGATCGGTTGCGGGCCGCTTGACTGGACGGCGTGCCGGTATATACTGATAGATACCAGGTGGCTGCCATGTCGTCCGTCCCAAAAAATGCGCGGGCTAAGCTGTTCGAGAACGGCCGTTCGCAGGCGGTCCGGCTGCCCAAGGAGTTTCGCTTCGAAGGCGACCAGGTGATGATCCGGAAGGAAGGCGACGCGGTCATCCTCGAACCGATCAAGCGGGAGACGTGGCCCCGGGGGTACTGGGAGCGTCTGCGCGAGATGCAGGTCGACTTCGAGGTGCAGCCCCTCCGCCCGGAGCTGGGTGAGCCGGACGTCGATTGACGTGAGCTTTCTGCTCGATACAAACGCGGTCATCAACCTGATGAAGCTGCGCGAGCCCCTTACCGCGCGGGTAAAGTCTACCGGGCCGGCCGCGCTCGCGGTCTCGACGATCACGCTGGCGGAGCTTTGGTACGGGGCCGCCCGCAGTCGGAGGCCGCAACAGAGCCGGCAGGAGCAGGATACCGCGCTCGAGCCGTTCCGGGTCCTGGACTTCGACGCCGCCGCCGCGGATCGTTATGCGGCGGCGCGGGCGCATCTGGCGGACCAAGGCCGCCCCATCGGCGACCGCGACCTGATGATCGCCGCGATCGCCATGGTGGCCCGGAAGACGGTGATCACCAGCAACGTCTCCGAGTTTACGCGCGTACCCGGGCTCAAGATCGAAGACTGGATGGCCTGACCGTCCGCGAACCGTCGCGGCTACTGCCAAGGGTGCCGGACGACCCGCGCTCACGCGAAGGGGGGACCGCCTGGGGCCGGAACCGCGAGACGGGTGCCCGCCCCCCGAACGGCATCGACGGGCACATCGACGGCATGAGACCGCCCGGGCGTTCTTCGCGCCAGCGCGAGACACGGACGGATCGCCGGGTTTTTGGGGAGGTACACGTAGTGCATTTCGGGCCGGTTGGGCCACTATCCGGCACCAGATGCGATGTGTACCCGTGCGCTCGATGGCTGTGGCGGCGGCGTGGCGCGTGTGCTGTGTGTCCTTGCTCTTCGCGGCTGGCGTCGCGTCCTGCCGCTCGGACATTGCACCGCCTTCCGTCGATCCGGGGCCGGGACGGATTCGGACCCGGCGAGCCGCCGTCGTCCGCGCAGGACCCGCCGTCCCCTGACGCTGCCCCGCCGCGGGATGCACGGGTTGGGCCGGGGAGCCCGGCCATCGACCCCGCAGCGGCCGCCGACGCTGCGGCCGGCGGCGCTCCGGCCGCCGATGCGTCGATGGCTGACGCTCCGGCCGGCGGAGGCTCGAGCGGCGCGGCCTCCGTCCCGGCGGCGTGCGGCAGCCAGAGGCCTGAGATTGGCGAGATGACCGGGGTGGACGGCCTGGCCATCGCGGCCGAGGGCACCATCTACTTTACCCAGCAGCCGGGTGAGCCGGACGGCTGGGTTGGCCGCCTGCGGCCCGGTGGCACACCGGAGCGGCGCTGGGTGCGGGTGCCGGGCAGCGGCGGGACGCTGTGGGGCCTGGCGATCGACGGCAGCCGCAAGCGGCTCTACGTCCTGTCCGGGGACAACGGGGCCATCTTCTGGCTGGACCTGACGGTCGACCTTCCGCCCTTGCAGGAGCTCGTCACGGAGCTGGAGGTGCCCAACGACGTGGCCCTCGATCGCGACGGCAACGTCTACTTCAGCTCGCGCGGCGACAAACACATCTATCGGGTCACGCCCGCTGGGGTTCGCAGCGTGGTCACACGCTCCCCCGTGCCTGGTCGATTTTCGCCTGCCGCGCTCGCCTTCGGTCCAGGGGGGAGCTGTTCGCCGGCAGCGCCTACGGACCTGTCTTGCGGATCGAGCTGGCCGACGGGGTCGAGCAGCGCCGGACCCCTCACGGCACGGCCAGCGGGTGGGCCAATGGGCTCGCGTTCGATGCGCTCGGTCGACTTTACGTCGGAGGTTTCGCGCTGGGAGGGGACGAAACCGAGATTGCACGCATCGATGGCAGCGGTGCCGAGTCGGTCTGGATCCAGTCCGGTCCGAGCTTTGCCAGCCTGGCCTTCGGTCGAGGCGTGCTCGACTGCCGGGACCTCTACGTCGCCGTACCGACCGGTCCCATGCGCCGGATCCAGACCGACACGCCCGGCCTGCGGATTCGCTGAGCGCGCGCCGCTCCAACGGCTACCCCTCATCTCCGGTGACGGGAGCGCGGCGGCGGGGTACGCTCGAGGCGCTTGAGACCGGTAGCCCTGCTCCTGCTGCCCGCCGTGCTGTTGCCCGTCGTGGTCTGCAGCTACACGCCGGTCTTGCCCGTCGTGGGCGGCGAGCCCCCCGGCGCGCCCGCTCCCGATGCGCCGCCCGAGGCGTGGAGGTGCCGCCGGCCGCCGACGCTCCTGCTGCCCGCCCGGTGAGCGACGGTCGAGAATTCGACGTCGGTGCGCCGGTCGACACCCGCTTGCCGAGCGTCCCCGACGCGCCGCTGGCGCCGGATGCGTTCGTCGAATGCGTGGCTGGCCAGAGGATGGTCTGTTATGGCGGGCCCACCGGCACGGACGGCGTCGGGGTCTGCCACGGCGGCGAGCGAAGCTGCGCGCCCGACGGGACCTGGTCCACCTGCCTGGGCGAACAACGCCCCGCCGCCGAGGTCTGCAATGGACTGGACGACGACTGCGACGGCACCAGCGACGATGGCTGCCCCCTCGACGGAGCGGCGCTCGGCACGGCCCAGAGGCGCGCGCCCAGCCCGGTCCTGGGAAGCCTCACGCTGTCGGGCGCGGTGACCTTCACCCACGCCTGTCCCGAGGGGCAGGCGGTCGTCGCGTTCACCGGGAACTACGGGTCGGGCATCGATTCGCTCGGGGTTCGCTGCGGCGGGCTCCGGATCCGGGAGGATCGATCCGTGCGGCCCTACCGCTACGAGCTGCTGGCCACCGCCGGGCCGGCGCTCGCGCCCCGCGGGGGCACCGGCGGCCTGGTGAACGGGGTCGAGCAGCGCCTGAGCTGCCCGCGGGCCAGGTGGTCGTCGGCCTGTCGGCCTGGCTGGACCCGGAGGCGCCCGAGATCTGCCCTGCCGCCTATTGCCCCTTCACGGGCGTCCTGTGCGCCAGCGTCTACGGCCTCACCGTGAGCTGCGCGGCGTACGACCTGGCCGGGGGCCCGGGCAACTTCCGCGTCGTTCGCAGGGGGCGCCCAGCACACCCGGCGCGCGCATCGGCGCGGTGGGTGGCGTGGGCGAGGTGGAGAATCTATATGCCTGCCCGGCGCAGGGGATGGTGCAGGAGCTGAAGGGCGCCTTCGGAATCTGGCCGCTCGACTGCGTGGTCACCGCCATCAACGGTGTGCAGCTGACCTGCCACGACCCGGGAATCCCCTTGAGATCACAACTCTGACCTCGTTCGTCCCGACGGGGCGAGCGCCTGACTGGCCCTCTGGGTCCGCTTCTCAGTACGCCCGGGCGCGCTTCGCCGTCGCGGGAGGCGGCCCGGCGATGGTGAGGCCCAGGGGGACGAACTTCGACACGCCGCCGATCTGCACCTGGACGAAGAGGCGGTGAAAGCCAGGCTCGGTGGCGTAGAGCTGGAGCTCGAGCTCGGGGCCGCCCCGATCGGTGGCGGCGAGGGTCCTGGTTCCTTTCGGGTGCAGGTGCAGGACGGTCCGGTAGTCCTCGTTGAAGGCGACCAGGTGGGCGAAGGTGCCCATCACGGGCTCGAGCCGCTGGAAGGGTTTGCCCTGGGCGTCGGTCACGCGCAGCTTCAGCCGCACGGGCTCGCCGGTGCGGATCACGGGCTTGTCGATGCCGAGCGCGAAGCGGAGGCCGTGGGCATCGGCGCGGAGAACCACCCGGCGATCGTCGAGGGGAGCGGCTCTGGTCATCGCCGGGATGTCGGTGGTGGCGTACTCCTGGAAGCCCCCGTAGGTGGTGCGCAGGTCGGCCCAGGCTCGGTAGGCGCCTGGCCGGGCCGGGGTGAAGCTGAAGGCGTATTCGCCGGGCCGGTCGGTGGGCTGAGGGTGCACGTGGTGATAGTCGGTCAGGCTGGGATTGATGATCAGCAGATGGATGCGCTGGGTGTGAACCACCCGCAGATCGGTGATCAGAATGGGGGCGCCCGTCAGCTGGGCGAGGCGGAGGGTGGCCCTCGCCTCGCGCCCGACCTCCAGGGGGCCGTCGGTTCGGATGCTCGCGCGCACCGTGTGCTGCGCCGGCACGCCGCCCGAAAACAGGAGCGGGATCCGCGCCGGCTGGTCGAGGACCATCCCGCACTTGGGGCAATTGTCGCTGCTTTTTCCCAGCACCTCGGGGTGCATCGGACAGGTCCACACCGCCGCCAGGCGGCGGGCGGGCGCCAGCACGTCCTGGCGGTAGAGCCGTTGTAGCTGGGCGTAGGTGGCGAGCAGCCGCTGCAGGCGGACCTTCGCCGTGGCCGCGTCGAAGGCGTCGGCCGCCTGGTGCAGGTCCCCAATCTGCTGGCCCAGCGTCGCGAGGGCCTGGGCCGCGGCCGCTTGCTTTCCGGGCGCGGCGCGCTCGATCTCCGCCAGCAGGACCGAGATGGCGGAGCTCAGCATCATGTCCTCGTTGTGGACCGAGCTGAGCTCCCCGCTGGTGACGTAGCCCTCCACCGCCTTCACTGCCTGCATGAGGACGCCCCAGCCTTTCACCACGGGAGGCGCCTTCTCGGCGCCGGGGCTGACCACGCCGGCCAGCCACGTGGCCGCCACAACCACCAACGAGACGCTCATTTGACCACGATGAAGTAGTCGTAGGCGTTGTTGGCGCCGATCCTGGGGGTGGTCACCGTTCCGGAGGCGCCCGCCTTGCGGTAGACGCTCAGGGGCAAATTCGGCTTGCTCGTGCTCTCCCAGACGGTGACGGCGAACCCTGTGTCGACCCAGCCGCTGTCCAGCCAGGATGGCCGGCCGCCGCCGTTCCAGCGATCGTCGATCGTCAGGTAGACGTCGGCGGTCCCGGCAAGGGCGATGCTGGCCTGGGGGCCGCCGGTGTAGGCCTTGGAGGCCGAGGCCACCTTGATCCACTCGGCGCCCGTGAGCGCCGCGGCGATGCCGCCGTCGATGGCGGAGACGTAGGTGCTGGGCCAGTCCGTCCAGGGGTGCGAGCCGGTGGCGCTGGTGCCCGACCGGAAGTTGCTCTGGATCGACCAGCTCGAGGCGTTGGCCGTGTCGTGGACCGTGAGGCCGGCGATCTTCGACGCGGCCGGGGCGGTGAAGGAGATCCAGTTGAGGTTCACCGATCCGCTGTCGAACACAACCCGCACAACGTGCTGGCCGGCGGCGAGGCTGGCCAGCGCCGTCACGGTCTGGAAGGTCTGATAGCCGCCCGTGCTGGGAATGGCCAGGCTGCCCCCGGTGGGAACGCCATCCACCTCGACGTGCATGGTGCGGGCGGCGGTGGTCGCCACCCGCAGGCGCATGGCGTACGAGCCCGCGCTCGCCACGTTCACCGTGTACTCCAGCCATTCGCCGGCGGCCGCCCAGCCGATGTTGTAGCCGCCCCCCGCGTCGGTGGTCGGCTGCAGGTCGACGTCCTCGGCGCGGTATTGCGTGCCGTTGTTCCCGGCGGTTGTGTCGTGGTAGGCCATCCCCTCTCCGCTCGCCGCCCCCGAGACGAGGTCGTAGTCCTCGGACTGGATGGTGCCGGGGATGGGCCAGGGGGTCCCATTCGGGTAGGCCCGCTGGGCGGGGACGCTGCCCGTGCAGCCGGTGACGCGCGCGTTGGCCCAATCGCCGTGGTCGTCGGTGTGCGAGTTGACCCCGCCGTTGGTGACCACCAGCTTGAGCTGATTGCGGCCGGCGACGCTCACGTCCACCGGCTTGTGGAAGCTGTTCGCGTACATCACCCCGCTGTCCCAGACCCGGGTCCCGTCGAGCCACACCTCGAAGGTGATGCTGGCCTGGGTGTTCGTGTCGGGGACCTCGTCGTCCACGCCGACGTCGGCGATGAGGCTGCCGGAGCAAGCTCCGTCGAGCTGGTAGGTCACCTCCGCGCTCCGGGCGCTGGCCGGGTGCATGCCGAGACCCCGGGGATAGACCAGCCCGTCGAGGGTGATGGGCCGGCCGTCGCCGGCGCCGCTGCCCCCGATGCTGGTGTCCTTCTCCGGCGCTCCGCCCGCGGGGCCCCAGCCGTTGTAGGCGGAGGTCCAGGTCAGGTCGGTGAGGAAGGTGGCGGGCCGCAGGTCCCGGTAGCTGGTGGTGGAGCGCCCCGCCGAATCGGTGACCGTGAGGTAGATGCGGTACCAGATGAGGGCGGCCGAGGTTTCTGTGTTGGGAACCACGAAGCTGCCTCCGGTCAGGCCGCTGGTCGCGGGCATGAAGGGATGGACGTGGGAATCGTGGTGAAAGTCCACCTGCCAGGTGTAGGCGCTGGCCGGGAGGCCCCCCTCCTCGGGGTCGGTCGCGGTGCCCGAGAAGGCGACCTGCGTGTTGACCTCCCAGGCCAGCGCCGCCACGGTGCCGCTGGCCAGGGCCGGCGTGACGATGGTGGCGCTGGGAGCCTGGTTGCCGGTCACCGTGAGGACCGCCTCGACGCTGGTGCTGGTGCCCGCGGGGTTGCTGACCCTGCAGCGGAAGCGCGCCCCATCGTCGCCGATGACCGCGCTGGCGAGGGTGTAGGCGGCGGCGGTCGCTCCGGTGATGGCCGCCCAGGCGGCACCGTTGTGCCGCTCCCACTGGTACCCGGTGGCGTTGCTGGCGGTGACAGAGAAGGTGGCGGTCTGCCCGATGGTGACCAGCAGGCTCTCGGGCTGCTGGGCGATCTGGGGCGCGCCCGAGCCGGTGTAGTCGATCTTGTACACCTTGGCGGTGCCCGCGGTGGGGGTTCCCGTCTTCTGATTCCGGGCGATGTAGTAGAGGGCCCCGCCGGGCGCGACGTCGACCGTGACCGGATAGGAGATGCCGGCGGCAAACTGGGTCACCGCAAAGCTGGCCGGATCCATCTGGTAGATCTTGCCGTTGCAGAAGTCGGCGAAGAAGAACTTGCCCAGGTAGCTCGCCGGGAACCGCATGGTCGAGGGGTTGTAGAACGTGGCCCCCACCACCGAGCAGCCGGTGCTGTGCGAATAGGCGTGGGCGGGGAGGGTGAAGCCGGGGTGCTGCGACTGCGTGAAGCTCCCCTCGGTGGCGGGCCAGCCGAAGTTCTTGCCCCCGCCGGCGGCGACGTTGATCTCCTCCCAGCCGCTCTGCCCGACGTCGCTGATGAAGAGCTTGCCGTCCGACTTGATGTCGAAGGTGAACGGGTTGCGCAGGCCCATGGCGTAGATGGCGCGGTTGAGCCCGGTGGTCTGACCGTAAAACGGGTTGTCGGTCGGGATGCTGCCGTCGCTGTTGAAGCGCAGGATCTTGCCGAACACGCTCGTCTTGATCTGCGGCGGGCTGGTGGCCGGATTGGAGGCGCCCTGGCCGGTCTCGTGATCGCCGACGGCGAGATAGAGCTTGCCGTCGGGCCCGAAGTGAATGGCGCCGCCCATGTGCCAGCGGGTGGACGACGAGGGGAGGTCGGGAAGATCGACGAGGGTGATCCGCGTGGAGGCGCTGGCCACGTCGCCGTTGGCGGTCACCCGGATGAGGCGGTTGTGAACCGTGGGCGTCCTGGCCGTGTAATAGAGGTAGACGTAGCGGTTTGTCGAGAATCCCGGATCGACCCCCACGCCGAGCAGGCCGCGCTCGTACTGGGAGTCCGTCTCGGAGCTGAGGTTGATGAAGTCGGTGCCCAGCAGGGCGTCGTTCTTGATGACCTTCACCTGGCCGTTCTGCTGGATGACCAGCACGCGGCCGTCGGGGAGCGGCGCCAGCCCGGTGGCGCTTGTGAGGCCGGAGGCGACCACGCTCTCGACGAACCCGCTCGGCAAGGTCGCGGCGTACTGGTGCTCCTCGATCGCCTCGGTCGATTCCGGGAGGGGCCCGCTGCAGGACAGGTGCAACAGCGCCAGCACGAACACCATCCCGGCCACGCCGGTTCTCCGACCCTGCGACATTCGACCCCTCCCGGTTTACGGACGCGAACGTGGGCCCGGGCCAGCCCTCTCCCGGCAAGCCGCCGATCGCACGACGACTTTCACCCCGCCCCCAACCCGGACCCACGCTCGCGCTTACCGGGCGCCCCTGTGTGCAAGACGGGGGCCCGAGGGCGAAACATCTCCACCACACGCACGGCCCCCCGCAGACCCCCCGAATGTCCGCATTTGCCGCCCCGGGAGGCCACTCCGTATCCGTTCAGCACACATCATCGCCGTTGCGCCGCAGGCACCACTGTTGCGCGATGACGCGATCACTGTTGCGCCCGGAACAGCGCCGGGGAGCCGAAGAAGGGCGGCGCTAATCGAACAGGCCCTGGGACAGCCGCGTGCTCCGCTCGTAGGCGAACCGCTTGAGCCGGTTCATGTCCTCGAGGGGGGGGCCGCAGCTCGTGCCGCCGGGGGCGGCCATGGCCTCATCGGCCTGGTAGCGGGCGGCCACCTCGTCCATGAGCTCGGCCACCGCGTCCGGGTGCAGGACGGTCTTGTCGAGCTCCTTGGTCCGCTCGATGAACTCGTCCCGGAAGGCGCGCAGGTAGGCGTCCTTGAGGTAGCTCCAGTAGTCGTTGCGGTTGCTGCGGTTGGCCCACTGACCGGAGAAGAAAGAGGCGGTGGCCAGGGAGGGCTCGGCCTGGCCCATCACGTTGTCGAGATCGGTCGGCATCATCATCCAGCGGCCGTCGCTCGGCCGCTTGTAGAAGAAGTGGTTGTGGTAGTGGTCGTCCCAGCCCACCATCCAGTTGATCACCACCATGTAGTCGGTCAGCTCTTTCATGGCGAAGTTGTCCTCGAAGAACTTGCGGATGGCGGGGAGCCCGGCCGCCCGCGCGGCGTTCAGATCTTCGATGAGCTTTCGCATCTCCGCCCCCCGCTCTTCCAGTCCTCGTTGGTTGCCCGGGCATAGCTGGCCTCGTAGCGCTGATCCAGGGTGTAGCCGCAGTACGCCTGCAGGGGCCGCATGTCGGAGTAGCCGTAGGGCCCCTCGTCCCAGCGTCCGCCCACCGCCTTGAACAGGTCACCCGGTGTGCCTCTACCGTATGCCCGCTCGATGAAGTCGTCGTCCATGTGCTCGTGCTGGATCATGTAGTGGTAGTAGGTGCCGTTGATGTAGTACCGCACGTAGCGCGAGCGGGCCGCGGGTATGCCGGCCCGCTCGAACAGCTCACCTCCCACCATCGTGTTGAAGCCGTGGCAGGACTGGGTGAGGTTGTTGAGGTTGAACGAGCGCTTGCCTTCGAAGCGGTCGTGGCGCGGAAACCGGATGGACCAGCTGAACACGCGCAGCGGATTGGGGGCCTGGGGACGGACGAAGCCGGCCGGCCATTTCATGGGGTCCACGAACAGCCCCCCCAGCCGTCTCTGGAAGCTTCCCTGGTATCGCACGCGCACGTCGTAGACCTTGCCGCCTGCCACGAAGACGGCGGGAACGCGTCCGTTCCACAACGGGTTTACCTTGCAGGCGAAGGGGTTGGTGCCGCTGGCGTTCTCCGGCACCCGGCCGGGAGCCATGTTCAGGTAGAGCCTGGTCCAGTCCGCCTGGCTGATGAAGAGCTGATAGACGGCCGTCTTGCCGGGAATCTCGGGATCGACGTAGTAGGCGAAATGAGGGTAGGGATCGGAGTCGCGTGGGGCCAGCACCTCGCTGCCTCGACCGCGGTCTCCGACCACCCGGTACCGCACCACCGAACCCGCGGCCTGCGCGGGCAGCGTCGCCTCCCAGCCGTCGCCGGCGGGCGTGAGCGCCACCTTCTCGGTCGGCTCGTCGATGCGCTCGATGTCGTCGACGAAGTACTCTATCTCGGGAGCCGTGATCGGCCCGGTGGCTCCGCCCGGGATGCCGGCCACCGTCGCCCGCACGAGCACCGGATCGGCGGCACGTATCGCCTCACCACCTCGCCCGGCGGCCGAGGCGGTCACCGAAGCGGTCACCGAGGCAATCACGGGCAGCGGTTTGCCAGAGGTCCCGTTGGGCCGGCCCGGGGTGGCGCCGTCGAGGGCCGACGCCGCCCAGTTGGCGGCCGACCCGCCCGGGTGCTCGACGCTGATGCGCTCGAGCGACCGGCCCATGAACCGGTGCTGCTCCAGGGGGAGGATCGCCTCCGGCAACCAGGCCTCACCCGCTCCCAGGGCATCGGCGGCCATGGGCCAGGGGCGCTGGTCGTCGTAGGCGACCTCGTCCACCTTCTTTCCCTGGGCGTCGACGAGCAGCAGGCGCTCGCCGCCGTTGTCGAGCGAGCCGGCGTAGTCGCCGAGCACGGCGTCCGGTTCGAGGCGATACGCGGGGACGTCCGCCAGCAGCCGCTCTCGGTTCCGGGCGATCACCAGGTAGGCCCGGGGACCCAGCGTGGTGCCGTCCTCGAAAGCGAAGGTCACGCCGTCGGCCAGCTTCCAGCCCGCCAGCGAGACCGGAGCGTCCGTCCGGTTGTGCAGCTCGATGAACTCGTGATCCTCGACCGGACCGTCGTCCATCACCGCGTGGTACATGATCTCCGAGACGACGACCGCCGCTGGCCCGCTTTCGTTTTCGTCGCCGCACGCCAGCAGCCCCGCCGCGAGAAGGACCGGGCCCGCCCCCTTCATCAGATACCCCCTCGCTGGCGTTCGCGTCCGCCGTTGCCGGCGGCGTGCCGGCGTCCGGCGTGGGGCCGGGCGGAGGGGTGGTGAGCGACAGCCCCGTCAGGGTCGTCGCCACCGGCACCAATCCCCCGTTCGAGCTGGCGTAGGCGCCGATGAGGAACGGCTCGGGCAGCGAGAAGGTGGCTGCTCCGACCGTCGTCCACTGCGCGCCATCGGAGGAGTAAGCGCCGGTCACCCGGCTCAGCGCCGGCTGACCTGGCACCTCGGTCCTGGTGAGCCTGAGCCAGACGGGAGCCTTGACGCCATCGACGGGCATCGCCACGGTGCCCATCATGTTGGGCAGGGACCGGCTCATGAACTGCACCCCCATCTCCGCGGTGACCGTGAGGATCGCCGCCGGCGTGGCGCGGGAGATGAGCAGCTGGACCGCCGGTCCCTCCCGCAGCATGAGCCCCACCCGGGCCGGGGCGTTGCCGTGGGTGAAGGCGCCGACCTTGACCGTCAGCATCTGCTCGCCCTGGGCGGTCTGAAAGGCGAACAGGCCGGAGTCCTGGAGCAAGGAGAGGGGCTCGCCCACCCCGGCGAGCTTCAGGCCATCGACCTCATGGATGGCAGAGCCGCCGGCCGCCGCCCCGAGCTCGTCGAGGGTCCAGTCCTTCGTGGCGGGCTGGCTGTCGAGGTTGTGCAGGCGCAGGGTGCCCAGCTCCGTGACCGTCGGCCGGGCCGGGTTCTTCGACGCGACCGCGAGCCCGGCGAACACCTCGGTGGGAAGGTCCACCTCCAGGCTGCCGATCCTGGTCCAGTTGACCCGTAGCTGGGTCGCCCGGTAGGCGGTGATGGTCCTGCCCTTGCGGCTGATCCGGAGCCACTGCCCGGCTCCCAGGCCCAGGTCCGAAACGGCGATCTGCGCCGCGGTCCCGCTCGTGTTTCGCTGCACCAGCACGCCGCCTTTGGTCCGGTCGGCCAGGATGCCCGCGAAGACCGCGGGTGCCCCGGGCTCGGTGTCGTTGGCCCGGACCATGAGGCCGGCGGTGCTCTCCGGGCTCGCCAGCTGCAAGCTCAGGATGCGGGCCACGACCTCGAAGTCGCCGCTGACCTTCCGGCTGACGAAGTGAAAGGAGTCGGCCACTCCCCCAATCTCGGTGCCACCACTTTCCACGCGGAGGCCGGACATGCCCGACCACACCTTGCCCGGGCTCGCCACCGCGCCGATGTCTTTCGAGGTCCAGGTGGGCCAGGGCCCGTTGGGGGCAGGCGGCGGCGGCGGGATGAAGGCATCGCGCGGCCTGAGATCACCGGCGCCGCCATCCGCAGCGGAAGGGGAGAGGGCGGGCGCGTCGGTCGGGGCCGCGTCGGCGACGGCCGCCGGTGCGGCCGGCTCGTCGCCACAGGCGACCAGCAGCGAGGGTCCCAGAGCGGTCAGCACCAGCCACCTTCTCGATCCATTCCGCTTCAGCATGGCGACGAGAATGCGACAAGTTCGTATCACTGGGAAGCGCGCCCGCCCGGCTCTGCGCCCGGCGGTGACCCAGCACACGCGCTGGTCAACGGATCCTCGCAGCGCGCGCGGACTCCGCCGCATCCTGGTCCAGCTGCGACGCGCCCGCCGAACCCGATCGGAGCTGCCGGAAAATCACACCGGCTAGCGGCGTCTGCGGGTGGGGGAAGGGTGAGGGTCTGCGCCACGGCTCGTGGGGGACGCCCCTCTCCCGGCGCGCAGACGCACCGACCTCTCCCCGGCAGCCGGGGCGAGGTGAAGAGCGTTGCCGATTCCTGCCTTCATCGAGTCCTTCAATCAATCGTTTGCCCCTCCGCGACGGCAGCACGAGAATCGAGGCCGGCCGCCAGCAAGTCGTTTGCCCTCGCCCGCGGTCTGCCGCGGGAGAGGGAAAGGGAGAGGGTCTGCGTCGCGCAAGGCAGGGCCAGCGGGTCCTTCTTCGCCGCTTGCGCGCGATCGCGCGCCGCCGGGCCACCTACCTGAAGGGCCAGGTGCGAGGTCGGGGGCCGGGTCGGCCTGGCACCGAGCTTCCATCTGGGAGAAACTTGGAGATGACGAGCAAGACGGTCGCGCTGGTGGTGGGGCTGGGGCTGGTGCTGCTCCCCTCGGTCTCCCGGGCTCAGGTGGAGCTGCGGGTGCGGGTCCCCACCATCCGCTTCGAGGTCGCCCCGCCCCTCGTGGTGGTCCAGGAGGGCGTGCAGGTGGTGCCCGACCACCAGGACGAGGTGTTCGTCTCCGACGGCTGGTACTGGCATCGGGCCCACGGCAACTGGTACCGCACCCGCAATCACCGGGGGGGCTGGGTGGTCGTCCAGCGCGAATACGTCCCGGTGCCCCTGGTGAAGATCCCTCCCGGCAAATACAGGCACCACCGAGGCAAGGGCTCCCGGAAGATGTACGTTCAGACGCCCGACGGCCAGGTGGCCGTGGTCAAGGTCAAGGATCGCGGCGGTCGCGGGAAGAAGGAGAAGCGGGGCAAGGGCCGCTGGAGATAGCCGCGACTACCGCAAAGGGTGGTAGGTCGAGATGGTCACCCGCTGCGCAGCGCGATCATCGGATCGACCCGCGTGGCCCGCACCGCCGGGAACCAGCAGGCCAGGAAGGCCACCGCCAGCAGCGCCGTCGCCGCCAGCAGCAAGGTGGCGGGGTCGCCGGTCCGCACGCCGTAGAGCTGGCTCTCGACAATCTCCGCCAGGGCCAGCGCGGCGAGGGCTCCCAGCACCACGCCGGCCGCGACGAGCCGCAGGCCCAGGGACACGACCATCCGCCGCACCCGGGTTGTCTGCGCGCCGAGCGCCATGCGGATGCCGATCTCCAGCGTCCGCTGGGCGACCGACCAGGCCAGCACGCCGTACAGGCCGATCACCGCCAGGAGCACCGCCACGAGGCCGAAGAAGCTCAGCAAGCGGGCCATCAGCGCCTCCGCCGCCATGGTCTGCCGGGCCTGCGCCACCTGGGTGGTCACCGCCGAGAGGGGCAGCCCAGGCGCCAGCTCCTGCACCTCCCGGCGGATCGCGGGCACCAGGGCCTCCGGCGGTCCCGCCACCCGGACGGCGAAGGACATCTCGCCGGCGGCCTCCAGGTGTTGCCGCCAGGGGAGGAACAGGAGCGGGGCAATCGTCCTGCGCTGGAAGTTGTACTTGCTGTCGGCCACGATCCCGACGATCTCGAGCGGGCGCCCGAAGTCGCCGTCCAGCCCCAGCCGCTGGCCAATCGCGTCCCCGTCCGGGAAGTGGCGGCGGGCGAGGGTCTGGTTCACCAGGACCACCTTGGGCGCCCCCTCCCGGTCCCGGGGCGAAAAGCCGCGCCCCCGGAGCAGCGGGATCTGCAAGGTCGCCAGATAGTTCTCGCGGACCACCTGGAGGTGGGTGCTGTGGTGGCGGACGGAGCCCGGGGTCTCGCCGGGCAAGACGAGCGTCTCGGTGGACCCGTTGCGGCTCAGCAGGCGGACCCGTCCGAAGGTGGCCGCCTGCACCCCGGGCAGGGCGTCGAGCCGGGCGAACAGCCGCTCGTAGAAGGGCTCGAGGCTGGCCCCCCGATGGCCCAGGCTCTCGGGCCGCAGGCTGAAGAGCAGCAGGTCATTCTGGTTGAAGCCGACGTCGACCGCCTGCAGGTTGCGGACGGTGCGCAGAAACAGGATGGCCCCCACCAGCAGCACCAGCGACATCGCCACCTGCACGACGACGAGCGCCTTGCTCAGCCGGGAACGCTCCACGCCCCCGGCCGCCCGGCTGCCCTGCTTGATGGCGGTGCCGAGGTCGACGCGCGTCGAGCGGAGCGCCGGCGCCAGGCCGGAAAGGACCACGGTGATCAGCGAGACGGCGAGGGAGAACCCGAGCACCCGTCCGTTCAGCCCGTACGCCACGTCGCCGGGAAACAGGCCGTCGCCGCTGGCCGCGAGCAGCGCCTGGCCGGCCAGGGCCAGCGCGACGCCAGCGGCGCCCCCCAGGACCGACAGCAGGAGGCTCTCGGTCAGCAGCTGGCGCACCAGCCTTCCGCGGCCGGCGCCGAGGGCGCTCCGCACCGTCACCTCCACCCGGCGGGCGGCCGCGCGCGCCAGCTGCAGGTTGGTCAGGTTGGCGCAGGAGATGAGCAACACCAGCGCGACAACCCCGAACAGCCGGTAGATCGTGGCGGCGTAGCCCCGCCGGCTCTCCAGCATGCCCACCCTGCCCGGATGGGCGATCAGGACGGGATGGTCGACCGGCGCCAGCGTGGCCGGCTGGTCGCTGCGGGGGGGCGGCATCAGCTGCAGCGCCAGCGCCTGGAACACGCCTGCGAGGCTCTGCCGCGCCTGCTCGACGGTGGCGCCCGGCTGCAAGCGCCCCATGAGGTGCAACCACCAGGCGCCGCTCCGGCCGTCGCGCGGCTGCCAGTGGGAGCGTGCGGGCGCCAGCCGCGGCTCCATGGACACGGTCACGAAGACGACCGGCCGCGAATCGAGCTGCATCGTTCCCCGGAACTCCGGCGGCGCCACCCCCACGATGGTGAAGGGGACCGCGTTGATGGCGATCGTCTCGCCCAGGACCCCCGGATCGCCGCCCAGCCGCGCTTGCCAGTAGTCGAAGCCGATCACCGCCGCGGGCGGCGCATCCGCCCGATCGTCCGCCTCGCCCAGCAGGCGCCCCAGCGCGGCCGTCACGCCGAGGGCCGTGAAATAGCCACCGGAGGCGTATTGCCCGTCGGCGACCTCGGCCTGACCGCCGACGAGCAGGTTGGCCTTGCGGAGCTCGGCGAAGGCGAACACCGCCTGGAGGGCGGGCGACTTGTCGCGCAAGGTCTGGAAGATCCGGCTGTGAAACGACGAGCTGCCGCGGCGGCCGGCCCGGCCCAGGAAGCTCCAGCCGTCCGTGCCGCTGCTCCGGAAGGCGTCCCCCGCCTCCCACTCGAACAGCACCAGGCGGTCCGGCTCTTTCACCGGGAGGGTGCTCAGCAGCAGGGCATCGGCGACGCTGAAGAGGGCGGTGCTGGCGCCGATCCCCAGCGCCAGCGACAGCACGGCCACCGCCGTGAAGCCGGGGGACTTCCTCAGCAGGCGCGCGCCGTGGCGCAGGTCCTGCCAGGCCTGCTCCAGCACCCGCAGGCCCCGCACCTCTCGCGCCGCCTCCTTCATCTGCTCGACCCCGCCGAAGCTCAGCAGCGCCGCCCGCCGGGCCTCCCGGTCGCTCATGCCGGCCGCCAAGTTGCGTTCTATCTCCCGGTCGAGGTGAAAGCGAAGCTCCTCGTCCAGCTCGCTTTCCACGAATCTGCCGCCGGAACAGCGCTCGAAGAAGACCTTTCAACCTGCGCCACATCTTGGCCCGCTCCCCGCGGGGCTCTCCCCACGACATTCGACAAGAGCGACCCTACCGACCCTCCTGTCGAATGTCAACACAAGCCGCGCGCGCCCGCCGGATGCCCGGAGGTGCCCCGGCGTCGTCGGATCCAGGGCATGGGCATCGTGCATCGGATCTGTCCCCTGTGCGAAGCGACCTGCGGACTGGCCATCGACATCGAAGCGGGCGAGGTGCGCGGCATCCGCGGCGATCCGCAGATCCCTTCTCGCGCGGCTTCCTCTGCCCGAAGGCGTACGGGCTCAAGGCCCTCCAGGAGGATCCGGAGCGCCTGCGCGCGCCGCTGGTTCGCCGCGCCGGCGAGCTGACGGCGCCCGTCCAGCTCACCGAGGACATCATGTGCGGCGTCGTCTCGCTGCCCCACGGCTTCGGCCACGACCGCCCCGGCACCCGCATGACCGTCGCCGCCGCCCACGCCGGCGCCAACGTGAACCTGCTCTCCGACGCCGCCACCCGCGACGCCCCCTCCGGCAACGCCGCCCTCAACGCCGTCCCCGTGACGGTCGTCCCCGCCTAGGCGCCAGCGCTTTCCAGATAGCCGCCCCGCATCCCGCTCCGGGAACCCGGTCGTCACTCGGGCAAGCCGCCCACGTCCCGAGCCTCGGCCGCCCGCCGACCGTTCGCCCTCTCCCGTCTGCGGGAGAGGGTGGGGGTGAGGTCCGGCCGCCGGCTGGTGGGAGGAGCCCGGACCCTCACCCGGCGCGCAGACGCGCCGACCTCTCCCGCAGACGGGAGAGGTGATGAGCAGCGCGGCCTTCTCTGCCCCTCACTTCCCGCGGGTGTTTCGCCGGGTGGGCGAGAGCTTTCGGCGCTTCGTGGCGCGCCCAATCTTGCTGCCCGCCTTGGCCCGGTTGCGGGAGCCTCGGGTCGACTTGCGCGACGGGCGGTCGGCGGGCTCCTCCAGGGTGACGGTCATGCCGTGCGTGCGGGCCTTGATGGTGCGGCGAGCGGGCCGGGAGGCCGGCGCCGGGGCGGGGGCCCGCGGCGCGGAGCGCCCCCTTGCCGGGAGCCGCGAGGGCGGCGGGGTCTTGCCGCTCCGACGTTCGACGGCTCGCTTCAGCGAGCGCCGCAGGCGGGGCGTGGCCAGCGCGATGGCGTGCTCCGGGCTGCGGCCGCGCTGCTCGACGAGGACGCTGTCCTGGCCGCTGAGGATGATCCGGGCCCGGCAGCGGGTATCGATCCCGCCCCGCGGGCCGTTCATGTCGTCGAAGCGCAGGGAAACCCGCTCGATGCGCGTCGCCATGGGCTGGAGCGCGCGACCGAGGTGGGTCCGGATGCGGCGCCTGGCCGCATCGTCGATGCCCACGTTTCCGCGGATGGACATGGGCGTTTCGCGAACGCCGGTCCGACCGGCGGTGCGTTTGTCGGGTCTGAGGACCACGGGGGGAAGGGCGGCCATGCCTCTTTCACCATGGAGCCGGGCCAGCGCGCGAGCCGGGCTTTCGACGGATAAAACGGCGGATCCTGGTCAGCCCCGTCGTCAGCGAGCCGACGACCGCGGAGGCGCGCGGGTCGGCCTCAGCTTCCCAGCAGAAACTCCCGCACCACCCGGATCTGGTCCGCGTGAATCAACGTCGGCGCGTGGCCGACGCCCGGCCATCTCCACCACCTTCGCTGCCGGCCCGCGCCGGGACATCTTCTGCGCGGTCTCCCGGGTCAGGAGAATCCGAGCGCTCGCCCCGCAAGACGAGGGTCGGACAGCGGATGCTGTCGTAGAGGCTCCAGAGCTCGACGTCTCGGCTCGGAGGCTTCGCGGTGAACGCCATGGCCAGCGCGGGGTCGTAGTGCATGCGCAGGGAGCCGTCCGGATTTTTCCGGACGACGTGTTCGGTCAGGAAGCGCCACTCGGCATCGGAGTGTGGGCCGAACGGCGCGTTCACGGCGCGGACGTAGGCCTCGGCCGCCTCGATGGTCGGCAGCGGCGGCCACTTGCCGACGTAGGCGCCGATGCGGGCGAGCGACGGCGCCGCCAGCACCGGCCCGACGTCGTTCAGCACCAGCTTCTTCACGGGCGAATCGGGCAACGCCGCCAGGGTCATGCCGATCAGGCCGCCCAGCGAAGTGCCGACCCAGGTCACGCTCTCCACATCCAGGCGCGCGATCAGCGCCACCATGTCGCCGAGGTAGACCGGCACCTGGTACTCCATCGGGTTCTTCAACCAGTCCGAATCGCCGCGGCCGGGCAGGTCGGGGCAGACGACGCGGTAGTGCGGGGCAAGCTCCCGGGCGAGGAAGTCGAAGTCGCGGGCGCAGCGGGTGAGGCCGTGCACGCAGATGAGCACGCTGCGGATTGTCGCGCGCTCCCCACTCGACATAGGCCATGCGGTGCAGCCCGGTCGGGCTCGAGCACTGCACCTTGCGCATGCCGGAAGGGAGCGCTCATCGCCAGGCCGCCACGATTCGCTGAATTCCGAGCCAGCCGAGCCGCGAGGGTCCCGCTCGCCGCGCGTGCTCCCCGAAGAAGCGGAGCATCTCGCTCGAAGCGTCGGGGCCCAGGGGATCGGTGTACGAGCCGGCCGCGTCGCCCCCCGACCAGGCGTGTCCGCTGCCGTGGACCACCCAGTGCTCGGCATCGATGCGGCCGGCGGTGTCGTGGTGCACGGTGCGCGTGTAGGCGCGTCCCCCGGGCACCACCCCGCGGATCGTCCGGGTGGCGGGCGAGGTGCCGCGGGTGCGCGCGATGAGCTCCTCGCCGTTTTTCGGGTGTACGGTGGCGTCCTGGTCCCCGTGGAAGACGATGGTCGGCACGGTGGCGCCCGGCTCGCCGCTCCCGCCGGCCCGGCCTCTCGCGGGCCCCCGCTTCATCGCCACCAGGGCCGAGACGAGGTTCGAGGCCACCGCGTGCGGCAGTCCGGAGTGGATGCCGGCGGCGGCGAACAGCTCGGGGTGCGTGGTCGCCAGGATGGCCGCCATCGCACCGCCCGCCGACAGCCCGGCCACGTAGACCCGCCCGGGGTCGATGGGGTGGCTCGCGATGATCTCGCGGGTCAGGGCGGCGAGGATCGAGGGCTCGCCTCTGTCACGCTGCTGGTGCACCGCTTCGAACCAGGTCCAGCATCCCAGGCGATTGGCCCGCCGGTCCTGTCCCGGGTAGAGCACGAAGCAGCCGCACCCCTGCCCGCGCACGTGCATGCGGGTGCCGGCGGCAAAGTCGTCCGGGCTCTGCTGGCAGCCGTGCAGCATCACCACGAGTGGCCGGGCACCCCGATGGCGCCGGCCGGGCCGGTACAGGCGGTAGCTGCGCGTGCCGCTGCTGTTGCCGCCGCTGCCCTCGACGACGCGCCGGTGCGCCGTCGTGAAGCCACCCGGTCAGGTCCGGCAGCCGTCGGCGCAGGTGCGGCCAGAGCTCAGCCACGGATGATCCTTTCGTGCAGGCAGGCCGGGCGCCCCCCGACAGTGAGCTCCCGCAGCGGGTTGCCCGCTAGTCGTAGTCCACGCTGTCGACCGAGACCGAGATAGTCATCCCCTTCTTGAGCGGGTAGTAGCAACTCGCCGTGAGCTCGACTTCGTCGAACATGCAGCCGGCCACGGGCAACGGGGGGACCCGCACGACCGTGACCGCGAAGCGGTAGCAGGTGCGCTGTTTTCTCGAGATCGGGGTCGGGCTGGCGGCGGCGCGCGGCGCGGCTGAGGGCCTCGACGGCCGCCTGGTCCACCTCGTCGTTGTACGAGCTCTGGCCCAGCTCCACCCGCGGTGGGGCGCCCGGCGCGACGACCAGGCAGACCTGCGAGGCGATGGCCTCCGCACCCTTGCGGTTCCCTTCGAGGATGCGGTTGTAGTGCTCGAGGATGTCGGGCACGCCGCGCCGGTCGGGATCGTCGGCCTGCGGCCGGGTGCGCAGGTCGTCGAGCTCCCGCCGCCAGCTCCGGTACGCCTCCCGCAGGCCACCACCCCACTGCTTCACGCTGTTTCGCACGTTGTTCGGCGTGCGCGGATCCAGGTCCACCGTGCCCGGGTCCGGCGCGAACACCTTGCGCGCGTCCCGCATGTAGTCGAACACCTGCGGGTGCACCTTGCCCGCCGCCACGTTGCGCCGCGCCCCATCCTGCCGCACGCGCGCCGCCAGCCGCTCACCAAACGTGGACGGCCTCGGCGGCGGAGGTGGCGCCGGCACGCCGGCAGCCTCCGGCCGGTCGAGAACCCCCCGGTCGGTGAGGCGATCGATCGCCCGGAAGTCGAGCGCCAGCGAAACCGGCGGGCGCCCGCGGGGAGCGGGCGGGGGGCCCGGCGGCGGGACCGCGCCGGGCTCGGCGGTGGCGGGCGGCGGCGGGCCGACCGGGGCGGTCTTCGGCCCCGGCGGCGGCCTGTCGGGCGTCCGCCGGCGGGAGGAGTCGAGCGCACGCGCAGGCGGCGCGACCGGCGCGGGTCCCGGCTCCGGCGCGCGGGCGGATGGGGTCTCCACCAGCTCCACCTCCAGCGGTGGCTCCGCCGGCGGTGAAGGCTGGCTGACCGGCCGCCACAGATCGGGCCGGGCGAGCAGCATCGCGGCCAGTCCGTGGACGGCAACCGAGATCGCCAGCGGCAGCGAGCGCGATGCTGGGACCGACCGGCGCATGCGCGAGGACCTGGATCGAGTATAGGCTGCCCCCGAGCGGGGTTTGGGTTTCCGCCGGCGTGATCCCGCCCCGGAGACGTCGTTCGAGACCGATCGCGTCGAAGCCGCTGGCGGGTCGTTCGCCATCGCTTTCGCGGGTGCTACCGTGGCGGGATGTCGCTAGACGAGACCGACTTCGACAGGATCGACCGCATCGTCCGGTTTGCCATCCGCGCAACGCTGGAGGCGGAGCTGGGCGAAGCACCCGAGGTGGCCCTCGCCGGCCGGTGGGACGGCGGAAAGCTGGTGCTCGTTCCCCGCGAGAGCGGCCTGGCCGCCAAGGAGATCCCGCTCGAGACGTTCTTTCACAAGATCGTCATGGTCCGGGACCGCCTGCGCGTCCTGGAGCAACGGCTCAACGCGCACGCCGGCCTGAGCGACGAGGACAAGGTCGAGCTGCAGCAATACATCACCCGCTGCTACGGCTCTCTCACCAGCTTCAACATCCTCTTCAAGGACAAGGAAGACCAGTTCACCACCGAGGGGAAGGAATGAAGCGCCCGCCTCACGACCGGGGCCGGACCAGGGGCTCCAGGGCCTCGGCGAGCCGGCGCGTGTAGATCACCGCGCCTTCGGGCGTGAGGTGGACGTCGTCGGCGTAGTGCCCGGCTCCCAGCTCGGGCACGCGACCACGCAGGTCGAGCAGGGTCATGCCCGCCGCCTCGATCCGGCGGGCGCTCTCGGCCGGGATGGGGTAGGCCCTCGGGGTGGGGTAGGCGACGAACACGAGGCGGCTTCCGTGGGCGCGCGCCGCCGCCAGCAGCCGATCGAGCGCGCGGTAGGAGCGGGGGCCGCTGGCGGGCAGAGCGCCCTTGCGCAGGTGGCTGCTGTTCGCCTGGTTGACGGCGGCGGCGAAGCTCTTGTAGTCGGGGACCGCGACGCCCAGCGCCCGCTCGCGCATGCGCGCGCGCCAGGCGAAGGTCACCCACCCCGACGCGACCATGAACTCGAGGCGATCGCCCAGGGTCGGCAGGTCCACGTCCAGCACCGTGGGCCAGTCCGCCGTCTCGGTGAGCATCTGGGCCATCCGGCCGATCTCGATTGTGTTGCCGTCCTCGATGTCGTCCTCGTAGAACGTCACGACGTACAGGTCGGCGCGGGCGCCCGGCCGCCAGAAGTAGCGGTTGAGGATGTGGTACCAGTCGTTGATGCGGGAGGCGTCGGCGACGAACTTCCGCGCCTCGAGCGGGTGACCCAGCGAGCCCCCAATCTGCCCGGAGAGGAGGGCCTCCTGCACGCCCAGATCCGTCGCCGAGTTCCCCACGAGCGCGAGCCGGAAGGCGGGCGCGCGCTCGAGGGCACGCGCCACCTCCGGGTAGGAGCGAAACCGGCGCAGATCGCGGGAGGCGTCCACCAGGATGACCCGCGACACCGCCTCGAGCCCGAGCAGCAGGGCCGCCACGCAGCCGGCGACGATCAGGGCCGCCCGCCGCGACCCGACCGCAGGCCCGGGCGGAGGGGGGGCTCAGAACTGGAAGTAGATGAAGTCAACGGCTTGCTCCGCGTGAAAGACCAGCAGCATCAGCACGACGTAGGCGTAGGCCAGGCCGCGCGCCGGCGCGCGCAGGGCGAGGAAGCGATCGAGGCGGCGCTCGCCGCCCATCACCTGCTCCAGCACGAGCAGGGGGGCCGCCAGCAGCGCCATGAAGGCCAGCGCCGAGATCACGGCGGGCGTCACCGTGAAGTCCGTGACCATGAGGCGCAACATGGCCAGCGCCGAGCCGAAGCTGTCGGCGCGAAACAGCAGCCAGCCCAGGCAGGTGAGGTGGAACATGAGCACGACGCGCCCGGCGCGCCGGAGCGCCAGCGCCCGACCCTCGGGCGGCACCACGTCGGGGATGCCGAGGGCGCGGAAGGCCGCCAGCAGGAGCCCGTGGTAGAGCCCCCAGGCCACGAACGTCCAGCTCGCTCCGTGCCACAGCCCGCCCAGCAGCATGGTGAGGATCAGGTTGCGGTACTGGCGGGCCGGTCCGCCCCGGTTGCCCCCCAGCGGGATGTAGAGGTAGTCCCGCAGCCAGGACGACAGGCTGATGTGCCAGCGCCGCCAGAAGTCGCTGGGGCTCTGGGCCGAGTAGGGCAGGTCGAAGTTGATGATCAGCTCGTAGCCGAAGAACTTCGAGACCCCCCGCGCGATCGAGGAGTAGCCCGAGAAGTCCCCGTAGATCTGGAAGGCGAAGGCGTAGAGCGCCACCAGCGCCTCGGGCCCCGTCAGGCCAGCGGCGGTCCCGTCCTCGAAGCGGAAGAACACGGCGTTGGCGAGGGCCGCCATGTTGTCGGCGATGACGACCTTCTTGAACAGGCCGAGCGCGATGAGAAAGGTGCCCTCGGCGATCGCGCCGGGCGCGAGCGTGCGCGGCCCCGTCACCTGGGGCAGCAGGGTGTGGGCCCGCATGATGGGGCCCGCCACCAGGTGGGGGAAGAAGCAGACGAACAGGGCGAAGTCGGGAAAGCTCGTCGTCGGTTTGCACCCGCCCCGGTAGATGTCGATGGTGTAGCTCATGGCCTGGAACGTGTAGAAGCTGATGCCCGCGGGCAGCAGCAGGCCGAGCGTGCGCGGCGAGGCGTGCAGGCCGAAGAGCCCCAGCAGCTGGGCGAAGCTGGTGGCGAAGAAGTCGAAGTACTTGAAGAAGCCCAGGATGGCCAGGTTGGCCACCATGCTGATGACGAGGAAGGTCTTGCGCCGCCGCGCTTCGGGGAGGCGGTAGAGGTAGGGCAGGGCGCCGCCGTACCCCAGCACGGCGGCGAGCGTGCCGAGCGGGACCAGGAGGTCGCGCCAGGCCCGGGGCAGGGCGGCCGCCGCGCGCGCCCGGTCGCCCGCGAGCAGGCCCGCGGCCAGCTCGCCGTATGAGATCCCGCTCGTGAGCAGGAGCGCGCTGGCCACCAGCAAGGCCCCCAGCAGGCGCAGCTCCCGTCGCGGCAGCGCGGTCCCCGCCACGCCGAGGCCCCCGATGTAGTCGACCACCGTCGAGATGAGGATCAGGTAGAGGAAGCGGTAGTCCCAGCAACCGTAAAAGGCGTAGCTCGCCAGGAGCATCAGCCGGTTCTGGCCACGGTGGGAGAGCCGCCAGTAGAGGACCAGCAGCGCGGAGAAGAACAGCCAGAAGACGAACGTGTTGTAGTTCAACGCGTTCCTCGCAGACGGACGACACCCGTTTCAGGGAGCGAGCGGGGCCCCGTGCCCAGCGAGGCGCCCGCCCACCGAGTCGGCGATGGCGCCCAGGCTCAACGGCCGGCGGAGCAGGGCCGCCCAGGGCAGGTGCTGCACGAGCTCCTGGGCCAGGTCGACCCCTCCGGCGATCCCAATCAGGCGGGCCCCTGCGCGCGCCAGCGCCTCGATGGCTCCCGCTTCGAGCCGCTGACCCGCGAGATCGACGATGATGACCTGCGGTCGCCGCGAGCCGGGGAGGGCGAGCGTGGTGAGCGCCTCCCGGAGCGTCCCGAAGCCGACGACGTCGTATCCCCGCTCGATGAGCTCGGCCCCCAGACAGGCCCGCGTCCAGTGATCCGCATCGACAATCCACACGACCGGCTCGTCCACGTCGCCCTCCGAGTATCAATCATGCGTCGTCCAGTCTGCCGGAGGCCAGATGACGCCGCGAAATACGTAAAGGGCCCAGGCGCCGGTGAGGAACGACCTGGGAACTTTCGACTCCGGCCGGCGAGAGGCAGGCCGGCATCGTCCCGCCTCCGCGCCATTGTCAAGCGCAGCCGTGTCCAGCCGGGCCAGCAAAAGATCAGGCCAGGGGCGGTCGAGGGTCGGAAGACGGGGTAGGTTTTTTTCTTACGTGAAGGCTTCGCGGGAACGGTCTGAGGCGCTCGACTTCCGGCGGCTGGGTTAAACTGCCGCGCATGGGCGCCGATCCGTCCCAGATGATCGAGACGTTCTCCCCGCCGGTCGTGAAGCGGCGGCGTCGTCGCCGCAAGCACGACCAGGGCCGGCTGAAGCGCCACCTCACCCTCCGCAGGGTGCAGCGCATGATCCTGTTCGTCGTCCTGGGCTCCGGTGTCGTGGCGGCCAGCGTCGCGATGGCCCTCAACATGGCCATCGAGCAACAGACCCAGACGGCCCCTGTCCCCTGATCGAGGTCCTGGGGAGCCCGGCTCAGTCGCGCACGGCGGAGATCACGATCGCGAGGGCGAGGAGCGTATCGAGGGCACAGCAAAACTCGGCCATCGAGCGGGCCACCACCCGGTTGACCGAGTGGTGATAGACGTCCCACGCTGTATGGCCGAGCAGCCCGGCCGCGACGATGTACGCGCCCGCATCCCCCCCGACGATCAGCGCGATCGCCGCGGCTGTCCCGAAACCGACCATCGCAATCGACTGGAGCGGCAGTCCGTCCCTCGGACGGGCCGCTCCTCGCAGCAAGCCGTAGACGACGAAAAAGGCCGCCAGGCCCAGAAAGACCCACGTCGCGTCGAAGGGGACGACCCCGACGCTGGTGGCGGTGATGGCGACGAAGGTGCCGAAGAACAGCGGCCACGCCGCCGAGGGCTTCTGCAGAGCGGCCGCGCCGAGGTACACGAGCCCCGACGCGGCGAGGATCGGGGCCAGGTCGCTGCCACTCGACATGTCACGCGCGACGAACCCCGCCAGGGCGATGCCTGCCAGGATCGGCCACCACTTCAAGGAGCGCCACACCGCTCGGGGCGAGGCCGCGCTGTGGGAGGGGTTGGATCCGCTGGCTGTCATGTGGGCATCTCCTATCCAGACCGTCGAGCGAGGCCCGGCGCGAGCCAAGGCCGATCCAGGCGAGGACGAGGATGGTGAACGTGGCCCAGATCGAGAATCGATGCGAGCGCCGCCGCATCCGGCACCACGAGGCTCTGACCCCGCCGCGCCTGCCAGAGCAACAGGAGAAACAGAGAGGCATAGCTTGCCGCGGCGGCCAGCACGGCCCTCACGCGGATCGTCTCGGACCGTCGCCATCGCCGCACGCCGACGGCGATCAGCGCGAGCGCCTGGATCGCGTGCAGGCCGATGAAGTGGGCAACCCGCATGTCGCCGTGCTCCCGGCTCCACCCCGTCACCGGCACCCCGGGACCCCCGTCCAGCCCGCCGACCGAATGTGCGCCCACGACCGTCATCCGCTCCCCGGCGCGGGCGTCCGCAAGCTGCGCCGCGGTCGGCCGGGTCATCAGCGGGCCGGTCAGCGCGCCGAGGATGGTGATCGTGATGCCGAGGCGAAGGCCCCACCCGAGCGGGCGGTCGGTGAACCGCTGCCGCCACAGCGCGACGGCCACCGCGATGCTCACCAGCGTCTGCAGGATGATCGCGCTGCCCATGACGAAGAACACCACCGTATTGAACGGCGTCGACACGTTGAAATGGCTCGCCGTTCCCCGCCAGGCCTGCAGGTCGATGAGCGCCACCTCCAGCACGAACACGATCGCGGTCGTCCAGCCCACGGCGCGGCGGACGCGCGGCCAGTCCAGCAGCCGCCCGAAGATCCAGGCGAGCGTGAGGCTGTAGACGGCGGTGGAGACCGCGAACTTGAACGGCTTGAGCCAGGCGCGCGCGCCGCCGATGATGCGCGGATCGACGAGCACGCCCACCAGGGAAGCGCCGGCCACGGCGATCATCAGGACGCCCACGGCCGTCAGCGGCGGGCTCGCGCGCCAGAGGCGATCGAGCAGCGCGGCTGCCCGAGCCCTGGCCGTGGTCGGGGTGGCGCCCCGCAGCGGATCCATGGACGGCTCCTCGGGTGTCGTCAATCTCACCATCTCCTCCCGTGGCGATGGAACGTGATGGAAGATGGGCTCGCGCCCGGAAAACGTGTACACGCCGTCCCTGACGGGCGTGAAAGTGCGGGGCAGTGTCGAGGGCGAGCCGGTTATTTGCCTGTGTAGCTGACGCGCCAGATGGAGTTGGAGCCGTCGTCGGTGACGAGCAGGGAGCCATCGGGGGCGAGGGTCACGCCCACCGGGCGGCCCCAGACGTTGCCCTCGGCTGTCACGAAGCCGGTGAGGAAGTCCTGATATTCCCCGCTGGCCCGGTCCTGCTGCTGCAGGGGCACGCGGATCACCTGGTAGCCGGTACGGACCGAGCGGTTCCACGAGCCGTGCTCGGCGGCGAAGATGTCCCCCTGGTATTCGGCGGGGAACTGCTTGCCCTCGTAGAACATCAGCTGCAGCGAGGCGAAGTGCGGCTGCAGGAGCACGTCGGGGACGATGACCTTGTCCCGGAGCTCGGGGTGTTTGCCCTGGTGGTCGGGGTCCTGGTTGGCGCCGATGTAGTACTAGGGCCAGCCGTAGAAGCCGCCGTCCTTGACGCTGGTGATGTAGTCGGGGACCAGGTTGTCGCCCAGCCCATCCCGTTCGTTCACCGAGGTCCATAGCTGGCCGGTGCGCGGGTTGACGGCGATGCCGACCGGGTTGCGGATGCCCGAGGCGTAGACGCGCATGCCGCCCCCCTCCGGATCGAACTCCAGGATGTTGGCCCGGTGCCGCTCGCCCTCGTTGCTGTCCGGGTCGTCCTTGTTCGTGAGCGAGCCGACCGAGACGAACATCTTCTTGCCGTCGAGGGAGAAGGCGACGTCCCGGGTCCAGTGTCCGCCGCCGCGAAGGCGGCCCCCGCCAGGCAGGTCGGCGACCTTCTGGGCGGGGCCGCGCGCGGTGAGGTCCCCGCTGCGGTAGGGGAACGCGCACCACCTGATCCGTGTTGGCGACGTAGAGCCAGCTCGGCTCGCCCGTGGGTGGGTAAAAGGCGATGCCGAACGGTTTGCGCAGGTCGCGCGCGAACACCTGGTTCTCCCGGGCGCGGCCCTCGGCGTCGACGCCGCGGAAGACGCGCACGAGGTCGTCATCGCTCTCCGCCACGAAGAAGTCGCCGTTGGGGGCGGTGCGGATCAAGCGCGGGTTCGACAGCCCCTGCGCGTAGAGCTGCACCTTGAAGCCGGCGGGCGCTTGCGGCCAGGCTCCCTCGGGCCGGGGCACCAGGTCCGGGCCGTTGTCCGAGGAGGGGGTGGTGAACGGGGGCGGCAGGTCGCTGGCCGTGATCTTGTGGGTCCGGCCGGGGCTCTGCGCGCGGTAGTCGGCGAAGGGGCTCGAGGTCCCCGTGGCGGACGTCGATCCCGGCTTCCCGGGGGCGCCGCCTGTCGCGGTGGTCTTGCAGCCCGCGCTGCCGAGGGTGAGGGCGACCAGGGCGGCCAGCACCGCTGCCTGGTCGAGGCGCGAAATGATAGGAATGGCGTGGACGGTGCTCACGGCCCGTACTCTAGGTCGAGGCCGGTGAACGGGGAAGCGGATGATACACGCAGCCTTCGACGTTCAGGGTCGGGGCGCTGCTGGGTCGGGGTGGTTGCGGGGGAGGGCAGGGTGTCGCAGGTTGGTGCCACGGTCCTGGTGGTGGACTGGTGCTCGGGGTCTGTCCAGCCCACAAAGGAGCCCAAAATGAAGCTGCCGACGAATCCGCCGACGAATCTGCCGACCGTGCTCGTGCCCTTGCTCGCCTCGGGCGCGATCCTCGTCGCCACCCCGGCCTGGGGCGGACCCCCGGAGGCCGTCCCGTCCCTGGACGTCCCCTACGTGGCCACCCCTCCCGAGGTGGTCCAGGTGATGCTCGCCCTGGCCAAGGTCCAGCGCGGCGACACGGTCTACGATCTGGGATCGGGCGACGGCCGCCTCGTGGTCACCGCCGCCGAGCGTTTCGGCGCCCGCGGCATGGGCGTGGACATCGACCCGCAACGGGTGGCGGAGGCGCGGACCAACGCCCGCCGAGCCGGCGTCAGCGGAAAGGTGGAGTTCAAGCAGGCCGACCTCTTCGGGATCGATCTGCGGCCGGCCAGCGTGCTGACCATGTACCTCTTGCCGGACGTGAACCTGAAGCTTCGCCCCCGCATCCTCGAGCAGCTTCGCCCCGGCGCGCGCGTGGTGTCTCACGACTTCGGCATGGCCGAGTGGCAGCCCGACGCCCAGCGAACCGTGGGTGAGCACTGCGTGTTCCTGTGGATCGTGCCCGCCAAGGTCGCCGGCACCTGGGACTGGACGGTGCCGCTCACCTCCGGACCCCGGCAATACGCCGCGAACCTGGACCAGCGCTTTCAGCAGGTGGCGGGCACGGCGCTCGCCGGGAACCCCGGCCCGGACACGCCCGGAAGCGGCGGCCAAAGCAAGATCCCCCTGACGGAAATCAAGCTTGTCGGAGATCAGCTGGCCTTCACCATTCGCGATCCCGGCGGGCCGGAGGGGCGGCCCCTCGTCATGCAGTACCAGGGCTCGGTCTCGAACGGCACCACCAGCGGCGTCGTCACCATCATCGAGGGCGCCTCGTCCGCCCAGGTCCCCTGGAACGCCCGCCGGCAGGTGAAATGACCTCCCCCTGGACCGTCAGGCCAGCCGCTCGATGCCGGGACGGAACGTCTCGATGGCGAACGAGGCGGCCGTCTCGATGGGGGCGCCGAGACGGCTCACGAAGGGCATCACGCGCACGTCGGTTCGCCAGCTTCGCTGATCGATCCGGAAGCGGAGATAGCCCCGCCAGCCGTTGTGGAACTTGAGGTGGGGGTTGGCGGCCAGGATGGCCATCGCCGCCGGGGGAGGCGGCGATGCCGTCGCCGCTCGACGAGAGAGCGGGGCACACCAGCTCCGAGGCCACGGTGGCCGAGCGGGGATCGTCGAAGTTCTCCTTCACGTCGCCGATCCAGGTGCGGTGGTCGTCGCCGGTGAGCACCACCGGGTTGAGGGGCCCTCGCTCGGCGAAGAAGCGGGTCAGGCGCTGGCGGGCGGCCGGGTAGCCGTCCCACTTGTCGCGGTTGCTCAGCCGGACGCCGCGCTCGGCCGTCGGGTAAACCCGCTGGGCCAGAAAGATCCCCTGGGCGAGCGCGTTCCAGCGGGCGTTCGATCCCTGCAGGCCACGGCGCAGCCAGGCCTCCTGCCGCAGTCCCAGCATGCTCGCCGCTCTGCTGTCAGGTGGCTCGGGAGCGGGCCGCGTCCAGCCGTTGCGGCTGGGGGGCAGGCTGCGGTACTGGCGGGTGTCCAGCAGGTGCAGATCGAGCAGATCGCCGAAGCCGAGCCGCCGGTAGAGCAACATGTCGGGGCCGTTCGGCCGCGCGCTCGACCGCAGGGGCATGTGCTCGTAGAAGGCCTGGTAGGCCGCCGCGCGGCGCTGAGCGAACCGGTCGGTGTCCTCCCCGCGGATGTCGAAGCCGCCTCCGTAGTTGTCGACCACCTCATGGTCATCCCAGATCACGATCCAGGGGAAGAAGGCGTGGGCGGCCTGCAGGAGCGGATCGGACTTGTAGAGCGCGTAGCGATTCCGGTAGTCCGCCAGGGTCGTCACCTCGGGCCCGTTGTGCTGCCGGACCGCCTGCGGATCGACCCCACCTTCGTAGATGTAGTCACCGAGGTGGACGACGAAGTCGAGATCCTCGGCGCACAGGTGCTGAAAGCCCGTGTAGTGCCCCGTCTGCCAGTCCAGGCAGGAGGTGGCCGCGAAGTGCAGGCGGTCCAACCGGGCGCCGCTCGCCGGGGCGGTCCGGGCCCTCCCGATGGGGGACACCTCCGAGCCGACCCGGAAGCGGTACCAGTACCAGCTCCCCGGGGCGAGACCGGCGATCTCGGCGTGGACCGAATGGGCCAGCCCGGGGACGGCGATGGCCTCGCCTTGCGACACGACCGCGCTCATCTTGTCGTCGGTGGCCACCTGCCAGCTCACCGCCACCGGCTCGGGCGGCATCCCGCCACCGTGGAAGGGATTGGGCGCCAGGCGGGTCCAGAGCACGAAGCCGTCCGGGGTGGGATTGCCCGAGGCGACCCCCAGGGTGAAGAGATCGGCCGGCAACACGGGCGTCGGCCCGGACTTCGGGGCTGGCGCTGGCGCTGGCGTGGGGGCTGGCGCTGGCGCTGGCTGGGGCGCTGGCGCGGGGACGACCGGCGCACCGGGCGGTGCGGCTCGGGTGAGTGAGCACCCGGCCCAGGCAGCCGCGCTCGAAAGCAGCGCGCGCCGACTCGGTCCCGGTGGTTCCCGTCGCTTCATGCCGGCACTCTACGCGGGAACTTTTCGCGCGAGCTATTACGATTTTCAGGCTGGCGATTCTCCCGGTCCTCGAGGCGCGGGTTTTTCCTCGACAAAAGCCTATTTTTTACATGTTGATGGCCGTCTCGCCTTCGCCGAGGCCGTGTCGCTGCCAGGACGGTCGGGTCACCTGGCAGGACGGAACGGGCCGGTCGTCGACCCGGTACGGCTCGTAGCGCGCGTCGCGGAACATGTCCATGATGGACGCGGCCAGCCGCGGGTGCGTCGGCTCCAGGAAGCGCAGGGTTTCGAGGCGGCCCTCCTGATCCAGGCACAGCCGCACCGAAGGCCGGGCGCCCCGCAGCCCGGCACCGAACTCCAGCGGGCTGCGCGGCGGATCGAGCTTCCGCGGGCGGGCCGTCTCCAGGATGGGCGGCGGGCGGCGTGGTGCCGGCACGGCGGCCCCGGGCTGGCGGCGGGCGGCGGGGACCGGCTCGACCTGCGGCAAGATCTCCAGCGAGGGCGGCCCCGCCCGGGATCCCGGGATCTCGGCGATCTCCAGGGTGATGACCGCCTCCGGCTCGAAGGGCACGTCGAAGCGGCGCTCGATTCGCAGCAGCGGCCCGGGGCGGCCCGCCTCGAAGCGGATGGCCTGCACCTCCACCTGCACCACGTGCGTGGTGGCCGGCTCCGAACCGGGGGTGGGCATCAGCCGGGCGCCGGCGGCGGCGGACACCCAGTACAGCCGCACGGCCGGCGACAGGCGGGTGCGGTAGGCGACGTTGAGGACCCGCGGGGCCGCATCCGGCACCGGCGGAGCTCCGGTCCTGGATCGCACGGCGGCGGCCGCCTCGGCCCGGCGCCCCGGGCAGGCCAGCGCGACCTCCTGCCACAGCGACGCGGACTGCGCCGTGTGCCCGGCGGCGTCGGCGGCCCTGGCGGCGGCGATGCGCTCCGTGCAGCAGTCCGGTTCGCTCGAGCGGCAGGGGGCCGAAGGCAGCCGCGCCTCCAGGTACGCCGACTCCACCAGCTCGGGGGAGGCGCCGGCCCCGGGCGCGTGCCCGCAGGCCATCGGCGCGCCGGCCGCCATCGCCGCGAGCACTCCGGGAACCCATAGCGGGCGCTGTATCGCCATCGTCGAAGGATGGTTCACGGCAAACTCGATTTTCGAGCGCGCTTGCTCAGCGCCTGGCGATGACGAGCTTCAGGCCGGTCCGCTGCTCGCCGGCCTGGAGCGTGAGGCTCGCCTGGTCCGGGCCCGGCTGCCCGTCGGGTCCCTCGACCCCAGGCCGTCCGAGGGGCGCTGCCCGCAGCCAGATCCGGGAGGGTGGTAGCCCAAACATGACGAAGCTGCCATCCCGACCGGTCTGAGTTTCGATCTCGAACCGGGTCGCCTCGTCGATGCTCAGCACCCCCATCACCAATGCCGGCGGAGGCCGGGATCCGTCGTCCCACGACACGACGCCGGCAAGGCTCGCCCCGGCGCCGAAGCGGATCGTCACCTGTTTTCGACCGCTCGTCTCGAGGGGCTCCGGGCCGACGACGGCAAGCTCGGACCCCTGCCTCGCCGTCAAGACGTACGCACCGCCGCCCAGACCGGTCAGGACGAAACGTCCCTCGGCGTCGGTGAATGTCACGAGAGAGAGGCCGTCGCCCGGCTTGGACCGCCCGACGGAACCCTGCACCAGGACCTTCTGTGCCGGCTGCCCGCTGGCTTTCAGCACGATCCCGGTTATCACCGCCGTGTCCCGCAGAACGACATCGCGCTCGAGGTCCGCCGAGACCGAGATCGGTTCGGCCTGAGACCCGTATCCCGACGCGGAGACGGTGAAACGATGGTTCCCCGGGAGAAAGCCGGCGACCACGTAGCGTCCCTCTTCATCTGCAAACCCCAGGGCGGGGGGGCCGAGCGCCCGTCCCGGCTCGTCGAGAGCAGCGAGGCTGATCCTGGCACCCTCCACGGGCGTACCGGCCGTCGACGTCACGCGACCTCGCATCGTCAGGGTCGCCGACACGACCAGCTCGAGGTCGTCGACGGCATCGGTCGCTCCCAAAGCGATGGGCTGGTCGAGGTTCCCCAGCAGGCCCTCCTTCCGCGCCGTCAGGACATAGGTCCCCGGCGCGAGCGACCCGATCAGGAACGCACCCCCGTCGTCCGTCGTCACCGCCCCGGGCGCGTCGCCCGGGTATCCTCGCCGGCGCTGCGCCGAGACGCGCGCGCCGGGAACCGGTGCTCGCCCCTCGGACGAGACGACCCGGCCCGAGATCCGCGCGGCAGGCTGGAGGACGAAGTCCCTCGTCTGGTCGGCGGCCAGATGGATCGACTCGCTGGCGGGTGCATAGCCGTCCGCGCCCACCTGGAACGTGTGCCGGCCTCGGGAAACCTGCAGCCGATACCGCCCCTCCCCGTCCGCCTCTGCCTGAAAGGTTCTCGCATCGTGGGTGTCCTGGGCGTTGCGGACGTAGCTCGTCGCCCGGACCTGGGCCCCCGGGATGACACCGCCACCGGCATCGAGCACGCGGCCGGTGAGGGTTGCTCCGTCGGTTGCGGCGGCGACACGCCGATCGTCCGGGTCGGCGACCCGCCTGGAGAGGCCGCCTTCGTGCTTCCTTGCCGGCGCGATCGGCCGGCTGGTGAGCCGGTTCGCGCGAGGTGGTCGGACGGGGTCTGGACCCGGTTCGAGGTCGTCGGGGCGAGACGAGAGCCACAGCGAGACGGCCGCCACCGCGACGATGAGCCCGGCCCACCGCCAGCCGCGGGTGCCCGACCTGACGTCGATCTCCGGTTGCGCTCGCCGCACGCGCCCCCAGGATACATCAGGCTCGGGCCCATCCGGCCAGCGCCTCCTCCGGACGAAAGCTCCGGGGCGGGACCCGATTAGGCGGCCCGTTGCCGGGCGTACCGGCTGGCGTGCTGGGCGAAGAAGCGGACGAGCTCGGCCGAGGCGTCCGGTCCCTGCGGGTCGGTGTACGTGCCGTGCGGGCTCCCGCCGGACCAGGCGTGTCCCGCCCCGTGGATGGTCCACTGCTCGACGAGCGTCGTCCCGTCGCGACGGGAGTAGGCCTGGCGGGTGTAGGCGCGACCCGCGGGCGCTTCGCCGGTCGTGACGAAGGGGCGTTGCCGGGCCCCGGAGCTCGACAGGGCCGCCCGGACGAGGCCGTCGGCGTTGACGTGGTCGACGGTCCGGTCGCTGTCGCCGTGGAACACAATCAGGGGCACCGGGGGCGTGCCGGGGGTCCGCGCACCCTGCGCCATCGCGGCGTAGGCGGAGGGGAGGTCGTGGGCGGCTCCGGCGGCGAGGCCGGAATGGACGCCCACCGCGGCGTAGACGTCGGGGTAGGCGGCCGCCATGACCGCGGCCATGGCGCCGCCCGCGGAGAACCCGGCGACGTAGACGCGGCGGGCGTCGAGGGCGTACCCCTCGACAATCTGCTGGGTGAGCCCGGCGATGATCGACGCCTCCCCGCGGCCACGCTGCTGGTCTTCGGGCTCGAACCAGCTCCAGTACCCCATCGGGTTGGCGCCGCGCGACTGCTGGGGATACGCGACGAGAAAGCCGTGGCGCTCGGCCAGGTGGTTCATCCGGGTTCCGGCGGCGAAGTCGTCGGCGCTCTGGGTCCCCCCGTGCAGCATGACGATCAGCGGGACGGCCCGAGCGGGGTGCCCGGCCGGCACGTACAGCTTGAAGCTGCGCGCCCCCGCCGCGTTGGCGTACGACAGGTCGAGGAAGCGACCGGGGGCGGTCGGGCCGGGACGCGGCCGGGTCGCCGAACCGGGCATACGGCCCGGCCCTCGGGGGAGCCGGCTCCAGCAGCGCCTGCAGGTCGGGCAGGCTGCCGCCGCCCGGGCCCTGCTGGAGCAGCGCGGTCGCCTCGGCGAAGCGTGCGCGTCTCGTCAGCCGGGTCGCTTCGAGCACCCGGGCCAGTCGCTGTTCATCCATCGCGCTTCCTCTCTTCTTCGCTCAGACGATGCGGGAGGCGAGGGCAGCCTTCACCGCGGCGCTGGCGCGGAAGGCCCCCAGCACCTCGACCGAGGCAATCGTCTGCGCGCGCGAGCTCCGGGGAGACGTCGTCGGCGATGGAGGCCAGACCGAGCACGCGAATCTGGACGGTCTGCCCCGCCCGCCGCACCTCCTCCAGCTGCGCGCGGGTGAAGTGCTGCGTCCCCAGCACCAGCGTCCGGCGCGCGACGCTCTGGTCCACCGCCGCCGCCCGGGTGGCGAGCTGGGTGCGGATCGCCGAGCGGATGAAGTCGGTGCGGTTGGCGTAAAAGCCCTCCCCCACCAGCAGATCGATCTGGCCGAGATCGACGAGCCCGAGATTGATCGTGATCTTCTCGGTCTTTTCGGGCTCCGCCATCTGGTGACCATCCTTTAACCATCTCTACACCATCTGTGGGGATGGTGACATGGATCGTGGGCGCACGCCAGGAGATCGGAGGCGGACAGCGATATCTGTCCACCTCGCCCCGGCTGCCGGGGAGAGCAACTGTGTCGAGTTTTTTTTCATGACGGGCTCCAGCGGCGGCGGTCGCGGACCATGGCTGTGAGGATGGTGAGGAGTTTGCGGATGCAAGCAACCAGGGCGACCTTGGGCTTCTTGCCGCGTTCCCTGAGACCCTTATAGGTGTTGCGGATGGTGGGATTCCACCTGACGGCGGTCTTGGCTGCCATGTACAGCACCTGGCGAATGCTGGCCCTGCCGCCCCAGCAGGTCCGGGACCCCTCGACCTCGCCGCTATCGCGGTTCAGCGGAGCGACGCCGACAAGGGCAGCGATCTTCTTGCGGTTCAGGGTGCCTAGCTCCGGAAGCTCGGCCAGCAGGGTTCGTGCGCTGACCGGTCCGATGCCCGGAACCGAGCGCAGCAGGTCTTCCTGCTCTTGCCAGGCCGGACTGGCGCGGACCGCCTTGTCGATGTCGTCGTCGGCACCGCGCAACGCCTCCTCGAGCCAGTCGATGTGTGTTTTGAGGCTTCGCTTCATCCGCTCGGTAGCTGCGATGGACAGACGGTTCTTCTCCATCGTCAACATGTCCACGATCTGGCGGCGGCGGCTCAGCAGCTCGTTGAGCGCCTTGGCCTCCGGCGTCGGCAGGGGCCGAGGCTTGGGGCGGATGGCCTCGGCGAATCTCGCCAAAATTCGCGCGTCAATCTTGTCGGTCTTGGCCAGTACCCCGGTGGCCTTGGCGAAGTCGCGCACCTGTCGCGGATTGACCACCGCTACGGGCACTTCCTTTCCCGCCAGGGCCGCCGCCACCAGGTACTCGTACCCGCCTGTCGCCTCCAACACGACGAGCGCCGGCCCTGCCTTCACAACTTGGCCGACCAGCTCGCCGATCCCGTTCTCATCATTGGCCACGCGCACGACGTCTCCGTCGCTGCCGAAGGCGACATCCAGGGCCGCCTTGGACACGTCGATCCCTACGTAAAGACTCATCGTCGTTCCGCTCCCATGTCTGTTTTTGACTCGGGAACTCCCGGCCCCTGCCCAGCCTTGCGGAATACGAGCTTTCACTCGAGCAACTGTTCGGGCTTTGGGCCGGGACTTCGGGTTCGGCGATCCTTGCTCTCCCGCGGCCTCTTGGACCAAGGTCGGCTGGCGATCTACCGAACCCGCTCCCGACCCGCCCATAAAACCACATACAAGGTCGGCGCGTCTGCGCGCCGGGAGAGGGGGGCCGCCCATGAGCCGTGCGGCCGGACCTCACCCCCACCCTCTCCCGCAGACGACGCAGACGGAGAGGGCGAACGATTTGCGGAGGGCGCCGCCCAGCAGGTTCGGTGAAACCACGTACCGGGGGCGGGCATTCGCGGGCGAGGGGAAGCTTCGGCGGGCGCACGTGGTAGAAATTCTCGGCGTCACCGGAGGATCCGGGGGGCAGAAGGGGGAGAGGCGTCATGGTTCCGATGGAGATCGTTCGTCATCTGGAAGGCAACGGCGTGCCGTTTTCCGTGCGGCAGCACCCGCGGGCGGTCAGCGCACAGCAGCTGGCGGCCGCGGTCCACGTCAGCGGGTACCGGGTGGCCAAGCCGGTGATGGTGGCCGCCGACGGGCTGCCCTTCATCGCGGTGGTGCCGGCCGCGGACCGCGTCGACACAGACCGGTTGGCGGCGGCGCTGGGGGCCCGCGAGGTCCGCCTGATGCGCGAAGAGGAGTTCGCCGACCTGTTCGGCGGCTGCGAGATCGGCGCCGAGCCCCCGCTGGGCTCGCTCTACGGGCTGCCCGTGGTGCTCGACTACCGCCTGGCCCGGTCGGAGCCGCTGGTCTTTCGAGCCGGCTCACACGAGGACGCGCTGGAGATGCGCTACGACGACTTCGCCCAGCTCGAGCATCCCCGCCTGGCGGAGTTCGCGATCGCCGAGCCCGCGCTCCCCTGGCGTGACGAGGATCGCCTGAAGGACGAAGACCCGGACCGACGCTGGAACTGGTAACCCGCCGAGTCGGGCGCGTTTCACTTGCGCCGGGTCGGTCGGGCAGGGTCCTATCGAGGGATGGAACGCGCTCGCGGGATGGGCGTTGGCGTATCTTCGTGACGGACACCCCGGACCCAGGGAAGTCAGCCCCGCCAACGACTGCGGACTGGTCGGAGCTGGCATCGCTCGTCGACCTGCTCCTCGACACGGCTCCCGAGGGGAGAGCCGGGCGCATCGCAGAGCTCAGCGAAGGTGACCCGCTTCGCAGATCCAGGCTGGACGCGATCCTCGCGGAGGTCGAGCGGGAACCTGCGCTGTTCAGGCGATCCGCTGCCGACCACTTCGCCGCTCTGCTCGAGGAGGACGTCGAGCGCTTTCCGGACGCCCTCGCAGAACGCTACCTGGTGAAAAAAGTCATCGGCCGGGGCGAAACCGCCACGGTCTACCTGGCCCGCGACCTCAAGCACGGGCGCGACGTGGCGGTCAAGGTGGTCCACCCCGTCGTGGCGGCTGCGCTGGGCGCCGATCGTTTCCTCCGGGAGATCGAGATCGCCGCGAAGTTGCACTATCCGACGATCGTACCGCTGTACGACTCCGGCACGGCCAGCGGCCACCTGTACTACGTCATGCCGTACGAAGGGGGACTGTCGCTCCGGGAGCGGCTGGCACGCGATGGCCCGCTCTCGATCGACGAGGCCGTGCTCATCCTCCGCGACGTCTGCGATGCGCTGGCCCACGCCCACGAGTGGGGCATCGTCCATCGCGACATCAAGCCCGGCAACATCTTGCTCGCCGGCCGCCACGCGCTCGTCAGCGATTTCGGCGTCGCGAAAGCGGCCACCGGCGCGACGACGCGTTCGATGTTCACCGATGGTCCGATCGTCATCGGCACGCCGTCGTACATGGCGCCCGAGCAGATAGCGGCGGATCCCGGCGTGGATGGTCGGGCAGACATCTACGCCGTGGGGGTGGTGGCCTACGAGCTCCTGGCGGGACGGCCGCCGTTCATCGGTCCCGCGCGGCAAGATCTTCTGTCCGCGCACCTGGGCGAAGCGCCGGTGCCGATCACCACCCACCGGCCCGACGTTCCCGCGCCGCTCGCCGAGCTGGTGATGAAGTGTCTCGAGAAACGTCCGACCGATCGCTGGCAGTCCGCCGGTGAGCTGCTCTCACGCCTGAACGCCTCGACGGTCGCGGACCGGGCAACCACGCCAGGGCCCGGCGTGCGGCCGCGCCCGAGGCGGACCCTGGCCGTGGCCGCGACGATCATCGCCATGTCGGCCGGCATCGCGGTGGCATGGCGATTCGGATCCGAGGCCGATCCGTCCTGGCGCAACCGCTGGTCGAACGCGCGAATCGAGCGACTCACCGATTTCCCCGGTGACGAGGTGGACGCCGCGATCTCCGGCAACGGCCAGTTCGTCGCCTTCCTGGCCGACCGCGACGGCGTTTTCGACGCGTTCGTCAGTCAGATTGGAGGCGGGCAGCTCGTCAATTTGACCGGCGGGAGCTTTCCTCAGCTCTTCAACGAGGATGTGCGCAACGTCGGCTTCTCCGGCGAGGCCGCCCACGTATGGATCCGCGTGGCGGACATGACGGCGCCGGCGAGCGTGGTTCTGGTGCCGACGCTGGGTGGGCCCGTCCGTCCGTTCCTCGCGACGGCGGTGATGGCGGCCTGGTCGCCCGACGGATCGCGGATCGCCTACCACGAGGCAACCCCGGGCGATCCGATCTACGTCGCCGACAGGGACGGCGCGAATCCGCGGCGCCTCTTCCTGGCGCCACCGGGGGAGCACTGCCACCACCTGAGCTGGTCTCCCGACGGCCGGTACCTGTATTTCTCGCACGGTGTGCCGCCCGACCAGATGGACGTCTGGCGCGTGCCGGTTGTCGGGGGACGACCGGAGCGGGTGACCCACCACAGCTCGCGCGTGGGGTACCCGGTGCTGGTCGACGATCGAACGCTCTTTTACACGGCGACCGACGGCGACGGCGGTGGTCCCTCGTTGTTCTCGATGGGCCTGGACGAGGGCATCCCCCAGCGGCTGAGCTCCGGGGTCGAGCACTACCTCTCGATCTCGGCCAGCGCCGAGACGCCGGGGCAGCCGAGACGGCTGGCGGCGACGGTGTCCAACCCCAGCGCGCAGCTGTGGACCGTGGCCCTGACGGGTGGGGTCGCCGAGGAGCAGGCGGCCAGTCGCCTGACGCTCCCCCTGGCCCGCTCCGCGGCGCCGCGTTTCGCTCGGGACGCCTCGCTGTTGTATCTGGCCTCGCGCGGGGGAGCGGATGCCCTGTGGCGGCTGTCCGGCGACCGGGCGCACGAGATGTGGAAGCCCAGTCTGGGGTCCGTGGTCGGGGCGCCTGCCGTGTCGCCTGCCGACGGAAGGGTCTGTGTTCCGGTGCGGCGGCAAGGACGGTCGACGTTGTACTGCATGGCGGCGGACGGTTCGGGCGTGCGACCTCTGGCAGAGCCGCTCGAGGTCAGGGGGCCAGCGTCCTGGTCGCCGGATGGCAAGTGGCTCGCCGTGGCGGCGGCCGACAGCACCGGCGTGCGTATCTTCAGAGATCCCATCGAACGGAGGTCCTCCGATTCGCCTGACAGATTCGGTCTCGTCCAATCCGGTCTGGTCTCCGGATGGCGCCTTCCTCGTGTATTCGGGAACTCCGCGCGGTCGGGGCGTCTCCCTGGCGGCGGTCAGGCCGGATGGCCGCCCGTTTCCCATGCCCGACCTGACGGTGGATCGCATCGGAGACAGCTACCGCTTCCTTCCCGATGGCCAGCACCTCGTGGTCAGGCTCGGCGGCTTCGGGCGCCAGGATTTCTGGTCGTTCGAGATCGCCACCGGCCAGCGGAGACAGCTGACGCGGCTGCGTCCGGGGGAATCGGTGCGGCGCTTCGACGTGTCACCCGATGGCAAGCGCATCCTCTTCGAGCGGGTGCGCGAAAATTCGGACATCGTCCTCATCGAGCTGGGGGGGCGTTGAGATGTCGGAGGGGAAGCCGCCCACGGACGTCCTCGACGAGCTGCGCACGGGGACGCGCGACGCGCTGGATCATCTCGTGCCCATGGTCTACGAGGAGCTTCGATTGATCGCCCATCGCCATCTCGCCGCCCGGAGCGGCGGCGCGACCTTGCAGACGACCGGGTTGGTGCACGAGGTGTATCTCAAGCTCGTGGATCAATCGCGCGCGCAATGGAAAGACCGTGCGCACTTCCTTGCCCTGGCCTCCCTGGCCATGCGACACGTGCTCGTCGACCGGGCGCGGGCACAGCTCTCGCTCAAGCGCGGCGGCCCCCAACGGCCCCTCACGCTGGACGAGGAGACGATCCCCGCCGACGATCAGCCGGAAGCGCTCCTGCAACTGCACGAGGCCCTGAACCGTCTCGCCGAGGTCGAGCCCCGGTTGGCGCAGATCGTGGAGTGTCGCTTCTTCGGCGGACTCACCGAAGAGGAGATCGCCGAGGCGCTCGGCCTGGTGGTGCGCACCGTGCAGCGAGACTGGACGAAAGCGCGCATCCTCTTGCGACACGCGCTTTCGCCCTGAGTCGGCGATACGTCACCCAGGCGTCTGTTGTCGTAGTAGCCGGGTTCGCTCGCAGGCTCGCGCCGGCTTAGTCGAGGAGGATGCCGGCGAGCGCGAGGGCTGCTGCCGCTCGACCGATGCCGCTCCCTGCCTCGATGTCGAACCGGTAGTGAATCCCGCCATACACGCGCGAGAGCCCTGCCTCCTCGACCATGGCCTCCAGGCGCGCACGTTCCTTGGGAAAGGCGTCGCTCAGCACCGCAATCATCGCCCCCGTCAAGCAGGAGTGCCCGGACGGGTACGACGGGTGGTTCGGTAACCCGATCGGCAGGGTGATCGCGGGTCGGCCTGGGACGGCCGCACGAGCCAGTAGGCGAACTTCGTGTCCCAGCACGCGATCTGGGCGTCGAACATCGCCGCGTTGGCGAAGGCGAGAATCCGTGCGGCTTCCAGCTCGGTGCTGCCATTTTCGCGGATCAGGCCGTCCGCGATGAGGTTGAGCGATCCGGCGGTGAACGGGCCACTCGACGTGTTCCAGAACTGAGCGATGGTGAGCTGCTCGGCGGTGCGCGTGTCCGAGATCTGGCGAACTTCGGCCAGCGCCGTGTCGAAGGCAGGCGACCCGAAGGCTGGCGGAGCCGGCGCTCGAAGCTCATCCGCGGCTTTCAGGAAGAAGGGTCGCGCCCCGTGAAGCGAGCGTACGATCGGGCCTGCCGCCGACGTCCACATTCCCGGACCGACGGGTGGCGCGCCGGGAGAGAGCGCCAGATAGTTGTCCTGTGCCGCCCGGGTCATGACCGCTGCACCGATCTCCCGCCCCAGCGACGCGCCGGCGGCGAGGTCCTCCTTCGATTCCGTCGGCGACTGCGGCGTGGCCAGGTCACCGCTGAAGAGCGCTTCCGTGGACTCGACATCGAGCGGGAAGAGGACGTTCAGGACCGCCACAGACGCTCCGCCCACGGCTGCGGAGACAGAAGAGGGTCGGTACGCTTGCCTCGCAGCCTGTGCCTCCGTGGCGGCTCGATACTGGGCGAGAGAGAGGTAGGTCAAGATCCGGCTCACCGCGGCCTGGCCGTTCGAGGTCGGCGGGCGCGCGACAACCAGGGCGACCGCGCGATCGTTCCACTGGACGCTCGTATGGGCCCTGACAGCCTCCGATACATTGGCTGAGCTCTCCGGTGGGCTGCCCCCGCAGGCCCCGGCCAAGGTCGCGATGAGGACAGACGCCGGTAAGACACTTCTGGTTTTGCGGAACATGTCATCTCCTGTGCTGGTTGAGTGCTTCATCCGGGGTAACGAGATGTCCGCCCGAAACACGACATCGCCCGAGAACCCGGACGCGGTCGGCCGAGCGCGTCCCGATTCGGGGCGTCATCGGGGCGGCCGGCAGGGGAGGGGGATGTTAGGTTCTCGCTCCGGATGTCCTACGCCGCCCTGACCGCCCGCTATCGCCGGATCGCCCATCTCCAGCACGTCGAGGCGGTCGCCTCCTGGGACGAGGCGGCCATGATGCCCACCGGGGGCGGGGAGGCGCGCGCCGAGGCGCTGGCCACCTTGAGGGTGCTGCTGCACGAGCTGCAGACAAATCCCAGCCTGGGGGACCTGCTCCAGGTGGCCGAGGTCGAGCGCGCGGCCGGCGACCTCGGCCCCTGGGAGGCGGCCAACCTGCGTGAGATGAAGCGCGGCTACCTGCGCGACACGGCCCTGCCGGCCGACCTGGTCCAGCGCAGCTCGCTGGCCGAGTCACGCTGCGAGCAGGCCTGGCGCCGGCTGCGCCCGCTCAACGACTGGGCCGGGATGTTGCCGCTGCTGGCGGAGGTGGTGGCCGCCAAGCGGGAGGTGGCGGCCGCCCTGGGCGAGCGCCTCGGCCTCGCCCCTTACGACGCCCTCCTCGACGGCTACGAGCCGGGCGCGCGCAGCGCCGCCATCGATGCGCTCTTCACCGAGCTGCGGTCGTTCTTGCCTGGCTTCATCGCCGCCACCGTGGAGCGGCAGCGGCAGCAGCAGGTCGTCGACCCCCTCGGGCCGTTTCCCGTGGATCGGCAGCACTGGCTGGGCGTCGAGGTCGCCCGGCGCGTGGGCTTCGATTTCGATCACGGGCGCCTCGACGTGAGCCACCACCCGTTCTGTGGCGGGGTCCCGCGCGACGTGCGCATCACAACCCGGTACGACACGGCCGACTTCGCCAGGTCGCTCATGGCGGTGCTGCACGAGACCGGCCACGGCAAATACGAGCAGAATCTGCCCGGCCCCTGGCTGGATCAACCTGTCGGCCGGGCCCGCAGCATGGGCCTGCACGAGAGCCAGAGCCTGTTTCAGGAGATGCAGGTCAGCCGCAGCCGGGACTTCCTGGAGCTCCTCGCGCCCCTGATTCGCGAGGCCTTCCCGGAGGCGGCCGCGCGCGCCCCCCGAGCGTTCAGCGCGGAGAACCTCCATCTCCGCTACACGCGCGTCCGCCCGGACTTCATCCGCGTGGACGCCGACGAGGCGACCTACCCCTGCCACGTGCTGCTCCGCTACGACATCGAGCGGGACCTGATCGCCGGATCCTTGCCGCTCGCCAATCTGCCCGAGGCCTGGGACGCCGGCATGCGCGCGCTGCTGGGCCTGTCCACCGGAGACGACCACCGCAACGGCTGCCTGCAGGACGTCCACTGGCCCGCTGGCCTGTTCGCCTACTTCCCCACCTACACGCTGGGCGCCCTGGTGGCGGCCCAGCTGTTTGCGGCAGCCCGCCGGGCCCTGCCCGATCTCGGGGCACAGCTGCGCGCCGGAGCGCTGGCCCCCCTCGACGCCTGGCTGCGCGAGGCGATCTGGTCCCGGGGCAGCCTGCTGCCCACCGACGAGCTGGTGCAGGCAGCCACCGGCGCCCCGATCGGCACCCAGGCCTTCGTGGCCCACCTTCAGGAGCGATACGGCTAGATTGCCGCGAGGCGCCGCCTGGCGGATCGCCCACGTCGACCGCGTGCTTGCCGGTCACATGACCGATCTCGTGACCCAGCACCGCGGCGAGTTGCGCCTCGTTTTAGGTGCGCGAGCAGACCCCGGGTCACATGGATGAACCCGCCGGGCAGAGCAAAAGCGTTCACGGCGGGGTCGTCCACGACGGCGAAGGACCACGGCAATTCCGGCCGTTCGGTGCATGCCGCTATTTGCTTGCCGAGCCGGGACACGTAAGCCTAGCGGCGCCCAACTTGAGCTGACCGCGTGCAATCCCCAGTTCACCACGCCCAACACGGCCCCGAGGAAAGACGACCCAGGACTCGTTCATCGCCACCTTGCGCGGAACGACCACGCCCATCGAGTACCTGGCCCCCTCCGTTTCCCGGACCACTCCTGCGTGGGCGACGCACCTTCACCGGTCGATCCACACTTGCCACACATCGCCGCAGAGGTCGTGCCGGCGATCGCGTCCGTGGCGCCGATGCGTCGCACGACCACGCGATGCTTGATTTTGAATTCTAGGCCCACGTCATTTACCATCTTTTTGGATGCAACTCGAAACCTTCGCCTGGGAAGGCGACCGCTGGAGCGTTCCTTCTCTTCCGCCGCTCGACTCCGGCCGCACGTTGGTGCTGGCCTTCGGCGCCTCGAAATTCGCCGCCCAGAGCGAGCCCTGGCAGAGTCTGCGATCGACCTATCCCGGCTCTCAGATACTGGGGTGTTCGACCTCGGGTGAGATCCTTGGATCCAAGGTAGCGGACGCCACCGTCTCGGTAGCCGTGGCGCGCTTCGACCATGCTCGCCTGGCTTCCGCAAGCGCACCCGTCGACAGCGCAGACGGTTCGTTCCGCGCCGGAGCCGACATTGCGCAAAATCTGATGGGATCGACGCTTCGTGGGGTGATTGTCCTCTCCGATGGGCTCCGGGTGAACGGCAGCGCGCTCGTGCGCGGGCTGAACGCCCACCTGCCCGCCTCGGTCATCGTCACCGGAGGATTGGCCGGCGACGGCGACCGCTTCCAGAACACCTGGGTGCTCGACCGCGGAGAGCCGAGAGCGAGTGTCGTCGCCGCCATCGGTCTTTACGGAGACAGCTTGAACATCGGACACGGCTCCAAGGGCGGCTGGGATATCTTCGGGCCCGAACGGACAGTGACACGATCCCAGGGCAATTTGCTCTTCGAGCTCGACGGCCGTCCAGCCCTGCATCTTTACAAGGAGTATCTGGGCGAGCGGGCCGCGGGCCTGCCGGCAACCGCCTTGCTATTTCCCCTGGCGCTGCGACCAGGCCCGGGCGACGAGAAGAGTCTGGTTCGGACCGTGCTCGCCGTCGACGAGGCGTCCCAGTCGCTCACCTTCGCCGGCGACATACCCCAGGGATGGCGGGCGCAACTCATGAAGGCCAACTTCGATCGCCTGGTCCAGGGCGCGTCCGACGCCGCCATCATGAGCCGCAGCCAGTCGGCTGATGGAGATCCTTTGCATCGCCATCAGCTGCGTCGGCCGGCGTCTGGTGCTCGGCGGCCGCACGGAAGAGGAAACCGAAGCGACGCTGGAAGCGCTCCCCAACGGCACGCAGCAGGTGGGTTTTTACTCGTATGGCGAGATCTCGCCTTATGCCAGCGGCTCTTGCGACCTGCACAACCAGACGATGACCCTCACCACCATAAGCGAGCGCTGACCAGATGCACGCGCTACTGACGCGTCAGCTCAAGCGGCTCAAGATCGCCGGTCTGCCCAATCCCGAGCCCGCCGGCTGGCAAGCACTGCTCGAACGGGTCAGTCGATCCTACGAAGAAGCCGACCAGGACCGCTACACGCTCGAGCGATCGCTGAGCATCTCCTCCCGGGAGATGCAGCAGCTTTACGAGGACCTACGCCGTTCCGCAGAGACCAAGCTGGCCCGCGAACATGAAAAGCTGCTCGAAAGCCTGGCCGTGCTCAATGCCATTCACGAGGCGGCGCCGGATGGCATCCTCGTGGTCGGAGCCGACCGTCGCGTGATCACCTTCAACCGACGCTTCGCCCGCATGTGGGACGTTCCCGAGAGCGTCCTGGCCGAGCGAGACTGCGCCAGGCTTCTGGCCCACGTTTTGCCGCAGCTGACGAATCCCGATGAGATCATGGCGCGCATCCAGTACCTTTACGAGCATCCCGGCGAGTCGAGCCGGGAGGAGCTCCAGCTGGTCGACGGCCGCGTCATCGACCGACATTCCGCGCCGGTGCTCGCGGAACATGGCCAGCGGTGCGGCAGGGTGTGGTACTTCAGGGAGATCACCGCCCATCGCCAGGCGGAAGAAGCGATCCGTGTGCTCAACGTGCAGCTGGAAGGGCGCGTGGCCGATCGGACGCAAGCGCTGGCCAAGGCCAACGCCGAGCTGGACGACAATCTGTGCAAGCTTCGCGAGACCCAGGAGCAACTGTTCCATGCCGGCAAGATGGCGGCGATCGGAACGCTGGCCGCAGGTGTGGCCCACGATATCAACAATCCCCTCGCGTCGATGATGAACAACGTCAGCTTCATCCGCGAGCGTATGGGCGCCCTGGCGGCGGCGGGGGCCTTTTCCCCGGGCGACGCGGACGAGCTGGGTGAGGCGCTGGGCGATATGGCCCGGGGAGCGGAACGCGTGCGGGTCATCGTTCGCGATCTGCTGACCATGTCCCGGCGCGAACCCGAACATCGCTCGGCGGTGGACATCAACCGGCGCCTCATTTTATCGGGTATTCGGCCCTGACGATTAATAATTTGTCTGCAGGGTTAGGATAAAATCTGAAAGATGTAGACCCTGGTAAAATTACGGTCATGGGGTCTGAATAAGATTCACTTCCTTTTTTTGCCCGTGCATCGTACGCGGTAAAATGCCTGCCCCCTCGTAGGATATTCATCTGAAAATTCATATTTATACATCCCATCCAATGCTTTCAATATTCCGATGGCTTCAAACGTCTTTCCTTCCACGCTTCTTTCCACGGTAAAATAATCGGCGCTGTCTGTACGCACAGCCCATTGAATGCTGATCCTTTTGTTATCGTGAACCTGTGATTGAAAAGAAGTAAACGGAGATGAAGCAGGTGATGTAAACGTATCAACCGTAGCAGCAGCATCGTTCTAGCCAGTACGATGCAGGGGTAATAAGCAGTGCCAGGCAAAATTGCCAGAGCGTTTGTTTCATTGTAAGCACTTGGGTTAGTAGAGATAGCTTCATTCACAAAATGTGTGCCTGAAAATGAACGTAATACAAATTAGTCTTAGTACAATGCTTACGTTAAGGATGTCTTAAAGCGAGAGGCGAGTGGGTAATGGCAAGTGGGATTATCTTCTTCCCACTAGCCATTACCCACTTCCCACTCGCCTCTTTTAAATAAATTTGCACTCCCATGGCATTCAAGATCCACCTACCATATCAGCCGGCGGGCGACCAGCCGGAAGCAATCGACCAGCTGACCGATGGCATGCTCGAAGGCGAAAAGTACCAGACATTGCTGGGGGTAACCGGCTCCGGCAAAACCTTTACCATGGCCAATGTAATTCAAAACGTGCAAAGGCCCACACTGGTGCTCACCCACAACAAAACACTGGTGGCCCAGCTGTACGGCGAGTTCAAGCAGTTTTTCCCCGACAACGCCGTGGGCTATTTCGTCAGCTATTACGACTATTATCAGCCCGAGGCCTATATGCCTGTAAGCGATACCTATATCGAAAAAGACCTTACCATCAATGAAGAACTGGATAAGCTGCGCCTGCAGGCCACCACCCAATTGCTCAGCGGCCGGCGGGATATCATCGTGGTGGCTTCTGTGAGCTGTATTTATGGTATGGGTAACCCAGCGGAATTTGAAAACGGTATCATCCGCATCAATCGCGGCAGACGATTTCCCGCCAGGGATTCCTGCACTCATTGGTGAATTCCTTGTATAACCGAAGCAGGACGATTTCAACCGCGGCACTTTCGCGTAAAAGGAGATACCGTGGATATCAACCTGCCCTATGTGGATTATGGTTACCGCGTTACTTTTTTCGGCGATGAGATCGAAGAGATCGAAAGCATGGAAATACAAACCGGCAAGCGCATCGCCCAGATGGAAAATGCCGCCATTTTTCCTGCCAACCTATACCTCGCGCCAAAAGATATGATGCAACAGATCTGTACGAGATACAGGACGAAATGGGCGCCCAAGTGGATTATTTTAAAAGTCCACCGGCAAATTCATCGAGGCGCAGCGTCTGAGCGAACGCGTGAATTATGATGTGGAAATGATCCGCGAACTGGGTTATTGCAATGGCGTGGAAAACTATTCGCGCTTTTTCGACCGTCGCAAGCCCGGTACCAGGCCATTCTGCCTGCTGGATTATTTTCCCAAAGATTTTTTATGCGTGATAGATGAAAGCCACCAGACCATTCCGCAGGTAAGCGGCATGTATGGCGGCGACCGAAGCCGCAAGCTGATACTGGTGGATTATGGTTTCCGCCTGCCGTCCGCGCTGGACAACCGGCCGCTGAATTTCCATGAGTTTGAATCCATGCTCCACCAGACCATATTTGTTTCCGCCACCCCCGGCGATTATGAGCTGGAAAAAACAGGCGGCGTAGTGGTGGAACAGGTAGTACGTCCCACCGGGTTGCTGGACCCGCCCATCGAAATACGCCCAGCTGTAAACCAGATCGATGACCTGCTGGACGAAATCGACAAGCGCATAAAAAAAGGCGACCGCGTGCTGGTGACCACCCTCACCAAACGCATGGCCGAAGAAATGGACAAATACCTGCACCGCATCAATATCAAATCAAAATATATCCACAGCGAAGTGGATACGCTGGAGCGCGTGGAAATACTCCGGCAGCTGCGCCTGGGCGAAATAGATGTGCTGGTAGGCGTGAACCTGCTTGCGGGAAGGCCTCGATCTGCCCGAAGTATCGCTGGTGGCCATACTCGATGCGGATAAAGAAGGCTTCCTGCGCAATGAGAAATCGCTTACACAAACAGCAGGCCGCGCCGCCCGCAATGTGGATGGACTGGTGATATTTTATGCCGATACGATGACGGAAAGCATGCAGAGGACCATCGACGAAACCAACCGCCGCCGCGAGAAGCAGATCGCATATAATATCGAACATGGCATCACGCCCCGTACGATAATAAAATCCAAAGAACAGGTGTTTGCCCAAACATCGGTGCTTGATATCAAAGGATACGACCCCGCGACACCCTATGCCCTGGATGCAGGGACGCTGGTAACCGTGGCCGCCGAAGAACAGGAAATTTACCAGACAATACCGCAACTCGAAAGAGCAATCGCCAAAACAAAAAAGAAATGGAAAAAGCGGCGCGCGATCTTGATTTTATGGAGGCCGCACGACTAAGGGATGAGATGTTCCTGCTGCAGAAAAAAGTTGCGGAAATGAAAAAATGAGTTTTGGGTTTCGTGTTTAGTGTTTCGAGTTGGATTGATCTAACCCGAAACGCTAAACCCCAAACCCGAAACCTCCATGGGTACGATAATTGAACTACTATCCTTGATGGAACAAGCAAAACCCCGCCCAACCCGGATAAGACAGATTATGCGGGTATTATTAAGAATAACCGTTATCTGTATCCTGGCCATTTTGTTAATGTGGACGGCCATATACATCTACTTTCGCTTAAACAAAGAAAGCCTGCTCGCCAAAGTGTCCCAAACGGTCAGCGCCCGGCTTAGCGGCCAGGCCACCATCAAAGACATCGGCCTCAATTTCCTGGTGAATTTTCCTTACATCACGCTTCGGCTGGAAGACGTGACGCTTCGCGACTCCATGTACAAAGTGCACCACCACGACCTCCTGAAAGCAAAGAAATTGTTTATCAGCTCCACTACCTTTCAATTATTAAAAGGGAAAGTTGAGCCCACCAAGATCGTGATAGAAGGTCGGCAGATTTTTTTGTTTACCGACGCAGCGGGATATTCCAATGGCTACATCATTTCGCCGCCGCCGCAAGCCAATGCCAAAAAATTATCTTACCGGTCATTGCCCGATAAGATCGTGCTGAAAAATGTGCGCATTGTATTATACAACCTGCCCAAACATAAATACCACGACTTGTTTGTACGAAGTTGCGCTGCGGCATCGATGCATCTGGCGGGTTTGTCGATTTTAAGACCAGTCTCGATGTAGGCATCAACAGCCTTACATTCAATTTAAAAAGGAAGCTTTGCAAAAGAGAAAGTGATCACGGGCGATTTCAGGATGCGGTTCGATACACTGCAAAGGGTTTTATCGCTTAATAAGGCTAAGCTTAGGATCGGCGGAAATCCTTTTAGCGTCCATGCCGCGTTTCATTTCGATAGCACCCGGAAATTCACATTGCAATTGGGCGCCGAGCGCATTCCATTCCGCGAAGCGGCCGCATTGGTATCAGAAAGCGTTTCTAAAAAATTCGATTCGGTCAATTTCAAGAAGCCGATCGACCTGCAGGCGGATATCGTAGCCGCACGGTTTTCAAGGACACGCCTTTTGTAAATATTCGCATGGCGGTAAAAGACAATGACATCACCATGCCGCAGGGAACGTTTGAGCATTGCTCCTTTACCGGCTCGTTTGTAAATTATTTCTCCGATACCGCTTCGCGGAACGATCAAAATTCGGCTATACGTATCAGTAAGTTACAGGCTACGTGGGAGGGCATACCGGTAACGAGCGAAACCATCGATATCCGCGACCTGGTTCACCCCGTCATTACCTGCGACATTCAATGCAATACAGATCTGTCAAAATTGGATCACCTCATTGGCAGCGAATCCTTTCAATGCATCAAAGGCGAAGCGCGTACCAACTCTATTATCACGGACCCATCGGCGACAGCACGAAATCATCACCTTATATTTCCGGCAGCTTCAGCTTCAACGACGCCGAAATGGAATACCTGCCGCGAAAAATAAAACTCTCCGGCATTACCGGCGACATCATCTTCGACAGTTCCGACATCCGCTTCAAAGACATAAAAGGCAAGGTGCAGCAAAGCCCCATTACCATCAATGCCGAGATCAAAAACTTCTTTGCCTTGATGGACATCGATCCCGGTAAGCTGGAGCTCACTTCATCCATCTACATGCCGATGCTGGACATACAGCAATTCAAGACCTTCCTCGGCACGCGCAGCA
>CAWDBV010000003.1:0-214172 GCA_963800705.1 uncultured Solirubrobacterales bacterium
CGGCGCGCATGAAGAGCAGCAGCTCGAGCGAGTTCGAGGCGCCGCAGGCTAGAGAGGCGGCGCAGAACATCACCAACCCTCCGGCCGTCAAACGCGGGGCGCCGATCCTGCGCGCCAGCGCCGCCATCGGCAACAGCGCCACCGCGAGCACGACCGCGTAGACGCCGAGCACCAGCGCCACGCCCTCGACGGTGGTATCGAGCTCGATCAGCACCGAGGGCAGCCCGAGGGTGACGATCGAAGCGTCGGCGAGCGCCAGGCCGGCGGCGACCGCGACGCAAAGGCGCGCCGCGGTCCTCAAAGCCCGATTTGCTTGGAGAGGATCTCCTTCATGATCTCGTCGGTGCCGCCGCCGATCGGCCCGAGCCGGGCATCGCGCAGCCCCCGCTCGACGCCGTACTCGCGCATATAGCCGTAGCCGCCGTGGATCTGGACCGCCTCGTCGGCGACCTCGACGCAGGCGCGCTGCGTGAACAGCTTCGCCTCGGTGACCTCTCGCACCGCGTTCTGGCCCTCGTGGAAGAGCCGCAGCGCGTTGTAGGTCATCGAGCGCGCGACGTTCATCTTCACCGACATCTCGGCGATCTTGTGGCGCATGACCTGGAAGTTGCCGATCGGGCGGCCGAAGGCCTGCCGCTCCTTCGAGTAGTCGAGCGAGACCTGCATGAGGCGCTCGATCGCCCCGGTCGCCCCGAGTGCCATCAGCAGCCGCTCCCACTGGAAGTTGGCCATGATCAGCTTGAAGCCCCCGTTGTGCTCGCCGAGCAGGTTCTCGTCGGGGACCTCGACGTCGGTGAACGAGAGCTCGCCGGTGTCGGAGGAGTGCCATCCCATCTTCTCGAGCTTGCTGGTCACCTCGTAGCCGGGCATGTCGCGCTCGAGGACCAGGAAGGAGATCCCGTCGTGGCCGCCCTCCTTGGTCGTCTTCACGGCGCAGACGAGGTAGTCGGCGCGGACGCCGTTGGTGATGAAGGTCTTGGCGCCGTTGACTACGTAGCCGCCGTCGACCTTCTCGGCGAAGGTCTTGATCCCGGCGACGTCTGAGCCCGCGCCGGGCTCGGTGATCCCGAGCGCGCAGATCTTCTCGCCCTTGATCGCCGGTACGAGGAATCGCTCTTTCTGGGCGTCGGTGCCGAACTTGAAGATCGGGGGCGTCGCGATCCCGGTGTGGGCGCCGAGCCCGGCGCCGACCCCGCCCGAGCCTCCGGAGCGGGCGAGCTCCTCGGCCCAGACCGCGTCGTGGAGGTAGTCGCCGCCCTGGCCGCCGAGCTCCTCGGGGTACTTGAGCCCGAGGAAGCCGAGCTCCGCGGCGCGGTTGTAGAGCTCGCGCGGGAACTCGCGTGCCTCCTCCCACTCGTCGACGTTGGGCGCGATCTCCTCGCGCACCCAGCGCGAGATCGTCTCGCGGAGCTCGTCGTGCTCCTCGGTGAAGGGGGGAAGTGTGGCCCGTGCTCCGCTGTCCTTGACTACGTTAATCCGCCATCTCCTCGGCTTCGCCTGCGGGGATATCGGGTCGCATGCAGGGACGAGCTTAGGCGTTAGTGCGCCCGCCGCGGCGGGTAGGTGGGGCGGCAATGAAGAACGTGCTCAGCGGCTTTCGCGACTTCATCGCCCGCGGCAACGTCGTCGACCTCGCCGTCGCAGTGGTGATCGGGGTCGCCTTCAACGAGGTGGTGCAGAGCCTCGTCGCCGATCTGCTGACGCCGCTGATCGCGGTGATCTTCGGCGAGCCCGACTTCTCGGCGCTCAGCTTCACGATCAACGGCTCGAAGTTCAGCTACGGCAACTTCATCAATGCGCTGATCTCGTTCCTGACCGTCGCGGCCGCGATCTACTTCTTCGTCATCGCCCCGCTGCGCCACATGAAGGAGCGGCACGAGGCCGGCGAGGAGCCGACCGTGATCGACTGCCCGCACTGCCTCTCGGAGATCCCGGCCGAGGCAAGCCGCTGCCGCCACTGCACAGCGGAATTGAAACCTGCCGCGGCTTAGTCCGCGGTCTCGCTGGTGTCCGGCGCCGTCCAGTCCTCGAGCATCGTGTAGCCGCGGTCCTTGTGGTCGAAGCCGAGCAGGTCGCCCTGCGGGTTCTTCTTGCCCCCGTGGTGGTAGGCGCGCACCTCGGCGATCTTGCCGTCGACGATCCGGAACCATTCCGTGCCGCGGTCGAGCCGCCTCTCGCCTGACTTCGGGTCGCGCCAGGTCATCGTCCACTCGATCACCGCCTCGTCGCCCTGCTCGATCCCGTGCTCGACGTACCACTGCCCGTCGATCACCTCGACACCCATCTTCGCGTTCTCGCCGATCCGCTTCGCCCCCTCGTGCGGGCCGAGGCGCGTGTAGTAGTGGACCGCGTCGTCGGTGAAATGCGAAGCGGTCAGCTCGGCGTCACCGGTGTTGAGCGCGTCGTAGTAGCTGCGGATGTGGTCGAGGTGGGCCAAGGGGGCAGTATCGGCAATTTGGCTAGGTCGGTGCGCTACAGTTGACTCTCCGCGAGGGGAGATCGCTTTTGCACCATCAGGTGTGCGCATGAACCGAGGGAACGGGAACGGGAACGTGGCAGGGTCGCGTACCCGGATTGCGATAGCGCTCGCCGTCCTCGTGCCTGTGCTCGCAGCGGGCGCGGCCGGCGGGGTTGCGGCCGAGTCCGAGGATGCGGGCGGCGCTTGCCAGCTCGAGTCCTCCGCCGAATGCAAGGGGGCGCAGCTGACGCTCAAGGACCTGGGCGAAGCTGACCTGCGCGGGGCCGATCTGCGCGCAGCCAACCTGAATGGGTCCTGGGCGCACAGCGCATCATTCGCGGGGGCCGATTTGCGGGACGCCGACCTTCGTGCCACGACCCTCGTCGCCGCGAACATGCGGAGCGCGAGCATCGACGGGGCCAACCTCGCCGATTCCAACCTCGAGTTCGCCGAAGTGAGCGACTCCCAGCTCGAAGACGCCTACCTCTGCCGGACGAGGCTCCCGGGGGGCGAGCTCTCGAAACGCGATTGCGACCGCCCCGGCCCGCAGCTCGCCGCGCCGCGCAACGCACGGATCTCGCGGGCCGCCGCGGACTCGGCTCCCGCTCCCGCCTTCAGCTCCGGCGCGGCGTCGCTGGGCGCGAAGAAGGCGAAGAAGAAGCGGGGCGCCACGGCGACCGCGGCGCAAACGAAGCTCAAGCGGGCGAAGAAGGCGGTGCATGTCGCGACGATCGGTCCGGGGAGCGTCGTCTCCGACAAGGGCGGGCTGCGCTGCCCCGGAAAATGCGCGGCCGTATACCGGAAGGGAAGCCGAGTCACGTTGGTCGCCAGCTCCGAGCCGTTTGGCAGGTTCACCGGTTGGGCGGGCGCTTGCGAGGGCAGCCGGAACCACTGCACCTTGCGTGTCGGCCACGCGAAGCGGGTCACGGCCAACTTCGCCGGCTCGGGCTCGTCGAGCAACCCCGTCACGGCGGCGCCGCCGAACGACCCGTCCACGTCGCTGATCAACCCGCTGGTCTGCACCTTCCCGCCGAGCCAGGACACCGACGGCGACGGGGCTCCGGACTGCGTCGAGATCCTCGGCTGGGACCTCGCCGTGACCACGCCGCAGCAGCTGAGCGGCAGCGGTAACCCGGTGACGCGGCACGTCACTTCGGATCCGGCCAACCCCGACACCGACGGCGACGGAGTAAACGACGGCGACGAGTTCCGCTTCAACGCCGACCCCAGGAAGACCGATTCCGACGACGACGGACTTGTCGACGAGCTGGAGTTGATCACCCTCAAGTCGCTCCCCAACCACGCCGACACCGACGGCGACTCGCTGCCCAAGGGAGGCGGACCGCGCGACCCACGGCTCTTCGACGGCAACGAGACAACGGATCTCGAGACCAGTCCGCGCCTCGCCGACACCGACGGCGACGGGCTCACCGACTTCACCGAGGTGGTTGACGAGCGCACTAACCCTCGGATCGCCGACCTCCCCGTGGCCGCGCTGGTGGCGGTTCCGGGGCTCTCCAACCCGCGCTTCGATCTCGACTACACGGTCCAGGAGACGAGCGGAACGCAGAAGCAGTCGGCCACCAGCACGCAGGGGACGACGAGCAGCGAGCAAAGCTCGGGGACGAGCTACTCGAAGACGAACATGAGCCAGCAGGCGTGGACCCAAGGCGGCTCCTGCACGATCGGGGGGCCCCAGGTGGCCGGTTGCACCTACTCAGGCAGCTATACCCGCACCGAGGGCCACGCGACCACCCGCGGCTCGACGACCGGGCAGGCCAACACGAACTCGACCACCAACGCCGCCTCGCAGGTGATCGCCACATCGGCCCAGCGCCAGACGACGCTCGCACCCTATGGCTGCATGCAGGTTCCGCTGCGGCTCACCAACAGCGGCCCCGTAGCGGTCTCGCTCGGAAACCTGCAGGTGCTCGCGCTGACGCCCGACCGAGCCGACTCGAGCAGCGCGCAGTTGCTCACGACGCTGCTGCCGATCAACGGGCAGGTCGACGAGACCAACTGCCCGGCGACCGCTCCCGACTTCGGGCCGGTTGAGCTGCCCCCGGGGGGCAGCGCCGACGTCGTCTTCGCCCAGCAGGTCGGTTCGCAGGAGCTGCTCGACTACATGGCCGAGCCGACTCCGATCAACTATGAGCTTGGCGCGATCACGATGACCGGGACCAACCTCGACGGCAGCCAGGTGGATTTCCTTGGCGACATCGCCACGAAGGCCCTCGACCGCACCGCCTCGGTCGAGACGACATTCCCGGACGGCACGATCTACAACTTCGAGGTCGCCACCGGGACGCGCTTCGACGCAAACGGAAACGCAACCGGTGTGACCCTCGGCGACGCGCTCGGCCCCGCGCTCAGCAACCTCGACCCGCAGTACTCGCCTCCGACGCTCACCAGCGGCAGCAAGGTTAGTTCGCTGCGCAACCCCGAGACGGGGGAGATCGTCGCAAGCGGAAACGGCGGCGACGAGGGCTTCTGGAACCTGACCGGCGACGGGGCGGGAGTCGGCAACCCCCAGGCCAACTGGCAGGACGTCGTCCTGCGCCCAGGCAACGTCGTCGCGCTCGAATGGATCAGGGACGAGGACGACGACAAGCTCACCGACGCGTTCGAGGCCGAAGTCGGGACAGACCCGAACAACAAGGACACCGACAGCGACGCCGCCACGGACGCCGGCAACATGCATTCCTCCGACTACTTCGAGGCCCGTGTCGGATGGACGGTGCCGTTCCCGCGCGGCAACCAGCCCGGTTACCAGTCATTCCCGAGCCCACTCGCCTGCGATGCCGACGGTGACCAATCGCCCGATGGCCCCGGCACGGGCAACCTGCAGTACGGCATGTGCCCCACCTTGACCCCCAATGTCACTTTCGGTCCAGAAAGCACACGGTTCACCGATCCGACCCTCGGGGACACCAACAGCGACGGGATCCTCGACGGTGACGAGCCCCTTCCCGCCGCCCTACAGGCGATCCCGATCGGCGGGCGGATGCCGGAGCTGGTCCGGGAGTGGGGCGGTGAGGGGGAGATGGGAGACGCGCAGCCGATCGGGCTCGCCGTCGACATCAACCAGCCTGTCTTCGACAGCAACGGACAGGCAGCCCCGCAGACCAGCTACGTGATCGCCCGCCGGCCCGCCAGCCACACTGACAACATCTACGCCTTCGAGGGAAACCCGCGGGTGGGGGCGCCGAGCCGGGTCCTTGGGGACATAGATCCGCCCGCCAACTTCTTCCCCGACCCGACTGTGAAAGCCGCCGCAACCGGGATCGCGGTCGCTCCCGGCTCGGTCGGTGGTCCGAACGCCAATCCGCCCGTGGCCGCCGGCAGTCCCGTGGTCGTCAACTACTACCCGAAGACTATGCCCAACACCGGGGCCCAATACTCGAGCGCATTCACAACCTTCAACTCGTCCACCCAGGACCTGGCGGCGTCCGGTGAACAGCTCAGCGGGGCCTATCCCGGCCCCGACTGCAGTAATTGTTTCGTGGCACCCGTGTTCGGGCCGGGACCGGAGACGATCGGGAGCGGGTTCCTCGACGTCGCCTCACAGCACAGCATCGTGATCGGCCACGGCCGCAACCAGGATGCTGCGTTCAACGCAGGCGACATCAAGGCCATCCCGACTCGCTACTTCGGCGCCGGCGATCCGGACGCCGATCTGGGGGCCCGCTATGGCAGCAAGCCCCCTGTGCCGGTCGCGCCGACGGAGGGAGAGCTCACCAACCCCACCGGGGTCGCGGTCGACCGCGCCAACAACAAGCTCTACGCGGCCGACGACATCGCACCCACCGGTACGACCGCCGGCGCCCTGACGCGGTTCAATCTCGTCAGCGGTGCACCGGAGGAGTTCGCCTATGCCAACGACGCGACTCTTGCCGGGCTGCGCGGCCTCGCGGTCGACCCGCAGGGCAAGTACGTCTACGCGGCATCGGCGCAGTGCGAGACCGTCTACAAGTTCTCGCCGTCGCTCGGGATCCTCGGGGCGATCGGCGGCGCCGACTGCTTGGGCGGCAACCCGACCGACCTCTTCGAGCAGCCCTCCGACGTGGACGTCGACCCGGCGAACGGCATCTGGGTCACCGATGCCGAGTCGAAGACGATGCGCTTCTTCTTCTATCCGTTCGGGCCCGACTAGGTCAAGGATCCCCGGGATCTGGCCTTCGAGCTAGATCCCGTACGAGCGCCCGATAACCTCGAGCATGATCTCGTCGGTGCCGGCGCCGATCCGGTTGAGGCGAACGTCGCGGTAGGCGCGCTCGATCTCGTACTCCTTCATGTAGCCGTAGCCGCCGTGGATCTGGATGCACTCGTCGGCGACCTCGCAGGCGATCCGTGAGGTGTAGAGCTTGCACTCGGAGATCTCGCGGACCGGGTACTCGCCGTTGCCGTAGCGCCACGCGGTCGCGTAGGTGAACTGGCGCGCGGCCTCGATCTTGGTCGCCATCTCGGCGAACTTGTGGCGGATGACCTGGAACGAGCCGATCGGGCGCCCGAACGCCTGGCGCTCCTTCGCGTACTCGAGCGTGCGCTCGAACATCCGCTGCGCCCCGGCGACCGCGCCGGCGCAGGCCACCATCCGCTCCGACTGGAGCTCCCAACTGATGTGGTAGAAGCCCTTGCCCTCGGTGCCGAGCAGGTTCTCAGCCGGGACGCGGACATCCTGGAAGGAGAGCTCACCGGTGTCCGAGGAATGCATCCCCATCTTCTCGAGCTTGCGCGAGACGCTGAACCCGGGGACGGTGTCGCCGTTGTCGTCCCGCAGGTCGACCACGAACAGGCTCATCCCGTCATGGCGGGCCTTCGGGTCGGTCTTCGTCACCAGGACGATGAAGTCGGCGCGGGCGCCGTTGGTGATGAAGGTCTTCGAGCCGTTGATCACGTACTCGTCGCCGTCGCGGATCGCGGTCGTCTTGATTCCGGCGACGTCCGATCCCGCCTCCGGTTCGGTGATCCCGAGGCAGCCGATCTTCTCGCCGCGGATCGCCGACGGCATGTAGCGCTGTTTGAGGTCCTCGGTGCCGAGCATCTCGATCGGCGGCAGCACCATGTCGGTGTGGACGACGAAGCCCATGTTGAACCCGCCGGAGCCCGAGTAAGAGAGGCACTCCGAGCGGACGATCGCGTAGAAGTAGTCGCCGCCCTGCCCGCCGTACTCCTCCGGGAAGCAGAGCCCGAGGAAACCGAGGTCGCCGGCCCGCTTCAGGATCTCCGAGGGCCAGGTGGTCTCCTCCCACTCGTTGCGGTGCGGGAAGACCTCCTTCTGCACCCACGACTGCATCGACTCGCGCAGGTCCTCGTGCTCCTGCGTGAAGATCATGTGCTTGCGCTGGGCCTCGTGATCGGGCTTGATCACCTTGCCTGCGCCGTTGCTCTCGGTCGAGCCGGTCTTCGCCGCGGTGCCGCTTTCCATCCTGCTTCCTCCTCGGTCGGGTGGGCGAAACATACCAGAGTGGGAAGTAGAACTTCCCACTTCCCAACAGGCACGAATCACGGTAAGGTGGCCCCCGTGAGTGAGGGCTATGAGCAGCTGCTGTATGAGGTGAAGGACGGGGTCGCGACCGCGACCCTGAACCGCCCCGAGCAGCGCAATGCGCTCTCCGGCCAGCTGCTCATCGAGCTCCTCGACGCGATGAAGAAGGCCCGCGACGACGAGCAGGTGAAGGCGGTCGTGCTCACCGGGGCCGGCGACAAGGTCTTCTGCGCCGGCGCCGACCTCGGCGGCTTCGCGGCCGACGCGCCGCTGGTCGCAAAGCACTTCGCATCCGACCTCTTCCTCGAGTTCTTCCGCCTGATGCCGAAGCTCGGCAAGCCGAGCCTCTGCGCCGCCAACGGCCACGTGCTCGCCGGCGGCATGGGCTTGGCGCTCTCCTGCGACCTGGTGATCGCCAAGGAGGGGGCAACGTTCGGCACCCCGGAGATCAACGTCGGCGCCTTCCCCTACATGATCATGTCGGTGATCTACCGCAACGTTCCCCGCAAGAAGGTCAACGAGATGATGCTGCTCGGTGAGCGGCTCTCCGGAGAGCAGGCGGTCGAGTACGGGCTCGCCAACAAGGTCGTCCCTGAAACTGAGTTCCAGGCCGCGGTCGACGAGTGGGCGCAGAAGCTCGCCTCGAAGAGCCCGGTGCTGATGCGGCTGGGCCACGACGCGATGTACCGCCAGCAGGACATGGGCTTCGACGACGCGCTCGAGTTCCTGCGCTCGCAGCTCTCGCTCACCTTCTCGACCGAGGACATCCAGGAGGGCGTCAAGGCGTTCTTCGAAAAGCGCGAGCCCGAATGGAAAGGACGCTGATGGCCGCAAAGGACAAGACCAAGACCAAGACTCCGAAGGCGGCGACCGAGCACGAGGGCGAGGCGCCGGAGGCGCCCGACACCGTCGAGGGCGGCGAGCAGACCGGGATGAAGGAGCTGACCGAGGATCTCCATTCCCGACGTGAGGTGGCGAAGTTCGGCGGCGGCGAGGAGAAGATCGCCCTCCAGCACGAGCGCGGCAAGCTCACCGCGCGCGAGCGCCTCGACCTGCTCTGCGACCCCGGCACCTTCGTCGAGATCGGCATCCACGCCGGCCCGCACTTCGCCCAGCGGGCGATGGACGGCAAGGAGGCGCCGGCCGACGGCGTGATCACCGGCTGGGGCGACATCGAGGGCCGGACGTGCGCGATCGCCGCGTACGACTTCACCGTGATGGCCGGCTCGATGGGGATGACCGGCGAGCTCAAGGTCGGGCGCCTGCGCGAGATGGCTCTGCAGAAGCGGATGCCGTTGGTCTGGCTGCTCGACTCGGCCGGGGCGCGGATCCAGGAGGCATCGGGTTCGCTGTTCGCCGGCTCCGGCCACCTGTTCCGCGAGGAGGTCGAGATGTCGGGCGTGGTCCCGCTGGTGGCGGCGATGATGGGCCCCTGCGCCGCGGGCACCGCCTACATCCCCGGCCTCGCCGACTTCGTGCCGATGGTGGTCGGGCAGGGCGCGATGGCGCTCGCCGGGCCGCACCTCACCAAAGCCGTGACCGGCGAGGACATCTCGATGGAGGACCTCGGCGGCGCCAAGGTCCACTGCCGCAAGTCAGGGGTCGGCGACCTCGAGGTCTCCGACGACCAGGAGTGCATCGACGTCGTCAAGAAATATCTCTCCTTTTTCCCTGCAAATTGCGAGCAACGTCCGCCGATCGCCGAGACCAAGGACCCCGATGACCGGATGTCCGAGAAGCTGCTTGACATCGTGCCCGAGTCGGCGCGGCACCCCTACGACATGTACGAGGTGATCAAGGAGATCGTCGACGACGGCGAGATCCTCGACATCAAGCCGAAGTTCGCGAAGACGATCATCACCTGCCTCGCCCGCTTCGGCGGCCAGCCGTGCGGGATCGTCGCCAGCCAACCGAAGCAGCTCGGCGGCATCCTCGAGAACGACTCCGCCGACAAGGCGGCCCGGTTCGTCAACCTCTGCGACGCGTTCGGGATTCCGCTGCTCTTCCTCCAGGACGTGCCCGGGTTCATGGTCGGCTCGAAGGTCGAGCACGCCGGAATCATCCGCCACGGGGCGAAGATGCTCTACGCGATCTCGCGCGCGACGGTGCCGAAGATCACCGTCGTAGTCCGCAAGGCCTACGGCGCCGGCTACTACGTCATGAACGGTCGTGCGTATGAGCCCGACCTGATCGTCGCCTGGCCGACCGCCGAGATCTCGGTGATGGGCCCCGAGGGCGCGGTCAATATCATCGGCCGCTCGACGATCGAGGCCTCCGATGACCCCGAGAAGACCCGCGCCGAGATGGTCGCGAAGGTGAAGGAGACGATCGATCCCTACATCGCCGCGAAGAATGACCTCATCGACGACGTCATCGACCCCCGCGAGACGCGCCCGACGATCATCCGCGGCCTGCGGATGGCCGCCGACAAGAAGGTGGAGCGTCCGTGGCGCAAGCACGGGGTGATGCCGGTATGAGCAGCGAGAACGTTGAGCATGTGCGCACGCTGCTCGAGGAGTGGAACCGGGGTGACGTTGAGGCGCTGATCATGCGCATGAGCGAAGACTTCGAGTGGCACCCGGCCCTGGTCACCTCGGTCGAGGGACGGATCTACAGCGGCCACGACGGTTTCCGCGAGTTCATCGACGAGTGGAGCGCGACCTGGGAAAGCTGGGAGCTGGAGGCCGAGGACATGCGCGAGATCGGTGACCAGGTCCTGGTGCTCACCCACGTCAGAGCCAAGGGCCGCGGCAGCGGCGTGGCGATCGACGAGGCTTTCGCGCACCTGTTCGAGTTTCGTGACGGACTGATCTGTCGCGCCCAGACCTTCTTCGATCGCGGCGAGGCGATCGCGTTCGCCGAGAACAGGAGGACACCAGCATCATGAGCCGCTTCGAGGACCCGGTGATCATCAGCTGCTCGATCTCGGGTGCGATCGCGAATCGCGACCAGTGCCCGGCGATCCCGTACACGCCCGAGGAGTACGCGGCCGAGGCGCGCCGCGCCGTCGACGAGGGCTGCTCCCAGATCCACATCCACGCCCGCACTCCCGACGGCACCCCGAGCTACGAGATCGAGGACTTCCGCGCGATCACCGAGGCGATCCTGGCCGAGGTCGGCGACGTGATCGTCAACTACTCGACCGGCGCGATCGGGGTTCCGGTCGAGAAGCGCCTCGAGTACCTGCGCGAGCTGAAGCCCGACGTCGCCGCTCTCAACATGAGCAGCATGAATTACGCCAAGTACTCCCGGAGGAGGAAGGACTGGGTCTTCAAGGCGGTGTTCGAGAATAGCTTCGACCTGATCACGCAGTTCCTCGACGAGATGAACGAGCTCGGCATCCAGCCCGAGCATGAGTGCTTCGACGCGGGCCACGTCGCCAATCTCGACCCGTTCCTCGACATGGGGACGCTCGAACCGCCGCTGCAGATCTCGCTGGTGATGGGGGTGACGGGCGGCATCCGGCCGGTGCCGCCGAACGTCCGCTTCATGAGCGAGCAGATCCCCGGCGGCCCCGAGGGGCCGAACAACTGGCAGGTGATCGGCGTCTCGCGCGACCAGTGGAAGCTTCTCGCGGCGTCGCTCAACCTGGGCGGCAACGTCCGCGCCGGGCTCGAGGACAACCTCTACCTGCCGAACGGCGAGATGGCGAAGTCGAACGGCGAGCTGATCGCGAAGGCGCGGCAGATGGCCGAGGACATCGGCCGCCGCGCGGCGACGGTCGAGGAGGCCCGTGAGCTGCTCGCGCTCCGCAAGCGCGAGCCCGCGAAGGCATAGATGTCGGACCTGCCACTTTCAGACGTCAAGGTCCTTGACCTCACCCGCCTGCTGCCCGGCGGGTTCTGCTCGCTGATGCTCGCCGATTTCGGTGCGGAGGTCCTCAAGGTCGAGGACACCGGCATGGGCGACTACGTGCGCTGGGCGCCGCCCCAGTACGAGGGCGCGGAGGAGTCGGCCAACTCGGCGCTGTATCTGGCCCTGAACCGCAACAAGCGCTCGATCCGCATCGATCTCAAACAGGAGGAGGGGCGCGAGGTGCTGCTGCGGCTCGTCCGCGAGTACGACGTCGTGCTCGAGTCGTTCCGCCCCGGGGTGCTCGACAAGCTCGGGGTCGGCTACGAGCGCCTCCGCGAGGAGAACCCGGGCATCGTCTATTGCGCGATCACCGGTTACGGGCAGACCGGGCCGAACACCGGTCGCGCGGGCCACGACATGAATTACCTCGGCCTCAATGGGCTGCTCGGGCTCACCGGCCAGAAGGACGGCCCGCCGATCCAGTCCGCGGGCCAGATCGCCGACATCGGCGGCGGCGCGCTGATGGCGGCGTTCGGGGTGATGGCGGCGCTGCACGAGAAGGCGCGCTCGGGCGAGGGGCAGATGGTCGACATCTCGATGACCGACGGCTCTCTCGGCTGGCTGGCGATGGAGGCCGCGCGCTACCTCTGCGATGGCGAGCTCTACAAGCGCGGCGAGCTGTTTCTCGCCGGGCGCCTCGTCTGCTACCTGCCGTACGAGGCCGCCGACGGCTGGATCAGCTGCGGCGCCCTCGAGGCGAAGTTCTGGAAGGCGTTCTGCGAAGGCGTCGAGCGCGAGGACCTGATCGACCATCAGTTCGAAACCCCGGGATCCGAAACGTATGAGCAGGTCGCGGCGATCTTCCGCTCCAGGACCCGGGACGAGTGGAAGGCCTTCAACGACGAGCACGACGCGATGATCGAGCCGGTGCTCGACCTCGACGAGGCACTCGAGTCAGACCTCGTGCGCGAGCGCGAGATGGTCGTCGAGCTCGACCAGCCCGGCGCGACCCAGCCGGTGCGCCAACTCGGCGTGCCGGTGAAGCTCGGGCGAACCCCCGGCGATCCGAACCGGGCCCCCGGCCCGGCGCTCGGCGAGCACACCGAGGAGGTGCTCTCCGAGGTCGGCTACTCGGAGGAGGAGATCGCGGCTTTGAAGGAGTCAGGGGCTACGGCGGGCCGCGCCGGCGAGGCGCAGGGCTCGTTCATGGCCTGACGATGGCGGAGTCAGCCGACAAGGCCGTGCTCGAGGACCCCTCCGGCAACGGCATGCTTCGCATGAAGGAGCTCTCCGACGCCTCGGGGGTCTCCGCGGCGACGATCAAGCACTACCTGCGCGAGGGGCTGCTGCCGGAGCCGGTCAAGACCTCGCGCAACATGGCCTACTACCCGGCCGAGTCCGTTGAGCGGATCCGGCTCATCAAGCAGCTCCAGGAGGAGCGCTATATGCCGCTGAAGGTGATCCGCGACCTGCTCGAGGAGGACCCCGAGCGCGCCAAGGGGATGATCGCGATCGGCGAGCGGATCCTCGAGCGAGCCAGGGCGGGCGAGCGCGAGCGGATCACGGCGGCCGAGGTCCGCCACCGCTTCGATATCCCGCAGCAGGTCCTCGACCGGATGGCCGAGCTCGAGGTTCTGAGCCCGACCGAAAACGGCTACAGCCCCACCGACGTGAGGATCATCGGCGCGATCGCGCGCTTTCGCGCCGGCGGCTACGACGAGCGGATCGGGTTCACGGTCTACGACACCCTTCGCTACAAGAGCGCCCTCGAGCAGCTCGTCCGCGAGGAGCTCGGAGTGTTGATGAAGCGGCTCGCCGGGGAGATGGAGCCCGACGAGGTGATCGGATTGCTCGACGCCGGGATCGAGCCGCTCCAGGAACTGATTTCGGCGCTGCACCAGAAGCTTCTCGTCGCCGAGCTCGAGCGCCAGCGCGCCGAGCCCGCTTCCTAAAGCGCCGCAACGGGCCTCCTTTTGCGAGGCCTAAAGGTTTCTGCGGCCCCCGCCGATGCGGGGGACATCTGGCTAGAACGGGCGTCGGCCACGTCTGGCTAGGACAAATCGCCAAACCGACCGAAAGGAAGCGATGACTTCAACACAGAGCAGCATCAGCGTGCGACCGGGCCTCATCTGGCTCGTGCTCGTCAGCGCGCTGACAGCGGTCTTTGCGGCCGGCGCAATCGTGCCTGACCTTGCCGGAGCCGCCACGACCAACGTGTGTGTGAAAAAGAAGCGAAAGAGCAGTACGGGCAAGAAGAAAAAGAAGAAGAAGTGCAAGACGGTCGAGACGCCGGACGGCCAGCAGGGCGTAGCCGGCGTGACGGCCACGAGCCCGGGTCCGCAAGGCCCCGCTGGTGCCGCCGGTGCCGCCGGTACCGCGGGCGCCGACGGAGTTGACGGAGCCGCCGGCCCCGCCGGCCCCGCTGGAGCCGCCGGTGCTGACGGAGCTGACGGAGCCGCAGGCCCCGCCGGCTCCGCTGGTGCAGCCGGTGCTGATGGCGCCGATGGCGCCCAGGGCGATCCCGGCCCCGCCGGACCCGCAGGCCCGATCGGGCCGGTTGGCCCGGCCGGTGCTGACGGTTCCGATGGCGCCGATGGCACTGACGGTGCCGATGGTGCCGCAGGTCCCGCAGGCCCGGCAGGTCCCGCAGGCCCGGCTGGGCCCGCAGGTTCCGCTGGTCCCGCAGGCCCGAAGGGCGACACCGGTGCGACCGGTTCGACGGGCGCCACCGGGGCGACCGGCGCGACTGGTCCTCCGAGCGTCACCGGCTACGAGGTCGTCAGTCAAACCACGGCGAGCAACCAGACCGATCCGAAGACGCTGGCCGTCGACTGTCCTACCGGCAAGACCCAGCTGGGCGGCGGCGCGTTCGTCACAGGAACCGACGACGTGGCGCACCTCGCCGACAGCTATCCGGTCGACTCCAACACCTGGAGCGCAACGGCCGAGGAAACGACGCTGGTGGGCGGCAACTGGTCGCTGACTGTGCGCGTCAACTGCGCGGTCATCCCGTAGCACCGCGCTGAGCCCCACCGAACGACAGTGGAGCCCGCCCCGACGGGGCGGGCTCCGCTTCGTCCGAGGCGCATAGACTTCCGGCCCCTTGGACGAGCAAGGCGAACAGAGGAACTGGATGGTGATCGGCCTCGTGGCGCTGGTCGCGGCCGGCCTGCTCGTCTTTCTCGGCACGAGGCTGCTCGGCGACGATGACGACGACGAGCCGGCTGTCCCTGTCGCGCTGTCGGAGAGCGAGCTCACCGGTGCGGCCGGGGAGCTCGGTCCGACCGTCTACTGGGTCGGCCCGCAGCCGGCGATCAGCGAGTACGAGTTGACCAAGACCGACGACGGCCGCATCTACATCCGCTACCTGACCGAGGGCAAGGACGCCGGCGACCCCGGCGCCGATTTCCTGACCGTCGGCACCTACCCGGTCCCGAACGCGCTCACGCATCTGCAGGACGCGGAGGCCAAGGGCCAGGCGAAGGCGATCTCGAAGCAGGCCGGGTACTCGGTGCTCGAGAGCGCCAGCGGCCAGAGCGCCTACGTGGTCTTCGACGACCACCCCGACCTCGAGATCGAGATCTTCGATCCGCAGCCGGGGAAGGCCTTGGAGCTCGCGAAGTCGGGCTCGCTGCGCCCGCTCGGCTGAAGGGTCGCCAGTAACCCTTGACGGGGGTTTGGCGCTCCCTAGGAGCAGGTAACCAATCCGCACCAGACCAAAGGAGAGTGATGTTGGTGGCGGGATCGAATTGGAAACGACCGGCGAAGGTGCTCGCCCTGCTGGCGTGCGCCGGCGTGCTTGTCACCGTGGGTTCGTTGTCGGTGACCTCGGCTGCCGGCCCCGGCGAGCCCCGGCAGGTAACCGGGACCACTGGAGCCGCGAAGACGAAGAAGACGAAGACGAAGAAGGCGAAGAAGCAGAAAAAGGGCAAGTGCTACCACCGGCACCGTCACCGGCATCGCGGCGGTCGCAGGCACCGGCACTGGCACCGGTGTGGGAAGCACCACCGGCACCGGCGGCGCTAAGGAGGTGCGTCGGCCGTACGTCCGCTTTCCGCAACTAGAACGCGGACGCTTTGTTTACAAGACCGACTAGTAAGTACGAAAGCACCCAGAAAAGGAGTGTCAATTAGATGGCAGCTTCACTGAAGCGCCCGACCAAGGTGATCGCCTTGCTGGCCTGCGCCGCGATGATGGTGTTTGCGGTCAGCTCGATCTCCGCCTCGGGCCACCCCGGCCATTCGGCGAAGAAGCCGGGCACCGTCACCGGTGCGACCGGGAAGAAGGGGAAGAAATGCTTCCACAAGCATCCCCACAAGCACGGCGTTGGGGTTGGGCAGATCAAGCACAACCACAAGCACAAGTGCGGCCCGAAGCATCACAAGGCGGGGCGCGGGACTCGATAGGGGTCTCGACCTGAGCCTGCGGCCCGCTCCGAGCAATCGGGGCGGGCCGTTTGTTTTGCAGGCCGTCTTATTCTTGAGCACGGTGCCGACTTGAGCACGCTCATCGTCTGCTGGCTTCTCCTCCCGGTGCTGCTGGCGGCGGTCACCGCGGGCTGGGGATGGCTCGTTCAGCGCGCGGCGGGAACGTCCCTTCACGGCGCCTTGCTGCTGCCGCTCGGCTTTGCCGCCGTGACGCTCGTAGGCGCTGCGACGACGGCTACGGACGCAACGGCAGAGCTGATCTTCCCGCTGGTCGTCGCGGGGGGCGCCCTGGGCCTCGTCTGGTTGTGGCGCGCTGGGGAGATCCTGGTCGAGCCCTGGATCGCGCTCGCGGCCGTCGCGGTCTTCCTGATCTACGGCGTCCCGGTGCTCTTTTCAGGCGAGGCGACCTTCGCCGGCTACTCGCGGCTCGACGACACGGCGACCTGGTTCGCTCTCACCGATCACCTGCTCGAGAAGGGCAGGAGCCTCGAGGGCCTGGCGCCGTCGACCTACGAGGAAACCCTGGTCTTCAACCTCGGGGCCTGGTACCCGGTCGGTGCGTTTCCACCGCTCGGGGTGGCGGCGCGGCTGGTCGGCCTGGACCTCGCCTGGGTGGTCCAGCCCTACCTCGCCTTCCTCGGTGCTCTGCTGGCCCTTGCTCTGGCGGCGATAGCGGCCCCGTTTGCGGGCTCGGCTCGCCGCACGGCGCTAGTCGCAGTGGTCGCCGCCCAGCCGGCGTTGCTGATCGGCTACGCGCTCTGGGGCGGCCTGAAGGAGATGGCGACCGCGCCGCTGATTGCCCTCGTCGCGGCCCTGGCGGCGGCGGCGGTCAAGGAACGCGCCGGGCCCAGGCAGCTGATTCCTCTCGCGGTTGCCTGCGCGGCGCTGATCGCCGTGCTCACCGCCGCGGGAACGGTCTGGATCGCCCCCGTGCTGCTGGTCGCCGCCGTGGTCGCCGTTTCCGAACACGGCTCGCCGGCCTGGGTTTTGAGAACGGCGGCGATCGCCGCTGGGCTGATCGCGCTGATCGGTATTCCGCTGGCGATCGCCGGCGGCGTGGCCCCGCCGAGCCCCGATTCGGTCGGCGACCTCGCCGACATCGGCAACCTCTCCGGGCCGCTCAACTTCCTCCAGGTGATGGGGATTTGGCCGGCGGGCGACTTCCGCCTCACCCCCGAGCTGCCCTTGCTCACCTACATCGCGATCACGATTGCGATCGCGACCGCCGCCTACGCGCTCTGGTGGAGCTGGGGGCGCGGCGCCTGGGCGGTGCTTCTCTACGGCGCCGCGGCGATTGTCGGCACCGCTGTGATCGTGGTCTTCGGCTCGGCGTGGGTCGATGCGAAGGCGCTCGCGATCGCCTCCCCGGCGCTGCTCTTCCTGGCGATGATCGGCGCGATGGCGCTGATCAATGCGGATCGCGCTTTCGAAGGCTGGGGGGCGGTGGCGGTGATCGCCGCCGGCGTCGCGATCTCGAATCTTTTCGCGTACCACGACGTCAACCTCGCCCCCCGCGACCAGCTCCGCGAGCTCGAGTCGATCGGCGAGCGGATCGAGGGCCAGGGGCCGACGCTGATCACCGAGTTCCAGCCCTATGGCACCCGGCACTTCCTGCGCGAAGCCGACCCCGAGGCCCCGTCGGAGCTCCGCTTTCGCGCGATCGCGCTCGACAACGGAGAGCTCCTGCAGCCGGGGCTGTTCGCGGACACCGACGAGCTGCGCTTCGGCGGCCTCGACCCGTTCCGGACCCTCGTCGTGCGGCGCTCGCCCACCCAGAGCAGGCCGTCTGCCGACTACGAGCTGCTCTCGAGCGGCGGCTACTACGAGCTCTGGCAGCGGCCCGCGGGCGAGCCGACGATAGATGCCCACCTGCCGCTCGGGCAGATCACGCCCGGCGAGCCGGGCGCGAGCCTGGCGCGGGTCGGGGTGCCGGACTGCGCGGAAGTGCTCGGTCTCGCCCGGCGTGCGGGGCCGGACGGAGAGCTGGTCGCGGCGGGAGGGCGGCAACCCGTAGCCGTGTCGCTGAGGAAGACCGAGCATCCGCGGAGCTGGGATGGGGAGGCCCCCGAGTCCCTGTACCCAGACAGCGACGGGACCGCGAGCGGGAAGTTCTCTCTGCCAAGGGAGGGTGACTACGGGCTTTGGCTGGTCGGCTCGGTGCGCGGGAAGCTCGAGGCGTTGATCGACGGAGGGCCGGTTGGCGAGAAGAGCCACTTCCTCAACAACATCGGGCAGTTCATCGAGCTCGGCGCCGCCCAGCTCGCTCCCGGGCCCCACACCTTCGAGCTCCGCTACTCGAAGCCGCTGCTTGAGCCCGGCAGCGGCGGCGAGCCGCTCGCGATCGGGCCGCTGATGCTCGGCACGAGCTCCGCCGACGCCCCGCCGCCGACGCGGGTCGCGGCCGCTGGCGCCCGCTCGCTGTGCGGGAAGCCCTGGGACTGGATCGAGGCGCAGAGCCCGGCCGCCGGCGGCTAGAGTCGCGCCGTGGCCGCTCCCGCGCTCTGCCTGATGGTCGTCTACCTGCTGCTGGCCTTCGGCGTCCGCGTCGCCGTGCAGATGCGGAGAACTGGCGCGACGGGGATCATCAGCATCGGATCGGCGCCTCCGATCGAGGTGCTCGGCGGCGGGCTCTTCTTCACCGGGGTCGTCCTCGGAGCGCTCAATCCCGTGCTCGCGCTCGCCGACGTGATCGAGCCGATCGAGGCGCTCGACAAGACCGGCTTGCATGTCGCCGGGTTCGTGCTCTGCGGGATCGGGATCATCGGCACCTTCTGGGCGCAGATGGCGATGGGGAACTCGTGGCGGATCGGCGTCGATCCGGGGGAGAGGACCGAGCTGGTCACCGGCGGGGTCTTCTTGCTTGCCCGCAATCCGATCTACAGCCTCATGATCACGGCCTGGATCGGTTTTTCGCTGCTCGTCCCCACCTGGCTGATCGCGATCGGCGGGCTGCTGTTGGTCGTCGGGATCGAGATCCAGGTCCGCCTGGTCGAGGAGCCGCACCTGCTGCGCTCCCACGACCGCCCCTATCGCGACTACGCCGCGCGGGTTGGACGCTTTGTCCCCGGGCTCGGCCGGCTCGGGTAGGCTGTTCCCAGCTCGACCAGAGGAGACGTGAGGGATATGGAAGCCACCGATCGATCAGACCAGCGCCGCGGCCGCCGCACGCGCGAGGTGCTGGCGATCCTGGCCTGCTCGGCGCTTCTCGTCGGCTTGGGCTCTCTCACCGCATCCATGAGCTTTGCCGGCCTGACCGGCGGGCCGACCGGCCCGAACACGGTCAACGGCGGCATCAGCGGCCTGCCGAGCACATCGCCGCCAACCGCAGCCGCCGGAGAGGCGACCCAGTTCAAGGTCCAGGCCAAGTGCGGCAAGAAGCAGAAGCTGCGCAAGGGCCGCTGCGTCAAGAAGCCCTAGGCGCCGCCAGCCCCCGGGACCGGAACGAGGTGTACCCCGCTCGATTCCGGGTATCCGAATGCGAGCAGGAAAGAAGCGAACCCCAAAGGAGTTGATTTCAGGGAGGCAGCAACCCGGCCCACGGGCCGGACAAACGCAGCAGGGCCGCGAAGACGCTGGCGGTGCTCGGCTGTGCCGGATTACTTGTCGCCGCGGGAATCGGCGGATCGGCGGTCGACCTGGCGAGTGGCGGCCCCACGGGTCCGACTGGACCGCCGGTCACCCCGCCAATCACCCCTCCGATCACCGGACCTGGTGGCGGTGGCGGTGGCGGTGGCGGGCAGCAGACCGCCCCGGGCAACCCGCTCTCGTCCGTCAACCCCGCGGGCAACATCCGGAAGCGGAAGTGCAAAAAGAAGTTCAAGGGCAACCGCAAGATCAAGAAGTGCAAGAAGGTCAAGCGGACCTTCTGAGCCGTTGATCTTCTGAGCCGAATCGAAACCGCCCCGCCCATCCCCCGGCGGGGCGGTTTCTTTTCAGGGGCCGCCCCACTCGAGCGCCAGCGCGAGGTCGGGCATGATCTCGGCGCGCCGTTCCTCGATCGCATCGGAGGCGATCCGCGCCAGGTGCTCGTGCAGCGAGTCGAGATCGTCGAAGCCGGTCGGATCGACCGGGTCCAGCAGCCGCGCCGCCGGCCGCCAGCGATCGCGGTAGGCGAACGCCGGTATCACCGGGACGCCAGTCTCGAGCGCGAGCGAGGCCAGGCCGGTCGCCAGCCGCACCCGGCGCCCGGCGAGCGTCGTCTCCCTGCCGCGCCCCGTGGCGACGGTGTCGATCGCAAGCCAGCAGGTCTCGCCGCGGCCGAGCAGCTCGCGGATCAGCGGATAGCTGCCGCCGCGGCCGACGAAGCGCGCCCCGGCCTTTTCCAGGCGCGCGATCTTGCGCGGCACGTAGTGCGCCCGGGCCCCGGTCGAGATCCGCTCGGCCTCGACCTTCTGCCAGCGGCTGATGTACAGGTGGCGTCCCGCCTCGGCGACGCGCAGCGCGAGCGCCATCTGAAGCGCCCACATCGAGCCGATGTGGATCCCGGCGACGATCGCCCCGCCGCGCTCGGGCTGCAGGCGCTCGACTCCCTCGATTCGCATCTTCGGCACCAGCCACGGCCGCCAGAAGAGCTCGTCCTGGATCCGGTACTCGCGCAGGTGGCGTCGCGTGAACCGCTTCAGCTCGCGCGGGTCGGCCGACCCCGTGAACACCCGCGCACGGGCGAGGGCCTCTTCGCGCGGAGCCTCGCGGTGCCAGGCGAGCCGGCCGGCAAGCGAGGCGAGCCCGACCCCGACCGGCGCCGGAGCCAGCCTGTGCAGCGCCTCGGTCGCGTAGAGCCGGGCCCATAGCGGCTCCCCGCGGACCTCGTAGAGATGCGCGTAGGGGCGCTCGAGCGCCGCCAGCGCCTCGTCGGTGCCTGAAACTTGCTCTCCACCCATGCCCATATACTGGCTGCGTTCGACTGACTGGTCAGTCAACCAGTCGCATACTTCCCGAATGCCCGAGACCGAGACAGAGGCCAAGGCCCCGGACAAGCGTCGCGTCATCCTCGACGCCGCGATCCGCGTCTTCGCCCGCCAGGGCTTTCACAACTGCCGCGTTTCCGACATCGCCGGCGAGGCCGGCGTCGCCTACGGGCTCGTCTACCACTACTTCGGGTCCAAGGACGAGATGCTGAACGAGCTCTTCACCGAGCGATGGTCGCTGCTGCTCGCCGCCGGCAGCGACGCCGACCGCGAGGGCGGCACGCCGCGCGAGAAGCTCGCCGCCATCGCCGGCTTCATCATCGACTCCTACCGCCACGACCCCGACGTGATGAAGGTGATCATCGTCGAGGTGACGAGGGCGGCGAACAGCTTCGGCCGCACCCACCTCCCCGAGATCCGCCAGGCGTACGAGGCGATCGAGAAGATCGTCGCCGACGGCCAGGCGGACGGCACCTTCCGCAAGGACGTCGACGCGGCGTTCGCCTCGATGCTCTTCTACGGCGCGATCGAGCAGCTGCTCTCGGGCTGGATCTTCGAGCTCGTCCCCGGAGAGGACGACGACTACGACCGCGCCAAGGAGCTCGTCGTCGAAACGATCTGCGCCGGGCTCGAGCCGCGGCCCGCCGGCGCCCCGGCCTGATGGTGAGTCCCTGATGTGGGAGTCGATCGGCACCACGCATCGCCAGGACCGCGTCCTGCACGGGTTCGCGAAGGCGCTCAACGTAGTCGTCGGGCTGATCGCGATGCCGCTCTGGCTGTTCGGTCAGTGGGCGAGCCGGCCGCTGCGGCATTGGCTGGCGCGCGGCGGCAGCGACCGCAAGCTTCCGGTCCCGCCTGAGAAGGAGCGCTCGATGAGCGCGCTGATGGACGACCTGCGGGCGATTCCCCAGGACCTGCGGACGAGGCCGTTGTCGGACCTGCGCTTCGGGCTCTCAGACATTTCCAACTTCGTCGCCGCCCAGCAGCGCGAGGGCGCGGTGCTCGGCTACCGCTACCCGGCCCACTTCGACGACCACGTCTTCACCGGCGCCGACGGCGAGCGGATCGCGGCCACGATCGGGCTTCAGGAGGCCGCGCGGCCGGCCCTGATCGTCACCCACGGTGTCTTCACCTCGAGCCGGTTCGACTACGTGCGCGATATCGCGATCCAGGCTTTTTACGAGTGGGGCTTCAACGTCGCCGCGATCGACCTGCGCAGCTTCGGCGCCACCGAGCTCAGCACGAGCGCGCCTGCGACCGGGGGCTGGAAGGAAGGCCTCGACATCATCGAGCTGGCCCGCTACATGAAGGAGCTCGGCTCGACCAGCGTCGGCACCCTCGGGGTCTCGCTCGGCGGCAGCTCGGTGCTCGGCGCCAGCCATCCCGAGGCGGCCGCAACGCAGCTCGACGGCGGCATCCTCGCGGTCTCACCGCCGGCCGTGCCCAAGGACACATGGGGCCGGCTAGCCGAGCCGGTGTCGATCAAGCACCCCCGCTATCCGATCCACATGGCATTTCAGGCAGCGACGACATCGCGGATCAGGGCCGGGCACTGGCCCGAGGAGGCCGAGGACATGAACCGGATCCTCGAGCTGGTCGCAGCGCCCTACTACGGCGTCGACGAAGACGAGATCTGGCAGCGCTCCGCGGCCCGCGACCACATCGCCGAGGCCAAGGTCCCCGTACTCGTCCTCCATCCGGTCGACGACCCGATCGTCAAGGTCGAGCAGGCCGAGATCCTGGCCGAGGCCGCGGCGGGCAACGATCTGGTCCGGGTCTGGACGCTGCCGGCCGGCTCCCACGGCCTGCTCTCGGCGGCCGACCCGGAGTGGACGCGGACGGTCTACCGCGACTTCTTCGAGCGCTGGGCGACCTATGCCGAGCGCAGCTCCGGGGCCGTGCAGGGCAACGGCAAGCTGGTTTACTCTCGCTCGCAGTGACCGAACCGCGCGAGCTGGTTGAGAGCGACATCGTCAGGCGGCTCCTCTGGGCCGGCCTCCTGGCGGCCTCGGGCGCGCTCGCGACCGTTGTCGCGCACCGCGCCTCGGAGGCGATCTGGGTGCGTGTGTTCGAGGAAGAGCCGCCGGGCGAATGAACGACGTAACTCCCGACCAGCCTCCGAAGTCCCCGGAGCCGCCGCCCGAGCCGTCTCGGGAGCCGCTCCGCGACCCGACCCCGCCCTCGCGGCCAGCCCCGGTCGAGGACGACAAGTCGGTCGGCGAGCTGGTCCTCGACATCTCCGAGCAGGCCACGATTCTCGTTCGCGAGGAGATCGAGCTCGCCAAGACCGAGATCTCCGAGAAGGCGAACAAGCTGCTCGCCGGCTCGGTCGCCGGCCTGGTCGCGGGAATCATCCTGATCGCGGCGCTGATCCTGATCATGCACGGGATCGCGATCCTGCTCGGCAACGAGGTATTCGGCGGACGGGTCTGGCTCGGCTATCTGATCGAGGCGCTCGTCTTCATCGTGATCGCCGCGGTGGCCGGGCTCTACGCCTATCGCTCGATCAAGAAGAACGCTCCCCCGACACCCGACATGGCGATCGAGGAAGCGAAGGAGATTCGCGATAGGCTCACCGACACTCCGAATGAGCCCCGCGACGCTCGAAGCCCCGCAGCAAGCCCGCCCTAGCACCCCGCCCCCGGGGACCCGTTCGGCTGAACAGATCCGCTCCGAGATCGTGGTGCGGCGCGAGGAGCTCGGCCGCGACGTGAAGTCGCTGCGCGGCCGGCTCAACGAGCTCACAGACATCGGTCTTCAGGTCCAGCGCCACAAGAAGGAGCTCGCGGTCGGAACGGGGATCCTCGTCGGTCTCGGCGCCGCGGCGATCCTCGCCCGTCGCCAGGGCGACTAGCTCCCGAGCTCGCTCAGCAGGCTCTCCACTCGGCCCTCGATCTCGTTGCGGATCTCCCGAACCGTTTTAAGATCCTGGCCGGCCGGGTCGTCGAGCTCCCAGTCCTCGTAGCGCTTGCCGGGGTAGACCGGGCAGGCGTCGCCGCAGCCCATCGTGATCACGACGTCGGCCTCGCGCACCGCGTCGTCGGAGAGCGGCTTCGGGAACTCGCGCGAGATGTCGATCCCGAGCTCCGACATCGCCTCGACGGCGGCCGGGTTGACGTTCTCGGCGGGCTCGCTGCCGGCCGATCGGACCCCGACGCGCCCCGCCGCCTTCTGGTCGAGGAGCCCGGCCGCCATCTGGCTGCGTCCGGCGTTGTGGACGCAGACGAACAGCACCTGGGGGACGTTCTCCGGTTCGATCACGGGGCCAGCTTATTACATTGACGTTTATCAATTGAATTGCTAGGGTTCCGGATCGATGCCCGTCGATCTCGAGCTCGCCCCGAAGCAGAAGCGCCCGGTCGGCGAGCCCTGCTGCGAGCCCGTCGTCTATCCCGCCGTTGACCGGGATGCCGCGGCCCGGATGGCCTCGATCGCCAAGGCGCTCGGGGACCCGATCCGGATGCAGCTCGTCGACGTGCTCCGCAAGCACGCCGGCGAGGTCTGCGTCTGCGAGCTGGTGCCCCTCTTCGACCTCTCCCAGCCCACTGTCTCGCACCATCTCAAGGTGCTGCGCGACGCCGGTATCGTCGGCTCGGAGCGGCGCGGGCTGTGGTCCTTCTACTACGTGAACCCGGACTCGCTCGAGGAGGTGACCAAATGGCTGACCTGAACTTCGGTCCCGAGCCGTGCTGCCCGGACTGCCCCTGCTGATCGGTCGCGCCTAGAGCGCGACGCCGATCACCTTCAAGCGGCGGTTGAGCGCCCCGAGCCCGTACTCGGCGAGCTCTTGCGGCTCGACCCCGAGCAGCTCGGCGGCGTCTCCGTCGCCTGGAGGATTGAGCGCCTCGGCCATCGCCGGAAGCAGGCCCTGCAGCCGCCCGCGGACAACCTCGCCCATCGACGCGTCTTCGGCGACGGCCCGCCGCAGGAACTCGGTCCCGTAGGCGAGGTGGCGCTGCTCGTCGGCCGCGATTCTCGAGTAGCCGTCGACGAATCCGGGCAGCAGCTCGCGCTCGCGCAACACGCCGAGCAGGAAGTGCGAGGTCGTGATCCCGAGCGTTCCCTCGATGACCATGTGGTAGATGGTCACGAAGTCGACCTTTGCCTCGCGGTTGCGCGGATCGGAGACGAGCCGGTCGTGCGCGTTGACCAGGGCGTCGTCGAAGATCGTCCGGAAGGGCGCCGCGAGCTGCTCGCGGGCGCGTTCGACGTGCGAGGCGATCGTCGCCGGATCGGCGACGACTTCGTTCTGGAAGCGGGCGTAGAACTGCATGTGGCGGACCTCGTCGACGAGCTGGGTCGAGAGGTAGCTGCCCTCTTCCTCGTCGTCCTGGGCGAGCACCAGCCCGCAGAACTGGGTCGAGATCCGCTCCTCGGCGACGATCAGCGACGAGAGCGCGAAGTGGAGTAGCTCGCGCTCGGAGTCGCTGGCCTGCCGCCAGTGTTCGGGGTCCGCTGACAGGTCGATGTCCTGGGCAGCCCAGTGCTCGTGCTCCCAGTCGTCGTAGAGCTGCTGAGGGCTGCGCAGCGCCGTGGTCGCCATCCGGAACGAAGCCTAGCCTGCCGCCCGATGGACCACACTGCGGTCTCCTGGAGGCTGATCGTCAAGATCGTGCTGGTCGCGGCCGCGACCGTCGCCGGCCTCTACATCCTCTACCGGATCCGCAACGTGGTCGGGCTGCTGCTGATCGCGACCTTCTTCGCGCTCGCAATCGCACCCGCGGTCAACTGGCTCGACGAGCGCCGGGTTCCGCGCCCGGCGGCGATCCTGCTCTCCTACCTCGCGATCGCGGGCGTGATCTTCGGGATCGGGTTGCTGCTCGTCCCGCCGCTCGTCGACGGCGTCGAGGAGATCGGCGAGGATTTTCCCGGGTTGATCGAGGACCTGCGGGACAACGAGACCTTCCGCGAATACGACGACGACTACGAGATCACCGAGAAGCTCCAGGAACAGGCGAGCGAGCTTCCCAGCCGGCTCGGCGACGCTGCCGGGACGCTCTCCGACGTCACCGTCGGCGTCTTCTCGAGCTTCGTGCAGCTGTTCGCGATTCTCGTCATCGCCTTCTTCCTGCTCATGGAGGGGAGCAGGATCCTCAACTTCCTCTACTCGCAGGTGCCCGAGCACCGCGCGCGGCGATTGCGAACGATCGCCGACGAGGCGTCGAGCGCGGTCTCGGGCTACATGTTCGGGGCGTTCACGCTCGCCTTCCTCGCCGGCTGCGTCACCTACGCGACCCTCTCGATCCTCGGAGTCCCGTTCGCCGTCCCGCTCGCGATCCTGTTCGCGTTCCTCGACCTCGTGCCGCTCGTCGGCGCGACGATCGGCGGCATCCTTGTCGGGATCGTGGTCGCGTTCTTCGACTTCCCCGGCGACCTGATCATCTGGGCGATCGTCGTGGTCGGATACCAGCAGCTCGAGAACTACGTTCTGCAGCCGTTCATCTACGGCAAGGCGGTCCAGGTCCACCCGCTGTTCGTGCTGATCGCGATCCTGATCGGCGCCTCGCTGCTCGGCGTCCTCGGGGCGCTGATCGCGATCCCAGTCTCGGCGCTCGTGCAGAGCGTCGTCCGCGACTGGTGGCGCTTCCGCCAGGAGCCGCTGATCCCCGAAGAGATGGACGAGCCGCCCGACGAGCCCGACGAAGACCCGCCGACCGAGGCGCTCGAGCCGGCCTGACCGCCGCCGCTAGTCCCCGGGAAGCAGCTCCGGGTTGATCGAGCCGAACCCCAGCAGTCCCGGGCCGGCGTGGGCGCCGACCACCGGGCCGATCTCGGAGACGAAAACGGGATCGCTGCCGAACACAGGCCGACAGGCGTCGACCAGGTCCTCAGCGGCTTCGATGTCGCGAATGTGCTGAACGACCCAGGCGTCGGCGCCGTCGCCGTGCCGCTGGCGGGCGAAGTCGAGCAGTTTCGCCAGCGCCCGGGCGCGGGTGCGGACCCGCTCCACGGGCTCGATCTCGGCCTCGAAGGTGAGGATCGGCTTGATCTTCAGCGTCGTGCCGATCCAGGCCTGCGCGCCGCCGATTCGCCCGCCGCGCCGCAGATACTCGAGCGTGTCGACGGCGAACCAGATCTTCAGCTTCGAGCGTGCCTCCTCGGTGCGCCGCACGACCCCCGCTGCGTCCTCGCCGGCTTCGGCCGCCGCCGCCGCGGCGAGCACGACCAGGCCCTGGCCTCCCGCGGTCGTGAGGCTGTCGAAGGTGTGGATGCGCTCGCCGCCCTTTCCCTCGCTGATCAGCCGCTCGCGCGCCTGGTTGGCGGCTTCGTAGGTGCCCGAGATCCCCGATGAGATGTGGATCGAGACGATCTCGCGGCCGTCGGCGAGCAGCGGCTCGTAGACGGCCATGAAGTCGCCGATCGAGGGCTGCGAGGTGGTCGCGGCCTCGTCGCTTCCGAGCAGCTTCTCGTAGAAGGCGTCGTAGTCGCCGATCTCCACCTCGCGCTCGTGGTCGCCGGGCAGCCCGACGTAGAGGCTGACGAGCTCGATGCCGTGCCGTTCGATCAGCTCCTGCGGCAGGTACGAGGTCGAGTCGGTGACTATGGCGGGGGCGGCCACGGCGGCGCGATTCTTTCAGGTGGGCGCTGTCCGGCGGCGACAGCGCAGCGGGCGCCCTACCATCCTCGCCGGTGGCCTCGAAGACGCTTGTAACCGGCGGCACCGGGTTTGTCGGCTCGCATCTGGTCCGAGCGCTGGGTGAGCGCGGCGACGAGCTGCGGCTGCTGGTTCGCGATCCCGAGCGCACCGAGTTCCTGCGCGGGAAGGCCGACTTCGAGGCCAAGACTGGGGACATCACCGACCGCGAAGCGGTTCGCAAGGCGATGAAGGGGATCGAGCGGGTCTTCCACGTAGCGGGAACCACATCGCACCGGGCGGGCGGCCGCAAGAAGGTCTTCGACGTCAACGTCGGCGGGACGCGAACCGTGATGGCCGAGGCGCTTCGGGCCGGGGTCGAGCGCGTCGTCCACACATCCTCGGTCGCCGCTGTGGGGCCCGCGAAGCCCGGCGAGACCGCCGACGAGGAGCAGCTGTTCACCGCCGGCAGGCACGGGATCGCCTACATGAACTCCAAGCACGAGGCCGAGCTCGAGGCGCTGCGCGCCGCGGCAAAGGGGTTGCCGGTGGTGATCGTCAACCCCGCTTTCGTCCTCGGCCCCGACGACCCGAAGGGGACCTCGAACGACCTGGTGCGGCGTTTTCTGCTCCGCCAGATCCCCGTCTACGTCGATGGCGGCATCAACATCGTCGACGTGCGCGACGTCGCCGCCGGCGAGCTGCTCGCCGACGAGCGCGGGCACGAGGGCGAGCGCTACATCCTCGGCGGCCGCAATTTCACCCTCCAGAGGCTGTTCACCGACCTCGGCCGGATCGCCGACGTGCCGCCGCCGGCGATCAAGCTCCCGGGCCAGCTCGCGAGCGCCGGGATCGCCGCGCTCGAGCGCGCCGGGATCCCGGTCCCCGCGAGCGAAGACGAGGTCAAGGCCGGATCGCTCTGGTACACGTACCGCAACGACAAGGCGAAGCGCGAGCTCGGCTTCCGCCCCCGCCCGCACGAGCAGACGCTCGAGGAGACCGTCGCCTGGCAGCTCGAGCGCCTCGACGAGCCGGGTCCACGCGAGCAGGCCGCCGACCTGGCGCTGCGAGCCACCGGAAAGGTCGCCTCGGCCGCCGAGAAGCTGCCCCGGCCGCGGGTACCGGGCCTCGGCCGGGTGCGCCGCCGCCTCGGTCTGTGAGCAAAGAGCTGTGAGCGAGACCGCAGAGCCGCGACGGGTCCTCTACCGCTGCCGGACGCCCGGCAACCGGCTCTGTCCGTGCGGGAGGGTCGAGCGCAGGCTGCGCAAGCTCGGGGTCGAGCACGAGACCGAGCGGGTCGCGCTGCGGCGCGCCGACCGCCCCGAGATCGTCGAGCTCACCAAACAGCACTTCGTACCCGTGTTCGTAGACGGCGACGAGGTGATCAGCGACTCGCGGCGGATCAGGCAGTACCTGGACCAGAAATACGGCGAAAAGACGCCCGAGAAGTCCGGGTGAGGGCGTGCTCTAGAATGTCGGGCCATGACTGAGACCGAACCGATCACGCTCACCGAGCGCGCCGCTTCGAAGATCAAGGACCTGCTCGCCGAGCAGGAGAACCCCGCCGACCAGGCGCTGCGCGTCGCGGTCCGCGGCGGCGGCTGCTCGGGCTTCGAGTACGCGCTCGCCTTCGACGCCCGCAAGGACGACGACCACGTCTTCGAGCGCGACGGCGTCAACGTCGTCGTCGACAAGAGCTCGATGCAGTTCGTCTTCGGCTCCGAGGTCGACTACGTCGACGGCCTCCAGGGCGCCGGCTTCGCGGTCAACAACCCGAACGTGGTCGCTGCTTGCGGTTGCGGCTCCTCCTTCCAGGTCAAGGAAGAGGACGCCGACGCCGAGACCGCCGCCGTCTAGCTCTAGACCCGCCGCCCCGAAGCGACTACGCTTTCGGCATGTGCCGAAACATTCGACAGCTGCATAACTTCGAACCTCCGGCAACCAAGGAAGAGGCCCACGACGCCGCGCTCCAGTACGTGCGCAAGATCAGCGGCTCGAACAAGCCCTCGAAGGCCAACCAAGAGGCCTTCGACGAGGCGGTCGAGGAGGTCGCCGCGGCGACCGTGACTCTGCTCGACGGCCTCGTCACCAAGGCGCCGCCGAAGAACCGCGAGGTCGAAGCCGAGAAGCGCCGCGAGCGATCGCGGCAGCGCTTCGCAACCGCCGCCTAGGGCTAGGTTCCCTCGATCTTCATCGGAGGGCTCTGGGTGACCGGAGCGTCCGGGTCAGCCTGCGGGGTCTCCGGGACCGCTTCGGGGGCGGTCGTCCCGAGCAGCTCGGCGAGCTCTCCGGACTCGTGCATCTCCTCGACGATGTCGGCACCGCCGACCAGCTCGCCCTTGACGTAGAGCTGCGGGAACGTGCGCCAGTCGGCGATCTCGCCGGTCGCCTCGCGCAGCGGCTCGAGCGCCGGCAGCACGTCGAGCGCCGCGTACTCGACCCCGTAGGCATCGAGGGCGGAGACGGCGCGAATCGAGTTGCCGCAGCTCGGCGCCTCGGGCGTGCCCTTCATCATCAGCAGCACGGGATGGTCGGCGATCAGCTGCTCGACCTTGTCCTTGAGAGGGGGTTCGTTCGCGGAGGGCTCAGTCATCGCTGACGATTGTACGCAACGTGAGCGAGTGGATTTCGCCGCTGTCGGTTCGCTCCTGCAAAGCGGCCTTGACGAGCCGGTGCTGGTCGATGCGGCTCAGCCCCGCGAACTGGCCCGCGGTGACCGTGACCTTGAGGTGGTCGCCGCCGCGCTCGTCCTCAACGTTGACCTCGGCACCGGGCAATTCGGCCTCGATCAGCCCCTTGACATCGTCGAGCAAGGTCACGCCGGCTCGGCGGACTTCGCCGCTTCGAGCATCTCCTCGACGTCGACGAACTTGACCCGCGGGCGGCCGAGCGGCTCGCCGCGTGCGACCTCGGCGGCGTCGATCGCCTCCCAGCCCGAGTAGGTGACGTGGTCGGGGGCGCGCTCGGCGAGCAGCTGCTCGATCGCGGCGGGGTCGGTGTTGCCCGGGGAGCCGAGCTTGCCGGCCTTCGCGTCCTCGACCAGCAGGTCGACGGTCTCCTGGGCGTCCTTCTTGTTGGTCCCGATCACGCCCGAGGGGCCGCGCTTGATCCAGCCGACGGCGTAGAGGCCGGGCGCCTGCTCGCCCGATTCGCCGCTGACGCGGCCGCCCTCGTTCGGGATCACGCCGGCGTCCTCGTCGAACGGCGCGCCCTCGACCGGAATTCCCTTGTAGCCGATCGAGCGCAGCACCAGCCCGCAGTCGATCGTCTCGCGCTCGCCGGTGTCGACCGCGCGAATCCGGTCGCCGTCGCGCTGCAGCTCGTTGCGGCCGACGACGATCCGCTCGACCTTGCCGTCGCCCTGGATCTCGATCGGCGAGGCGAGGAAGCGGAGCACGACGCGCTTGTCCTTGCCCTCGGGCTCGCGCTGGGAGAACTCGGTGAAGATCTCGACGTTCTTGCGCGCCGTGATGTCGGCGTCGTCGGAGTCGAGGAACTCCTGGCTGATCTGGTCGAGCTCCATCTGGGCCGGGTCGATGACGACGTCGGCGTCGACGAGCTCGCCGAGCTCGCGGACCTCGGGGTTCGTGAACGCGGCCTGCGCAGGCCCGCGGCGGCCGAGTACGAGGATCTCCTTGACGCCGCAGTCGGCGAGCGGATCGATCGCGTGCTCGGCGGTGTCGGTCTCCTCGAGCTCGGGGCGGGTGAGCGCGATCATCCGGGTGACATCGGCCGCGACATTCCCGTTCCCGATCACGACGACTCGCTCGCAATCGAGGTTGAACTCGCGGTCGGTGAAGTCGGGGTGGGCGTTGTACCAATTGACGAACTCGGTCGCCGAATGGCTTCCGGACAGCTCCTCGCCGGGGATCCCGAGGTGGCGGTCGACGCTCGTCCCGTAGGCGAACACGATCGCGTCGTAGTGGTCTGCGAGCTCGTCGACGCTGATCTGCTCGCCGACGTCGACGTTGCCGAAGAAGCGAAAGCCGTCGCGGGCAGCGGTCTTCTCGTAGACACGGATCACCGACTTGATCTTCGGGTGGTCGGGAGCGACGCCGGCGCGAACAAGGCCGAACGGTGTGGGGAGGCGGTCGAACATGTCGACCTCGATCTCGACCTCCTCCTGCTTGAGCAGGTGCTCAGCGGCGTAGAAGCCCGCCGGCCCGGAGCCGACGATCGCAACGCGAATGGGTGTTTCGGCGCCCATGAGAAGCGGAGAGGATAGAGAGTGCTTACTGGAGGGTCAGTGGCGCGCCGACGGCCTCGCCGTCGAGCGCGTCGAGCGCCTTGCCGACCGACATCGCGACGCAGGTGAAGATCGGCGTGTCGCGCTCGGTGTAGGAGCTCGACTCCGAGCCGCGCAGCTCCTGGACGAGGTCGAGGAAGTCGCCGGGCTCGTCGGCCTCGAAGGAGACGACGAACTCCTGGTCATCGAGCCCGAACGAGTAGGCGGTGTTGATCGAGATCTGCGGATAGCGCTGTCCGATCTCGATGTGGCCCTTCATGATCCGGCCGCGCTCATCGTCCGGGAGCGCGTACCACTCGCGCTTCTTCCAGAACGGGTAGACGAACAGGTACTTGCGCTCCGAGACGCAGATCTCGTCGCGCACCTGCTGCTCGGAGTACGGAGAGCGTTTGGTCATCGCGAGGTAGGAGTAGGGGATCTCGGCCCACTGCGAGAGCCCGCTCTGCGCGAGCACGACGTGAAAGGTGTGGATGTCCTCAAGGATCGGGCTCTGGCTGAGCAGCATCAGGTCGACGTCGCCGCGGGTGCCGACCGTCGAGTAGGCTCGCAGCGAGCGGTCGACCGCAAAGTCCTCGCAAGCGGCGAGGAACTCGTGCTTGTCGCGGGCGCGCTCATCGGGATCGCGCCGCCGCCAGGCGGGGTCGAGCTTGAGGAAGGTGAACTTGACGAAGGTGCGGTCGGCCATCCAAATGAGATTAGCGCTAGCGCTCGCGGCCACCGTCATCGTGGTTGCGACCCTTGTTGCGACGCTGATTTCGCCCGCGGCGAGCGGCGCGCAGGCGCCTGAGACGCCCCCTGAGAGCTCCGGTCGGCCGGCGGTCGTGATCGCGCTGCTCTCCGAGGCGACGCGGGTCGAGGACTTCTCGATTCTCGCCGGGCTCTCCCCCGGGGCGATGAGCGCCGGGCTCAGCACCGTGCCCTCGACCCAGACCTACCTCGACATCAGCCAGGGCAACCGCATCTTCACCTCGCTCTATCCGGGCGACGACATCCCGGAGGCGTTCGTGATCGGCGACCGCGTCCCCGGCTGGCCGACGCTCGTCGAGCGCGCGAAGGACGCGCCCGGGGACCTCGTCCCCGGCTTGCTGGCGCAGACGCTCGAGGACGCCGGGATTCCGATCCGCGTCGAGCCGGCGCTGCGCACGCCTGCGCTGATGGCCGCGAACCGAAGCGGGGAGGTCGACCGTGGCAGTCCCGGTGATTTCGACTGCGTCGAGCGGCGCTGCCCGCCAGGGGTGACCGCGATCCAGGCCGAGCGCTCCGAGCTTCCGCTGCTGGTGGCGGGCGTGCGCGGCGAGGACATGCTGATCGCGTTCGAGCGTCCGCCGCCCCCCGGGCGGCGCTTCCTGGCACTCGGGATCGCGGGCCGCGGCTTCGACGGCCAGCTCACTTCCGACACGACGCGCACCAAGGGGTTCGTGACCTCGACCGACCTCGCGCCGACGATCCTGCGGCGCTTCGGGCTCGCGGTTCCCGAGCAGATGAACGGCAAGCCGATTCGCACTGAGGGCGAGCCCGATGCGGTGGCGATCTCGGAGCGAAACGCGCGGATCGCGATCGTCCCGGCGCGGCGCCCGTCGGTGATCTTCTACAACGCGCTGCTCTGGCTGGTGGCGACGGCGCTCGTGATCGCGGCCTTCGGCCGCCGCGGGGCGCGTTTCATGCTGCCGTGGCTGGCGCTCTCGTGCGTGTATTTGCCGCTGGTTCTGCTCGGGCTCGCCGCGCTCGACCCGATCCGGACCGTGGAGCGTTTCGGGGTCGGCTTCGGCGCCCCGGCGCTCGCGCTGTTGACCCTGCGGCTAGCGCGCGGCTACGCGGCGCTGGCGATCGCGTGCACTCTGACGATCGGCGCCTACGCGATCGACCTGATCGCCGGCTCGCCGTTCACCTCTGTGTCGTTGATCGGCCCCAACCCTGCGATCGGGGTGCGCTTCTTCGGGATCGGCAACGAGCTCGAGGCCACGGTCGCGGTGCTGGTGCCGGTCGGCACCGGCGCCTGGCTCGCGGCCCGGGGCTGGGGAGCGCACGATGACCGCCGGCGCGCCGCCCTCGCCTTCCTCGCGGCCGGTGGGCTTGCGACCGTCGTCTTCGCGGCGGGGCGCTTCGGCGCCGACGTCGGCGCCGCGATCGTGCTCCCGGTCGGCGCCGCGGTCGCCGCGGCGGTGATCGCCGGGATCAGCCGCACGCGGCGCAACCTGATCCTGATCGCGGCCCTGCCGCTGCTCGCGCTTGCCGCCCTCGCCGCGCTCGACCTGATCCTCGGCGGCGGCGCGCACTTGACCGGGTCGGTGCTCGAGGCCGGTGGCGCCGACGACCTCGCCGACGTCGCCGAGCGGCGGCTGCGGCTCTCGGGCAAGAGCTTCTACCGCGCGGCCCACGAGCCCTGGTTCTACGTCGCCGCCGCGGCGCTGATCTTCGGGATCGTGAGGCGCGAGCGGCTCCGGCGCTGGTTCGAGGGCAGCGAGCCCGCCTACGCGGGCTTCTGCGGGGGCGCCGCCGCGACGCTCGTCGGCATGCTCGTCAACGACTCGGGCGCGATCCTGCTGATGGTCGGGACGGCGTTCCTGCTCGCCTGCGCGGGCTTCGCCTGGGTGCAGGGCATTCACAACTCCGAGACATCTCCTTCACGGGGCAGTTACCCACGCGCACCGGAGGGGTAGGTACGCTTTGCCTATGCGCATCGCGCTGGTCTCGCCCTATTCCTGGACTTACCAGGGCGGCGTGAACCGGCACGTCGAGGCCCTCGCCGAGGAGTTCATCTCCCGTGGACACGAGGCCCGCGTGCTCGCCCCCTGGGACCCGCCAGACCGCGTCAGCGGTTGGACTCACCGTGGGCTGCCCACGGATCGCGTCATGCCCGAATACCTCGTCCCGATGGGGCGCTCGGTCGGGATCGGATCGAACGGGGCGATCTCGAACATCTCGGTCTTCCCCGGCGGGGTCACGGCGATGCGCCGCGAGCTTCGAACCGGCGGCTACGACATCGTCCACATCCACGAGCCCCCCTGTCCGACGCTGAGCTGGGACGCGTGCTCGTACCGGGACGCGCCCGTGGTCGGCACCTTCCACGCCTACTCGACGAAGGGGTTCCCGAACGGGATGGCGACGGTCGGCGGCGCGCGCCGCAAGTTCAACCAGCTCTCGGCGCGGATCGCGGTCTCCGAGGCCGCGGCGTGGACAGGCCGCCGCTGGTTCGGCGGCGAGTACCGAATCGTCCCGAACGGCGTCGACGTCGCCGCGGCACCGAAGCAGACCAAGCTCCCCGGCGAGAAGCTCGAGATCCTCTTCCTCGGCCGCGCCGAGGAGCGCAAGGGCCTGCCGGTGCTGCTGACCGCTTTCTCGGCGCTGGTCGAGCACGTCCCCGCGCGGCTCACTGTGGTCGGCGCTTCGACCGAGGAGGTCTCTCGCTTCCTTCCCGACCCCGAGGTCGGCGAGCACGTGAACGCGGTCGGCAAGCTTTCCGACGAGGCGCTCTGGACCGAGCTCGGCAAAGCCGACGTCCTCTGCGCCCCCTCGCTCTCCGGCGAGAGCTTCGGCATGGTGCTGATCGAGGCGTTCGCCGCCGGGACGCCGGTGATCGCGTCGAAGATCGCCGGTTACAGCGACGTGGTCAGCGACGGCGTCGACGGCGTGCTGGTTCCGCCGGCCGACCCGCAGCGGCTGGCTGAGGAGCTGCAGCGCTTCTACTACGAGCCCGAGCGCCGGACCGCGATGGGGGAGGCCGGGCGCGAGAAGGCCGACCGTTTCTCCTGGCCGCGGGTCGCGGACCAGATCGAGGAGGTCTACGACGACGCGCTGGCGCTCCCCGAGCCCGCCGGCGCGACCGAGCGACTGGCCCGCACCGCGGGCCTCGCGCCCACCGACGGCAAGCCGCCGCTGCCCGCCAAGCGCCTGCCGCCGCTCGAGCCCGAGCTCCGAGGACAAAGGCTCTCGCCGGGCGCGAACCGTGCGCAAGGTCGGGCTCGGCGTCGCCGGCCTGATCGGAGTCGGCCTGACGCTGCTGGCCGCGAACAAGATCGGCGTCGACAAGGTGGTCGAGAGCGTCGTCCGCTCCGACGTCAGCTGGGTGCTGACCGCGATCGGGCTCATGGTCGCCTCGATGTTCCTGCGTGCGGCCTCGTGGGTTTCGATCGCACGCGCGGCGCTGCCCGGCCGCGAGATCCGCCGCCGCGACGTCACCTCGGCGACGATGATCGGTGTGCTGATGTCGGCGACGTTGCCGGCCCGCCTCGGCGAGCCGGCGAGGGCGATGGTGCTCTCGCGCCGCACCGGCCGCATGCGCGAGACCTTCCCGGTCCTGCTCGGCACGATCGTCTCGCAGACGGTCCTCAACATCGTCGCCCTGCTGCTGCTCGGGGCGATCATCGTCTCGAGCACCGATCTCTTCCACTCCTCTTCGGAGAAGCTCTTCCTGGTCAGCCTCGCGCCGCTGGTGCTGCTGATCGCCGTCGTGCTCGCGCCGACGGTCGTGCGCGGCAACGGCGGCGGGCGGTTCGCCCGCGCGATCGAGTCGGCGCGAAAGGCGCTGCTCCAGGTGCGGCGCGGACTGCAGATCTTCCGCGAGCCGAAGCGTGGCTCGATCGCGACCGCGGCACAGCTCGGTGCCTGGGCGCTGCAGCTCGCTGCCTGCTGGGCGCTGTTCGCGGCGCTCGGGCTCGATGGCGAAGCCGGGATCGGCGCCGCCGCCGCGGTGCTGTTTGCGGTCAACGTGACCGCCGTCGTGCCGGCTACCCCGTCCAACATCGGAATCTTCCAGCTCGCCGTGATCAGCGTCCTGCACACCGGGTTCGGAGTCAGCGGCGCCGACGCGCTCGCCTACGGGATCATCCTGCAGGCGGTAGAGATCGCGACCGCGGTCGCACTCGGGCTACCGGCGCTGGTCCGCGAAGGCGTCACCTGGTCCGACATGCGGATCCGCGCGCTCGGGGCGGCTCCGGTGCGGCTCAAGTCGCAGAGCAGCGAGTACGTCAGCTAGTTAAGCGGCCGCGCGAACCGCGGGGAACTCGGAGATCAGCTCGGCGATTCTGTCGGGCACCTCGATCTGCGGGCAGTGACCCTGACCCTCGAGCAGCTCGAGCCGGGCGCCGGGGAGCTCGGCGAGCAGCCGCTCGGCCCCGCTGGCCTTGACCATGCGGTCGCGGTCGCCCCAGATGACGAGCACCGGGCAGGTGATCTCGCCAAGCGAGAAGCAGTCCGGCTCGGTGAGCTCCGGGTAGACGCGCTGACCGGTGGCGAGGATGCGGCGGGTGTCGCGGCGGCTCGGCATGTGGCCGGTGAAGGCGGCGACGACGCCGGGATCGACCGTGCGCGGCTTCGAGAACGCGAACACGCGGTAGAGGCGCCCGGTGATCCCGCGCACGACCGCCTCCGGGAGCGGTGCGGGGTTGGCGATCAGCGCCCTCACCAGCGGCGCCTGCTCGATGATCCGCAGCCACGGCTGGTGGTCGAGCCCGGCCGGGGCGATCGGGACGATTCCCTCGATCGGCAGCTCGGGATTCTGGGCGGCTCGGAGCGCGGCGCAGCCGCCGAGCGAATTGCCGGAGATGACGACGCCGCGCCCGGTCGCCACATGGGTGACGGCGTCGGCGACGAAGCGGTCGAGCTGCGGCAGGACAGGCTCGTCGCGGTCGAGCCGCGATGCCCGGCCGAACCCCGGGAAATCGACAGCGAGCGCGGCGCGTCCCCGCTTGCGGAGCCGGTCGATCACAAGCCGCCAGGTGTCGGCGCTGTCGGCGAACCCGTGCAGCAGGAGCAGCGGCGTCCCCTCGCCGTCGAGCTCGAGCGCACGCGTTTCGACCTGCCCGAGCCGAAGCGTGTGCTCGACGATCGCGCCCATTCTGGCTGGGTACGCTATCTACCTATGCCGCTGTCGAACATCTCAGGCTTCCCCCGGATCGGCCCCGAGCGCGAGCTCAAGTTCGCGACCGAGGGCTACTGGAAGGGCGACGTCTCGGCCGGCGAGCTCGCCAAGACCGCGAAGGAGATCCGCGTCGCGAACTGGAAGCTGCAGCAGGACGCGGGAATCGAGCTCATCCCCTCGAACGACTTCTCCTACTACGACCAGGTTCTCGACGCGATCGCTCTCGTCGGCGCGGTCCCTGCGCGCTACGAGCACGGCGGCGGCGGCGTCGACCTCGACACCTACTTCGCGATGGCGCGCGGGAGCCAGACCGCCGACCAGGACGTGACCGCGATGGAGATGACGAAGTGGTTCGACACCAACTACCACTACATCGTCCCCGAGCTCGGGCCTGACACGAAGTTCTCGCTCTCGAACACGAAGCCGTTCGACGAGCACGCCGAGGCGATGGAGGATCTCGGCATCGACACCGTCCCGGTTCTGATCGGCCCGGTCAGCTTCCTGCTGCTCGGCAAGTCGGCCGACGGCGTCGACGAGGACTTCGACCGCCTCAGCCTGATCGAGCCGCTTATCGAGGTCTACGGCGAGGTGATCGAGAAGCTCGCCGAGCAGGGAGCGACCTGGGTCCAGTTCGACGAGCCCTGCTTCGTCGAGGACCGAACCGAGCGCCAACTCGACGCGCTGCGACTCGCCTACGAGGAGCTCGCAAAGGTGCACGAGCGCACCCGGATCGTGGTCAAGACCTACTTCGATCACGCCGGTGACGCCTACGGCGTGCTCCGCGATCTGCCGATCGACGGCATCGGCCTCGACTTCCACCGCGGCCCCCACAACAACGAGCTGATCGCCAAGCAGGGCGGGCTCGAGGACAAGTGGCTGTTCGCGGGCGTCGTCGACGGGCGCAACGTCTGGATCAACGACCATGAGCAAACGCTGGATCTCCTCGAGAGCCTCGAGGACCGCTGCGACGAGCTCGTCGTCTCGACGAGCTGCTCGCTGCTCTACACCCCGATCGACCTCGACGCAGAGCCGACGGGTGTGGACGCCGATCTCGACGACGAGATGCGCTCCTGGATGGCGTTCGCGAAGCAGAAGGTGGGCGAGGTCGCGACGCTCTCGCGCGGAATCACCGAGGGCCGCGAGGCGATCGGCGACGAGCTCGAGGCCAACGATCGCGCGCTCGAGGACCGGCGCAACTCGCACCGCACCCGCAACCCGGAGGTGCGCTCGCGGGTCGAGGCACTGACCGAGGACGACGCTCGCCGCTCGAGCCCGTTCGAGATCCGCCGCGAGGCCCAGCGCGAAAAGCTCGGGCTGCCGCTCTTCCCCTCGACCACGATCGGCTCCTACCCGCAGACGGCCGAGATCCGTGCCGCGCGTAAGGACCTTCGCGAGGGCGAGATCGACGAGCAGACCTACGAGAGGCTGATGAAGGAGGAGGTCGAGAAGGTCGTCTCATTCCAGGAGGAGATCGGCCTCGACGTCCTCGTCCACGGCGAGCCGGAGCGAAACGACATGGTCCAGTACTTCGCCGAGCGGATGGACGGCTACGTGTTCACGCAGAACGCGTGGGTGCAGTCCTACGGCTCGCGCTACGTGCGCCCGCCGATCATCTTCGGCGACGTGCGACGTCCCTCGCAGATGACCGTCGACTGGATCACCTTCGCGCAATCGCTGACCGAGAAGCCGATGAAGGGCATGCTCACCGGCCCGGTGACGATGCTCGAGTGGTCGTTCGTCCGCGACGACCAGCCCGAGTCGGAGACCTGCGAGCAGCTCGCGCTCGCGATCCGCGACGAGGTCACCGACCTCGAGGCGGCCGGGATCGGCGTGATCCAGGTCGACGAGCCGGCGATCCGCGAGGGCCTGCCGCTGCGAAACGACGATTGGGCCGAGTACCTGAAGTGGGCGGTCTACTGCTTCCGCGTCTCGACCGCGGTCGCCGACGACGCGACCCAGGTCCACACCCACATGTGTTACTCGGACTTCGGCGACATCATCGGCGCGATCAACGACCTCGACGCCGACGTCGCCTCGGTCGAGGCATCGCGCTCGCGGATGGAGCTCCTCCACGACTTCCAGAACGAGGGCTACAAGCAGGAGATCGGCCCGGGCGTCTATGACATCCACTCACCCCGCGTGCCCACCGCCGCGGAGATGGCTGAGCGGCTTCGCCTCGCGACCGAGGTGCTCGACCCCGACCAGATCTGGGTCAACCCCGACTGTGGGCTCAAGACCCGCGACTGGCCCGAGACCGAGGAGAGTCTCCGCAACATGGTCCAGGCCGCTCGTCAGCTGCGCGAAGAGCTGGTTCCGACGGGCTGAGGGTCTTCCTCGGGCGGCAGCTCGCCGCCGCGATCGGTGCCGGCGATCAGCTCGTCGGGAGCCTTGTCCTCCGGGATGAACCCGGACTTCATGCCGAAGTAGACGGCCTGGGGGTGGTGGGCGACGATCGCGACCGTCGACTGCTCGGGGAGCACGGCATGGCCGCCTGAGAGCGTCATCCCGATTTGCTCGAGGTCGAGCAGGCGCCAGACCTTGTCGTGCTCGGACTGGTCGGGGCAGGCGGGATAGCCCCACGAGTAGCGGCGCCCCTGATCGGTGTCGATTCCGAGACCGCTGCGAACGTCGGAGTGCAGCCACTCGGCGAGGCCCTCGGCCGCCTGGACCCCGAGGCCGTGGGTGAAGAGCTGCTCGGCGAACTCGCCGTCGGCCTCTAGCTTCGCCATCAGGTCGGTGACCTCCGGGCCGACGGTCACACCCTGGAGCGCGACGACGTCTCGGTCGCCAGGCGAGGTCTCACCGATCGGCCGGTAGAAGTCGGCGAGGCAGATCCGGTCGTGCTTCGGCTGGCGCGGGAAGACGAGCCGCTCGAGCTCCACCGAGTCGTCGTTTGGATCGAAGACGACGAGCTCGTTGCCCTCGGAGGCGCAGGGGAAGTAGCCGAGCCGCGCCTTCGGATTGAGGTAGTCCTGCTGCTTCCACATCCGCTCGAGCTTCGGCGCGAAGCCCTCGTCGTCGCCGTCGCCCTCGACGATCTTGCGCCACTCCTCGCCCTTCTTGCCGCGCCCGCCCCAGTGCAGCTTGAAGAGCACGTGGCGGTCGAGGTAGGGGTAGACGTCGTCGAGATCGACCGGGATCTCCTTTGCGCCCCAGAACGGCGGCTCGGGAATCGGGTTGTCGGTGGCGACCTCGGAGCGGACCGAGTCGTCGTCGACCGGCGGGCCGTCGTCGACCTTCTCGCCCTTCTCCCGCAGCGCCTTGGCCTCGTCGCGGAACTTCTCGACCAGCGCGGCGCGCGCCTCGTCGTCGACCAGCTCGTCCATCGTGTCGAGCCCCGCGAAGGCGTCCTTGCAGTAGAACACGCCGGGTTCGTAGATCTCGTCGGACTCCTTGCCCTTCGGGTAGAGAATCCGGCGGCCAAAGTCGCGGTTGATCGCGGCGCCGCCGATCAGGACAGGAAACTCGAGGCCGCGCTCGTGCAACTCTGCGACGCAGGTCGGCATCTGCTTCGAGGTCGAGACGAGCAGCGCCGAGAGCCCGATCGCGTCGGCCTTCTCATCGACCGCCGAGCTGATGATCGTGTCGATCGGGACCTGCTTGCCGAGGTCGACGACCGTGTAGCCGTTGTTGGTCAGGATCGTGTTGACGAGCGACTTGCCGATGTCGTGGACGTCGCCGAACACGGTCGCGATCACGACCTTGCCCTTCGAGTGCCCCTCGATCCGCTCGAGGTAGTTCTCGAGCTGGGCGACGGCGCGCTTCATCACCTCGGCCGACTGCAGAACGAAGGGTAGAATCAGCTCGCCGGCGCCGAACTTGTCGCCGACCTCCTTCATCGCCGGCAGCAGGACCTCGTTCAGGGTCGGGACCGCGCCGATCTTCTCGACCGAGCGGTCGATCCAATCCTCGACGCCGTCCTTCTTGCGGCGCAGGATGTGCCAGTGCAGCGCCTCCTCCGGCTCCATGTCGCCGGTCGGGTCCTCGCCCTCCTCCTCGGCGTCTTCGTCCCGCGATTCGAAATGGGCGATGAACTTCTCGAGCGCGTCGTCGGAGCGGTTGAAGACCAGGTTGTCGGTGATCTCGCGGTCCTCGTCGGGGATCTCGGGGTATGGCTTGACGTGGTTCGGGTTCACCATCGCCAGGTCGAGGCCCGCCTCGACGGCGTGGTGGAGGAAGACCGAGTTGAGCGCCGCGCGCGCGGGCGGCGAGACGCCGAAGGAGACGTTGGAGACGCCGAGCGAGGTCTTCACGCCCGGGATGTTCTCCTTGATCGCCTTGATGCCCTCGATCGTCTCGACCGCCGATGGGCGCCACTCCTCCTCGCCGGTCGTGAGCGTGAAGGTGAGCGCGTCGAAGATCAGCGCCTCGGGGTCGAGCCCGTGCTCGTCGCAGCAGATCTCCTTGATCCGGTTTGCGATCTCGAGCTTGCGCTCTGCGGTCTTCGCCATCCCGACCTCGTCGATCGTCAGCGCGATCAGCGCGGCGCCGTGCTCGACGGCGAGCGGGACGACGACGTCGGCCTTGTCGCGGCCGGCCTCGAGGTTGATCGAGTTGACGATCGCCCGGCCGGGGATCTTCTCCAGGGCGGCCTTGATCACCTCCGGCTCGGTCGAATCGATCTGGATCGGCGAGGGCTGGCTGAGCGAGATGCGCTCGACGACCTTGCCCATCTGCTCGTCTTCGTCCTGGCGCTCGGTGAGCGCGACGCAGACGTCGAGCACGTGGGCACCGCCTTCGACTTGGTCCTCGGCGACCTGGACGAGGCCGTCGTAGTCATCGGCGAGCAGAAGCTCTTTGGCCCGCGCCGAGCCCTGGGAGTTAACGCGCTCGCCGACCAGGGTCGGCGCCGGCTCCTGGGCGAGCGGGGTGGAGGTCATCATCGAGGAGACCTCGACGGGGCCCCTCTCCGGTCGTTCGTCGGGGGTCTTGCCCTTGACGCGCTCGCCGATCGCCGCGATGTGGTCGGGCGTCGTCCCGCAGCAGCCGCCGACGATGCCGACGCCGTAGCGCTCGACGAACTCGCCCAGGCTGGCAGCAAGCGGACCGGGTTCCTCAGGGAAAATCGTCTCGCCGTCGGGCCCCTGGAGTGGCAGGCCGGCGTTCGGGATGCAGTGGATCGGGAGGGGGGAGACCTCGCCGAGGAAGCGGATCGCATCGCGCATGTCCTCGGGCCCGGTCGAGCAGTTAAGTCCGATCACCTGAACGTCCAGCGCGTCGAGCGTCGTCAGCACCGACTGGATGTCGGTGCCGAGCAGCATTTTCCCTCCCTGAGGCAAGAGAGAGACCGAGGTCTGGATCGGGAGTGTGCGCCCGGCCTCCTTGAAGGCCTCGCGGGCGCCGAAGATCGCGGCCTTGACCTCGAGGATGTCCTGGGCGGTCTCGATGATGATCAAGTCGGCGCCGCCCGCGACCAGGCCCGTGGCCTGTTCGGCGAAGACCTCGACCAGCTTCGCGAAGCTGATGTCGCCCAGGGTCGGATCGTCGCTGGCGGGCAGGAAGCCGGTCGGGCCGATCGACCCGGCGACGAAGCGCTCGTCGCCCGCGGCCTTGCGGGCGATCTCCGCGGCCTTGGTGTTGATCTCGAGCGTGTGCTCGCCGAGTCCCCACTCCTCGAGCTTGATGCGGCTGGCCTGGAAGGTGTCGGTCTCGAGCACCTCGGCGCCAGCGTCGAGCATCGAGGTGTGGACGCCCTCGATCACGTCGGGGCGGTTGAGGACGAGCGCCTCGTGGCACTTGCCCTCGAGCCCGCCGTAGTCCTCCTGGGTGAGGTCGAACTGCTCCAGGGTCGCCCCCATGCCGCCGTCGAAGACGACCACGCGTGAGCGCACGGCTGCGAGAAAGTCGCGTTCGCCTGCCATCAGCGGATATTAGGCACGAATCGTCCCAGCTTGCGTAATGTGTTAACGAAGTTTTAGCCTTTCGTTAGCGGTTACTAGCATCCTGAGGTCTGACCGATTGAGCAATCGTTCGCCATCGATTGGCGGACAAGGAGGGACGAGATGAGCAAGAACGTCCGCGGGAAGCAAGTCGGCGGTCGGGAGCCGAAGGCGCTCCTGCTCACCGACGGCACGAGGTTGGCGTTGGAGCAGGACGACACCTCAGGCGGCGCCAATCGCTGGACCAGGGTCGGCGACAAGGAAGGCGTCGCCGAGCAGATCTCGGTCGCCCAGGCCGTGCGCCTGGCCGGCGAGGACCACGCCGACTACGTCACGGTCAGGACCCGTGCCGAGGTCGAGTGGCTGAACATCGTCGCCGAGTGGTACCGGGAGCAGGCCGACAGGCTTGCTGTCGATCTCGCCGGCGCCTACTAGAGCTTCTCCCCGAGTCAGGAAGTCAACCCGAGCACACCGAGGGGCGTCCCCATTGCGTGGGGGGCGCCCCTCGCTAGTTGTTGAGCCGCGCTAGCGCCGCCGCTTCTTGCGGCGCTTGCACTTGCGCTTCTTCTTGCCCTTCCGCTTCTTCGCCTTTTTGCACGTCCTGACGGCCATCGCAGGGGGCGCGGTTGCGGCGGGTGCGGCGGCTGCCGGCGTTGGAGTGATCGGCGCGGGGGATGGAGGCTGGAGCTCGTAGGCGCCCGCGTCACAAGCCCCGTTGACGGGCCGCGGAAGGCCGCGCTGATCGGCGGTCAGCGCCATCAGGTCGGCGTCGACACAGCTGGCCGGGCCACGGTCGACCGCGAGGCTGCCGGTGGGAAGCGCGGCGGTCTGGATCACGGACTGGAGCCCGGGCGGGCCCGCGAGTCGGCCGCCGTTATCGGCGAGCGGCAGCGCCCCCGACGGCGTGTCCTGGAGATCGGTCGGCTGCATAAGCCCGCAGCTATTGCCCGCGGTTACGTTGTGCCCGCCGCTCGTAAAGGCGCCTGAGCAGTCGCCGTCCGGGTTATCACCCTCGATCAGCGACCCGCGGATCGTCGGGTCGGGTACGCCGCCGAAGTAATTCACCTGGTCCCCGGAGCTGAGTAGATCGGTCAGGTCGTTGTCGAGCAGAGTCACGCGCGCGAGGGTTCCGCCGCCGCCGAGGTCGAGGATGCCGCCCCCGAAGGTCGCGGCGGTGTTGTTCGCGATCGTGCTGTTTGAGATGTTGAGCGGCTGCACGCCGCCGTCCCAGATCCCGCCGCCGTTCGCAGGATCGTCGGTCGGCACCGCGTGGTTGTCGGCGATCGTGCTGTCACGGATCGTCAGCACGCCTTCGCTGTAGATCCCGCCGCCGTTGGGCTTGTCCTCAGTCACCAACGCGGTCGCGTCGTTTCCGGTCACGGCGCTGCGGGTGAGCCTCACCGTCACGCCGCTCCCGATCCGCAGCCCGCCGCCCTCGGCATCGGGGAACCCGGCAACGCCAATGGTCGTGACGGTGTTGTCGCTGATCACCGTGTCCTCGATGTCAGCCGTGCCCACGCCGATGCTGAGGCCACCGCCGAGCAGCGTCGCGTCGTTGTCGTGGATCAGCGAGCTCTCGATTGTGATCGCGTCGGTCGGGTTGGACATGAAGAAGCTCATGCCACCCGCCAAGGATGCTGCGCCGTTGTCGGTGATCCGCGAGCCGGAGACTGTGGCCGTGGCCGCCGCCGACGGTGAGACCCGGGCGCCGGCGGCGCCACCGGCGGCTTCGTTGTTCTGCAGGCGGCTGTTCGCGAGCATGAAATTGCCGGTCCCCTCGTGCAGCAAACCTCCCCCGATGCTCGTGGTCGTTTCGTTCGCCGACACCGAGCTGCCGGTGATCGTCAGGCTGCCGGCATCAGATGCCGTGGCGATGCCGCCGACGGCTACCGCCATGTTGGAAACGACGACGGCGTTGGATAGGACCAGGTTGGCGCCGTCGGCGGCGTAGATCCCGCCTCCAGGCGACCCCGCCGGCCCGAGGCCGTTGCGGACGGTCAGGTCCTGGACGGTCGCCTGGCCGGCGTTCCGGACGTGGAGAACGCGGTCGTCGTTCGCGTCGGCGTCGGCACGATTCGCATCGATGAAGGTCAATGCGGGCGCCAGCCCGTCGATCACAACGTCGCCGCAGGTCAGACAGACGTCGAGGTCGCCCGTGGCATTCATCTCCTCCCCAGCGGCGCCGTTGATCGTATAGACGCCCCCGCCGAGCACGATCGTGTCGGTGGACCCGGCCTGGCCGTCGGTGCAGTCGGCGTTCGCGTCGAGGTTGTTGTTGTTGGCGGAGTTGACGGCCTCGCGCAGCGTGCAGTCGCCGTTGCCCGGGGCGACGAGCTCGGATGTGGTCCCAACCGTGATCGTCGCGGCGTTCGCCGGCGCCGCGACGAGCAGCGAGACGGCGACGGTCGCCCCGAGCCCGATGATCTTGCGTGCCATTCCTACCTCGCTCCCTTTTGCCATCAGGGCACAAGCTACTCCTCTGAACGGGGGCGGATGTGCGTTCCCTCACCTAAAGCCCGTGGTGGGGCCACTCGGGCTTCTCGCCGCGCTTGAAGGCTCCGGCGCCGATCGCGTGCGAGTCGCGGCGCATGAACATCGACAGCGTTGCCTCGAGCTCCTGGCGCAGCTGCTCCTCGTAGGTGCGGCCGACGTTGCGGACCATCGTTTCCTTGTCGGAGCGGATCGCGCCCTGCGGCAGCTCGGCGATTTCGCGGGCTAGCTCGAGCGCCCGCTCGAGCGCCTTGCCCTGGGGAACGACCTCGTTGGCGAGCCCGATCCGCAGCGCCTCTTCGGCGTCCACGGGGCGGCCGGTGATGATCATCTCCATCGCCTTCGCGTAGCCGACGACCATCGGCAGCCGCACGGTCATCCCGTCGCCGGCGACGATGTTCCAGCGCCGCTCGAGCGCCCCGAAGACCGCGTTCTCGGCGACGATCCGGATGTCGGCGAGCAGCGCGTTCTCGAGCCCGGCGGCGACCGCCCAGCCGTTGATCGCCGCGATCACCGGCTTGAAGACGTCGACGCGGCGGGTGTAGCCGCAGTCGCCGGGCGAGTTCCAGACGTGGTTGCGAAAGCCGTCGTAGCCCTCCTTGTAGCCCTGGTCGCCGATCGCCCCGAGCCCCTTCTCACCTAGCTCGGCGGCGTCAGCGAGGTCCCAGCCGGCGCAGAAGGCGTCGCCTGAGCCGGTGATCACGAGCACGAACGGTCGTCGTCGTCGCGGAACCGCTGCCAGGCATCGTGGAGCTCGGCGTTCATCTCGCGGCTGACCGCGTTGCGCTGCTCGGGGCGGTCGTAGGTGAGGACGGCGACGTGGCCGTCGAGCTCGTACTTGAGGTTCTTGTAGTCGGCCAACCGGCGTCAGCGGCCGAAGCGCCGGCGCCCGCGGCCGTTGAAGAAGCGGCCGATCCTGCTCATCTGCTTGGCGCGCTTCTCGGTGAACGGGAAGTAGTAGGGCTCGCGCTTGCCGCCGAAGCGGGTGATCACCAGCGATTCGGGGCGCACGTACTTCTTGATCCCGTGCTCGCCGTGGCGAGAGCCGATTCCGGAGTCCTTCCAGCCGCCCATCGGCACGTCGGTGGCGAGGAAGCTGACGAGGACGTCGTTGACGTTCATCGAGCCCGACTCGACCAGGCGGGCGACGCGCTCGGCCTCGCGCTTGGGCCCGAACACGTTGCCTGAGAGACCGTGGCGCGAGGAGTTGGTGATCCGGATCGCCTCGTCGGCGTCCTTGAAACGGCGCACCCCGACCACGGGACCGAATGTCTCCTCCTGCGAGAACTTCATCGAGTCGTCGACGCCGGCGAGAATCGTCGGCGGATACCACTGCCCCGGCCCCTCGCCGCGCTCGCCGCCGGTCAGCACCTCGGCGCCCTTCTGGCGTGCGTCCTTGACGTGGTCGTCGACCTTCTCGACCTGGGGCGGGAAGGTCATCGCGCCGAGCTCGGCGCCGAACTCCTCGCCGTCGATCCGCTGGTTGAGCGTCGAGACCTCTTTGGTGAGGCGATCGACGAACTCGTCGTAGATCGAGTCCTGGACCAGCAGGCGCTCGACCGAGGTGCAGGCCTGGCCGGTGTTGGTGAAGGCGCCGAAAGTGGCCGCGTTCACCGCTCGGTCCATGTTGGCGCCCTCGAGGACGATCATCGAGTCGTTGCCGCCGAGCTCGAGGCTGACCGGGGTCAGGTTCTCGGCCGCGCGCTGCATCACCTTCTTGCCGGTTACATCCGAGCCGGTGAACTGGACGAAGTCGACGTTGTCGACCAGAGCGCCGCCGGTCTCGCCGGCGCCGTTGATGACATCTAGTACGTCGGGAGCGCCGATCTCCTTCTTCCACGCTTCGACGATCTCGTTGAGACCGAGCGGCGTCTCCTCGGAGGGCTTGATGACGACCGCGCAGCCGGCGATCAGCGCCGGGATCGCGTCGCCGAGCGAGAGGATGAGCGGGAAGTTCCAGGGGCTGATCACGCCGACGACCGGGAACGGGCGGTGCTGGACGACGAGCTTCTTGGAGGCGAATACCGGGGAGTGGGGGCGGATCTTCTTGTCGCCGACGAACTTCCTTGCCTTCTTGCCGTAGAAGTTGACTACGTCGGCGAGGTATGGGACCTCGCTCGCCGCCTGGGCGCGGACCTTGCCGGTCTCGGACTGCATCGTGTCGGCTACCTGGCCCTCGTGATCGAGCAGCCAGTCGCGGAGCTTCTCGAGCCAATGGACGCGGCCCCTGATGCCGGTTCCCTCCCAGTCGGGCTGGTTGGCGCGCACGCGCGCCACGGTCTCGGCGACCTTGTCGGGGCCGTCGGTGGGGAGGCTGCCGACCACCTCGCCCGTCGCCGGGCTCAGCACGTCGAAGGTTTCGCCTGACGCGCCCGCTCCGTTGCCGCTCGCGGTCGTCGCTTCGGTCGCCTCGGTGGTCTCGGTTTCCAGCGCCATGTCGCCCCTTCTCCTCGGTAGTCGGTGCGGTCAAGACTACTCCCCGCGCACAGATCCTGGCTGACTGGCCAGGTTCTCGTGCCGATCGGCACTCGCGGGGGCGGAGCCCGATGCGGAGAAAAGCGCCGCGGCCATTTTCGACAGTGGTCTAAAGACCCGTCGCGCGCCCGCCCGTACCTTGACCGCGATGTGTAAACCGCGACCGTCGGTGGCGTATTGCCTCGGCGGGCATGGAAAGGAAGCAACGAAATGAAGCGGAAGTTCCTTTGGGCGGCTCCGCTGGTTGTGGCGCTATTGCTGTTCGTCGCGCCCAGCGCGCTCGCCTCCTCAAACGACCTGGAGCTCGCCATCGACGGCAATCTCTCGGAGACGGTGGGGATCAACTCGCTGTGGGTGATCCTGGCTGCCTGCCTTGTGATGTTCATGCAGGCCGGCTTCGCGTTTCTGGAGATCGGCTTCTCGCGCGGCAAGAACGCGGGAACCGTGGTGGCGAAGATCCTCACCAACTTCTCGATCGCCGCGCTTGCATGGTGGGCGGTCGGGTTCATGATCGCGTTCTCGGGTCCGGTCGACAGCATCATCGGACACCAGGGCGGCGCTTTCCTCACCAACCTCGGTCCCGCTACGGAGACCGCTGAGGGGTTGACCACGTTCAGCCCCAATTTCCCGGTGATGTCGCTTTCGGACGCGACGATTGAGTCGAAGTTCTTCTTCCAGTTCGTCTTCTGCGCTGTGTCGCTGGCGATTGTCTGGGGGACGACGCTCGAACGGATCAAGTTCGGCGTCTACATCATCTATTCGGCGATTTTCGCCAGCCTCATCTACCCGATCGGGGCGCACGCCGTGTTCGGCGGCGGCTTCCTGCAGACAGGCGACTGGCTCGGTACGGGCATCGTCGGGATGCAGGACTTCGCCGGCTCGACCGCGGTCCACCTGATCGGGGCAACCGGTGCCCTCGCGGCGCTGCTGCTGCTCGGTCCGCGGCGGGGCAAGTACGGCCCCGATGGTTCGCCGCGGGCGATACCGGGCCACAGCATGCCGCTGTTCGGCCTCGGTGTCCTGATCCTCTGGCTCGGCTGGTTCGGGTTCAACCCCGGCTCGACGCTGAACGCGCTCGATGGCCGATTCCCGGAGATCCTGATGATCACCAACCTCGCCGCTGCGGCGGGTGTGCTGTTCGCGATCATGACTGCCTACGCAAAGACGAGGGCGATCGACATCGGAATGGCAGGTAACGGCGCGATCGCCGCACTGGTGGCGATCACGGCACCATCGGGTTACGTCGAGGCCTGGGCGGCGCCGATCATCGGCGCGGTCGCGGGCGTGATCGTCGTGCTCGGCGTCTATGCAATCGACAAGTACATCGACGACCCAGTCGGTGCGCTCTCCGCGCACGGCCTGGCCGGCATCTGGGGAACGATCTCTTGCGGGATCTTCACCGCGCCGCGCCTCGCCGAGTACAACGCGTTCGGCGATCCCGCCGGAGGCCTCTGGTACTCCGGCAGCTTCGACCAGCTGATCGCTCAGGTGGCCGGAGTAGCAATCGCATTCACGTTCGTCTTCATCATGAGTTTCACCACGTTCTGGGTGATCAAGAAGACGTACGGCCTGCGTGTCACTCCCGAAGAGGAGGACGCTGGAATGGACATCTCCGAGCACGGGATGTACGGATATCCCGAGCAGTTCATTCCCTCACCCGAGTACCCGGGTGCCGCGAGCGGTCCGCTGCCGCGTGGCAAGCCGGCCATCAACAGTTCAACCAAGCCGGCCGACGCGCCGACGAAGGCCTGAGGGGGTGAACTAGGTGAAGAAGATAGAAGCGTTCATCCGTCACGAGGCGTTCGAGCCGATCCGGACCGAGCTGCTCGAGAAGGGCATTCCGTCCCTCACGATCAGCGAAGTGAAGGGGTCCGGGCGGCAGAAGGGCGTCGTCGAGACATATCGCGGCTCGACGCTTACGGTCAACGTTCGGCCGAAGCTGAAGATCGAGTGCGTGGTGGATGACAAGGAAAAGGGTCTCGTCGTTGAGACCGTCCTCAAGCACGCCCGTACGGGCGAGGTCGGCGACGGCAAGATCTTCGTCCTACCGGTCGAGGAGGCGATTCGCATCCGCACCGGTGAAGAGGGCGATTCGGTGCTCCAGTCTCACAGCGAGGAGGAGATCCCCGCCTAAAGGGCTCGAGAGCACCGCATGTCTGGCTCGCGCGGCCGGGGCCGCTCCCAAGGGAGCGGCTCCGGCCGTCGTGTTTTCGGGATCGGCTCGACCCCGGCGGTGAAAAAACGAAACACTCACGCCACCCGCAAGCAACAAAGGAGCCGGAGAGCGATGGCAACGAAGGAGAAGAAGCCGGAAACGAGCGCCAAGGACGTACTTGCCCGGGTCGATGAGGAGGGCGTCGAGTTCATCCGGTTCTGGTTCACCGACATCGAGGGAGTCCTGAAGTCCTTCGCTGTCGGCAAGGAGGAGCTCGAGGGCGCCCTCGAGGAGGGCATGGGCTTCGACGGCTCGTCGATCACAGGCTTCAACGCGATCGAGGAGTCCGACATGATCGCGATGCCCGACCCTTCCACCTACAACCTCCTGCCGTGGCGCGATGACGCCGGCGAGGGCAAGGGCAACGTCGCGCGCATGTTCTGCGACGTGCTCAAGCCCGGCGGCGAGCCCTACGAGGGCGACCCGCGCTTCATCATGAAGAAGGCCCTGGCCCGTGCCGACGACATGGGCTTCGACACCTTCAACCTCGGGCCGGAGCTCGAGTTCTTCTACTTCGCCAGCGACGAGGTGGGGGAGGACGGCCAGCCCGTGATCCTCGACAAGGGCGGCTACTTCGACCTCACCACCCTCGACGCCGCGTCCGATCTGCGCCGCGACACGGTCAACGCGCTTAAGGCACTCGGGATCCCGATTGAGTACACGCACCACGAGGTCGGGCCCTCCCAGCACGAGATCGACATGCGCTACGCCGAGGGCCTGCGGATGTCCGACAACGCGATGACCTACCGGATCGTGATCAAGGAGATCGCGACCCTGCACGGCGTCTACGCGACCTTCATGCCGAAGCCGCTGTTCGGCGAGAACGGCTCCGGGATGCACACCCACCAGTCGCTGTTCAAGGGCGGTAAGAACGCGTTCTTCGACGCCAACGACGAGTACCACCTCTCCGACACGGCGAAGTCGTACATCGCCGGGCTGCTCAAGCACGCGCGCGAGATCTGCGCCCTGTTCGCTCCGAACGTGAACAGCTACAAGCGGCTCGTGCTCGGCTACGAGGCGCCCGTCTACTCGGCCTGGTCGCAGCGCAACCGCTCGGCGCTGGTCCGGGTCCCGATGTACCACCCCGGCAAGGAGCAGGGGACGCGCTGCGAGCTCCGCTGCCCTGACCCCTCCTGCAATCCCTATCTGGCCTTCGCCAGCATGCTGCACGCCGGCCTCGAGGGGATCGAGAAGGGGTACGACCTGCCGCCGCCGATGGAGACCAACCTCTACGACCTCTCACACGACGAGCGCGAGAAGGCCGGCATCGAGCAGCTGCCGGAGACGCTCGGGGAGGCGATCGAGGTCCTCGCCGAGTCCGAGCTGGTCGAGAAGGCGCTCGGCGAGCACATATTCCCCCGCTACGTGGAGTTGAAGCGCGAGGAGTGGGAGGAGTACCGGATCCAGGTCAGCAAGTGGGAGCTGGACCGCTACCTGCCGGTGCTCTAGCTCCTACTTCTTCTTTTTCTTCTTCACGCAGCGGCCCTTGCGCAGCTTGCGGCCCTTCTTGCACTTGCCGCTGCTGGTCACGGGGACCCCTGAGGCCTGGGTGGTCGGCAGGAAGGTCTGTGCAGCCGCCGCAGGCGGCGGGGGCGAGGGCGGCGGAAGGACGGGGTTGTCGTTGAAGTCGATGTTCTGGGAGAGCCAGATGCCCCCGGTGCCGCTCAGTTGCGGATCGATGAACATGTCGCACACGTCCAGGCCGCTGACGTAGCTGGTGTCGACGGTGTTCCAGGCCCCGGCCAAAGCGCCCGGCCCCGCAAGGCCCGAGGCGAACGAGACCCCGGGGTGGTTGAGCGTCGCGGCGGTCGAGAGGCCGGGGCCGGTGAGCGGGACCGTGTCATCGCAGACAGTCGCGGGTGTGGGCACGGTGACGATCACCTTCAGGTCCAGAGGCTGGAGCGCGAGCGTCCCGGTCCCCGCGTTGTAGGTGCCGCTCACCGCGCTCGCGCTCATCGCGACGTGGCCTTCAATCGCCCCGGGCTGGAAGACAGCCGGGGCATCCGGAAGGGCGAGCGTGGCGCCGGTGATGTTGCCGCCGCTCAGATCCCCGCTCAGCGTCCCGGGATCGTCGGGCGGCCCGATGAAGTGGCTGCTCGCGGACCCCATCGTGTAGTAGCCGTAGTTGAGGCTGATGCTGAACGGCGCAGCCGCGGCCGGGGCAGCCGCGAAGGCCGCGACCAAGGCGGTTGCGACCCCCATAAAACATCCCCCGCAGCCTCAACTCGGGCCTACTTCTTCTTTTTCTTCTTCACGCAGCGGCCCTTCTTCAGCTTCTGCGTCTTCTTGCACTTCTTGGCCGCGGGCGCGGTCGCGCCGGCGGTGCCGCCCGCCGCGGGCGTCACAGCGCCGCCGCCGCCTCCACCGCTACCGCCGCCGGGCGGCGGGGGCGGGGCAGGTGCGGGGTCGGTATAGCTGTAGGGGGTGCCGGCCGAGCACGGCGACTGCCGGTCAGCGAGGTCGTGGACGCGAACCGAGATCTGCGTCGTCTCGTCCTCGGGGACGTTGACCGGCCCGATCCCGGCGCCATTGAAGGCCGAGCTCGAGCCCTGGGCGACCGAGCCGCCCGAGCAGTCGTTGTTCAGGAACACGTGCACGTTGCCCGGGTCGGCGGCGCCGGTGCCCTTGATCAGGATCGAGTTCGACTCGTTCGGCGATGCCGGGTTGGAGGTCAGGCTGCTCACCCCGAGTGGGTTGCCGATCGTCGACAGGTCCTTGGAGAGCCAGACGCCGCCCGGTCCGTCGACAAAGTCGTCGAGCATGGGGCACAGGCCGAGAGGGTCCGAAAGAAGGCTGGTTGCAACCGGCGGCGGCAGGTCAGTCCAGTTCGTTGCGAGCGCACCAGGCCCTTCCGAGTTCAGATGGTTGTAACGGACACCGTTGTGGTAGCTGTTCGCCTCGGTCGTAAAGGCGAGCACCACCGGGTCGATCGTGCAGTCAGTGATGCCGGGCACTTGAGCTCGCGCCTTGACGTGCGTCGCGCTGATGTCGATCTGCCCGGTCGAGTTGTCGTAGGTGCCGGTCATCGGGTCGACCGCGGTCAGCGTCAAGGTGACGGTGACCTCTGCGGGAGGATCTCCGGGAATCGTGACCATGAAATCCCTCTGAAGGATGTCGCCAGCGGGGAAGTTGAGCGCGCCCGCCGTGTTGTCACCGCTGATCGTCGCTGAATCCGGCGGCTCGAGAATCTTCTCGTCATCAAGAGTGCAGTCCGGGGGAGCGCAGCCGATGCTGGCGAACCCGTGGTTGAACGTGAGGCTGAACGGTGCAGCCTGCGCAGCACCCGTAGCAACCGCCGAGAACGCGAACGCGGCCATGCCGGCCACCAGCAGCTTGCGAATCATCCTGTCTCTCCTCCTTGGTCGGTCCACTCCCCTAGAACAGCAAGGTATATCGGTTCGGCGGCGCTTTCACAACCGGGCCGCGCCGCTCGGCCGCGCTAGCCGGCCTCGAGCCGGTAGACCGGGCCGGTCTGCGAGAGCACGTAGATGTGGCCATCGCGGTCCTCGCCGAACGAGGTCAGCAGCTCGACCTTCGGCAGGCCGAAGCCGCGGTCTCGCCCGGCGCCGCCATCGCCGATCTTCGGGCGCACCGCCCGGATCCGGCCGGTGCAGTAATCGCCGAACAGGTAGCGGCCGGTCAGCTCGCGGCCCTCGATCCCGGCCAATCCGGGGTCGCGGACGAAGTAGCCGCCGGTCACCGAGCAGGCGCCCTTCTCGTGCGGATAGGCGAGCGCCGGCTTGATGGTGTTCTTCTTCGGCACGCTGCCCTTGAACGTCCCGTATGCCTCGTAGGCCGACCAGCCGAAGTTGGCGCCGCGGGCCTGGCGGGCGCGGAGCAGGTTGACCTCCTCGAAGCGGTCCTGTCCGACGTCGCCGATCGCCAGCGCCCCGGTGGCGCGGTCGAAGGAGAAGCGCCACGGGTTGCGGAGCCCGTAGGCGTAGATCTCGTCGCGGCCGGGGCGGCCGACGAATGGGTTGTCTTGGGGAATCGTGTAGCGGTCCTTGTCGGATTTGTGTGGGTTGATCCGCAGCAGCTTGCCGAGCAGCTGCTCCTTGTTCTGGCTGGTGTTGAACGGGTCGTAGGAGGGGCCGCCGTCGCCGGTGCCGATGTAGAGGCTCTTGTCGGGACCGAAGAGCAGTAGGCCGCCGATGTGGCGGTCCGAGTTCTGGCGCACCAGCATCACCTCGCGGGCGCTCGCCGGCTCCGCCATCAACTCGTCGTCGGAGCGCGTGTACTCGACGATCCTCAGGTCGCCGAACTTGTTCGTATAGGCGACGTAAAAGAGGCCGCTGTCCTCGTAGTCGGGATCGAAGGCGATCGAGAGCAGCCCCTGCTCGGGCCGGTTGCTCTTGACGAGGTTGGTGATGTCGAGGAACGGCTGCACTTCGACGTCGCCGTCCTTGACGACGCGCACCGTGCCGCCCTTCTCGGTGATGAAGAGGAGGTCGTGCTCGTCGTTCGGCTGGGCGAGGAAGGTGGGCTGGTTGAAGGAGCCGATCTCCTTCAGCTTCAGCTCCTTGGGCCCGGCGAGGGCGTCGTTCTCTCCCCGGACCACTGTGATCACGATGGTGCTCAGCGCCAGCAGCGCCGCGATCGCTGTCTCTATCTGCCTGCGGCTCAGGCCGCCGATCATTTCCGCTTCGGGTTGAGCGCGTAGACCCCGCCGTTGAGGCTGACCGCGTAGATCCGCCGGTCGGTCCCCTGGCCGAAGGACACGACCCCGTAGGTCTCGGTCGGCGAGAGCCGCAGCCCGGTCGTCTTGTCCTCGCGGGCGCCGTCGGGCGAGGCGATCAGCGTGCGGATGTCCCCCGAGCAGGCGTCGCCGTAGATGTAGCGCCCGTCGAGCTGCGGCAGCCGCGGGTCGCGGATCACGTAGCCGCCGATCACCGAGCATCCCTTGTCGTGGCTGTAGCTGTGGATCGGGAAGACCGGTTTCTTGCCCGGGTCCAGCTCCAGGGGGTCCTTGGCCAGAAAGATCTCGTTGCCCTCGTAGTGCGGCCAGCCGAAGTTGGCGCCCTTGGCCTCCCCGGGCGGCATGTAGTCGATCTCCTCGACGTCGAGGGCGCCGGGATCGCCGATGATCAGCCCCCCGTTCGAGTCGAACGAGAACCGATAGGGATTGCGGAGGCCGTAGGCATAGATCTCGCCGCGGACGCCGGGACGGTCCACAAACGGATTGTCGGCCGGGATCGTGTAGGGGAGGTCGCCGCTCGGGGTCGGATCGATGCGGAGGATCTTGCCGAGCAGCACCGAGCGCTGCTGAGCGCGGTTGGAGACGAACTCCTTCATCACCGGGCCGCCGTCGCCGAAGCTGATGTAGAGCAGGCCGTCGGGCCCGAACTGGAGCTGGCCGCCGTTGTGCTGCGTCCGCTCCCCCTTGCCGTGCGGCGCGTTGATGATCGCGCGGCGCGAGTCGGGGTCGGCCTTGAGCGGATCGTCGCCGTCGCGCCTGTACTCGTCGACCTGGACCGAGTTGTCGTCGAGGTTGTAGACGACGTAGAAGAGCCCGCTCTCGGCGTAGTCGGGGGCGAAGGCGATCGAGAACAGGCCCTGCTCGGAGCCCTCGGCGTTGATCTGCTCGGAGAGGTCCAGAAACGGCTCATCGATCAGCTCCTCGTCCTCGAGCACCCGGATCTCGCCCGACTTCTTGGTCACGTAGAGGTGCGAGGTGTCGCCCGGCGGCTGGGCGATGTAGGTCGGCCGGCCGATCACCGCGAGCTTGTCGAGGCGGGCGTCGCGCTGGGAGGCGGGGGCGGCGTTGACCGGCGCCCCCGGTGCCGTCAACTCCGCCTCGCCGTCCTCGTCCCCGCACGCCGACAGGCCGGCGCTCAGCGCGAGCGCGGCGGCCGCCGCCGTTGCAGCGGCAAGTCCTCTCTTTCGGGCCTCCAAGGTCGGCGCAGGTTAGATGACTTACCGACGACGCTTGAGGCGGTAGACCGGGCCCCTCAGCGAGGTCGCGTAGAGCTTGCCGTCAGCCGTCTCGCCGAACGAGCTCAGCATCTCGACCTTCGCCTTCTCCGAGCGCGCTCCACCCGCGCCGCCGACTCCGATGTTGACGCTGCGGATGACGCCGTCGCAGAAGTCGCCGTAGACGTAGCGGCCGCGCACGCCCTTCAGGTTCGGGTCGCGAACGACGTAGCCGCCGATGATCGAGCAGCGATTGCCCGCGCGCGCGTAGTCGAAAACCGGCCGGTCGTGGCGTCCTGGGCCGGGCCCGATCGCGCCTTCAAAGCCGGAGTTGCCCTCGAAGTCGTTCCAGCCGAAGTTGGCGCCGTTCAGGGTCGCGAGGCTGACGTAGTTGATCTCCTCGAAGCGGTCCTGGCCGACGTCGGCGATCGCGATCCGCGACTCACCGCTGGAGCTGTCGAACGAGAACCGGAACGGGTTGCGGAGCCCGATCGCGAGGATCTCGTCGCGCCCGGGATCGGCGATGAACGGGTTCGTGGAAGGGGAGCTGTATGCCGCGGTGGCGGTCGCCCGCGGATCGATGCGGAGCATCTTGCCCAGCAGGCTGTCGGTCTTCTGGGCGCTGTCGTCGCGGTCGCCGGCCCCGCCGCCGTCGCCCGGGGCGATGTAGAGGTTGCCGTCGGGACCGAACGCGATCTGGCCGCCGTTGTGGTTCGCCTCGCCGGGATGCGGGATCTCGAGCACCAGGCGGCGGCTGCCGGGGTCGGCGACCCCGCCCGAGGCGCGGAACTCGGAGACGTTGTTATTGCCGTCGGGGGTGGTGAAGTAGGCGTAGAAGAGCCCGCTCTGCTCGAAGTCGGACGGGAACGCGATCGAGAGCAGACCCTGCTCGCCGCCGCTCAGCACCTGGCCGCGGATGTCGAGGAACGGGCGCCCCCGCTTCTTGCCCTTGTCGACGACCATCACCCGGCCCGGTTGCTCGACGACCAGGACCCCGGGCACTCCCGGCGCCGAGGTGACGAAAACCGGCTTCTTGAACGATCCGAGCTTCGACAGCCTCACCTTCGCGCTCGCCGGGGTCGCACAGAGCAGCAGCGCCGCGATCGCCGCGAGCAGCAGCGCCAGCAATGAGTTTGTCGGGATCAGCCTCCGAGTCATTCGGCTACGAGCCTGTAAACCGGTCCGTTGAAGGAAGTTGCGTAGATGTGCCCGGCGTTGTCGGTTCCGAACGAGCTCGTCGAGGGGACCTCGAGGTCGAGCGCGGAGTCGTCGGCGGCCGAGGTGCCGTCGACCTCGAAGCTGCGCAGCTGGCCTTCGCAGAAGTCGGAGTAGACGTAGCGGCCGTTGAGCGCCGGCAGCTCCGGGTCGCGGACCACGTAGCCGCCTGTGATCGAGCAGCCCTGGTCGCGGCCGTAGGTGAGCGCCGGCCCGACCGAGCCCTCCGCCGACTGGTCCTCGTTGAACGGCTGGTCGCCCTCGAACGCCGACCAGCCGAAGTTCGCTCCCGCGGCTTCGGCCTCGGGGACGATGTCGACCTCCTCGAGGCTGTCCTGGCCGACGTCGCCGATCACGAGCGTGCCGCTCTCGGGGTCGAACGCGAACCGCCACGGGTTGCGCAGGCCGTAGGAGTAGATCTCGGGCCTGGCCTCGGGATCGTCGGCGAACGGGTTGTCGGAGGGGATCGAGTAGGGCTTGTCTCCTGATTGCTTCGGGTCGATGCGCAGCAGCTTGCCGAGCAGCGTCGTGCGCTTCTGGCCGTTTCGCATCGGGTCGCCCGAGCCGCCGCCGTCGCCGGTCCCTATGTAGAGGTTGCCGTCGGGCCCGAAGGCGATCAGGCCGCCGTTGTGGTTCGGCGCGTAGTCCTCCATCTCGAGCACGGTGCGCGCGTTCTCCGCGTCGGCGCTGTCGCCGTCGGCCTTTATCTCGACGACGCGCTGCGAGCCGTCGGAGGCCGTGTAGTAGGCGTAGAGCAAGCCGGAGTCCTGGAAGTCGGGGGCGAAGGCGATAGAGAGCAGCCCCTGCTCGACGTCGGTCGAGACCTCCTCAGAGATGTCGAAGAACGGCTCCGGGAGCATCTCGCCGTCGCGGACGATCTTGACCGCGCCGCCGCGCTCGACGACGTAGAGGTCGCTGCTGCCTTCGGGCTGGGTGACGTAGACGGGCGAGTCGAAGTCGCCGACCTTCTCGAGCTTGACGCCGCCGCCGCCCGCGCCCGATGTCCGTTCCGCCGCTGTCGACGTCTGCGCGGCCGGGTCGGTGCCCTCGCCGCCCTCGTCGCTGTCGCCGCCGCAGCCCGAGACGGCGAGCGTGAGTGCCATCGCTGTTGTCGCTATTGAGGCTCGCACGATCACGAAGCGCGGCAGCCTAGTGCTACTTGGCGCCGACTTCTCCGCGCTGTTCCTTCGACCCCGCCTGGCCGATGATGTCGCCCTTCTGGATCGGGACGACGTTGCCGGCGTCGTCGACCCGGGTCTGCGGCGGAACGTCGCTGATCCGAACCGCGAACTCGCCCTCGGGCAGGCTGCCGTCCTCGGTCACGGCCTTCGCCTTGCCCTGCAGGCCGGCGGCGACCTGGTAGCTGATCGTGTATGTGCCCGGGATAACCGGTGTCAGCTTCCACAGGATGTCCTTGCTTTCCCCGGGTTCGACGGGGCCGAAACTGAAGGTCTTGGTCTGCGCCGCCTCGGCTCCCGCGGGAGCGGTCTCACCGGCGAGCTTCGGGAAGCCGTCGTTCAGGACCCAGACCGAGCGCGAGGGAACCGCGAGGTCGGGCTGGTCGCTGCGGATCGAGAACGACTCGTCGGCCTCGGGATCGGTCGAGATCGTGATCGCGAGGTCGGGGATCGTGTCGTCGCCGACGTTCTTGATCCCGAGCTCGAGGTCGGAGGTCTGGGCGAGGCGCTGCTTGTTGGCGAACTTCGAGGCCGTGATCTGAACCGGGAACTCGCCGGAGGGCTCGTCCACATCCTGGCGCTCGCCGCCGCCACAGGCCGACAAACCGACAGAGGTCGCGCAGGCGGCGAGCAGGACGACTGCCCGCTTGCTTGCGCGGGGAATAGAGTTGGTGTCACGGCTCCTCCCCACGGGCGGGCGGAACATACCACCGGGGGTTCCCGGTGGCGATCCGGCCGAGCATCGAATAACCTTTACGGAGGGAGAGATGGTTAGAGCAGTAGCTGATAGAGCGTTTTTGCCGGCCAAGTCCCTGTTCGAACAGATCGGGGACATGGTCATCCTGACCGCAAAGACGGTCGTATCCGCGATCCGGCCGCCGTATCCCTACGGCGGAGAGTTCATCAGCCAGTTCCTGTTCGCGCTCCAGCTCTGCTGGTTCCCGCTGCTGATCTCCACGCTCGCCTTCGGCTTCGGCGCCCCGGGCCTCCAGGCCGCCAACTTCCTCTCGCTCTTCGGCGCCCTCGACCGCCTCGGCGGCTTCTTTGTGCTCGCGTCGATTCGCGAGTTCGCCCCGTTCGTGACCGCCGTGGTCGTCGCCGGCGTCGCCGGCACCGCTATCACCGCCGACCTCGGCGCCCGCAAGATCCGCGAGGAGCTCGACGCGCTCCAGGTGTTGGGCGTCGACCCGATCAAAAATCTCGTGGTTCCCAGATTCCTGGCGCTGATGCTGATCACCGGGCTCCTGGACATCTACGCGCTGATCTTCGGGATCATGGGCGGGATCGGCGCCGAGCTGCTCTACAACGAGCCGCTCGGAGGATTCTTCGCGACTCTCTTCTCGAACGCCTCTGTCACCGACCTCTGGGGATCTGTCCTGAAGACGACGATGTTCGGCGCGATCATCGCGATCGTCTGCTCCTACAAAGGGATGACTGCGTCCGGAGGCGCCGCCGGCGTGGGTAGAGCGGTGAACGAAGCGGTCGTGATCGCGTTCATGGGCGTGTTCGCGTTCAACTACGTCTTCACCCAGACGCTGCTCGCCACCCATCCGGAGCTGCAGACCATCCGATGAACACCATCCTCAGATGACCCCCGGCTGGCTCGCGATCCCCAAGCAGTGGATGGCCTCGCTCGGCGAGATCTTCGGCTTCTGCACCCGTGTGGTCGGCCTCGTCTACTCCGGGCGGGTGTTCAAGTTCTTCGGCGAGGCGCTTCGCCAGGCCGGGATCCTGATCCTCGGCTCGACGATCGTGATCTGGGGCCTGGTCTTCATCCTCGGGCTCACCTGCGGGATCGAGGGCGCCTACTTCCAGCGCTCGATCGGCGCCCCGGCCTACGCCGGCGTGTTCGCCGCCTGGTGCGATTTGCGCGAGGTGATCCCCTACGCGTTCGGCTACATGCTCTCGGCCAAGATCGGCACCGGGATCGTCGCCGAGCTCGGCGCGATGCGGATCTCTGATGAGATCGACGCGCTCGAGGTCATGGGCGTGGAGCCGGTCGCCTACCTGGCCGCCACCCGGCTGCTGGCGGCCTGGATCGTGCTCCCGTTCATGTACGTGGCCGCGGTCGGGGTCGGCTTCTTCGCCAGCTGGCTCGCCGTCGTCGAGCAGATCGGCGACGTCTCTTCCGGCGGCTACTTCCTGATCTTCTGGATGTTCCAGAACCCGCCCGATCTCATATTCAGCATCATCAAAGGGATGACGATGGCGACCGCCATCGTGCTGGTCGGCTGCTACTACGGCTACACCGCGTCGGGAGGCCCCGTCGGCGTCGGTACCGCGACAGCCAAGTCCATGGTCTTGAACATCGTCCTGGTCCACATCATCGGAATGATGGGAACGCTGGTCTTCTGGGGCGCCAATCCGAGAGCCCCGATAGGTGGCTGACAAGGAGGTATGAGCTAGATGGAGCGCCAAGGAGGAGACACCCCGCGCGAGCCCGGCGGATCGCCCGATTACGAGGGCGCGTCCGAGGAGGAGATTCGCCAGGAAGTCCACGAGGAGGAGCGCGAGTCCGTCGGCCGCCGTCTCGGCTCCGAGGACAGCCGCGTCGAGGAGGGCTCCGATCCGCTCAGCTCCCAGGGCATGAGCGATGGGGAGGACTTCGCGAACCGCGACTACACGATCCCCGGCGTCGAGTCCGACGATTCAAACCCTTACAGGTGGCACACCGGTGAGAAGCGCGACCACGGCGGCGAGGACGCGATCGAGATCATCGACCTCGTCAAGCAGTTCGGCCGCACTCGGATCCTGAACGGGGTCAACCTCGGTCTCCCCGACGACCAGATCTCGATGGTCCTCGGCCCCTCGGGCACCGGCAAGAGCGTGCTGATCAAGCACATCGTCGGGCTGCTCTATCCGGACTCGGGCGACGTGCTCGTGCACGGCGAGTCGGTTCCGCAGATGACAGACGACGAGCTCTTCGAGGTCCGCAAGAAGTTCGGCCTCCTGTTCCAGGACGGCGCCCTGTTCGGCTCGATGAACGTCTTCGACAACGTCTGCTTCCCGCTCCGTCAGCACACCGACAAGAGCGAGGAGGAGATCGGCGACATCGTCAACCGGCGCCTGGCCGAGGTCGGACTCGCCGAGGCGCACTCGAAGATGCCGAACGAGCTCTCAGGCGGAATGCGCAAGCGCGCCGGCTTTGCCCGCGCCCTGGTCCTCGACCCGGCGATCGTGATGTTCGACGAGCCCGACTCGGGCCTCGACCCGGTTCGCACGGCACTGCTCTGCGAGCTGATTCGCGAGGTCCACGAGGAGAACGGCGGCTGCTACATGGTGATCTCGCACGACCTCGGCACCGCGCGCCGGATCGCCGACTTCATCGCCGTGCTCTGGAAGGGCCGGATCGTCGAGTCGGGCCCCTCCGACGAGCTCTTTGACTCGCCGAACGAGTTCGTCAACCAGTTCCTGAACGCGGACATCAAAGGTCCGCTGGCGATGGACTAGGGCCTAGCGGCCTTTTCCCTCAACCAGCCGCCGAACGCCGCGAACGCGACGCCGAGCGCGGTGGTGACGACGACGAGCAGGATCGCGGGATCGGGGAGGTCGGCCTCGGCCTCGGCGCCGTGGATCTCGTGCGCGATCAGGATCGAGGAGCCGAAGATCAGCCCGGCCAGCGCGCCGCGCTTCGCGCCGGCGCCCACGCCGAGGTGGTCGAAGCCGGCGCCGACCCCGCCGACGATGCCGATCACCGAGAGCACCAGGTAGGTGACCTCCGAGACGCCGAGGAAGTAGCCGGTCACGGCGCCGAAGATCGCCGGCAGCGCGATCGCGAGGAAGAACTGAACCGGGCGTGGGTGCTCGGCGAGCAGCGGTGGCGGCCACATAGGCCGAACATAACGGTCCCCACTGAACCCGGTCACTAGCCTCTGTGGCGTGAAGGACATCTGGGAAACGATCGGACCGCCGCTCCGCGCCGCCGCCGCCGCGGCCTTTCTCGCCGGGCTGCTGCTGATGGTCTTCAACCCTCCGACGCTCGCCGGCTTTGGCGAGTTCCTGGCGCTGATCGCCGGTGCGCTGGCGGTGGTCCTCGTCACCGCCTGGGCGACGGTGCTGATGATCGGAAAGGAGACGCCCGAGCCCGAGTTCCGGCGGCTGATGGACCGCAGCGAGATGCTCGCCTCGATGCCGCCCCCGGAGCGCCCGCCGAGCGAGTTCGACGAGCTCGTCATCGAGGCTCTCGACGACCTCCCCGACCAGTTCCGCGAGGTCCTAACCCACACGCCCGTGCTGGTCTCGAGCCGCGGGGCCGAGGTCGGCGCCTACGGCCATTACATCGGCGGCACCGTGGCCCGAGACCACTTCCCCGACCGGATCGTCGTCTACCAGGACACCCTCGAGCGCGACTTCGGCCACGACCCGGTGCTGCTCCGCGCCCAGGTCGAGCGCACCGTGCGCCACGAGATCGCCCATCACCTGGGCTGGGACGAGCCCGGCGTTCGCGGGCTCGGGCTCTGAGCGCGACCGCCGGGCAGCCCACCACTGAGGCGGCGCCCCGGCCCGCCTCCTAACCTTCCCCGCGTGGAAGAGAGGAGGTCTGTCTTCAGCCGCGTCGCTGCGTTCGCCGTTCGGCGGCCGTGGCCGGTGCTCGGGCTGATCGCGGCGCTGGCGATCGCCGGCGGCGCCGCGGCGCTGAAGCTCGAGACCGACGCCGGCACCGACACGCTCGTCGACCGCGGTGACAAGACCTACGAGGCGACGCAGCGCTTCAAGGAGAAGTTCGGCGACGACGCCGTCGTCGTGCTCGCCGAGGGCGACCTCCGCGACCTGGTGCTGACCGAGAACCTCGGCAAGCTGCTCGGCCTCGAGGGCTGCCTGTCGGGGAGGGCGCCGGACGAGAAGGTGCTCGCCCAACTGCCCGAGGTCTGCCGCAAGATCGCCGAGCTCGACCCGAGCCGGGTCGTCTTCGGCCCCGCGACCTTCCTCAACCAGTCGGTCGCGCAGATCGAGACCCTGCTGCGGACCCAGGTCACCTCCGCCCAGCAGGCCTCCCAGCTGGCGGGGGAGAGGGCGCGGCGCAAGGCCGCCGCGGAGGGCGCGTCGACCACCGAGCAGGAGGAAGCGGGCAACGCGGCCGAGCAGCAGGTCCTGCAGGCCTTCCAATCCGAGCTCTTCCAGATCGCCACCCGCTACAACATCACCCGCGCGCCGCGGATCGACGACCCCGACTTCGTCAGCAAGGTCGTCTTCGACGCCAGCCAGCCGGCGGGCACCCCGAAGACGCGGTTCAGCTACCTGTTCCCGAACCGCAACTCGACGCTGATCTCGATCCGGATGAAGCCCGAGCTCAGCGAGTCCGATCGGCGCGAGGCGATCGACCTCTACAAGCAGGCGGCCGCCGACCCCGCCTTCAAGCTCCAGGACGGCAGCTACGTGGTCAGCGGCGTTCCGGTCGTGGTCGAGGGGCTCGCCGACAGCCTCCGATCCGAGATCTTCCTGCTGCTCGCGGCCTCGATCGTGATCATGGCGATAGTCCTGATGCTGGTGCTCGGTCCGCCGCTGCGGCTGCTGCCGCTGGCGGTGGCGCTGATCGCCGCCGGGCTCTGCTTCGGCGCCCTGTGGCTGGCCGGGGGGTCGCTGACGATGGCCTCGATCGCCGTGCTACCGGTGCTGATCGGGCTCGCGGTCGACTACGCGATCCAGCTCCAGGCGCGCTGGAACGAGGCACGAAGCGAAGGGCTGGCGCCCGCCGACGCCGCCGCTTCGGCCGCGAGCCGCGGCGGGCCCGTGATCGGGACCGCGGTGCTGGCGACGGCGGCCGGCTTCGCTGCGCTGGCGCTCTCTCCGGTGCCGATGGTGCGCGCCTTCGGCCTTTTGCTCGTGCTCGGCGTGGGGCTTGGTTTCCTGGTCGCGCTCACCGGCGGCTTCGCCGCGCTCGGCCTCGCCACCCGCCCCGGCCGCGGACGCGTTCGCGCTCCGGCCGGGATTCGGCGGATCGGCGAGCGGATCGAGCTCGGGCGGGCGCGCACGGGGGTGCGGCTGCGCGAGCTCGGCACCAGGGCGCTCGCGGTGACGATCGAGCGCCCGGGCCGGGTGCTCGTTGCCGCCGCGCTGCTCGCCGCCTGCGGCTGGGTCGGCGGCAGCCAGACCCCGGTCGTCTCCGACATCCGCGAGCTCTCATCCTCGGCGCTGCCCGCGCTCGAGGACGTCGAGACGCTCCAGGAACAGACCGGGGTCTCGGGCGAGCTCAACGTCACCGTGCGCTCTGACGATCTCGCCAGCCCCGAGGTGATCAGCTGGATGCGCGGCTTCCAGCAGCGGGTTCTCGAGCGGCACGGGTTCAGCGGCGCGACCCGCTGCGAGGACGCCGATATCTGCCCGGCGGTCTCGCTCCCCGACCTGTTCGGCGACACGGTCGGGACCCAGACCTCCGAGCAGGCGCGGGCGCTGGTCGAGTCGATCCCGCCCTACTTCGCCCAGGCGGTCGTGAGCCCGGGCCCGAACGGGGAGGCGATCGGCGACACCGCGAACATCGCCTTCGGGATCCCGGTGCAGCCGCTCGACCGCCAGCAGGAGCTGATCGAGGACATCCGCTCCCAGGTCGACCCGGCCGACGTCCCGGGCCCGCCGGAGGGGACCGAGGTCGAGGTCGCGGGGCTGCCGGCGCTCGCGGCGGAGGCCAACCAGGACCTCTCCCGGAGCCGCTACTGGCTGCCGCTCGTCGCGCTGCTCGCGGTCTTCCTCGTCCTGCTCGCCGTCTACCGCTCGCTGCGCCGCGCGGTTGTTCCGCTGGTGCCGATCGTGCTCGCCACCGGCTGGTCGGCGCTCGTCGTCACCGCGATGGACATCCCGCTCAACCCGATGTCGGCGACCCTGGGAGCGCTGGTGATCGCGATCGCGACCGAGTTCAGCGTCATCCTCTCGGCCCGCTACGAGGACGAGCGGCGCGCCGGCCTCTCGGTCGGCGAGGCGCTGCGGCGCACCTACGAGCGGACCGGCAGCGCCGTGCTCGCCTCGGGGGTAACCGCGATCGCGGGCTTCGCGGCGCTCGCCGCGAGCGACATCACGATGCTGCGCGACTTCGGGCTGACGACGATCGCCGACCTCGCGGTCGCGCTTGCCGGGGTGATGCTGGTGCTGCCCGCGGTCCTGGTCTGGGCCGAGAGCGTCCGCGAGGCGCCCGCGGAGGACGGCCTCGTGGCGAGGCTGATGGCGCCCGCCCGTGGCTGACGAGCCCAGGGGCCCGGATCGGCCCGAAGCGGCCGAGGAGCGGCAGGCTCCTAAGCGCCCGGGGCGCTCGCCGTACATGGTCGCGGTCGGGCTCGCCTTCTTGGCGCTGATCGTGGTCGCGGCGGTGAACGCGCTCTCAACCGGCGACAGCGGCGTGCTCGGGGTCGGGGTCGGGGACAAGGGCACGGCGCTCGCCGAGTTCGCGGTCCCAGACGCGCGCAGCGATCTGGTCGGCGACGCGAACATCTCCCAGGACGACTGCGAGAGCTCGACCAGGCCTTGCCCCGACGACGATCGCCGCCTGCCGGCCTGTCGGATCGAAGACGAGGGGGCGATCCGGGTTTGCGATCTGTTCGACAAGCCGCTCGTGCTCTCGTTCTGGTTCACGCGCGGCGGCGACTGCGAGGCCCAGCAGGACGCCTTTGAGCAGGCCTACCGCGTCTACTCGGACCGCGTCAACTTCCTCGCCGTCGATGTCCGCGACGAGCGTGACCAGGTTCGCGACCTGATCGCCGAGCACGGCTGGACCCATCCGGTCGGTCTCGACGCCGACGGCGCGCTCTCCAACCTCTACCGGATCGGCGGCTGCCCGAGCTTCCTCTACGTCTACCCTGGAGGCATCCTCCAGGGCACCAGCATCGGCGAGCTCGACGCCCGGCAGCTGGGCACCAAGCTCGACGCGCTGATCGCCGAGTCCGCGCAGCGCGCCGCGCGATGAGCCCGCCCGAGATCGAGGGGCTTCCCGACGAGGCCGAGGTGGCACCCGAGCCCGGCTGGATCGCGCCGGTCCTCGACGAGGAATTCCCGGGGCTCTCGATCCTCTGCACGACGATCGACAGCGGCTCGGGGCGCAGCCCGAAGGCGGTCAAGGACCAGCTCCGCGAGCTCAGCAACCGCTTTCACGGCGCACAGGCGATCCAGATGCGCCAGAAGCCGATCCCGTGGTCCTACCGCGTCTTCTTCCGCCACATCGGGCTCGACCCCGACCAGACGCGCACGCCGATCGAGCAGCTGGCGCTCGACCGCATGCAGCAGGGCACCTTCAAGAGCCAGAACCTGCTCGACGACGCGATCACGATCGCCACGGTCGAGATCGGGGTTGCGATGAGCGCCTTCGACGCCGACAAGGTTGAGGGCCGGCTCGGCATCCGCCCCTCGGCGCCGGGCGAGGCCTTCGAGGGCCGCCGGAGCGCGCTCCCGAGCGGGACCCTGGTGATCGCCGACGAGAAGCGCCCGCTCGAGGTCCTGTTCGGCGAAACGGCCGAGGGCCGCGGCGTGGGGCCGAAGAGCGAACGCACGCTGCTCGCCGCGATAGGCGTCAAGGGAGTGCCCGACATCGCCCTCGAGGAGGCGATTTGGCTCGCTTCGACCGCTATGAGGGCGTAGAATCCACGCAATGGAGGAGTTCGACGTCGAACTCGCAGTAGCGGTGGAGGACCGCGAGGAGGAGTTGCGCACCCGGCCCGACGGGGATCGGATCCCGCCCCCGGTCGAGACCCGCGTCACCGAGACCGACGAGCGCCGCGCGCGCTCCGATCTGCGCGGCCAGATCGCGCGCATGGAGGCCGAGCTCGCGCGCCTCTTCGGCTCCGCCTTCCCGCGCGCCGGGATCGAGTGGAGCGTCGCCGCACCGGGCGGCCCGCGAATTCTCGACGTCGGCGAGCTCGAGCGGCTCCGCGACCGGATGGCCGACAGGCTCGCCGGGGCCCGCGGGGAGCTCCACAGCCGAGCCTACGTCGAGGAGCGCCACCGGGAGCTGATCGAGGAGATGATCGCTGACCCCGCCGCCCACAAATGGATGCGGGTATCGAACGAGGCGATCGGGGAGCCCGGTTGCCGCCACTGGCATTCGCGCCCGCGCTACGGGCTGCTCGGGATGCTGATGGGCTGGTGGCGGGTAAAGCTCTCCTCGGGTTGCCCATGACTTCCGGGACGCGGCCCGGCCGCGTCCCGCCCCAAAAGAAAAGCGACGGCCCGCCTCCGGCTCCCTGGGGCAGCTTCCCGCTTTCGGAGATCGTGATCGCGCTGGCGCTGATCTCGCTGATCGCCGGCCTGTTCATCTCGCCGCCCCGCGGCGCGGTGATGATCGTCACCGGATTGGTTCTCGGCTCGCTCGCCGGGCTCGAGCTCGCGGTTCGCGAGCACTTCGCCGGCTACCGCTCCCACACGATGCTGCTCTCGGGTGCGGTCGGGATGGCGCTGCTCGGTGGGCTGGTGCTGCTCGGCGTTTCCGCGACGGCCGCGGTGGTCGCCGGGCTGGCCGCGGTCGGGCTCGGCGCCTGGTTCTTCACACGGGCGTTCAAGCGGCGCTCCGGCGGAGCGAGCTTCAAGCTCCGCTGAGCGCGATGGCCAGGGCCCGGCACTACCTGCTCGGTGGACCGGCGTCGGTGCTGCTCGTGCTCGTAATGCTCGCCGGCTGCCTCCTGCTCTGGATCGGGGTGCCGGTCGGCTGGCTCTGGATCGGATCGCAGGTCCAGGCGTCAGCCTCGGTCGGCACCGCGCTGATGGTGACGATGCTCGGCGCGATCGCCTCGATCGTGGTCATCGCCTGGCTGCTGGCTCGCGTCAACCGCCTCCACGTCGAGATGCGCGAAGCCCACGACCTGCCGATCGGCGAGACCTCGGCGCTCGAGGTGATGCTCGTCGTCAGCGCCGCGCTGGCGGCCGTGGGCTTCGCTGTCTGGTTTCTAGGCTTCTCCGGATCGAGCCCGGCGCCCCTGAACGTCGGCCTCTAGTTAGGCGGCGACAAGAGGGGCGGTGTGGGGGGCCTGCTCCGGCTGCGCCTCATCCGGCTGCGCGGGACCGGCCTTGGCGCGCAGCGCCGCGGCGACCAGGTTCCGCTGCCGATGGGTGAGGGTGCCGATCCGCTTGTTCTCGGTCAGACCAAGCGAGGTGAGGAACTTCCGCGACCGGGTCCGACCCCAGCGCCGCTGGCTGGAGAGCAGCTCGGTGATCGACATGCTCTCGCACTCCCAGGGGCACTCGAGGATCACCTCGGCGACCCCGCGCTCGCTCGACGCGATTGTTCTCTTCAGCGCCGCTCTCGCGAGCCGGACCCGGTTGGCACGGGCCAGCGCTTGGAGGTGCTGGGGAGCGGACTGGTTGGACGCAGGGGCGATCGTCGAGGCGACGGACATTAGGCTCTCCTCCCGATTAAGGGTTGGTTGACGTTATCTCCGACGACGCCCCCGGCGGCTGACTTTGAGCCGGGGGGCTGGACCGTGTCTCTGGTGATTCCGGTCCGCTCCTGCCCCGGGTGCGCGCGGTTCGGAGAACATATGCAAACCACGCGCGGCTTTCAACCGCCTCTAAAACAGACGACCCGCTAAGAGCAAGCTTTTTGTTTCAGGCTTTTGGCAGATCGGGGAACTGCTCGATGACGCGGCCGAAGATCTCGAGCGCCCGGTCGAGCTGATCGGTCTCGTGAGTCGCCATCAAGCTGGTCCGCAGCAGTGCTCCGGCCGGCGGAACGGCCGGATGGAGAGCGACGTTGGTGTAAACGCCGGCGTCGAAGAGCGCCTTCCAGAGCAGAACGGCCTGCCAATCCTCTCCGACGATCACCGGGACGACCGGGGTGGTCGCCTCCGTGCCGTCCGGGAGCGTCCCCGGCTCGACGACCTTGACGCCGAGGTCGCGGAAGCCCTGCCGCAGATAGGCCGAGTTCTCGAGCAGCTTCGCCATCAGCGGCCCGCCCTCGGAGCGGATCACCCGCAGCGCGGCAAGCGCCGCCCCGACCGAGGCCGGGACCCCGGAGGCGCTGAAGATGAACGAGCGCGAGGAGATCCTCAGGTACTCGATTACCTCCTCGGAGCCGGCGATGAACCCGCCGCACGAGGCGAGGCTCTTCGAGAAGGTGCCCATCCGCAGGTCGACCTCGTCCTCGAGCCCGAACAGCTCGCAGGTCCCGGCGCCGCGCTCGCCCAGCACCCCGACCCCGTGCGCTTCGTCGACCATCAGCCGGGCGCCAAAGCGCCTGCAGAGATCGACAATCGGGGGCAGGTCGCAGACGTCGCCCTCCATCGAGAAGACCCCGTCGACCACCACCAGGACCCCGCTTTCGTCCTCGGCGGCCCGCTCGAGCATCGTCTCGAGCTTGTCGATCCGGTTGTGGCGGAAGGGGCGCATCCGCGCTCCTGAGAGCTTGCAGCCGTCGAGGATCGAGGCGTGGTCGCCGGAATCGCAGATCACGGTGTCGCCGGGCTCGAGAATCGCGCTGATGCAGCCGAGATTCGACTGGTAGCCGGTCGTGAAGACGATCGCGTCCTCGGTCCCCATCCACTCCGCCAGCTCCCTCTCCAGGTCGGTGTGCAGGGGAGTTGTGCCGTTGAGCAGCCGCGATCCGGTGACGCCGGTGCCGTATGCGTCGAGCGCGTCGCGGGCTCCCTGCATCACGCGCTCGTCGGCTGTGAGCCCGAGATAGTTGTTGGACCCGAGCATGATCGTCTCGCGGCCCTCCATCTCGACCACGGGGCCGGCCGCCGACTCGAGGATCCGGAAGTAGGGCAGCAGGTCACCCTGCTTGGCGGCGGCGAGTTGCTCGGCGCGGTCGTGGGAGCGGACCTTCGCGAAGACGTCGAGGGGCGTGGTCGTGTCGGCCACGCCGGGAAGTGTAGGTTGGCCAGGTGCCTGTAGAGGTCCGCCCCGTGCAGGGGCGGAAGGAGATGACCCGCTTCATCAAGCTCCCCTTCCGCCTCCATCGCGACCACCCGCTCTGGGTGCCGCCGCTGGTCTTCGACCGCCGCCAGTTCCTCGACCGCAAGAAGAACCCGTTCTTCGAGCACGCCGAGGCCGAGTACTTCATCGCCTGGCGCGACGGCGAGGCGATGGGGCGTCTGAGCGCCCACATCGACCATCGCTGGGACGAGTTCCACGGCGGCAAGGACGGCTTCTTCGGCTTCTTCGAGTGCGAGAACGACGACGAGGCCGCGGCGGCGCTGTTCGACGCCGCGACCGGCTGGCTTCGCGAGCGCGGCCGCGAGCGGATCCTCGGCCCGATGGACTTCACCCTCAACGACGAGGCCGGCCTGCTCGTCGACGGCTTCGACGTCGAGCCGATGATCCTCGAGCCCTGGCACCCGCCCTACTACCAGCGGCTGGTCGAGGCACAGGGCTTCACCAAGGCCAAGGACCTGTGGATGTGGAAGCTGGTCATGGGCGAGCTCAAGCAGGGCAGCGAGTTCCACCCGATGATCCACGCCGCCGCCGAGAAGGTCGAGGGCGAGTACGGGGTGACGATCCGCAACATGCGAAAGCGCGACCTCCGCAACGAGGTGAAGGTGTTCATGGACGTCTACAACGAGGCCTGGGGGAGCAACTGGGGCTTCGTGCCGATCACCGACGCCGAGTGCGACTTCCAGGCCAAGAACCTGCGCCCGGTGCTCGAGGAGCGCTGGGCGTTCATCGCCGAGCGCGACGGCGAGGTGCTCGGCGCCGCGCTGACCCTGCCCGACATAAACCAGGTGCTGACGAAGATGAACGGGCGGCTGCTGCCGTTCGGCTGGTGGCACTTCCTGACCGGGCGGCGCAAGATCGACCGCGTGCGCGTCTTCGCGCTCGGGGTGAGGCCCGAGTACCAGCACCTCGGCATCGCCGCCTCGTTCTACATCAGGCACATCGAGGCCTGCAACCCCGATGGGGTCATGTGGGGCCACACCGGCTGGATCCTCGAGTCGAACGTGCCGATGAACAAGGCGATGGAGGGGATGGGGGGAGAGGTCGTGATGACCTACCGGATCTACGAGAAGCCTCTGTAGCCGCTTGCGCCGGGCTTAGACTCGGCCGATGGCCCTCGAGATCGAAGTGATGCCGCGCTGGCCCGTCCGGCTTCCTTCGCGCGGGTCTGGCGTGATGCGGATGAAGGACAACGTCCTGCACCGGCTCATCCACGTCAAGGGCTTTCCTGTCGTCGTCCAGGTCTGGCGGCGTCGCTCGGGCGAAGTTGTCCTGAACGCGCGGCCCGCGGGTCCTGTCGCCGAAAAATCCGGACCCCCTGCGCCACCGGCATTGCTCGGGGGCCCGGAAGGTTTTTCGGCGCCACCCGCGGGAGAGGCGGTGGAGATCGCCATACAAAGAATACGCTTCGCATTGGGGCTCGACGACGACATGAAGCCCTTCTACGACGCGTTCAAGCGCGACCCGCTGATCGGGCCGGTGATCCGGCGCAAGCCCTGGATCCGGCCGCGGCGGACGGTCTGGCCCTGGCAGGCGCTGCTGCGGGCGATCACCAAGCAGCTGATCGAGTCGGGGCGCGCCGCCGCGATCGAGCGCCGGATCGTCCGCAAGTGGGGCCCGGGCGTCGAGGGGCTCGAGGACGTCCCCGAGCCGGATGTGATCGCCAAAGCCGCCCCGGCCGAACTGGTCGGCCTCGATCTCGCCGAGGGCCGCGCGCTGGCGATGATCCGGGCAGCACGGGAGATCGCTTCGGGGCGGATCGATCCATCTGACCCCGAACACGACTCGCGGCTCACCGCGATCCGCGAGATCGGGCCCTGGACGGTCCAGTGCCTGGGGCTCGACGGCCGCGGCGATCCCGACGCGCTGCCGGCCGGCGATCTCGCCTACGTGAAGATCGTCGGGCGGCTCGCCGACCTCGGCCGCCGCGCGACGGTCGAGGAGATCGAGGAGTTCTTCGCTCCCTACGAGCCCTACCGCGGGCTCGCCGGCACCTTCGTGATCACCGGGCTCCACAAGCACATCGCCCACGGCCGCCCGCTGCGCGGCGTCGCGCTCGCCCGATAGAGGCGGTTTGAGCGGCCAGGGGCCGGGGTAAGCACTCTCCGCAAATCGAACGGAGGAGGCCTACATGACGGCAGCAACCCTTGTCCCGCTCGCGGCATCGACGACCAACATCCTGATCATCGTCGTGCTCGTGCTGCTCGCGATCTACCTGTTTCAGCGCGTCTTCTAGCGCGCGGGCAGGAGCTCATTCGTCAGGACTCGGCTGAGGTTCGGGACCTGCTTGATCTCGCCGTTGCCGGCAAGGAAGCCGGCGAAGGTCTCCCACTCGGTCGGGTCCATGTAGCCGTAGGGCTCGGGCGGGTTGCCGGTCGTGTCGGGGAGTAGCAGCGGCAGCGTCGCGTCGACCTCGGCCCGGGTCAGCTTCGGGTCGAGGCCTTTGCCGGCGTCGAGGATCGCCGTCGTCGCCGCGGCCGGGTCGGCCGATGCGTTCAGAGTTCCCTTTTGCAGCGCCGAGATGAATAGCCGGATCTGCTCGGGGTCCTTCGCCACCCGCTCGCCGTTGGCGACCAGGACGAGCTCGTCGTAGCGCGGCACGCCGAGATCCTCGACCCCGACCACGACCGGGTTGGCCCCGCGCTGCATCAGGTCGACGCCTTCGATGTTCTGGAAGCCGCCGAGGATCGCGTCGGCCTGCCCGCCGAGCAGCGCCGGCAGCAGGTTGAGCCCGACGTCGGTGACGTTGATGTCCTCGACCGAGAGCCCGGTCGGGGCGAGGATCGCGGCCAGGTAGGCCTCCTGGTAGGGGATGCCGGCGGTGGCGACACGCTTGCCGGCGAGGTCGGCCGGCTGCGCGATCCCCGCCGCGGGCAGCGAGATCAGCGTCGTCAGCGGCTCGTCGACGAGCGCGGCGACCGCGACCACGTCGAGGCCCTGGTCGCGGGCGAGCAGCACCTCGGGCTCGTATGAGATCGCGAGATCGACGCGGCCCGCGGCGACCTCCTTGATCGGCGCCGACGGATCGGAGGGGACGCGCGGGTTGACGTCGAGCCCGGCCGCCTCGAAGTAGCCGCGCTCGATCGCGGTGTAGATCCCGGCGTGGTCGGGGTTGACGTAGAAGTCGAGCGCCAGGTCGAAGGGCTGCGCCCCGGAGACCGAGGTCGGCTCCTCCTTCTCGCCGCAGCCGGCGAGGCCGGCGGCGGCGGCGATGGCCAGGGCACAGGCGAGCTTCTTCAAAATCCAATCCTCCGATCGGGGTTGTTCCAGGGTACGAGGCGGCGCTCGGCGAGCGCCAGCAGGCCGAAGAGGCAGATCGCGATCGCGCTCAGCACAGCGATCGCCGCGAATAGCCGCGCGGTCAGAAGCTGCGAGGAGGACTCGAGCATCAGGTGCCCGAGGCCGGAGTCCGAGCCCGCCCACTCGCCGAACACGGCGCCGATCACCGCCACCGCGACCGCGATCTTGGCGCCGCTGAACGCGAACGGGAGCGCCGAGGGCGCCTCGACGCGGCGCAGCGTCTGCCAGCGGCTTGCGTCGATCGTGCGCATCATCTTCAGCAAGTCGGGATCGACCGAGCGCAGGCCGTCGAGCGCGTTGACCGTGATCGGGAAGAAGCAGACCAGCGCGATGATCGCCAGCTTCGGGCCGATCCCGAACCCGAACCAGACGACGAGGATCGGCGCGATCGCGATCACCGGAACGGTCTGCGAGGCGACGAGCAGCGGATAGACGGCGCGCCGGAGTGTCTCGGAGAGGTGGAGGGCGACCGCGAAGCCGAGCCCGAGGACGACCGCGAGCGCGAAGCCGAGCACGACCTCCTTGAGCGTCACCCAGGCGTCCTCGGCGAGCAGCGAGCGGTCCTCCCAGAGCGCCTCGGCGATCTGGCTCGGCGCGGGGACGAGGAAGTCCTCGATCTTGAGCAGGTTGGCGAGCACGTCCCACTGCGCGGCGAGCTCCCAGGCTCCGAGCAGGAGCACGATCACCGCGACGGGCGCGAGCACCCGCCTCATTGCGAGGCTCCCTGGAGCGCGCGCAGAGCCCGCTCGCGGAGCGCCGCGAACTCGGGCGAGCTGACCGCGGCGGCGCGGTCGGGTGCGCGCGGCGCCGGCGCCGCGATCTCTTCGACGATCCGCCCCGGTCGAGCCGAGAGCACGACCACCGAATCCGAGAGGTAGAGCGCCTCCTCGACGTCGTGGGTGACGAGCAGCGCGGTGCGGCGGTCCTCGGGGAGCGCGCCGGCGAGCCAGACCTGCATCTCGGCGCGGGTGATCGCGTCGAGCGAGGCGAAGGGCTCGTCGAGCAGCAGCACCGGCTTGCCCGCCGCGAGCGTGCGCAGGAACGCCACGCGCTGGCGCATGCCGCCCGAGAGCTCGGCCGGCTTTGACTGCTCGAACCCGGCGAGGCCGAAGCGCTCGAACAGCGGCGCCGCCTGGCGCCGCGCCTCGACGCGCGAGGCGCCGCGCACCCGCAGCGCCAGCGAGGCGTTGTCGATCGCCGCCAGCCAGGGCAGCAGCAGGTCGCGCTGCGGCATGTAGGTGCACGCGGCGAGGCGGCCGGCGGCGTCATCGGCTCCGGCGACCGTGATTCGCCCGGCGCTCGACTCGCGGAGACCGGAGATCAGCTCGAGCAGGGTCGACTTGCCGCAGCCGGACGGGCCGACGACGCCGAGCACGCCACCGGGGGCGAGCTCGAGATCGAGGCCGTCGAGCACCTCGAGCTCGCCGAAGCGGTGGCTGAGCGCCGAAACGTGCAACTCGGAAATAAGTTGGGGCTCCGTCTTCTCGGGAGCCCCGGTCTTGGTAGCCATGCTCCCTCCGCGCGCATTACCGCACAGGTTCGAAGGGTCAGCGGTGGGTGTGGACCGCTATCTCAGCCCGCTTGCCCGCGAGCCCCCCTGTATTTGCGTACCGGCCAGTCTAAAGGAGTAACTTCCTAGTCCATGTTCGGCAGGGCAACGATGGTCGGGACGATTACCGCGGGGGTGATGCTGCTCGCACCGGCAGGCGCGCTCGCGGACGGTGAGCTCGACCTGACCTTCAGCGGCGACGGCTACGGGATCGCCTCGGCGGTCGGCATCCCCGGCTTGGCCGACGACATGCGGGTCGCGGACATGGCGGTCGCGCCCGGGTCGGGAAAGGTGGTCATGGTTGGCCAGAAGCCGCCCCCGAACGCCAACGTCGCGATCGCGGTCCTCAACTCCGACGGTAACCCCGACCTGGGCTTCTCGACCGACGGCTTCGTCACCGGCGACTTCGGAGACGACGCCGGTGCGTCCGACACAGCCGAAGCGGTCGTGGTGCAGTCCGACGGCAAGATTGTCGTTGCCGGGACGGTCGACAGCATCGGCGTCGACCAGAACGACATCTGGGTTGCGCGCTTCAACACCGACGGGAGCCTCGACGACATCACGTTCAGCCCCGGTGGCGCGCCCGGCGAGGCGCAGCTCAACATCGGCAACGGGCAAGACCGCGCACGGGAGATGGTGCTGCTCCCGGACGGCGACCTGCTGATCGCGGGATCGACGAGCACGGCCGGCGGAGATCCGGTCGTGGTCAGGTTCGACGGTGACGATGGCAGCCTCACGAACGCGTTCGGGGGCGACGGCTTCGCCGCGACCGATTTCGGCGCGGCAGACGAGTACCTGAGGGACCTTGCGGTTCAGCCCGATGGCGACGTCGTCGGGGTCGGGGGACAGGGCCCCGCTGGTTCCGAGGCCGCGGCCCGGGTGTTCCGATTCGACGGCACCTCCGGACTGGCGGACAACGACTTCGACGGCGACGGGAGCGTCACGCTGCCGCTGCCGGCCACAACCCCCGTGCCGGCGGACACGCGCCGACAGCTGACCTCGGTCGCGATCCAGCCGGACGGCGAGATAGTCGTCGCCGGGGTGAACGGGGACGATCTTTCCCCGCTCACCGACAGCTCGCTGGTGCTGGCGCGATTCGATGCCGCCGGCGTCCAGGACGGCTTCTTCGGGCCGGGCGGGCTGGTGACCCAGAAGCTGCCTCTGACCGGGTTCCAGTTGCCGACCGGCGCCGAGGACCTCGTGCTTCAGAACGATGGCAGAATCTTGCTCGCGGCCCGGAACAGCACCGACGCCTACGTGCTGCGTTACGCGGCGAACGGGCTGCTCGAACAGAGCTTTGCGAGCTTAGGCGCACTCAAGCTCGCGCCCCCGAACCACAACGACGACTCGATTGCGGCGCTTTCCTTCACGCCCGACGGCAAGCTGCTCGCCGGCGGCGACACTTTCCGCAACGACTTCACCGGCTCCGACCCCTACGCGGCCCGGATCATCGCCCAGACCCCGGCGCCCGCGCTGCCGGGCGAATCGCCGACGACGATCGCCACGCCCAACATCACCCCGGTCGCGGCGAAGAAGAAGTGCAAGAAGGGCCGCAAGCTGCGCAAGGGCAAGTGCGTGAAGAAGAAGCGGAAGAAGAAGTAGCCGCCGCTACTCGGCGACCTTCGCCCCGCCGGCGACGACGTTGACGAAGTTCTCGAGGTGCCGGGTGGTCCAGCACTCGAAGGCGCCGTCGCAGAACGGCTCGTAGGCAGACATCACCGAGTCGCCGTAGTTCCAGTACAGCTTCGGCTCGGGGTTGAGCCAGAACATCCGCCCGGCGCGCTCGGCGACGCGGCCGAAGACGTCGGCGTGCGGCTCGCGGCCGTTGGTGCGCGCGTCGCCGAGCACGATCACGGTCGAGCGCGGGCCCAGCTCCTCGGCGATCTCTTCGAGGAACTCGAGCCAGACGCGGCCGTAGTCGGTGTAGCCACTCACATCAGCAACACCGCCCTCGGACGAAACGCGCTCGGAGATGCGCCGGAAGTCGCGCTCGTGCTCGAAGATCGAGGTCACTTCGCTGATCCGCTCGATGAAGACGAAGCTGCGCAGCTTGCGGAACGAGTCGTGGAGCGCGTGCAGGACCGAGAGAAAGAAGACGCTCGCGCTCGAGACCGAGGTCGAGACGTCGCAGAGCACGTAGATCTCCGGGCGCCGCGGCCGCTTCGGCCGGTACTTCAGCCGCAGCGGCACGCCGCCGGTCTCGAGCGAAGCGCGCATCGTCCGCCGCACGTCGACGTGCTGGCCGCGGCGGCGGCCGCGCTGCTCGTGGCCGAGGGTCGCGATCCGCTTCTTGAGCTGCGCGACCGCGCGGTGCACAGAGGCGAGGTCCTGGGCCGGGCTGGTCGGCAGGGCGCGGTCGAGCTCCGCGAGCGGGCGGGAGGGGGGAGCTTCCCGGAGCGCTCGATCAGGCCGCGCTCGAGCTCGCGGCGCAGGTGGCGCTCGAACTGCTTCATGCTCTCGCGGTCGAGGGTCACTGCCTCGTCGTCGTCTTCGGCTCCGCGCCCCTGGGTCTGGAGCCCGAGCGCGCGGCGGATCCGCTGCACGTCGACGCCGACGACGCCCGAGCGCTCGCCGCCGCGGCCGAAGGCCTGGATCGCGAGGCGGGCCAGATCGCGCATCTCGCCGTCACCGCGCTCTCCGATCGCCTGGCGGATCGCCTCGCGGAGGCTGTCGATGTCGATCTCGCCCTCACCGTCGAAGCGCTCGCTCTCGCTCAGCTCGCGCGCCAGCGCCTCTTCCTCGGCGGCGCGGAAGAAGTGGCGGTCGAAGAGCAGCTCGAAGACGCGGCGGTCCTCCTGCGACTTGGCAACCGTTGCGGCGAGCGTCTCGCGGAAGTCCTCGCGCTCGGTCCAGCTCACCTCGTCGAGGGCCTCGAAAGCGTCGAGGATCTCCGAGGTCCCGACCGCGACTCCCTCTTCGCGCAGCTCCTCGAAGAAGTCGAGCAGCCGCGCCGCGGTGGCGGCCATCAGCCCTTGGCGGGCGAGCCGGCCTCGGGGCTCGAGCCCTCCGACAGCTTCACCGAGACGCGCTCGGCGACGAGGTCGAGGTCGGTCCGGTGCTTGACGATGATGCTCATCGTCGACTCGAAGGTCTCGCGGTCGATGTCGTCGGAGCCGATCAGGAGCAGCGCCCGCGCCCAGTCGATCGACTCGGCGATCGAGGGCGGCTTCTTGAGGTCGAGCGAGCGGACCATGTGGATGATCTCGACCAGCTGCCTGGCCAGGCTCTCGTCGAGATCGGGGGCGTGGAGGCGGACGATCTCGAGCTCGCGCTCGACGCCGGGGTAGTCGAGCCACAGGTAAAGGCAGCGGCGCTTCAGCGCCTCGGTCAGTTCGCGCGAGTTGTTCGAGGTCAGCAGCACGAGCGGCGTGGTCCGCGCCTCGATCCTGCCGAGCTCGGGGATCGAGATCTGGAAGTCGGAGAGCAGCTCGAGCAGCATCGCCTCGAACTCCTGGTCGGTCTTGTCGATCTCGTCGATCAGCAGCACGACCGGCTGCTCGGAGGAGATCGCCTCGAGCAGCGGCCTGGTGAGCAGGAACTCCTCGCCGAAGATGTCCCCGCGCGCCGCCTCCCAGCCCGATTCCTCGCCGGCCTCGGCCTGGATCCGGAGCAGCTGCTTGCGGTAGTTCCACTCATAGAGCGCTTTTGCCTCGTCGAGGCCCTCGTAGCACTGGAGGCGGATCAGCGGCCGCCCCGAGTAGCGCGAGAGCGCCTTGGCGAGCTCGGTCTTGCCCACGCCCGCGGGCCCCTCGACCAGCACCGGCTTGCCGAGCCGCTGCGCGAGGTAGGAGACGAGCGCCGCCGACTCACCGGCCAGGTAGCCGGCGTCCTTGAGGCCGTCGCGGACCTCGGAAACCGATTCCGGTTGTACTCCGGCTGCGGCTGTCTCGTTCACGAAACGGTGATGATACGGGGCAACCGTGGAGATCCCGCTTGCATTCGACCCGCTCCCGAACTCGGTCGCCCCCTACCTGGCGCTGATGGTGCTCGGCTTCATCGTCGGGACGGGCGGGCACATCGCCCGCAGCCGCCTCGTGGTCGGGATCGGGATCGGGATGATCTTCCTCGCCGTCCTGTTGCTACCGCTCGCCGTGATCGCCACCGATGACACCCCCCCGCAGCCCTCGCCGAACGCCTTCCCGCCCGGCTACGAGTAGCTACTTCTTGACCTTCTTCTTGGCGGGCTTCGAGTTCGTGCCCGCCATCAGGCTCGCCGACGCGTCGGGCACATATGTGTACGAATCGAGCGGCGGGCGCACGTAACCGGTGTCGTCCTGGCGCTTCGGGAGCTTGATCTCCTCGATCGCGCGCTTCTCCCACGGCACGTTGTCGAGCAGATGAGAGATGCAGTTGATGCGCGCGTTGCGCTTGATGTCGGACTCGACCACGTTCCAGGGCGCCTCGCCGATGTCGGTGTGGACGAACATCTCGTCCTTCGCCCTCGAGTAGTCGACCCAGCGGCTGCGTGCCTCGAGGTCCATCGGCGAGAGCTTCCACTGCTTGCGCGGGTCCTGCGTCCGCGACTTGAAGCGCTTCTCCTGTTCCTCGTCTGACACCGAGAACCAGTACTTGATCAGGATGATCCCGTCGTCGACCAGCATCCGCTCGAAGATCGGGCACTGGTGAAGGAAGCGGCGGTACTCCTCGGGGGTGCAGAAGCCCATCACGTGCTCGACCCCGGCGCGGTTGTACCAGGAGCGGTCGAAGATCGCTATCTCTCCGCCGGCCGGCAGGTGGTCGACGTAGCGCTGGAAGTACCACTGGCTCTGCTCGCGCTCGGTCGGCGCCGGGAGCGCCACGACGCGGGCGATCCGGGGGCTGACGTATTGGGTGATCCGCTTGATCACGCCGCCCTTGCCGGCCGCGTCGCGGCCCTCGAAGACGAGCGCGATCCGGGCGCCTTCGCGCTTCACCCAGTCCGCCATCGCGACGAGCTCGGTCTGCAGACGCAGCAGCTCCTCCTCGTAGAGCTTGCGCGGCAGTTTCTCGGTCACGCTGGGGGCGCTACTCATCGTGCTCCTCGTCCTCGTCGAGGCCGACATCGTCGAGATCGTCGTCGGCGTGCGCGAGGCGCCCAGCATACTCGTGGCGGCTGCGCTGGACGCCCGCGAGCGCGATCGTCGCCGCGCCCGCGAAGGCGACGAAGATCCCGTAGCGGAGGTGGTAGTCGTCGTCGACCCCGGCGAAGTTGAACTGCGGCCGGTCGGCCATCTGGAAGACGACAATCAGCGCCGCCCAGGCGCCGCACGCGATCAGCAGCCCGCCGACGCTGAGCGGGCGCGGCGGCCGGTAGCCGCTGCCGACCTCGAGCAGCAGGAAGAGCGCCGCGCCGACCGTGAGCAGCAGCGCCGCGGTCGAGAAGCTGAACGCCCCGGCGCCCGTCTGGACGAGGTCGTTGGCGATCGGCGCCCCGTACCAGGGCAGCAGCATGCTGCCGCAGACGACGAGCCCGCCGAGCGCCGCGATCTTGTCGTTGGGCCCCAGCTCCCGCGCGGCGCGGCCGATCTTGCGGCCCCACCTGGTCGAGAGAGACTCGGCCGCTTCAGTCGAAGGCTTGCCGGCCACGGTAGCCCGAATCGAGGTCGTGCCAGAAGTCGACCGAGTCCTCGCCCAGCTCCCAGCACAGGTAGACCTCGTTGTCCTCGATGATGCTCGGGAAGTCGATCAGCCCGCGGTCGACGTCGCGGACGACGATCCCGGCGTCGTTCAGCGCCTCGAGCAGCTTCCGCACCTCCAGGAACGACTCGCCGACCTGGACGCCCTCGGTCCCGCCGCCGTTGCCCGGTGCCGCCTCGGAGAGCACCTCGTGCGCCTCGGCGTCGGTGAGCAGGTCCTTGGCGTTGCGCAGCTTCTGCAGCAGCGGCTTCACCCGCGGCAGCAGCGCGTTCGCCTCCTCGCGCGTGTAGTGGCGCTCGTGCAGCAGCTGCGACCCGTCGCTCATCCCAGCAACCGCCGCAGGCCGTCGAGCGAGGTGTCGAGCGCTTCGCGAAGCGAGCGCTTGCTGATCAGCGTGCTCGTGGCCCGGGCGCCGGCGCCGAGGCCGGCCGGCTCCTTGCCGATCTCGACGTCGGCGAAGGTGTTGCCCCGCGCCTCGGTCAGCACCCAGTGCGAGTACCAGCCGCTCTTCTGGCAGCGCAGCTTGATCTCGTGCAGGTCGTCGAGCTGCTCTACCTTGAACGTCGTCGTCGGCTTCATTCCCAGCGGCCCGTGGGTCTTCATCTCGAAAGTCGCGCCCTTCTCGATCTTCGTCGGCACCCCGGTGACCTCGATCGCGCCTCCCCACTTCGGATAGTTGGCCGGGTCCTCGAGCAGCTTCCAGACGTCTCCGAGCGGAGCCTCGAACAGCGCCTGCTGTTTGAACGAGGGCATCAGGCCTTTGAGGTTAGCTCGCGGATCACGCCCGCGGTCAGGTCCGGGCGGCTGATCATGCCGTCGTCCACCTCTACGAAGCGTGCCTCGGGCAGGATGCTGAAGAAGGTCTCCTCGAGCTCGCTCGAGGGCGGCAGCCAGGGGCCCGCGACGTCCTCCGAATAGACGACCGTGAGCCGATCCCCGATCCGCTGGCAGAACTCGACCGGATCATCGTCGCGCCACGCCGCTACCCGTCCCAGCGCGGTCTCTCGAGGGGTGTGCTCGACCTGCTTGTCGAGGCGCCGCAGGAGCTCCTCTTCGTCCATCTGGGCATTGGTCGCTTCGAGCAGCGTTCGCATGCCGCCGCGGTAACTGTTGGAGAGCATCTCGAGGAAGGCTTCGATGACGCTGTCCGAGGCGATCATCGCGTCCATCCCCGCGAGCCTGCTGAGGGCGAACGGCGGGCCGCCCAGGGCGACGATGTTGGGGGCGACCCCGGGGGAGCGATCGGCGACCCGGACGGCCCAGTTGCCGCCGTCGGCGAGCCCGATGATCGTGGCGCCTCCGCCCGCCGCCGCAGCGACCGCCTCGAGATCGCCGGCGCCGGTCTCCATGTCATGCGGCCCGCCGGACGACGAACCGCCGGTGCCGCGCGCGTCGTAGCGGACCACGGTGTGGTCGCGAACGAGGTCCTCGGCGAGCGCGTCGAATGACGAAGGGTGCCCGTTCCAGTAGGGAGCGAGGATGACCAGCGGCCCCTCGCCGCGCTGCTCCCAGTGGATCTCTGCTCCGTCGTCCCGGGTGAGTTTCGGCACTGTCGTGACGCTAGCGCGCCACCAGCTCCGGCGCGCGATCGGCGAGCCCGGTGAGCCCGAGCTCCTCGCAGCGCGCCACGGCGGCCTCGAGCGCGCCCTTGGCCTCGCCGGACTCCGCCTCGCGCAGCCGCCGCGCGGTGAGCAGCAGGCAGCGCGCCGAGTCGACCGGCCGGCCGATCCGCTCCCATGCCTCGGCCGCGCTGCGCAGCGACTCGGCCCCGGCGGCGGGATCCTCGGCGGCGGCGCCGCGGGCCTCGGCGGTCGCCGCCTCGCCGATCGGGAAGCTGAGCCGCTCGGTGAGCCGCTCGGCCTCCTCGGCGGCGTCGCGGGCGCCGTCGCCGCGTCCGGCGAGCGCCAGCGCCACCGCGCGGGCCGCGGTCGCCTCGAGCGACTGGGGGATCAGCCCGGCGCGCTCGCAGAGATCGAGCGCGCGAGCGAGCTCGGTCTCGGCTCCGGCGCCGTCGCCCGAGTCGCGGAGCGCCGCGGCGAGCCAGAAGAGCGCCGAGTAGGCGGCCTCCGAGCGCCCGACCTGCTCGCCGAGCTCGTGCGCCTGGCGGCAGATCTGCGCCGCGCCCTCCCAGTCGCCCTCGCGCCAGCGCAGCGCGCCGCGGGTCACGTACGGGAAGCAGAGCTTGCCGGTCAGCCCCTCGCGCTCGGCGAGCTCGGTGCTGGCGTCGGTCGCCTCCTGCGCCTCGTTCCAGTCGGCGCGCAGCACCGCGAGCTCGGCGAGCGCGGCGTGGAGCTCGACCTGGGAGGGGAGGTCGCCGAGCTCGACCGCGAGCTCGAGCGCCTCGCGGTAGGAGTCGGTGGCGCCCGGGTAGTCGGCCTCGGAGACCTCGAGGTGGTAGCCGAGCGTGAGCAGCGCCCGCACCGCCTCGGCGCGGTCGGAACCGCGCGCCAGCTCGACCGAGCGCTCGAGGTTCTCGCGCGCCTTCTCGGCGTCGCCGATCCGCCCGAAGACGCGGCCGAAGATGCCGTGGGCGCGGCTCGCGGCGCGCGACCTCGTCGAGCTGCTCGGCGAGCCGCAGCGCCTTCTCGGAGGCGTAGATCGCGAGCATGTTGTCGCCGGTGTGCATGTAGAGCGACGCAGCTTCCTCGTAGAGGCGGACCAGCTCCAGGCACGGCTCCCCGTCCTTGAGCAGGTCGATGCCCTTCTGGTAGTGGTCGATCGATGCCTGCCGCTCGCCCTTGTGCCAGAGCCCGGCGCCGATCTTGCGGTGCAGGTCTCCGACCCGCGCCAGGTCCTCCTCGCCGCGGTGGTGCTCGAGGCACTCGAGCCAGACCTCGACCGCGGGATCAACGCGGCCGATGCGGAGCGCGATGTCGCCCTGCTTCTCGCCGATCCGCGCCCTCGCCTCGGCGTCGTCGAGCTCGCCGGCCAGCTCGAGCGCTTGCGTGTAGCGGTCGAGCGCCTCGGCATTCGAGTAGAGCGCCGCGCCGGCGTCGCCGGCCGACTCGAGGCGCTCGAAGGCGCCAGCGCGCAGCCGTCCGAGCTCATCGCCGCCGAGCCCGGTTTCCTCGCCGAGCGCCGCGGCGCGCGCGTAATGCTCGGCGACCAGGCCGACGACTCCCTCGCTGCGCTCGCCGGCGCGCTCCTCGATGAAAAGCCCGACCTGCTCGTGCTTGCGGCAGCGGACCGACTTCGGAAGCATCCCGTAGGCGACGTCGCGGATCAGCACGTGCTTGAAGGCGTACTCGCGCTCGCCGGCGAGCCTCGAGCCCGGGCTCGGGACGAGGATGTCCTTGTCCTGGAGCGAGGCGAGCACGTGCTCGAGGTCGAGGTCCTCCTCGTTCGCGGTGCTCTCCAGCGACCCGACCCAGAAGTTCTGGCCGACGACCGCGGCGTGCTGGAGCAGCAGCCGCTCGAGTCGCTCGAGCGAATCGAGGCGCGCGGCGAGCAGCGACTGGACGGTGCCGGGGAGAGCGTCGGCGTCGCCGGAGCCCTCCTCGAGCAGGCGGTTGACCATCTCCTCGGCGAACAGCGGGTTGCCGCCGGCGCGCTGGGCGACGCCCGCGACGACGTCGCCGTGCCCGTTGTCGTCGGGGAACAGGGCGGCGACGAGCTGCTCGGTCTCGCGCGCGGTAAGCGGCTCGAGGCTGACCGAGCTCGCGTTGCGGCGCCCGCCTCCCCAGCCGGGGCGGCGCTCGAGCAGCTCGTCGCGCGACATGCAGAGCAGCAGCAGCGGGGCGCGCACCCAGCGCGCCAGGTACTCGATCAGGTCGAGCATGCTCTCGTCCGCCCAGTGGATGTCCTCGAAGGCGAGCACCAGCGTGCGGCGCAGGGCAAGCGCCTCGATCACCGCGCGGAGCGCCGAGAACAGCGCCTCGCGCATCCGCTGCGGGTCGTCGCTCTCGGCAGCGGGAGCATCAGTTGGGGGCTCGATCCCGAGCGCCCGCGCGATCAGCGCCGCGTTGCGCTCTCCGGCGTCGGGCTCCCCGGCCTCGCGCATCAGCTCCTCGACCCCGCTGCGGAGCTTGTCCCACGCCGTCTCCGGCGGGTCGGTGTCGAGGATCTCGAACTGCTCGCGGATGACCTCTCCGAGCGCCCAGTAGGCGATCCCCGAGCCGTAGGGAGGGCAACGCCCCTGGCGGACCGTCGGCTGCTTCTCGCTCTCGGCGAGGAAGGAGGTCACCTCGCGCAGCAGCCGCGACTTGCCGACCCCGGCCTGGCCGAGCACCGTCGCCAGGTGCGGCGAGCCCTCGCGCCCGACCCGGTCGGCGAGCGAGACCAGCGTCTGCGCCTCGTCGCTTCGGCCGATCAACGGGGTCTCGGAGCGAAGCGCCGAGCGCCGGACTACACCCGGCGTGATCGCGCCGCTCGCCTCCCAGGCCGGCACCGGCTCGGACTTCCCCTTCAGTTTCAGGGGCTCGAGCTTCTCGTAGGCGATCGCGTCGCGGGTCGCGCGCACGGTCGATTCGCCGACCGTCACCGTTCCCGGCCGCCCGGCGGCCTCGAGCCGCGAGGCGACGTTGACGACGTCGCCCATCACGGTGTAGCGGTCGCCGCCGACAGCGCCCGCCATCACCTCGCCGGTGTTGATCCCGACCCGGAGCGCGAACTCGACGCCGTGCTCGGCCGCGCTCTTGCGGTTCGCCTCCTCCATCGTCTCCTGCATCGCGAGCCCGGCCCGAACGGCGCGCTCGGGGTCGTCCTCGTGGGCCACCGGGGCGCCGAAGACGCCCATCACGTTGTCGCCGATGTACTTGTCGATCGTGCCGCCGTGGCGCTCGATCTCGGCGCCGAGCCGGCGCAGGGTCGAGTCGACGAGGGCCTTCGAGACCTCGGGGTCGAGGCCCTCGGAGGCGGCGGTGTAGCCGGAGAGGTCGGCAAACAGGACGGTCGCCTGGCGGCGCTCCTCGGGTGGAGGCTCGGGCGCGGCGGTGGGCGCGGGCGCAGGCTCGCTTCCCGGGGCTGGGGCGCCCTCGAGCGCCGACCCGCACTCGATGCAGAACTTCGCCTTCGGCGGCGACTCGGCACCGCAGGATGGGCAGAGCGCCGCGAGCGGGCCGCCGCACGACATGCAGAAGCGGGCCTGCGCGGGGTTATCGGCGCTGCAACTCGGACAAGCTCTGCCCTCGGCCATCGATCTAAAGACTACGGCGCCCGATTCGGCGCCGGGCACGAGGCGTTGCGCTACATTCCGGCATCAGGGACGGCGGCTCCTCCGCTTCGCGTCCGGGGCCGCCTTCGCCGTTGCCGATGAAAATCTTTCGCTACCTACTGCCATCCGTTGTCGCTGCCGTGTTTGCATTCGGCCTTGTCGCCTGCGGCGGCGGTGGCGGCGGCGACGAGGACCCCCAGCAGGTCGTCGACGAGACCTTTGCGCCGGGGAAGGACTACTCGAGCGGCATCATCGACATCGTCGCCGACATCACCACCACCGGCGACGAGGAGGGGAGCCTTAAGGCGACGGTCAAGGGACCGTTCCAGAGCGCCGAGGGCCAGCTTCCCCAGTTCGACCTCACCGCCGACGTCGACGTCGCCGGCTCTGGCCAGGACTTCAGCTTCGCGGGCGGCCTCGTTTCGACCGGCGACAAGGCGTTCGTCAACTTCCAGGACACCGACTACGAGGTCGACGCGAGCACGCTCGACAACTTCAGGCAGCTCTTCCTCGGCATCCAGAAGCAGTCAGCGCAGCAGCCCGAGGGCGGCACCAGTGTCTCGGAGTCGTTCACGAACCTCGAGAACGAGGGCACCGAGGACGTCGAGGGCGTCGAGACGATCCACGTCTCAGGCGACGCCGATGTCGACAAGCTGATCGCTTCGGCGCAGAAGTCCGCCGGCGCCCAGGCTCTGCCCGCGGGCGCCAACCTCGACGAGCTTCGCCAGTCGGTGAAGGAATCGACGCTCGACATCTACAGCAGCACCGACGACAACCGGCTCCAGAAGCTGACCGCGCAGGTCGTCTTCGACCCCCCGGCGGGCACCGCCACCGGAGAGGATCCGATCAACATCGACTTCTCGCTCGCCTTCAGCGACCTCGGCGAGCCGCAGACGGTCACGGCGCCGACAAGCGCGAAGCCGCTCTCGGAGCTGTTGCAGCGCTACGGGCTCGACCTCGGCGGCGCGCTTCCGGGCGGTGTCGGCGGTGGCGGCGCGGGCGGGGGAGCCGGCGGCGGCGGAGCCGGAGGCGGCGCAGCGGCGCCGGTCCCGACCCCGCCGAGCGGCGGAGCGAGCCAGGAGTACCTCGACTGCCTCTCGCAGGCGCGGGGCCAGGACGCAATCCAGGCCTGCGCCGAGGGGCTTCAGTAGCGGCCGCATCCGGCTTCGCCTAGCTTTATCCCGATGAGAATGCCCGGACGAAAGGCGCTCGGAAGCTGGAGCGGCGGCCGTTTCCTGCACTTCGGCGAGGCGATCGACGAGGAGCGGCTCGAGGCGCTGCTGCGTCCCGGCGACGGCATCGACACGGTGCTCACCGCGGACGCCTACGGTCAGGGCGAGGCGGACGTTGTGCTCGGGCGCGCGATCGCCGGCGTCACGCGCGAGGACTTCTGCCTCGTCGGGGCGGTCGGGCACGACTTCTATGAGGGCGAGCGCGACGGCCCGCGCGGCTTCCCGCGCTTCACCGACTCATCGCTGCGAGGGCCGGGCGAGTACGGGGACTACCTGCGTATGGCCGCCGAGCGCAGCCTCGAGCGGCTCGGTGCCGAGCGCTTTGACCTGCTCCTGCTCCACAACCCCGACCGAACCGGCTACGAGTCGAGCGAGGTCTGGGAGGGGATGGCGGCGCTGCGCGAGCAGGGGATCGCGGGCGCTATCGGGGTCGCGCCCGGACCGGCCAACGGCTTCAGCCTCGATCTCGTCCGCTGCTTCGAGCGCTACGGCGAGCTGATCGACTGGGCGATGATCATCCTCAACCCGTTCGAGCCCTGGCCCGGCGAGCTCTGCCTGGGCGCCGCATCGGAAGCCGGGGTCCGGGTGATGACCCGCGTCGTCGACTACGGGGGCCTGTTCTGGGGCGACGTCAGCTCCGAGACGCCGCTGCCGAAAGGCGATCATCGCGCCTTCCGCCCGGATGGATGGATCGAGGACGGTCGCGCCCGGCTCGAGCAGCTGCGCCCGATCGCCGAGCGGCACGAGCTCACCCCGCTGCAGCTCGCCTGCCAGTGGAACCTGGCCCACGACCCGGTCGCATGCGTCGTCCCGACGCTGATCCAGGAGGCGGGCCCCGACTCGCGCCCGATCGAGGACAAGCGCGCCGAGCTCGCCGCCCTGCCCGAGGAGGAGCGGCTCAGCACGAGCGAGATCGAGCAGGTGCGCGAGATCGGCGACAACACCGGCTGCATGGCGCTCAAGGGCGCCAGCCCCGATCACGAGGGCGCCGAGCGCCCCGATCGCTGGCCGCTCGTCCCCGAGCTTGCCGATGCCGGATCGCGCTGGGGAATCAGCCCGGCAGACCTGCGCGAGCGCGCGGGCTAAGCTCCCCGCTCCTTGGCCCGCGAGCGACTCGACATCGAGCCCTTCGGAGGCGAGCCGTCCGGCTCCGGGCCGGAGGGGGGAGGCCCGCCGCGCCTCGACGCCTCTTTCTTCTTCAGCCCCGACGGCTGGCCGTACCTGCTGACGCCGTTCATCGCGCTGGCGATCGTTCTCGAGATCGCGCACGCCTCGCCGAGCCTGCTCTTCTTCGTCTCCGCGGCCGGCGTGATCCCGACCGCGGCGCTGATGGGGCGCGCCACCGAGGAGCTTGCGGCGCGCTCGGGCCCCGGGATCGGCGGCTTTCTCAACGTCACCTTCGGCAACGCGCCGGAGCTGATCATCGCGCTGTTCGCGCTCGAGGCCGGCCTGCACGAGGTCGTCAAGGCGTCGATCGTCGGCTCGATCCTCGGCAACGTGCTGCTCGTGCTCGGGGCGGCTATGTTCTTCGGCGGGCTCCGCCGCGAGAAGCAGACCTTCGATCGCACGGCGGCGAGCGCCCAGTCATCGATGCTGCTGCTCGCCGCGGTGGCGCTCGTGATGCCGGCGATCTTCGAGCTCGTCGACGGCGAGGGGCTGCCCGGGATCGGCGTCAGCCTCGTCGATTACGACTCGACGATCGAGAACCTCTCGCTCGCGGTCGCGCTCGTTCTGCTCGCGGGTTACGGCGCCGGCCTGTTGTTCTCGCTCCGCACCCACAAGGACCTCTTCAACCCGCCCTACGCGGAGGAGGAGGACACCTGGGGCTGGAGCCCGCGCCGCTCGGCAATGATGCTGGCTATCGCCGGGATCGCGGTCGGCGCGATGTCCGAGATCCTCGTCGGCTCGATCGGCGAGGCCTCGGAGTCGATCGGGCTGAGCGAGTTCTTCGTCGGCGCGATCGTGGTCGCGATCGTCGGCAACGCGGCCGAGCACTGGGTCGCGGTGCTGGTCGCGATGAAGGACAAGATGGACCTCGCGGTCAACATCGCGATCGGATCGAGCGCCCAGATCGCGCTCTTCGTCGCCCCCGTGCTCGTGCTGTGCTCGTTCGTGCTCGGCCCGGTACCGATGCCGCTCGTCTTCAACGGGTTCGAGGTCGGCGCCGTGCTGCTCGCGGTTCTGATCGCAAACGCGATCACCGGCGATGGAGAGTCGAACTGGTTCGAGGGTCTGCAGCTGCTGCTCGTCTACATGGTGCTCGCGATCACGTTCGCGTTCGCGTAGAACCGAGGTGGAGTACGTCCTCCTAGCGGTGAGCTTCGGGGTGATCCTTGCCGGGGCGCTCCTGTTCACGAACGCGATCGAGTGGCTCGGCCACCGGCTCTCGCTCGGTGAGGGCGCCGTCGGCAGCCTGCTCGCCGCCGTCGGCACCGCGCTGCCCGAGACGCTGATCGCGATCGTCGCGCTCGTAGGCGCGACGAAGAGCGAGGACGTCGCGATCGGTGCGATCGTCGGGGCGCCGTTCCTGCTCGCGACGCTGGCGATGGGCCTCGTCGGCCTCACCGCCTACCTCTACCGATCCCGCCGCAGGCAGGGGATCGAGCTCACCGCGCACGTGCCGACGCTCGACCGCGACCTCGCCTTCTTCCTCGTCTTCTTCGCCGCCGGGCTCGCGCTTGGATTCGGCGCCCCGAGCGAGATCCGGGTCCCAGCCGGGATCGTCTTCTTCGCCTCCTACTTCGTCTACGTCTGGGCGACGCTGCGCGGCGGCGGCGAGATGCAGGCGGAGGAAACTCTCAATCCGCTGATCATGGAGCCGCGCAGCGCGCGCCGGGAGGATCCGTCGATCTGGCTGTCAGCGCTGCAGTGCATCGTCGGGCTTGCCGCGATGGTCGGCGGCGCCCACCTGTTCGTCGAGGAGCTGCTCCACGTCGCCGAGAACCTCGGCGCGGAGGCGATCGTGCTCTCGCTGGTCCTGGCCCCGCTCGCCACCGAGCTGCCCGAGAAGGTGAACAGCTTCTTCTGGGTCCGCGAGGGCAAGGACTCGCTGGCGCTCGGCAACATCACCGGGGCGATGGTCTTCCAGTCGACGATCCCGGTCGGGATCGGGCTCATCTTCACCGAGTGGGAGCTGAGCGGTGACGCGGCGCTCTCCGTCGCGCTCGGCCTCGCCGGCGGCCTCGTCGCCTACTGGGCGCTGAGGCTGCGCGATCGCTTCGAGTTGCCGCCGGTGCTGGTCTGGTTCGGCCTCTACGCGGCCTTCATCGTCGCCGTCGCTGCCTGAGCCTCAGTCTTCGCGGCCGGGGTCCTGACCCTCTTCGTCCTCGTCCTCGTCACCGTCGTCCTGCTCGAGCGCGGTCTCGGAGACCGAGCCCGAGAAGCCGGGGTGGTAGTGGGTCTGGAAATCCTCGAGCAGCTCGTCGCGCGCACCCTCGTCGACCGGCACGTCGTCGGAGACCCGCACCCACTCGGCGCCCTCGTAGGCCTCCATGTTGAAGACCTCCTGGTCGATCGAGGTCGAGTCGTCGACGACGACGAGCACCTCGGTCTGCGGGTTGAAGTAGGTGCCGGGCCTCAGCGCGAGCTCGGTGATCTCGACGATGCGCTCCTTGATGTCTTTTTCGTCAGGCGTCATTGCCCCATGTTCTCAAGCTCGCGCAGCTGGCGGTCTACTTCCTCCTCGACGTCGAGCGGTTGCTTGCCGGCCCGGGCGCGGCGCTCGTTGCGCGCGATGACCAGATCGTGAACCTCCTGGCGCAACTCGGCGTCGTTGGCGAGCGATCCCGCGCCGGGCTGCTCGGAGGCAAGGATCTTCTCGAGCTCGGCGTCGACGTCGACCGGTGGCTGCCCCCGGGTCTCGGCGCGGTAGGCGCGCGCCTCGAGCATCTGGCGGATCTCGGCCTCGCGGACTTCGCGCGTCACCGGGGGCGGCGGGGCCATTCCCTTCGCGGGCAGGTCCTGGTCGATCGCGAACGGGCCCTTGCCGAGCTCCTTGAGCGCGCTTGGAGCCCCGCGGGCGAAGATGAAGAGCGCGATCGGGACCACGCAGACGGCGACGACGATCAGAACCGTGCCACTGTCGAGCGAGGCGAGAACCACGCACAAAGCGTAAACCGCGCCGCGAGCATTGCGCCCCAAATCGGCGTCGATTCGGTACGATTCCGACTGGTTGACTGACCAGTCAATCGGTATGCGCCCGCTGCGCAGGCACGGGCCCCGACCGACTCGAACCTCCCCAGCAAAGGAGCAAGACACAGTGGCTGACCTGACCCTGACCGACGAGCAGAAGGACCTTCGCGAGCTCGCCCACAACTTCGCCGAGAAGGACATTCGCAAGGTCGCGTGGGAGTACGACGTCGACGGGACCTGGCCCCAGGACATCGTCGAGAAGGCCTGGGAGGTCGGCCTCATGAACACCCATGTCGCCGAGGAGTACGGCGGCCCGGGGCTCGACTACCTCTCCGGCTGCCTGATCGAAGAGGAGATGGGCTGGGGATGCACCGGAATCGGCACTTCGCTGATGGCCAACGGCCTCGCCTCGGCGCCGGTCGGCCTCGGCGGCTCCGAGGAGGTCAAGAAGAAGTACCTGACGATGCTGACCGAGGAGCCGAAGCTCGCTTCCTTCTGCCTCACCGAGCCCGACGCCGGCTCCGACGTCTCGGGGATGAAGACCACGGCGACCAAGAACGGCGACAAGTACGTCATCAACGGCTCGAAGTGCTTCATCACCAACGGCGGCTACGCCGACTGGTTCACCGTCTACGCGAAGACCGACAAGGAAGCCGGCCACCGCGGCATCAGCGCCTTCGTCGTCGACAAGGACGACACGGTCACGGTCGACAAGAAGGAAGACAAGATGGGCCAGCGGGCCTCGAACACCGCGACGATCACCTTCAACGAGACCGAGATCCCCGCCGAGAACCTGCTCGGCGAGGAGAACAAGGGCTTCAAGCTCGCGATGATGACCCTCGACCGCACCCGCCCCGGCGTCTCGGCGCTCGCCGTCGGCCTCGCCCGCGCCGCGTTCGAGTTTGCCGCCGACTACTCCAAGGAGCGGGTCCAGTTCGGCGTCCCGATCGCGATGCACCAGGCGGTCTCGTTCATGATCGCCGACATGGCGACCCGGGTCGAGGCCGCGCGCCTGCTGGTCTGGAACTCCGCCATGCAGCTCGACGACGGCGAGCGCAACACGCTGATGTCCTCGCACGCGAAGCGCTTCGCCGCCGACAGCGCGATGGAGAACGCCACCGACGCGGTCCAGGTCTACGGCGGCTACGGGTTCATCAAGGAGTACCCGGTCGAGAAGCTGATGCGCGACGCGAAGCTGATGCAGATCTACGAGGGCACCTCGCAGATCCAGCGCCTCGTGATCGCCAAGGAGCTGCTCATGGGCCGCAAGGCCGACGAGCCGACTCCCGAGGCCGAGGAGAAGCAGGCCGACAGCGCTCGCGACAGCCAGGCCGAGCAGGCGCCGGCGACGGTCTAGCCGCCTAGCCCGGCAGCTCCAAGGTCCCGTTCGGCGCGCGGCCCCGGCCGCCGCCTAGTCGCGCGGGTCGAAACAGGTTTCACAAAGCGCCCGGTTCGCCGGGCGCCTTTGTGACAAGATCGCCGTCTTGGTATGGAGAGTCGGGATCGGGAGCGTTCTGGCAGTCGCCGCGTTGGCTGCGACAGCCTCGGCGCCCGCCTCCGCCGACGTCGGCTTCTCCCCGGGCACGCCGATCACCGGGCTCAACGTGCCCAACGGCGCGACGACAGCGGATGTGAACCGCGACGGCGACCTCGACGTCGTCGTTCCGAACTTCGGTGTTGGAGCGATGACGCCGGGCAGCGTCTCTGTTCACCGGGGGGACGGTGGCAACACGTGGGTTCCCAACGCGATCGCGCTCGGCCCCCTGCTCCAGCCGACCGACGTCGCGGTCGGGCGTCTGAACGTCGACGAGGACCTCGACTTCATCACCGGCAACTTCACGTCCCCCGGACAGATATCCGAGTTCCTCGGCGACGGCGCGGGCGGAGGATCCGCGCTCTCGACGACGGTGACGGGCGACGGCGTCGACGATCTAGTGCTCGTCGACGCCGACGACGATGGTGACCTCGACGTCGTGATGGCAAACCGCATCCCGAACCAGGTCACTACCGCGCTCAACAACGGCGCCGGGATGTTCCCGGCACAGGCGGTCGCCCCGGTCGCGGCCATGCCCTCGCAGCTGGACCTCGGCGACGTCGACGAGGACGGCCGGCCCGATCTCGCGGTCAGCCACCTGTCGAGCGGCAGCAGCATCTTGATCGGCACCGGCAACGCGGCGACGCCCTTCGTCGACCCACACGGAGGAAGCATCCTCTACACGCTCGGCGCCTACCGCGATGTCGAGCTCGCCGACCTCGACGGCGATGACCACCTCGACATCGTCTCCGCGGGCAATGGGGTGGCCGCCGCGCTCGGTGATGGCAACGCCGAGTTCGGCGGTCCGCGGGTCACGCCGCCGGGGATCGCCGGAGCCAACAACATCGGACTCGCTATCGGTGACCTGGACGCCGACGGCCACCCCGATGCCGTCGTCGCCGACTTCAATGCCGATCTTGTTCGAGTTCTCCACAACGCCGGAGCGGGCTTCTTCACCGCGGCGGCGACGATTCCCGTTGCGGACCCCGTCCACCCCGCGATCGCCGACATCGACCGCGACGGCGCCCTCGACCTTCTGCTCCCGAGCACGAGCGGCAACTCCGTCGTCCTACGACTCAACCGCGCCGTCGTCGAAGCCGCCGACGTCGACTTCGGCGGCCAGGTCACCGGCGGCCCCGGCCCGATCGACCAGGTCGTGTTCGAAAACGCCGGCGGCGCGCCGCTGAACGCCGGGATCGCCGCGATCGCCGGTACCAATCCCACCGACTTCACGATCGTCGGCGACGACTGCTCCGGCACCCAGGTAGCTGCCGGTGGGAATTGCGCGATTGCGATCCGCTTCACGCCGGGCACCGTCGGTCCGCGCGACGCCATCCTGACGCTGCCGGGCGATGCAGCCGCCGGCGACGCCATCGTCAATCTCGACGGCCGCGGGATCGACCCCGTGACCGGAGCGCCGGGCGCCGCGGGCGGGACCGGCTCGCAGGGCGCCTCCGCAGCGACGCCCGCGGTAACGCCGGTGCCCAAGAAATGCAGGAAGGGCCGGAAACTGAAGCAGGGCAAGTGCGTCAAGAAGAGGAAGTAGCGGCCTGACAGACTCCTCGGGATGAGCGATACGGATCGCATCCCGCTCTCGGTTCTCGATCTCGCAATCGTGCCCGAGGGCTCGGAGCCGGCCGACGCGCTCCGCAACTCGGTCGAGCTCGCCCGCCACGTCGAGCGGCTCGGCTACCACCGCCACTGGGTCGCCGAGCACCACAATATGCCCGGGATCGCGAGCTCCTCGCCGCCGGTGCTGATGATGGCGCTCGCCGACGCGACCACCGAGATCAGGATCGGCTCCGGCGGCGTGATGCTCCCCAACCATCCGCCGCTGGTGGTCGCCGAGCAGTTCGGGATGCTCGAGGCGCTTCATCCGGGTCGGATAGACCTCGGCATCGGTCGCGCGCCCGGGACCGACCCGATGACGGCCGCGGCCCTGCGGCGCTCCGCGGACCCGCTCTCGGCCGAGGACTTCCCGCGCCAGCTCGAGGAGCTGGTCGGCTTCTTCGAGGGGCGCTTCGGCGCCGAGGACCCGCATCGCGGGATCACCGCTGTGCCCGGCAAGGGGCCGAAGCCCGAGGTCTGGCTGCTCGGCTCGAGCGACTACAGCGCTCGGCTCGCGGCCGAGCTCGGGCTGCCGTTCTCGTTCGCCCACCACTTCAGCCCCAGGAACACGGTCCCGGCGGTGCAGATCTACAAGGACAACTTCAAGCCCTCCGAGGGGCTGTCGGAGCCCTACGCGAAGGTCGCGGTGGCGGTGGTCTGCGCCGAGGACGACGAGCGGGCGCGTTGGCTCGCCGGGCCGGCTCGGCTCTCGTTCGCACGCCTGCGCGCCGGCAACCCGGGCCGCATGCCGACCCCCGAGGAGGCGGCCGAGCACCACTACACCCCGCAGCAGGAGGCCACCGTGAAGGCGGTCTCGGGCTCGGCGGTGATCGGCGGCCCCGAGAAGGTTCGCGCCGGGCTCGAAGAGCTCGTCGAGCGTGCCGGCGCCGACGAGCTCATGCTGACGACGATGGTCCACGACCACGCCGACCGACTGCGCTCCTTCGAGCTCGTCGCCGAGGCAATCGAGCTGTCGCCGCGCCGCGCCGGGGCGGCGGCCTAGCCCGGCAGCGCCAGAGTTCCGATCGGTTCGCGGCCTCGGCCGCCGCGCCCTTTGAGCTTCGCGCTGTAGCTCAGCTCCCGGCCCTCGCGGATGACCACGACCTTGCCGGTGAAGCGGCCCTCGGCGGTCTCGCCGCCGCCGCGCACCCGGCAGGTCACCGTCTCGCCCTTTGGCGGCGGCAGCGGCTGCGGACATTCGATCCCGTCTGCCTCGAGCGCCGCTCGAAGCTGCTCATCGAGCGGTGTGCTCTCGGCGACCGGGTCGAGGCGGTGCTCGTCGGCATTCGACGGCCTGGTGCTCTCGAGCCCGGCTTCCTCGGGTGAGATCTCCTCGCCCTCGTCGCCACCGCCGCAGCCCGCGGCGATCAGCGCGGCGGCAAGAAGGGGTGCGGCGAGTCGCTTGGCCACGCGACGGATCCTATTAGCCGTAACATCGGTGCCGTGGCCCAGGAGAAAGGCAAGAAGCCTGTCTCCGAGGCGGTCGCCGAGGCGACCGAGGCGGGCGAGAAGGCAGCACGCGCTAAGCGCTCCGGAAAGCGCGGCGGACGCCCCTCCGATGTGCTCGGCGGCGACATCCGCCGCCGCGATGTCTTCCCGCTGCTCGTCCTGCACCTGGTCTCGCGCGAGGAGGCCTACGGCAACCGCCTCATCGAGCAGATCGAGGAGATGACCGAGGGCGTGATCTCGGTCAACCCGAACACGATCTACCCGCTGCTCCGAAAGCTCGAGGGCGAGGGGATGATCGAGGGCCGATGGGAGCACCCCGACCGGCGCTCGCGCCGCTACTACTCGATCACCGCGGCAGGCCGCAAGGAGTACAAGCGGCTGCGGGGCGAGGTCGAGCCGTTCATCGAATCGGCGATCCGCTCGATGACCCTCCTCAAGCGCGAGCTCTACGGCTAGTGGGGGACGCGGCGGAGAGCGTCCTGATCGAGGCCACGCTGAGCGAGGTCTGGGACGCCTACTTCGACCGCGACCGCTGGGGCTCGTGGGTCGACGGCTTCGTCTCGGTCAGCTCCGAATCGGGCTATCCCGAGCGCGGCGGGCAGCTCGTCTGGCGCTCGAACCCCGCCGGCCGCGGCGAGGTCACCGAGCGCGTGCTCAACCACGATCCGCGCCGGCTGCACCGGATCGCGTTCGCGGACCCCGAGAGCGAGGGCGAGCTCGAGACGCGGTTCGAGATCCGCGGCGAGCAGGTCCTCGTCAGCCAGGCGATCAGCTACGAGATCCTCAAGCCCGGCGTGATCGGGCCACTCGCAGACCGCTTCTTCGTCCGCGGCCAGGTGGCGCGCTCGCTGCAACGAAGCCTCGGGCACTTCAAGCACGAGGTCGAAGCGAGCGAGCGCGCCGACGAGGCGGCGTCTCAGGGTGAGGAGCCTCAGGAAGAGGCCCCCGCGTAGCGGAGCGAGCCGGGAGTGTCGAGCTGGCCGCCGGTCTCGAGCAGCGTCTTCAGGCCCGAGAGGATCATCATCCAGCCGCCGTAGAGCTCGGGGTTGGCGTCGTCGGGGAGCTGGTCGTGGGTGACCGTGAGCTGGCACGAGTCGCCGACCTGCTCGATCTCCCAGGTGACCCGTGAGGTCCCCTGGGCCTTGACCTCGTCGCTCCACAGAGCGGCGAGGGTCTGGACCAGCTTGCGCGGCGGGTCGACCTCGAGGTTCTCGCCCTCGGAAATGTCGATCACTCCGGGGATCGACGCCTTGTAGCCCGAACCGGGGGTCCAGTCCGACTCGATCCCGACGCCAAAGCTGTACTTCGCTCGCAGCTCGGGATCGGTGATCGCCTCCCAGAGCTTCTCCGGCGTCGTCTTGATGTAGATCTCGAACACCTTGAACGCGGCCCTTCCGTCGATCACCGCGTAGTCGTCCATCGTCGTCATCTTGCTTCCTCCTCTAGTTCTCGTTTGAGGCCGCTGAGCGTCTCCGCCATCGGCCGCGCGTACTTGCTGACCCAGCGGTCGTGGACCAGCTGGATCGGGACCGGGTTGAGGAAGTGGTGCTTCTCGCGGCCGGTCTTGCGGGTGGCCACGAGCCCCGCTTCCTCGAGCACCTTGAGGTGCTTCATGACCCCGAACCGGGTCATCGGCAGCCGCGCCTCGAGCGCGCTCAGGGTCTGCCCGTCTCGCTTGAAGAGCGCGTCGAGCAGGCCCCGCCGCGTCGGGTCGGCGAGCGCCTTGAACACCAGGTCGGTCCGGTCCTTCTCCTTCATGACGGGGCGGAGTATAGGTGACTAAATAGTCACGTGTCAAGCATCGATAGGTTTCCCGGATCGAGACGGCCTCCACATCGGGGATGAAGGGCGAGGGGTATTACGACCTCCATTCCGAGTACCAGCGACGGATCATCGAAGGCGGCGATGAGCTGATCCGCGAGGCTGCCGCCGGGCTCGATCTCGACGCCGGGCGCGACCACGTTGCGGTAGCCGACTACGGCGCCGGCACCGGCGCCGGATCCGTGCACGCGATCCACACCGCGTTCGAGACGCTGCGCTCGCGGGCGGCCGAGCTTCCGTTGATCGCGATCCACAACGACGTGCTCACGAACGACTTCACGCAGCTGTTCGAGAACGTGGCCGGCGAGCAGGGCTACCTGCGGCTCGGAGGCGGGCCGGTCTACGCGAGCGCCGCCGGAGGGTCGTTCTTCGGCCAGGTCGTCCCGGATCGCAGCGTCGAGTCGGCCTGTGCTCGAACGCCGCGCACTGGTTCCGCGAGCAGCGCCGGCAGCCGATCTCCGACGGCATGTACCACTCCGATGCGACAGGCGAGGCCCGTGCCTCGCTGGCCGCGGCCGCGGCAGAGGATTGGCTCGCCTTCCTCGGCGCCCGCGCGGCCGAGCTCGCGCCGGGCGGCCGCTTCCTGGTCCAGGGAATCGGCAGCGTCTCCGAAGAGGGCGGCGCCAAGCACGTGTCCGCCTCGAAGCTGCTCGGGGCGATGTGGCGCGTCGCCGTTCAACTGGCCGGCGATGGCCTGCTCGACCCGAAGCTGCTCGGCGACTATGTCTTCCCGGTCTACTGCCGCAGCGGCGAGGAGGTCACCGCTCCGGCCCGCGGCGAGCTCGCCGATCGGCTCGAGGTCGTCTCGGTCGGTGTCGACGAGGTTCCCGACCCGTATTGGGAGGCCTACGAGCGCGACGGCGACCCGGCCGCTTACGCGCAGGTCTACACGCAGTTCGTTCGCGCGTTCTCGGAGTCGACCCTGAAGGAGAACCTGTTCGATCCCGGCGCGACCGGGATCGAGCCCGACGCCCTCTGCGACGAGTTCTTCGGCCGGCTCGAGACCGCAACTGCCGCGGATCCAGCGGCTGGGCGCTACGAGGCCTGGGTCGTGCGGGCGATGTTCCGCCGCCTCTGACCGCGATGGGACGGCCCGGTGAGCCGCGCTTCGTTTAGCCTGCGGCGCTCCCGACTCCGGAGGTAACGAAGCTGATGTTCGTCTTCAAGGCCGCAGTGATCGGCGGCGGCACGATGGGCGGCGAGATCGCGCAGGTGATCGCCGCCGCAGACATACCCGTGATCGTCAAGGACGTGGACCAGAAGTTCGTCGACGCCGCGCTCGAGAAGGCGAGCGAGGTCACCAAATCCCAGCTCGACCGTTTGGTGAAGAAGGAGAAGATCGACCAAAAGGCCGCCGACGCCCAGCTCGAGGAAGTCATGGGGCGGATAACCGGCACGACCGAGTACGAGGGCTTCGGCGACGTCGACTTCGTGATCGAGGCGGTGCCCGAGAAGATGGAGATCAAGAAGTCGGTCTTCGCCGAGCTCGACGAGGCGACTCCCGGGCACGCGATTCTCGCCTCGAACACCTCATCGCTCCCGATCACCGAGATCGGCGAGGCGACGCTGCGACCCGACAAGGTGGTCGGGTTCCACTTCTTCTACCCGGCCTCGGTGCTGCCGCTGGTCGAGGTGATCAGCGGCGAGCAGACCTCGCGCGAGACCGTCACCGCGGCCTTCAACTTCGCGCAGGCGATCCGCAAGCAGGGGATCACCTGCTCGGAGGTGCCGGGCTTCGTCGTCAACCGGATCCTCAACTCCGCCGTCTCCGAGGTGTGGCGAAAGCAGGAGGAGGACAAGCTCTCGATCAAGAAGATCGACGAAGGAGTCGCGGCCGCGAACGTGGCGCCGATGGGGCCGTTCGTGCTCGGCGACATGCTCGGGCTCGACACGATCCTCCACGTCGCCGAGTACCTGAAGGAGTCCTACGGCGACCGCTTCTACGTCCACAAGGGGATGGGGAAGCTGGTTAAGGATGGGAAGCTGGGCGCCAAGTCCGGCGGTGAGGGCTTCTATAAGGACGGCGAGCCGACTCTGCCCGGCGACGGCGACCCCGACGCCGAGGAGCTCGCCGACCTGTTCATGCTCAAGGCGCTGGTCGAGGCATGCCTGCTGCTCGAGGAAGGTGTCTCGACCGTGCGCGAGATCGACCTCGGGCTGATGGCCGGCGCCGGGCTCGACCCTCGCCGCGGCCTCTTCCCGCCGTTCTGGAAGGCCGACATGGAGGGCCTCGACAAGATCCTCGAGAAGCTCGAGCGCTATTCCGAGAGCCACGGCGAGCGCTTCGCGCCGCCGCGGATCCTGAAGCGGCTCGTCGCCCAGGGCAGGCTCGGGATGGCGAGCGGCCAGGGCTTCTACGCCTACCCCCAGGGCGACGGCGAAGGCACGGTGAAGCTCGAGAAGCGCGGCGAGGTCGCGATCGCCTGGCTCGCCAACCCGCCGATGAACGCGATCTCGCCCGACGTGATCGGCGACCTCGGCAAGGTCTGGGAAGAGGTGAAGGCCGACGAGGAGCTGAAGGCGATGGTCGTCTACTCCTCGCTGCCGGTCGTCTACTCCGCCGGCGCCGACATCAAGGCGTTCACGAAGATGGACACCCCCGAGAAGGGCGCCGAGCTGATCAACAACGGCCACTCACTGCTGCGCGAGCTCGAGACCAGCCAGGTGTCCACAGTGGCCGCTGTGAACGCGATCGCCTACGGCGGCGGCTGCGAGCTGGCGATGGCCTGCGACTTCCGCGTCGCCGCCGAGTCGGCGGTCTTTGGCCAGCCGGAGATCAACCTCGGGATCATTCCCGGCTTCGGCGGCACCCAGCGGCTGGCGCGGCTCGTCGGGCCCTCGAAAGCCCTGGAAATGAACCTGACCGGCGACGCGGTGCTCGCCCCCGAGGCGCGCGAGTACGGGCTCGCCGACGACCTCGTCCCCGATGAGGAGCTGCTCGACGTGGCGATCTCGTGGGCGCGCAAGCTCGCGGGCCAGGCGCCGCTCGCGGTCGAGAAGATCAAGCAGGTCTCCAACAAGGGCGACATCGAGGAGGGGATCGAGGCCGAGAAGCAGGGCTTCGCCGAGGTCTTCCTCTCCGAGGACGGCCGCGAGGGAATCTCGGCTTTCCTCCAGAAGCGGGCCCCGAAGTGGAAGGGCAAGTAGCGGCGGCAGAAGCGGAGCGGCTCGCCGGCCTGATCCGCGAGTCCTCGAGCACTGTCGCGCTCACCGGCGCCGGGATCTCGGTGCCGTCCGGGATCCCCGACTTCCGCACCCCCGGCAAGGGGATCTGGGAGAACGTCAACCCGATGGAGGTCGCCCACATCGACGCCTTCGTCTCCGATCCGGCGAAGTTCTGGAGCTTCTACCGGCCGCGCTTCCAGTCGCTCGGCGCGGTCGAGCCGAACCCCGCCCACGAGGCGCTCGCCGAGCTCGAGCGCCGCGGCCTGCTCGACGGCGTCATCACCCAGAACGTCGACATGCTGCACGTCAAGGCCGGCAGCGAGTGCGTCGTCGAGGTGCACGGCTCGATCCGAAGCTCGAGCTGCTTCGAGTGCGGCTCCTCGTACCCGATCGAGGAGGTCGAGGGGCTCTTCGACGACGCAGGGGTCGCGGTCTGCACCGATTGCTCGGGCCCGGTGAAGCCCGACGTGGTCCTGTTCGGCGAGATGCTCCCCGAGGCGGCGATGGTCGAGTCCGAGCGGCTCGCATCGGGCGCCGAGCTGATGCTCTGCGTCGGCTCCTCGCTCGAGGTCTACCCGGTCGCCGGGCTGCCCTCGGTGACGATCGGGCGCGGCGGCCGGATCGCGATCGTCACCCAGGGCCCGACGCCCTATGACCGCGACGCCGCGGTGCGGTTGGACGGCGACGTGGTCACTGACCTCGAAGCGGTGCTCGCGGCGCTCTGAGCGGGTAAGAGAGGGCATGCCGCGAACGCTGACAGTCGCCGGCACCGAGGTCGCGCGGATCGGCCTCGGCACAAACCGGCTCACCCCGACACCTGTGAATCTCGCCTTCCTGCGCGAGGCGGTCGAGGCTGGAATCGGCATGATCGACACCGCCCATCTCTACACCGACGGCGACAGCGAGCGGGCGATCGGCGAGGCGCTCACGCCGCGGCCCGAAGGGATCGTGGTCGCGACCAAGGGGGGCTACGAGCCCGGCACCGGCAAGCCTGAGGATCTGAGGGCGCAGATCGAGCAGAGCCTCGCCAGCCTGCGCACGGACGTGATCGACCTCTACTACCTGCACCGGGTCGACCCCGAGACCCCTCTAGAAGAGAGCCTCGGTGCGATCGCTGAGTACCGCGACGCCGGGAAGATCAACGAGGTCGGGATCTCGAAGGTGGACGTCGCGCAGATCGAGGCGGCGCGCGATGTGGTCCCGATCGCCGCCGTCCAGAACCAGTACAACCCGGAGGAGCGCGGCTCCGAGGACGTCATCGCCTACTGCGAGCGCGAGGGAATCGTCTTCGTCCCGTACTACCCGCTGCACGTTGGCCGCTCGCCGGGGCTGGCGGAGATCGCCGAGCGTCGCGGCGCTTCCCCGTCGCAGATCGTGCTCGCCTGGCTGCTGCACCGCTCGCCGGTGATGCTGCCGATCCCGGGCACGCTCTCGATCGAGCACGTGCGCGAGAACCTCGCCGCGCTTGAGATCGAGCTCAGCGAGGAGGAGTTCGGGCGTCTAGCCAGCTGACGATGTCGGCGAGCACCTTGTCCTGCTCGGGCTCGTTGAGGATCTCGTGGTAGAGGCCGTCGTAGACGATCTTCGTCTTGTCCTCTGAGCCGATGCGCTCGTCGACCATCTCGCTGGCCGCGAGCGGGATGATCGGGTCGGCGCCGCCGTGCAGGACGAGCAGGGGAATGTGCAACGCACCCAGCTGGTCCGGGTAACGGCGCGCGGCGCTCAGCATCTCACTGACGGTGCGGGCTGGGAGCTTGCCGTTGTAGACGAGCGGGTCCTCGACGTAGGCGCTGACTACCTCTGGGTCGCGGCTCACCCCCTCGGCCTCGACCGCGTACGCGCCTAGGTTGGGTGCGACCGCGGAAGTGATTCTGCTCAGCGCACGCTCAAGCGCCGAGGCGGCAGCGGGGTCGATCGCGGGGGCGGACAGGATCAGGCCTTCGATCGTGTCCTCGTGGGCGATCGCGAATCCCGTCGCGATGTTGCCGCCCATGCTGTGGCCGAGCAGGAACGGTTTGCCGCCGTGGCGCTCGGCCGCGGTCTCGACCATCGTCAGCAGGTCGGCGACCACGTGCTGCATGCCCTCGATGTTCGCCCCGCCCCCGTCCGAGCGCCCGTGCCCGCGGTGGTCGGCGGCGTAGACCGCGTAACCGGCGTCGCTTAGCGCCCGGCCGACGTGCGCGTAGCGCCCCGAGTGCTCGGAGGCGCCGTGGGAGATCACGACCGCGCCGCGCGCGTCGCTGTCGGGCAGCCAGGACTGCCAGTAGATCTCCTTGTCACCGGCCCCCGCGAACCGGTCTTCGTGGTGGCGCACTATTCGCAGAAGGCGATGAAGGGGACGCCGATCAGCGTTACCAGGCCGGTATCGACATCGAGGGCGAACTGAATCTGCGGGCGCCTCGAGTTCGGGACGTTCACCATCGTGAGCCGGAAGACGCGATCGGTTCCGTGGTCTACCTGGGCTGTGGGAAAGGCAGTTTGGATCTGCGCGAGCGTTGCGCCAAACCCGACTCCGTTTGCGCTCGCGCCGCCGCGGATGCTGATGTCGGTCACCCTGCGCGGCGGCGAGCGGGTGAAGTTGACGCTTCCCGTCACGCCCCCGGAAAGCGGCGCTGAGCGGGTGTTGGGCGCGAGCTCGCAGCCCTTGCGGATCTTTCCCAGCAGCCCCTGACGGCGCAGCGCCTTGTAGCCGCCCCCGAGCTGCACGCCGCCGACGCCGCCTGTCGTGATCTCAGCCCCGGGAGCAGGGGTGGGAGGAGCCTGCGCCGCGCTGCTTGCGAGCGCGAGCCCGGTGATCGCCCCGGCGGCCGCGAGGATAACCAGGAGGCGTCTGAGCGCGGTGCGGGCCATGACGTAAAGCTAGTCGAGCCAGTCGTCGAGCTCGGGCAGCTTGACCCTGATCGAGGCGAAGTCGCCGTCGTCGCGGATCTGCTCGGCGGACGCCGCCATCGCCGCCATCGCCACCCAGGCGAGCGAGGAGCCGAGGCTGATCCGCTGTGCTCCGGCTTCGAAGAGCTCGGCCGCGGACAACTTCGGCCTGGCGAGGGCGTTGACGGGTTTCGAGACCGCGTCGCAGATCGCCGCGATCTCCTCGGCGGTCCGCAGCCCCGGCGCGTAGAGGACGTCTGCGCCGGCCCGCTCGTAGGTGTTCAGCCGGGCGATCGTGTCGTCGAGGTCGGGGTTGCCGCGGAAGTGGTTCTCGGCGCGGCCGGTGAGCGTGAACGGGAAGCCGAGCCCGTCGGCGGCGTCGCGGGCGGCCGTGAGCCGCTCGACCGCCTCGGCCTGCTCGTAGAGCCGCTCCGCGGCGGGGTCCCAGTCCTCGATCGAGCCGCCGACCGCGCCGGCCTCGGCGACTCGCTTGATCGAGTCGGCTACGTCGTCCGCCCCAGGACCGCCGTTCTCGAGGTCGACCGAAACCGGGAGCTCGGTTGCCTCGGCGAGCGCGCGGACGTGCTCGGCCAGCTCATCGGGCGACACCTTGCCGTCGTTGCGGCCGAGCGTGAGCGCGAAGCCGCCGCTGGTCGTCGCCAGCGCCTTGAAGCCGAGCGCCTCGAGGAGTTTCGCCGACCCGGCGTCCCAGGGGTTCGGGATCACGAACGGCTCGCCCTCGTGCAGGGCGCGGAACGCCTCCGCCCTGCTTGCCTGTTGGGGCTGCTGCTCGGCGGTCATCTTCTGCCGATCAACCCCAGGCCCGGGACGAGCCTGCCGACGCGGGCCGCGTAGGCCTCGTAGTCGGTGCCGTGCACGCGGCGCAGGTGGGGTTCCTCGATCGCGCGCATCTCGATCTCGACCGCAGCGACGAAGATCGCCACCGAGGCGAGCGCGACCACGCTCGGCACCATCAGCGCGAGGCCGAGCAGGGTGACGATCAACGCGGTGTAGATCGGATTGCGGACCAGCGAGAAAAGCCCGTCGGTGACCAGCATCGTGCGCTCGTTCGGATCGGTCCCGATTCGCCACGTGTCGCCCATCGCGGCCTGGCCCGCGATCACGCCCGCGAGCCCGACCGCGAACAGCGCGATTCCCGCAACGTGGACGCCGGTCTTATTCAGGGCGCCGATCGGGTCGACGACCCCGAGCAGGTCGAGGATCGGCGCCGCGAGGCCGAGACCGAGCGCGAGGATGTGCGCCATCTCCGCGACCCACTCGAGCGAACCGGGCGCGGCCCGGCTTCCGATCAGACCGGAGGACCCGGTCCGCCGCTGATGAATGACGACTCGGATCCCGAGCGCGCCAATCCCGTAGAGCGCCCAGCAGATCAGCGCGAGCTCAGGCATCCGTCCCTTCCTCGTCTTCGGAGTCGCGGCCGGCGAGCCGGTCGGCGACCTCCTTCTGCGGGTCGAGCTCGAGGTGGCGGGGGGAGGGGGGCGGCGGCAGCTGGCGCGCCTCGGTCCAGTTGCCGTCGGCGAGCTGCTCGCCGGTCCCGAATCCGACCCGGACCGCGAGCGCGGTCGAGACCCCGACCGTGTGCACGAGCGGGTCCTCGGCGGCATCGCGGAGCGCCTCGAGCGCGAAGTTGAGCAGCGCCAGCGCCTCGCGCGCCTCGGCGACTCGCCGCTTCGAATCGCCGGCGAGATCGTCGAGCCACTTCGATCCCGCTGCCTCGTCGTCGAACGGGTCGCTGCGGACCACGGTGATCCTGGTCACCGGGACGGTCTCGGGCGTCGCCGGCGGCTCGGCGGGCTTCGCGCGCCGGCGCCTGCCGCGCCGCTTAGCGGGGTGGGGGGCGCCGAAGGTCTCGGCGATCAGCACCCGGTCAGGTTCGCGGGCGACGTAGCGGCCGTCGGCGAGGCCGAGCCTTCCCGCGTAGTCGAACTGAACGAAGGGCAACAGCATTACGCCGGCTCCTCGGCTGCGCGTCCGGGGCCGGCGGGCGTGCTACTCGCCCACGTGGGCGTCGCTTGAGCGCTGGTTCTCGATCTCGGCGGCCGTCGGCACCTCGCCCTTGTCGGGCAGCGAGAACTTCGACGGCTTCAGCGGCACGTCGGGATTCTCGATCTCGCTGAGGCGGCCGATCAACCGCTCCCACTGCTCTGGCTTCAGGACCCTGGCGAGCTGCTGGCCGATCTCGCCGGTGCCGAACAGCGGCGTGTGGCCGACGTGGATGTGGTCGTCGTGGTCGGCCATCGCGAAGGTCGGGGCGCCCATGTCCATGAGCGTGATGATCTGCGCCGGGCGCATCGTGCCCTGGAGCTTGAGAAGGTCGTTGACCACCGCCTCGGTGATCGAGCCCGGCCCCTGGTTGCCGAGAATCGGGAGGCCGTTGACCGCGGCGATGTCGACTGCGTTGCCCGAGGAGTGGGCGCTGACGTTGCCCGATGTGGTCAGGAACGAGTGGCCGCACTTCAGCGAGGTGATCGTGAGCCGGTAGCCGCGCTCGGCGAGGTACTCGAGGGTCGCGAGCGTGCGGCGGTCGACCTGGCCGGTCTCGATGTCGCTGCGGCCGCAGGCGTAGGTCTCGATCCGCGGGTCGGCGAGCACCCGGCGCTCGAGCGTCGTCTTGTTCATCAGCAGCACCTGGCCGATCGTCGCTTCCGAGCCGCCGAACGGGTCCTTGCCCGCGGCGCGGTAGATCGCCGTCGACTCGAGCAGCTTCCAACCGTCGAGGATCGGCTTCGGGTCGATCTGCGGTGCTCCGCGGCCGGCCGGCTGGATCGCGAAATGGACGTGCGGAGCGACGTTGCCGGACTCGCCGATGTTGCCGAGCAGTGTGCCGCCGGTGACCTTGGAGCCGACCTTGAGTGGCTGCAGCTCCATCGTCCGGCGGTCGAACTCGAAGGCGCCCGAGAAGGTGCTCTTGAAGGTCTCATACGCCGGGACTCGCTCGCCGAGCAGCGCGTCGAGCTGGCCGCCGAGGTCGGAGCTCGGAGCCTGCGGCGCGGCACCCTCGGCTTCGGCGGGGTTCGCGAACAGGCGCGCGCGGAGCTCCTCGGTGTCGACCGGACCGCCCGCGTCCGCGTCCGCGTCCTCGGGACCGGCGGGCTTGGCTGCGGGCTCCGGAGTCGTGGTGGTGGCCGGCGTGGTGGTGGCCGGCGCGGCGTCGTCGTTGCTGCCGGCGCTCGCGGGCTGATCGGGCTTCGGGTCACCGTTCGGCTTCACGAGCTCGAAGTCCGACGCGGTCAGCGCCTTGTCCTTCGGCACCGGATGGTCGCTGGCGATCGAGCCGAGCTGGCTGTAGGTGTAGCGGTTGCCGTACGCGTCCTGGAGGACGACGAACTTGCCGAGCTCCGCGTTCTCGCCGAGCTCCTTGATGACGCCGTCGTTGACGGCGATCACCGGCGCATTAACCTTCGAGTAGATGTTGATGCCTCGGCGGGTCGGGGAGTCTGCGATCACGTCGGCGGCGTTGCCTGCCTGCAGCTGGTTGGTCTTCGAGCGCTTCAGCGCCTCGCGCTCTGAGATGTCGTCGGCGTAGCGGGCGTTGGCGGCGACCGGGAAGTGGGCGCCCTCGGTGAGGCCGGTCAGCGACCCGACCAGGCCCTCCGGCAGCTTGCCGTACTGCTTCGCGTAGAGCAGGACCTCGTCGACGTACCAGTCGGCGTGGTTGTAGGCGAAGATCCCCTGGCGCAGGTCCTCGCTGCCGCCGGCGGCCTTCAGATAGCGGGCCGCGGCGCAAATCGCGTCAACCGGGTTGTAGGGGTCCTTGCGCTTGTCCTCGTTGGCGTCGACCCCGTAGGCCTCCCAGGTCGAGGGCAGGAACTGCATCCAGCCCACGGCGCCGGCCGAGGAGACGTTGAGGTTGGTGCCGAAGCCGGTTTCGATCTTGTTGATCGCGGCGAGCACCTGCCAAGGGATCTCGTACTGAGTGCCACAAGCCTGGTAGATCGGCAGCAGGAAGGGCGGGATCTCGAACTGGTCGATGATGAAGTTCGGGACGCCGAGCGGGGCGGGGCCGAACGTGGTCACCGACAGCGCCGGATTGCTGTTGGTCGGGGTCCCGTCCGGGTTGCGGTCGGGCAGCTCCGCCATCTTGTCGCGCTTCTTGGGCCCGACCCCGCCGGTCGCCGGCGTGCCGGGCTTGGCGGGCTTGGCGCCGGGGGCGGCCGGCTTCGTCGGGGTGTTCGGCGCGCCGGTCGACTCGCCTGTGCCCGGCGCAGGCGTGGTGCTGGTGCCGCCGCCCGGGGTGGTGCCGCCGCCGCCGGGGTGCTTCCGCCACCGCCGGTCGGGGCGTTGTACTCGTCGCTGTCGAGCGGGCCGCTGCAGCCCGGGTCGCCGAGGTCGACGAGGCCGTCGCCGTCGTTGTCGGAGAGGTCGACGCAGGCGGGGAGCGCGCCCTCGGTGGGCACGTGGACCTGCACACCGCCGCCGAGGTCGAGGGTCACCGAGCTCGCTGTGCCGGTCGCGATCGCGGCAAAGGCGACCCCGAGGGCGATGGCGAGTGTGAGAGTTCTTTTCATATAGCCGGCTACTGCGTGCGAAACCCGGTGATCAACCCGGGTTCCGGTCCTGAACGACGCGCGCTTCGCCTTCCATCTCCCCGCGCCTGTGCAGGCACGAGAAAGCTACTCGTTCGACCCCCTGTTTGCAATCGGGAACCGTGCGTAAAGGCTATTGAATCAGTCAACAAGGGCCTGTCGCCGATCGAAGCAGTCTATGCAGCGCATCTGTCAGCAACGGGCACGCCTGCGCGGCGCCTGGCGTGGCCGCGCTACCTTGGAGCCGTGACCGACGAGCGCGACTATTCGCACGAGGACCCCCTCGACGAGCCCGCCGACGAGGCCGAGGGCCTGCGCGACCGGATTTCCTCCCGTAGCCCCGACGCGGTCGCCGACGCGGTCAACGTGCTGCTCGACAACCCGGTCATAAACCAGGCTCTGAAGGCGGCATTCGGGGCCCGCGACCTTGCGACGGGCGCCAGCAGCCAGACGATGCACGCGTTGAACGTTGCGACCGCCTCCGAGCTCGAGCGGGTGACGCGGCGCCTGCGCTCGCTGTCTGACCGCCTCGAGGAGGTCGAGGACCGGATCGACGAGCTCAGCCGCGAGGTCGCGAAGGCGCGGGGCGAAACGCGCGCCGACTCGGCGGCCGCCTCGACCGACCCCTCCCGGCTCGGCCTCAGCGAGTAGCTAACGAGCCGATTCCGGGGTGTCCGCCGCCGCAAGCGCCGTAGCGGCGATTTTTCCCATCCGCCGCGCGGCATCTTCGAGCGCCTCGGCGTCGATCCGGCGCCGCTTTCCCTCCGAGGGACCGCGACGCCCGAACACGTCGCTGACGGTGAGCAGGCAGGCGACCGCGACGCCTTCGGCGGGGCCGAGCGCGAACAGCGTCGCGGCCTCCATTTCGACCGCCGCCGCGCCCTGCGAGACCCACTCGGTGGCGGGTGCGGGATCGGGGTCGTAGAAGAGGTCGCTGCTCGCGATCCTGACCCCCGGCACGCCTTCGGCCTCGAGCGCCGCGGTGAGCCCCGGATCGGGCTCGACGAGGCCTTCGCCGCCCAGCCTGCGGCTGGTTCCGTCGGCGGGGATCGCCCCTGTGGCGACGATCAGCTCGCCGAGCTCGAGCGCCGGGTCGAGCGCCCCGCAGGTGCCGACCCTGATCGCGCGCCTAACCCCCAGCATCGCGAGCTCGCTGAGCACGATCGCGGCGCTCGGGCCGCCCATCCCGGTCGCCTGGATCGTGAGTGGGTCGCCGGCCTGCGTCTCGCCGGTATAGCCCCAGAGCCCGCGGGCGTGGTTCGACATCCGCGGCTTGGCGAGCAGCTCCTGGGCGAGCATCAGCGCCCGCCCGGGATCGCCCGGCAGCAGCGCATCGGGCGCGATCGGAACCGCCGGCTGCAGCGCCGCGGTGCCCATTCCGAGGTGGAGCGGCTTCGGTGTCTGCGGGGCTTCGATCGTGGTGAGCCTACGAGAGAGGACGCAGCGGGTCGGAGTAGGCTTCGGGGCGTGGGTCGGTCGAAGCGAAAGCGAGAGGTCCCGGTGCCCCCGGTCCCGGACGCGCTGCGAAAGGCGGTCGAGCAGACCTACGAGGCGACCGCCGGGTCGGTGGCGGAGACCCGCGAGCGTGCCGGCGATCTCCTCGATCAGGTCGTCGATCGCGCACACCAGAAGCGCAAGACGATCGAGAAAAGGCTCAAGCCTTAGTCGAGGTTGAGGTGGCGAGAGTGAAATCAAAAGCCGGCTTCAAATCCGCCCGCGAGCTGCGCGGGCTGCTCGACACCGTGCTCGCCGAGATCGACATCGACCCCGACGCCGGCCCGAGGCTCCGCGCCGCCGCCGCGCCGCTGCGGCTCGAGTTCCCGGACCTGAAGCTGCGGGTTGACATCTCCGCTTCGAAGCGGGCCAACCACACCCTCGATTGGAGCTTCTCGGGGCGATCGAAGGCGAAGCCCGGGTTGCACCTGACGATGGACTCGGAGATCGGCAACCGCTTCCTGCAGGGCCGCGAGAACCCGGCGATCGCACTGGTACGCGGGCGCATCCGCGCTGCATCCGTCGACGCTCAGGCGGCGCTCCGCTTCTTTCCGGCCGCCAAGCCGCTCTTCGAGCGCTACCGCGAGCTGGTCGAGCGCGAATACCCGCGCCTCTACCTGCGCTAGCGCTCGGTGCCCGACGACTACATCTCGATAAGCGAGGCGTCGAAGGTCTCCGGGGTGCCCGGCTCGACCCTGAAGCGCTGGGCCGAGGAGAAGGTGGTCCCGGTCGAGGACGGCCGCTGGACCCGCGCCGCCGCCGCCCAGGCCAGGGTCGTGGCGCGGATGCGCGAGCGCGGCTACTCGCTCGACATGGTCAAGGAGGCCGCCCGCGAAGGGAAGCTCGCCTTCGGTTTCGCCGAGGAGCTCTTCCAGGTCCCGGGGCCGAGCTTCACCAAGGAGGAGGCGGCGGAGCGCACCGGGCTCGAGGTCGAGCTCATCGACCGGATCATGACCCTGCTCGGGACGCCGACGGGCCACGACGGGACGCTGAACGAGGACGACATGCTCGCCCTCGAGCACATCTCCGAGGTGCTCGCGTCCGGCTTCCCGCTCGTCGCCTTCCTGCAGCTCGTCCGGGTCTACGCGCAGTCGATTCGCCGGCTCGCCGACGCCGAGGTTCGCCTCTTTCACCTCTACGTCCACGAGCCGCTGATCCGGGGCGGCGTGCCGCCGCTCGAGATGGCGGAGGAGATCGAGGGCCTCGCCTCCGAGCTGCTCCCGGTCGCGGCGCCGTTGATGGACTACATGCACAACCGCTACCTGCGCTTCTACATGGAGCAGGACGTGGTCGGTCACATGGAGGCCGACCTCGGCGCCGGCGGGCGCGCCCTGGCCCGGGTTTCGATGACCTTCTGCTTCGTCGATCTCGCCGGCTTCACCCGCTACACCGAGGAGGAGGGCGACGAGGAGGCGCTCGATCTCGTCGAGCGGTTCGTCGACACGGTCGAGGCGACGCTCCCGGTCGACGCGACGATCGTGAAGACGATCGGCGACGAGGTGATGATCGTCTCGCCCGACCCCGGGACGCTGACCGAGTGGGCGGTCGGCTTCCTGCGCCTCTTCCAGGAGCGCCCGCAGCCGCGGACCGGCCTCCACTACGGCGAGGCCGTCTACCGCGACGGCGACTACTTCGGCGGCGACGTCAACCTTGCCCACCGCGTCGTCACCCGGGCACTGGGAGGGGAGGTGCTGGTCACGAAGCCGATCGTCGAGGCGATTGCCGACTCCGACTGGCTCAGCTTCGAGCCGATCGGCGAGGTCTCGCTGAAGGGCTTCGACGAGCCCGTCGCCCTCTACGTCACTTACCCGGCCTCTTCTTCCGGCGCTTCTTCCGCTTCTTCTTGAGCTTTTTCTTGGCAGCGATGCTCTTGGCGCGCTTCTCGGCCTCCGGGCTGGTGTAGTCAACCGTTCCGAAGTCGGTGGTCGCGATCGCCGAGAGCGGCAGCCACGGGCCCACCGGGCTGCCCCAGTCGGCGCCGATCCCGATCTCGTCGAAGCTGTCCTCGAGGATGTTCTTGCGGTGCGGCGGGCTGTTCATCCAGGCGACGACCATCGAGCGCGGTGTGCCGAGGATCGAGCTGCCCCAGCCGAGGTTCTCGCCGACCAGCCAACTCTCGGCCCCGTTCAGATATCCGGTCGCCTCGATCCGCTTCTCGAAGGTCGTCCCGTCGAGCGAATCGTGTGCGAAGAAGCTCTGCCAGCGCATCGCCGAGGTGTGCGAGGCCGCCGCCGCGGCGAGCAGGCCGTTCGGCTGCACGGTCCCGATGCCGCGCTCGATCCGCTCCTGGTTGATCAGGCAGAGGAGCGAGTTCTCGAGCCGCTGCACGTTGAAGAGCGTCAGCAGCGGGATCGCGTCCGCATCCGGGCAGTCGGCCGCCTGCGAGCTCGCGGGCAGGCCCAGGGTGGCGGCGCCAGCGACCGCGAGGATGGCTACGACTGTCGAGAGCCTTCTTCCCATACCTCTACCTGCCTCGACAGGGGGTGTTCGCGCGCTCACCTAATCTGTGATCCGTGGACGAATCACTCGCCGGCGCGATCCGCGACAGCGGCCTCGTCCGCGAAGAGGACCGCGTCGTAGTACTTCTGTCCGGTGGTGCCGACTCGGCGTGCGCCGCCGCGGGGCTCGCCGGGCTGCTCGGCCGCGAGCGCGTCCGGGCGCTGCACCTGAACTACAAGCTGCGAGATGACTCCGGCGAGGACGAGCTCACCTGCGAGCGGCTCTGCGACCAGCTCGGGATCGGGCTCTCGGTCGAGCGCCCCGAGCTCGCCGCCGGCAATGTCCAGGCGGCCGCACGCGAGGCGCGCTACGCGGCCGCCGAGGCCCTCCGCGATCAGCTCGGCTTCGAGCTCGTCGCGACGGGTCACACCCGCACCGACCTCGCCGAGACCGTCCTCTACCGGCTCGCGACCTCGCCCGGGCGCAGGGCGCTGCTCGGGCTGGCGCCGCGCGGCGGCCCCGGCGGCCGGGTGGTGAGGCCGCTGCTCGCGCTCTCGCGCGAGCGCACCCGCGAGATCGCCGCCGGCGCGGGCCTCGTCTTCCGCGATGACCCATCGAACGACGAGCCGCTCTATGCCCGCAACCGGATCCGCGCCGAGGTGCTGCCGGTGCTGCGCGACATCTCGCCGGCGGCCGAGCAGACGATCGTCTCGACCCAGGCGGAGCTGGCCCAGGAGGCGGACGCTCTCGAGGCACTGGCCGATGAGGCGCTCGAGGCGATCGGAGCGCTCGCCGGCGCCTCGGCGGTCCCGGCGGCCGAGCTCGAGCGGCTGCACCCGGCGATCGCGCGGCTGGCGCTGCGGCGGCTCGCCGAGCGCACCGCGGGGCGCCCGGTAGCGCTCGGGCCCGAGCGCTGCGCCGAGATCCTCAGGCTCGCGGGCGAGCCCGAGGGCGGAACCGTCGAGCTCGGCGGCGGGGTCGAGGCGCACGCCGAGCACGGCCACGTCCGGATCGCGGCCGGCAAGGCCGCGCAACGGCTCGATCCGGTAGCGCTCACCGTGCCCGGCAGCGTCAGCCTCGGCGGCTGGGAGCTGCGCGTGCGGCTCGTCGAGGGCCCCTCCGAGCCCCCCGACGGCCCCGAGGCGGCGGCGCTCGACGCCGAGAAGCTCGGCTCCGAGCTCGTCGTCCGCACCTGGCGCGAGGGCGACCGCATGCGCCCGCTCGGTCTCGGCGGCACCAAGAGCCTCCAGGACTTGTTCACCGACGCCAAGGTGCCGCGCTCGCTGCGGCGCGAGCTTCCCGTCGTCACCGCCGGGGAGCGGATCGCCTGGGTCGCCGGGGTCGCGGTCTCGGATGAGTTCAAGCTCGGCGATGCCAGCACGCGCGCGGCGCTGCTCACCGCCCGCGCGGGCTGACAAACTGGGCTGAATGGCGGAGGGCGAGGAGCTGATCGGCGAGACCCTGGTCGAGGAGGCCGACCTCGCGCGCCGGATCGAGGAGCTCGGCGCCGAGATCAGCCGCGACTACGAGGACCGCGACCTGATCATGGTCGGGATCCTGAAGGGCGCGGTCCCGTTCCTCGCCGACATCATGCGCCGGCTCACGGTTCCCGCCGAGCTCGACTTCATGGCGGTCTCGAGCTACGGGTCGAGCACCGACTCCTCGGGTGTCGTGCGGATCCTCAAGGATCTCGATGCATCGATCGAAGGTAGGGATGTGCTGATCGTCGACGACATCATCGACTCCGGGCTCACCCTCCACTACCTGCTCCGCAACCTGAAGGCGCGCAACCCCGCCTCGCTCGAGGTCTGCGCCCTGCTCACCAAGCCCGAGCGCCGCCGCGTCGATCTGCCGATCAAATACGTCGGATTCGAGATCCCGAACCGCTTCGCAATCGGCTACGGGCTCGACTACAAGCAGCGATTTCGCAACCTCACATATGTGGCTGCATTGGCCGACGAAGCGAGCTGAGAGCCGCATCCTCCCTGGTACTCTCGAAACGCAATGAGACGCTTTTTCCGCAGCGCCGCGTTCCCGATTTTGATCGTGATCGTGCTCGCCTTTTTCGCCCAGCGGCTGATCAGCCCGGGCGAGAAAACCGAAACGCCTTCGTTCAACGAGTTCCTGGCCCAGATCGAGTCGCGCCAGATCGAGCAGGTGACCATGAACACGAAGGACAACTCGATCGACGTCAAGGAGACCGACGGCAAGGATTACTCGACCGGGTACCCCGACAACTACGAGGCGCAGATCCTCAACCGCCTCGAGCGCAACGACATCAAGACCGACGTCAAGGACAAGGGCGGCAGCGGCATCCTCTCGCTGCTCACCTACGTGCTCCCGTTCCTGCTCTTCTTCGGCTTCTGGATCTTCCTCATGAACCAGATGCAAGGTGGCGGCTCGCGGGTGATGAGCTTCGGCAAGTCGCGCGCCAAGCGGATGTCGGTCGACGCGCCGAAGATCACCTTCCGCGACGTCGCCGGTGCCGACGAGGCCGTGCAGGAGCTGCACGAGATCAAGGAGTTCCTCGAGAACCCGAAGAAGTTCCAGTCGCTCGGCGCCCGGATCCCGAAGGGCGTGCTGCTCTACGGGCCGCCCGGAACCGGTAAGACGCTGCTCGCGCGAGCGGTTGCAGGTGAAGCGGGTGTGCCTTTCTTCTCTATCTCTGGCTCGGACTTCGTCGAGATGTTCGTCGGCGTCGGCGCCTCGCGCGTCCGCGACCTCTTCGAGCAGGCGAAGCAGAACTCGCCCTGCATCATCTTCATGGACGAGATCGATGCCGTCGGCCGCCACCGCGGCGCCGGCATGGGCGGGGGGCACGACGAGCGCGAGCAGACGCTCAACCAGCTGCTCGTCGAGATGGACGGCTTCGAGATGAAGGACAACATCATCCTGATCGCGGCCACCAACCGCCCCGACATCCTCGACCCGGCGCTGCTGCGGCCCGGCCGCTTCGACCGCCAGATCGTCGTCGACCGCCCCGACCGCAAGGGCCGCAAGAAGATCCTCGAGGTCCACACCCGCGGCAAGCCGCTCGCCAAGCAGATCGAGCTCGACGCGCTCGCCGGCCAGACCCCCGGCTTCACCGGCGCCGACCTCGCCAACCTGATCAACGAGGCGGCGCTGCTCACGGCGCGCTCCGACAAGCGCGAGATCACGATGCACGAGCTCGAGGAGGGGATCATGCGCGTGATCGCCGGCCCCGAGAAGAAGAGCCGCGTGATGTCGGAGAAGGAGCGCCTCGTCACCGCCTACCACGAGCTCGGCCACGCGATCGTCGGTCATGTGCTCCCGAACGCCGACCCGGTTCACAAGGTCTCGATCATCAGCCGCGGCCAGGCGCTCGGCTACACGATCTCGCTGCCGACCGAGGACAAGTTCCTCACCACGCGCGCCGAGCTCAACGACACGATGTCGATGACGCTCGGCGGCCGCGCCGCCGAGGAGATCGTCTTCGACGAGATCACCACAGGCGCCTCAAACGACCTCGAGAAGGTGACCGAGACCGCGAAGCAGATGGTGATGCGGTTCGGGATGTCGCAGCGGCTCGGCCCGCGGGTCTTCGGCCACGACCGCTCGCAGCCGTTCCTCGGTCGCGAGTTCTCCTCCGAGCCCGACTACTCCGACGAGGTCGCGCGCGAGATCGACGACGAGATCCGCCGCATCGTCGAGGACGCTCACCAGGCGGCCAAGGACATCCTCACCGAGCACCGCGACGGGCTCGACCGGATCTCGAAGATCCTGCTCGAGCGCGAGACGATCGAGGCCGAGCATTTCGCGCAGCTGCTCGACGGCAAGTCCGAGGAAGAGGTCTTCCCGCCCGACACCGACGAGGGGACCCCCGAGGGCCCGCCGCCCGAGGCCGAGAAGGGCACCAGCCGCAGCGGCTCGCGCCCGCGCGTGCAGCCGAAACCCGGGCTCGCCGGCGGCGGCGCCGCCGAGATGCACGGCGAGTAGCGCACCGTAGATACTTCGGGCATGGCGCGTGAAGCCGACGTCGTCGTGGTCGGGGCCGGCCTCGCCGGTCTCGCTGCCGCGCGTGAGCTGACCTCAAAGGGCGCGGAAGTCGTCGTGCTCGAAGCCCGCGACCGGGTCGGCGGCCGCACCTTGAACGAGCCGATCGATCCTGACGCCAAAGGCGCCCCCGGACGCGAAGCGGAGGAGGCGCCGCCGAAAGTGGTCGAGATCGGGGGCCAGTGGGTCGGGCCGACCCAGAAGCGGGCCCTGGCGCTGATCGAGGAGCTCGGGCTCGAGACCTTCAAGACCTGGGGCGAGGGCCGCAACCTGTTCGAGCGCGCCGGCAAGCTGCGCACCTACAAGGGGACGATCCCGAAGATGAGCCCGCTGGCGCTCGCCGAGACCGGCGCGGTGATGGCGAGGCTGAACCGGATGGCGGGCAGGCTCGACCCCGAGCGGCCCTGGGAGGCGCCGAAGGCGGCCGAGTGGGACTCGCAGACCTTCGCCACCTGGATGGGCCGTCACATCCGTACCCCCGGCGCCCGCGACATGATGCGGCTCGGGACCTGGGCGGTCTGGGCCGCGGAGCCCGAGGACGTCTCGCTGCTCCACTTCCTCTTCTACGTGCGTTCTGCCGGTTCGCTGGAGGCGCTGTTCGACAGCGAGGGCGGCGCCCAGGACTCGCGGATCGTCGGCGGCTCGCAGTTGATCTCGCTGCGTATGGCAGAGCAGCTCGGCGATTCGGTCGAGCTCGGATCGCCGGTGTCGCGAATCGAGCATGGCGAGGGCTCGGTCCGCGTCGAGTCGGCGAGCGCCGAGGTGAGTGCCAAGCGCGTGATCGTGGCGATGCCGCCGACGCTCACCGCCCGAATCGCCTACGACCCGCCGCTGCCCGCGCGCCGTGACGGGCTCAGCCAGCGGATGGCGCAGGGGGCGGTCGTCAAGTGCATGGCGATCTACCCGGAGCCGTTCTGGCGCGCCGAGGGCTTCTCGGGCCAGGTGACGAGCGCCGACGGCCCGGTCTCGGTCACCTTCGACAACTCGCCTCCCGACGGCTCGCCCGGCGTGCTGCTCGCCTTCCTGGAGGCGAACGCGGCACGCGAAGGCGCTGCGATGCCGGAGGCCGAGCGCCGCGAGTCGGTGCTCGGATGCCTGGCGCGCTGGTTCGGCGAGCGCGCCGAGAGCCCGGAGCGCTATGTGGACAAGGCCTGGCCGAACGACGAGTGGTCGCGCGGCTGCTACGGCGGCTTCATGCCGCCGGGCGCCTGGCTCGAGACCGAGGACGCGGTCCGCGCTCCGGTCGGCGCGATCCATTGGGCCGGCGCCGAGACCGCGACGATCTGGAACGGCTACATGGACGGCGCGATCTCCTCCGGCGAGCGGGCGGCGTCCGAGGTGCTGGCGGCGATCGGCGCCGCCAAGGCCGAGCCCGCCCCGGCATGATGCCGGCTTCCACGGCGGCTCCTCCGCTTCGCGTCCGGGGCCGCCTGATCATGGGGGTCGTCAACGTGACCCCCGATTCATTCTCGGACGGGGGCGAGTTCCTCGACCCCGGGCGCGCGGTCGTTCACGGGCGCGAGCTCGCCGCCGAAGGCGCCGGCATCCTCGACGTCGGCGGCGAGTCGACGCGGCCGGGGGCCGAGGCGGTCGGCGCCGAGCAGGAGCGCGAGCGCGTCATCCCCGTCATCGAGGGCCTCGCCGGCGGGGAGGCCGCGATCTCGATCGACACCGCGAAGGCGGAGGTCGCGGCCGCCGCGATCGACGCCGGCGCGGCGATCGTCAACGACGTCACGGCGCTCGGCGATCCCGAGATGGCGGCGCTGGTCGCCGAGCGTGGGAGCGAGCTCGTGCTCATGCACATGCAGGGCGACCCGCGGACGATGCAGGCCGACCCCACCTATGACGACGTCGTCGAAGACGTCAAGGCCTTTCTCGCCGAGCGGATCGAGCGCGCGACAGCGGCCGGGGTCGAGGAGGAGAAGATCTGGGTCGACCCGGGGATCGGGTTCGGGAAGACGGTCGACCACAACCTGGCCCTGCTGCGCCGTCTCGGCGAGCTCTCCGAACTCGGCCGGCCGATCCTGATCGGCAGCTCGCGCAAGAGCTTCATCGGCAAGATCACCGGCGCCGAAGTCGACGAGCGGCTCGGCGGCACGATCGCATCCTGCGTGCTCGCGGTCGCAAACGGCGCCGGGGCGGTCCGCGTCCACGACGTCGCGCCGGTCCGCGAGGCGCTGCTGGTCGCCGAGGCGATCCTCGACCCCGAGGCCGCAGCGGTGATCGAAGACCGGCCGCTCAGCCCGGCGCCCGGCGCCTGAGCGCGATCCCGGTCAGGATCTCGCGCACGACGCGGTCGGCGGCGAGCGCGGTGATGTCGGCGGAGCCCACCGCGCTCGGCAGCACCTCGACCACCTCGGCACCGACCACATCGAGCTCGGAGGCGAGCTCGCGGCAGGCCCAGAGCAGGTCGCCGCTCGCCATCCCGCCGGGCTCAGGCGTGCCGGTGCCGGGGGCGAAGGCCGGGTCGAGGACGTCGATGTCGACCGAGACGTAGACGGGCCCCTCGCCGATTGCGGTCAGCGTGCGGTCGATAGCGTCGCCGATCCCCGCGTACCGGACCTCGTGCATGAAGATCGAGGTGATTCCCCGCTCGGCCTGCCAGGCGAACTCCTTCTCGCCGGGCCAGTAGCCGCGCAGGCCGATCTGCGCGTAGCGCTTCGGGTCGACGTGGCCCTGCTCGACGAGCCGGTACATCGGGGTGCCGTGCGAGACCTCGACCCCGAAGACCTCGGCGCCGGTGTCGGTGTGGGCGTCGAAGTGGACGAGCCCGACCGGCCCGTGCTTCGCGGCGCAGGCGCGGACGTCGGGCTCGGCGATCCCGTGGTCGCCGCCGAGCACGATCGGTATCGCCCCGGCGGCGAGCACCTCGCCGACCGTGCGCTCGATCGCCTCGTGCGAGCGCGCCGGGTCGGCGGGCAGCACCGGTGCGTCGCCGAAGTCGGCAACGCGCAGCTCCTCGAAGGCGTCGATCTGCGCCTCGAGGTGGCGTCCCGGCGGGCAGCTCGCGGCCCTGATCGCGCGCGGGCCGAAGCGGGTCCCGGGGCGGTCGGAGACGAGGTCGTCGGTCGGCGCTCCGACGATCGCGGCGTCGACGCCCTCGAGCTCTGCCGGGTCCTCGGTGTAGGGGACGCCGGCGAAGCTCAGCAGCCCAGCGAAGTCGGGCTTCTCGCCGTGATCGCGCCAGCGCTCCAACGGATCGATCGTCATCCCATGAACTCCCGGATCAGGCGGTTGACGTCGTCGGGCGCTTCGTAGGGAACCCAGTGCCCGACGCCGGGAAGCTTCTCGACCCGGATGTTCGGGACCCACTCCTCGAGCCCCTCGGTCAGGTGGACGAGCAGCGCCGGGTCGGCCTCGCCCCAGATCACCAGCGTCGGGACCTCGAGCCGCTGCTCTTTGATCTTCGCCTCGTACTCCTCCGGCACGCCGCCGGCCGCGACCTGCTCGCCCATGCGCGCGGCGCGGTAGTAGTTGGCGCCCCCGGTCAGCGCCCCGGGCTGCGACCAGGCCTCGCGGTAGGCGGCGCGCTCCTCCTCAGAGAGCGCCGCGTTCTCGCCGCCGCCGATCCGCTCCAGCATCGAGAAATGGAAATCGAAGTCGTCGGAGGCCAGCATCTCCTCCGGCCCCGGCGAGGGCTCCGAGAGCGGCAGCATGTACTGGACGGCCTCGCGCTGGCTCGGCGCTCTCGCGCAGGTCGCGGTTCCAGGTGAACGGGGGAGGGGAGTCCATGATCACGAAGCGCTCGAGCCGCTCCTGGTTCTTCAGCGCCCACGCCCAGGAGACGATCCCGCCCCAGTCGTGGCCGACGAGCGTGAAGCGGTCCCACCCGAGCTGGTCGACGGACCGCGTCGACGTCGCCGAGCATGTTCCGCATCCGGTAGCTCTCGACGTCCGCGGGCTTGTCGGAGAGGTTGAAGCCGCGCATGTCGGGGGCGGCGCAGTGGAAGTCGCGGCCGAGGTCGGCGAGCTGGTGGCGCCACAGGAACCAGAACTGCGGGAAGCCGTGCATGAACAGGATCGGGTCGCCGCCTGCGGGTCCGGTCTCGGCGTAGTGGATCCGGCAGCCGTCGTGCTCGGCGTAGCGGTGCTCGACGTCCGGCATCAGACCTTTCACGACGGCACCGGCTCGATCTCGATCCAGGTCGCGCGCGCGACGGCGAGCGCTTTCCCGTCCCGGTCAGTGACCGCGGAGCCGGCGGAGAGCTTGCGGCCGTCGCGGTCGATCGGCCAGCCGACCGCCACGTACGTCGCCCCGGCTTCGATGGGTTCGAGGATGCGGCCGGTCAGCCTGCCGAGCACCGACTTCCCCACCTCCGGCACGAGCATGCCGGCGATACCGCCGGGGCAGTCGAGCACCGACCAGACCAACTCGCTCGCCACGGCGCCGCCCGGAGCTGGAAGCGAATCGTCGACCTGCCACGGTGCGGCGACGACGTCGCGGCCCTCGACCGGTCCGCATGTGAGGCAGAGCCCGCCGTCCTTGCAGCCATCCGGGCCGCAGACGAAGCACATCGGAAAGGGATGGTCTTGCTGCAGAGGCGAACCGCTCCGGGCAGCCTCGGCCTCTTCGAGGGTGACCGGATCGGGCAGCTCGAGCTGCGGAGCCTCGGCCGCGCTCCCCTCGGCGACCAGCGCCTCGCCGTCGCAAAGCGCGGCGCTCCCGTCCGCGGTCTCGATCGTGAGCGGCGTATCGAGCGGCGGCGGGGCGCGCAGCGTCACCTCGACCGCCGGTGCCGGCTCGATCCGGGAGGCCAGCACGCCGCAGGTGTAGCCGCCGTTGGCGCTCTCCGGCGGGCCCCGGAAGCGGTGCTCGATCACGACCTCGTCGCCCATCGCGCTGGACCCTCTCACACGGCGCCTTTCGCTACGGTCGCGCCATGGAAGCTCACGAGGGCGGTCCCGAGACCTCGGTCGAGGTCGAGCTGCGCGGGATCTCGATCTACACCCACCACGGCGTCACCGACGCCGAGCAGGAGGTCGGGCAGCGGATCGAGATCGACCTCACCTTCGACGTCCCCGACTGCGACGCGGTGCTCACCGACCGGATCGAGGACACGATCGACTACGCCGAGGTCTGCGACATCGTCGCCCTCGCTGCCACCGAGCGCAACTACCGGACGCTCGAGCGGCTCGGCCGGGTGATCGGCGAGCGGCTGGTCGAGCGCTTCGGCTGCGAGGAGGTGACGGTGCGAGCGGCGAAGCCCGAGCCCCCGCTGCCGGTTGCGATCGACGAGGTCGCGGTCGAGGTCGTCCACGAGCGCGCCGGCGAGCGCGAGCACGACGACCCCGACGAGGAGGAGACCGGCTGACCGAGCCCATCGAGCGTGTCGGGTACCTCGGGCTGGGGTCGAACGTCGGGGACCGGCTCGAGCACCTGCGCGCCGCGGTCAGCGCCCTCCCCGAGCACGGCGCCGATGTCGAGGCAGCGTCTTCGACCTACGAGACCGAGCCGGTCGGCGAGTTCCTCGAGCAGCCGGACTTCCTCAACGCCTGCCTGCGAATCCGGACTGCGCTTGAGCCCGAGAGTTTGCTGGACGCCTGCAAGGCGATCGAGGTCGAGCAGGGGCGGATGTTCGCGGCCCCGCGCCACGGCCCGCGGCCGCTCGACGTCGACCTGCTGCTGCTCGGCGACGTCGAGCTCGCGAGCGAGCGGCTCACCCTGCCCCACCCCGAGGTCCAAAACCGCCGCTTCGTGCTCGAGCCGCTGCTCGAGCTCGATCCGGGCCTGGCGCTCCCCGACGGGACCCGGCTCGCGGATTGCCTCGACGCGCTCCCCGAGGAAGAACAGCGCGTCAGCAAGGTGGGGTCGCTGAGCTAGGCGACCGTGGCCGCGGTCTGCAGCGGCTCGAGGTACTCGGCCGGCAGGATCGGCGGCACCTTGCCCGGATAGTCGGGCACGACCCGCATCGCGAGCTTGCCCGCCGGGCGGTTCTCGATGAACGGCCGGATGTCGTCGAGTGTCATCAGCAGCCGGATGCTGGGCGCGATCTGGTAATCGCCGATGTTTGGCTGCTCACCGCCGATCCGCCCGTCGGCGATCCAGCCGTCGATACGGTCGAGCGCGGCGGGAAGCGCCGCCATGTCGGCCTTCAGGTGGGCGTCGTCGCCCTTGTTCATGCGCCGCGCGGCGGCGATTATTGGCGCCGCGGTCTTGACGGCGAGCCCGATCGGGACGCCGAGCTTGGCGCCCTCGGAGAAGCTCTCGAGCGGTGCCTTGTCGCGGCCGAGCGCGTTCCAGAGTGTGCGCCGCGCGATCTGCTGCAGGTCTGTGTCGCCGAACGCCTCGACCTCCTCGACCCTGGCGAGCTCGGCGGGGTCGGTTGGGACGAGCTGGGGCTCGGGGACGAGCTCGTCGAGCCGGCGGGCGATGTTGCCGGTGCCCTGGATCTTCTCCCCGTCGAGCTTCAGGGCGGGAACCGTGTTGCCCTTGAAGCCGACCGCGCGCGTCGCCGCTTTCGATACGACCGGCATCAGGTCGGTTCGCTTGTAGTCGATCCCCTTGCGCTCGAGCATCAGCCTGGCCGCCATCGCGGGGTGCGAGCCGGGAATCACGTAGAGGCGGGCGTCCACGTGCCGGATCCTATCCGTGTGCAGGGATAATCGCCCCGTGCTGCTCGCGATCGACATCGGCAACACCCAGACCCACTTCGGCTGCTTCGAGGGCAGCGAGCTGGTCCACGACTGGCGCTTCGGCACCGACCCGAGGGCAACCGGGGACCAGGTCGCGGTCCGGATCGGCAGTCTCCTGGGGCTGAACGAGAAGCGTTTCGACCAGATTGACGCCGCGATCGTCTCCTCGGTGGTGCCGACCCTGATCCCCGAATACGAGCGGATGTCGCGCGACTACATCGGCCGCGAGTGCCTGATGGTCGGGCCGGCGCTGAAGACCGGGATGCCGATCAAGGTCGACAACCCGCACGAGCTCGGTGCCGACCGGCTCGTCAACGCGGTCGCGGCCAACGATCTTCTCGGCGGCGCCTGCGTCTCGGTCGACTTCGGAACCTCGACCAACTTCGACGTCGTCTCGGGCGAGGGCGAGTACCTCGGCGGTGTGATCGGGCCCGGGCTCGAGATCTCGCTCGAGGCGCTGAGCTCGCGGACCGCGAAGCTGCCCCAGATCGACGTCACCAAGCCCCCGGCGGCGATCGGGCGCAATACCCAGGACGCGATCGAGTCCGGCTTCGCCTACGGGTTCGCCGGCCTCGTCGACGGCATCAACCGGCGGATCGCCGGCGAGCTCGACGGCGATCCCGAGGTGATCGCCACGGGCGGGCTCGCGGGCACGATCGCGCCGCTCTGCGAGACGATCGACCGGGTCGACGACCTGCTTACGCTGACCGGCCTACGCTTGATCCATGAGCGCAACGCCTGAACAACCCGCATCTAACCGAGCCGTTCGAGATCGGCGACGTCGAGATCGCCAACCGCGTCCTGCTCGCGCCGCTGGCCGGGATCGGCAACTGGTTCGTGCGCCTGCAGGCGCGCCGCCACGGCGCCGGGCTCGCGGTCTCGGAGATGGTCTCGAGCTTCGGCATCCACTACCGCAACGAGCGCACCATGCGCGAACTGCTCCAGATCCACCCCGACGAGCACCCGGTCTCGATCCAGCTCTTCGGCCAGGACCCCGAGGTGATGGGCTCGGCGGCCGCGACGGTGGCCGAGGCCGGGGCCGAGCTGATCGACATCAACATGGGTTGCCCGGTGCGCAAGGTCTGCAAGACCGGGGCGGGCTCGGCGCTCTTGAAAGACCACGACCTCGCGCTCAGGCTGGCATCCGCGGCGGTTTCCGGATCCGATCTGCCCGTGACGGTGAAGCTGCGCTCCGGGATCACCCCGGACGACCGGCTCGGTTTCGAGCTCGCGATCCGCCTCGTCGAGGAGGCAGGTGTCTCGGCGATCGGCTTCCACCCGCGCTCTGCCGAGGTCCACCACAAGGGGGCGCCCGACTACGCGCTCGCCCGCGAGCTCGTCGACGCGATCGAGGTGCCGGTGATCATCTCCGGCGGTCTCGAGACCGCCGAGGCGGCCCGAAACGCCTACGCCGAGTCGGGGGCGGCGGCGGTGATGGTCGCGCGCGGATCGCTCGGCAACCCGTGGATCTTCGAGGAGCTGACCGGCCGGCGAACCGAGCCGCCGACGCGCGATCAGGTGCTCGCCGAGCTGCGCTGGGTGATCGACCGCGCCGAGCAGCACCTGGGCGAGAAGCGCGCGGCGCGCTACCTGCGCAAGTTCTACCCCTGGTACCTGGAGTGGCTCGAGGTCGACAAGGAGCTCGCGGCGCGCTTCCAGGTCTCCGAGACGCTCGCCGAGGCACGGGCGCTGATCGACTCGCTCGAGCGGGTCGCGGTCGCGGCGTGACCCTGACCGCGCGGGTCGAGGACTGGCGCCGCCGCGGCGCGAGCGAGGAGTTCGACGGCCGCCGCATCCACGTCTTCAAGCGCGAGGGGCGGAGCGCGACCGCTGCTGCTGCTCCTGCACGGCTTCCCCTCGAGCTCCTATGACTGGCGGCCGATGCTCGACTCCGACGCCGGAGCCGACGGGCGGCGTCCTGGCCTTCGACTTCCTCGGCTTCGGGCTCTCCGAGAAGCCCCGCGACCACGACTACTCGCTGCTCTGGCAGGCCGACCTCGCCGAGGAGCTCGTCCGGCGCCACGCGCCCGGCGGCCCGGTCTTCGTCTGTCGCCCACGACATGGGGACCTCGGTCGCCAACGAGCTGATGGCGCGCGACATCGACGGCTCGCTCTCGTTCGAGCTCGCCGGCGTGCTGCTGCTGAACGGCTCGATGGTCCAGGGCGCCGCGAGCCCGACCTTCGCCCAGCGGCTGCTCCGCGGGCCGCTCGGACCGATCGTCTCGCGGCTCTCGAGCGAGCGCTTCTTCCGCGCCCAGTTCGGCTCGATCTTTTCTCCGGGGCACCCGCTCACCGACGAGGAGGCCGAGGACCAGTGGTCGCTGCTGCGCTACGAGGCGGGCAGACGCTCGGCCACAAGACGATCGCCTACATGGAGGAGCGCTTCGAGCGCGCCGAGCGCTGGCACGGTGCGATCCGCGACTGGCCCGGGGCCGCTGTCGCTTGCCTGGGGGATGCTCGACCCGGTGGCGACGCCGAAGGTGCTCGAGGCGCTTCGCGAGCTGCGGCCCGCGGCGCCGGTCACCGAGTGGGCCGACCTCGGCCACTACCCTCAGATCGAGGACCCCGGCCGGGTCGCCGAGGCGCTCAGCGCCTTCAGCAGCGCCTGAGCGCCGCTACCAGGCTCACTTCTTACGCTTGCATTTCTTCTTCGAGGCGAGCGCGCTGCGCTTCCTCTTTTTCTTGCACTTCTTGGCCGGAGTCGCGCCGGTGGGCGCGCCCTGGATGACGATTGCGCCGGCCGGGATCGCGCCGGCTGCCGGTTCGGGCTGCTGTACCTCTAAAGCGCCGATGTCGCAGCCGGCGCCCGAGGGGCGCGGCAGGCCGCGCTGATCGATCCCGGTCTTGCACTCGGCGGCCGGGATCGCGTCGATCGCGGCGCTGCCGGCGGGGAGCGTCACCGTCTTTGTCGGGCCGCCGTTTTTCGCGAGCGACGGGAGCGCGCTGACGCCGAAGCCGACGTCGACGACGGGGATCGAAGCCGGGCAGGGTGTCGAGTCGGCGCCGTGTTCGGCCGGGAAGCGCACTGAATTTCCGCCCTGGGTGAACCCGGGCCCCCCGCTCGCCCCGCAGTTGCTGGTCAAGAGTCCGGGAGCAAATCCGTTGTAGAGGAGCAGGGTGTCCTCCAGAACCACGAGGTGGAGGTTGCTCTCGCGGGCAATTCCGTCGAAGATGTTGTTTGCGATCGTCACGTTGGTGAGCGTTGCGGTTCCCGACGAGTCCTCATAGATCCCGCCGCCGCTGTTACTGAAGTTCCCGTAGATCGTCGAGTTGGTGGCCGTGAAGCTGTCGCCGGAGCTGTGGATGCCGCCGCCGAGGTAGCCGCCAACGTTGCCCGAGACCAGCGAGCCGGTGATGGTGAAGTCGGAGTTGCCGCCGACTTCGATTCCGCCACCGCTGCCGGCCAGCCCGTCGCCGATGATTCCGTCGCCGCCAATCCCGGTTGAGTTGCCGGCGATCGTGGAATCGATCACGTCGAGGTCGCCGTTGGTTCCGCCGCTGAAGACGCCGCCCCCACCGCCGCCGTTGCCGCCAACGCCGCCGCCGTTAGCGCCGCCATCACCCGTACGGCTCTCGCGGATTCCGACCCGGCTCAGGATCAGGTGGCCGCCGATGTTGTTGACCGCGCCACCGTTGCCGCCGTTCCCGGCGGGCCCTCCGCCGACCATCCCGTCCGGAGCGCGGCCGGAGCTCAGCGTCAGGTCCTCGAGCGTCACGTCGTTCCCGGCGCCGGTGATGTTGAAGATCCGGCTCAGCCCGCTCGCGGTGACCGCGGTGGCGTTGACGCCCTGGCCCTTGATCGTGAGGTCCTTGTCGATCTCAATCTGCCCTTCGGCCAGTGACGGGAACACACCCTCGTCGATGATCACCGTGTCGCCGCTCGCCGCGTTCGCGATCTCGGCGCGCAGGGTGTTGTCGGTGGCCGCGGGGATGTCGGCGGAGAAGATGACGTGGTGATCCGCACCCACTGCCGAAGCGGGCGCCGCAAGCGCGATCGCGGCCAATGCCGCCGCCGAAGTGCTCCTGCCCAGTCTCCCCATCGGCGAGAACCGTATCTAATCGCCCCGGTATCGGGCGCCGGCAACCGCGTTCCGAGGCCCATTTGACCCCCGCGAACCCGTCGCTATAATGCCGCGCCCGCTCAGGCGGACGCACGGTTTCTCAGGCGTCCACCCTGGCGGATTTTTTCCCGATTAGAGAGGAAGAGGCGATTCGCTAGTGCGTGAATCACTGATCACCCCGGAAGGATTGGAGAAGCTCAAGGAGGAGATCGAGGACCTCTCGACCACCAAGCGTCGCGAGGTAGCCGAGCGGATCAAGGAAGCCCGCGAGTTCGGCGATATCTCCGAGAACTCCGAGTACGACGACGCCAAGAACGAGCAGGCGATGCTCGAGCAGCGCATCCTCACCCTGCAGGAGAAGCTGCGCCGCTCGACGGTGATCGACGAGAAGAAGATCGACACCGAAGAGGTCCAGGTCGGCGCCGTCGTCCACGTCAAGGATCAGAAGTCGGGCAAGTCGCAGAAGTTCCACCTCGTCGGCGGTCCCGAGGCCGACCCCGCCGAGCACAAGCTCTCGCACGAGTCGCCGATCGGCCAGGCGCTCCTCGGCCACAAGAAGGGCGAGGTCGTCGACGTCCCGGTCCCGCGCGGTCCGAAGAAGAAGCTCAAGATCACGAAGATCGAAGCGGCCTAGTCTCAGCCCTGGAACGAACGAGCCCCGGCAGGTGCCGGGGCTCGTGCGCTACTCACGTTGCCGCGCAGCTAGGCGCGGGCCGACTGCGTCAGCAGTTGGCGAGTGATAGATGGCCTACAACAGTCCCGCCCGCCTCCGTGTCGAGGGCAGTGGTGAGGACCGTGCCGCCCCCGCCATCGTACTCGTAGCCGCTAAAGCGATAGATCGGCCGTGTGGCGCGCGCGCATGTCCGGTAGGTGTTCAGCGTGCTGATCGACGTGTTTGCGCTGGCCATCTGCGTCGTCAGAGTGGCGACCTGCGTTTGCAGCGTCTTCACGCTTTTCTTCAGAGCCGCCCCACCGCGCGCATCGGCGGTCGGCTGCGCGGCCATCATCCACGTCGCCAGAAGCGCTGCGACGGCGAGCGCCAGGATGATCATCGAAGCGGCCATGTACCGCCTTGCTGCTTGCGTTTCCATATCTCCCTCTCTCGTTAGTGTGGGCGCACCCCGTTCGGGTCGCGCCGAGACAGTTGGACGATACTGCGTAAGTTCCCATCCATGACTGATGAGCCGAATCTCGGAGAGACAGAATCGCAGCACCTCGCCGAGCGGCGGGCGAAGCTCGAGCGGCTGCGGGAGCGGGGCGTCGAGCCCTTCCCGCACGCCTACCCCGACCGCGTCGAGATCGCCGACGTGCGATCCGAGCACGAGGGGCTGGGCGAGGGGGAGGAGACCGACACCAGTCATCGGGTCGCCGGCAGGATCACCGCCCGCCGCGGCCACGGCAAGGCCGCCTTCCTCGACCTCCGCGACGGCTCGGGGCAGATCCAGATCCACGCCCGTGCCGACGTGCTCGGCGACGACGAGCACGAGCGGCTCGTCGGGCTCGACCTCGGCGACATCGTCGGCGATCGAGGGGGTCGCGTTCGCGACCAAGCGCGGCGAGCTCAGCCTCCGGGCCGACTGCTTGGATGCTGCTCGCAAAGAGCCTGCGCCCGCCGCCGGAGAAGTTCCACGGGCTCGAGGACGTCGAGACCCGCTACCGCCAGCGCGAGCTCGACCTGATCGCCAACGAGGAGACCCGCGAGCTGTTCAAGGCCCGGGCGAAGACGATCGCCGCGATCCGCGAGCTGGCTCGACGAGCGCGGCTTCGTCGAGGTCGAGACGCCGGTGCTGCAGCCGCTCTACGGCGGCGCCCTGGCGCGGCCGTTCACGACCCACCACAACGCGCTCGACCGCGACCTCTACCTGCGGATCGCCACCGAGCTCTACCTCAAGCGGCTGCATCGTCGGCGGGATCGACCGCGTCTACGAGCTCGGCAAGGACTTCCGCAACGAGGGCATCTCCCACAAGCACAACCCCGAGTTCACGATGCTCGAGTGGTACGAGGCCTACTCCGACTACGAGGACACCGCGAAGCGGCTCGAGGAGCTCGTCGCTTCGGTGGCCGAGAAGGTGCTCGGAACGACGACGGTCGAGCGCGACGGCACCGAGATCGAGCTGGCGCCGCCCTGGAAGCGGGTCACGCTCCGCGAAGCGATCATGGCCAAGACCGGCATCGACATCGCCGAGCACCCGACCCGCGAACAGCTCGCCGACGCGATGGACTCCGAGCCCAGTGACGAGGAGGGCTGGGGCAAGCTCGTCGACGGGCTGCTTTCAAAGTCGGTCGAGCCGACGCTGATCCAGCCGACCTTCATCACTCGACTACCCGGTCGAGCTCTCACCGTTCGCGAAGGCGCACCGCTGCGAGGAGGGGCTGGTCGAGCGCTGGGAGGCGTTCGTCGGCGGGATCGAGATCGCCAACTCGTTCACCGAGCTCAACGACCCCGACGAGCAGCGGCGCCGCTTCGAGCAGCAGGCCGAGGAGGCGAAGCGCGGAGACGAGGAGGCCCAGCCCTACGACGAGGCGTTCGTCGAGGCGCTCGAGCACGGGATGCCTCCGACCGGCGGGGTCGGCCTCGGCATCGACCGGCTGGTGATGATCCTGACCGGGGCAAAGAGCCTGCGCGAGGTGCTGCTCTTCCCGGCGATGCGCTAAGCGGCCGCCTCCTTCTCCTCGACTTCCTCCTCCTCGGCCTCAGCCTCGGGCTCTTCTTCTTCCTCCTCTTCTTCCTCTTCCTCGTCGTCCTCCTCCTCAACTTCTTCTTCTGGTTCTTCCACCTCCTCCTCATCCTCGTCGTCCTCATCCTCTTCTTCCTCCGCCTCCTCCGCCTCCTCCGCCTCCTCGGCGAGCGGCTCGCGGTCGCGGATCTTCATCACCAGCCAGGCGATTCCGGCGAACGGCGCCAGCGCCAGGCCGAGGGCCAGCAGCAGCACCGGCCACGAGATCGCCACCCCGACGCCGCGGTCGATGCCCCGGTCGGCGCTCGTGTAGGCGATCCAGGCGATGTAGAGGATCCCGATCCCGCCGCCGAGCGCCAGCGGCCAGCCGATCCGGTCTATCCATCCGCCGGTGCGCTCGGTCGCCTTCGTCCAGGCGCCGCCGACCCGGTTGCCGACGACCCCGAACGCCTCGCCGATCCGAGGCTCGGGAAGTTTCTCGCGGATATTGGGTTTCGGGAGGCTGGGCTTGGGCAGCTTTTCCCGGAGCCCGGTCTTCGGCGTCCGCTCGCGCAGCTTCAACCCCGCGACCCGTCCCTTGATCGAGGGCCTCGGAAGCCTCTCTGTGATCGCGCCGATTCGCTCGCGAAAGCTCATCTTCGAAGCCTATCTCGCTCCTTGCAGGGTCTTTGTTCCCAGGCGTCGCTTGTGCCTGGGGCCGATGTAGGGCACTGGCTATACTGGCCGTTCGCCGTCCCCGACAGAACCGGAGGTCAGATCCAGATCGGCATCGCAGCCGCCGATACAGAGAGAGGCCACCGGTGGTCTGGCGTCCCCGAGTTTGTCCGGTTCTAGGCGCCCGACCCGACTGATAGACAAACAACGAAGGCCAGGAAATGTTCGAGAGATTCACAGAGAGAGCGCGTCAAGTGGTCGTTTTGGCCCAGGAAGAGGCGCGCACCCTGAAGCACAACTACATCGGCACCGAGCACATCCTGCTCGGGCTGCTGCGCGAGGAAGAAGGCCTCGCCGCGCGCGTCCTCGAGTCGCTCGACATCACCGTCGAGCGGGTCCGCTCCCAGGTCGTCCGCATCGTCGGCTCCGGCGAGGAGGTCACCTCGGGCCAGATCCCGTTCACGCCGCGCGCCAAGAAGGTGCTCGAGCTGGCGCTGCGCGAGGCGCTCTCACTCGGCCACAACTACATCGGCACCGAGCACATCCTGCTGGGCCTCGTGCGGGAGAACGAGGGCGTCGCCGCCCGCATCCTGCTCGACTTCGACGCCGACTCCGAGAAGATCCGCAACGAGGTCATCCGGATGCTCTCCGGCCCCGGCAGCCGCCGCCAGGGCGCCGGCGCGGGCGGCAGCGGCGAGGGCAAGAAGTCCTCGAAGCTGCTCGACCAGTTCGGCCGCAACCTGACCAAGCTCGCCGCCGAGGGCAAGCTCGACCCGGTGATCGGCCGCGAGATCGAGATCGAGCGGATCATGCAGATCCTCTCGCGGCGGACCAAGAACAACCCGGTTCTGCTCGGCGAGCCCGGGGTCGGCAAGACCGCCGTCGTCGAGGGGCTGGCCGCCCGGATCACCAAGGGCGAGGTCCCCGAGCTGCTCAAGAACAAGCAGATCTACACGCTCGACCTGGCGGCGCTCGTCGCCGGCTCGAAGTACCGCGGCGAGTTCGAGGAGCGCCTCAAGAAGGTGATGAAGGAGATCACCCAGCGCGGCGACATCATCCTTTTCATCGACGAGCTCCACAACCTCGTCGGCGCCGGCGCCGCCGAGGGCGCGATCGACGCCGCCTCGATCCTGAAGCCGGCGCTCGCCCGCGGCGAGCTGCAGACGATCGGCGCGACGACGCTCGACGAGTACCGCAAGTACCTCGAGCGCGACTCGGCGCTCGAGCGCCGCTTCCAGCAGATCAAGGTCGACCAGCCCTCGACCGAGGAGACCGTGAAGATCCTCGAGGGGCTGCGCGAGCGCTACGAGCAGCACCACCACGTCAAGATCAGCGACGAGGCGCTCGAGAACGCCGCCGAGCTCGCCGACCGCTACATCTCCGACCGCTTCCTGCCCGACAAGGCGATCGACCTGATCGACGAGGCCGCGTCGCGGATGCGGATCAAGTCGATGACGCAGCCGCCCGTCTACCGCGATCTCGAGGAGGAGATCGAGACGACGCGGCGCGAGAAGGAAGCCGCGATCGAGGCGCAGCAGTTCGAGGACGCGGCCAACCTGCGCGACAAGGAGCGCCAGCTCACCAACAAGAAGAAGGAGCTCGAGCACGAGTGGAGCGCCGGCGAGGGCGGAGAGCGCCCGGAGATCGGCGAGGAGGAGAGTCGCCGACATCGTCTCGATGTGGACCGGCATCCCCGTCTTCAAGCTCACCGAGGCCGAGACCAAGAAGCTCGTCCGGATGGAGGACGAGCTGCACAAGCGCGTCATCGGCCAGGACGTCGCGATCACCGCCGTCTCGAAGGCGATCCGCCGCTCGCGCGCCGGGATCAAGGACCCGAAGCGCCCCGCCGGCTCGTTCATCTTCCTCGGCCCCTCCGGGGTCGGCAAGACCGAGCTCGCCCGCACGCTCGCCGAGTTCCTGTTCGGCGACGAGGAGGCGATGGTCCGCATCGACATGTCCGAGTACATGGAGAAGCACTCGGTCTCGCGCCTGGTCGGCTCGCCCCCGGGCTACATCGGCTACGACGAGGGCGGCCAGCTGACCGAGGCCGTGCGGCGCAAGCCCTACTCGGTGCTGCTCCTCGACGAGATCGAGAAGGCCCACCCCGACGTCTTCAACATCCTGCTCCAGATCCTCGAGGACGGGCGGCTCACCGACGCGCAGGGCCGGACCGTCGATTTCCGCAACTCGATCGTGATCATGACCTCGAACATCGGGGCCGCGGACATCGCGCGCAACACCTCGCTCGGCTTCTCGATCGGCGACGACGAGGGCGGGGTCACCTACGAGGACATGAAGTCGCGGATCATGGGCGACCTCAAGAAGGTCTTCCGGCCCGAGTTCCTGAACCGGATCGACGAGGTGATCGTCTTCCACAAGCTCGCCAAGGACGAGATCAAGGAGATCATCGACCTGATGGTCAGCCGCGTCCGGGCCCAGGTCGCCGAGCACGAGCTGCAGCTCGAGCTCTCAGAGGAATCGAAGGAGCTCCTGGTCGAGAAGGGCTGGGACCCGTCGATGGGCGCGCGCCCGCTGCGCCGGGCGATCCAGCGCTACATCGAGGACCCGCTCGCCGACGAGGTGCTCAGGACCGGCGAGATCGACCCCGGCTCGACGGTGATGGTCGAGCGCGACGAGAAGGGCGACGAGGACGACCACCCGCTGAAGCTGAAGATCGTCAAGCCCCGCAAGAAGGCCAAGCCCAAGAAGAAGGGCAAGGAGCCGGTCGGCGTTGCCGCCGACGGCGAGGGCGAAGACGACGACGGCTCAGGCGACCTGGGAGACGACAACTAGCGCGCCAAGCAGCGGCGGCAGCTTGTCGCGGGTCGAGACCCCGAGCTTGCCGTAGACGCGATAGAGGTGGGACTCGACGGTTCGCACCGAGAGCCCGAGCTTCTTGGCGATCTTGCCGTTCGGGACGCCCTTTGAGGCGAGCGTCGCGATCTGGCGCTCGCGCTTCGTCAGCGGGCGCGGCCCCGGCGCCGCACCGCCTTGCATTGCATCCTTGCTCATGCGCGGCGCATTGTTACCAAAGGCCGGGCCGATCCGTCCAACCGTCAGGGCCCCAGGGTAGGCCCCGGTAACGTAGGTCGCCGCCATGGAGACCTTCAACTTCATCGTCCGCTTCTTCAAGGGCACGAGCTCGACCGTGATCACGCTCGTCGCAGCCGTCGTGATCGGCTTCGGGGTGCCGCTCGCATGGCTCTGGGCGGCCTCGAAGCTCTACGGGTCCACGGGCGCGGTGACCGGCTCGGTGGCGCTGTTCATCGGCACCGGGATCCTGGTCAGCTACCTGCTCGTGCTCCTGGCCGCGGCCTGGATCAGGGCGCGGATGGGTCACGGGCAGGCCCAGGCGCAGCAGTACAAGCGGGCGGCTTGGAACCGCAGCCTCCGTGACAAGAGCTTGAAGCCCGGTGAGCAGCCCAGCGACCCGATCGAGCGCTTCGTCGTCGTCACCGCGATCGTGGTGATGATCGGCTTCGCGGTCTGGTTCGCGGTCTTCTCGGGCGATCCGTACGGCGGCGGCGGCCGCTAACCCGCGGGTCAGGCGCGGCGGACGGCGCGCTTCACGCAGCGGCGCCGCGACTTGGCGCTGCGCTTGCGCTTGCACTTGCGAAGCGCCTTGGCGATGCTCCTGCGGGTTGCCGCGGCCTGCGGGCTCGTCGCCGCGGCGACGCTGCCGAGCGGCGCGGCGCCGGCGGGGGCGCCGCCGGACGCACCGGCGGCCGGCGAGTGGGCGTCGGCGACGAAGTCGTAGGGGACTGGACCTCCGTCGGGGCCCATGCCGGGGCAGCCGTTTCGCATGTCGTCGCAGACCGCATCGCCGCCCCCGGCGAGCGTGACGTCGTAGCGCGAGTTGAGGTAGAAGCTGAATAGGTTGCCGTCGCCCGACAGATCGACCGCCTTGCCGGGTGCGTCGTCGTGCCAACGGGTCGTGAGCAGCCGCGCGTCGGCGCCCGGGTCGCCCTTCACGTACTTGTCGAACCAGGCCGTCGTGTACCAGGCGACGAGATCGCCGCCGCGCAGCGTCCCGCACGCGAGCGGGTAGACCCCGGTGACCATCCCGGGGATGAACGCCGACTCTTCGTGGCAGCCGCCGCGGATAGAGACCTGGGCCGAGTCGGTGCCCGCCGCCTTGTAGTTGGCGAAGGCGCCGTTGCGGGACTCGGGATCGGGGTCGTCGAAGTTCGGGGTCGGAACGATCCCGTAGTCATTCGAGATCCCGATCGCCGGTTTGGCGAGCGGCGCCGGCTCGCGGGTCTGCGCGGCCGTGTCGCATTCGCTGCCCGCGGTGACGCTGCCGTCGCCGCCGCGCAGGTTGTCCCAGGCGACGATCGCGTCCACGCGCGGGTCCTTTTGGCCGACGAACGAGACCGCCGAGGCGCCGAGCGAGTGCCCTGCGATCCCGATCCGGCTCGAATCGACCAGATCTCCGAGCGGGTTGAAGGCCGCGTTGCGGCCCTCGGAGACGCGGCGGTCCTGCTTCGGAGCGTGACTGGTGCCGCTCGTGCAGCTCGCGCGCGGCACGTACTTCGATCCCGGGGTCGAGAGCAGGAAGTCGAGCGCGTCCTCGGTGCCGTCGAAGAACGGCTGGCCGCCCTGGGAAGGGACGCCCTCGAAGGTGTCGGGTGCCTCTCCGAGCGTGTCGGAGGCGCCCTGGCCCTGGACGTCGTAGGTGAGCACCACGTAACCGTGCTTGGCGAGCGTCGCCGCCTGGCCCCAGTAGAGCTCCTCGGGGGCCTGCACCGAGCCGGTCGTGATCACGATCCCGGGGCGCGCCGCGGGGCCGTTCCGGGTCGCCCACACGTGGCCGGAGAGCGTGGCGCCGCTGCGCCCCGTGAACAGGACCGGCTTGCGGATCCCGTCGGTCTTGTCGGGCCAGTCGCGGAAGCGGACGTCGCCTGCGCACTCCATGCCCTTGATCCCGCAGAGGTTGGCCGGCAGGCGCTCGGGGTCGCCTACGAGCTGGGTCGTCCGGTCGGCGAGCGCGTTCAGGCCCTGCTCGAGGAGCTGGATCTGGAAGTCCGGGGTCAGCGTGACGTAGAGCTCGCGCTCGAAGTTCTTGGCGAAGTTGCGGAGCTCGGCGTCGAGCGAGTAGCCCCGCGCGCCGGCCGGCAGCAACAGCAGGCCGCAGGCGGCCGCCACCAGGATCACTTTCAGCCTCGTCCTCATACCCGGCGGGGAACCGTAGTCAATCGGCGCCGATCTCGTCGCAGTAGGCGCGCAAGAGCGTCGGGTCCGGCGCCTAGGATCGACCGATGGCGAAGTCGCGACCCGCGTACCGGTGCTCGAGCTGCGATCAAGAGTCGCTGACCTGGTCGGGCCGCTGCCCCGGCTGCGGGGAGTGGAACACGCTTGTCGAAGCGGCGGCGGGCGGGGCCGCGCGCAGCCCGGCCGCGAAGCGCGCTTCCGGAGGAAAGGCCGCGAAGCCGGTGCCGCTGCGCGACGTCGAGGCCTCGCGCACGGGCCGCCTGCCGACCGGTGTGCGCGAGTTCGACCGGGTGCTCGGCGGCGGCCTCATGCCCGGGTCGCTGGTACTGCTCGGCGGGTCGCCGGGGATAGGCAAGAGCACCCTGACCGGGATGGCGCTCGCCAACCTCGGCGCGAAGCACGATGTTCTCTACGTGTCCGGGGAGGAATCGGCTTCGCAGGTGAAGCTCAGGGCCGAGCGGCTCGGCGAGAGCGCGCTCGAGGTCCCGGTGCTCGCCTCCTCGCAGCTCGAGGAGGTGATCGCGACGCTCGAGTCCGAGCGTCCGGCGGCCTGCGTGATCGACTCGGTGCAGAGCATGCACGGCGCCGGCAGCGAGGGCGCGCCGGGGTCGGTCGCCCAGGTCCGTGAGGTCGCCGGGGCGGTGATGGAGACCGCGAAGCGGCTCGAGATCGCGACCCTGCTGGTCGGCCACGTGACCAAGGACGGGGCGCTCGCCGGGCCCCGCGCGCTCGAGCATCTCGTCGACTGCGTGCTCCATTTCGAGGGCGAGCGCGAGCGCACCTACCGCACCCTGCGGGCGCTCAAGAACCGCTTCGGCTCGACCGCCGAGGTCGGCGTATTCGAGATGCGCTCAGGAGGGCTGATCGAGGTCGCCGATCCCTCGGCGAGGTTCGTCGGCGAGGCGAAGCCGGCACCCGGCTCGGTGGTGCTGTGCGCGATGGAGGGCAGCCGGCCGCTGATGGTCGAGGTGCAGGCGCTCGTCGCTCCGACCGACGTCGTGCCGCCGCGGCGGACCGCGACCGGCGTCGACCGTAACCGGCTCGCGCTCGTGCTCGCAGTGCTCGCCCGCCACGGCGGCCTCTCGCTCTCAGCCGCCGACGTGTTTGTCAACATCGCGGGCGGGGTGCGGATCGACGAGCCGGGGGCAGACCTCGCGATCGCGCTCGCGGTCGTCTCCGCGCAGGCCGGAAAGCCGCTCGCCAGCGGCACCACCCCGCTCGCCTGCTTCGGCGAGCTCGGGCTGACCGGCGAGCTCCGCTACGTCGGCCATCCCGACCGCCGGCTCGCCGAGGCGAACAAGTTCGGGCTCGCGCCGGTCCTCGGGCCGCCGGCCGGCGAGCCCGGGGAGCAGGGGCTCGAAGGGCTGCACGGATGCGAGACGCTGGCGGCGGCGATCAAGGCGGCCCGCGCGCCGCGCGTTGCCGCAGCGGCTTGACAACGCGTTTTCCGAGCTATCCACACGGAAATGCCCGCAAGTCGCGTCCGGATACTTTCTGCTTTCATCAACTCCCGTGGCTGCGGTCCCCGGGGATGATCTCCAGGAGCTAGAGGCCCGCCAGGATCCGCGGCTTCTTCAGGCTCTCGACGTAGTCGCCCCCGGCACCTCTCTTCGCGAGGGCATCGACAACATCGTCCACTCGCGTTCCGGCGGTCTGATCGTGATCGGCGAGCCCGAGGAGATGTCATTCCTGTTCTCCGGCGGCATCTCGCTCGAGGTCGACTACACGCCGGCGCTGCTCTACCAAGTGGCGAAAATGGACGGCGCGATCATCCTCAACCCGGACGCGACCAGGATCGCCTGGGCGAACGTGCAGCTGATGCCGGACCCGACGATCCTCTCGACCGAGACCGGCACCCGGCACCGGACCGCCGAGCGTGTCTCGAAGCAGACCCCTGCGCTCGTCGTCGCGGTCTCGCAGCGCCGCGACGTCGTCTCGCTCTATCTCGGCGGGATGAAGTACATCCTTCAGGACATCCCCGCGGTGCTCGCGAAGGCCAATCAGGGCCTGGCGACGCTCGACAAGTACCGCGCCCGCCTCGACCAGGTTTCCTCGCGGCTGACCGCGCTCGAGTTCGAGGGCGGCGGTGTGCTCTACGACGTGCTCGGCGTTCTGCAGCGAGCCGAGCTCGTCACCCGGATGGCGGTCGAGGTCGAGCGCTACATCGTCGAGCTGGGTACCGAGGGACGGCTGATCGAGATGCAGCTCGAGGAGACGATGGTCGGGGTCGCCGCCGACAAGGCGGCGCTGATCCGCGACTACGCGGTCGAGGACACCGAGGGCGGGCTCGACGCCACGCTGCAGGCGGTCTCGAAGCTGCCGCACCAGGACTTGCTCGACTTCGGCCGTCTCGCCGAGCTGCTCGGCTACGACCGCAAGATGAACACCCTCGACTATCCGGTCTCGCCGCGCGGCTACCGGGTGCTGGGACGGATTCCGCGGCTCCCGCGGCTCGTCGCCCAACGGATCATTCAGCGAGTTCGGCGGCCTCGAGGAGATCCTCGCCGCCAACGACGAGGACCTCGAGGCGGTCGAGGGCGTCGGCGCGACGCGCGCCAAGGACATCCGCGAAGGACTTCGCAGGCTTCAGGAGGTCGATCTGCTCGACCGTTACATGCAACGTTGACCACTCGACGGCGGCCACAAGGGCCGCCGTCCTCACGAAAGGAGGACACGATTCCCGAAGTAGCCGAGGCAGTTGACGTAGAGGAGGCGCTTTCCGCCGATCTCGAGATCGAGGCACCGGTCATGAACTTCGAGGTCGGCGACAACGTCGTCTATCCCCACCATGGTGCCGGTGTGGTGCTGAAGAAGGAATCGAAGTCGCTTCTGGGAGAGAAGCGCGACTACCTGACGATCCAGATCCTCCACAACAACATGACCGTGATGGTGCCCTGCGAGAACGCGGGCGTCGCGGGCCTACGGCGGGTGATTGACGAGGAACAGGTGAAGAAGGTGATCGGGGTACTGACGGGGGAAGTCTCCGAGATGCCGAAGAACTGGAATCGCCGCTTCAAGCACAACCGCGAGAAGATCAAGACGGGAGACGTCTACGAGCTCGCGGAAGTCGTGCGCAACCTCGCGATCCGGGAGATGGAGAAGGGCCTCTCGACCGGCGAGAAGCAGATGTACACCCGGGCGAAGAAGATCCTCGCCTCGGAGTTCATGTACGCGCTCGACAAGGACGAGGACGGCGCCGAGTCGTACCTCGACAACATGCTCGAGGAGCGCTTCGGCCCCGCCGAGGCGACTGCCTGACCAGTAAGGCAACGGCCGTAATCGCGGCCGCCGGCTCCGGCGAAAGGCTCGGAGCCGGCGGTCCGAAGGCCCTGGTCGAGCTCGCGGGCCGGCCGATGCTGGAGTGGTCGCTGGGCGCCTGCCGTGGCGGCGGAGGCGATCGATTCGATCGTCGTCGCGGCGCCGGACGGGAGAGGAGGCGCGGGTGGCCGAGATCGCCGGCGACGGGGTGGCGGTCGTCACCGGCGGCGCGAGCCGCTCGGAATCGGTCGGCGCGGGGCTGCTGCGCGCCGACTCCGAGCTCGTCATGGTCCACGACGCGGCCCGCCCGCTGGCGACGCCGCAGCTCTTCGACGCGGTGATCGGCGAGCTCGCCGCCGACCACGACGCCCACGGCGTGATCGCCGCGGCGCCGGTTCCCGACACGATCAAGCAGGGCGGTGACGACGGGGCGGTCCTGCACACGCTCGACCGCTCGGTGCTATGGGCGGCTCAGACCCCGCAGGCCTTCCGGACCGAGACCCTGCGCCGCGCGATGGCCGGCGGCGATCTCGCCGCCGCGACCGACGACGCGCTGCTCGTCGAGCAGGCGGGCGGCCGGGTGCTGCTGCACCGCGTCGACGCCCCGAACATCAAGGTGACGACGCCCGAGGACCTGCGGGTCGCGGAGGCGCTTCTCTCCTAGGTTTCCGCCGACTTCGCCCGCTCGGCGGCGAGCTTGTCGCGGCGGCTCGAGCCCACCGGCAGCCCGGCTCCGGCGCGCGATTCGTCGTGCAGGTGCGCAAGGCGACGGCGCTGGTAGAGCTTGCGCTGCACGAACAGGGTCACGATCCCGGCGAGAACGATCGTGCCGAGGTTGAGGGCGAGCTGCGTCGCGGCGCCGCCCAGCTCGTCCCAGTTCGAGTAGGCGGCGGCGACGGCCATGTTGGCGGCGGCCGGAATGGTCGCGACCGAGATCAGCACCCCCACGAGGGCGCCGGACTTGGTCGAGGTGAGCGACAGCACTCCGGCGGTACCGGCCAGATAGGCGACGAAGAACGAGAACCAGTCGGGCTCGGAGATGAAGTCGGTGAACGGATGAACGCCGCTCTCGAAGCCATCCGGGGTCAGGTCGACCGCGGCGATCATCTCGGCGAACAGGTACGAGGCGAGGATCGCGACCGGGAAGCCGAGCAAGAGCGCGATGGCCGAGCGCTTGGCCAGCTCGCCGCGCCGCTGCACGGCGGCGACACAGAGGCCCGCGAGGGGCCCGAACTCCGGCCCGAGGACCATTGCGCCGACAATCAGGATCGGCGAGTCGAGCATGATGCTGATCGAGGCAAGCAGGCAGGCGAGCACCATGAAGATGAGGAAGTTCGCCGACAGCTCGACCGACTCCGAGGTGCGCGCCTCGACCTCCTCCCAGACCACCGCGTCACCGGCCATCCCCTTCGCAGCTTCGATCGCCTCGTCAGCGGCCTTCGAAATTTCGGAGTCGATCAGCTCGATCGCGATCGAGCCCTCCTCGTCGATCCCGAACTCGCGCAGGTCGCTGATGATCACGCTCGCGTCCTCGCGGGCGACGTCGCAGAGGATCACGTCGCCCTCGGGCTTGTGCGCGGCCCGCTCGAGATAGATGATGTTGATCACCGAGGGGGACTCGCGAAGCAGGTCGAGCGCGTGCCCGGCGTTGTGGCTCGGGACCACGATTCGCAGGTGGACCATCGCGGTTAGCGTAACCGCCGTGCTCACCGACTATCACCTGCACCTGCGCCCCGACGAGCTCGACGCGACCCCGGCCGGGTACTTCACCGACGAGAACGTGGCTCGTTATCTGAGCGCCGCGGAGGCGGCCGGGATCGAAGAGCTCGGGGTCTCCGAGCACATTCACCGGTTCCGCGAGGCACTCGAGATCTGGCGGCACCCGTTCTGGGAGGAGCAGGCGCGCGACGATCTCGATGGTTATTGCGAGTTCGTGCGCTCGACGCCGCTGCGTCTCGGGATCGAGGCCGACTGGATCCCGGGCGCGGAAGAAAAGATCGAGTCGCTGCTGGAGACGCGCGACTTCGACTATGTGGTCGGCTCCGTCCACTTCCTCGGTGACCGCGCTGTCGACCACGACGGCTACGACGCCTGGGAGGGCAAAGATGGGTCACTCGACCCCGACCACGTCTGGAGGCGCTACTTCGAGGCGCTCGCCGACGCGGCGCGCTCGGGGCTCTTCGACATCCTCGCGCACCCCGACCTGGTCAAGGTGTGGGGCAAGGGGCGGCCGGCTCCGGAGGGCGAGTTGCGCCGCTTCTACGAGCCCGCCGTCGAAGCGATCGCCGAGTCGGGGATCGCGGTCGAGGTGTCGACCGCCGGGCTGCGAAAGCCGGTCGGCGAGCTCTATCCCGCGCCCGGGTTCGCCGAGCTGTGCGTCGAAGCCGGGGCGGTGTTCTCGCTTTCCTCCGACGCCCACGTCCCCGAGGACGTCGGCGCGGGGTATGAGCAGGCACTCGAGGCAATGCGCTCCTGGGGCATCGAGGAGATCTGCACTTTCGAGCGTCGCTGCCGCTACCTGAAGCCGCTCGGGTAGGCCGCGACCCCTAAGCTGGCGCCGTGGCCCCGCGTGTTGGCATCGGCTACGACAGCCACCGCCTCGAGACGGGCGAGTCGCTGGTGCTCGGCGGGGTCGAGATCGAGCACGAATCCGGGCTAGCCGGGCACTCCGACGCCGACGTGCTCACCCACGCCGTGATCGACGCGGTGCTCGGGGCCGCCGGGCTCGGCGACATCGGCGAGCTGTTCCCCGACGACGAACAGCAGTGGGAGGACGCGAGCTCGCTCGACATGCTCCGGGTCGTGGTCGGGCGGCTCTCGGGCGCGCCGCTCAACATCGACGCGACGCTGGTCTGCGAGCAGCCGAAGCTCGGCCCGCACCGCGCCGAGATGGAGTCGAACCTGACCGACGTGCTCTCGGCACCGGTCAACGTCAAGGCGACGACGAACGAGGGCATGGGGGCGATCGGGCGCGGCGAGGGGATCGCGTGCCTGGCGGTGGCGCTGATCGACGCTTGAGGGGCCTCGTAACTACCCTTTAGGGGTGGATTCGCCGCTCGGGTCGCTCACCAGCAGGATCCCCGGTCCCGCACGCCGAGTGCTCGACCCGGTGGCGAACGGCGTGCTCGATGTCGGCACGCTCGCGCAGTCGCGGATGCTGAAGCCGATCCGCCCCGACAAGCTGGCGAAGATGGCGGGCGCCTGGTACCGCTGGGGCACCTCCCCGGCGCTCGGCTCGGTGGTGACCGCGATCCACTACCCCGACGATGTCGCGATCATCGACGAGCTCGGCTCGCTCACCTTCGCCGAGACCCACGCCCGCTCCAATGCCCTCGCGCGGACGCTGCGCGAAGAGGGGCTCGAGCTCGGCGACGGGGTCGCGATCATGTGCCGCAACCACCGTGGCTTCATCGAGGCGACGATGGCGTGCTCGAAGCTCGGCGTCAACGCCCTCTATCTGAACACCGCCTTCGCCGGACCGCAGCTCACCGAGGTGCTCGAGCGGGAGCAGCCGGCCGCGATCGTCTACGACGAGGAGTTCGCCGACCTGCTCTCGGACGCCCCCGGCAAGCTGCCGAGCTATGTCGCATGGGACGAGGGCGCCTGCTCAGACCCGAGTCTCGAGGACATGATCGATGCGAGCGGCGGCGACGACCTCGATCCGCCCGAGGAGGGAGGCCGGTTCGTGATCCTGACCTCGGGGACGACCGGCACCCCGAAGGGCGCCCAGCGCCCCGAGCCCGAGGGGATCGGCGCCCTCGCCGCCGTGCTCTCGAAGATCCCGATGCGCTCGCGCCAGACGACGATGATCGCCGCGCCGCTCTTTCACTCCTGGGGCTTCACCCACTTCATCCTCGGGCTGCCCGCTCGCCACGACCCTCGTCCTGCGCCGGCAATTCGATCCCGAGGACACGCTGCGCGCGACCGCGGAGCACCGCGCCCGCGACTCGCCGTGGTGCCGGTGATGATGCAGCGCATCCTCGAGCTTCCCGAGGACGTGCGCCGCCGCTACGACGTCCGCGGGCTCGAGGTGACCGCGGCGAGCGGCTCGGCGCTGCCCGGCGAGCTCGCGACCAGGTGGATGGACGAGTTCGGCGACAACCTCTACAACCTCTACGGCTCGACCGAGGTCGCCTGGGCGACGATCGCGACCCCGCGCGACATGCGCGCCGCCCCGGGGACGGCCGGCAGGCCGCCGCGCGGCACCGTCGTGAAGATCTTCGACGCCGACGGCAACGAGCTCCCGCCGGGGGAGACCGGCCGCATCTTCGTCGGCAACGAGATGCAGTTCGAGGGCTACACCGGCGGCGGCGGAAAGGAGGCGATCGACGGGCTGCTGTCCTCGCGGCGACGTCGGCCACTTCGACGAGAACGGGCGCCTGTTCATCGACGGCCGCGACGACGAGATGATCGTCTCGGGCGGCGAGAACGTTTTCCCGCGCGAGATCGAGGATGTGCTCGCCGACCACGAGGCGGTTGCCGAGGCAGCCGCCGATCGGGGTCCCCGACGAGGAGTTCGGTCAGCGGTTGACGGCGTTCGTGGTCCTGCGCGACGGAGCTGACGCCTCCGAGAAGGACCTCAAGGAGCACGTGAAGGCAAACCTCGCTCGTTACAAGGTTCCCCGCGAAATCGAGTTTTTCGATGAGCTTCCCCGTAACGCGACGGGAAAAGTGCTGAAACGCGAGTTGGCTGCCGACTGAGCAGTACCGTCGGCCACGCCTGGAAGCCTATGAGCGACACGGAACCGAGCGAGCGAAAGCAACGGTTTGGACGCCGCACGAATACGCGACGAGATCCAGCGCGCGCGCGCGGCGAACGAGCGCGTCCGCGAGAAGGCGCTGAAGCTCGCCGAGGAGCTGCGCAACCGCGAGGCCGAGGCACGCGATGTCGCCGCCCGCGACCGGGTTGCGGCCAAGGCGGCGCAGCGCGAGGCCCAGCAGGTGATCGAGAAGGCGCGGGGGGCAGAGCGCCGAGCGCTCGACCGCGCCGAGGAGATCGCCCGCCGAGCCCGCGAGCGCGCCAGCAAAGGCCGAGGAGGCAATCGAGCCCTACGCGCAGCGCGCCGCTGAAGCCGAGGCGAGCGCGGCCGAGCTCTCCAAGAAGATCGAGGAAGCCGAGCGGGCGGCGGGGGATGCCGAGCTGCGAGCTGCGCAGGCCGAAGCCGCGGTCGGTGGAGAGGAGGAGCGCGTCCGCGCCCAGGCTGAACAGCTGATGACCGAGGAGCGCGAGCGGATCGCGGCCGAGGCCGACGCCGCCAACGCGCGCGCCGAGCACGCCGAGCGCCAGCTCGAAGAGATCGAGCAGCGGGCGAACGCCGCCGAGAGCCGGCTCGTCGAGACCGAGCAGGAGGCGAACACGCTCGCCGACACGCAGGCCAAGAAGATCGAGGAGGACATGCGCCACAAGGCGCGCGCCGCGCTCGCCGAGGTGCGCCAGCGCGCGATCGAGGCCGAGAACAGGACCCGCGAGCTCAGCGAGCAGCTCAACGAGGCCGAGCAGCGGGCGATCGCTGCCGAGGACCGCGCCGAGGCCGCGAGCTCCGAGCGCGGGGCCGAGGTCGACCGCCTCAAGCGCGAGCACGTCGAGAAGGTCGCTGAGGCCGAGGAGGCCGGGCGCCGCGGCGCAGAGGACCGGGTCCGAAAGCTCGCCGACCGCGTCGCCGCCGAGGCCGAGGCCCGCGCCCGCGCCGAGGCCGAGGCGCGGCTCTCACAGGAGGCGGTCAAGTACCAGCGCGAGGTCGACGAGCGCGTCGACGAGGCACGCCGCAAGGCCGAGAACGAGGTTCGCGAGCAGACCGAGCGCGCCCGCCGCGACGCGCTCTCAGGCGTGATGCGCGAAGTCGACGCCGCAGAGGACGAGGAGCCCGTGCAGGCGCCGGGCGAGCGCCGCGTCGCCGGCCGGCGGCTGCGCACCTACTAGCAGGACCGGGCGAGAGCTCAGTCGGCCGCGGCGACCGGGGTGCGCTCGACCGCGTCCTTGAGCTGCTCGAGCGTGACCTTGAGGTTGCGGCGCAGCGGGCGCGCCGAGACCCGCTCGGCGATCATGCCCCGCGATTCCGGCTCCCGCGACGCCGTAGGACCAGCGGAACTCGACCCGGGTGCCGCCCTCGCGGCCCTCGCGCACCCGCCAGCGCCCGCGCTGATCGACGCCGGTGACCGAGCTGAAGGCGAGGTCGGTCGGCTCGTGCCACTCGACGACCTCGATCACCCCGCCGACGTCGGCGGAGCCGACGTGGAGCAGCATCCGGAATCGCGCCCCGAGGCCGCTCGTCTTCTCTGACACAGGCTCCCAGCGGGTCAACCCGTCGACGAAGTCGAGGTAGTTGTTGAAGTCGGCGATGTCGTCCCAGACCTGACGGGGGGCCGGCATCGATCTCGATCGACTGGTTGATCCTCATCCCATCACCGGGAGTGTCCCGCTCCGCGGCGAGCTCGTCGAGCGAGTTCTGCATCACGCTGGTGACGTGGCGGTAGACCTCGTCGATATCGGGGTCGGCGCCGAACGCTCGTTGAGGTCGATCGGATCGAGCACGTCCATCGTGATCTTCGCCGGCAGCGGGAAGTGGCCGAGGAAGTCGCCGATGTTGAGGCCCCACGGGGCCGCGATCGAGATCGGCAGCACCTTGAGCCGGAAGAGCTTGTCGAGTCGCAGCATCTTCGAGAGCCATCCCCTGGCTCAGGAACAGCGCCGTCTCCTGGCCGCCGACCGCGACCACGGGGACGATTCGGTACGCCCTGGTTGAGGGCGAGCTTGATGAAGCCCTTGCGGCCTGCGAAGTCGACCTCGTTGCGACTTCCAGGCTCGGGCGGTGAACCTCCCAGTCGCCACCCGGATAGACGAGCAGCGCCGCGCCCGAGGCGAGCGCCTCCTGCGCGTTCTCGTGCGAAGCGGCGACGGTCCCGAAGCGGCGCAGCAGCTGGCCGAACGGCGAAGCGAGAACGAGGTTGTGGGCGAGCTGGTAGAAGGGCCGCTCAACCCCGAAGTAGGTCGAGAAGGCGAGCGTGAAGACGAGCGTGTCTGGGGTGAGGTTGCCGCCGGAGTGGTTGCCGACCAGGAGCACGGGCGATCGTCGGGAACGCGGTTCATGTGCCGGACCTCGGCCCGGAACCAGATGCTCGCCAGCAGCCAGGCGAACGGCAGCTTCTCGCGGATGAAGTCGGGGTCGCGGTCGTCGAGCTCGGCGGTGAGCCGGCCTCGAGATCTGCTTCACGATCGGGCGCGCGATCTTGCCGAGGGCGCTGCCCCCGCCGTTGGCGGTCGGGTCGCCCCCGTTACGGGATGACTTTCCGTCGCGCAGGGCGGCGGAATCTAAGACGCTGCTTTCGTCCTCCATCGGCGCATCGATGATCCCAGATCGGAAGTCGAGGAGATCTGCTCGCGGATCAGGGCGTGGGTGCGTTTCGGCTGCTCGATCATCGGCACGTGGCCGCAGTCGGTGAGCACGACCTGCTCGCGTTCGGGAGCGCCCCCGCGACCGGGCGCTCGAAGGCGGCGGGCACGAGCTTGTCGTGGTCGCCCCAGATGAAGAGCGCGGGCGGGATCAGCTGCTCGAGCCGCGTCCACAGCCCGCTTTCGCCGAACGGGTCGTCGAGGTAGATATTGCGAAGCGAGGCGAAGAACGCGATCCGCGCCGCCGGCGAGCGGTAGGCGCGGAGAAGTCTCGCGGTCGCGATCTCGATCAGCTCGGGGTCGATCTTGTCCGGGTGCGCGAACAGGGCCTTGACCTGGTCGCGGACGATCGCGCTCGAGCAGCGGGTGTGGGATCGCGGCGAGCTCGGGGCGCAGCAGGCGCACGAGCGGACCAGCGGGCGGTTGCGGCGCCAGGCGAGCGCCGGCGCGAGCAGCGAGAGGCTCGTGACCCGCTCCGGGGCGCTGGTCGCGACCTCGATCGCGACCCGGCCGCCCATCGAGTTGCCGACCAGGTGGGCGACGTCGACGCCGAGCGCGTCCATCGAACTCGAGCACGACGGCGCGCGAACCAGACCGCGTCGTAGGGCGCGTTGCGCGGGCTTGGTCGAGGCGCCGAAGCCGGGGAAGTCGATCGCGTGCACCGTGTGCGGCCCTCCAGCGCCGAGACCGTGCCGAAGAAGGAGCTCTTCGTGCCCCCGAGCCCGTGCAGGAGGAGGACCCGTTGCTCGCCCTTCCCGGCGGTGAGGGTCGAGATCCGCTGTCCGGCGGCCTCGACCTCGTGGACGTGGACGCGCGGCGGTCCCTCGTCGCCGAGCGAGAACATGCCCTCGAAAGCGAGTGCCAGGTCGAGGTTGCCCTCGGCGCGCAGCTTCTGCTCGGCGAACGCGTCGAGCCCGGTCATCCGGCCGCTCCGCAGCGCCAGCCAGGTCCCCGCGTCGGTGCGGATCACGGTGTCGGGCTTCGAGGTCTCCGGGGCGCCGACGCTGCACGAGTCGGGCTCGAACTTCACGTCCCAGGCGCGGTCGATGTCCTCGATCCGCACCTGGCAGACGGCGCTCTCGCGCCCGTGGATACCGGTGCCCCGGTAGCGCTCGGGGAGCGAGGAGAAAGCCTCCTCGACCCTGCGCAGTCGATGTTCCTTGAGGGATGGACGCCTCACGGACGCGGAGAGAGTACATCGGTGGGCGGCTCCCCCGGCGCATAGCATCAAGTGTCATTACGGCTATAGGTCCGAATTCACGACACCCTCGGCGGCGAAACGCACGCGCTCGAGCGCGCGAGCCCGGCAAGGTCGGCATCTACGCCTGCGGGCCGACCGTCTACGGGCGGATCCACATCGGCAACGCGCGCCCGTTCGTCGTCTTCATCGCTGCTGCGCCGTTACCTGGCAGCAGCCGGGCGAGAGCCGAAGCTGGTCATCAACGTCACCGACATCAACGACAAGATCTACGACGCAGCGCGGGAGGCCGGGCGTTCCCTCGGACCGGTTCGCCGCCGAGATGACCGCCGCCTACATCGCCGACACGGACCGGCTGGGCCTCGGCCGCCCCGACGCCGAGCCGCTCGCCTCGGAGTCGATCGCCGAGATCGTCGAGCTGATCGAGGCGCTGATCGAGATCGGGCCACGCCTACCAGGCAAACGGCGACGTCTACTTCCGGGTCCGCAGCTTCGAGGACTACGGCAAGCTCTCCAACCGCGACCCCGACGACATGGACCAGGGCGAGGAGGCCGGGACCGAGTCGCTGAAGGAGGACCCGCTCGACTTCGCGCTCTGGAAGGGGCGCAAGGAGGACGAGGACACGGGCTGGGACGTCGCCCTGGGGGGAGGGGAGGCCCGGGCTGGCACATCGAGTGCTCGGCGATGGCCGAGAAGGAGCTGGGCCTCGAGTTCGCGATCCACGGCGGCGGCGTCGACCTGCGTCTTCCCCCACCACGAGAACGAGATCGCGCAGTCGGAGGCTGCCCGCGGCAAGGCGCTGGCCCGGATCTGGATGCACAACGGGATGGTCGAGCTCGACGAGGAGAAGATGTCGAAGTCGGTCGGCAACATCTTCCAGCTCTCCGAGGCGCTCGACCGCTTCGGCCGCGACGCGGTGGTTGCCTTCCTCGCCTCCGGCCACTACCGCCAGCCGCTCGCCTTCAGCGACGAGCGCTCGAACGAGCCGGCCGCCCGGGTCGAGCGAATCCGGAATTCTTCGCGCCGCGGAACGCCCGATGCGGGCGACGCCGGACGACTGCGTTCGTCCGAGCAGACCGGGAGGCGTTCGTCGACGCCCTCGCCGACGACTTCAACACGCCGCGCGCCTTCGCGGCGCTTTTCGAGCTGATCGCCGAGGGCAACAACGCGGCCAGCTCCCCGGCGCCCGCGGGGCGCTGGGGGAGATGCTCGCCGCTGCTCGGCCTCGAATCGCTGCTGGCAGACGGAGGCCGGCCCGCGACCCCGAGGCGGAGAAGCTGCTCGAGGAGCGCGAGGAGGCCCGCGCCGCGAAGGACTTCGAGCGCGCTGACGAGATCCGGGACGAGCTGGCGGAGCTGGGCTGGGAGGTCCGCGACGCGGCCGGCGGGGCGCGTCTGGTCCGCGCGTAGACCAATGAGCGTGGAGCACGTCTACGGCGAAACGTGCGGTCGCCGAAGCCCAGCGGGGCCGCCGGCAAGGTTCACCGGGTCTGGGAGGCGCCCGCGACCTCGCGACGAGGAGCTCGAGCGGATCGCCGGCTCCCCCGAGCACCAGGGGATCGTCGCCGAGGTCGACCCGTATCCGTACGCCGATCCCGGCTCTCTGCTCGCCGCCGAAGACGCGCTTGTCGTGGTGCTGGACCAGGTCCAGGACCCGCACAACCTCGGCGCCGTCTTCCGCGCGGCCGAGGTGGCGGGAGCGACGGGGGTGGTGATCCCGCAGCGCCGGGCCGCCGCGGTGACGCCGGCGGTCTGCAAGGCCTCGGCGGGGGCGGTCGAGCACCTGCCGGTTGCGCGGGTCGGCAACATCGCCGACTGGATCGCGCGCCGCCAAGGACGCCGGGCGCCTGGATCTACGGCGCCGAGGCGGGCGCCGAGGCCGCACACGGAGGTGGAATGGACCGGCCGCTGCGTCCTCGTGATGGGTGGGGAGGGGAGGCGGCATCCGCCCGCGGGTGCGCGACAGCTGCGACGCGATCGTCTCGATCCCCGTCCGTGGGCAGGGTCGACTCGCTCAACGTCTCTGTTGCCGCGGCCGTGCTGCTCTTCGAGGCCGTCCGCCAGCGGGCATAACCGGGAGATCCGGGGCGACGCTGGCGGGAGATCGTTTAACAGCGCCCCCGGACAAAAGGACCCGGACGCCCTCGTCGTGCCTGGGCGGGCCTGAGTTGCAAGCCGTCTTGCAGGCGCGCGCGGCCGGCGCTTGACAAACGCGATTTGGCCCCTACACTGCTGCTGGATAAAGGGTGAACCTCAAGTTGAGGTTTCGAGTCTGAGGTTGAGCCCGACGAACAGAATTTGAACCACATATAAGGGCGCCCCACCAGGGGAGGTACGCGCGGCGCCACCGCAAACCTCAATTAGGAGGTTGCTGTGGCAGTACCGACCCAAGACGCAAACGCTGTCCAGGCGCCCGTTCGACTACACGTAGCGGGGCCGCACGAAGCACTCAGCCAGGGCCCGACGACGAGTATCTCGTCGCGCTCGCGAAGCAGGGCCAGTCGGATGCCTACGACCAGATCGTTCGCCGTTACCGGCGCTTCGTCCGGGTCAAGGCCTCGTCCTACTTCCTGCTCGGCGGCGACGCCGATGACCTGATGCAGGAAGGGCTGCTCGGCCTGTTCAAGGCGGTGCGCGACTACAAGACCGAGCGCGAGGCGAGCTTCCGCGGCTTCGCGGAGCTCTGCATCACGCGCCAGATCATCACCGCGGTCAAGACCGCGACCCGTAACAAGCACACGCCGCTGAACCAGTACGTCTCGTTCAGCCAGACCCCGGCGGCCGCCGGCGAATCCGACACCACGTTGGAGGAGATCCTGCCCGGCCCCGAGGCCGGACCCGGTCAACCAGGTGATCTCGAGCGAGGAGCTCGACAGCCTGGTCTCCTGCCTGACCAGCGTTCTCTCAGAGCTGGAGAGCCAGCGTCCTCTCGCTCTACCTCGACGGGCGTTCCTACGAGGTGATCGGCGAGACGGCTCGAGTGCGACACCAAGACAGTCGACAACGCGCTGCAGCGCGTCAAGCGCAAGGTCGGCATCCACCTCGCCTCGCGCGCAGTGAAGCTCTAGCGACCAGGCACGGTCACAGGATCAGCGAACGGCCGGCAAAAGCCGGCCGTTCGCGTTCAAGGCGTCGGTTCTCGCCTCCGTCGGTCCGACAAGTGTGTAACTTTGGGCCTCGTCCTGAAACCTTCAAGGAAGAGGGAGACACGAGATGCGAGCAAGGAAGCTGTGTGTGATCGCCACCGCGATGGCCATGATGGGGCTGGCCGGTGCGAGCAGTGCCTCGGCCGCCACCCAGACGACCACCTATCCGACGGTGTGCAGCTCGATGATCTGCACGTTTCCCCTGGCGACGCTTTGGAGCCAGACCACCACCTTCGAGGGCGTCACCTGCTCCCTGCCCGGCGTCACCTGTCCGACCGCAACCGGCGCACGTACCGCCCGCGGGGGGCGGTTCGCTCCCGGGATCAATTTCTCCGGCGTGGCCAGCGTCGCCGCCACGGTCGAGCACAGCTGGATCACTCCCGCCGCTGTTCAGTTCGTCTACAACGGCGCCGGTGGCTCCCAACCCGACAGCGTCGGGTTCACGATCGACCGGTCTGCCAGCAACGAATCGCTGCTCGCCCTGGGCGGCACCGCGACGATGAGCGTCTTTCTCGACGACCTCGACGCGGGCACGTCGCTGATGGTGGTCAACCAGCAGCCGATCGCAAACCAGGCGAGCTGGGCCACGGACCCGACGGTCTCGGTCGACCCGAGCCAGCTGACGATCGGTCACAAGTATTCGGCCCGCGTCGTCACCAGGGTCTCGTTCCCCGTCGGAGTGCTTCCGAATGCCACCATTTACTACAGCAACTTCCGCCTTACGGCGACCGCGGAGGACACCGACGGCGACGGCGACGTTGACAACTCCGACAACTGCCCCGGTGTCCCCAACCCCGGTCAGGAGGACACCGACAGCGACGGCATCGGCAACGCCTGCGACCCGACTCCGAACGGCGACACCGACAACGACGGGATCGACAACAACGTCGACAACTGCCCGGCGAACGCGAATCCCGGCCAGGAGGACACCGACAACGACGGCGCCGGAAACGTCTGCGATCCGACCCCGAACGGCGATGACGACGGCGACGGTGACGACAACGGGTCAGACAATTGTCCCAACGTCGCCAACCCCGCACAAGAGGATTTCGACCGTGACGGGCTCGGCGATGCCTGCGATCCCGACGACGACAATGACGGCGTCCCGGACTCCAGCGACCCGGCGCCGTTGAATCCCAATGTTCCCGCCCAGGGCGGAACTGCGGGCGCAACCACCGGACAGACCCCTTACGCGACGCTGCGCGGCGACAAGATCCGGGTCACGCTGCGCTGCCCCAAACGCGCAACGCGCAAGCGCTGCAAGGCGGTCGCGTTCGGCACCCTCGACGGCGCCGCCGTCACCAACCGGGTGAAGACAAAGATCAAGCGCGGCAAGCGCAAGACGATCACGCTGACCGTCAACCCGGCCTCGCTGGCGACCGCTCAGACCCGTGGCACGATCAGCGTCACTACCAAGGTGAAGAGCCGCCGCGGCAAGAGGGGCAGGCGCCGCAGCCTCTCGCTCCCGCTCAGCGCCTAGCCCGGAGAACTAGATAACGGGCTAGCGGTTCCGCAAGTTGCCGGCGCTCTGAGCGACGCCCTTGACGAGCTCGCCCGGCTCGACCTTGTCGAGGATCCGCTTCAGGTCGCGGCGCTCGCGGATCGAGAGGTTCGAGGGCCGTCCCTTCGAGGTGCGGACGATCTCGACCAGCCGGTCGCGGTCCTTGTTGTCGAGGCGCTCGGCGAGGTGGTCCTTGACGACGACGGCGACCTCGGCGAGCGCGAGCAGCCAGGCCCCGCGGGCGAGCCACTTGGTGCGCGCCGCGCTCGAACCGGCGACCGAACCGAGCTTTTCGGGAAGCGAAGCCATGGCGCCAGTCTAGACCTGGGCCTTGACCCGCTCGGCGATCTCGTCGGCGTCCGCCGTGCCGGGTGCGGTGGGGGCCTTGGTGTCCACGGGGCGGCCGCGCCCGGGATCGGGATCCGCCGCACCAGCGAGCCGCCAAGCGGGAGCACGCGCGCGAACGCGTTGCGGGCGAGCTCGAGGTGCCCGAGCTTGTCGAGCAGGTCCTCGAGCTCGCGGCGCTCGGATGCGCTCAGCTTCGAGGGCCGCCCGCGCGAGTCCCTGATCAGCTCGGTGAGCCGCCTGCGCTCGTCGGGCTCGAGCCGGACCCAGTGGTTGCGCGCCAGGATCGCCACCTCGATCAGGGTGATGATCCAGAGGCGCTTCGCAAGCCATTGGCTGCGCCGCGCGATCTTCTTTCCGGCCCATCCGACCGTGTTCACGATGCCCATCGCGCTCCAGCGTACCCGGGGGCCCGCCCAAACATGCGCCGATGGGGTTTCAGCGAGACGCCGCGGGTGCCGATTGCCCCTACATGGTCAGCAATCGCAACCTGTACCTGAAGCTGCTCGCCTGGTTCATCACCGGGCTGGCGATCGGGTACCTGTATCCGCCGGCCGGCTCGGCGAAGGCGGTAACCGCGGGCGACACGGCCGCAGCCGAGCTCTGCCGCGCCGAACTCGCCGACGACGGACGCAAGGCGTTCCAGAAGCGCTACGGGGAGCGCAAGCCGATCAAGACCTGCGTGGCCCGGAACAGGGGGACGGCGCGGCGCGCGGTCGGAAGCGCGCACGCGGCCTGCGCCTTCGAGCTCGCCGACTGGGGCGCCGATGACTTCATCGGCGTCTACGCGATCTCCGAGGACAGCGTCGACCAGGCCTACGCCGAGTGCGTAGACGAGACCACCTTGGAGCTGCTCGGGTCCCCGTACGAGGAAGCGGACGAGGACACGAGCTTCTGACCAGGTCGACAAGCTCGCCGCCGACGGCCGGGTCAAGGCCCCCCGCGCACCCATGGAGCTTCAGCTGAGCTGCTCGGACAGCCCGATGATGATGCCCTCGGGGCCACGCACGAAGCAGAGCCGGTAGATGTCGTCGTACTGCGCGATCTCGCCCACGAGTTCGGCACCGTGTCTGCGCAGGCGGGTGACGACGTCGTCGACGTTGTCGACCATGAACATGATCCGGCGCATGCCCAGCGCGTTCGCCGGCGCGCTTTCCGGCTCGACTCTGACTGCCGGCGGCCTCTGGAACCTCGACAGCTCGACCCGGCCGTGGCCGTCCGGGGTTCGCATCATGGTGATGTCGGCACGGACGTCGTTGAGCCCGACGGTCTGGTCCACCCAAGGCCCCTCGACCGTCGTCTCGCCTTCCAGCTCCATGCCGAGCTCGGCGAAGAACGCTTTGGCAGCCTCGAGGTCTTCGACGACGATGAGCACGTTGTCCATTCGCTGAATCACGTTGTCCTCCTGGCGTTCGCGGTCATTCCCCGGTGAGCGAGGGTCCCGGATCGGGATTGAGGGAGGCGCCCTCTTCGAACACACCGCGCCCCGGGACGTGGTTGACTTCGAGCCGGATCCCCTCCGGATCGCGGAACGAGAGCGAGTAGTAGCCCGGGGCCCAGGGCCCCTCCTCAGGCGGCCGGACGATGTCCGCGCCGATCTCCTGCAGGAAGGGATGGAGCTCATCGATGTCCTCGCGGCTGCGCGCGCGAAAGCAGAGGTGATCGATCCCCGGCGCGAGCTCCCGATGGGCATGGGAGGCGAGCTCGGGCTCGGGCGGCCGGATTCCAACCGCCGTCCGCCCGCCGACGTAGTAGACGAATACGGGCGTGTGCAGGACGGTCTCCAGCCCGAGCCGCGGCATCACCTGGTCGTAGAAGGCGACGCACTCCTCGAACTGGTTCATCCGCAAGACGATGTGAGCGACGCCGTTGATTTCCATAGAGCCGGAGCCGGGAATCGAACCCGAGTCGGCGGATTACAAATCCGCTGCTCTACCACTGAGCTACTCCGGCGGGCCGCTGCGAGAATAGTCCTGTGGAGCCCTTCATTTGGCGCGACGGGGAGCGCACGATTCTGTTCGGCGAGGGCCACCTCGGCCGCGCCCGCGAGCTGCTCGACGAGAACGGCTACGAGAGCTATGACCTCGTCACCACCAAACGCGCCGTAGCCGAGGCGCCCGAATCGCTGCAGCGCTACGCGGGACGGACCCACTGGGTGGCCCCGGTCGGCGTGCCCGCCGCCGCGGCCGTGATCACCTCGGCGATCAAGTCGGACCGGATCGTCGCGCTCGGCGGCGGACGGGTGATCGACGTCGCCAAGGCGGTCGCCGCGGTAAACGGTTCGCTGGTCGCCGCGGTCCCGACCACGCTCGCCGGCTCGCCGATCACCGGCATCCACCGGCTCCCGGCCGGCCGCGAGTCCGAGGCCAAGAAGCTCGTCCGCCCCTCGCTGGTGATTGCCGATCCCGAGCCGATGACCAGCCTGCCCGAGAAGGAACTTCGCGCCACAGCGATGAACGCGCTCGCGCACGGCGCCGAGTCGCTCTACACCCCGTACGCGAACCCGGTCTCCGAGCTCTGCGCGTTGCGCGGCGCCGAGCTGATCGCCGGCTCGCTCGACGCCCCGCGCGCGACGCGGCCCCGCGAAGACCTCGCGCTCGGCGCGATGCTCGGTGCCCACGCGATCTCCTCGACCGGGCTCGCGCTCCATCACGCCGTCTGCCAGACGATCGTCCGCATCCTCGGGCTCCCGCACGCCGAGGTCAACGCGACGATGCTCCCGCACACGATGGAGGCGATGCGCAGCCGCGCCCCCGAGCAGATCTCAAAGCTCGCCGCGGCGCTCGGCACCACGCCGGAGAAGATCGGCCCGCGGATCTCGGAGCTCGGCGGCGGCCCGCGCCGGCTCGCCGAGCTCGGCGCCGACTCTGGCAAGCTCGACCAGGTTCTCGATGCGATCGCCGAGCGCGGCGACGTCGCCGCGATGACCCCGGATCCGCCCGACCGCGAGCAGCTGCGTGCGATCCTGCAGGCCGCCTGGTGACCGCGGCGGGCTTGTAACCGCCGTTACGGGCACGTGTACGGCTTGATGCCTTGAGCGAGGAGAGAAAGCCGCCCTCGAAGCCACCCCGCGACCCGGGCATCTCGCCCGAGCGCCTCGCCTCCTACCACCGCTTCACCCGCGAGAAGGGCGTCAACTGGGCGATGTTCCTGTTCGTCCGCGCGCTCCTTCAGCCGGCGCTGCTCCTCTACTTCCGCACCACCCGCACCGGGCGCGAGCACTCCAAGGTCAAGGGGCCGCTGATCGTCGCCGCCAACCACCGCAGCTTTCTCGACCCGTTCGTGATCGCGATCAGCATGCCCTGGCGGCGCCCGCTCCACTTCGTCGCCAAGGTCGAGCTGTTCGAGAAGCCCTGGCAGGGGTGGCTGCTGAACCGGCTCGGCGCCTATCCGGTGCGGCGCGGCAAGTCCGACGACGAGGTCCTGGTCACCTCACGCGAGGTGCTGGAGCGGGGCGGGGTCGTCGCCATCTTTCCCGAGGGAACCAGGATCCGGAGCGGATCGCTGGGACGACCGCGGCGCGGCTTCGGCCGGCTCGCGCTCGAGACCGGTGCCGCCGTGCTTCCCGTCGCCGTGCACGGCACCGAGCACTCCCGCCGCGGCATGCGGGTCTGCCCGGTCAAGGTCAAGGTCCGGATGGGGCGCGCGCTCACCTTCCCGCGCACCGAGGATCCCTCGCCGCAGCTCGCCAACTCGGTCGGCGCCCGCGTCTGGCCGGCAATCGAGCTGCAGTGGGAGTGGCTCGGCGGCTTGCCGCCGCTCCGCAAGGCGGCGGTGATCGGCGCCGGCAGCTGGGGCACCGCGGTCGCGGTGCTGCTCGCCCGCGGCGGGCTCGACGTCCAGATCGGCACCCGGAGCCCCGAGCAGGCCGAGAAGATGGCCGAGACGCGCGAGAACGAGCAGTACCTGCCCGGAGTGCGCCTTCCCGACTCGCTGACCGTGAAGCGGGCCCACGAGATCGAGCTCGCCGGCTGCGACCTGATCTGCCTCGCGGTGCCCTCGAAGGCGCTCCCGACCGCCGTCGGCGCGATCGGCGACCGGGTGGGCCAGCGCTCGGCCCTGCTGCTGCTCGCCAAGGGCCTCGTGGCGCCGATGGGCGCGCTCCCGAACGAGTACGTGCGCGAGCGGATCCGGGCCCGCGCGGTCGCCTGCCTCGGCGGCCCGGCGCACGCCAAGGAGGCCGTCTCGGGGACCGCGGCGCTCGTGCTCGGCTCCGACGACATCGACCTGCGCAGCCAGCTCGGAGAGGTCTTCGACGAGGCCGGGCTGGTCTGCGAGCGCTCCGACGACGTCGCCGGGGTCGAGGTCGCCGGCGCGGCCAAGAACGCCGCCGCACTAGCCGCCGCGGCCGCCGAGGGCCACGGCATGAACGCGGCCGGGATCGCCGCCGCCCAGGTGTGGCGCGAGTGCGTCGACTGGGCGGTGCTGAAGGGCGGCAAGCAGGAGACCTTCACCGGCCTCGCCGGCGTCGGAGACCTGACCGCGACGATACTCGCCCCGCAGAGCCGCAACCGCCAGGCCGGCGAGCTGCTCGGCGGCGGTACGCCCGCTGCGCAGATCCCGTCGATCATCGGCCAGGCTTCGGAGGGGCTCGACTCTGTGCCGCTGATCGCCGAGACCGTCACCAAGGCCGGCATCGAAGCGCCGGGGCTGGGCGGCCTCGCGGCGCTGATCGAGGGCGAAATCGACGCCGGGGAGTGGATGGCGAGGCTTCGTCGAGCCGAACGCGCAAGGCGGGCTGCGTGACGACATTCACCGGCATCTGCTCGGCTGCGCCTGCGCGGCTGCCGGGTTTAGGCTCCAGGGGTGGCGAGCGCCAGCAAGGACAAGCCGGTAGCGACCGGCAAGGCCAAGGTCGAGCTCGATCGCGCCTTCGAGCAGCTTTATCGCGACCACCTGCGCGACGTCTACTCCTACGCCTACTACCGGGTCGGCAACCACCACGATGCCGAGGACCTCACCGAGCAGGCCTTCCTACAGGCCTACCGCCACTTCGAGCGCGCTCGGCGCGAGTCCGACGGCCGTCCGCTGCGCCCGTGGCTGATCCGGATCGCGCACAACCTCGCTTCCAACTATCACCGCGACCGCGCCCGCCGTCCGGCTGCGCCGCTCGACTCGGTCGAGCCGCCCTCGGCGCCGCACGGGACCGAGCGGATCGTCGAGGGGCGCGCCGAGCTCCAGCACGTCATGGATTCGCTCCAGGAGCTGCCCGGCGACCGAAAGGAGGCGCTGATCATGCGTTTCGCGCTCGGAATGGACAACCGAGAGATCGCGCGCGCATTGGGGCGTACCGATGGGGCGACAAAGGTGTTAATTCATCGAGCGATCAAACAGCTCGAAGAGGAAATGGACAGCGATGACTGACACAGATCCGCGCAGCGCAGAGGTCGAGGCGATGCTGCGCACCGCGCTGCGCCCGATCGACCCGCCCGAGAAGCTCGCCGACCGGATGGAGGAGACGCTTTCGGCGGTCACCGAGGCGGCAGCCGACGAGCTCTCGGCCTGGGCCGAGGAGCTCTCCGAGTCAGAGCTGCGCTCGCTGCGCGATCCCCGCAATTGGGTCAGGCCCGCCGCCGCGGTCGCCTCCGGCACCGTCGCCGGCGGCGCCCTGGTCGTGCTCGGCCTTCGCCAGCGCCGTACCCGCAAGCCCTCCGGCTGGCGCGGCGCGGTCCGCGACATCCGCTCGCGGCTCGACTAGCTCCGGCTCGCCCCTACTGCGAGGTCTCGGGCCTGCGCCGCGGCATGCCCTCCTTCGGCGAAGCGAGCGCGGCTCCGACGCCCAGCACTCCGAAGATCAGGTGGAGGAAGTTGTCCTCGGTGTTCGAGGGGATCAGCTTCAGGATCGTGTCCTCGAAGTCGCCGCTGCCGAACTCGATGAAGCCGAGGAACGCGACGACGAGGTAGAGGATCCCGAAATAGAGCGCGTAGGCCCGTGTCGCCGCGGCGCCGTAGGTGACCGCGATCAGCCCGACCGCGCCGGTCGCGATGTGGATCAGGTTGTGCCACCCGTTCACGGCCAGCAGCCCAAGCATGTCGTCACAGCCGTCATCGACGCAGATCGAGTCGCCGGCGTCGAAGCCCGACGCGTAGAAGAAACCGATCACGCCGGCGACGACGAGCGCGCCGCCGATCAGCAGCGCGTAGAGCCTGGCCGGGGTCGAAGGTTCCATGGGTCCCGGGCTTCTATCACGCGGGGCCGGCGGGAGTCCGGCGTCCTCTAGGCTCGCTGCCGTGGAGACCTGCTACCGCCATCCCGGCCGCGAGACCGGCGTCGCCTGCTCGAACTGCGACCGGCCGATCTGCCCGGAGTGCATGACCTCGACCCCGGTCGGGATGCGCTGCCCGGAGTGCGCCTCGGACAAGACCCGGGTCCGCAGTGGTGCGGGCGCGTATTCGAGCACCAACGTCCCCTACGCGACCTACGTGCTGATCGGCCTCAACGTCGTCGCCTTCATCGCCGAGATCGCGGCCGGGGGCGGCGTCACCTCGGGCAATCTCGTCAGCGACGGCGGCCTCTCCGGCCCCGCGGTCGATAGCGGCGACTGGTACCGGATCGTCACCGCCGGCTTCCTGCACGCCGGTCCGCTGCACCTGCTCTTCAACATGTACGTGCTCTACGTCGCCGGGAAGCTGCTCGAGCCGGGGATCGGGACGCCGCGCTTCCTCGCGATCTACTTCGTCTCGCTGCTCGCAGGCTCGCTCGGAGCGCTGCTCGTCGACCCGAACTCGATCACGGTCGGGGCATCGGGGGCGATCTTCGGCCTCATGGCCGCGGTGGTCGTGGTCGCCCGCGGCCGCGGAATGGACGAGCTCGTGCAGCAGTTCGGGCTCTTCATCGTCCTCAACCTCGTGATCACGTTCGCGATCCCGGGGATCTCGATCGGCGGCCACATCGGCGGCCTGGTCGGCGGAGGGATCGCGGCGCTGCTGTTCGCCGGCACCGAGCGCCGGGCTTCGGGGAGCACCGGCACCGCGTTCGAGATCGGCGGCATCCTTGTGCTCGGGGTGATCGCCGTCGTCGGTGCGCTTGCCGCTGCGGCCTAGGCGCTAGTCGGCCTTGACGTAGTTGAGGTCGAAGTCCTTCTCCCAGGTCTTGCCGTCGTGGCAGATCTCCCAGGTGCCGTCGATCCGCTTGCCGTCGTCGCTGAAGGTGCCCAGGTAGCGCTGCGAGAAGTCGAGCGGCGAGAAGTCTGCCTCGCTGCGGGTCAGCTTCCAGACCCCGTCGCCGAGACTCATCTCGTAGAGGCGGGCGACGCCGCGCGAGTCGAAGTAGTGCTGGAGCAGCGAGCCCCGGCCCTCGTCCCAGCCGAGCACCGCGAGCCCGTCGGGCGCCTCGGGGACCGGCACCTCCCAGCGCTGGAGCATGAAGGTCTCGCCCGGCATCCACTCGAACGCGGTCCAGGCACCGATATCGGAAGGCTCGGCATCACCCATTCCCGCCTGCACGCTCCAGCGGCCGAGCAGCGGTCCGAGGCTCGCGACTTTGCCCTCAGCCATCAGAACAGCATCAGCGCGGATCGCGAGATCGCGAAGCCGTGCTCGTCGCCGCCGCTCTCGCAGCGGATCTTCCCCTTCAGGCTCTTGCAGCTGAGCTCGCCGAGGCGGAGGGACTTTCCGACTGCGAGCGATGGCCCGGGTTTCGGGTTCAGCCACAGCGGCTGGCCGGTGCAGTGGTAGTCGGCGCCGGCCGGGTCGACGACGGCGCCGATTCCCCACGAGTTGTCGATGCAGGTGCTCGGCTTCGGCGGCACCGGGTAGGTGTGCTGCTTGACGTCGCAGGCGGCGCGGCCGCTGTCGAGCTTGGTGATCACGCAGTAGGTCTTCCCGTCCGGGGAGCGGAAGTACTTCGTCTTCGGGGCCGCAGCGGCGCTCGCGGGCACGGCGACCACGACGGCCGCAGCCAGCAGAACGAGGAGCGCGTGGCGCATCAGCCGCCGAGCCTCTTGCCGATCCCGACCATGATCCGGCCGGGGAGGCGCGCGACTTTCTCGATCGGCTCGGGGAGCATCTCGAACGGAAGCGGTGAGTCGTCGCCGCCTGACGCGCTTCCGCCGCCGCCGGTCCCCGCCCGCTGCTCGGCCTCGGCCTTCAGGTCCTCGACCGCACGCTTGACGGTCCCCTTGTTGACGCGCTTCACGACCGGGCCCGGCACCCCGCCGCCGGGGTCGACGCCGGTCTTGTAGGTCGCCTCGGTGCCGCCGTTCGACTCCTTGAAGGTCCACTCGCCGTCGAGCTGCTTGATCCCTTCGCCCTCGAGGAAGTCCCAGGTGACGAGGCCTGGGCGGTCGTAGCTGTAGCGGAGTGTGTAGCGGATCTTTCGCACCTTGCCGTCGACCTCGAAGCGCACGTCGGTGCCGAGCTTCGATCTGCGCTCGCGCTTGGTGACCTCGGTGCCGAGCACGGCGCTCTGCCACTTCGGCATCGTCTCGTAGTCGGTGATCGCCTCGAAGCACTCCTCGGGGCTGGCGGCGATCTGCTCGCTGTGCTCTGCCCAGCTCAGGCCCATGTTCTCCTCCTAGGTGCGGTCATTTTACGGTCGCGGGCTCGGGGTCGACGGGGACGAACTCGACGCCCTCGGGCGCCTCGACCCTATCGGGATGGATCAGGTGGGCGAGCAGCTCGGTGCCGTCGACGAGCCGCGGGCCCGGGCGCGAGAACGATGCGGCGGCGTCGACGGCGAAGACGCGCTCGGCGCCCAGCGCCGCGACGTTCGCGGCGCGCGCGAGCACCTCCTCGCGGGCGCGCGTCGCGTCCCAGCCGCACGGCATCGCGACCACGATCTCGGCGTCGGCTGCCTCGAGCTCGCTCCACTCGGCGGTCCGCGACTTCGCTCCGGGTGAGCCCAGCGGGTCGGTGCCGCCGGCGATCTCGATCATCTCCGGTATCCAGTGGCCGCCGACGAAAGGCGGGTCGAGCCACTCGAGCGCCAGCGTAGGCGGGGCGGGGGAGCCGTCAACGGCGGCGCGGACGCTGTCGAGGCGATTGGTGAGCTCCGCCCGCAGCGCCGCGGCGCGATCGGCGACCCCGCATGCCTCGCCGAGCCGGGTTACGTCGTCGAGCACCTCGCCGAGCCGCTCGGGGTCGAGCGAAATCACTTCCGGGGCGCCCGGCAGCCGCTCGGCGACTGCGCGAACATCGTCGTAGGAAACCGCGCAGACCTCGCACAGAGCCTGGGTGACGATCAGGGTCGGCTCGAGCTCGGCGAGCTTCGGCTCGTCGAGCTCGTAGAGGTGGCGGCCCTCGCCGCGCACCTCGCGCACCGCGGCGTCGATCTCCGCCGCCGAAAGGCCCTCAGGGATCGCCGAGCGGGTCAGGCGAGGGAGGTACCTCGCAGCCGGCGGGTAGTCGCACTCGTGGGTGACGGCGACGACCCGGTCGCCGAGCCCGAGCGCAAACAGCATCTCGGTAGCGGAGGGGACGAGGCTCGCAATCCTCATGGTTTGGAGGCTAGCCCTCCGGATAGCCTTATGCCATGGCACTGCTCGAAGACGCCGAGATCGACAAGCGCCTCGCCGAGCTCGAGGGCTGGGAGCGGGACGGCGAGGTGATCGCGAAGACCTTCGAGCGCGGCGACTTCGTCGGCTCGGTGAAGTTCGTCGACGCGCTGGTCGAGCCCGCCGAGGCGATGAACCATCACCCCGACCTCGAGATCTCCTGGGACAAGGTCAAGGTTTCGATCACCAACCACGCCGAGGGCGGCCTGACCGGCAACGACTTCGAGCTCGCTGGCAAGATCGACGCGCTCGCCTAGCCGCCCCGCTCTAGAGCGACCATCTCTCGAACCGCTTTCCGGTCATCTCGCGCAGCCGCTGCACCTCCGGGGCGAGCCGCTCGCTGAGCCGCTCGCGGAGCTCGGGCGAGACCTGCGGCCGCTTCACCGGCCGACTCGAGATCCGCTGGACGATCCCGTTCAGCGGCTTGCGGAACGCGGGCGGAAGATGGCGCCAGGCGTCACCGAGCTTCGAGTCGCGCATTCCCGAGTAGGCGGGCGAGTGGGCCCGCTTGTAGTTGCCGACGTTGAGCTCCTCCTCAAAGCCCCCAGAGTCGAACTCCGGATCGACGCCGAGGAAGGCGAAGATCTGGCGCAGCGCCGAGCGCCGGTCGCCAAGCAGGTCTGCCGAGTCGACGACGAGGATGCGCCCATCATCGAAGCACCTTCGAAAACGATCGAGCTGGGTAGCGTAAGAAGAGCCGGCTACAAATGGGTTCATTGGGTCACTGAGATCGCCGAGCGCGTCCTCGAGCCGCCGGGTCTCGCCGATCGAGGAGACGTCGTGGACGTAGTGGGCGACGATCCGGCTGACCGGGTCGCGGACCAGGTAGACGTGGCGGGCGTCGGGAACCAGCTCCGCGATCCGCTCCGGGACGCCGGAGCGCAGGGGGTATTGCGAATAGCTGGGCGAGCAGTCGCCGCGCATCGGCGCGCTCGAGTCGAACAATCCCTCGTACTCGGAGCGCTCACCGACTCGGCCGAACGGGTACGGCCCCTCGTCCGGGTCGCAGAAGAAGTTCGGCTCCTTGAGCACCGGGACGTGGACCTGGGGGTGCAGGTACAGGTAGCGGTGCAGGCTGGTGGTGCCGGACTGCCCGGCGCCGATCACGAAGAAGTTCGGCAGCACCGCTTAGCGGCGCTTGCGCTTCTTGCAGCGGGCCTTGCGGCGGCACTTGCGCTTCGACTTGCCGCCCTTGGTCCCCTTCGCGCCGCTCGATGCGACGCCGGCGCCGCCGAGTACCCCGCCCGCGGTCGCCGCCGTCGGGGTGACCGTCGAGCCTCCGCCCTGGCCGCCGCCCGGGCCCGGGCCCGGGCCGGGGTCGGCTCCGGCGTAGATCGCCCCCCGCTCCTCGGGCGTGTCGACCTTGTCCGCGCAGGTCGGGTCGATCGGCAGGTCGAGGACGAGCACGCCGCCGATTCCGTCCTGGTCGAAGAAGCCCGCGTACTCGGGCGGGATCGGGAAGTAGTGCGACGGGCTCGCCGGCTGGCCGAGGATGCGGAAGTTCTGCAGGTTGGCGCCGAAGACGCCACGGCCGCGGTCGATCACGTAGCTGCCGTCCCAGTGCCAGAGCTCGGGCGCCTCGCCCTGCACGATCGACCCGGTCCAGTGGTCGTGCTGGTAGTAGAAGCACTTGCCGAGCGCCTGCCCGACGCGGGCCGGCTCGTTTGCCAGGAAGGCGAGCAGGCCGAGGTCGGTGAGGTTCTGCTGGGTCTTGTCGAACTCGACGCAGAACGGGTCGGCGGCCGGATCGGGGAAGTCGACTCCTGTGCCGACGTCCTGAAGCTCGCAGTTGAACGGGTTGGCGCCGTCCCACGGGGCGAACGGCCCCTCGGGGTAGGGGTCGGTTTGCGCAGCGGCGCTTGCCGGCAACGCCAGAGCAGCCGCCAGCAGCGCGATCCCCGTGAGCTTGCGAAATTCCATACCGCGACCAGACAAGGTACAGCTTGGTAGGTTGGCCAGGGGATGGAACCGAGGAGCCGCCTACTTACGGATGAGTTGTCGCGGCGCCAGTTTCTGAACCGGGCGGGGATGCTCGGCGCCGGGGCGCTGATAGCGAGCGCGATGCCGGTCGCGGCACGGATGGTGCTTCCCGACGAAGCCGAGGCCGACGTCGGGCTCACCGACGCCGCCCTGCAGGCATTCTTCGACACGATCATCCCGGGACGCCCGGCGACGCTCACCGATCTCGGCCACGAGATCCACCCGCAGGCGATCGCCGGCGTCGACGACGAACCGGGCGCGGTCGAGGCCGATGCGCTGCTGCTCGCCCACAACCCGAAGCTCGGCTTCGAGCTGCTCTCGGTCGCATTCCTCGCCGAGCTCGAGGTCTTTGCGCTGCTCCAGGGCGGACTCTTCATCACCCTCAACTACGAGGCGCGCGAGCGCGCCTGCCTGCAGGGGCTCGCGTTCTCGAACCCGACCCGGCTGGTCTGGGAGTCGGCGGCCGCGGTCGCCTACACGGCGTTCTGCGCGGCCGGGACCCAGGTCGAGGCGACCGACGAGACCGCCTCCGGCTACGCGGTGATGGGCCACCCGGGCACGGCGCCGCAGGGCTACCGCGACTTCTCCTTCGGACGCCGGCTCGCCACCGAGCGCACCGCGAACGGCTCGCTGCCATGACCGAGCGCGTCGACGTCTGCATCGTCGGCTCCGGCTTCGGCGGCTCGATCGCCGCCTGGCGGCTGGCCGAGCTCTATGCCGCCAACGACCAGGACGCCAGCATCCTCGTGCTCGAGCGCGGCGTCCGCAAGGGCCACACCGACTTCCGCCAGTCGATGGACGTCGACCACCTCTCCGACTGCTACGCGCTGATCCAGGGAACCGGGCTCGCCAGCGTCGCCGCCGGTGAGGGCGCCCAGGTGGTTGTCGCCGACCTGGTCGGCGGCGGCTCCAACCTCTATCTGGCGGCCTCGCTGCGGGCGCCGGGCGAGATCTTCGAGCGCCGTGACCGCCGCCCCGACGATCCCCCCGACCGCCGCATGTGGCCCTCGCAGATCTCGCGTTCCTCGCTCGATCCCTATTACGCCCGCGCCGAGGCGGGGCTGCGCGTCAACCAGCCCGCCTGGGACCAGGTCTCGAAGTCCGGCGGACTCTGGGCCGCGACGCTGAACCGCGCCGGCAACACCTGCGACCGGGTGCCGGTCGCGATCAACCAGGAGCGCTGCGTGGACGCGAAGTGGTGCCACACCGGCTGCGTGTTCGGCGCCAAGAACTCGCTGATCACCAACTACCTCGCCTCGGCCGAGCAGGCCGGAGCCGAAGTGAGACCGCTGACTCAGGTCAACGAGATCCGCCAGTCGAGCCTGCGCCCCTGGCGCTACCTGGTCAAGGCACAGGGCATCGACCCGGTCTCGAAGACCCAGACAGGCCCGATCGACGACATCGAGTGCAAGGTGCTGATCCTCGCCGCCGGCGCGATGGGGACGCCGCCGATTCTGATGCGCTCGAAGCAGTTCGGAGCGCTGCCCTCGCTTTCGGGCCAGCTCGGCAAGCACCTCGGGGTGAACGGCGACCACGTCGCGGCGATCGAGTACGACGACGAGTCAAAGGTCCGCGACCTGCTCGGCCTGCCCGGCTACTCCGACTTCTTCAAGGGCAAGCCGATCACGACGATGAGCTACGACCACTACGCGGGCCGGCCCGGCCACGAGCACGACGGCACCCGGTTCACGCTCCAGGAGATCTATCTTTCCCAGCTCACCAACCTGCTCTACGACGACGGCCGCGGCAACGTCGAGGAGCCGAGCTTCTGGGGGCGCGAGAAGAAGCGCTCGATCTCTACCTGGAGCCAGCACATCGAGATCCTGGCGATGGTCGAGGACACGCACGACGGGAGCTTCTACGCAACGCCCCCGCTCGGAGGCGGCCACCTTCGACCCAGCCCGGGCCCGGTCGGGATCGGGTTCTTCGACTACGTGCTCTCCGACCAATCCGAGCAGGTCCGCGAGGACGCCGACGCGGCGATCCAGGGTGTGCTCGACCGCGCCGGCCTCGGCCGCTTCTTGAAGCTGACCGAGACCGGCGGCGCCTACGCCGCCCACCCGCTTGGCGGCTGCCGGATGGCCGAGAGCGCCGAGCTCGGTGTCGTCGACCACCGCTGCGAGGTGTTCGGCTACGAAGGACTGCTGTGCATGGACTCCTCGGCGATCCCGACCAGCCTCGGCGTCAACCCTTCGCTGACGATCTCGGCGGTCTGCGAGCGCGCCGCCGCCGATCTCGTCAACCGGGCAGCCGACTTCGGGCTGCCGGCGCCCCCGCAGGGCTTCGCCGCTTCGACCCCGGCCGAGATCGTCGGCGAGCGCGTCGTGGCGCCGCCCAACGATCCGCCGGGATCCGCGCCCTCGCCGCCGAGTGGCGGCTCTGCACCAGAGGGTTCGGCCGCACCGGTCACCTCCTCGGTCCTTGCGAAGGGAAAGAAACGGAGACGTCGCCGCCGACGACGACGCCGCCGCAAACGTCCGTCGAAGCGCTCCTGAGCACCCCGGAGCGGGTGCTAGCCTGACCGCCTGTCGCCGATGATCGACGACGAACCTCCCTCGAGTACCAATCTAAAGGCGGGCGCCGGCGGCGCTCCGCTCTCTTCGTCTGAGCGGACGCGCGCGTGACCGCGCTCGCCCTCGTCGCGCTGATCCTCCTGCTCGTCGTCAACGGGGTCTTCGTCGCAGCCGAGTTCGCGCTCGTCCGCGCTCGCCGCGGTCAGATCGAGGAGCTCGCGGCGGAGGGTGACACCGCTTCGGGGCGGGTTCTCCACCAGATCGAGGAGATCGACAAGTACCTCTCGACCGCGCAGGTCGGAATCACGATGGCCTCGATCGGGATCGGCTTCCTCGGCGAGCCCGCGGTCGCCACCCTGATCGAGCCGATCTTCGGCAGCCTCCCGCACGGCGTCTCGGTGGGGATCTCGATCGGGATCGCCTTCACCCTCGTCACCGCCCTGCACATCTCGCTCGGCGAGCAGGTGCCGAAGATGATGGCGATCAGCCGCGCCGAGGGCACGGCGCGGCGCCTCGCCCGGATCCTCGACTGGTTCCGGATCGCGACCGCTCCGTTCGTCATCGCCCTGACCTGGCTCTCGAACGCGATCCTGCGCCTGTTCGGGATCCGGCCTGCCGACCTCGAGGAGAAGCACACCTCTGATGACCTGAAGATGATCATCTCGCGCTCGGCGATCGGCGGCGACCTCGATCCGGGCGAGGCCGGGATGCTGAAGGGCGTCTTCCACCTCCACGAGCAGGAGGCCCGCGAGGTGATGACGCCGATCCCGGCCGTGGACACCGTCGACGCGAGCTCGACGGTGGAGGACGCGTTGCGCCTCTGCGTCTCCTCGGGGCACACCCGCCTGCTCGTGATCGAGGACGGCAACGCCGACCGGGTGCGGGGAATCGCCCACAACCTGCGGCTCGCGCGCCTGTTCCTCGCCGAGGGCCCCGAGGCTCCGATCGAGTCCGCGGTCCGCGATGCGCTCGTCGTCCCCGAGACGAAGCCGCTCGACGACCTGCTCACCGAGCTGCAGCGCCAGCGGACCTCGATGGGCGTCGTCGTCGACGAGTACGGGCGAACGGTGGGGATCGTGACCGTCGAGGACATCCTCGAGGAAGTCGTGGGGGAGATAGAGGATGAGACCGACTCGATGGCGAGCTCGCTGCGCCGGCTCACCAACGGCGACTGGTACGTGCGAGGCCACGTCTCGCTGGGCGACCTCGCCGACGAGGGAATCGAGCTCCCGGTCGAGACCGATGCCTTCAACTCGATCGGCGGCTACGTCTTCGACGAGCTCGGGCGGCTTCCGAAGCGCGGCGACCTGATCACCGCCGACGGCTACGAGATCCGGGTCGAGGCCGTGCGCGAGAACCGGATCGAAGCGGTGCGGATCCGCGAGCGGGATTAATTGCCTGCAACTGAGGCTTATATGAAGGCTCCGTCCGGACGCCGCCCTACGTTGCGCGAAATCACTACCCAGGAGGCGGCGTATGTGGGTGGTACGGCTCAGCGACAAGCAGCTCGAGGTAGTGAGGGCGGTGCTCCGCTCCGAGGAGCACAGGGGCCCGGCGCTCGAAGGCGCGCTCGAAGGGCTCGACCTGGCGCGATGGGACGATTTGCCGGAGGCCGAGCTGCCGTGGGGGGAGATCGGCGCGCAGGCGAAGATCCAGGGCATCTCCGAGGTCGACGTGATCTGGGATCTCGCCGGCCGGCGAACCGAGCCCGCAGCGGCGCCGATTCGCCGCCGCAAGGCCAAGCCCCGCAAGGGCAAGGCCGCGCGGCCAAAGCGCGCCGCCTAGCGCTCGGTTTCGGGCTCGCGGCGGTCTTCCTATCCGCTTGTGGCGGGGAGGAGGACAGCGCTGCCGGCGCGGCGAAGCGCTTCGACGCCAAGCGCGCCTTCGCCTCGATCGAATCGCAGGTCGCGCTCGGCCAGCGCGAGGCGGGCTCTCCGGCTTCGCGGCAGCTCGCCGCACGGCTCAAGAAGCAGCTCCCGAACGGCCGCTTGGAACCGGTCCCCGACGGGCTCCGCAACGTGGTCGGGACCCTGCCCGGCCCCGGCCCAGCGATCGTGGTCGGCGCCCACTACGACACCGAGGCGCTGCCGAAGGGATTCGTCGGCGCCAACGACGGCGCCGCAGGAACCGCGGCGGTGGTCGAGCTCTCGCGCGCACTTCGCAAGGCGCTGCCAGAGGGGCACCGCGAGGTTCGCTTCGTGCTCTTCGACGGCGAGGAGGAACCGCCGGGGTGCCCGGAGGCGCAGTTCGAGTCCTGCGCGTTGCGCGGTTCGAAGGCCTACGCGCGCAAGCACGCCAAGCAAACCGGCGAGCTGATCCTGCTCGACTACATCGCCAACAAGGGCCTGACGCTGCCGCGCGAGGGCAGCTCGAACGCTGCGCTGTGGGCCAAGCTGCGCGCCGCCGCCGGCCGGGCGGGCAAGCAGAGCTTTTTCCCGAACGCAGTCGGCGCCACCGTGATCGACGACCACACGCCGTTCCTGCGCGCTGGGGTGCCGGCGATTGACCTGATCGACTTCACCTACCAGTACGCCGACACGCTTGAGGACACTCCCGACAAGCTCTCAAACGACGCGCTCGACGCCGTCGGCGAGTCGGTGGCCGAGCTGGTGCTCGACGAGGCCGCTCCGAAGAAGTAGCCGCTTCGGCTCAGTCGTAGGAAAAGAACCCGGCGCCCGACTTGCGCCCGAGCTTGCCGGCCTCGGCGAGCTCGACCAGCTTTGCCGGCGGACGGTCGCGCTCGTCGCCCCTCGCCGCTTCGAGCGAGTCGCCGATCGAGCGCGCGACGTCGAGCCCGACCATGTCGAGCAGCGCCAGCGGGCCCATCGGGTGACCGGCGCCGAGCGTCATGCAGCGGTCGACGTCCTCCGGGTCCATGCTCGTGCTTTCCAGTAGCCGCACGGCGTCGAACAGGTAGGGGAAGAGCAACCGGTTGACTACGAATCCGGTCTGGTCGGGGACCCCGACCACGGTCTTGCCGAGCGCGTGGCACCAGGCCTTGGCGCGCTCGCCGACCGCGGCGTCGGCCGCTTCGGGGACGCAGAGCTCGATCAGCTCCATCTTCACGACCGGGTTGAAGGGGTGGAGGCCGAAGATCCGCTCCCGGTGCCCTGCCATCTCGGCGATCTCGGCGATCGAGAGCGAGGAGGTCGTCGTCGCCAGGTCGGCGTCGGGGGCCGCCTCGCCCAGCCGCCCGAGCAGCTCCCCCTTCGCGTCGAGTTGCTCGGCGATCGCCTCGACGATCAGGTCGGAGCCGGCGAGATCGGAGTCGGCGGTCGTCACCTTGATCCGCTTCGAGTCGCCCCCGTCGACTTTCGAGCTCAGGCTGTGGGCCTGTTCCTCGGCGCGCCACGCCGACGCGTCGGAGCGCGCCAAGAGCAGCACCTTGCCGAGCGAGCTCGCGCTCGCAGCCAGCCCGCAGGCGATCGCGCCGCTGCCCGCGATCGCCGCGCGCTCGTATCCGGTCTCGCTCATTCGGCTCTGAGTCTAGGCAGGGCCGGCGAGCAGCCGCTCGCGGAGCTTGTCGCGGTCGGGTTCCGCGGCCGGAGTCGTCTCGATGAAGTCGAGCAGCAGGTCGACGAAGCGCTCGGGCTCGTCGAGGTGGGGGAAGTGGCCGCGGCCCTCGAAGACCTCGAGCCGGCTGCCCGGGGCAAGTTCTTTCGCGGCCTTGCCGTGCACGAGCGGGATGATCGGGTCGCGATCTCCCCAGATGAACAGCGTCGGCACCTCCTCCATCAGGTAGAGGCGGTCTGTCGCGTTGATCTTCTGTCCGCCCGGGCTGAGTATCAGGCGTACGGTGCGCAGGAAGGCTTCGCGGTGCTCGGCGTCGCCGAGCGAGGAGATCCCACGCGCGATCTCCTTCACCTCGGCGCCAGGCGGGAGGTTGAAGCGCTCGAGTGTGCGCCCGACCCAGGCGCCGGCCTTGGCGAGCCGCTGCGAGCCGATCACCCTGATCACCGGGTCGGCGCCGGGCAGCGTCGCCGAGCGGAGCAGCGGGCTCACCTCGCGGCCGAGCCCGCCGGTGTCGATCAGAACGAGCCGCTCGACCAGCTCGGGGAACTGGTAGGCGAACTGCATCGCGATCCCGCCGCCGAGCGAGTGCCCGACCACGGTGACCCGCTCGCGCTCGGTGTAGAGCGCGGCGAGCAGGTCGCGGATCACGCAGGCGTGTGCGCCGAGCGAATGGTCGCCGCGGTGGCGCTCGGAGAGCCCGTGCCCGGGCATGTCGGGGGCGATCGCGCCGTGGCCCCGGCCGGCGAGCTCCTCGAGGATCGGCTCCCAGGTCGCCGACTCGTTGGTGATCCCGTGGATGAGCAGGATGCCGGGCTCCTCGCCGGCGATCCGGTAGCTCAGCCGGCGCCCGTGCAGGGACTGGCTGCGAAGCTCGACCGAAAGCTGTTCAGTGTCTGCGATCAGCACGGCGCGACACGATACGCTGCCGCGGCGACTGGCCGACCAGCCAGTCAATCCGTTATAGTTTCATCAAGCAACTAATTCGACCAGGAGGTCAGCTCAGGTGGCAAGCAACGGGAACTTTCAGGGCCGCGAGGCCGTAATCGTCGAAGCGGTCCGCACGCCCGTCGGGCGCGGGCACGAGGAGAAGGGCTACTACAAGGACACCCATCCCAGCACCCTCCTCGCCACCACCTACAAGGAGCTGATCGACCGGGCGGGCATCGAGCCCTCCGAGGTCGAGGACGTCGTTGCCGGCTGCGTGCAGCAGTTCGGCGAGCAGGCGATCAACATCGGCCGCAACGCCTGGCTCGAGGCCGGGCTCCCGATCGAGACCCCGGCGACCACCGTCGACCGCCAGTGCGGATCGGCGCAGCAGGCCGTCAACTTTGCCGGCGCGCTCGTCGCCTCCGGCGTCCACGACGCGGTGATCGGCGGCGGTGTCGAGCACATGGGCCACATCTCGTTCGCCGACAGCGCCGCCGTCATGGACGAGCACGGTTTCGCCTTCTCACCGCAGCTGCTCGAGAAGTACAACCTCGTTCCGCAGGGCCTCTCGGCGGAGATGATCGCCGACAAGTGGGAGATTCCCCGCTCCGAGCTCGACGAGCTCGCCCTCGACTCGCACCGCAAGGCCGCGCAGGCCACCGACGAGGGCCGCTTCGAGCGCGAGATGGTCCCGATGAAGGTCAACGGCGACACCTACGTCACCGACCAGGGCATCCGCCCGCCGACCGACGAGAGCGCCGAGAAGCTCGCCTCGCTGAAGCCGGCCTTCAAGGACGACGGCAAGATCACCGCCGGCAACTCCTCGCAGGTCTCCGACGGTGCCGCGGCGGTTCTCGTCACGACGCCCGAGAAGGCGAAGGAGCTCGGCCTGAAGCCGCGCGCCAAGATCGTCGACCAGACCACGGTCGGCGTCGACCCGGTGATCATGCTCACCGGCCCGATCCCCGCGACCCAGAAGCTGCTCGAGCGAAACGGGATGAAGATGGACGACATCGACCTGATCGAGATCAACGAGGCGTTCGCCTCGGTGGTCGCGGCCTGGCAGCGCGAGCTCGAGCCCGACATGGACCGGGTCAACGTCAACGGCGGCGCGATCGCGATCGGCCACCCGCTCGGCTCGACCGGCGCGCGCCTGATCACGACGCTGCTCCACGAGATGGAGCGCTCCGACAAGGAGACCGGCCTCGTGACGATGTGCTGCGGCGGCGGCCTCGGCACCGGAACGCTGATCCAGCGCGTTTAGGTCCCGCCGATCGACAATCCGGTGTGCCCGTGCTCACATGCGGGCACCGCAGAGTCGTGTAGGCTTCTACCTCAGTATTTGGTAAGCAACCGAGGGGGTACGGAGATGGCTGGCAGGGCACGTCTGACGATCGCATTGCTGACCGCGGCACTGGCCGCCCTGCTCGCGCCCGCGGGCGCGTCGGCGGCGCCCGACGACCTGATCTTCGACCAGTGCATCGCCAAGAACCCCGTCGACGTTTGCATAACCACGGGGGGTGGAGCGCTGGACGGCGCTTCGGACGTTGCCACCTACGCAGCAAGCCACGTCTACGCAGTCTCCGACACGGACGACTCAATCACCGCCTACAGCCGCGACCCGGTCACGGGTCGGCTGTCGCTGGTCAATTCGGTCACGGGGAGCTTCCTCGATGGTGCCAACGGCGTCGCGGTCAGCGATGACGGGACGAGCGTCTACGTGACCGCTTCCGGCGCCAGCTCCTTGACCGAGCTCACCCGCAACACGGGAACAGGAGGGGTCAGCTTCGATCACTGCTACGCGGTGACGACGCTCAGCGGCGCCTGCACCGGCAATTTCGCGCTTTCACTCGTCCGCGATCTCGCGATAAGCCCCAGCGGCAAGAGCGTCTATGCGGTCGCCTCGGGCGACAGCTCGATCGTCCACTTCCGCCGCGACAACGCCGGGGGCGGGACCAACGGTGATCTAACCCACGCGGGCTGTCTGAAGAGCACCGGCCCCGCGGGCCTGTGCCTGACCGGGTTCCCCTCGCTCGAGGGCGCTTCGGCGGTCACCGTGAGCTATTTCGGCGAGAGCGTCTACGTGGTCGCCGGCGATGCTCTGCACGTCGCCCCGCCGGCGGCCGACGCGATCACGGTCTTCCTCCGCGACAACGCTGATCCGGGCGAGGGCGACATCGCTTTCGACGGCTGCTTGGCGAAGTCCACGGTCGGGGGCGCCTGCATCGCGGTACCCGCCATGGACGGCGCCGAGGGGGTCGTCACCAGCGGCCTCGACGGCAGCAACGTCTACGTCGCCTCGCACGAGGACGATGCGCTGGTCCAGCTGTCGAGGGTGCCGTCCGGGGCGAACACCGGCGACATCGGCTTCGTCGGCTGCCTCGCGAAGACGACCGTCGGCGGCGCCTGCTTCGCCACCGGCACCGGCCTCGACGGCGCCCGTGACGTTGCGATGGGCATCACCGGCGACGGCGTCTACGTCGCCTCCGACGAGGACGGCTCGATCTCGCAGTTCTCCCGCGACACGACCAACGGCAATATCGCTGCGACGTCGTGCTTCGCCGGCGGCATCGGCGGCGCCAGCCTCGGCCTCGGACGGTTCGGGCTCTTCGGCGCCACCGGGATCGCCGCAAAGCAGATGTCCGGTGGCCCGGACAGCGTCTACGTCGCCTCCCGGCACTCGGATGCGGTCTCGCATTTCTATCCCGATCCGGCCGGCGCGGGAAGCTGCGGCCCCTCTACCGGCGGCGGCGGCGGTGGTGGCGGCGGTGGCGGCGGAGCGGGCGGCTCAACCGCGCCCGGCAGCTCCTCGACGAGCAGGCCGGGTGGCGGCTCGGGCGCCGCCAAGTGCAAGAAGAAGAAGCGCAAGGGCAAGAAAAAGAAGAAGTGCAAGCGGAAGAAACGGCGCCGCCGTTAGGCCGCCGCCCGCGGCGGCGTTGTTCGCACTCGCACTCTCAGTCGCCCCGCTGGCCACTGCCTGCGGGGGCGATGAATCGGTCTCCGTAGATGAGTCGGCGCTCACCCCGAGCCGCTCCGACTACGTGCTCGAAGCCGACCGCGTCTGCTCGCGCTACGAGGACCGGCTCGAGCAGGAGACCGAATCGCGTTTCGCGCTCGGGCCGAACGACGTCCGGATCGAGGGCTCGAAGATCATCTTCAAGCCGGGCCGAAAGCCACCGGAGGCCGAGATCGAGGCATTCGCGACGGAGTCCGGGATTCCGTTGCTCGAGAAGCAGGTGAGCGACCTGCGTGCGCTCACCCCGCCCGCGGGCGAGGACACGCAGGTGACCGCGATCTACGACGCTGCCCAGACCGGCGTCGACGGGCTGCGCGCCGACCCGGTCGTGCTCGGCGACCAGGCACGCGCACGGGCGCTGTTCGCCGACTCGACCCGGCTCGCGCGCGCCTACGGGATGAACGTCTGCGGGCTCTAGAGGGCTCTGACCCCTCGATAGAGTCCGCAGCGATGAAGCCGAAGCTGACGCTGCTCGTCTGCCTGCTGCTCGGCGCCGGGCTGCTCGCCGGCTGCGGCGGCGACGATGAGGAAGACCCCGACAGCGGCAGCACCGACGCGCTGAGCAGGGAGGAGTTCGACACCCGGGCGGAGGAGATCTGCGCCGGGGCGAAGGAGGAGATCTCGTCGGTGACCGCCGACCTTCGACAGAGGATGGGGGAGGACTCGACCAAGATCCCGGAGCTCTTCAAGGAGCTGTTCACCTCGGTGGCGCCGATCGTTCGCGACACAATGAATGAGCTCGGCACCCTGACCCCGCCCGAGGACCTCGAGCAAACCCTCGACGACTTCGTAGCGCAGGCGAACGAGGCCGCCGACCAGCTCGAGGCCGACCCGGCGAAGCTCGCCAAGCAGGCGCTCGGTGGCGAGAACCCGTTCCCCGAGCTCGAGCAGCTCGGGACCGAGCTCGGGCTCCAGGACTGCGTCCAACTCGACGGCGGGGCCGGCGACGGCGGCTAAAGCCACCAGGGGCGTCGAATCCGATCTCGCCGGCGCCGATCCCGTGATCGCCCGGCTGATCGACGACGGCGGGCCGCTGAGCGGCGACGAGGACCGCCGCGGGCTGGTCGCCGACCCGTATCAGGCGCTGCTCCGCGCGGTGGTCGGCCAGCAGCTCTCGACCAAGGCCGCCCACTCGATCAACGAGAAGCTGGTCGCGACGCTCGGCGGCGGCGTCCCCTCGCCGAAGAAGATCCTCGAGGCCGACCCGCAGGACCTCCGCGACGCCGGGCTCTCGTGGCCGAAGGTCTCCTACGTCCGCGACCTCGCCGAGCACGTCGACGACGACGAGCTCGACCTCGCCAAGATCGCCGAGCTCGGCGACGAAGAGGTGGTCGAGGAGCTCACCCGGGTGAAGGGGGTCGGGCGCTGGACCGCGGAGATGTTCCTGATCTTCCACCTCGGCCGTCCCGACGTGCTCCCGGTCGGCGACCTCGGGATTCGCAAGGCGGCGCAGCTCGCCTACGAGCTCGAGGAGCTGCCCGAGCCCGAAGAGCTCGAGCAGATCGCCGAGCCGTGGCGCCCTCACCGCACGCTCGCCTGCCTCTACCTGTGGCGCTCGCTCCACAACACGCCCTCATGAGCGCACCGGGCTTTCACGCGCCTGGTCAGGTGCCGACCTTGCGTGCCAGCGCTTCGATCTCCTCATAGCCCTCGATCGCCGGCCCGTGGCCGGGCAGCGAGATCGCCGGTTTCAGGTCAGCGAGCTTGCGGATTGAGCGGCGGTTCTCGGGGATGTCGACGGTGAAGATCGTCGGCGGCTCGCGGACGCCGGAGCGGGTCGTCCCGTAGGTCATGTTGCGGACCACGTCGCCGCAGATCGCGACCCGGTCGGCCTCGCGCCAGAAGATCACTTCGCCGCGGGCGTGACCCGGCGCGTGGATGACCTTGAACCCGGCGATCTCGTCACCCTCGGCGAACGGTTGGTCGACTTTGTGCGGCGGGCCCTCCATCGTGCGGTGGATGATCCGGTTGATCGGGTTGCCGCGGTGGGCCTCCTGCACCGGGCGGCGACCCTCCATGCCGTCCACGTCGTCGACGTGACAGGCGAGCGGGATGCCGTATTGCTCGCAGACGACCTTCGCGCAGCCCTGATGGTCGGGGTGGACGTGGGTGAGCGCGAGCAGGCTGAGATCGCGGTCCTCGGTCTGCTTCATGATCCTGCCCTTGTCGAGCTTCGCGCCGGCGTCGATCAGCACGTCGCCGGCGACGTAGACGTTGACGAGCGGGCGCGGGACAACGTCCTTGAGTCGCCAGACGCCTTCGGCCACTTGCTTCATGGGCTCTCCTCCTCGGAGTTAGGTTCACGTGCATCGGGTTCGTCGGCGAGTGGATCTGGCCCCGGCCCGCGCGGGTCGCCGCTGTGGCGGGCGAGCTCCTCGAGCCGGACGATCTCCTGCTCTCCGAAGTCGCGAGTCGGGTGTCCCTCCGGGAGCCGCTCGATCAGCTTCCTGATCCGGTTTCTGACTTGGAGCGCGAAGTGCGGGGTGGCGGGGCCGGCGAGCGCGCGGATGTCCTCCACGGTCGGCTCGCGGCTGAGGCGATCGGGACGCTCTGCTTCGCTCACGGCTGCGCCCCGGTCGTGGTGCCGGTTGTCGCCGTCCCGGTCGTGCCGGTCGTGTCGTCGGGCGCCGTGTCGTCCGGCTTCGCCGGCGGCTGCGGCGCCGGCTCGGCCTCCGGCCCGACCGGCCCGCTCGGCAGCTGCGGCGCCCCCGTGCCCTGCCCCGCGGCCCCGCCGACCTGGACGAGCTCGGCGAGCTCGTCGATCTCGGCCTGCATCGGTCCCGAGATCGCGTCGGCGCCCCCGATCAGCCACACGTGGTTGTAGAGCGCGCGCGTCGGGTCGTCGCTGTAGCCGGGCTTGATGCCCTGGAGGTACCCCGCCAGCGGCGCCGGGAGCTGTTCCGCCTCCTCGGTGAGCAGCAGCGGCCCGTAACTCCCGCCCGCCGAAAGCGACGCCGCGGCGCCCGCGTCCGCCGGGTGCGCGGTGTTGGCGACCACGAGCCCGTGGCCGGGATCGGTGATGTTCCACCCGAACGAGGAGTCGGAATAGCGCGCGAACTCGATCGCATTCGTGACCGGGTCCTCGCCGGCGATCCGGCGCACCCCCGGCATGGCCTTCTCGACCTCGCTCAGCGCCTTTTCAGAGATCACCGACTCCGGCCCCAATATGTAGGCCGCGGCGCCCTTGTGCGCGTTCAGCGCTTCGAGGGTGGGTGCCGGCACCGAGTCGCGGCCGACGAACAGCACCGGGTCCCCGGAGCGCGCCGCCCATGCCGCGGCGGGCATCGCAAAGCCGGGCTCTTCCTCGCTGACCAGGAGAACGTGCTCGGCCGCGGTGCCGGTGAGCCGCTGGCGGAGCTTGTCGATCTCGGCGGCGAGCGTCGCGGGGTCGTCCCCTTCGACCGGGGTCGCGTCGAGCCCCGCCGGCAGCGCGACCTCGCCGAGCGAGTACACGGCGGCGTCGGCGGGCCCCGACCCGCCCTCGGGCTCGAGAACTTCGAGCGCCTCTTCTGTCGGGCCGGGAACAGACCCCGACTCGCTGAGCAGGATCGGGAGGTTGAGCGGCGCCGCGGCGAGCGAGGCAGCGGCGACCCCGGCCTGCCAGTCAGTGGCGGGCGCAATCGCGACCGCCTCGATCGGCTGTTCGCCGCCGAAGCGTGGATGGGTGGCGAGCGCGACCTCGGCCGCCCGTGCGGCGGCGTCCGAGCCCTCGATCCGCGAGGTGTTGCGGGTCACCGGGAGCGGGGGTGAGGCCTTCGCGGCACCGGAGCCGCCCTCGCCTGCCTCCCCCCCGGACTCTGACTCCGAGACCGTGACCGGGGCGGTGTCGGATCCGCATCCCGCACCCACGGCCGCCATCAGGCCCAGAAGCGCCAAAAAAGCCGCCGCGAGGGCAGCCGAATTCGTGCGTGGCCGGGCACGAGGCACGCGAGAAACCTACCTGCATGACGGCATCTGCTCCGCTTCGCGTCCGGGAATCCCGTTCGGACCCGACCATCTGGAAGATCGGATAAACTGGCTGACTGACCAGTCAATCAACCGGCGTAACGCCCGGAGGGACAGACAGAAAATGGATTTCGCGCTGAACGAAGAGCAGCTGGAGTTCAAGCAGAACTGCCGCAAGTTCGCCCGCGAGGTGATGAGGCCCGCGGCCCCCAAGCACGACGCCGACGAGAGCGTCCCCTGGGAGACGATGAAGGAGGCGCGCAAGTGGGGCCTCCACGGACTCGACCATCTTCAGCGCATGGGCACCGACAGCGACGGCCAGTTCTCGGTCATCTACGCCGAGGAGCTGCACTGGGGCTGCGCGGGCATCGCGCTCGCGATTTCGGCCTCATCGCTCGCTGCCGCCGGGCTCGCCGCTTCGGGCACGCCCGAGCAGATCGCCGAATGGGTGCCGCAGTGCTTCGGCACCGATGACGAGATCAAGCTCGGCGCCTACGCGGTCACCGAGCCGCAGGCCGGCTCCGACGTCAAGAGCCTCAAGTCGACCGCGAAGCTCGACGGCGACGAGTGGGTCCTGAACGGCGTCAAGACCTTCATCTCCAACGGCGGCATCGCCGACGTCCACGTCGTCGTCGCCACCGTCGACCCCGAGCTCGGCCACCGCGGCCAGGCCTCGTTCGTGATCGGCAAGGACACGCCGGGCCTGCGCCAGGGCAACAAGGAGACCAAGATCGGCATCCGTGCCTCGCATACCGCCGAGGTCATCCTCGAGGACTGCCGGATCCCGGTCGAGAACCTGCTCGGCGGCATGGACAAGCTCAACAAGAAGCTCGAGCGCGCTCGCTCGGGGCAGAAGTCCGGTCCCTCGAACGCGCTCGCGACCTTCGAGATGACGCGGCCGGTGGTCGGGGCCTCCGCTCTCGGCATCGCCCAGGCCTCCTACGAATGGACCCTCGACTATCTGCGCGAGCAGACCGTCGAGGACGGCATCCCGGCGCTCGAGGCGCAGAGGATCCAGCAGGTGCTGGCAGATGTGGCCACCGAGATCGAAGCTGCCCGGCTGCTCGTCCAGCGCGCTTCGTGGATGGGCCGCAACGGAATGCCGATGACCGGCGGCCAGGGCTCGATGTCGAAGCTCAAGGCCGGCGACGTGACGATGTGGGCGACGACCACCCTCATGGATCTCGTTGGCCCCTACGCCCAGTCCACGGACTGCCCGCTCGAGAAGTGGTTCCGCGACGCGAAGATCTACCAGATCTTCGAGGGCACGGCCCAGGTTCAGCGGCTCGTCGTCTCGCGCATGCAGGCGCGCGAGTACGCCGAGAAGCTCGAGCAGGCCGCGGAGGTGGCGGCCGACGCCGCGCCCGCGGGCTCCTCGAACGGCACCGCCTCTGAGGCGGCAAAAGAGCCCGCAGCGGCGTAGCCCGTCTTCATACTGCGGGGGTCGTGAAACAACCCTTGCACCAAGCGTGCGCAGGCGGCGAATAGTGGGCTAGCTCGAAATGGTTCTGAACCAACGCAAGAGACTCTTGGCGATCGCCCTCGCCGTAATGCTCGGCGCCTGCCTCGGCGCGATCGGCGCCCCCCGCGCGCCGGGGCAGAGCGCCGTTGAACGCTTCAACGAGATCCAGTCGGAGATCGAGGAGACCGAGGAGCGCGAGGACGTGCTCACGACCACAATCAGCGGCTACAGCGACAAGATCGACGGCCTCCGGAGCGAACTCGCCGCGCTCCGAAACAAGGAGGCAGTCGTGCAGGCCGAGCTCGACGAGCTCGAGGCCGAGCTCGCCGCGGCGCAGGCGCGGCTCGAAGCGCTCCGGGCTCGGCTGAAGCGCGCGATCGAGGTGCTCGGCGAGCGGCTTGTCGAGATCTACAAGTCGAACGAGCCCGACGTCCTGACCGTGATCCTCGAGTCCGACGGCTTCGCCGACCTGCTCGAGCGCGAGGATTACTTGAACCGGATCCAGAACATGGACTCGGCCGTCGTCTCGCGGGTCCGCGACCTCCGCAACCAGATGCAGGCGATCGTTGAGCAGACCAAGGTCGCCCGCGACCAGGTGGCGGCGAAGCGCGCCGAGCTCGCCGAGACCCACGAGCAGCTCGCGGCCCGCAACGCCGAGCTCGCCAGCGCGCGCAGCGATCAGCGCTCGGCGCTCGCCCAGACCCGCGAGCGCCATGAGGAGCTCGAGGGAGACCTCTCCGAGATCTCGAAGCAGGTCCAGTCGCAGCTCTCGGGATCGTCGAGCCCGCTGCCCGCCGGCCCGATCCGCGGCGGCAGCGGCGACATGATCTGGCCCGTGAATGGGCCGGTGACCTCGGGGTTCGGCTACCGCTGGGGCCGCCAGCACGAGGGAGTCGACATCGGGGTTCCCTCGGGAACGCCGATTCGCGCCGCCAAGGCAGGCTCGATCGAGATCGCGGGGCCGACCGGCGGCTACGGCAACTACACCTGCCTCGACCACGGCGGCGGGCTCTCCACCTGCTACGCGCACCAGTCGAGCTTCGCCCGTACGAGCGGCTCGCTCGACCAGGGCGAGGTCCTCGGCTTCGTCGGCTGCACGGGCCACTGCTTCGGCGACCATCTCCACTTCGAGGTCAGGGTCAACGGTTCGGCGACCGACCCGATGGGGTACCTGTAGAACATCGGGCTCCCCCCGGAGCGCGAAGCGCGAGGAGGGTCGCCCTCGTGTAGGACGTTTGGCTAAAGGTCGGCGCCTAGCGTGCCGATATCAGCCACGATGACCCGGATGGTGGCCACATGAATGCAGTCGCAGCGACAAGCGAGCGCACCTTCATCGCCGGGCTCGGCGCGAGCGGGGCCCTGGTTGCGGCCGCTGGCTTGGCTGCCGCGCTCCTGATCGCGATCGTCACCTATACGAACTGGCCGCAGGGCGGCAATGACCAGCAGGCCGCGACGGTGGATGCGGCCCCGGCGGTCCAGATCGCACCGGCCGCCGCGGCCTCCGCGGGGCTGGCTCCTGCCGCCACCGCTGTCGCCGCGACGCCTGCGCCGGTCGTGCTCGCTTCGGCCGACGACCCGGACACGGTCGTCGTGCCCGGAAACCCGAACGTGCCGCAGGGCACCCCGGGCAGCGTGCCTACTTCGCAGGCGCCCGCGGGCACCGTTCCGTTTGCGGCGCCGACCGGAAGCGGCGCGGTCGCAGCCCAGGACCCGAGCCTGCTCAACGGGCTCTCGACGACACTCAACGTGGCCACCGGACCGGTGACCCAGCCGCTGCTGACCGGGGTCGGCAACACGACCAACCAGCTCAACACGACTGTCTACAACACGACCGTGAACACCCCGGTTTCCGGAGTGGTCGGCGGGGTCTCGCAGATCCTCGGCGGTGTGCTCGGCGGGCTCGGCTCGCAGGGCAACTACCAGGTTCCCCAGGCGCCCTAGGCTCCAGCGAGCGCCTTCTCGATCCAGCCCAGGGCCACGGCCTGGAGCTCCTCGTCGTGCTGGACCGAACGGTGGTTGCCGCCGGGGGCGATGATCAGCCGGCGCGGGCCGATCGCGTGCTCGTGGAGCTCGCGCGACCAGGTGTACGGGATCCGCTCGTCGCCCTCGGCGTGTAGGAAGATCAGCGGGCGCGGCCCGATCAGCTCGACCGCCTCGCGCAGGTCGTGCTCGGCGAGCCAGGCGCTGAGCGCCGCGACGTCCGCGACCCGCATCTCGAGCTCGCCGCGCTTCAGCGCCCGCCGCAGGCCGTCCTCGCTCGCCGGGCAGATCGCGATCACACCGGCGACGATCGGCGAGACCGCGGCGGCGTGCAGCGCCAGGAAGCCGCCGAGGCTCGAGCCGCGGAGGATCACCCGCTCGGGGTCGACGCCGGGCTCCGCGGCGAGCAGCCGCGCCATTTTCCCCACGTCGTCGATCGCCTCCGGCGACATCTCGCCTTCCGAGGCGCCGTGCCCGCGGGCGTCGAATGTGAGCGCCGCCCAGCCGGCGCCGCTCGCGATCCGCGCGAAGTCTGCGTGGTTCTCCTTCCGCGACCCGGCGCCGTGCAGCACGACCACGCCCGGGACGGCGTCCGATGGCCCCGCAGCCGAGGACCCATCGGCCGGTGGCATCCAAAGTGAGTAGGCGAGCCCTTTGTCGGTGCCCTCTCGGCTCGGCTCGCGGTGGGTGTGAGGAACGGCCGGGGCCACTAGCCGAGGATACGAGCTCGACGGCTCATCACATCGGCCTGAAGAGCCGATCCTGTTCATGGAGATGCGAACCCCTAACGGAACATCCCTGAGCCTGCTGCCCGCCGGCATCGCCGCCGGAGGCGCTCTGGCGGCCTCGGTCGCCCTGCTCGCGATCTTCGGCGGTCTGGGCTCGGTCGGCTTCCAGGACGTTCCGTTTGGCGACGGTGGCTCGGAGGTGGTCGAGGTCGGACCCCCGCTCGGCGCCGATCCCACCCCGGCCGGCCCGGTCGGGCGCGGTGCGGGAACGGCCTCGAAGCCGGCCCGCAAGGCTCCGGCCCCTGATCAGCGCGCTTCGCGCCCCGACAACGGATCCGCGCCGGGTCCCGCCGTCGCGGTTGCCGACCCCACAGCGCCGCCGCCCGCTTCGCAGCAGCAGCAGTACTCGAGCGCCCCGCCCGCGCAGGCACCCTCGCAGATCGAGACCAGCGGGAAGGGAAACGGCCACGGTGCCGCCAAGGGCCACGGGACCGGGAACAGCGGGAACGGGAACGGGAACGGCAGCGGGAAGGCGAAGACCCAGGACGCGGCGACCAGCGCGCCGGCCGCCGCGCCACCCGACTCGCCCGGTAACAGCGCCGAGGCGCACAGCAAGACGGCGGACGGCAAGAACAAGGACGGCTAGGGGCGCGGGACGCCGCGTGCGGGCGGTGCCCGCCGCTGCGTCAGAATGGGACGCCCGTGGCAGCCAACGAGACAGAAGCAGGCGTCGCGCAGGCCGACCCGATCGCGGGCTCGGCGGTCTACCCGAGCGGCAGCCGCGTCAACGAGCGCGGCCACCTCGAGGTCGGCGGCTGCGACGTGGTCGAGATCGCGCGTGAGCACGGCACCCCGGCCTACATCTACGCCGAGGACGACCTCCGCGGCCGCGCCGCTGAGTACCTGCGCGCCTTCGGCGAGCGCACGGGCGACTTCGAGGTCCTGTTCGCGAGCAAGGCGTTCCCGGCGACGGTGGTCTACCGGCTGTTCGCCGAGCAGGGGCTGTCGGTGGATGTCGCCTCGGCGGGCGAGCTCCACATGGCGCTCGCCGGCGGCTTCGAACCCGCCCGCATCCACATGCACGGCAACAACAAGACCTCCGAGGAGCTCCGCTACGCGTTCGAGTCCGGGGTCGGGCACCTGATCCTCGACTCCTTCGATGAGATCGAGCGCGCCGAGTCGCTGCTCGACCGCCGGCAGCGGGTCCTGATCCGGCTCACCCCCGGGATCAAGCCCTCGACCCACTCATACATCCAGACCGGTCAGATCGACTCGAAGTTCGGCTTCGGTCTCGAGGACGGGCTCGCCGAGCGCGCCGTCGAGGCAGTGCGGGCGACGAAGAACCTCGAGCTGGTTGGGCTGCACGCCCACATCGGCTCGCAGATCTTCGAGCTCGAGCCCTACGCGAAGGCGATCGAGGTGATCGCCGAGTTCTGCCGCGCCGCCGGCGTCGAGCCCGAGCTGCTCAACATCGGCGGCGGGCTGGGGATCGCCTACACGGCCGAGGACGAGCCGCCTTCGATCGACGAGTACGCCGAGGTCAAGGTCGAGGGGGTGAAGGGCGCCTTCGGCGACGAGCCGCCGCGGATCCTGGTCGAGCCGGGCCGCTCGCTGGTCGGCAATGCCGGTGTCACCGCTTATGAGATCGGGACCGTGAAGGAGATCCCCGGCGTCCGCACCTACGTCGCCGTAGACGGCGGCATGTCGGACAACCTGCGGCCGATGCTCTACGAGTCCCGCTACGAGGCGCTGATCGCCGACCGCGCCGCAGCGCCCGCGACCACCGAGGCGACGATCGCCGGAATGCACTGCGAGTCGGGCGACGTGCTGATCCGCGACGCGATGCTCGCCGACCCGGCGGTCGGCGACATCCTCGTCACCCCGGCGACCGGCGCCTACGGCCACGCGATGGCGAACAACTACAACGGCGTGCTGCGCCCGCCGGTGATCTTCTGCCGCGACGGTGAGGCTCGCGTGGTCGTGCGCCGCGAGGCCCGCGACGACCTGCTCGCCCGCGACGTCTGATGGCCGAGCAGGTAAAGGTCGGCGTGCTCGGCCGCGGCACCGTCGGCTCCGCTTTCAAGGAGCTTCTCGAGCAGCGAGCCGACATGGTCGAGGAGGTTGCGGGGGCGCGCCCGGAGATCGCGGGGGTGCTTAGCAGCAAGGAGGGCGACTTCGACCAGATCCTCGCCGCGAGCGACGTGATCGTCGAGCTGATCGGTGGGACCGACCCGGCCCGTGACTACGTGAAGCGCGCGCTCGCCGAGGGCCGCCACGTCGTCACCGCGAACAAGCAGCTGATCGCGCAGCACGGACCTGAGCTCGTCGAGGCGGCCAAGCAGGGCGGCGCGCAACTGCGCTTCGAGGCAGCGGTGGCGGGCGCGATCCCGGTGATCCGGGTCGTCCAGGAGAGCCTCGGGGCGGTCCCGATCGAAAAGGTGTTCGGGATCGTCAACGGGACCACCAACTTCATCCTCACCGAGATGGCGCGCACCGGCGCCTCCTACGAGGACGCGCTCGCCGACGCCCAGCAACGTGGCTATGCCGAAGCCGACCCGACCGAGGACGTGAACGGCGCCGACGCCGCGGCGAAGATGACCATCCTGGCGCGGCTGGCGTTCGGCGCCCCGGTCAGCCTCGACCAGGTCTCCTACGAGGGCATCGAGTCGATCGAGCCCGCCGACCTCGAGTACGCGAAGGAGCTCGACCTCTCGTTGAAGCTGCTCGGCGTCGCCGAGCGCGTCGGCGACGAGATCAGCGTGCGCGTCTTTCCCTGCTTTCTGTTCCCCGGCCACCCGCTGTCCCCGATCGAGGGGCCGTTCAACGCGGTCATGGTCGAGGCCCCGACGATCACCGAGATCACGATGTCGGGGCCGGGCGCCGGGGGCCCGGAGACCGCCTCGGCCGTGCTCGGCGACGTGGTCTCGGTGATCACGGGCGGCTCGCCTCTGTTCGAGGAGAACTCGGAGCTGGGGATCGCGAAGGATCACGAATCGGCGTTCTACCTTCGCCTCGAGGTGGCCGACGAGCCCGGAGTGCTGGCGCGGATCGCCGAGATCCTCGGAGACAACGGCATCTCGGTGCGCAGCGTGGTCCAGCACGGGCTGGGCGACGACGCGCGGCTGGTGATGGTGATGCACCGGGTCAGCGAGCAGCGCTTCGAGGCGGCGATGACGAAGATCGCGGAGCTGCCCTTCCTGCGCGCCAAGCCGCGCTCGATCCGCGTGATCGAGGAGGAGTTCGTCTAGTGCCGCAGCCATTGATCGAGCGTTACCGCGAATCGCTGCCGCTGGAGGACGGCGATCCGGTCATCACCCTCAACGAGGGCTCGACGCCGCTGATCCACTCGCCGCGGCTGAGCGAAAAGATCGGCGCCGAGGCCTACCTCAAGTTCGAGGGCGCCAACCCGACCGGCAGCTTCAAGGACCGCGGCATGACGGTCGCGGTCTCGCGTGCGGTCGGCGCCGGCTCGGAGGCGATCATCTGCGCTTCGACCGGCAACACCGCCGCCAGCTGCGCCGCCTACGCGGCGCGCGCCGGCGTGCGAGGCGCCGTGATCGTCCCCGAGGGCAAGATCGCGATCGGCAAGCTCGCCCAGGCGCTGATGCACGGCGCCAGGGTGATCGCGCTGCAGGGCAACTTCGACCAGGCGCTGCAGATCGTGCGCGAGATCGCCGACAAGCACCCAGTCGAGCTCGTCAACTCGGTCAACCCGTACCGGATCGAGGGCCAGAAGACGGCTGCATTCGAGGTCATCGACGAGCTCGGCGAGCCGCCCGAGGCGCTCGCGATCCCGGTCGGCAACGCCGGCAACGTGACCTCGTGGTGGAAGGGTTTCGAGGAGCGCGAGGCTTCGCCGGTCCTCTACGGCTTTCAGGCCGAGGGCGCGGCGCCGCTCGTCCACGGCGAGCCGGTGGCCGAGCCCGAGACGATCGCCTCGGCGATCCGGATCGGCAACCCGGCGCGGTGGGAGGAGGCGATGGCGGCCTTCACCGCCTCGCGCGGCCGCGTGGCGGCGGTCTCCGACCAGCAGATCCTCGACGCTTACATGTGGCTCGCCGACAGCGAGGGGGTCTTCTGCGAGCCGGCCTCGGCGGCATCGGTCGCCGGCGTGCTCGCCCATGGGCTGCCGGTTGCCGAGGGCGAGGATCCCCCGTCGAGCATCGTCTGCGTGCTCACCGGCCACGGGCTCAAGGATCCCGACACGGCGCTCGGCAAGGCGCCGAAGGTGATCGGTTGCGAGCTCGACTTCGATGTCGTCGAGAAGGCCGTTTTCGGCTAGCGGCCGCGCCCTGGAGCAGGGGGATTGGGATAATGGCCTCGACCGTAGCCGCGACGAAAGCGAGGAGACGATGGGGCTTTTCAAAGGCATGAAGGACATGGCGGAGCTGACTAAGAACGCCGACAAGCTCCGCAAGCAGCAGCAGAAGGACGCCGGTTACGGCACCGGCATGGGCGGGGCGTTCAAGCAGATGGGCGACCAGATGGGCCAGGCGAACGAGATGCTCAAGGAGATGAGCGACCAGGGCGGAGACCGGGACCGGCTGCTCGCCGAGGGCGATCGCGGAACCGGCACGATCATCGGCATGGGCACCCCCGAGCGCGGCGCGAACTGGTTCAACCTCAGCCTCGACCTCGAGGTCGCCGTCAAGGGCCGCAAGAAGTACAAGATCAAGCAGCAGTACCTGGTCCCGGCGGCGGCACAGCTCGGGCCCGGCGCCGAGCTGCCGATCGCGGTCGACCCCGAAGACCCGAAGAAGATCGCCATCGACTGGAATCAGGTCTCGACCGGGCCCGCCGAGGGCGAGATCCGGCCCGCTTGAGCGACGGCCCGCGGGCAGGCGGCCCCGGACGCGAAGCCGAGGAGCCGCCGTTTGTGCAGTTCTATTTCTGGCGCGAATGCCCCTCCTGGGAGCGGGTGCTCGCCACCCTGCGCGAGGAGATGGGCGCGCTCGGGCTCGATCCTGAGTCGATCGAGATCACCGAGGTGGCGACGGAAGACGACGCGAAACGCGCTGTCTTCATAGGCTCTCCGACGATCCGCGTCAACGGTGAGGACGTGCAGCCGCCCGGGCACGATGAGCCGGTCGGGTTAACGTGCCGGATCTACCGGCGCCGCGACGGGCGCGTCTCACCGCTCCCGGATCTGGAGGATGTGCGTGACGCGCTCCGCGAGGCAATCGAACGAAAGGAGAACGTGAGCTAGATGGCCGGACTCTCGCTTGGCGACGCGGCGCCCGCGTTCGAGCTGCCCGATACCGACGGCAAGAAGCACGCGGTCGGCGATCCGAGCGGCGATCGCGCCACGGTCGTCTACTGGACCTGCAACCACTGCCCCTATGCGATCGCCTGGCACGACCGGCTGCTCGCGGTCGCGCGCGAGTACCAGGACCAGGGAGTGCGCTTTCTCGCGATCAACTCCAACGACTCCAAGAGCCATCCCGAGGACTCGCCCGCGGCGATGAAGGAGAGGGTCAAGACCGAGGGCAACTGGCCGCACCCCTACCTCCACGACGAGACGCAGGAGGTCGCGAAGGCCTACTCGGCCAAGAAGACCCCCGAGCTGTTCGTCTTCGACGAGGGGATGGCGCTCCGCTACCACGGCGCCCCCGACGCCGACTACGAGGATCCCTCGCAAGAGGCGGCGTGGCTGCGGGCCGCAATCGACGATCTGCTCGGCGGCCGAGGGGTCGAGATGGCGGAGTCCGATCCGGTCGGCTGCACGATCAAGTGGAAATGACATGACGGCGGCTGCTCCGCTTCGCGTCCGCTGCCGCCGCGCCCGGTAATGGAACGCCGCCGGCTGGTCCGGGTCCCGGCGTCGTCGGCGAACCTCGGCCCCGGCTACGACGTGCTCGCCGCGGCGCTCTCGCTGCAGCTCGAGCTCGAGGTCGAGGAGACGGGAGAGTTCTCGGTCGAGGCGCCCGGGGTCGAGGTGCCGCTCGACCGCTCCAACCTCTGCGTCAAGGCCTTCGAGTCGCTGCACTCGGCCGACGGCATCACCTTCCGGATCAAGAGCGAGATCCCGCTCGCGCGCGGGCTCGGCTCGAGTGCGTCGGCGATCGTCGCGGGGCTGTTCGCCGCCGAGCATCTCTATGAGCTGGCGCTGTCCCGGGATCAGATGGTCGAGAAGGCGGCCGAGATCGAGGGCCACCCCGACAACGTCGCGGCCGCGATCCACGGCGGCTTCGTCGTCTGCGCGCGGGGCGAGAGTGGCCGCCTGACCACGGCGCGCTTCGACGCCCCCGGCGGGATCGAGGGCGTGCTCGCGATCCCCGCCGAGGACATGCCGACGACCGAGGCGCGCGAGGCGATCCCCGAGCAGGTGCCGCTAGCCGAGGCGGTCGCCAACATCGGCGCCTCCTCGCTGCTCGTGCTCGGGCTGCAGCGCGGCGACCTCAACCTCGTCCAGGCAGGCCTCATCGACCGCATCCACCAACCGCGCCGCGCAGAGCTCTATCCGCGCTCGATGGAGCTGGTAGAGGCCGCGAACGAGCTCGGCGCGATCGGGGCGACGATCTCGGGCGCCGGGCCGACCGTGCTGCTCTGGGTCAACTGGCAGGAGACCGGCCAGGTGGTCGAGGCGCTGAAGAAGAGGGTGGGGGACTGGGCTGAGATCCGCCGCGTCCCGTTCGCGGCCCAGGGCGCCGACGTGCCCGAGCTCTAGCGCGAAGCTACTTCTTCTTTTTCTTCTTCTTCACGCACTTCCCCTTCTTCAGCTTCCGGCCCTTTTTGCACTTCTTGGCCGCGCTACCCCCGGGCGCCGCCGGGGTGGTGGCCGCGGGTGTGATCGTGGCTGGAGGCGGAGGTGGCGGGGGCGGGGGCGCCTGGACCTCGAACGCCCCGATGTCGCAGGCGCCGCCGAACGGGGCCGGCATGCGGGGGAAGCCCGCTCCGCGCTGATCGGTGAGCAGCGGAACCAGAGTCAAGCCAGTGCAGTCCAAGGTCGGCACCTGATCGATCGCCGCGCTACCGGGGCCGAGCGCCCGGGTTTCGGCCGGCCCGCCGTTGTTGAGCAGGGAGCCGAGCTGTGGGTTCCCGGTCGCGAATCCAGGCGGGCAGAGCAGATCCGCGGGGAAGTCCAGGTTGTGGGTGCCGTCGGTGAGCATCGTGCCGGCGCAGTTCGGCCCCACCGCGCCAAGGCCCGCTCCGAGGGTGTTGCCGGCGATCAGCGTGTTCCTGACCATGACAGCGGCCCCGTCGCGGTAGATACCGCCGCCGCTGCCGCCTGTGGTCCCGAGCCCCGATACGTTGCCGGCAATCGTTACGAAGTCCAGGTTCGACCCCGCCCCGCTGTCGTCAAAGATTCCACCACCGCTGCCGCCGGCGGACAGCCCGCCGGCACCCGCGACGTTGTCTGAGACCGTCGAGTTGACGGCCTCGAATGCGGAGCCAGTCACATAGATGCCGCCGCCGTCGCCTCCCCCGGCGGGAACCGAGGTAGAGGCGCCGATGCCCCCGTGGTTACCCGAGACCGTGGTGTTGATGAAGTTCAGTGACCCGGCGGCGCTGGAGATCCCGCCTCCTGACCCCCCTCTGCCGCTGAAGTTACCCGCGCCCATCGCGCTGCCGCCGTCGCCGGCGAAGTTATTGTCGATCGTTGAGTTGTTGACCTGAAGGATCGCGCCCAGGTTCTGAATCCCGCCGCCGTTTCCGCCGGCACCGCCATCGTCGTTGACCTGCGAGTTACCGCCGTCCCCGGCGAAGTTTCCGGTCACCCGGACCCCGTTGAGGAACAGGGCGGCGAAGTTGCGGATGCCCCCACCGTCCTCGCCCGCGCCGCCCGGATCGCCGTCGCCGCCATCCGGTGCGTTGAAGCCCTCGATCGTCAGGTTCCTGATGTCCGCGACCGCGGCGGGGGTAATCGAACCGACGCTGAAGGCGCGGAACTCCATCCCCGAGAGCTTCGAGATCTTCGTCGCCGCGGCGCCCTGGCCCCGGATCGACAGGCTCTCGTCGATCAGGAGCTCGCCGCTGGTGATCACCGGATCAATGCCGGGATCGATGATGATTACGTCGCTGTCGACCGCGTCGTCGATGGCGTCGCGGAGCGTGCAGTCGTTCGGCGACGGCTCGCAGGTGCCGTCCCCTGGATCGCCGGCATCGTTCACGTTCCAAGTCGCCCCTCCGGCCGAAGCCGAGGCCGGGGCGAGAAGCAGGAGCGCGAGCGCCGCCAGCGCGACTCCGAAACCGGACCTGCGCGTGAGCATTCCGACCTCCCTCACCGTGGCGCGACCGTAGACCCGTGCGATCCGCGTGTCAAGCGATATCGCACGCTGCTTCGGCTTCTACTTCTTCTTTTTCTTCTTCACGCACTTGCCCTTCTTCAGCTTCCGGCCCTTCTTGCACTTCTTGGCCGTGGCCGGTGGGGCAGTCACGGGCGTGACGGTCGGGGTGAGCGTGGGAGTCGTAACGGGGGGACTTGGCGGGGGCGGCGGCTGGACCTCGAAGGCGCCGATGTCGCAGGCGCCGCCGAACGGGGTCGGCATTCGCGGGAAGCCGGAGCCGCGCTGGTCGGTGGTCAGCGGCAGCGGGACTGGTGCCAGGTCGGTGCAGTCCATGGTCGGGACCTGGTTGAGCGCGGCGCTGCCGGGGCCGAGCGCCCGGGTCTGGGTCGGGCCGCCGTTGTTCGCAAGCCCGCCGAGCTGCGGGTTTCCGGTCGCGAAGGTCATCGGGCAAGCCGGATCGTCGGGGAACTGCAGGTTGTGGAGACCGTCGACGGGGTCGGGCCCAGCGCAGTTCGGGCCGACGGCGCCGGCACCGGTCCCGAGCGTGTTGCCGGCGAGCAGCGTGTTCCTGAGCGTGAGCGTCACGGCCTCGTTGATAATGCCGCCGCCGTAGCCGGCGTTCGTCCCTGAGCCGGAGGTGTTACCGGCGATCGTGACGAAGTCGAGGGTCGCCTCGGTTGTCTCGGCGTAGACGCCGCCGCCTCCCCCGGCGGGTAAAAGCGACGACCCGTCGCCGGCGCTGTTGCCGGAGATCGTCGAGTTGAGCATCTTGAGGGCTGGCCCGCTCGTGATGATGCCGCCGCCGTCGCCGCCGCGGGCGGGGACGATGGTGGCGCCGCCGTCGCCGGCCTGGTTGCCGGAGATCGTCGAGTTGATGATGGTGGCCGAGATCGCCGAGACGCCGCCGCCGTTGCCGCCCTCGCCGGCATTCCCCGACCCGCCGACCGCTGTGCCGCCGTCGCCGGCGAAGTTGCCGTCGATGGTCGAGTTCTCGACCCTGAGCGGACCCCCGGCGAAGATTGCGCCGCCATGGCCTCCCTCTCCGCCAGCGTCGTCGACCGTGTCGTCCCCGCCGTCGCCGGCGTGGTTATTCGTCAGCCTGACCCCGTCCAGCGTGAGGCTGTCGGCGTTGTGGAAGATCGCACCGCCCTCGTCGCCGCTGGTGGCGGGGTTCTGCGTGAGGCCGTCGGGCGCGTGGAATCCGTCGATCTTGAGGTCGATGATCTCGACGGTCTTGCCCACGCCGCCGATGGTGAAGGCGCGGAACTGCGACGCCGATGCCTTCGAGATCGTCGTCGCGGCGGCCCCCTGACCGCGGATGTCGAGGGTCTCGTTGACGGTCAGCAGGGCGTTGAGCGCGGGATCGACGCCGGGGTCGATGACGATCGAGTAGCCGTCGACAGCGTCGTCGATCGCGTCACGGAGCGTGCAGCCGTCCCCCATCCCGACCGGGTCGCAAACCCCGTCGCCCGGGTCCGCTGAGCTGTTCACGTGCAAAACCGGCCCTCCCGCCGAGGCGGAAGCGGGCGCGAGCAGCAGCAGCGCAAGCGCCGCCACCGCCAATATCAAGCCCCGGCTGCTTGTGGTCTGCCTCACTGAGGCGACCCTACGTCTGCCGGGGCGTGTTGTCAAGGCCACCTACTTGCGCTTCTTCTTCACGCACTTGCCCTTCTTCAGCTTCCGCCCTTTCTTGCATTTCTTCGGTGCGGGGGTGGCCGCGACGATTGGCAGGACGAGCGGAGAGTTTGGGAACGGGGTCGCGGCAGGCGGTGCGGGCGGGCACTCGGGGAACGCGCCCCCGGCCGTCGTGCAGATCTCGTAGGCGCCGGCATCGCAGGCGCCGGACTGGGGTCGCGGCGCACCGCGCTGATCGATCGTCAGCGGCGCGGGCACCAAAACGGTCAGGCAGTCAATGGTGGGGACGATGTTGCGAGCGGCGCTCGTTGCGCCGATCGCGAGCGTCCGGGTCAGGCCACCGTTGCTCGCCAGCGATCCTGCGAGCTGCGGATCGCCGGCGCCGAAGGTGTTCGGGCAGCCGCCTCCGGTCTGGAACTCGATGTTGTGACCGCTGTCGGTGATGTTGCCGTCGCAGTTCTCATCGCCGGGATCGCCGAGGTTGCTGGCGATGATCGAGTTGCGGACCAGGAGCGGAGCGCCGCCGCCGCCGAACAGGCCGCCACCGGTCTCGGTTCCGGAGGAGTTGCCGGCGACGGTGGTGCTGGTGAGCGTTCCGGAAGCGAGCGAGCTGTCGCTCACGCCACCGCCGTGACCGTCTTCGCCGTTTCCGCCGCCGCCGGTGTTGGCGGTTCCGCTGCGGTTGTCGAAGATCGTCGAGTTCTCGGAATTGAAGAACGCGCCTGACGCATAGACGGCGCCTCCGTTGCCGCCGTCCCCGCCCACGCCGGAGCCGCCCAGCCCACCGTCTCCAGCGTCGTTGTCGGTCAGCGTCGAGCGCCGCAGGGTAAGACTGCCCGAGGGGGAGACGAACACCGCACCGCCAAGCCCGCCGCCGCGGCCGTCAGTACCGCCGCCGCCCCCCTGGCCCGCCCCGTTGCCGGAGAGGGTCGAATCGGTGATCGTGGTCAGGGCTGCTCCGGTGCTGATCGCACCGCCGCTGCCGCCGAGGCCGCCATCGCCGGTGCCCCCGTTGCCGCCGGCGCCGGCGTGACTATCCGTGATCGCGACGCGGGTGAGAGAGAGCCCGGTGCCACCGGCGGCGAAAATCGCGCCGCCGCTTTCCCCCGGAGTCCCGTCGATGGCACCGAACATTCCGCTCGGGGCCTGACCCTGGGTGAGCGTCAGGTCTTCGAGGGCCAACGAGCCCGTGCCGCTGACGCTGAAGATCCGGCCGAACCCGTTGGCGTCCACCGTCGTCGTGCCGACACCGTTGCCCGTGATCGTCAGGTCAACGGGGACATCGATCTCGTTGCCGGAGTTGAGAACGGGGTGGTCGGCGACGCCGGGCTTGAAGGTGATGATGTCCGTGTCGGCGGAGATCGCGACGATCGCGCGCAGCGAGCCGGCCCCGGCATCGTTGTTGTTCTGGACCTCGCGGATCGTCGCCGATGCCGGCGCAACGACAAGGAGGCACGCGAGCGCCGCCAATCCGGCGCCAAGCAAGCTCCTGCGTAACCGCTCCCTCATCCCCTAGACCGTACTCCTATCTGCGCCCTTTCTTCTTCACGCACTTGCCCTTCTTCAGCTTGCGGCCCTTCTTGCACTTCTTGCGGGCTGATGCCGGCGGTGCAGGCGTTGCGGTCAAGGGCAGGGAGAGAGGCGCCGGGGGGGCGGGCTGCTGAACCTCGAAGGCGCCGATGTCGCAGGCGGGGCCGGAGGGGCGGGGGAGGCCGCGCTGGTCGGTCGCCACGGCGCAGTCGGCGACCGGGACCGCATCGATCGCGGGGCTGCCGGCGCCGAGCGCCATCGTCTGGGTCGGGCCGCCGTTGCTCGCCAGCGCGGCGAGCAGCGGATTGCCGGTGGCAGTGCCCGGACAGCCGGGTCCCCCGAAGGCGAGATTGTGACCTCCGTCGGTGATCGGGAGGCCGTCGCAGAGGGTCGTGCTCGACGGTCCTTCGACGATCAGCGAGTTGCTAATGGTGAGGTGGTCACCGGCGTCGCGGTAGATACCGCCGCCCTCGGGAAGCAGGCCCGTGCTGGTCGAGTTCCCGGCGACCGTGACATGGATGAGAGTCGCGCCATCGTTCGCCTCTTCGTAGATGCCGCCGCCGTCGCCGGCCGCGGCGCCCGGCCCACCGCCTCCCGCACGGTTGCCGGAGATCGTTGCGTTCGTTGCGGTGAAGATGAACCCGGAGCTGTGGATCCCACCGCCATTGCCGCCGCCGCCGTAGTCGGTCATGCCTTCGGCGCCATCTCCGGCACGGTTGCCGGAGACAGTGGAGCGGATCAGCGTCAGCGTGCCGTCGGCCGCCATCTGCAGCCCCCCTCCGCTGCCGCCGCGTCCGCCGACCAACTGGTCAGTTGGACCGCCGGCGCCCGCCCGGTTGTGCGAGATCGTCGAGTCAATCAGCGTCAGAGGGCCGTTGCTCCGAATCGCGCCCCCGCCCCCGCCGGTGCCGCCGTTCGTATCGGGGGCAGCCCCTATTCCGCCGGCTCCTGCTCTGTTGCCGGTGAGGCCCGTGCCGACAAGCGTCAGCGTGGCGTCATTGAGAATCGCGCCCCCGGGATCGCCCGGGCCGCCAAAGGGGCCGGAGCCATTGGGCGCCTGGCCACCCGTGATCAGCAAGTTCTCGATCCTGAGCACGGCTTTCGGCGTCACCGAGCCGATGTTGAAGACCCTGCTCGTGTCATTGGCGTTGATCGTCGTAGCCGCGGCGCCCTGGCCGCTGATCGTCAGGCTCTCGTCGATCAGGATCTCGCCGTCGGTGAGGCTTGGATCCACGGCCGGGTCGATCACCACCGTGTCGCCAGGGTCGGCGTCGGCGACGGCGTCTCGCAGCGTGCACTCCATCGGCAGGGCCTCGCAGCTCGCGTCGCCGATGTCACCCGAGTCATTGACGTGCCAGGTGGTCGCGGCCAAGGCTGGAGTGGAGACAAGGAGCAGGGCGGCGATCGCAGTCGCCATTCCCAGCCCACCAAATCTCAGCGCTCCCTTGTGACTGCTCATCTTCAATGCACCCAGGGGCGAGCATACTCCCGTAGGGCCTGCCGGGCCTACTTCTTTTTCTTCCTCACGCACTTGCCCTTTTTCAGCCGCTGGCCCCTCTTGCACTTCTTGAGCACTGCGGCTGCGGCGGGCAGCGCCGGTGTGACCGGTAGCGGCGGGGTCGAAACCGCCGGCACCGGCGGCTGCTGGACCTCAAGAGCGCCCGAGTCGCACGCCGACCCCGAGGGCCGGGGCAGGCCGCGCTGGTCGATGCCGAGCGGGGCGGGGGTGAGACCGGCGCAGGTGGCGAGCGGCACGTTGTCGATCGCCGCGCTGCCGGCTCCGAGCGCCATCGTCTGGGTCGGGCCGCCGTTGCTGCTCAGCGGCTGCAGCTTTGGGTCGGCAAGTGTGAAGTTGCAGCCCGAGAACACGAACGGGTCGGGCCACATCAGGTTTCCGCCCCCGTTGACGATCGTGCCGCTTGCGCCGCAGTTGCGGCCGGTGAAGGCAGTGTTGTCGACGAACAGCGAATTGCGCACGGTCATCGTCGCCATCACGAAACGGTAGATCCCGCCCCCCGTTGAGCCCGGTAGGAATGCGCCGATAGCGCTGTTGCCCGCAACGGTCGTGTGGACAAGCGTGCTCGAGCCCGAGCCGTCCCAGATCCCGCCGCCCTGGCCGGCGACCCCGCCGATCGACTGCACCCCGGTAGTGTTGCCCGCGATCGTCGAGTTGACGACCGTGAGCGTGTTGCCCTGCGTGAAGATGCCGCCACCGAATCCCGAGTCGCCCCCGTCGGTGCCGGTGTCGCTGTCGCCGCCGCGGCCGGAGACGTTGTCGGCGATCGTCGAGTTGTGGACCGCGAGGCTCCCCGGCCCACCGACCAGAACGGCGCCGCCGTCGCCACCGTCGCCGCCGTCACCCGCCGCGGCGGCGGTATCGCCGCCGTCGCCGGCGTAGTTCTTCTCCAGGGTCGAGTTGCGGATCACGACCGCGCCGTCGCTTTTGATCGCGCCGCCGCTGCCGCCGTTGCCGCCGTTGCTCGTCGAAGCCGCGCCGCCGTTGCCGGCGAGGTTGCCGCGCATGAGCACGTCGTCGAGCTCGAGGGTGGTGTTGACGTCGGAGATGATCCCGCCGCCCGACTGACCATCGGTTCCCGATGCGCCGGGCTCGCCATCAGAGACGCGGCCCTGCTCGACCGAGAGGTGCTCGAGCTTGAGGTCGGTTCCGGGCGTCACGTTGAGGATGCGGCTCGTGTTCTGGGTGCGGATCCGGCTCGCGGTCGGCCCCTGGCCCTCGATCGTGATGTCGGTGCTGACCGGGATCTCGTTGCCGAGGAAGGGAGTGACGCCGGGATCGATGATCACGATCTCGCCGTCATCGGCCTCGCCGACCGCGTCGCGCAGCGTGCACTCCATCGGAAGGTCCTCGCAGGTGCCGTCGCCGCTGTCGCCGGAATCGTTGACGTGCCATGGAGACGCCGCCGACGCCGGTGCGGCGGTGAACGCCGCGATCGCCATCGCCACTCCAAGTCCGATCAATCCCCTGCGTCGCATCCAGTTCCCCCTTGGGCTTGCTTTGCGCTCGGCGAATCCTACTTAATTCCGGTGCCGTCTAGTCGACCAACCCGAGTTGGCGCAGAATCGAGACCGAGTCCGAGTAGACGTCCTTGCGCTTTACGAGGCCGCCCTCGAACGGGATCACGTCGATCCCGTTCCAGCTGATCGTCTTCCCGGTCGGCTCGGCGACCAGATCGCCGCGGCGCATCTCGTTCTCGTGCGTCGCGGTCGCCGTCCACTCCTGGGTGACGACGCCGTCGCGGACGTAGAGCCGCCGGGTCCTGAAGCGGATGTCGGGCCAGGTCTCGAAGATCGAGCCGATGTGGCCGCGGACCTCTTCGCCGGTCGCCGACTCGCCGGCGGTGTGGTTCTCGAACACCATGTCGGGCGCGTGCATGGCGACGATCGCGTCGAGGTCGTGCGCGTTCCAGGCCTCGTTGTAGCTCTCGATAGCCTGCTCGAGCGCTGCGGCGCTGTCGGATTCGCTCCCGGACACACAACGATCCTACGAACAGGAGGCCTTGCATGGCGGACGGCTACACGGTCAAGCACGTCGACGACTTCGAGACCATGGACGGCTCGGGCGGTTGCACCTGGCGCCTCGCCCGGCGCGGGACCGAGGCGGAGAGCTTCGGCTTCAACGTCGTCGACATCGAACCCGGCGGCGAGATGCCCGCCCACAACGAGGCCGAGAGCGGCCAGGAAGAGGTCTTCATTGTGCTCGAGGGGGAGGGGACGATTGTCGCCGGCGACGACGAGCACCCCGGCAAGCCCGGAACGTTCGTCCGCTACGCGCCCGAGACCCACCGCACGATCCGCAACGACTCCGACGCGCCTGTGCGAGCGCTGGTGATCGGCGTCGCGCGCGACTCGAGCTACTCGCCGCCCGACTGGGCGTAGCGGCGACCGTGGCTTGAGGCGAGAGATAAACGGGTAGTAAACGCGTCGTATAATCTGTCGCGTCCGTTACCCGTCGCGCGCCCGCTCGAAGAAGGCGCGGAACCCGGGAGGTCATTTGAGCAACTCGTCCCTAAGCCAGCGCACCCCTGAGGGGGTGCAGCCCACGAAGCGTTACGCGTGGGACAAGCAGTACCGCCCACTGGTCTCGCCGCCCAGCGTCGAGGACAAGGACGCGTGCGCGATCTACGCCTCGGTGCGCAAGGACGCGACCCCGAGCCACGAGCCGGTCACGCTCGCGCTCACCTCGCTTCAGAAGATGCTCCACCGCGCCGGCAACGTCGACGGCGAGGGAGACGGCTGCGGGCTGCTCGTCGACATCCCGCGCAAGATCTGGGCGGAGGAGGTCCGCACCGGCGGCCACAACCCGGCGCTTGCACTCGACGACGCGTTCTCGGTCGCCCACGTCTTCGTCGAGCGCTCGCAGGACGTCGAGAAGATCCGCCACGACGCTCGCGAGATCCTCGCCGGGGCCGGGTTCAGGATCCTCGCCGAAAGGCTCGGCGCCGCCGACCCCGCTGCGCTTGGGCCGACCGCGCGCGAGGAGGAGCCGCACTTCTGGCAGTTCGCCGGCCTCGTCCCCGAGGCCGCCGATTCAGACCGGGCGCTGTTCAAGATCAAGGTCGAGCTCGAGGTGAAGCTCGGCGTTCACGTCGCGTCGTTCTCGCCGAGCACCTGCGTCTACAAGGTGATGGGCGCCCCGAAGGTTCTCGGCGCCTACTACCCCGACCTCTCCGACGAGCGCTTCGAGACGATCGGCTGCTTCGGACACAACCGTTACTCGACCAATACCTGGCCATCCTTCACGCGTGTCCAGCCCTTCGGCGTTCTGGGCCACAACGGCGAGATCAACACGATCGAGCAGCTGCGCCAGGAGGCGCGGATGCTCGGCATTCCGATCGGGGAGGGCAACTCCGACTCCCAGGACCTGAACCGGACGATCGAGACCCTGGTCCGCCGCGACGGGCTCTCGCTCGCCGAGGCGATGGAGCTCGTGCTGCCGCCGGTGGCGAACGAGATCCGGGCGCTGCCCGAGGAGCTCCACTCCTTCTACATGTACCTGCGCGAGGCCTTCGGGCCGTTCTCGCAGGGGCCGGTGGCGCTGATCGCGCGCCACCGCGACGAGTGCGTGTTCAGCGCCGATGCGCTCGGGCTGCGGCCACTGTGGCAGCTCGAGACGCCGACCGACTGGCTCTACAGCTCCGAGCCGGGCGTGGCCCCGGTCTCCGAGATGATCTCCGAGCCGAAGCCGCTCGCCCCGGGCGAGAAGTCAATGGTCTCGATCAACCGCGGCAAGCGCATCTCGACCAGGCACGAGCACGCCGACGTCCTGAAGATGGTCCGCGACCGGTGGTTGAAGCGCAGCGGGGCGACCGAGGTCGCGCCGTATGACCGCGCGCTGACCACCGGCGGCCCGCTCGAGGGCGCCGAGATCCCCGGCTACGCGAAGGCCGGGCCCTCGGAGCCGATCAAGGTCGGCGACGAGGTGCTCGCGGGCTTCGGCTGGCAGCGCGACGACGTAAAGCTCGTCCAGCAGATGGCCTCGAACGGCGCCGAGCCGATCGGCTCGCTCGGCTACGACGGCCCGCTGGCGGCGCTCTCGCCCGAGCGCCAGAACCTCGCCGACTATTTCAAGGAGACAGTCGCCGTGGTCACCAACCCGGCGATCGACCGCGAGCGCGAGATGGAGCACTTCTCTACCCGCTCGGTGTTCGGGCGCCGGCCCTCGCTCCACGATCCGGCCACCGACACCGGCACGGTCGAGACCTCGTTTCCGGTGCTGCTCGGCGGCCACCACGAGCTCGCCCCGTTCTCGGACGCCGACTATCGGAAGATCGCCAAAGAGCACCAGACCTACGTGCTCGAGGATCTCTGGGAGCACTTCAGCGGCCGCTCGGCGGCGCTCGACATCTCGCTGCTCGACGCCGAGACGACCCAGGGCGCGATCGAGCGCCTCCGCCAGGAGGCGGTGAAGAAGGTCCAGGAGGGCGCCGAGCTGCTCGTGCTCACCGACCGCACCGTCTACGAGGGCGAGCGCCGCTACCTCGACCCGCACCTCGCGACCTCGGCCGTCGACCAGGCGCTGAAGGGCTTCGGGGTCGACGCCGCCGAGGACAACCTCCGCCGCCGCTGCTCGATCGTGCTGCGCTCGGCGGCGATCCGCAACGTCCACGACGTCGCGCTCGCGCTCGGGCTCGGCGCCAACGGCGTCTGCCCCTACGTGATGATCGAGGTCGTCTGCGTCGACGACTACCCGCAGGACGTCGCCAACATCTGCAGCGCGCTCTCGAAGGGAATCGAGAAGGTGATCTCGACGATCGGCATCCACGAGGTGCGCGGCTACGCGCGCCAGTTCTCCTCGATCGGGATCAAGCCCGAGCTCGCCGAGATCTTCCAGACCGAGCACTGGGCCGCTTCGCGAGAACGGCGGCACTGGCTTCTCCGACCTCGACGCCGATACCGCGCTGCGCCAGCGGATCCTCAAGGGCGAGGAAGCGGCGAAGCCGGCGAAGACCTTCCGCTTCTATCCGAAGGTCTACAAGGCGGCGGTCGCCGCCTCGAACGGCTCCGGCGACTACAAGGAGTACGCGCAGAAGGTCCGCGACCTCGAGGCCGAGAACCCGATCTCGATGCGCCACATCATGGGCCTCAAGAAGGAGAGCGATCGCGAACCGATCGATCCCAGCAGCGTCGACGCCGGCGTCGGCCACCACGACTACCCGATGGTGATCTCCTCGATGAGCTTCGGCTCGCAGTCCGAGCCCGCGTTCCGCGCCTACGCCGAGGCCGGCAAGGCGATCAACATCCTCTGCATCAACGGGGAGGGCGGGGAGATCCAGGACATGTACGGCGAGTACCGCAAGTGGCGCGGCCAGCAGGTCGCCTCGGGCCGCTTCGGGGTCTCGGCCGAGATGATCAACTCCTCCTACGTCGCCGAGATCAAGATCGGCCAGGGCGCGAAGCCCGGCGAGGGAGGCCACCTGCCGGGCAAGAAGGTCTCCGAGAAGGTCGCCGCGGCCCGTAACGCCGCGCCGGGCACCGACCTGATCTCGCCCTCCAACAACCACGACCTCTACTCGATCGAGGACCTCGCCGAGCTGATCGACGAGCTCAAGACCGTCAACCCCGACGTCCGCGTCTCGGTCAAGGTCCCGGTGGTGCCGAACATCGGCACGATCGGGCTCGGGATCGCGAAGGCCGGCGCCGACATCATCACGCTCTCGGGCTTCGAGGGCGGCACCGGCGCCGCCCGCCAGCACGCGCTGCGCCACGTCGGGCTGCCCTCCGACATCGGGACCCGCGCCGTGCACCGGGCGCTGATGGAGGCCGGGATCCGGAACCGGGTCGAGATCTGGGCCGACGGCGGCTACCGCCACGCCCACGACGTGGTCAAGCTCCACTGCATGGGCGCCAACCGGGTCGCGTTCGGCACCCTGGCGATGGTCTCGCTCGGCTGCACGATCTGCCGCGGCTGCCAGCTCGACACCTGCCACGTCGGGATCGCGACCCGATCGAGACGGTCGAGGAGGCGACCGCGCACGGGCTGAAGAAGTTCACCCCGCAGGCGGTCGAGCGAGGCCTCAGAGAACTGCGCCCGCTTCTTCGAGGCGATGGGCGAGGAGGTCAAGGAGGTCGTCGCGTCGCTCGGCTACGAGCGCGCCCAGGACCTGGTCGGCCGCTACGACCTGCTCGAGCAGATCGACTACGAGGAGAAGATCGACCTCGCCGAGCTGATCACCCCGCTCGAGGAGTTCCTCGACCTCGAGCCGATCGACATGCCCGCCGGCGAGGAGCTGGTCGAGGCCCGCGCCGAGGCCGGGCTGGTGGTCGCGAAGCCGATCCGTATGGAGCCGAAGCAGGCCTCGCGCGAGATCGCGAGCTTCGCCGAGCGAGATCTGCGGGGGCGGCTCGCGTCCGCTCCGAGTTCCCGCGCCCGACCGACGCGCACGACCGCGTGCTCGGCACCGAGCTCGCAGGCGAGCTGGCGCGGGCGCGGATCTACGGCGACGGGCCGCCCTCGACGGCGACGTGCTCGCCGACATGACCTTCAACGGCGGCTCGGTCGCGGGCCAGGGCTTCGGCGCTTTCAACGCCTACGGGATCACGGTCCGGGTCGAGGGCGGGGCGCAGGACGGAGTCGGCAAGGGGATGCTCGGCGGCACGATCTCGATCCTGAAGGGCAAGAACCAGAGTGGTGAGCGAGTCAACGGCTCGGTCGGCAAGTCGTTCGCCTACGGGGCGCAGCGGGGCCGGCTGTTCGTCCAGGGCTCGGCCGACTCGCGCTTCTGCATCCGGCTCTCCGGCGCCGACGTGGTGCTCGGCGGCGAGCCCGAGGCGCCGCTCGACGACTCGCGCGGATGCATCGTCGACCGCGCCAACGCGAAGGGCTTCGCGTTCGAGTACATGACCAACGGCCGCGCCGTGGTGCTCGGCGACATCGGCTCCTGGGCTTGCGCGGGAATGACCGGCGGCCGCGTCTACGCACGGATCAGCGACGAGCTGGGTCTCGACTGCGGCGACGATCGAGGCGCGACTCGGAGAGGGCGCCAAGGTCCACCTCGAGGAGCTCGACGCCCAGGGCGCGCTCGACATCGACGACCTGCTCGGCCACTACGCCGAGGAGCTGCGGATCTCCGACCAGGAGTCCGAGGCCGAGCGGATCACGGCGCTGGCGGCGGACGCGAAGTCGAACTTCATGATGATCGTGCCCGAGAAGGTTCAGGCCGATCCGAACATCTCGACCGAGTAGAGGGCTCTAGGGCAGCGCGCCCGGGGTCAGCTGGCGCCGGCCTCGACGACCGCGGCGTCGATCACGAAGAGCCGGAAGCAGCCGACGCGGAGCTCGTCGCCGTCGTCGAGCACTCCCCAGTCGACCTTCTCGCCGTTGAGGCTGATCCCGTTCAGGCTGCGGTCGTCGAGCACCCGGAGGCCGCGATCGTCGCTGTTGACGACCAGGGCATGGCGGCGGGAGACGGTCGCGTCGTCGAGGCGGATCTCGGCGGCGGCGCTGCGGCCGATCCGGATCCAGCCCTGCTCGACCCGCACCACGTGATGCTCGCCGCCCTCCGAGAAGGCGAGGTACTGGCCGCGCTCTTCGATCTCCGAGCGGGCGTCGTCGAGCCAGTCGGGCTCACCCTTGTCCTCGCGGCCGCTCAGATGCAGCGACTCCGCGGTGGCGTGCTCAAAGATCGAGTGGCCCCGGAAGCGCGAGCCGTCCGGCTCTTCCCTGCCCTCGGCTTGGGCTTGTGTCTCGATCATCTAGGAGGTGGTTCGATCGTACGCCGACCGTTCGCGATTGCAAGCGAGTTTCGGGGATTCGAGCGCAAACTGGACGTTTTGCGGGGGCGGATAGACTCGATCGGAATGGGGCCGATCTCCGCTGAGACGAGCGTCGATGCGCCGCGCGAGCGCGTCTTCGAGCTGCTCGCCGACCTCGCCGTTCGGCCCTCGTTTTGTGACCATTTCCAGCACGATTACCGGCTCGAGCGCCTCGAGCCGAGCGGAGTCGGGGCCTCGGCGCGGTTTCGGACCGGGCCGCGCAGCTTCGGAACCTGGATGGAGACGGGGATCGCCGAGCTCGAGCCGCCGCATCTGATCGTCGAGCGCGGCCACTGCGCTCGCTGGGACCGGATGCCGGTCAGCACCGCCTGGGAGCTGCTCGAGGGGCCGGGCACGATCACCACCGTGATGTTGAGCTTCGGCACCGAGCCCGCCGACCCTCTCGACAGGGCCCGCGAGCGGCTCGGGGCGGGCCGCTGGTACCGCAGGCAGTGGGGGACGGCGCTGCGGAGGCTGACCCGCGTCGTCGAGGGCGACGATCCGCTGCATCCGGGTCGAGGTGGGCGGCGGGGACCGCGTCCTCGCCCTGGCCCGGGGATAGACTGCGGCCCCTCAGATGAGCGGGTGGCTAAAAACTGCGCTGCTCGCCGCGCTCGCGGTCGTCCTGGTCGGGGCCGCCGGCTGCGGGGAGACCGAGCACGATGAGCTCGTCGAAGGCGAGACCTTCGAGCTCGGCGAGCTTCGCTACAACGTCGTCTTCACGCGCTTCCTCAACCCCGCCGACGAGGTCGACCGCGACTACCTCACCGGGCTGCCACCGCCGCCCGCGGGCAAGCAGTACCTCGGCGTCTTCCTGCTGATCGACAACCTCAGCGACGAGCCCCATCCGCTGCCCGCGGCCGATGATCTCGAGATCGCCGACACCTCGGGTGCCACCTACAAGCCGCTGCCGAGCGAGAGCCTGTTCAGCTTCCCGTTCGGGGGCACGGTCGAGGGCGACAGCGAGGTGCCCGACCCCGACACCGCCGCGGCCAAGGGCCCGACTCAGGGCTCGGTGCTGCTCTACCTCGTCGACGAGGGGATCACCGAGGAGCGCCCCGCGGATCTGAAGATCATCAGCGAAGGCGAAGAGGCGATCGTCGAGCTTGACCTCTAGTAGTGACGTCTAGGCGGGGGCCGCTCGTAATCGGTGCGGCGGGGGCGATCGTCGTCCTGCTCGGTTTCCTCGGCGACATCGCCGAGCTGGTCGGGGTCGCCGCGATCGTGGTCGGCACGCTGCTGGCGTCCCCGAGCCGGGGGCGATGGTGGCAGGTGATGCGCGTCGGCGCCGCGATCTCGGTTGTCGCGCTGCCGCTCTCGCTGTTGCTCGAGACGCCGGGCGGGCTGCTCGCGGGGGTTGGGGCCGGCGCTGGTGCTGGTCGCGGTGGCGTTCGACTGGCCGGCGCCGCGCGCCTAGCCGAGCGCGGCGGCGAAGATCTCGCGGGCCACCGGAGCGGCGACCTCGCCGCCGTCGCCCTCGGCGTCGGCGAGCAGCACGCAGACGACGACCTTCGGCTTGTCGGCAGGGGCGAAGCCGGTGAACCAGGCGTCGAGGATCTGCTCGGGCTCCGGCGGCTCCTCGCCGGGTTGCAGCGGCTTCGGGTTCTGGATCGCCTCCGGTTGCTCGTCGAAGGGTTTCTCGCCGAGCTCCGCGGTGCCGGTCTTGCCGGCGACCTGGATCCTGCCCAGGTTGGCGGAGGTGCCGGTGCCCGAGTCGACGACGGCGACCATCAGGTTGCGGACGATCCCGGCGGTATTGGGGTCGGTGACCTGGACCGGCTTTGCCTCCGGCGCCAGTCCGGGTTGCTTGGTGATCGGCGTCGGCGAGCGCATTCCGCCGGCCGCGATCGTCTGAGCGACCGATGCCATGCTGAGCGGGGTCGAGAGCACTTCGCCTTGGCCGATCGCGTTCACTCCGAGGTCGATGTCGTTGTCGATGTCGTCCGGGTAGTTGGGCTCGGGCGGGTCGATGACCTCGTTCGCCTCCTTGCTGGCGAGCTGCGGAATCTGGTTGAAGCCGAACCGCTCTGACATCTCGAGCATCGGCTCCGCCCCGATATCGATCCCGAGCGGCGCGAAGACCGTGTTGCAGGAGTCGGCGAACGCCTGCACGAACGTGCCGCCGCAGAGCTCATCGTGGGAGTTCTCGATCCTGCGGCCGATCTCGACTCCGTCCACGACCTCGAAGGTGTCGCTGAGCTTGACGGTGTCCTGGTCGAGCCCCGCGGTCGCGGTCACGATCTTGAACGTCGAGCCCGGGGGGCGAGCTGCGAGTAGGCGCTGCCGGCGAGCCCGAGGATCGAGCCGTCGCGAGCATCGAGCACCGCCACTCCGCCGAACCGCCCGCCGAGCGCGGTCACAGCCGCCTCCTGCAGGCCGGGATCGATCGTCGTCTTCACCGGCTCGCCCGCCTTGGCCTCGGCGGTGGCGAGCACGTTGCCCTCGACTCCCGCCGCGACATCGCCGCCCTCGCCGGTGACGGCGAGCAGCTCACCGCCGGGGACGCCCGCCAGCTCGCTGTTGAAGGCGCGTTCGAGGCCGCTGATCCCGACCTCGGCGTCCGAGGGATATCCCTCGGCCCGCAGCTCGACGCTCTGTGCATCGTCGGGGCGCCCGACCTCGCCGACGACGTCGATCGCGTCGGATCCGAGCGGCGAGGCGCGGTCGGCGCCCTCCCCTTCGGCGAGCGGGGTTCCGTTCGCCGCCAGGATCGCCGCCCTGTCGCTGAGCTCGAGCCTGCGGCCGAGGCGCTGTCCCTGCTCGAGGCCCGGGAAGGTGAGGTGCGGCTCCCACGCGATTGCACCGTCGGAGACCGGGAACCGCATCTCGCGCTCGACGAGCCCGAAGATCTCCGTGCGGACCCCGACCGGGATCGCCACCTCCGAGCCGTCCGGGCCGCTCGCGTCGCCGGGGTCGATCGCCGTCGCGGTCGCCGTGTTCTGCGCGGCGAGGTACGCGTTGCCGAAGTCGTTGAGCGGATAGGCCGCGGCGGCCTCGTCGGTGAGCTCCGTGTGCATACCGGCGAAGTCCTGCTTGGTCCACGCCTTGATGAAGCGATCGACCGCTTCCTTCTCGGGCGACCCGGCCGCGAGCACGGCGCCGGCCCCGAACGAGACCGCGGCCAGCGCCAGAAGCGGCAGCAGCCGGTTGCGGCGCCGGCGCGCCTGCTCGATCTCGCGCTTGCTGCGTGGGCGCCGTTCGGGCGCTCGCTGCGGCTCCCCGGACTGCTCCGGCTCCTGGGTCGTGGCTGTGCCCTCCATATGTAGGCGAAATTATGGCTCGCGCGGGCGCCGAGGCTGGTTGTATTCGCCCCATGACCGGTCTCGACTGGGGCATCGTCGCGTTCGCACTGCTGATGGCCTGGTGGGGCTACCAGCAGGGACTGGTCGTGGGCGCGCTCACGCTGGCCGGGTTCGCTGCAGGAGCGATGCTCGGCGCTCGCCTAGGCCCGGAGCTGCTCCCCGACGGCTCGGAGTCTGCCTACGCGCCCGCGATGGCGCTCGGCGGGGCGGTCCTGCTCGGCGGGATCGTCGCGGTCTCGGTCGAGGGGTTGGCGCTGGCGCTGCGTCGCAGGGTGGTGCGCGGATCGGGCAGCGCGGTCCTCGACGGGGCCGGTGGCGCGCTGCTGGTCGCGGCGCTCGGGCTCGGCATCGCCTGGATGGCGGGCGCGGTCGCACTCAACACCGGTGGCCCCGAGGTGCGCGAGGCCGCCCAGCGCTCGGCGATCCTGCGCGGCCTCAACAGCGCTCTGCCCCCGTCGGGCTTCATCCTCAACACGCTCAACCGGATCGACCCCGGGATCGCGATCACCGGGCCGGAGGCGCGGGTCGCGCCGCCAGACCCAAAGCTCGCCTCAGACCCGGAGGTCGACGCCGCCGGCGACAGCGTCGTCAAGGTGCTCGGAACCGCCTGCGGGCTCGGGGTCGAGGGGTCGGGGTGGGTTGCGGCGCCCGGGCTCGTGGTCACCAACGCGCACGTCGTCGCGGGGGAGGACGACACCACGGTCTCGCCGCGCGGCAGCGATAGCCGCATAGACGCGACCCCGGTCCACTACGACCCTTCCAACGACCTCGCGGTGCTGCGCGTCGACGGGCTCGGCTCGGCGCCGCTGCGGAGCGTCCCCGACCCCGAGCCGGGCACGCCAGGTGCGGTGCTCGGCTACCCGGGCAACGGCCCGCTTGCGTTCGCCGCGGCGCGGCTCGGCACCACCCAGAACGTGATCACGCAGGACTCCTACGGTCGGGGCCCGATCGACCGGCCGATTAGCTCGCTGCGCGGCAAGATCCGCAGCGGCAACTCGGGAGGGCCGATGGTCGACGGGGCGGGGCGGGTGCTGACGACGGTGTTCGCGGCGACCAAGGGGGCGGCGAAGGAGGGCGGCTTCGGAATCCCGAACTCGATCGTCTCCGACGCGCTCGGGTCGAGCAATCGCGAAGTGAGCACCGGTCCGTGCGCGAGATGAGCATCCCCGCAGGGCGAAGCCCTACACACAACGGCGGCGCTACGCGCGGAACACGCCACGAGATAGGAGGCCGCGCTTGCGCCGCCTGATGCGATTCATGCTGGCCCGTCAATTACCTTTGGTAAGTTGATCTTGTGAATACGGGCCAGGCCCAATCGCAGGGCCACGACAACTCCGAGCTCGTCTGCCCGCACTACCACGCGGCGGTCGAGCTGATCGGCCGGCGCTGGTCGGGGGCGATCATCTGCGCGCTCACCGAGGGGCCGCTGCGCTTCGCCGAGATCGCAACCGCGGTGCCGAAGATGTCCGATCGCCTGCTCTCGCAGCGGCTCAAGGAGCTCGAGAGCGAGGGGCTGGTCGAGCGCTCGGTGCAGGACGGCACACCGGTCAGGGTCAGCTACGCGCTCACCCGCAAGGGCGAGGCGCTCGAGCCGACGATCACCGAGCTGCGCAGCTGGGCGCGGCGCTGGCACGAAGCGGGCTAGCCTCAACCTAAAGACCGGGCGCAAGCGGACTTGCAGGCGCCGAAACCTTGGCGTCAAAGCTTTGTTGGTGACTTTGATGTCCCTACGCAGGGTCTTCTCCGGGGCGTGCCTGCCCCTCGCCGTTGTTTTCGCGCTCGCCGCGCCGGGCGCGGCTGCGCAGACGCCGACCCCCACGCCGACGCCGACCCCCACGCCGACCCCGACCCCGACGCCTACGCCAACACCGAACCCGGTGCCGCAGACGACGGTCCCGGCGCGCGTCTCGAGCAGCCACCCGCTGGGCGGCAACGCGATGTGGATCTGGTACGTGCGGCGCACCGAGGGCGGCAAGATCAGCCGCATCGTGAGGCGCGCGCGCCGGGCGCGGATGAACACCGTTTTCATCAAGAGCTCGGACGCCGGCAAGGCCTGGAGCCAGTTCAGCCCGGGGTTGATCGACGCGCTCCACGCGCGCGGGATCAAGGTCTGCGCCTGGCAGTTCGTCTATGGCGACGTGCCGTTCGCCGAGGCCAGGCTCGGCGCCGCCGCGGTCGCCAAGGGAGCCGACTGCCTGCTGATCGACGCTGAGGGCCACTACGAGGGCAAGTACGCGGCCGCCGATCAGTACATGCGGACGCTGCGCGGAGCCGTCGGCCCCGAGCTCCCGATCGCGCTTGCCGCCTTCCCCTACGTGCACTACCACCCGAGCTTCCCCTACTCGGTCTTTCTCGGACCGGGGATGGCGCAGTTCAACATGCCGCAGATGTACTGGCGCGCGATCGGCACCAGCGTCGACCAGGTCTTCGCGACGACCTTTCAGTACAACCGCCCCTATGAGGCGCCGATCTTGCCGCTCGGTCAGACCTACCAGAACCCGAAGCCGAAGGAGATCGTCAAGTTCCGGCGCCTCGCCGAGACCAATGGCGGCGGCGGGGTGAGCTGGTGGAGCTGGCAGGAGACAGCCGGCAAGGAGTGGAGGGCCGTCGGCCGCCCGGTGCGTCCCGCCGCCGCCCTTCCGAACAGCTACCCGACGCTGCAGAACGGCTCCAAGGGAGACCTCGTGATCTGGGCCCAGCAGCACCTGACGGCTGCGGGGCTGGGGCTCGACTCGCCCGTCGGCGGGGTCTACGGCCCGCGGACCGCGGCCAACGTCGCGACCTTCCAGACCAGCAAGGGGCTGCCGCCGACCGGCGTCATCGACAACGCGACCTGGCAGGCGCTGCTCCAGATCACGCCGACCTACATCCAGTGGGGCGGAGCCGGCGCTTCGTCGCGCTCCTCGCTCAGCGGCGGCGCATCCGAGCCGGCCTCCGCATCGCTGCCGGCCCTCGAATACGAGCTGCCGCGCTTCGGGATCACCAGCTCCGGGGATTCCCGGGCGGGATCTCGTCCTTGACGAGCACTCCCTCGGCGACCTCGACCGGATGCGGGCCGGTGGTTGCGGCGAAGCGCTCGAGGGCCTCGGCGCCGATGAGCTCGAAGGCGTGCTCGACCACCCCCGCGTACTTGGCGAGGATCACCGCGTCGTCGGGGGGCTCGGCGGCGAAGTTGATCTCTTTGGCGCGGTAGGTGACCACGCTCCCGTCGGGCTCGCCGCCGCCGCGGAGCCGCACCTGGCCGCTGACCTCGACGCGGTCGTAGCGCAGCTCGCGCACGTCGAGCCGCTCGAGCTCCTCGGCCGAGAGCTCGAAGATCGCGCCGTTCACCGGCCCGGCCGGGTCCTCGCCGGGCTCGATGTTGAGCCCGAGGATGTAGGCGGGCCGGCGGCCGTCGGGGAGCTCGAAGGTTTTCTCGGAGCGGAGGTTGTCGCGGAGCAGCGACCAGCGCCGCCGCCAGCCGGCGAGCTCGGCGGGGACGAGCTCGACCGGGCGCCCGATCGTCTTCTCCAGGCTCGAGGCACTGACCAGCGAGCCGTAGCCGAAGACCGACGTAACGGCCTCCTCCGCTCCGCGTCCGGGGGCCGTGCACTCATGCCGCGACGGGCACGAGCTCTCCCTGCTCGTCGCGGCGCCAGCGCGGGCACAGCCTCGCCCGCGCCGGGCAGCCGGTGCAGAGCTCGACGCTCGGATGCTCGCTGACCTCGAATTCGCCCGCGGCGATCTTGCCGGCGACGGCGGCGAGCGACTCGCGCGCCTCGCCGAGCTCCGGGGTCCCGAGTGCGCGCTCGAAGGTGGCATCGCGCTGCTCGAGGAACGCGTACGACGTCCGCACGGGCGGGTCTCCGCTGCCGGCCGCGAGCGCGTAGATGCGCTCTGAGGCTCGTAGACCTCCAGCCACGTCGCTCGGGATCGTAGTCCGCGAGCGGTTTGTCTTGTAGTCGACGACGAGCGGCGGCTTGCCGGAACGGGTCGCGAGCAGGTCGATCGCCCCGCTGACCACCATCCCGCCGACCGCGAGGCCGAACGGGACCTCGGCGCGGAACCCGGACTCCTCGGCCCGGAGACCGGCCACCGTCTCGCCTTCGAGCCAGCTGCCGAGCAGGTCGCGGCACTGGTCGATTGCCCGGCTTTCGGCCTCGATCCCGTTTCGTCCCAGCGCCTCGGCGATCTGCTGCTTCGGTGGGCGCCTCCCATCGCTCGCGGGCGCTGCGCTCGAGCAGCTCGTGGATGACGTTGCCGAGCCGCACCGCTCCCTCCGATGCCCCGGATCCTGGGAAGCGGTCATCGCGCGGCAGCCCCAGGACCCGCTCGAGATAGAAGCGAAGCCCGCAGCGCTCGAACTCGGAGATCGTCGTGTAGGAGAGGTGGGCGGGCACCGCGGCCGAGGCAGGTCGACCGCCACCAGCAGCGGGGTCTCGAGCTCGTCGGGCGGAGTCGCCGCCGCCGGCGCCTCGCGGCGTACCGAGTCGAGCCAGGCGGGCCCCGGGCGGGCGATGCTGACCGACATCCGGCCGGGGGCGAAGCCGTCGGCTTCCAGCCCTGGTCGCGGCTTCGGGGGGGCAAGCTCGAGCTCGTGGTACTCGCTGCCGTCGTCGTCTTCGTCGGGGGGCTCGACGCCGATCCCCAGCGCGCCGAGCAGCCGCTGCAGGATCGGCGTGCCGGGCTTGACCTCGCCCTTCTTGAGGGCAGATGAGCTCACCCGCCCGCTCAAGATCAGGTGGCGCGCGGCGCGGGTGATCGCGACGTGCCCGAGCCGCAGGCCTTCGCGCTCGCCCTCGGCGTCGGCCTCCTCCTGAAGATCGGGGTAGTCGTAGATCGGCCGCCGCTTGGTTCCAAGCCGCGCCATCCGCACCCCGACACGCTGCGCTGCATCTTCGCGGCCGACCCGCAGCACGGGAGGGAAGCCCCCTTCGAGCAGGCCCCTGCCGAGATCGGCGAAGGCAACGACCGGGAACTCGAGGCCTTTTGCGGCGTGCACGGTCATGATTCGCACCACGTCGCGGCCCTCGGCCGCGACCGCCGCCTCGCCCTCGGACCCGGCGGCCCGGTCGTCGAGATGATCGAGAAAGCCGCGCAGGTCGCGGCCGTCCGCCTCTTCGTAGGCGCGCGCCATCCGCATCAGCTTGCGCACGTTGGCCATTCGGCGGGCACCGTCGGCGCGGGCGAGCACCGCGAGGTCGTAGTCGAGCACCGAGATCGTCTCCTCGAGCAGCTTCTCGAGCGGGATCAGCGGCGCGCGGTCACGAAGCGCGCCAAAGCGATCGAGAAAGCGCGACAGCTTCTCGATGTCCGATGCCGGCAATCCCGCGATCGAATCGACTCCCTGCTCGAGCGCCGGCCACAGGCGCCCGCCTCCCGCTGCCTTGCGAAGGAGCCAGAGCGCGTCCGGCGAGCAGCCGCAGAAGGGGGAGGCGAGGGCGCCGAGCAAACCGAGATCGTCGAGCGGGTTGGCGACCGCGCTCAGCATTCGGCGCACGTCCTCGACCTGCTGCTGCTGCCAGTAGCCGCGCCCGCCGACCACGTACGGATCAAGGCCGGCCCGGCGCAGCTCGCCTTCGATCGCCGCCACCGGCGTCAGGGCGCGGAGCAGGACGACCATCGCCCGCTGCGGGACGCCCTTCTCGTGTAGGTCCCGGAGCCGTGCGGCGAGCATCCGCGCCTCGGCGACACGGCTCGGCGCGGGTGCGTTGTCACCCTCGTAGCGGAGATCGAGATCGTCGGCTGATCGTCCCAGCCGTTTTTCCCTCCCGTGGGCACGACGAGCAGCTCGGCGTCGGGTTCCTCGGCGAGGGCCCGATCGAGCTCATCCGGCTCGCCGGGCGCGAAGCCGACCGAGAGCGGGTTGTAGTCGGGGCCGATCAGGCGCCCGCCGATCTCGTTGATCGCGGCGACCACACCGGGGCTCGACCGGAAGCTGCCGCTCAGGGGCATCGCCTCGGCTCGCGCGTCGGTCGCTTCCTCGAATTTCGCCCGCGTGGCCCGGAAGACCTCGACGTCGGCGTGCCGAAAGCCGTAGATCGACTGGAGCTCGTCGCCGACCGCGAACAGGCGCGTGTCGGCTCCGCAGAGGAGCTCGATCAGTCGCAGCTGGACCCGGTTCGTGTCCTGGAACTCGTCCACCATCACGTGGCGGTAGCGGCCCTGCTCGCGCTCCCGCACCTCGTCGTCGGACTCGAGCAGCCGCACCGCCTCGAGCTGAAGGTCCTCGAAGTCGAGCCCCGAGCGTTCGGCCTTCAGCGCCGCGTAGTGGCTCGCGAACTCGCGAACCAATGCCCGCAGGCTCTCGTAGTCGGCCTGAGACTCGTGCTCCGAGAGCGCCTTCGCGGCCGCCTCGACGGCTTCGAGATACGCCGTGGCGGCGGTTCCGGAAAACGGATCAGCGCCGCTCTTGAACCAGAGCGCCGCGACATCGCCCGAAGCCGGAAGCGGGTCCCGGCCGATCGTCGTCGCGGTGTCGATCCGCTCCAGATGGTCGGAGGCGTTCCTTCCGGTTGCTCCGGAGCAGTCTTCGGCGGCGGTGAGCGCCGCGCGCTGCAGTTCCTCCAGCGCCGCCGCCGGGTCGGGCTCGGGTGCGGGCGGCAGCTCGACCTCGCGTCCCTGGCTTCGCAGCTCGGCGTGGATCGCCGGCACGGCCTCCCGCAGGCTGCGGATCTGGAAGCTCGCAAGAAGCCGGGCGCGCTCGCGGTCACCGCCGGCCAGGAACGCGTCGAGGGCCGCATCGAAGGCCCGACCGGCGAGCCGATGCGCTTCGGCTTCATCGATGACGCGGAAGCGGGGATCGAGGCCGAGCCGCGTCGGATGGGCGGCCAGCAGCCGGCGGCAGTACCCGTGGATCGTCGAGATCGGTGCCTGGTCGAGGCCGCGAAGGATTTCCGGGCGCGTCGGCGTCGAGCGGATCCGCTCGCGAAGCTCGGTCGCGGCGCGCTCGGTGAACGTGAAGGCGAGGATCGCCCGTTCGGGGCCCGGCTCTCCCTCTGCGATCAGATCCTCGAGCGCTGCGCACCAGCGGTCCGCGAGCACACGCGTCTTGCCGGTTCCGGCACCCGCCGCCAGCAGGACGTCGCGGTCTCGAGACTCGATCGCCCTTTGCTGCTCGGGCGTGGGATCGAAGGCCACGGTCATTCGCGCGCCTCGTCGTCGCGCTCGGGCTCTTCGGGGTTGATCCGCGCCGCGCGCTCGATTCGGCACACCGACGAGTACTCGCAGTATCCGCAGTCGCCGCCGAGCGGCTCGCGGCGGATCTCACCGGCGCGCATCCCGGCCACGACCTCGACCGCCGTGTCGCGGGCGGCGCCGAGGGCGGCGTCGAATTGGTCGGCGTCGAGCAGATCGCCGGTCGTCGTGGGCGAGATTCCAAGTCCGTCCACTCGCCGTCGAGTTCGTCCTTGCGGGCGATCCCGCGTGGGGCGAACTTCTCGGTCGCCGCGAGCGGGTAGTAGAGCGCCGCGAGCGGCTCCACCTCCCAGAGCTCGCGCAGCGCGAGCGCGTAGAGGCCGGGCTGGAGCTGCCGGTGTCGGCGATCGCCTCGCGGGTCGAGAGGTGCTTGCCGATCGAGACCTCGCGCGAGGTCTTGTAGTCGAAGATCGCGCCGCCGGATCCGTCGGGGGTCAGATCGATGCGGTCGATCTGGCCGTGGATCAAGAACTCGCCGAGTGAAAGCGGCGGCTTCTCGTCCGCCTCACCCTCC
>CAWDBV010000004.1:0-35085 GCA_963800705.1 uncultured Solirubrobacterales bacterium
GCGCCAGTGGAGTGCTTGGCGGTGCTCCTGCACCGCTGATGCTGAGTGCTGTGGTGTACTGTTGGTGAGCATGCCGGTGGTGTAGTGAGTGGCTGCCTTTTGTTGTCTTTGTTGTTGAAGTCGTGATCCTAGGCAGATCCTTGGTGTGAGTGGATGCTAGTGGAAGTTGTGGAGGTGATGTAGTGCAGGTGGTGTATAAGGGTTGTCCTGGGCAGAGGGAATGGTGCGGTTGCGGCGAGGTGGTTGTCGGACGACGATTGAGCAGCGGCCGGCGGCATGAAGGCGGGCGCATGGCGGCGCGGCGGCCGCCCGCGCTCGCCGGGTGGCTTGCTGCTGCCCTGGCGCCTCCGGCGGGGCTGTCTGCGCTCGGCTCGGCGGCGTGCCTGCGGCGTGGCTGGTGGGCACCCTGAGGCGGCCGATCCGGTCGTTGTGCAGGACGTCGAAGAATCCGGGGCAGAACCGACCCCGTCGCCGGATGGCGGCCGCCACCGCCACCGCCGTGAGGCCCCTCGACGCGGGTGACCGGAAGCCGACGCTCGAGCCGCGGGCGCGGAACTCCGAGGCCGAGGCGACCACGCGCCACGGCTTCGGCAGGTTGCCGTCAGCTCGAGGAACTGCGCGAAGAGGCTCGAGGCCGAAGAGCAAGAGAGCCGCCCCGAGTCGAGCAGCGTGATCTCGTAGTGGCCCGCGGGCAGGGAGAGGGCGCCGACCCGGTCGTCGTGGAGGACCTCGAAGGTCGATGGGCAGGTCTCCTCTGCGGCCCTGGCTCGGTCCGGCGCTGCGAGCGATCGCGATCGCGGCGAGCGACAGCAGGAACGCGGCAACAAGGCGCTTCGGCAGGCTGGGTGCGTGCTCGCTCATCGGCTCCTCGGATCGTGGGGGGCATCGCCCGAAACCCGCGAGCTGCCGCCGAGTTGCGGGGCCGACGCCGCTGCTACTCGGGCGGGAGCTCCTCGACCAGGTCGTAGCCGCCCTCGCCGTCCATCCGGACGACCCAGATCGGCTGGGAGACGTCGTGGTCGGGGGTGAAGCTGAAACGGGCCGAGCGGCGACTCGATCTGTACGCCCTCGAGCGCGTCGGCGATCGCCTCGCGGTCGGCGGCGACGTCCTCGAAGCCGAGGTCGGCCTCGCTCGCCGCTGCGGCGAGCAGCTTCAGGCCGGTGTAGGACTGGGCGGCGAACTGGTCGGGCTCGGCGTCGTAGGCCTCCTCGTAGGCGCCGATGAACGAGGTGTTCACCATCGAGTCGTTGTCGGCGATCCAGGCCGCGGCGCTCGGGCGCCCTTGCTGGCGGCGCCCGCCCTCTTCCCGACCGCGGGGCTGTTGAAGGCGTTGCCGCCGAGGATGTCGCCCTCGAAGCCGATCTCGCGCGCGATCTTGATCACGTCCGCGGCGACCTCGCCGGAGGAGGCGGCGACGAAGATCACGTCGGCCCCGGCCTCGATCGCGGTCTCGATCGCGGGCTGGGGACCGGCCTCGAGCGGGGCGAAGACCTCGGTCCCGCTGACCTCGATCCCGTTCTCCTCGAGGGCGTCGGCGGCGGTCGCCGCGCTCGACTCGCCGAAGGGGTCATCGAGCGGGTGGATCACGGTCGCCGCCTTCGCCTTCGAGTCGGCGGCGTAGGTGGCGACGTTGGCCGGGATCGCCTCGGCCTCGCCGAGCGAGTCGCGGAAGACGAGGTCGCAGGGGTACGGGCAGTCGCCGACGATCCCGGGGCCGGTGTTGGAGACCGCGAGCACCGGTGTGCCGGCCTCGTTCGCGATCGGGTCGGCCTCGGCCGCCGAGTTGGAGAAGGTCGGGCCGAGCACGGCGAGCACCTCGTCCTCGGAGACGAGGGTCTCCATCTCCTCGGCCGAGCGCTTCGGGTCGCCGCCGTCGTCGCGCTGGATGAGCTCGATCTCGGCGCCGTTCACCCCGCCCGCCTCGTTCACCTCGTCGATCGCGAGCTCGACGCCCTGGACCTGCTGGGGCCCGAAGGCGGCGCCGGTGCCGGTGGTCGAGAACAGCGAGCCGATCTCGATCGTCTCGCCCTCCCACTCGGCCGGGACCGAGTCGCTTCCCCCGTCGTCACCGCCGCAGCCGGCGACGGCGATCGCGATCGCGAGCACGAAAGTGCGCCGAATGCCGGGGGAGCGGAGCTTCAAGGGGCGGCGAGGCTAGCGCCCCGCGTGGCGTCACAGCCAGGGCGAGCGCTCAGCGGACCTTCGGCCCGCCGTGGCTGCGGGCGCGCCCGCCGGTGACGGCGCGCTCCTCGGGCCGCGAGCGCGACCCGGGCCACCGGCCCGAGGCCTCTTCGCGCGAGTCGAACCGCGCTCGACCGAAGGCGGGCGTGTCGGGCTCGCACTCGGCGCCCCGGCCCTTGGTGTCGAGCGTGTACCGCGACTTGTCGGGGCGCTCGTAGATCGTCAGGTTCCCGCCGTCGCCGACGATCTGGTCTTCGTCCATCGGATAGCCGTCTTCCGGCGGGTTCGAATTGGTCACACCGTCAGGGTACCCGGCACGGGTTGGTACGGGGGCCGGTTGCTACCGTGACGCCCGCGTCGGGCGATCTGCCCGGCTATGAAAGTGCTCCGCGCTCCACGTTCTCGGCTACAGCCTCCGCGGTCCGCAGCACCCGGCGGATCGGAGGATCTGCAAATGCCAGAAGGAACCGTCAAGTGGTTCAGCGACGAGAAGGGGTTCGGCTTCATCACCCCTGATGACGGAAGCAAGGACATCTTCGTCCACCAGAGCGTCATCCAGGCCGAGGGCTTTCGCTCGCTGGCCGAAGGCGCCAAGGTGACGTACGAGTCCGAAGAGGACGCGAAGGGCCCCCGGGCCACCACCGTCCAGGCGGTCTAGCCAGAAGCCAGACTCGGCGCCGCGTACGATCGCGGCGTGTGGGTCCAGCGAGAGCTCGCGCTTCGAGCGCGTGAGCGCGGTGTCCACCTCGTCACCGGCGAGGTGGTCGACGCGCTCCCAGAGATGCGCGAGCTCCGCGTGGGCCTCCTGCACCTGCTGATCCAGCACACCTCGGCGTCGCTGGCGCTGAACGAGAACGCCTCGCCCGACGTGCGCAGCGACGTGCGCTCCTGGCTCGACGAGGCGGTCCCCGAGGACGCGCCCTACTGGCGCCATACCCTCGAGGGCCCCGACGACATGCCGGCGCACATGAAGTCGATCCTGACCGGCGAGTCGCTCACCCTGCCGGTCTCGGGCGGTGGCGCTCGCGCTAGGAACGTGGCAGGGGATCTACCTCTGCGAGCACCGGGACTCGGGCGGCTCGCGCCGCGTCGTCGCGACGCTCAACGGCGAGCCCGCCTGAGCGCGGCAGGCGTAGTTCATAGCGGCGGTACGCGAAGCGTCTTAGGGTCGGGGCCAGGCCCCCTCCCTAACTCTTAGGCCCGGTGGGCCTCCAGCAGGCGGCGCAGGAAGCGCTGCGTCTCCGGCTCGCGCGGCTCGGAGAGGACCTGCTCGGCGGGCCCGAGCTCGATCAGGCGGCCTTCGTGCAGGAAGCCGACGGTGTCGGCGACGTCGCGGGCGAAGCTCATCTCGTGGGTGGCGAGGAGCATCGTCACGCCGGTCTCCTTGAGGTCGCGGACCGCGGCGAGGACCTCGCCGACGAGCTCGGGGTCGAGCGCGCTCGTGACCTCGTCGAGGAGCATCGCGCGCGGCCTGGCGGCGAAGGCGCGGGCGATCGCGATCCGCTGCTGCTGGCCGCCCGAGAGCCGGTCGGGGTGGTCGGACTCGCGGCCGCCGAGGCCGAAACGCTCGAGCAGCTGCCGGCCCTCGGCCTCGGCCTCGGCGCGCGGCATGCCCCGGCCCTTGACCTGGCCGAGGACGACGTTCTCGAGCGCGGTCAGGTGCGGGAAGAGGTTGTAGGCCTGGAAGACGATCCCGAGCCGCCGGCGCACGCCGACGGTGTCGACCTCGGGGTCGGTGATCACCTCGCCGTCGAGGAAGATGTCGCCGTCGTCGATGTCCTCGAGCAGGTCGATGCAGCGCAGGAGGGTCGACTTTCCCGAGCCGGAGGCGCCGATCAGCGCGACCGCCTCGTGCTCGTGGACTTCAGGTCGATCCCGCGGAGCACCTCGTTGCAGCCGAACGACTTGGTCACGCCGCGGATGTCGAGGACCGGCTCCGCGCTCACGAGTATCGCTTCCCGCGCTCGCGCTCCCAGTGGTCGAGGAGCCTCGCCAGCGGCAGCGTGATCACCAGGTAGAGCAGGGCCGCGGCGATCATCGGCGTGTAGTTGAAGTCGAGCGATGCGTCGATCTGGGCGATCCGGAACGCCTCGCCGGCGACACCGATGATCGCGATCAGGGCGACGTCTTTCTGCAGCGCGATGAAGTCGTTGAGGAGCGGCGGGCCGACGCGGCGCACCGCCTGCGGCAGGATCACATGGCGCAGCGCCCCGGCCTCGGTCAGGCCGACCGCGAGCGCGGCGTCGCGCTGGCTGCGGTGCACGGACTGCAGGCCGGCGCGGTAGACCTCGGCGACGTAGGCGCCATAGGAGAGGGCGAGCGCGATCCCGCCGAGCACGACCGGCTCCGAGGGCAGGCCGGAGAGGTCGAGCGCGGGCACGCCGAAACCGATCAGGTAGACGAGCAGGATCGTCGGGATGCCGCGGAAGACGTCGGTGTAGACGGTGGCCAGCAGGCGCAGCGGAAAGAGCGCCGGCGCCCGCACGATCCGCAGCAGCGCGACGACCAGGCCGAGGACGAGGACGACCACTTCGACGATCAGGAAGACCCGGATGTCGAGCCAGAACCCGACCAGGACCTCGGGAAAGATCTCCTTGAACTTCCCCCAGTCGAAGAAGGTCTCGCGGACCTCCGGCCAGCCCGGGCTGGTGAGCACCAGGGCGGCGAGGCCGCCGATGACCACGACGGTCGATACCGCGGCGATCGCCTGGCCGCGGCGAGCCTTTCGACGGCGCGCGAGGGCGCGCTCGGCGCGCCGGTCCAAGGGCGCTACTCGAGCACCGGCGCCTTGGTCGCCTCGCTCATCCACTCCGCCTCGATATCGGCGAGCTCACCGGACGAGCTCAGCTCGTCGATCGCGAACGAGATGCAGTCGGTGAGCGGCGAGTCCTTCTGCAGCAGGGCGCCCCACTGGTCGCCGCCGGGCGCCGGGAACTGACCGACGGTGGTCGCCTCGGGCACCTGCGTTGCGGTCAGGAAGAACGCGGTGGGGACGTCGACGACGACGGCGTCGACCTGCCCGTTCTTGAGCGCGGAGACGACGTCGTTCGAGGTGTCGAAGACCTGCGGCGCCTCGGTCGGCTGGATCGAGGCCTCGACGGCCTCCTGGCTCGTCGTCCCGATCTGGACGCCGATGTTGGCGTCGGCGAAGTCGGACAGCGAGGTCGCGCCCGCGAGGTCGGAGTCCTTGAGCGCGACGATCGCCTGCTCGGCCTCGTAGTAGGGCGAGGAGAAATCGACCTGCTCGGCGCGCTTCGGCGTGATCGAGATCTGGTTCACGTCGAAGTCGAAGTCCTTCGGGCCGGGCGCGTAGGACGAGTTGAACGGCTCCACGACCCAATCGACGTCGGCCTCCTCGAAGCCGAGCTCATCCGGCGACCGCGTAGGCGACGGCGCTCTCGAAGCCCTCGCCGTTGGTCGGGTCGTCGTCCTCGAAGTAGGGCGGGAAGGCGGGGCTGTCGGTGGCGACCGTGAGCGTTCCGGAGGTGAGGGTCTCGAGGTTCTCGGGCGTGCAGTCGTCGGCGGTGACGGCGGACGCGGAGGTCGAGGTGTCGCCCTCGTCGTCGTCGGATCCGCAGCCGGCGATGACGCCGAGCGCGAGCACGGGGGCGAGCAGGAGCAGGAGCAGTCTTGACACGGATGGCCTTCGGTCGGAGGGGAGGGGGAGGCGGCATCCTATCCCGCGCGCACCGGCGCACAAGGGCTTGCCGGGTCTTTAGCGCCGCGCGACCAGCTCGACCCGGGCGCCATCGCCGGGCGCGAGCGTGATGTTGCGCAGCTTGACTCGCTCCGGTTTCGGGTCGGGCGCCCGCAGCTCGGTGCGCTCGAGGATCGTCCGCAGGACGAGCCGCATCTCGTACTGCGCGAAGGCGGCGCCGACGCAGCGGCGCACGCCGCCGCCGAACGGGATCCAGGCGTAGGCGTCGGCCTTGCCACCGGTGAAGCGCTCGGGGCGGAACTCGTGCGGCTGCGGGAAGAGGTCCTCGCGGTAGTGCATCGCCGCGATCGCGGGGAGGACGAACGTGCCCGCCGGGCAGCTCGTAGCCGCCGACCTCGGCGGGTGAGGCGAGCTTGCGGGCGACGTCGACGATCACCGGCCGTGCTCGCAGCGTTTCCTTCACGGTCGCGTCGAGATACTCGTCCTCGCCGGCCTCGACCGATCGCGCAGCTTCGCCAGCACGCGCGGGGTACGGAGCAGCCGCTCGAACGCCCAGGCCAGGGCGGTCGCGGTGGTCTCGTGGCCGGCGCCGACGACGGTGACGAGCTCGTCGCGCAGCTCGCGGTCGGACATCGGCGAGCCGTCGTCGTGCTTCGCCGCGAGCAGCAGCGAGAGCACGTCGTCGCGCTCGGCCGCGTCGCCGGCGGCGCGGCGGTCGGCGATCTCCTCGTAGATCATCTCGTCGAGGTCGGCGCGGGCGCGCTTGAAGCGCGCCCACGGGCTCCAGCGGCCGAGGTCACGGCGCAGCGCGGGGACCTGCGTGACCAGGTCGGCGCGGTGGGCGAAGTCCGAGACGAGCCGGGCGGCGCGGCGATAGCGCTCCTCGCCGTGGATCCCGAACACCGCGCGCATGATCACCTCGAGCGTGATCGCCTGCGTGTGCGGCCGCAGCGCGAAGGGCCGGTCGGTGGGCCAGGTCGCGATGTCGCGCTCGGTCGCGTCGCGAATCGTCTCGCCGTAGCGCTCGACCCGCTCGCCGTGGAAGGGCGGCAGCAGGACTTTGCGCTGGCGGATGTGCTCGTCGCCGTCGAGCGTCAGCACGGAGCTCGGCCCGACCGCGGGCTCGAGCACCGTCGCGTTCGCCTCCCCGGCGCGGAACTGCGCGGGGTCGGCGGTGAAGACGCGCTTGACGATCTGCGGGTCGGCGACGTAGACGATCCGCTTGAAGTAGGGGAACGAGACGGCGAAGACGTTGCCGTAGCGCCGCTGCAGGCTCGAGTAGAAGCCGATCGGGTCGCGGGCGTAGCGGAACCCCTGGACGAGGCCCGGCAGGCGGGAGCCCGGCACGTCGGCGACCGCGGCGTGGGGGAGGGGATGCGTTGCGGCTGCGTTTTCCATCGGCATCGCCTCGTTCCATGAAAGCATGGCGCCCGATGGAGAGCGCCGGGGCCGTCGAAACCAGGAAGCTGAGCCGGCCGCAGACGCTCGCCGCGGTGGTCGGCGCCGCCGGGATCGTGCAGCTGCCGACGGCGGCGGTGGTCGTTGCGCTGCCGACGATCCACGCGGAGTTCAACGCCTCGATGGAGGAGCTCCAATGGACCGTCACCGCCTTCTACATCCCGATGACGGCGCTCCTGATCGCCGCCGGGCGGATCTCGGACATCTTCGGCCGCAAGCGGATGTTCCTGATCGGCGCGACGCTGTTCGCGATCGGCTCGATCATCGCCGCCGCCGCGCCGAGCGCCGAGGTCCTGATCGGCGGCATCGCGATCGCGGGCATCGGCGGCGGCTTTTTGATGCCGTCCTCGATGTCGATCCTCACCAACGTCTTCACCGACACGAGCCGCGGGACGGCGATCGGGCTCTGGGGCGCGGCCACCGAGCTCGTCTCCGGAGTCGGGGTCGTGGTCGGCGGCGTGCTCACCGGCGAGCTCGACTGGCGCTGGATCTTCATCCTGAGCGCCGTCATCGTCGGCATCGTCGCCGTGCTCGCGATCCGCGGGGCGCCCGAGTCCAAGGATCCGAACGCGGTCCGCGAGGTCGATATCCCCGGCGTCGCGCTGCTCGGCTCGGGGCTGACCGCGCTCAGCCTGGCCCTGATCCAGGGGGCGACCTGGGGCTGGGGCTCCGCCGCGATCGTCGGCCTGCTGATCGGCGCGGTCGTCCTGTTCGCGACCTTCGCGCTCGTCGAGCGCCGCTCCGACCACCCGATCATCGACTTCGAGTTCTTCCGCCGCCGCAACTTCGCCGGGGCGACGATCGTGATCTTCTGCCTCGACTTCTCCTTCGGCGCGCTGCTCTTCTTCCTGCCGCTCTACTTCCAGGAGATCCTCGGTTACGACCCGGTCGAGGCGGGCGTCCTGCTGCTGCCCCTGACCGGGCTGATGGTGCTCGGCTCGCCGCTCGGCGGGCGGGTCGCCGCCAGGACCGGGCCGCGGCCGCCGATCGTGATCGGGCTGGCGTCGATGGCGATCGGGATCTTCTGGATCTCGACGCTCGACCTGAGCACGACCTTCTCCGACCTGATCATCCCGACCTCGATGATGGGCTTCGGCGTCGGGTTCTCGCTGACCCCGATGAACCTCGCCGCGATGAACGCGGTCTCGCGCCACCACGCGGGGCTCGCCTCGGGGATGCTCGTCACGCTCTCCGGGCTCGGCGCGACGCTCGGCGTCGCCGTCACCGGCGCGATCTTCAACGACCTCAACATCGACCGCACCCAGGAGCAGGTCAGCTCCGACGCCGGGGTCACGATCACGCAGTCCCAGGCCGAGGACCTCGACGGCGTCCTCGCCGGCGCCGACGACGCGAAGAAGACGCTCGACGGCATCGTCGGCAAGGGCGAGGCCTCCGAGGCCGAGACCGCGATCCGCGAGGCGTTCGTCTCCGCGCTCGGCACCGCGCTCAAGATCTCCGCCGGCCTCGTCCTCGCCGGCCTGATCCTGACCTTGCTCCTGATGCGAAAGCAGGACCCGGTCGACGACGACGAGCCCGCGCAGGCCGAGCCGCCGCCCGCGGCGCCGGCGCACCGCCCGCTCGGGCGCCACCCGCACTGGGGGCTTCCCTTCGGCAGCCGCGGACCCCCGGTGACGTGAGCGGCGTGGACGTAGGCGCGGTGATGGGGAAGGTCGGCCTGCCGGCCCCGATGTCCGAGCTCGCCGGGCGCGAGTGGGACGCGATCGTCGTCGGCGGCGGCCACAACGGGCTCACCGCCGCGGCCTATCTCGCCCGCGCCGGCCAGTCGGTGCTGGTGCTCGAGCGCCGCGACCAGCTCGGCGGCGCCTGCACCCTCGAGCGGCCGTTCGCCGACCAGCGCTACGTGATCAGCCCGTGCGCCTACGTCGTCGGCCTGCTCGACCAGGTCGTGATCGACGAGCTCGACCTCGCGCGCCACGGCTACCGGGTGACGCCGGCCGACCCGAACCTCTGGTGCCCGCTCCCCGACGGCAGCTCGTTCGCCGAGTTCCTCGACGAGGCCAAGACCGCCGCGCACATGCGCGAGAACGGGTTCTCCGAGGCCGACATCCGCGGCCTGCGTCGCCTACGAGGGCGCCTTCGACCGCATCCGGACCCTGCTCCGCCACGGCGCCGCCGGCGACGCCTGGATCGGGCCGTCGCCGAGCCGGGCGGAGATCGAGAAGCGCCTCGAGGGAGACAAGGAGCTGATCTCGATCGTCTTCGACGACTCGATCGCGGACACGCTCTCCCGCTACGTGGACGACGAGCGCCTCCACCACGCGCTCTTCGGCCAGGGCGTGATCGGCGCCTACGCCGGGCCGCGCGACCACGGGACCGCCGCGGTCAAGCTGATGCACCACCAGGGCAACCTGCTCGGCCTCGGCTCGGTCTGGGGCTACGTGGCCGGCGGCATGGGGCGGGTCTCGTTCGCGATCGCGCAGGCTGCGATCGAGGCCGGAGCGCAGCTCGCGGCCGGCGTCCCGGTCGCCGAGATCGAGCCGGGCGTAGGGGTGACCCTCGAGAGCGGGGACACGCTGCGGGCCCGCACGATCGTCTCCAACGCCGACCCCAAGCGGACCCTGGCGATGCTCGGCGCCGACTCGATCCCCGGCGAGTACCGCGAGCGCCTCGAGGCCTGGGACGTGCGCTCGCCGGTCGTGAAGCTGAACGCGGCGCTTCGTCGGCTCCCGACCTTCGACGCCGCCGGCGACGTCGAGCCGCACCGGGCGATGGTCACGATCACCGAGGGGCTCGACGCGGGCCAGGAGGCGTTCGAGGCCTGCAAGCGCGGCGAGCCGCGCCTCGGCTTCGCCGAGCTCTACTTCCAGACCGCCTACGACGACACGGTCGCGCCCCCCGGCCACCACGTCCTGAGCGCCTTCTGCCAGTACGCGCCCTACGAGATCGCGGGCGGCTGGGACGCCCGCCGCGACGAGGTCGCGAAGATGATCCTCGACGCGATCGCCGCCTACGCGCCCGACATCCACGACTGCGTCACCGACCACCAGCTGCTCGGCCCGCCCGACATCGAGGAGCGGATCGGCCTCACCGGCGGCTCGATCTTCCAGGGCTCGCCGCTTCCCGAGCAGATGTGGGAGAAGCGCCTCGAGGCCCGCACCCCGGTCGACGGCCTCTACCTCTGCGGCGCCGCCACCCACCCGGGCGGCTCGGTGATCGCCCTGAACGGCCGCAACGCGGCGATGGCCGTGCTCGAAGACGTGCGCGTGACCGCCCCCGTCGGCTGACCGTTCAGCCCCGGTCCAGCCACCTCACCGGCGCGAGATGGACGTCCCCGGTGCCGAGCAGGCGGTCCTCGCCGCCGGGCCAGAGGGTGAGGCGGAGCTCGCAGACGGCCGGGTCGGGACCGATCTCGTAGCGGAGCCAGCCGACCGGGGCCGCGTCGGTGGCGCGCTCGGCGGCGGCGTCGATCGCGGCCCTGGTGCGGGCGCGCACGTCCTCGTCGAGGTAGATCCAGACCAGGGAGTGGAAGACGACGGTGGCCTTGCCCTCGGCGGGCTCGGCGAGCCGCTGCGCCGCCCACTCGTCGACGCCCGCGGTCTCGACCGGGATCGGGTCCTCGCGGGCGACGTCGAGGGCCTCGCGAAGGAGCTCGTAGCGCGGCATCTGGTCGGGGAAGATGTAGGAGAGGAGGGCGAGGCGGTCGTGCTCGGTCGTCGGGTCGAGCGGGTGCCATGTCGCAGCCGCGGCGCTCGACGACCTCGAGCGGCGCGTCGAGCGGCGGCGTGCCGCCGGTCCAGTGATCGGTGAAGCGGACGGGCGAGTCCGGGGGGCCGAAGGCGAGGCCGTCCTGCTCGTAGCGGTAGCGGTCGAAGTGCAGGTTGAGGCCGGCGCTCGCGCCGAGCTCGAGCGCTCGGACCGGCAGCCCGGTGTCGCGGGCGACGACGAGGAAGCCGCCGATCAGGGCCCCGCATCGCGACGTCTCGTTGGTCTGCAGCGGGTGGCGCAGCGAGTCGAGGACCTCGGCGTCCATCTTGCCGAGCTCCTCGCGCACCAGCGGCCAGGCGGCCTCGGGGTCGCCGTCGCCGCCGACCGAGGGGTAATGGCGGGCGAGGTCGGGCAGCTCGCCGGCGAGGACCATGTGATGGATGCCGGCGAGGGCGCGGAACGGGTAGTACTCGCTGATCGGCTCGTCCGCGTACCGCTCGAGCAGCTCCCAGGTCGGGCCGCCCTCCTTCACGTCCTGCGCCATCCGCTCGGTGAGGCCGGCGTAGAGCGGCGACTGCCAGGCGGCGGCGTCGCGGGACAGCTCGATCAGGTCGGCGGCAAGGGTCGGTCTTGAGAGCTCATGCTCGGCACCATATGTAGGCTCGCCCGATGCCGGAGCTCGACAGCGCCTGGGTCGCGAGCGAGGCCGCCGCCGCGGCCGAGCGGCTGGAGCGCGACATCGAGGCCCTGGTCGCCGTCTCCTCGCCCTCGGGCGACGTCGCCGGCGCCGAGGAGGCGATCGCGGTCGCGTCCGCGCTGCTGCCCGCCGAGGCCCGCACCGAGCGCGTGCCGTGCAGCTCGCCCGATCACGCCGACGACCTCTGCGCCCGCCTCGAGGGGACCGGCACGGGCCGGGTGCTGCTGCTCGGGCACCTCGACACGGTTCACGCCCACGCCGATCACAGGCCGCTCACCCGCGCGGCCGACCGGCTCGTCGGCTCGGGCTCGATCGACATGAAGGGCGGGGTGGCGCTGTCGATCGCGGCGATGCGCGCGCTTGCCGGGGTCCCGGACGCCTATCGCCGAGGCCGCGCTCCTGCTGGTCGTCGACGAGGAGTGGCGCACCGGCGGCTTCGCCCACGGGCCCGGCTTCGAGGGCTGGAACGCCTGCCTCTGCTTCGAGGCCGGGGAGGAGGGCCCGGAAGGCGAGCCGGCGGTGGTCCTGCGCCGCAAGGCAGCGGGGACGCTCCGCGTCCGAGCCCACGGACGCGCCGCGCACTCGGGTGCCGCGCCGGACCGCGGCCGCAGCGCCCTGCTCCCGCTCGCCGCGACCGCCGCACGGGTCGCCGCGCTTCACGCCCCCGATGGCCCCGACCGCCTGAGCGCCGTGCCGACCGTCTTCCATTCCGGGGACGCGTTCAACGTCGTGCCCGCCGAGGGCGAGCTCATCTGCGACCTGCGCGCCGACTCGCTGGAAGCGTTCGAGCCGGTCCTCGCCGCCGTCCCGCCGGGCGAGGACGGGGTCGAGATCGAGGCCGAGATCGTCCGCCGCTGGCCCGGGATGGACACGCGCGAGCTGGCCCCTCCGCTGCTCGAGCGCGCCGGCGCCCTCGCCGGCAGGCCCGTGCTCGGCTCCGAGCGCGGCGGGGCGAGCGACGCGAGCCACCTGGCCCAGCACGTGCCGCTGACCGTCGACGGCCTCGGCCCGATCGGCGGCCACGCCCACGCGCCCGACGAGTACGTGCTCGCCGAATCGCTCGCCGCCGCGCGCCGAGGTCGCGCTGGCGATGGTGGCCGCGGTGCTCGTCGGGCGCCTAGCGCCTAGTCGCGCGAGCGCCGCCGCAGGAAGAGCGAGCGCAGCAGGCCGAGGATGTCGGCCCCGAGCGAGCCCTCGCCGCCGCCCTCGTCGTCGGACTCCCTCGCGATCGCCGCGTCGACGTCCGCCCAGCCGTCGTGCTCGGCGGTGACGGCGCTGACGTTCGCGCCGACCACCGCGACGATCGCCACGAGGTAGATCGCGATCGAAGCGGCGAGGAGCGCGGCGAGAGCGCCGTAGATCGCGGCGGAGTCGCCGACGGTGCCGAAGTAGAGCTCGGCCCCGTAGCGGACCGCGATCACGCCGACGAAGGCCACGAGCGCCCCCGGCCAGGCGGCTCGCCAGCTCGCCTCACCCGCCGGCAGGACGCGGTAGAGGACGAGGAAGACCCCGAAGAGGGCGACGGCCGGGACGATCTCGGTGAAGACGAGCGAGACGAAGCCCTCCAGGAGCGGGGCGTCGCCGAACGCGCCGGCGACTCCGTCGACGAGGTTGAGGCCGAGCGCGGCGAGCAGAGCGGGAGCTACCACCAGCGTCAGGCCGACGTCGAGCGCCTTGCCCTGGAAATAGGGGAGGGGCTCGCCGGACGGCCACGCCGCGCCGATCGAGTGGCGCAGCGCCCCGATCGCGCCGCTCGCCGACCAGATCAGCGCGAGCGCGCCCAGGATCCCCAAGCGTGCCCGCGCCCTGCGCGACCCCGTCGAGCAGTTCCTCGACTTGATTTCGCCCCTCGTCGTCGGTCAGCGGGAGGACGTCGATGATCCCGTCGACGATCTCCGAGCGCACCCCGACGTCGTCCAGCGCCGTCGAAGTTGCCCAGACGACGAGCAACAAAGCGGCCGGAAAGGTGATGATGATGAAGAAGGCGACCTGTGCCGCTTCGCGTGTCGCAGCGGTCTCGACAACGGACTCCACCCCGTGGCGAATCAAAAACCAGGCTCTACCGGGAGCGCGTCGCATGGCGATAACCCTCCCACGGTCGTCGAACCGATCGGGGTCCGCTACGTCGGCCACGCGACGCTGCGCATCGACATCGACGGCCTGAGCCTCGTCACCGACCCGATCTTCCGCCGCCGCCTGCTTCACCTCCGCCGCCACGGCCCGCACCCGACACTGTCCGATCGCGAGCGCCCCGACGCGATCCTGCTCTCGCACCTCCACCTCGACCACACCGACATGCGCTCGCTCCGCGAGCTCGGCGACGACATCCCGGTGATCGTCCCGCCGCGGGGCGCCGAGTTCCTCGAGCGCAAGGGGGTGAAGACGGTCACCGAGCTCGACGTCGGCGAATCGCACGAGATCGGCGGCGTCCGGATCACGGCCACGCCGGCGGAACACGGGGGCCGGCGCCATCCCATCTTCGGTCACCCCGGAGACTCGGTCGGTTACGAGATCGCCGGCACCCAGAAGGTCTACTTCGCCGGCGACACGGACCTCTTCGACGACATGGGCGGGCTCTTCGAGAGCCTCGACCTCGCCCTGCTGCCGGTCTGGGGGTGGGGCACCTCGCTGGGCGACGGCCATCTCGACCCGGGCGGCGCGGCGCAGGCCGCGCAGCTGCTGCGCCCCCGCGTCGCCGTGCCGATCCACTGGGGCACGTTCTTCCCATACGGCCTCCAGCGCCGCCACGGCCACCTGCTGCACGACCCGCCGCGCGAGTTCGCCGAGGAGGTCGCCCGGCTCGCCCCGGAGGTCGAGGTCCGGATCCTCGAGCCCGGCGACGCGACCAGGCTCGCGCCCTCGCCCGTCGCCTGAGCTTTCTCCCTGCCGACCGGGATCGGGCATAGCATCCGGCAACGGTGGCCGCAGGACCCGGTGATCCCCGGGACATTCCCTCCACGCGCGCGGTGATCCGCGTCGTCGCGATCGTTGTCGCCAGCGCGCTCGCCCTCTACGTGATCTGGCGTCTGCGCACGCCGATCACCTACGTCCTGATCGCCGCGTTCATCGCGGTCGCCGCCTCCGGGCCCGGTGAATTCGCTGAACCGCTACATGCGCCGGGGGTTCGCGATCCTGGTCGTCTACCTGGCGATCATCCTCGCCCCGCTCGTGATCGGGGCGATCCTGATTCCGCCGCTGATCGAGGGCGCGACCGACCTGATCAACGACCTGCCCGAGTACGCGCAGGACCTCGAGGAGACGTTCTCCGAGAACGAGACGCTCTCGCAGGTGAACGAGGACTACGACCTGACCGCGAAGCTCGAGGGCCTGGCCGACGACCTCGCCGGTGACCTCGGCGGCGCCGCGGGCACGCTCGCCGACATCGGCGGTGGGATCGTCAGCTCGCTCTTCGCCGTCGTCACGATCCTCGTCCTCAGCATGTTCCTGGTCTCGCGCGGGCGCGGCTGGGTCGACGCGATCGTCGACCGCAGGCCGCAGCGGGAGGCCGACGTGATCAAGCGCGCCCTCGACCACATGGCGCTCGCCGTCGGCGGCTACATCGGCGGCGCGCTGGCGCAGGCGACGGTGGCCGGGATCGCCGCCTTCGTCATGCTCGAGATCCTCGGTGCGCCGGCGACGCTCGCGCTGGCCGTCGTGATCGCGATCTTCGACGTGGTCCCGCTCGTCGGCGCGACCCTGGGCGCGGTCATCGTCGGCCTGGTGCTCGTCTTCGCCGCCGACTTCCCGGGCGACGTGATCGCCTGGGCCGTCTTCGCGATCGTCTACCAGCAGTTCGAGAACTACGTGGTGCAGCCGAAGATCCAGAGCCGCGCCGTCAACCTCGACCCGTTCGTGGTCGTGATCGCCGCGCTCTTCGGCGGCACGCTCTTCGGCGTCATCGGTGCGCTGGTCGCGATCCCGATCGCGGCGGCGATGCAGATCGGCGTCCGCGAGTACCTCGAGTACCGCAAGACGCACCCGGTCCCCGAGGCCGCGGACGCGCGGCCGCCGCCCGCGACCGCAGATCCGTAGCGGCGCCGCTCCGAAGGCCTAGCTCTCAGCGATCGCCGAGGATGCGCTGCTTCTCGGCGGCGAGCTCGTCGTCGTCGAGCACGCCGGACTCGCGCAGGCCCTCGAGCCGCTCGAGCTGCCGAATCCGCTCTTCCCCGGGATCGGCCGGCGCAGCGCTCTCCCCGCGTGAGGAAACCGAGCGCCTGAGACCGGCGAAGCGCTCGCTCCAGCGCGCGCCCGCGGTCTGCCAGCTCTCGTCGGGGAAGTCGCCGACGGTCTTGCGGCGCATCGCCTCGAAGCCCGCGATCAGGAGCACCAGCAGGAGGATCGAGGGCGCCAGGCGCTGGGTGCCCTCGGTGGGCGCCCAGAGGAAGACGAGCAGGGCGATCACGAGCAGCACCGAGTAGGCGGTGGCGCGGTTGTGGAAGAGCGGGGCGAGCTCGCGGCGGGCGGACGGTGGCGACCGAGGTCGGCCCGGCGAGCAGCGGCGCCGAGCACCGCGACGACGCCGTATCCGATCAGGGCGGTCGCGCTCGCGGCGAGCAGGGAGGTGCCGATCGCCCAGGTGCGCTCGATCGCGGGCTCCACCCCGGCGGTGCTCGCCAGCGCGTCCACGATCGCGCCGCCGGCGAGCTCGCGCGCTGCCAGGGCCGCGATGCCGACGACGATCCATGCGAAGCCGATCGCGCGCACCGTCTCGCGGCGGCGTCCGCGCGCAAGCCCGATCGCGATCGCGTAGATCAGGATCGAGATCAGGACGAGCGCATAAGAGGCCTGCTTCAGCAGGTCGGCGCCGTTCTGCGCGGTCTCGATCTCGTCCGACTGGAGGATCTCGATCTCGCCGACCGACGCCGGCAGCTTGCCGGAGACGTCGACGCCCAGCCGCGAGCCGACCTGCTCGACGATCGTCGCGAGGTCGAGCGTGATCGTGCCGCCCGATGTCGACAGCGCGCCCTCGTCCCTGCCCTCGATCACCACGAGCAGCTGCTCGTGAGCGGCCCGGTTCGCGGTCGCCCAGAGCTCCTGGACCTTGGGGCTTTCGACCGCCTTCTCGGCAACGCGGTTGGCGAGCTCGCGCAGCCCGCTGGCCGCCGGCCCGGCGAGCGGCTTCAGGCGCGGCGGGAGGACGCCCTCGAGCTCGCCCTGCACGTCCACGTTGTCGAAGAGCGAGTCGACCAGGAAGGTCTCGACCGCGGCCTGGATCTCGGCGTCCTCGAGCAGCTCGGTCGAGGTGTTGACCCAGTCGTCGGTGTTCAGCGCCTGGCGTGCGGCCCAGACCGCGAAGACGCCGACGAAGAGGACCAGCGAGCTGAGGAAGACGAGCGCGATCGACGTCCGCCGAAACCTCGGGGGTGCGGCCTCCTTGCGTTCCTCGTTCACGGTGAGGACCGTAAACCCTCCGGTGGCCGATGGAATACTCCGTTTGGGGTGATGTTGGAAGCGATCCGCCGCGGGAGGCTGCGGCCGCGAGCATGGTGATCTGAGTGTCGAAATGGTTCGTGCTGGCCGTCCTCGGGGCCGCCCAGTTCTTGATGGTGCTCGACCAGGCCGTGATGAACGTCGCGATCTCGCAGCTCGTCGAGGACTTCGGCACCACGGTGACCACCATCCAGATGGTGATCGCCTGTTACGCGCTCGTGATGGCCGCGCTGATGGTCACCGGCGGAAAGCTGGGTGATCTCTGGGGCCGTAAGCGCACGTTCTCGGTCGGGCTCGTGATCTACGCGATCGGATCGGCGCTGACCGCGGCCTCGTGGAGCGTCCCATCCCTCCTGTTCGGCTGGTCGATCCTCGAAGGGATCGGCGCCGCGCTGGTGATCCCCGCGCTCGTCGCCCTCGTCGCGGCCAACTACGAGGGCAAGGACCGGGCGATCGCGTACGGCGTGCTGGGAGGTATCGCGGGGGCCGGGATCGCGGTCGGGCCGATCATCGGCGGTTACGCGACGACCGAGCTCTCATGGCGCGTGGTCTTCGTCGGGGAGGTCGTGATCGCCGCGTTCATCCTCCTCGGGACGATGAAGCTCAGTGAGCCGGCGGCCGCAGCGCGCAAGCCGCAGCTCGACTGGGTCGGCTCGGTGCTGGCCGCGCTCGGGCTCTCCGTGATCGTGCTGGGCGTGCTGCAGGCGAGCAACTGGGGCTGGCTGAGGCCGCTCGATTCCCCGGTCGAGCCGTTCGGCTTCTCGCTGACCCCCTTCGTGATCGCCGCCGGCGTGCTCGTCCTCGGCGGGTTTCGCTCCTGGGAGCGCCGCCGGGAGAAGCACGGGCTCGATCCGCTCATCCACTTCAAGCTGTTTCAAAACGGGGCGTTCCGCGGCGGCCTTTCGATGCTGCTCGCGCAGAACCTGATCCTGATGGGGATCTTCTTCACGGTTCCCCTGTACCTCCAGGTCGTCCAGGGCCTCGATGCGCTCGAGACCGGCGTCCGGATGCTGCCCGCCTCGGCCGGGCTGTTCATCGCCGCGCTTGGCGGCTCGGCGCTGGCGTCGCGCTTCGCCCCGCGGCCGCTGGTCCGCGTCGGCCTCGCCGTGACGCTCGTCTCGACACTGCTCATGCTCGAGGTCATCGGGCCCGAGCTCGACGACGCGAGCTTCCTGGTCGCGATGGGCGTGCTCGGGCTCGGGATGGGACTGATCGTCTCGCAGCTCGGCAACGTCGCCCAGTCCGCGGTCAGCGACCGCGACCGCAGCGAGGCAGGTGGCCTGCAGGGCACTGCGCAGCAGCTCGGCTCATCGCTCGGCACGGCGCTGCTCGGCGCCGTGGTCATCACCGGGCTGATCGCCGCGTTCACGAGCAGCATCGGCTCCGACCCGGCCGTGTCCGAGTCGGTCCGCAAGCAGGTGCAGGTGGAGATCGGCGGCGGGGTGAGCTTCGTCTCGGCGGATGAGGTTCGCGCCGGGGCCGAGGAGGCCGGTGCCTCCCCCGAGACCACCGACGCTCTGGTCACGCATTACGAGGATGCCCAGCTGGCCGCCCTGAAGACCGCGTTCCTCTTCGCGGGCTTCATCGTGCTCGCCTCGTTTTGGACTTCCCGCAGGCTGCCGGTGAAGCGGCTCGGAACAACGGGCTCGCGACCCGAGCCGCCGGACCGCGAGACCGCGCCGGACGCCGGGCTAGACGAGCTCGCCGAGCTTCTTGATCTGGAACGCGCGGATCAGGTCGACGAACCCCTGCATCAGCGCCCAGATCCCGGCGAAGACGAGCAGCAGGTACTGCTTCTCGATGAAGAACTGGCCGCCGGTCCAGAAGGCGAGGATGACCATCAAGAGCCCGGCGATCAGCCCGAGCCACCAGAGCTCGTTGACCTCGCGGGTGGCCATGGCCTGCAGGATCCAGAAGACGCCGACGAGCAGGAAGAGGAAGCCGAGCACGTCGGCGAGCGCGTCGAACGTGTTCTCGGGGCTGATCAGCGCGATCACCCCGGCGATCAGGAAGAGCACGCCGAAGAGCCAGTAGAGCCAGGCGCCGCGTTCGGCCATCGCTCCGACGGCGAACTGCTGGAACCCGGTCGCCAGGAACATGATCCCGACGATCACGCCGACGGTCGTGACCGAGGCGTCGTCGAACTGGAGGATGACGGTGCCGACGATCACCCAGGCGAGGCCGAAGACGATCCAGAGCCACCAGAGGCGGGAGATCCCCTTGATCGCCTCGCGCGTCTCCTCGTCGGGGTCCGGGGGCAGTGCGTCGCTGCTTCCATCGTCACTCTCCCTTGGCGCGTCGCGGTCGGCGGATCCCTGCCATGGCGATCGTATACGCGATCTGCGGACGTCCAAATGAAGGGGGAGTGAACGCCGCCGGCCCGCCCTCTTCGGGGCGATGGGCTACGGATCGCGGCAGCGAGTCGGGCCAGGCGAGCGTCGAGCACGTCGGCCTCGTCGCTGGTCGCGGCGCTCCTTTTCGCGGCCGCTCGCGGTCGCCACCCCGGTGGCCGGCGTGGGCGAGGAGGTCGCGGCGGCGATCGGCGGCGCGTTCGCCTCCGGGCGCCCCGAGGCGGCGCCGGCGCCCGTGCGCGCGCCGGAGGAGACCTGGGCCGAGCGGCGCGCGGCGGTCGACCGCTGGCTCGCAGCCGACCTCGGCGAGTTCCTCGCCTACCGATCCTCGCCGGACCGCGACCCGCGCCTGGACTACTCGACCGACTACTGCTCGGCGCCCCTCGTCGGCTCGAGCGGCGCCTCCTTCGATTTCTCCGACGCCTGCCTGCGCCACGACTTCGGCTATCGCAACTACGACCGCCTCGGGATCTTCGGCCGCCGCAAGGCCGCGGTCGACGATCGCTTCCTGGCCGACATGCGCGACCACTGCGCGGCGCGACCCGCCGAGCGAGCGAACCGCTGCTTCGCCTGGGCGCGTGCCTTCTACGAGGCGGTGCACCGGCTCGGCTTCCTGAGCGGCCACGGATAGGGCCTTACTTCCGTGCCTTGCCCGCGTCACACCCACATGGAACACAAGGAACCGATCATCCCCGCCGCCTTCCTGATCCTGGTGGTCACGATCGCGGCCGCGCTGCTCGCGATGCCGAATTAGCTCGGGCTCCGGGCAGCAGTCCGCGAAAGCGCTCGACCGCCGCGTCGTCGACCGTGAGCACGCGCGGGTGCGGCCCGCAGCGGGCGAGCAGCGTCGTCTCGATCGCGTCGCCGGCGCGCAGGTGGACCGAGATCGCGACCGCGGTCTCGCCGTCGGTGCCGCCCTCGGCGATCTCGAACTCGACCCAGAACGCGGAGCCCGGGATCGAGGCGCCGCAGCCAGTCGCGAAGCGCCGCCTCGTAGCGCTCGCGCACGTCGTCGGGCAGGTAGTCGTGCATGATCGACTGGTAGGCGATCGCCCGCGGCTCGGCGGAACGGCGGGGCTCGAGGGCGCGGGCGGCGTCGTCGACGCTGGCCCGCTCGACCAGGGGCCGGCCGGCTTCGGCGGAGAGCTCGCGGAAGGCGGCGAGGCCGGCGCGGAAGCGCTCGAGCCGCTCGTCCTGGCCGGGCCAGATCAGGGCCTCGAGCCAGCGCGCGTCCTCGGGGTCGCGCAGGTCCGGGCGGGCGAAGGTCGTAGCCGACGCGGCTCGCGACGGCCGGTACCGCGCTCGGGCACCAGCGGGTCGCCGGCGGCCGTCGTCCAGACCCAGGGGAGGCGGTCGGCGACGAGGTTGAGCCCGGCGCTGGCCCCGAAGTCGAAGAGCTCGAGCTCGCGTCCGGGCTCGGCCTCGGCGGCGAGCGCCGCGGGCCACATCCAGGCGACGGCGCGCGAGGGGTCGTTGGTCTGCACGTGGCGGTTCGCAAGCGAGTGCCAGAGGTGGGTCCTGCCGGGTTCGATCGCGGCGGCGACGGCGGCGTCGGTGATCGAGTCGAGGTCGCGTTCGGGGTTGCCGAGGGAGGCCCAGAGCGGATGCGGCGCGCCCTCGCGCAGGGCGTCGTCGCGCAGCGAGGTGAGGAGCATCAGCGGCCGCTCGGGCCAGAACCCGAAGCTGCGCCCGGCCCAGGCCTCGCGCAGGCCGTCGGCGAACTGCCCCGGGATCATCGGCCGCAGGACGTCGATGAGGCGCGCGTAGGCGGGCGAGCGGTCGGCGACGAACTCCCGCTGGAGCGCGAGGTCGTCGTCGAGCCCTTCGATCGGATCGGAGGCGATCGCGCGCAAGTTATTCTCCGGGCCGAGATCGCCGGGGGCGGTAGGTTCCCGTCAATGGCGCCGACGGCCACACGCACGAAAGCCGCGCGCGGCGGTATCGACCTCGGCGGAACCAAGATCCAGGCGGTCGTCGTCGACGGCCGCAACCGCGTCCTCGGCGAGTCGCGGACGGCGACGCCGACGACCGGCGGGCCGAAGGACGTCGCGGACGCGATGGCGGAGGCGCTGCTCGCCTCGGCCGCCTCCGCCGGCATCCCGGCGCGGAGCTGCGCGGCGTCGGGATCGGCTCGCCCGGCAGCGCCAACGAGGAGACGGGCGTGGTCTCGAGCGCCCGCAACCTGCCGGGCTGGGAGGGCTCCTACCCGCTCGGCGACCGGCTCTCGACCGCGCTCGGCTGCCCGGTCAGGATCGGCAACGACGTCCAGGTCGCCACCGACGCGGAGTTCAGCCTCGGCGCCGGCCGCGAGTTCGACTCGCTGCTCGGGGTCTTCTGGGGCACCGGCGTCGGCGGCGGCATCGTCCTCGACAAGAAGCCGTGGCTCGGGCGCGGATCGGCCGGCGAGATCGGCCACATCGTCGTCAAGAGCGGCGGGCGGCGCTGCCCGTGCGGCCGCAAGGGCTGCATGGAGGCCTACGCCGGCCGCGCGGCGATGGAGGCCCGCGCGCGCAAGCTCGTCGAGAAGGGCCACGAGACGAACCTCTTCGAGATCATGGAGGAGCGCGGCAACGACCGGCTCAAGTCGGGCATCTGGGAGCGCGCCCTGAAGCACGGCGACGCGCATGGCCGAGGAGCTTCTCGACGAGGCGGTGAAGGCGATCGGCACCGGCGTCGCCTCGGCCTGCAACGTGCTCGACGTCGAGTGCGTGATCCTCGGCGGCGGGCTCGGCCTCCGCTTCGGCGAGACCGTTCCTGAAGCGGATCGAGAAGCGCGCGATGAAGAACCTGTTCACGAGCGCCGATCCGCCCGCTTTCCGGCTCGCCGCGCTCGGCGACCTCGGCGGCGCGATCGGCGCCTCGCTGCTTGGTCAAGAGCCTGAAGTAGCCGGCGGAAGCCGCTAGCCCGGCAGCCAGGGCTTGCGCCAGCCGCCGAAGCCGTGGAGAAGCTGCGAGCCGCGCTCCGGTCCCCAGCTGCCCGGCTCGTAGGGATCGACCGGGCCCGGGTCGTCGAGCAGGGGCTGGACGATCCGCCAGGTCTCCTCGATCGCGGTCTGGTTCGGGAAGAGCTGGGTGTCGCCGAGCAGGGCGTCGCGGATCAGGCGCTCGTAGGGCTCGGGCTCCTCGCCGACCTGGGCCTCGAAGGCGAGGTCGAGGTGGACGTGCTGGAGCTTCTCCGCGCCCGGCTTCTTGGAGAGCAGGCAGAGCTCGGCGCCCGGCTCGGGCTTGATCCGAAGGACGAGCATGTTGGGGTCCGGGACGCCGCCGCCGATGCCGAGCTTCGGCGGCGTCTTGAAGACGACGCGGACCTCGGTCACCTCGACCGGTAGCGACTTGCCGGCGCGGATGAAGAAGGGGACCCCGTCCCAGCGCCAGTTGTCGATCTCGAGCTTGAGCGCGACGTAGGTCTCGGTGGTCGAGGTCTGCGGCGACGCCGGGGATGCCGAGATAGCCGTTGTACTGGCCGCGGACGTAGCGGCCGGGATCGGCGTCGGGCATCGCCCTGAAGAGGTCGGCCTTGCGGTCGCGGATCGCGTCGCGGTCGCTCGGGCCCGCGGAGGGCGGCTCCATCGCGACCAGGGCGAGCACCTGGAGCAGGTGGTTCTGGACGACGTCGCGCAGCGTGCCGACCGCGTCGTAGAACGAGCCCCGGTCCTCGACGCCGAAGTCCTCGGCCATCGTGATCTGCACCGAGTCCACGTAGTTGCGGTTCCAGACCGGCTCGAGGATCGAGTTGGCGAAGCGGAGGTAGGTGATGTCCATCACCGGCTCCTTGCCGAGGAAGTGGTCGATGCGCAGGAGCTGCGACTCGTCGATCACCTCGTGGAGCTCCTCGTTCAAGGCGCCGCGCCGAGGCCAGGTCATGGCCGAAGGGCTTCTCGACGACGATCCGCGCGCCCTCGGTGAGGCCGGCGGCGCCGAGGCCGCGGACGACGGTGCCGAACAGCGAGGGCGGGATCTCGAGGTAGTAGACGACGTCGTCGGCGTCGCCGAGCGCGCTCTTCAGCGTCTCGAAGGTCTCCGCCTTCGCGTAGTCGCCCTGGATGTAGGAGAGCCGGGCGAGAACGCGCTCGAGCGCGTTCTGGTCGACGGCGCCCTCGGCGGTCGCCTCGATCGCGTCCTTCGCGTGCTGGCGGAGCGAGGCGTCGTCCCACTCGTCGATCGCGACGCCGATGATCCGGCAGTCGAGCTCGCCCCGGTGCTCGAGCCGGTAGAGCGCCTGGAAGGTCATCTTCTTGGCGAGGTCGCCGCTGATTCCGAAGATGACGAGGGTGTCCGCGCCGGTGGCCAAGGGCTCGGAGACTAATCAGTAACCCGTCGAGGCCGCCACGTGCATAGGATGCGGCCGATGCAGCTCGGAATGATCGGACTCGGGCGGATGGGCGCGAACATCGTCCGGCGCCTCATGCGCGACGGCCACGACTGCGTCGTCTACGACGTGAACGCCGACGCGATCGCCGAGCTCGCCGGCGAGGGCGCGACCGGCGCCGACTCGCTCGAGGACTTCGCCGCCAAGCTCGAGAAGCCCCGCGCCGCCTGGGTGATGGTCCCGGCCGGCGACATCACCGAGCAGACCGTGAAGGACGTCGCCGCGGTGCTCGAGGCGGGCGACGCGATCATCGACGGCGGCAACTCCTACTACCGCGACGACATCCGCCGCGCGGCGATGGTGGGAGAGCAGGGCATCGACTACATCGACTGCGGCACGAGCGGCGGCGTCTTCGGCCTCGAGCGCGGCTACTGCCTGATGATCGGCGGCCCCGACGAGCGCGGTCGAGCGCCTCGACCCGATCTTCAAGACGATCGCCCCGGGCGTCGAGTCCGCGGAGCGCACGCCCGGCCGCAGCGGCGAGGTGACCCCCGCCGAGAACGGCTACCTCCACTGCGGCCCCAACGGCGCGGGCCACTTCGTGAAGATGGTCCACAACGGGATCGAGTACGGGATCATGGCCGCCTACGCCGAGGGCCTGAACATCCTCAAGAACTCCGACGCCGGCCTCAAGCAGCGCGACGCCGACGCCGAGACCGCGCCGCTCGACCATCCCGAGTACTACCAGTACGAGATGGACATCCCGGACATCGCCGAGGTCTGGCGCCGGGGCAGCGTCGTCGGCTCCTGGCTGCTCGACCTGACCGCCGCCGCGCTCGCCGAGTCGCCCGAGCTGGCGGAGTTCGAGGGCCGCGTCTCCGACTCCGGCGAGGGCCGCTGGACCTCGATCGCCGCGATCGACGAGGGCGTGCCGTCGCCCGTGCTCACCAGCGCCCTCTACTCGCGCTTCGCCTCCCGCGACCTCGACGAGTACGCCAACAAGGTGCAGTCCGCCATGCGCAAGCAGTTCGGCGGGCACGACGAGAAGAAGGACTGACGCTGGAATTCGAGGTCGTCGCCGGCCCCGACGCCGCGGCGAAGCGGGCCGCCGAGCTGATCGAGGAGGCCGCCCGCGAGGCACTCGGGCAGAGCTCCTTCTCGATCGCGCTCTCGGGCGGTCACACGCCCTGGAAGATGCTCGCCGAGCTCGACCCCGATGCCCTCGGGGAGCCCGGGACGACGATCCTCCAGGTCGACGAGCGGATCGCGCCCGAGGGCGACCCGGACCGCAACCTCACCCACCTGCAGGAGTCGCTCTCCCGGTCGGCGCTCGAGCGCCTGCTGCCGATGCCCGTGAACGACGATGACCTCGAGGCGGCTGCCGCGCGCTACGGCGCGGCGCTCTCGGACCCGATCGACCTCGTCCACCTCGGCCTCGGCCCAGACGGCCACACCGCCTCGCTGGTCCCCGGCGACCCGGTGCTCGAGGTCGCCGACCGGCCGGTGGCGATCACGGGCAACGAGTACCAGGGCCACCGCCGCATGACGCTCACCTACCCGACCCTCTCGGCGGCGCGGCGGATCCTCTTCCTGGTCACGGGCGCCGAGAAGCGCGACGCGCTCGCCAAGCTGCGCGCCGGCGACGACTCGATCCCGGCCGGCCCTCTGGGCTCAGCCGACGGCGTGATCGTCGCCGACAAGGCCGCCGCCGGCGAGAACCTAGAGAGGGTCAGACGCCCTTGTCCCCGATGCGGCTTGGGCAGCGGCGCGTGGTCGACTGCTGCTCGGTCGGCGCTCCGGTCGCGCGCTCGGTCTCCGCTCGTCGCGGCGGAAGCGGCCCTTGTCCCGGCTTGCCGTCGCGCGTCGGGGTCGACCTCGTCGGCGTGGCGCTCGTGCGCCTCCGCGGCCTCGCGCTCCTGCTTGGCATGGAGGGCGCGCTCCTCGGCCTCGGCGGCCTGGCGCTTCGCGCGCGCGGCCTGCTCCTCGGCGGCGGCACCCTCCTTCTCGGCGGTGAGCTTGCGGGCAGTCGCCTCCTCGCGGTGCTCGCGGGCAACGTGGCGCTGGCCCTCGCGCTCGCGCTCCTTTCCTCCTCGCGCCGGCGCGACGCCATGAAGATCAGCTGCCAGGACCAGCGATCACGGCGACCACGATCAAGACGATTGCGATGGCGCTCATGCGTCGATTCCTTTCGTATGCGGTTTCTCCTCCACCGCAAGGGCCTACCCGGCACGGCCGTTTCTAAAGGCGAACCTGAACGTGAGACGCGATGCAGGCGGTGGCGCGCAGAGCGCGGTCGGCGAGGCGGGCGCAGCGCCGGCCCTCGGCGATCGCGGTGACGACCAGCGATTGGCCGACGCGCGCGTCGCCGGCCGCGAAGACGCCGGCGGCGGAGGTCTCGTAGGTCGGCGCGCGGTAGTTGCCGCGACTGTCGAGCTCGAGGTCCAGTCCCTCGACGATCTGGCCGTGCTCGGGGTGGGAGAAGCCGATCGCGATCAGGACGAGGTCGGCGGGCTCGGTGAACTCGCTGCCCTCGACGGGCTTCAGGGTGCGAGACGAGTTGCCGGTGACCTCGCGGCCAACGACGCGCTCGACCTTGCCGTCGCCCTCGATCGCGATCACCTGGTGGCCGAACTCCCGCTCGCCGCCCTCGTCGAGCGCGTAGGTCGTCGCCGACCGGCGCGGCTGCTCGGGCCACGGCGAGTCGGGGTAACGCCCGCCGACCGGGACCTCGGGGTAGACGTCGAGCAGCTTCACGTCGGTGGCGCTCTCGCGCAGCGCGTTCGAGACGCAGTCCATGCCGGTGTCGCCGCCGCCGACCACGATCACGCGCTTGCCCTCCGCGCTCGGCGGCGCCTGCTGGTCGTGGACTGGCAGGCCCTTCGTGGACCGGACGTACCGATGCCGACCGTAGAGGTACTCCATCGCGAAATGCACGCCGGAGAGCTCGCGGCCCGGCGCCTCCAGGTCGCGCTCGACGCGCGAGCCCGGCGCCAGCACGAGCGCGTCATGGCGCGAGCGGAGCTCCTCGATCGAGACGTCGGCGCCGACGTCGACGCCGCAGCTGAACTCGATGCCCTCGGCCGCGAGCAGCTCGAGCCGGCGATCGACGATCCACTTCTCGAGCTTCGCGTCGGGGATCCCGAAGCGCAGGAGGCCGCCGGGGGCCTCGTCGCGCTCGTAGACGACGACGGCGTGGCCGACCTTGTTGAGCTCGTCGGCGGCGGCAAGCCCGGCCGGTCCCGAGCCGACGATGCCGACGGTCTTGCCCGTGCGCTCGTCGGGCGGCCGCGGCACGACCCAGCCCTCGTCGAAGGCGCGGTCGATGATCGAGTACTCGATCTGCTTGATCATCACCGGCTCGTCGATGATGTCGAGGACGCAGGCCGCCTCGCAGGGCGCGGGGCAGATCAGGCCGGTGAACTCGGGGAAGTTGTTGGTGGCGTGGAGCTGCTCGATCGCGGCTTCCCACTGCCCCGTACGCACGAGGTCGTTCCAGTCCGGGATCAGGTTGCCGAGCGGGCAGCCGTTGTTGCAAAACGGCACCCCGCAGTCCATGCACCGGCGCGCCTGCTGGCGCAGCTCGGGCTCGGGCAGCACCTGGTAGATCTCGTCGTAGTCGCGCACCCGCTGGGCGGGATCGCGCTCGGGCGCGCGGACGCGCTCGACCTCGAGAAATCCGCGGGGGTCCGGCATCAGGCAGCGGCCTCCAGCGCGGACTCTTCGCCCTCGCGGTCGCGCTCGGCGAGAACTTCGCGGTACGCGCGCGAGATCACCAGCTTGAACTCGGTAAGCGCCTCGTCCCAGCGCTCGAGGAGCGCCGCAGCGCGCACCGAGCCGGTCCGTTGCAGATGCTCGGAGATGAGCTCGCGGAGGTCGCCGGCGCGCTCGGCCGTCACCGACTCGACGTCGACGAGCGCGTGGTTGGTGCGGCCCGAAAGCTTGTCGGCCGGGTCATGGACCCAGGCGAAGCCACCGCTCATGCCGGCGCCGAAGTTCTCGCCGGTCTCGCCCAGCACGACGACGCGGCCGCCGGTCATGTACTCACAGCCGTGGTCGCCGATCCCCTCGACGACGGCGTCGGCCCCGGAGTTGCGGATCGCGAACCGCTCGCCGGCCTGGCCGTTGAAGAAGGCCTTGCCGCGGGTCGCTCCGTAGAGCAGCACGTTGCCGGCGATCACGTTGTCGGCGGCGACGAACGTCGAGCCCTCCGGCGGGCGGCAGGCGAGGATCCCGCCGGAGAGGCCCTTGCCGGCGTAGTCGTTGACGGCGCCGTCGAGGTCGATCGTCACGCCGGGGGCGAGCCAGGCGCCCATGCTCTGGCCGGCGGAGCCGTGCAGGTCGAGCACGATCGTGTCGTCGGCCAGCCCGTCCGCAATCAGGAGCAAAGCATCAGCGCCTGCCACCGCGGATTCGAAGACCTGATATTCATCGAAGATAAAGTCCTTCCGCAAAATGGGAATTGAGGTAGCCTTCCTGATTGTGTGCAAGTCATCCAGCGAACCTCCAAAATAGTCCTCTTCCGTCAAAACCGATATCGCCCCGCCGCGCCTACCTTTTCGTAAGCTCGGGCAATCAGAGAGGCATCAGCCGCGATATTAATATCGCCTTTCGAAAGGCGAGCGGCGCTTGAACTCGGCGATGATGTTGATTCGCTCGCCATAAAAGGCGTCACGAAAACGAGGCCGCAAATCTCTGAAACGCAGATGATTGGCCCTGGGGAAAAGCTCCTCAGAAGGCACTTTAGCCCTCGCATCCGCCAGCCGCCGGCGTTTCGCCTCCATGATTTCGGTAAGAAAGTCCATTGACGGCTCAAGTCGGTAGTGCCCTAATTTCAGTTTTCTCTGCGTGATCTCTGCGACCGCAGCGTCTTGTATGTTCAATCAGCAAGTAATAACTTGCGCAGGGTGTGACAGATCGTTTGCGTCTTGGTCGTTAGAGACCGTCGCAGAGCTTGGGTCGTCACACCCTTTTCCAACTAGCCCGAACAGTTGCCGGGGCGGCTTTGGCCAGCCCGTATTCCGCAAGACTGGGCAGAACGGAGCTAACGAACATGCCTGAACCAGAGAACCCAAGAGCGAACGTTGGCATTGATGTCTCTAAAAACACTCTCGATATCGCCGTTCACGAAACCGGCGAAACCTGGTCGAGTCCTAACGACAGCCACGGTTGTGCGACTGTGGCCGCCAAACTCAAACTGCTGAAAGCCACCAGCATCGTGCTGGAAGCGACTGGCGGCTTTGAGACTTTAGTAACCGCGACTCTGTCAGCTGCTGACTTGCCGGTGATCGTCGTGATCCTTGTCAAGTACGAGACTTTGCCAAAGCCACCGGCCAATTGGCCAAAACAGATCGAATCGACTGCCGTGTATTGGCGCACTTTGCCGCGGCTATCGATCCACCGGTACGGCCGGTCAAATCTGCTGAGACCCGACATCTGGAGGCCCTACTCGCCCGTCGGCGGCAGATAGTGGAGATGCTGGTGGCAGAAAAGAACCGCCTGGCCAACCACCACGATCGCGCTGTAGTCAAAGATTTAAACGATCACATTACCTGGCTCGAGCGTCGGCTTAAATCCAGCGACAACGAACTGCAACGAGTCTTGAAAGCCTCTCCTGCCTGGCGCGAACGCCATGATCTGTTGCGCAGTGTGCCCGGTGTCGGCCCCGTGCTTTCGCTCACTCTCCTGGCTCAGCTTCCCGAGCTTGGTCAGCTAAATCGCCGCGAGATTGCCAAGCTCGTCGGCGTCGCACCTTTCAACTGGGACAGCGGCCAGTGGCGCGGCTCACGTCACATCTGGGGCGGTCGCGCCACCGTTCGGTCGCCACTCTTCATGGCTACACTGTGTGCCATTGGCATTAACCCGACCATCAAGTACTTCTATCGCAGACTGATCGCTGCCGGCAAAGCACCTAAGGTCGCCATTACCGCCTGCATGCGCAAGCTGCTCACGATCCTTAACGTGATGGTGAAAACTCAAACATCGTGGAGGACCACTTGATCCTCTTGACTTGCGACACAGTTGCTCTGCGGTGAAATCGCTTGAAATACAATCACCGCCGAGACGCAGAGAACGCTGAGATGGCGCAGAGAATTTCAAACTAAGGCACTACCCTCAAGTAGCGTTCGTCATGCAAACGAGTTCGTCGAGTACCGGATCGCGCGACCGGAATCGATGCTGTCTTCCGCCAGTCGCGCGCCCGCGTTAACCGTCCGCCGCCCGGCCTCCGACGTGAAGCGCCGCCGCAGCGTTGATGACGACCAGAGTCGTGCTTCATCCCGACGTTTTCCGGCAAGCACGTCGCGAATGATCGCGGCATTATCTTCCGCGTCGCCGCCGCGAAACTCATCGAGCGTGACCGTTCCATAGCCGAAATTCTCTGGCTGCGATTTCGAACGAGCGCACTCCCCTCGCTTGCCTCAGACAATGAAAGTCTACCCCGTCGAGACGTAATTTCATCCAGCCCGTCCTCGCCATGCACCACCCACGCGCGTTCTGTCCCGAGAAGAGATAACGCGCTGGGCCAGTTTTCGACGAAGTCCCGATTGGATACGCCAATAATCTGTCGTGGCGCGCCCGCCGGATTCGTCAACGGGCCGAGCAGATTGAAGGTCGTTCACGCCGAGCTGCCGGCGAATGCCGGCGACGCGCGCGGTGGCGCCATGGTAAAGCGGCGCGAACATGAAACAGATGCCGAGCTCATTCAAACATCTCTCCGAGACTTCAGGTGCGACCGAAACGTTGACGCCCAATGCCGATAGCACATCAGCGCTGCCGCACTTGCTGCTTGCCGCGCGATTGCCGTGCTTGGCGACCGGCAATCCTGCACCTGCGATGACGAACGCTGCCGCAGTCGAAACGTTGAAAGATTTCGTTAAACTCGATCCGGTCCCGGCCGTATCAACGAATCGCTCGTGCCGGGAATGAATTCGCGTCGCTCGCGACGCATGCCCGGGGCCAGCCCGGCTAGCTCTTCGACTGTCTCGCCCTTGAGCTTGAGCGCGATCAACGTCGCGGCGATCTGACCGTCAGTCGCTGACGCTGTTAAGCAAATCGTCAAGCAGTCCGTGCGGCTTCGCCTCGCGAAAGATCTTCGCGGCGCATCAGCCGCCCAATAAAGTCTTTGAGTCTGGAGTCTGGGGAGCTGGCTGTCTTCTTTAGCTGATGTATGATCGGCTCATGGGTCCAGTCTACAGACTCAGAAAATTCGCGAGTAACTTCTTACCTTCCGTCGTCATGATCGATTCCGGATGAAACTGAACGCCTTCGATCTTTAGTCTGCGATGGCGCAAACCCATAATCGTCCCGTTCGGTGTCGTCGCAGAAATCTCCAATTCGTCCGGGAGAGGTCTCACGCTCGACGATTAGCGAGTGATATCGGCCCGCCGGAAAAGGGTTTTCCGACCCGTCGAAGATCGTTTTGCCGTCGTGCTGAACCGATGACGATTTTCCATGGAATGGTCGCGACGCGCGCACCACTCGTCCGCCAAACAACTGTCCGATTGCCTATGCCCCAAACAGACGCCGAGAAGGAAGTTTGGCCGGCAAACGTTTCGATCACCTTCATCGCGATGCCTGCGTCCGTGGGGCGTTCCCGGTCCCGGCGAAATCAGAATGCGATCAGCCTTCATTGCCTCGATCTGCTCGACGGTGACTTCATCATTACGCCGCACCTCGATCCGCTCGCCCAGTTCCCCCAGGTACTGCACGAGGTTGTAAGTAAACGAATCGTAGTTGTCGATTACTAAGAGCATGTCACTTGTCCGTTGTCAGCGGTACCTGGTCCTTCTCGTTCTTTGCTACTTAGTTCTTTGTACTTTGATGTGTCGTCCCAGAGCACCTTTAAGTTGAGGACGGGTCCGGGTGGAGAAATCAAAGTACCAAGTACGAAGAGCAAAGTACTAACGATCGCACAACTGACTACTGACTACTGACTACTTACAACCAAATACTAACGGTTGCGTTCCGCAGCCTTTAGCAAAAGTTTTATACCGTCGTGACTATTGTTCGCCGCCCAACCCGCCGCCGTCACGCGATCTACATCGCGAATCTTCTGATCGGCACCGCGGGTGAGCAGCATACGTACAATCTCCTCGTGTCCGTATGCGGCCGCCCACATTCATGCTGTCCCTCCCAACTGGTTCTTGACGTTCGGATTCGCGCCTCCATCGAGCAGCAACCCGAGCAGCTTCCTATTTCCGTAAAGCGATGCACCGTGCATGGCTGCGTCACCGTCCTTGTCCTGATGATTCACATCTACACCCCGGGTGAGCAATGTTTTCACAGCGCGCTCCTGCTGATGCCAAACTGCCACCATTAGTGCGTTCATACCGTCCGGTGGTGTCTGCGCTTTCAAGTCGAGATGCTGTTGAGCAAGCAAGAGCTCGGAGACCCTGCCATGTTTTTCTGAAAGGGCTAGCAGAAGGGCAGTCCATCCGTTACGACCTTTAGCGTTCACATCGGCGGCACCGCGCACCAGGGCTTCCACCACGTTGGCATCCCCCCGTCTGGAGCTTGCCGTTAAAACTGTGTTGTCATTTCCGTCCTTCGCGTTGACGTTAATTCCGGCGCTGATAAAGCCGTTTACCGCCAGTACGTCACCGTCGGCTGCGGCTTTGAAGAAGGACGGCTCGTCGAAGTTATACCCGCGCAGTTTTAGAAATCGCTTCGCCGCCTCGGGAGTCGGCTGGTCACTAAGGGTCCCGGTACAGGCGCTGAGGCACAGGCCGAATACGACGGCAACGTAACTCGCGGACTGACCCAGCGTTCGTTTAACTTTTCACAGCGCGAAACCGTCGCATGAGTGATTCTGACTGGCGAAACGAATTTCTTTTTTTCCGCCGGCGCCCGGTTGATCGAATCTGTGATCTTCAATCCCGCGCAGCACACGACCGAACGCCGCAAACTTTCCGTCCAGGTGCGGCCCGTCACCGACAAGAATAAAGAAGTGCGTCGTTGCGCTATTCGGCTCGTCGCCACGCGCCATCGAAACGATTCCGCGTACGTGTTTCACATCGTTCGGCTCGTCGGGCAGCGAACGTTGCATTCTTGCCGACAGTTCGGCGCTCCACTTCTCGCTCGTTGAAAGATTGCCACCCTGAATCACAAAACCTTTCATCGGTGCGGCTGAAGGTTGTCGTGTTCAGCGCGCCCGAAGCCGCCAGATTCAAAAACCCGCGCACGGTTTCAGGCGCTTTGTTTGGCAACAGCTCAAACACGATCAGGCCTTGTTCGGTTTCGAGTGATACGCACTGGCCCGTCATCTGCTCGACTGAGGCGCCGATGAACGGCTCAACCTTTGGAGTTGGCGACGCAACCGGGCGCGCGTTCGCTTTCTTCAGAGTGTCGGCGCTCGGCGCGGGGTTCTGGGGCAGAGACCGCAATCGCTGCAGCCGCCACGATCAAGAAAAGTTTAGCGAGTGTCAGGCAGGCCTTTCTCAGCCAACTCAATCGCACGAAATAGCGCGCGCGCTTTGTTGACGCATTCTTCGTACTCACGCTCGGGGACTGAGTCGGCAACAATGCCGGCGCCCGCCTGGACGGTTGCCACGCCGTCACGCAGGTGAATCGTCCGGATGGCGATACACGAATCCAGATTGTCAGCGTAATCGACATAAAGCACGGACCCTGCGTAAACCCCGCGCTTCGCGGGTTCCAGCTCATCGATGATTTGCATTGCGCGAATCTTTGGCGCGCCGGTGACTGTGCCCGCTGGAAAACATGCACGAAACGCATCAAATCGATCAAGGTCGTCACGCAAACGCGAGCGCAGGCTGGTCACCAGATGTTGCACATGCGAATAACGCCCCATTGACATCAGCTCCTTCGACTTTTACCGACCCGTAATCTGAGACACGTCCCAGATCGTTTCGACCCAGATCGACAAGCATCGTGTGTTCGGCGACTTCTTTCTCATCGTTGCTCATCTCTTCGCCCAGCATCCAGTCTTCCGCTTCAGTCGCTCCACGTCGCCGCGTTCCCGCAATCGGACGGTAATCCAAACGCTGACCGTGACAGCGAACCAGCATCTCGGGCGATGACCCGATGATTGTCTCGCCGCCCATGCGCAGCAGGAACATGTAAGGCGAAGGGTTCGTGGCGCGCAGCGCACGATAAATCGCCAAAGGATCCGCGGCAGTTGGCTTGGCAAATTTCTCGGGAGATGACTGCCTGATAACAGTCGCCCGCCGCGATGTGCTCTTTCACCTTCTCGACCGCCGCTTCGAACTGTGGCCTGGGCCAATTGGACTGGAAGTGGACGGTTGTGTGTCCGATTGTCGGCTGACTTGATGGAACCGTTAGCGGTTCACTGGGGAGCAGGGCGTCGATTTGCTCTGTCTCGCGAACGGCTTGGTCGTAAAGCGCGCGCAACTGTTCACGATCGCCCGCAGCTTCAGCAACGAATACGACGGAAGTGATTTCAATTTGCTGCTGCACGCGATCGAATGCCAGCACGGTGCGAAAGAACATCCAGGCAGCATCATCTGAATCCGGTTGATGTTCATGCCGCCGCAGCACAGGCTCAAACGCAGCTCGCCGCGTCATACCCGAGGTAACCCACGGCGCCTCCGCACAAAGGGGCGAGTCCGGGCCGCCGGGCCAGCTTCTTTTCGCGAAACGTCTTGCGCAGGACCTCAACCGCATTCCGCTCGACTGTTTGCTGCCGGCCTTCTTTCTGAAATTCCGTCGTGTTGCCCCGTCCGCGAGCGATCATCCACGGGTCGGCGCCAACGAATGAATAGCGCGCCAGTCGCTCACCGCCTTCGATCGATTCCAGCAAAAACGCATACGACGCATCGCCCGAGATCCGCAGAAATGCGCCGAGCGGCGTCTGCAAATCCGCGAGCACGGTGTCGCGTCACCGGTACGACGTTTCCGCGCGCGGTTTCGCGTTCAAAGTCTTCGAAGGAGGCTGGAGAAAGCGACAGCATCTGCCGCGTTTTATAACACGTCTGGAGTTGCGGGAGACAATAAGCCGGCGTTTGGCGGTGCCCTAATTTCAGTTTTACTTGCGTGATCTCGCCACCTGCGTCTCTGCGATGAAGGCTTGAGAATTCAATCACCGCGGAGACGGAGAGAACGCTGAGGTGGCGCAGAGAACTTCAAAATATGGCGCTACCCGGTGTTTACAGCAATCGATTGGCAGCCAGCCAGTGCCCACCATCAACGACCAGCACCGCACCGTTGATGTAACTGGCGGCGTCTGAGCAAAAGAAGACGGCGGCGGCTTCAATGTCTTTGATTAAGCCGAAGCGGCCGAGAGGAACGCGCTGGCGAAGTTTTTCCTTGACTGGCTCAGGGTACGAGGCGCTGCATGCCTTCCGTGTCTTCGATTGG